>NZ_CP040443.1:3840564-5120753 GCF_005843885.1 Escherichia sp. E4742 | reverse complement strand
AATTTTCCGTCTGTTAGGGTAATGATGAAAGTTGAAAATAATAATATTTCTGGGCACCACAATGACCCGGAACAAATTGATTTAATTGATTTACTGATGCAACTGTGGCGCGGGAAGATGACCATTATCGCCACAGTCATTGTGGCTATCGTGTTGGCTATTGGATACCTGGCAGTAGCGAAAGAGCAATGGACATCAACAGCCATTGTCACTCAACCTGATGTGGGGCAAATTGCCGGCTATAACAACGCCATGAATGTAATTTATGGCCAGGCTGCGCCAAAAGTAGCTGATTTACAGGAGGCGTTGATTGGGCGCTTCAGTTCTGCTTTCTCTGCATTAGCGGAAACGCTGGATAATCAGGAAGAACGCGAAAAACTGACTATCGAGCCTGCTGTTAAAAACCAGCCGTTACCGTTAGCTGTTTCTTATGTCGGGCACACTGCGGCGGATGCACAGAAAAAGCTGGCTGAATACATTCAACAAGTTGATGACCGAGTGAATGAAGAGCTGGAGAAAGACCTGAAGGATAATATCGCTTTGGGTATGAAAACCTTGCAGGACTCCCTGAAAACTCAGGAAGTGGTGGCTCAAGAGCAAAAAACTCTGCGTATCCGCCAGATTCAGGAAGCGTTGCAGTATGCGAATCAGGCGCAGGTAACAAAGCCGCAGATTCAGCAGACTGGTGAAAATATTACTCAGGACACGTTGCTTTTGTTAGGTAGCGAAGCACTGGAGTCGATGATAAAGCATGAAGCGACCCGTCCGCTGGTTTTCTCGCCTGGTTACTATCAGACTCGTCAAAACCTGCTGGATATCGAAAGTCTGAAGGTTGATGATCTTGATATTCATGCCTACCGTTACGTTATGAAACCCACACTGCCAATTCGTCGCGATAGCCCGAAGAAAGCAATTACCTTGATTCTGGCTGTGCTGTTGGGCGGTATGGTTGGCGCGGGGATTGTGCTGGGGCGTAATGCGCTGCGTAATTACAACGCGAAATAATCTTTTCAGCTTTAAATAAAAAGGGCAGGGTGGTGACACCTTGCCCGTTTTTTTTTGCCGGATGCGACAGCTACATCACATCCGGTCAGCCCGCAACTCACTGATGCCGTTTACGTAGGTTCTCAATTACCGTCGTTAAGTCCAGCGCCTGATCCTGCAACAGCACCAGCAGGTGATACATCAAGTCAGACGCCTCGTTGGTCAGTTCAAAGCGGTCATGTACCGTCGCGGCCAGTGCGGTTTCCACGCCTTCTTCACCCACTTTCTGCGCAATGCGCTTGGTGCCGCTGGCATACAGTTTGGCAGTGTAGGAGGTTTCCGGATCGGCAGATTTACGTTCGGCGAGCAGTTGTTCCAGTTGATACAGGAACAGCCACTGGTGAGCGGTGTCGCCAAAGCAGCTGCTGGTGCCTTTGTGGCAGGTCGGGCCGATGGGATTCGCCAGTACCAGTAGCGTGTCGTTGTCGCAGTCCGGGGCAATACTCACCACATTGAGGAAATTTCCCGACGTTTCGCCTTTTGTCCACAGTCGCTGTTTAGTACGCGAGAAGAAGGTGACTTTGCCGCTTTCGATGGTTTTGTCCAGAGCTTCCGGGTTCATGTAGCCCAGCATTAACACTTCGACTTCGCCGGATACCGCGTGTTGTACAATCACTGGCATCATCCCGTCGGTTTTTTCCCAGTCCAGTTTGCGACGTTGTTGTTCTGTTAACATATCCTGATCTCCACGCCCTGTGTTGCCAGGTACGCTTTTAATTCACCAATATTGATTATTTGTTTGTGGAATACGGAAGCCGCCAGCGCGCCATCGACGTCGGCATCGCGGAAGGCTTCGAGGAAGTGTTCCATAGTGCCTGCGCCACCGGAGGCAATCAGCGGTACGTGGCAGACTTCACGTACTTTTTTCAGTTGCTCAAGATCGTAACCGTTACGCACGCCGTCCTGATTCATCATATTAAGAACGATTTCTCCGGCACCGCGTTTTTGCACTTCCTCTACCCAGTCGAGCGTTTCCCACTGAGTGACGCGGGTGCGGCTTTCATCGCCGGTATATTGATTCACATGATATTTGCCGGTTTCGGCGTCGTACCAGGTATCTATGCCCACCACAATACACTGCACGCCAAAACGATCTGCCAGACGGGTAATCAATGTCGGATCTGCCAGCGCAGGGGAGTTTATGGAGATTTTATCCGCGCCAAAGGAAAGAATTTTGGCAGCGTCATCCAGTGACTTAATCCCGCCAGCTACGCAGAAGGGAATGTCGATCACTTCCGCCACGCGAGATACCCAGCTTTTATCTACCACACGCCCATCGCTGGAAGCGGTGATATCGTAGAACACCAGTTCGTCAGCGCCTTCTTCGGCGTAGCGTTTTGCCAGCGGCACAATATCGCCAATGATTTCATGGTTGCGAAACTGTACGCCTTTCACCACCTGACCATCACGAACGTCGAGACACGGAATTATGCGTTTTGCCAGCATGCGATAGCCTCCTTCACGGTGAATTTACCTTCCAGCAATGCACGACCAACTATTACGCCGCGTACGCCAGTGCCACGCAGGGCAGCGACATCATCAATGTCGCCAATGCCGCCAGAGGACTGAAATGCCACTTGCGGATATCTGGCGCACACTTCTTCATATAAAGAGACGTTAGAACCTGCCAGCGTGCCGTCGCGCGAGATATCGGTACACAGCACATGTTTCAGGCCTGTGGGTAGATAGGTTTCCACCAGTTGTTCCAGCGAAACGCCCGAGTTCTCTTGCCAGCCGCTGACCGCCACCTGCTTGTTGCCTTGCTCGTCAATACGGACATCCAGCGCCAGCACTAAGGCATCGGCACCGAAGCGTTCAAACCAACCTTTCACCATTTCTGTGATTTCATTCACCGCGGTGGAGCCTACCACCACGCGCGCAACGCCTGCTTCCAGTAACGCCGCTACGTCTTCTTCGCTACGCACGCCGCCGCCAACCTGCACCGGAACGTTAACGCCCGCCACCAGGGTTTTAATCAGCGGGATTTGACGTTTTGCCGGATCTTTTGCCCCGGTCAGATCCACCAGGTGTAATACTTCGGCACCTTGTGCCGCGTAATCCTGTAAGCGCGGCAGTGGGTCGTTGCCGTAATCGCGCTGTTTGCCGTAATCGCCCTGATGGAGACGCACCACGGTGCCGTCGATTAAATCTAATGCCGGTATAATCATCACATCTCCAGGAAGTTTTTCAGCAACTTAGCGCCAGCGGCACCAGAACGTTCCGGGTGGAACTGAACGCCGTAGAAGTTATCTTTTTGCACCGCAGCGGTGAATGGTTCGCCGTAATTACACTGGGCGATGGTCCACGGATTTACTGGCATCGCGTAGCTGTGAACAAAGTAAAAGTACGCGCCGTCTTCAATTCCCTGAAACAGACGGTTGCCCGCCTGCGGGTATACGCGGTTCCAGCCCATATGCGGGAGCGGCAGGCCAAAGTCGGTCATTTTCGGCACGTCTTCGTCGATGATACCCAACAAATCGACGCCATTGCTCTCTTCACTGCGTCGTCCCAGCAGTTGCATCCCTAAGCAGATGCCCAGCACCGGTTGGGTACAGGCTTTGATGAGATCAAACAGCTCGCGCTCACGCACCTGATCCATCGCTGCTTGTGCGGTGCCGACGCCAGGCAAAAACAGTTTATCGGCCAACAACACTACGTCAGGGTCACGGCTGACTTTTGGTTCATAACCGTGACGCGCAATGGCAGATTTCACCGAGTTCAGGTTGGCGCAGCCGGTATCAAGGATCACCACGTTCATTACAGCACTCCTTTCGACGAGGGCAGGGTGTCGCCTTCCACGTGAATGGCCTGGCGCAGGGTGCGACCAAAGGCTTTGAACAGGCTCTCTACACGGTGGTGATCGTTTTTACCTTTAGTTTTCAGGTGCAGCGTCACGCCCATGGTGTAAGAGAGCGAACGGAAGAAGTGCTCGATCATTTCGGTGCTGAGATCGCCCACGCGCTGGTAGGTAAACTCGGCTTTATATTCCAGGTGCGGGCGACCAGAGATATCCAGCGCGCAGCGCGCAAGGCATTCGTCCATCGGCAGCACAAAACCAAAGCGGCAAATACCGCGTTTGTCACCGAGAGCAATTTTTAATGCTTCCCCCAGCGCCAGGCCGGTATCTTCGACGGTGTGGTGATCGTCGATATAGAGGTCTCCTTTGACGTTGATTTCCATGCGGAAACCGCCGTGGGTGGCGATCTGATCCAGCATGTGATCAAAGAATCCCACGCCGGTGTTAATCTTGCTGCCGCCTTCGCGATCCAGCCACACCTGAACGTCAATTTGCGTCTCTTTGGTGTTGCGCACTACATGGGCGTAACGGTCTCGTTTAGTGAGCTGCTCGCCAATCATCGGCCAGTTAAGGGTTTCGCGGTCGTAGCGTAAACCATTAATGCCCATGTTTTCAGCCAGTTGAATATCGGTCGCGCGATCGCCAATTACATAACTGTTGGCACGATCCATCGCTTGCTCAGCGAGATAATGTTCCACTAGTTTTACTTTCGGCTTACGGCAGTCGCATTCATCGGCGGGCAGGTGTGGGCAAATCAGCACTTCATCAAACTGCACGCCTTGCGAGGTGAAGATCTGCATCATCAGGTTGTGCGGGCCATCAAAATCCGCCTGCGGGAAACTTTGTGTTCCCAGACCATCCTGATTAGTGATCATCACCAGCTTATAGCCCGCTTTTTGCAGCTTCAGCAGCTCCGGGATCACGCCCGGTTCAAAGGCGAGTTTGTCAAAACGGTCCACCTGAAAATCACTCGGCGGTTCGCTAATCAGGGTTCCATCGCGATCGATAAAAAGATACTTCTGACTCATCAAACTTGCTCCGCACGTAAGGCGTCAATGACGCGCTGGCTTTCTTCACGGGTTCCGACGGTAATTCGCAGGCAGCCGCTTAAAGAGGGTTGTTTATTCTGATCACGTAAGATAATGCCCTGATCCCACAAAGATTTAAACACTGCGCTGGAGGCTTTAAAGCGCGCCAGAATGTAGTTGGTTTCGGAGTCGAAAACCTGCTCCACACAGGGGATCTCTTTCAGTGCGGCAATCAGGTATTCACGTTCAGCAATAATTTGCGCCACTCGTTCGCGCATGGCGACGATTCCCTGCGGGCTTAACGCCTGTGCCGCAATGTCGGCAACTGGCGTCGAGAGCGGGTAGGGGGCGATCACTTTCATCAGCAGGTTGATGACCTCTTCGTTTGCCAGCGTAAATCCGCAACGAAGCCCCGCCAACGCGAAGGCTTTCGACAGTGTGCGCAAAATAGCCAGGTGCGGATATTCCGCCAGCCAGCCAGCCAGCGATGCCTGCGGGCAAAACTCGATATAGGCTTCATCGGCAACCACAATGGCTTTACCGCGCGTTAACTCCAGCAGGGTGCGAAAATCTTGCGGATTGATCAGTTGCCCGGTCGGGTTGTTGGGGCTGCAAACATAAACCACTTTTACGCCGTCCAGCTTGTCGGAAATACCCTGCAAGTCCAGTTGCCAGTTGTCCAGCGTCGGCACTGTACGGCACTCGACACCAATGGTTTCGGCGCTGACGCTGTACATGCCGTACGTTGGCGGGCAGTAGAGGATGGCGTCTTTGCCCGGTTCGCAAAAAGCGCGGATCAGCAGTTCAATACCTTCGTCCGCGCCACGGCTGACCAGCACCTGCTCCGGTTTTACGCCTGCATATTGCGCGTAATTTTCAATCACCGCTTTCGGCTGGCATTCCGGGTAGCGGTTGAGCGTTTGCTGGGTAAGCTGAAACTCGACGGCTGTGGGATATTCGTTGGCGTTCAGCCAGACATCGCCGTTACCGCCCAGACGACGCGCCGACTGATACGGCGTCAGGTTGCGGACGTTTTCACGCGCTAAATCGGTAATAGTCACGGTGCTCATGCTTGCTCCTTCAGGGCGTTAACACGCAAAGTAACGGCATTTTTGTGGGCGGTCAGGCGCTCGGCAGCAGCCAGTGTTTCAATGGTTGCTGCCAGGGCGGAAAACCCTTCTTTTGACAGTTCCTGCACGGTCATGCGCTTCTGGAAATCCGCCAGCCCGAGGCTGGAACATGTGGCGGTGTAACCGTAAGTCGGCAGAACGTGGTTGGTGCCGGAGGCGTAATCACCTGCCGATTCCGGTGACCAGTCACCAAGAAATACCGAACCGGCGCTGGTGATGCCATCGACCAGATCGCGGGCGTTGCGGGTCTGAATGATCAGGTGCTCCGGGCCGTACTGGTTGGAGATCTCTACGCACTGCGCTAAATCGTTGGTCACGATCAGGCGGCTGGCGCTCAGTGCCTGGCGGGCGGTTTCAGCTCTCGGCAGTTCTGCCAGCTGGCGTTCGACGGCTTCGGCAACTTGACGCGCCATATCAGCATCGGGCGTCAGTAAAATCACCTGTGAGTCCGGGCCGTGTTCTGCCTGGGAGAGCAAATCAGAGGCGACAAAATCCGGCGTTGCGCCGCTGTCGGCAATGACCAACACTTCCGACGGGCCTGCGGGCATATCGATCGCCGCACCATCCAGACGCTGGCTTACCTGGCGTTTTGCCTCGGTGACAAAGGCGTTGCCAGGCCCGAAGATTTTGTCCACTTTCTGCACAGATTCAGTACCAAACGCCAGTGCGGCAATGGCCTGTGCGCCGCCGACGTTAAACACATCCTGCACGCCGCACAGCTGCGCCGCGTAAAGGATCTCATCGGCAATCGGCGGCGGTGAGCACAACACCACTTTATTACAGCCAGCAATACGCGCCGGAGTCGCCAGCATTAATACCGTTGAGAAGAGCGGGGCGGAGCCGCCAGGAATATATAAACCCACCGAAGCCACCGGACGCGTTACCTGCTGGCAACGTACGCCTGGCTGAGTTTCGACATCTACCGGCGGCAGTTTTTGCGCAGTGTGGAAGGTTTCAATATTCTTTACTGCCACCGCCATCGCCTGTTTTAGGTCATCGCTCAGGCGTTCGCAGGCGTCGGCGATTTCCTCAGCAGACACCTTCAGCGCGGTAACCGTGGTTTTATCAAACTTCGCGCTGTATTCCCGCAGGGCGTCATCGCCGCGTGCTTTCACGTTATCGAGAATATCGTTAACAGTGCGGGTAATGCTTTCAGAAGCGGAGATCGCCGGGCGCATTAACAGCTGGCGTTGTTGCTCCGCAGTACAGCTATTCCAGTCAATGATTGTGTTAAAGCTCATGGCGATCACTCCATCATCTTCTCAATCGGCAGGACCAGGATTGAACTGGCACCCAGCGCTTTCAGTTTTTCCATGGTTTCCCAGAACAGGGTTTCGCTACTGACCATGTGCATCGCTACGCGCTGTTGATCCCCCGCCAGCGGCAGAATAGTTGGGCGTTCGGCGCCTGGCAGCAGGGCGATGACTTCATCCAGACGTTCGGTCGGTGCGTGCATCATGATGTATTTTGATTCGCGCGCCTGGATAACGCCCTGAATACGGGTCAGCAGTTTGTCGATCAGTTGCTGTTTGGATTCTTCCATTTCGCCATCGCGCTGGATCAGGCAGGCTTTCGAGCGGTAGATAACTTCCACTTCGCGCAGGCCGTTGGCTTCCAGCGTGGCGCCAGTGGAAACCAGATCGCAAATCGCATCCGCCAGTCCGGCACGCGGGGCGACTTCGACAGAACCGTTCAGTAAGCAGGATTTAAAAGAGATGCCTTTCTGGTCGAGATAACGCTTGAGCAGGTGAGGATAAGAGGTGGCGATACGTTTACCGTTTAAAGAGAGCGGGCCGTCCCAGGCTTCATCAACCGGCGTTGCCAGCGAAAGGCGGCAGCCGCCGAAATCCAGACGACGCAGGGTAAAGTAGCGTGGATCTTCACCCTGGGCGCGGCGGTTAAGCAACTCTTCTTCCAGCACGTTTTCGCCGATAATCCCAAGGTCTACCACGCCGTCCATTACCAGACCGGGAATGTCGTCGTCACGCACGCGCAGAATATCAATCGGCATGTTTTCAGCCATTGCGATCAGGCGCTGAGTGTGAAGATTAATTTTTATGCCACAGCGCGCCAGCAATTCGCGTGAGTCATCACTTAAACGTCCTGATTTCTGCATAGCTATGCGTAAACGAGTGTTGTCTGTCATTTTCTTTTTCCTCTTTATACCTGTCTGAATCGTTATCAACCGCGCAATAAAAAAGCCCCCGGAAGGTGATCTTCCGGGGGCTTTCTCATGCGTTCATGCACCACTGGAAGATCTGAATGTCTTCCAGCACACATCGCCTGAAAGACTAGTCAGGGTGATGGTGATGATGGTGGTGTTTAAATTGAACGCGTGTCATAAAAGTCTCTGTGAATGTTTATTCAACTGATGTCTTTTAACCTAAACCACTTTCACGTTAGAAAGCAAGGGCTTTTTTATATATTTTATGGCGATGGATTTGTTTAATGAATGAGCGGGGAAAGGAGGGGGCCAGGACTGAGTACGTTAAAAAAAGTAATGTGAAAATATGTCTTTAAAACCCTCAAGAACATTGTGTTCTGTAACTAAAGTGGGCTTTGTTCCTGCCGGATGCGGTGTGAATGCCTTATCTGGTCTACAAATGTTGCCTAAATTCAATATATTGATGTTTTTGTAGGACTGATAAGCGGAGCGCATCAGGCAATTGTATATTTGCTAACAGTTTCGATTTCATTCATAGAATGAATTGTCAGTTTTGATACGCTGGCGTAGCCTTATAGATCTAAGGTGTATCAGGAGAAAACGGATGAAAAAGGTCGCAATTGTCGGGTTAGGGTGGTTAGGCATGCCGCTGGCGATGTCACTTTCAGCGCGAGGCTGGCAAGTCACCGGGAGTAAAACTACACAAGATGGCGTAGAAGCGGCCCAAATGAGTGGGATTGATAGCTATCTGCTTCGCATGGAGCCCGATTTAGTTTGCGATTCTGACGATTTGGATGCCCTGATGGATGCCGATGCGCTGGTGATTACGCTTCCGGCACGCCGCAGCGGCCCCGGCGATGAGTTCTATTTACAAGCAGTACAGGAGCTGGTGGATAGCGCGCTGGCTCATCGTATTCCCCGCATTATTTTTACCAGCTCAACGTCTGTCTATGGCGACGCACAAGGCACGGTGAAAGAAAACACTCCGCGTAATCCGCTGACCCATAGTGGACGAGTGTTAAAAGAGCTGGAAGACTGGCTGCACAATTTACCCGGTACTTCGGTTGATATTTTGCGTCTTGCTGGTCTGGTCGGGCCTGGGCGTCATCCCGGACGCTTCTTTGCCGGAAAAACCGCGCCTGATGGTGAACATGGTGTGAATTTAGTTCACCTGGAAGATGTTATTGGCGCTATCACTCTGTTGTTACAGGCACCTAAAGGCGGACACATCTATAATATATGTGCGCCAGCTCACCCTGCGCGCAATGTTTTCTATCCGCAGATGGCCCGTTTACTGGGGCTGGAACCTCCGCAGTTCAGAAATAGTCTGGACAGCGGCAAAGGTAAAATTATTGATGGGAGTCGGATCTGTAATGAACTGGGATTTGAATACCAGTATCCCGATCCGCTGGTAATGCCGCTGGAGTAAACCATCACGCCAGCAGGACGCCGCATACACTGCAAGGGGGCGTGTATGAAACCACTGCTGGATGTGTTGATGATCCTCGATGCCTTAGAAAAAGAGGGCAGTTTTGCGGCGGCGTCGGCCAAACTCTATAAGACGCCGTCCGCTCTGAGTTACACCGTTCACAAGCTGGAAAGCGACCTTAATATTCAATTGCTTGATCGTAGCGGTCACCGCGCTAAATTCACCCGCACCGGAAAAATGTTATTAGAGAAAGGGCGGGAAGTTCTCCACACTGTCCATGAGCTGGAAAAACAAGCGATCAAACTCCATGAAGGCTGGGAAAATGAACTGGTGATTGGTGTTGATGATACCTTTCCCTTTTCACTGCTTGCGCCACTTATTGAAGCCTTTTATCAACATCACAACGTCACGCGTCTGAAGTTTGTCAATGGCGTTCTGGGCGGTTCCTGGGATGCCCTGACTCAGGGGCGAGCGGATATTATTGTTGGCGCGATGCATGAGCCACCCTCTTCCAGCGAATATGGTTTCTCTCGGTTGGGCGATCTGGAGCAA
Organism: Escherichia sp. E4742; assembly: GCF_005843885.1. Taxonomy (NCBI): domain Bacteria; kingdom Pseudomonadati; phylum Pseudomonadota; class Gammaproteobacteria; order Enterobacterales; family Enterobacteriaceae; genus Escherichia; species Escherichia sp. E4742. Next base: position 5,110,609 of record NZ_CP040443.1, on the reverse strand, counting down.
GTTTTCGCGATTGCACCTCATCATCCGTTAGCTCTGGAAGAGGAACCGTTAAATCGCCGAATCATTAAACGCTATCGGGCGATTATCGTGGGTGATACCGCGCAGGCTGGCGCATCTACGGCATCACAACTTCTCGACGAACAAGAGGCCATTACCGTATTTGATTTTAAAACCAAACTGGAATTACAAATCAGCGGTCTTGGTTGCGGTTATTTACCACGCTATCTGGCGCAACGCTTTCTCGATAGTGGCGCGTTAATTGAGAAGAAAGTGGTTGCGCAATCCCTCTTTGAACCCGTATGGATTGGATGGAATGAACAAACCGCAGGGCTTGCCAGTGCGTGGTGGCGGGATGAGATTTTAGCAAATAGTGCTATTGCTGGTGTTTATGCAAAATATGATGACGGAAAATCAGCCATTTAAATAAAAAATTATATGACAAGCCTCTCATTCTCTTGTCATTTACCCCCCATTTAGGCACAATGCGCCGCTGTCAAAAAATGACTAAAAACCGACGTTTCATCCACGTCGGTTATTTTTTGCTTCAAACCAATCATTCATACCAAGAGGCCGGGCTTCGTACCGGATAGATATTTACTAAAAATCGACAGTTGTTGTCGCTGAGGAATCCAAAAAAATGGGGCAATTTTTTGCTTACGCGACGGTTATCACCGTAAAGGAGAATGACCATGTCGCATAACGTTACTCCAAACACCTCTCGCGTGGAATTGCGTAAAACGCTTACGTTAGTTCCGGTTGTAATGATGGGTCTTGCCTATATGCAGCCGATGACGCTGTTTGATACTTTTGGTATCGTTTCAGGCCTCACGGATGGTCATGTGCCGACAGCCTATGCGTTCGCATTGATTGCGATCCTGTTTACGGCTCTGAGCTACGGGAAGCTGGTTCGCCGCTATCCTTCTGCTGGCTCTGCATACACTTACGCCCAGAAATCCATTAGCCCGACGGTTGGCTTTATGGTGGGTTGGTCTTCTCTGCTCGACTATCTGTTCGCGCCGATGATCAACATTCTGCTGGCGAAAATCTATTTTGAAGCTCTGGTGCCTTCCATTCCATCGTGGATGTTTGTGGTGGCGCTGGTGGCCTTTATGACCGCCTTTAACCTGCGTAGTCTGAAATCCGTAGCGAACTTCAACACCGTAATCGTGGTGTTGCAGGTAGTGCTGATCGCGGTGATTCTGGGCATGGTTGTGTATGGCGTATTTGAAGGTGAAGGCGCTGGTACGCTGGCGAGCACGCGTCCGTTCTGGTCCGGTGATGCACATGTCATCCCGATGATTACCGGTGCGACGATTCTGTGCTTCTCCTTTACCGGCTTTGACGGCATCAGCAACTTGTCGGAAGAAACCAAAGATGCAGAGCGCGTGATCCCGCGTGCGATTTTCCTGACCGCGCTGATTGGCGGCATGATCTTCATCTTTGCAACTTACTTCCTGCAACTGTACTTCCCGGATATCTCTCGCTTTAAAGATCCGGATGCGTCACAGCCTGAAATCATGCTGTACGTTGCGGGCAAAGCGTTCCAGGTTGGCGCGCTGATCTTCTCCACCATTACCGTACTGGCGTCCGGTATGGCGGCGCACGCAGGCGTAGCGCGTCTGATGTACGTAATGGGTCGTGACGGCGTGTTCCCGAAAAGCTTCTTCGGTTATGTACACCCGAAATGGCGTACTCCGGCGATGAACATTATCCTGGTTGGCGCGATTGCTCTGCTGGCAATCAACTTTGACCTGGTAATGGCAACGGCGCTGATTAACTTTGGTGCGCTGGTGGCGTTCACCTTCGTTAACCTGTCGGTTATCTCGCAGTTCTGGATCCGTGAGAAGCGTAACAAGACGCTGAAAGATCACTTCCAGTATCTGTTCCTGCCGATGTGTGGTGCGCTGACTGTAGGTGCGCTGTGGGTTAACCTGGAAGAAAGCTCGATGGTTCTGGGTCTGATCTGGGCAGCTATCGGTCTGATTTACCTGGCTTGCGTGACTAAGAGCTTCCGCAACCCGGTTCCGCAGTACGAAGACGTTGCATAATCTTACAAGCCGGATGACATAATCATCCGGTAAATCTAAAAAAGCCGGAGAGATATAAACTCCGGCTTTTTTGTTTCAGACGATCTCTTCCGCGTACTGCCAAAGCGCTTTTAACAGCGCTACTTTCTCTTTGTCATCGGCATATTGTTGTGCCAGCATCTGCAATTCATCAGCATAACTTTGCAAAAATTCTGCTGTGAAGACCTGACGGCGGTGCTCCAGCCAGCGTTGCTGCTCGGCGTAATCCAGCGTCCCCGGGAAGTTACGCGCCCGATAATTGAACAACAGTTTCTCAATACGTTTATCGACAAAGGTGATATCCAGTGCCGGTAAATTACGCGGCTCGGTTTCCAGTACAATTTTCATTGCTGCGCGATCGGCGTCACTGAAAAAGCCATTATAGAGCTGTGCATCGACGTTATCTGAAGGTGTAAATGGTTCGGCTTCAGCAAATATCGCAACCACTTTTTCGCGGACTTGCGGGTTTTCACGCAGAATTTTCAGGTTATCGAGACAATGCTGACGATTAATTCCCAACCTGTCGGCATCTTCCGGGCGCAGCGTATTCGCCTGCGCCAGCACCGGACATTTATTAATATGCACCAGCTTAACCGGAACGGCGGCGTTATCGCCCAGATCGGCTTTCGCGGTATACAGGCGCTCGCGCAGCGTGTCGCTGTCCAGCTCCAGGAGTGGCGAGATATCTCCCGCCAAATCCACCATAATCACGGCATTGCGATTTTCAGGATGCCACGCCAGTGGTGCCACCCAGCTGGTATTGCCGCGCCATGCGCCAAACATACCGGAAACATGTACCAGCGGTTTCATCTGCGGCACATCAATCAACGCCGTCAGTTTGTGCTTATTACGATGGGTAAAGAGATAATCAAACAGGCGTGGTTGACGTGTTTTCACCAACTTCGCCATCGCAATAGTGGCGTACACATCGGCCATCGCATCGTGGGCGTTGCTATGTTCAATACCATTAGCTTTGGTTAAATGTTCAAGGCGAAAACTCGGTAGACCGTCATCATTTTCAGGCCAGTTGATCCCCTCCGGACGCAGGGCATAACAGGCACGCATCACGTCAAGCAGATCCCAGCGAGAGTTATCATGCTGCCAACTCCAGGCATAGGGATCGTAAAAATTACGATAAAAGATATTGCGCGTAACTTCGTCGTCAAAACGCACATTGTTGTAACCAAGAATACAGGTCTTCGGTACGGTAAAAAGCGAGTGAATACGGGCGGCAAAGGCAGCTTCGTTTTCCCCTTTTGCACGCGCCTCCTGTGGAGTGATGCCGGTAATTAACACCGCCCCTGGCTGGGGTAAATAATCGTCCGCAGGCTTGCAGTAAAAGACTTCAGGTTCGCAGATAATATTGAATTCGCTATCAGTGCGAATGGCGGCAAACTGCGCAGGGCGATCTAACGCGGGGTGCGTGCCAAAGGTTTCGTAATCATGAAACAAAAAGGTAGATTGTTGCTTACCGTCATTCATCGTTAGGTTAAATCCGTTATTTCTGTTGTATGCCAGAGTATCAAATATCATCGTGCTAATCAGCTTTAGAGCGATATTTTGGTTGCGTGTGGAAACAGATAATGTCAGATTAAAATGAGATAAATGTCACATTTTCTTGCACTTTATTCCAGCCAGTTCATCAGGATTTCCGTAAAAAGAACAGCTATTGGAAACACCTGAGGATTTGCTGTTGAAACGCCGTCTTATTATTGCTGCTTCTTTGTTCGTTTTTAATTTATCGTCTGGTTTTGCGACGGAAAATATTCCCTTTTCACCCCAACCTCCGGAGATTCATGCGGGATCATGGGTTTTGATGGATTACACAACCGGACAGATCCTCACGGCGGGTAATGAGCACCAACAACGTAACCCTGCCAGCCTGACTAAGCTAATGACGGGCTATGTCGTCGATCGCGCTATCGATAGCCATCGCATAACACCAGACGATATTGTCACTGTGGGACGCGATGCGTGGGCGAAAGATAATCCGGTTTTTGTCGGTTCTTCACTGATGTTTTTGAAAGAGGGCGATCGCGTATCGGTACGTGATTTAAGCCGTGGATTAATTGTGGATTCCGGCAATGACGCCTGTGTGGCGCTTGCGGATTATATTGCCGGGGGGCAACGGCAGTTCGTCACAATGATGAACAATTACGCTGAAAAGTTGCATTTACAGGATACCCATTTTGAAACGGTTCACGGTCTGGATGCGCCGGGCCAGCATAGCTCAGCCTATGATTTAGCTGTGCTCTCTCGCGCCATCATCCACGGCGAACCTGAGTTTTACCATATGTACAGCGAAAAAAGCCTTACCTGGAACGGCATCACCCAGCAAAACCGAAACGGGCTATTGTGGGATAAAACCATGAACGTTGACGGCCTGAAAACCGGGCATACATCCGGGGCCGGGTTTAATCTCATTGCTTCGGCGGTGGATGGGCAACGCCGTCTCATTGCAGTGGTAATGGGGGCCGACAGCGCAAAAGCTCGCGAAGAAGAGGCTAGAAAATTACTGCGTTGGGGGCAGCAAAACTTTACTACGGTGCAAATTTTGCACCGTGGGAAAAAGGTCGGTACGGAACGCATCTGGTATGGTGATAAAGAAAACATCGCACTGGGAACGGAACAAGAGTTCTGGATGGTGCTGCCGAAAGCGGAGATCCCTAATATCAAAGCAAAATATACCCTTGATGGTAAAGAACTCACTGCGCCAATTGCTGCTCACAAGCGAGTAGGGGAAATTGAGCTGTACGACCGCGATAAATTGGTTGCGCATTGGCCATTGGTTACCCTGGAGTCTGTCGGTAAAGGCGGTATGTTTTCCAGGTTGAGCGATTATTTCCACCATAATTCCTGACCTTTATTTAGCGCCGACTGGCAGGAGTGCGAGTCTGCTCGCATAATCAACACTCATTCCTTGTGGTATTTACATTGAGAAATACACTGTACAAAAAAACAGTGTATGTGGAGGCGTCATGAACTACGAGATTAAGCAGGAAGATAAACGTACCGTTGCAGGTTTCCATCTCGTTGGCCCGTGGGAACAAACGGTAAAGAAAGGTTTTGAGCAGTTGATGATGTGGGTAGACAACAAAAAAGTTGTGCCTAAGGAATGGATCGCCGTCTATTACGATAACCCAGATGAAACACCTGCCGAAAAGTTACGCTGCGACACGGTGGTTTCCCTGGAGAACAACTTCACTCTACCGGAAAACAGTGAAGGCGTGATCCTGACGGAAATCTCCGGTGGGCAATATGCGGTTGCCGTTGCTCGCGTAGAAGGCGATGATTTTTCTACGCCATGGTATCAGTTTTTTAATACTCTCTTGCAAGACAGTGCTTATCAGATGTCACCTAAGCCCTGTTTCGAAGTTTATCTTAATAACGGAGCGGAAGACGGCTATTGGGATATTGAAATGTATGTCGCAGTGCAGCCGAAAATGGGTTAATGCTGGTGCAACAACAGGATGTTAACCTGATTGCTTCGCTGTTTTTCGTCATGTAAAAGGGTAAAATTGACCTTCAGACTTCTGATAATCCCTTCGGGAATGTTTCTGATTACTGTTTGTAAGTCGGCTGGACACCTGGTTTAGTGTCTGGCCGCGGTAATCGTTCTGAGCTAACTTTATCCTTATTTAACGGAGTGCCCGCGTGCGTGCCGATAAGTCCTTAAGCCCGTTCGAAATTCGAGTGTACCGTCATTACCGCATTGTACATGGTACTCGGGTTGCGCTGGCGTTCTTGCTGACTTTTCTCATCATTCGTCTGTTTACTATCCCGGAAAGCACCTGGCCACTGGTCACTATGGTGGTGATCATGGGACCAATTTCGTTCTGGGGGAATGTCGTCCCTCGTGCGTTTGAACGTATTGGCGGTACGGTGTTTGGCTCGATTTTAGGTCTTATTGCTCTGCGACTGGAGTTAATCTCTTTACCGCTAATGTTAGTCTGGTGCGCGGCTGCCATGTTTCTTTGTGGCTGGCTGGCGCTGGGCAAGAAACCTTATCAAGGCTTATTGATTGGTGTGACGCTGGCGATTGTTGTTGGTTCCCCGACAGGTGAAATTGATACGGCATTATGGCGAAGCGGCGATGTGATCCTCGGCTCCCTACTGGCCATGGTCTTTACTGGCATCTGGCCGCAGCGGGCCTTCATCCACTGGCGTATTCAACTGGCGAAAAGCCTTACCGAATATAACCGGGTCTACCAATCTGCATTTTCACCGAACCTACTGGAACGCCCGCACCTGGAAAGCCATCTGCAAAAACTCCTGGCTGATGCCGTGAAAATGCGTGGGCTGATTGCGCCCGCCAGCAAAGAAACCCGTATTCCAAAATCGATATATGAAGGTATCCAGACGATTAACCGTAATCTGGTTTGTATGCTGGAGCTGCAAATCAATGCTTATTGGGCCACGAGGCCCAGTCATTTCGTGCTACTGAATGCGCAAAAACTGCGCGACACACAGCAAATGATGCAGCAAATAGTGCTGACTCTTGTTCATGCCCTGTACGAAGGTAATCCACAGCCGGTTTTTGCCAATACAGAAAAACTGAACGATGCTGTGGAAGAGTTGCGCCAGTTGCTCGCTAATCATCATGATCTGAAAGTCGTTGAGACGCCGATTTATGGCTATGTATGGCTAAACATGGAAACGGCGCATCAACTGGAGTTGCTGTCAAATCTGATTTGTCGGGCTTTGCGCAAATAAATTCCGACCTTCAGAATCAAATTGCTGCTGCTTCGATTCAGCAAGGATAAAGGGTATGATAGTGAACAGGGATAAAAGCATTGTCATCTGCGGCAGCTATGAGTAATGTTGGCCCTAACGAATAGCGGTTGCTTAAACGAATCCGACTCTCACATTATCAGGGGTATAAAAATGGAAACTACCAAGCCTTCATTCCAGGACGTGCTGGAATTTGTTCGTCTGTTCCGCCGTAAGAACAAGCTGCAACGTGAAATCCAGGACGTTGAGAAAAAGATCCGTGACAACCAGAAACGCGTCCTGCTGCTCGACAACCTGAGCGACTACATCAAACCTGGTATGAGCGTTGAAGCAATTCAGGGCATCATCGCCAGCATGAAAGGCGACTATGAAGATCGTGTTGATGATTACATCATCAAAAATGCTGAGCTCTCCAAAGAACGCCGCGATATCTCCAAAAAGCTGAAAGCTATGGGCGAAATGAAAAACGGCGAAGCGAAGTAATTTCTACTTTATTCAATGAGGATTGCCGGGCAATCCTCATTGTTCACTGATTCTTTTCTCACTGTTGTAAGTCATCATTCCCATCTCATAACATATTGAAATTTCTGGCTTAACGACAGCCTTCTTCTGTATGTAATAAGGCAAGAAGTTCTGCAACCCCGATGTTATTTACCGCACTGGTCACTAACACCTTTCGTGCTCCAGCTTCCCGTAGCCAGCATTTCACCAAAGATATCTGTTCTTCACTGGCTAAATCCACTTTGGTGACTATTCCAATAACTGGACGATTCATTGACGTGGTAAAACCAGGTGAAAATGGTGACCACGGTGCGTCCGCATTAAGCACCAGCGCGATAATGTCTGCTTCACAGGCGCTGACCAGCAGCGCACTGTAAAGACTGCGGTTTTCGAGGTATTCCCCGGGAGTGTCAATGGTGGCCGGTGACCAGACGATGGCCTGCGTTTTCAGATACTGAATGTCTTCCCCACGCAGGCATTGCGTGAGTGACGTTTTTCCGCACTGGCTGGGGCCGATGAGCATCATACGTTGCATCGAGTCAGGTCCGGGTAATGGGGCAGGCGGTAAAGCGCATCATTTCGCCCAGCGTGCGGGTAACCTGGCTAAGTGCATATTCGATAGCAGAAACATCGCCAGTCAGAACTACCGCGCCGGTAAAACGATCAAGAAAACCAATCTCTACAGCTCCTGACTTTGTGGCGATATCGCACGCGATGATAGATGCTTCGCTGGGGGTAATCGTCAGAATGCCAATAGCGGAAACGGTGTCCGGTAAGCCTAATTTTTTAAACAGATCCTTTCCAGGATTTGCAATAACATGTGCCAACGTGACCTGTTTACCGGGGACGTATTCCTGAATCATTCGTTCAGTCGTGTGCTGAGTTGACATTATCCCTCCACCATCTGACGCCACATGGCTTCATGGGGACGGGCAATTACCGAGCGATAGACCAACAAGCCTTTTTCCCCCGCTCGCTCGCTGGCGACAGATACCGCGTTATTAACATCAGAAATATCGCCTGCCACTACCATGTAGCATTTACCGCCAATACCAAAGGCCATATGTACCCGTACGAGCGTGACGTTTGCCGCTTTCACTGCACAATCGGCAGCGTCAATGCAGGCCGCTACACTCCAGGTTTCGACAACACCGACAGCCCGTCGCTGGTCAACATGGTTCAGACCGCTGATTGCGGGCAGGATAGTGGGATGAATATTAGGAAGGAGCAGACTGTCGACCAGCATTTCACCTGCAAGGGAAGCGCCGCTGTTGATGGCCTGCTGTACTGCACCGATATCGCCTCCGAGCATCAGCAGAAATTTACCGGGGCAAAGCGTTTTGCTGACCAGTAATTCAACGTTGGCGCTTTTCAGCATGGCATCGCCGGTTTCCATTCCTTTCGCGATACTACTAAGTTCTAAAATACCTACCGCTTTCGACATGATTAACCTCTCACTATCGTAATCGCGTTTTCTGTCACATCGCTGACCATGCCATCAATACTGGCATGAATAGGCGCACCTAATGTGCCGTGTGGAATTTGCCCCACGCATTGCCCACGAACGACGCAATCGCCTTTTTGTACACATGGAATTGCGCTGGCACCGATGTGCTGGCGTAACAATAGTGTCACTTTTTCGGGTTGTGGTACGTGTTCAGACAATGGCGCGTCCTGATACCACGTGGCTAATCCCAATCTTGCCACCAGCCGTTTTACTGGAATCAGCCGATAATTTGCCATGGCATCCTCAGGATTTAAGGCACCTTCGTAGCGGAGATTTTTGGCGCGTAATTCCTGCTTAAGCAGGCGGTTTATGCGCATGGGTGATATACCTACCGGGCAGGCAACGCTGGCGCAGACGTTGCACTCCGAACAGGTGAGTGCTGTCAGTAACAGTTGCGGCGTAGCGAGCTGTTGGTAGTTAACTGCACGTACTAACAAATGTGGTGATAGTTCGTGACCAATTAAATGGCGTGGGCAGAGATCGGTACATAAGCGGCATTGCTCACAAACGGTTTTTGCGACGGCAAGTACGCTGCGGTCATCCTGCATTCGACGCTGGATCAGTGAATGAGAGTTGGGTAAAACCAGCAAGCCGCCAGTGGTTTTGCTGACTGGCGTATCGAGCGATGTGATCAAACTCCCCATCATTGGACCGCCATTGATAAAACCAGGATTATCTACCGTTGCGCCTCCCGCCAGCGCCAATACCTCGCGTAAAGACATTCCAATGGGGACGGTCACCGTTATTGGTTTCGCAACCGCACCATTAATGGTTAGCGTGCGGCGCGTCACTGGATACTGTTGCTCAACGGCTCTGGCAATATTGAGTACGGTCTGGACGTTATTGACGACTACGCCGACGCTAACGGGTAACGCAGCGGGTGGAACGCGGCGACCTGTTGCCATCCAGATGGTCAGCACTTCGTCTCCTGCGGGGTAAACGTCGGGCAAAATATGCAGGCGGATATCAGGCGGCAGTAATGGTGTGAGGGCGTTTATTGCCAGTTGATATTTCTCTTTCAGCGCGATGATTCCGCTACTGGCCCCGGTGGCTTTCATCGCGTAGTGAACGCCGCGAAGCAGGCGACTGGCTTGCTGCGCCATTAACTGCTGGTCCACTTTCAACATGGGTTCGCATTCCGCCGCATTCACCAGGAACGTATCAACACGTGCTTGTAGCTTGATATGTGTCGGAAAGCCAGCCCCACCAGCACCAACAACGCCTGCTGCTTGTACTCGCTCGCGGATCGTCTGACCGTCGCAGGACGTGAACTCATCGTTCATAACAACTCCTCAAGCAGTTCTGCAATAGCATTGGCATCAGCCACACGTGGGTTGGTACGCAATGTTGCATCCGCCAGCGCCGCCTGAACCATATCGGGAATACGTGATGACCATTCTGCTTTTTTTTCTTTCAGAGCATTGGCGAGAGTCGGTATTGAACATGTTTTTTTGAGCTGTTCAATATGTTGAATGAGTGCATTCAGGCTTGCGGTGTCATTGGCATTGTCCGGGCATAAATGACACGTTTTAGCCAGCCGGGCGTAGCGTTTGGCGGCGCGAGGATCGCTAGCATTAAAACGAATAACTGTCGTCAGCAGGAGCGCATTCGCCAGACCGTGGGGCAAATGAAACTGCCCACCGAGTTGATGGGCAATCGCATGATTTAACCCAAGCCCAGCCTGGCTAAAGGCCATTCCTGCAAGCGTAGAGGCATTATGCATTTTGCCGCGAGTAGCAAGACAATCGCCTTTATTCACTGCTGTGGGCAGGTAGTGAAAAACAATTTGCACGGCTTTTTCGATCAGTGCATCCGTGAAGTCGCTGGCGCGGGGAGAAACATAGGCTTCAAGCGCATGGGTTAAAACATCCATTCCGGTATTGGCCGTTATCGCCGGTGGCACACTCACGACCAGCGAGGGATCGAGGATCGCGATATCCGGATAAAGTGCATTATCGAAAAGGGGATATTTAATCCCCTTCTCAGGATCGCTGATGACACAGGCGCTGGTCACTTCTGAACCAGTGCCGCTGGTGGTGGGGATGGCTACGCAGGTTTCAATTTCGATAGCACACTGGCGACTAAACCAGACAATCGCTTTTGCGGCGTCCAGCGCAGAGCCGCCGCCAAAACCGATAACCACATCCGGGCGTAAAGTTTGCATCTGAGTGATGCCATTTACCACTGTCTGGATGGTTGGGTCGGGCGTTATTTCGCTAAAAATACTGGGGCGATTGCTGTCGGGTAGCGCCAGGCGTAAGGTATCAATCAACGGCGATCGCGCCAGAAAGGCGTCGCAAATAATCCAGATGTGCTTATGCGTGAAACGGCTAAGTACTTTGAGACTTCCCGGTCCGCTGTATAAACGCGTCTGTAGTGAAAAAGTATTCATTTCCGTTTCTCTAGCGAATGGAAAAGCCGCTGGTTAACACACAGCGTCGTGAGCGGGCAAAAGTCCGGGCTGACGTTGTCCCTTCTCCGGTCGGTGTAGCAATGGTGAAGGTCGTAAAACCTTCGCCGCCGACGCCAATACCAGCCCAGGAAGGACCGTTTTTGACAAAGATTGAAGTTTGCATAACGCGCGCGGCAAGGTTGAGCCGTGAGATGTTCTGCGAGTGCATAATTGCGGTGTGATGCAAACTGTCTTCTACATTCAGCGCAAGTGTGAGGGCGCTATCAAAATCGTTAACCTTCACAATGGGTAGCATTGGCATGAGTTGTTCGCTGGTAACCCAGCTATCATCGGCGTCAACAACGGCAATCAGCAAGCGGGGCGCTTTTGCCGGCAAAGGGAGGCCTGCGGCTTCCAGCAAGGCTGATGGACTTTTGCCGACCAGTTTTTTGTTGGCGACGCCGTCTGGCAGGCAAACAGCACGCAATTTTTCAGTTTGTTCATGGTTAAGAAGAAGGGCGCCAAAACTTTGCATCTGCTGAATTAAATAATCTGCCACTGACGCCACGACAATCAGGCTTTTTTCTGCGATACACGGCAGGTTGTAATCAAACGAGGCTCCATTGATGATGTCTTCCGCAGCTTTCACAATATCTGCCGTTTCATCGACGATGCAGGGGGGATTACCCGCACCGGCACCAATCACTTTCTTGCCACTTTTCATTCCCATGGCGACGATGCCCGGACCGCCGGTAATCGCCAGAACGCTGATTTTAGGGTGCACCATCATCTGTTCGGTTGCGGCAAAGGTCGGTTCAGATACAGTAACGATCAGGTTATGAATGCCACTACAGCGAAACGCGATGTCTTCGATTATGGCGATCAATTTCAGCGAGACGTTTTGGGCTCCCGGGTGTGGACTGAAGTAGACGCTATTACCAGCTGCCAGCATGCTGATGCTGTTGTTAATGATGGTTTCCGTGGGATTGGTACTTGGTGTGACCGAGCCAATAACTCCAAACGGGGAGTATTCAAACAAAACCATGCCACCATCACCGGTCAGTGCGGTGGTGGTTAAATCTTCAATTCCTGGTGTGTTATCGAGTGCCGCTTTGTTTTTTAAGTACTTATCTTCTTTATTTCCCATTCCCGTTTCGTTAGCGCTCTCTTCCGCCAGTTCTGTAAGACGGGGCGTTAACTCTTCGCGAATGGCACTAATAATGGCGCTGCGAGTCTTAAGCGGACACTGTTGAAAGCGCAAAAAGGCCTGGTGTGCAGCGCCGATAGCTTCATCGACAGTCTGGAAAATACCGTTTTTTTGCGTTTGTGATTTCGTGGGGGCTAGCTGCTCGCGCAGAATATTGCGGATCAGTGTTTCTAATTCAGAGTTATTCATTGGTTTTCTCCCACGTTAATTGCCGTCATTGCGCATTGGGCAATATCCATGTCTTGTTCAACGCTACCACCACTAATCCCAAGCCCTCCAAGCAATATTCCGTCACGCCAGAGGGGGAAGCCGCCACCAAAAGTGACGACTTTGCCTTGCATATGGCTTTCTAGCCCGTAAAGTGGCGCCCCCGGTTGCACGGTATCCGTAAGCTTGTGTGTTGCCGTTTTCATCGCCACGGCGGTCCAGGCTTTTTTCGGTGCCAGTTCACTGCTAACCAGCAGTGCATCAGGCATTCGCCAGGTAACACTTTCTGTTCCGTTGGCATCGACAATGCTGATAACAACGGGAATATGCAGTTCATCCGCACGCATTGCCGCGCTACGAATGAGCTGATGAAGATCCTGAAAAGTGAGCGACATCGTGCGTTCCTTTAATGCTGAAGTGTGGTTGGCTTCGTGATAACGTTTTGTGATTTCCTGAATCATCAGGTTCTGATGAGCAACGTTGTCTTCCACGCGGGCGAGGGCATACAGGCAATCGGAAAGCCGGTTGATATAGTGCAGTAAAACATTGCGGACGCTGGATTCCGTTGTCAGTTCAACCAGGCATCTTTCAGCCCGCCGGGCTACCGTGCGCGCGAAATGCATGCGGCTCGCGGCTTCACAACGTCCTGGCAGAATGAAACAGTGAACTGGAGGAACAGCGCTCATTGCGCTATCGATCGCTTTTTCAAGTGCGGCAATTTCTTCCGTACTGATGTAACGCTGCTGCGCTGATGGCTGTTCGCTTTCACTGGCGAGTTCGGCGCTAAACCAAAATATCTGTTGCTGAATGGCTTCCAGTAATATGCGATGGCTTTCGATGGCGGTGGCGCAATAACACAGACTGAGTGTCGCGTTCAGTTCATCCAGTGTGCCGTAGGCTTCGACGCGTAGATGAGTTTTACTCACGCGTTGTCCGGTAAATAGAGACGTACTTCCTGAATCACCTGTGCGGGTATAAATCGCCATCTTTCAACTCCTTAGCGCGAAATCGTATCTACAATGCCGACCACTGCCAGGTCGATGGCTTCGTTGGGGCCGCTAAAAACATGTCTGGCGCTGGATCCACTGCTGAGGAGTACCAGCTCACCGACGCCTGCACCGACTGAATCAACGGCAACTTCGTCACCGGTTAATGGCGTGAGAGGCAGTTCGCCGTCAGCACTGACCCGGCGAACCAGCAGCAGTTTTTTCCCGACCAGGGAAGGTGATTTTTGTGTGGATACCACCGCGCCAGTGACTCGAGCGAGATGCATGGGTTACTCCTGCCTGATTAGCTGAATGTTTCGGGTCATTGCCGCGTCACGGGCAAGTGCGGTTACACAACATTTCCGCTGTAGTACCAGTATCCCCGCGCATAATGGTGCTACGTGGGCATAACTTAAAAGTCGACCACGATGAAGGTAGATTGGTTTTCCTTGTTCGTCGCACCAGCTTAGCGGTAGACGGGCGAGAGTTTTCAACCTGATGGTGTTCAGTAAATGACTCTGCAACGACAATTGAATGTGTATTCCCCAGGCTAACGCCTCGTGAATGTGGATTACCGCTCGATCTGACGTTTCGTTCTCCGCAAGTTGTCGCAGCAACGGTAAATCGACGAATCGAATTTGTAACGAAGCATACTGATGAACTATCTCGTGAACGCTGGCTTCTCGCAGTTGCGAAACCGTCAGCGCGAGTGTTTTCCCCGCACGTTTTTTCAGGCGAAAAATCACTTCTTCAACAATGTGTTGCATCAGTTTGTTATTCATGGCACTGACACCAGCGTGGCAAAAACGTCAGGATTATCAGCGCCTGCGGCGTTGGCCTCGTCGGTATCAATATGCATTTCAAGGCGCATATCTGGTGAGACGCGAACAGCAACGTTATCGAATATCAGTCGTCGTTCATTACCTTCAATGGCGACCGCCACTTTATCGCCATGTGTAACGCCATAAATCAGGGCATCAAGCGAAGACATATGAATGTGCCGTTGTGCGATAATAACGCCAGAAGCGATTTCCAGCTCTGCAAACGGGCTTATCAGACGAATCCCTGGTGTGCCGCTGAGATCGCCAGACATACGTAGCGGGGCGGTGATCCCTAATGTTCTGGCGTCAGTCCGGGAAATTTCCACCTGGCTTGAGTTACGTAGTGGCCCTAACAAGCGAACGTTGTGTAATTTGCCTTTTGGTCCCACCAGCGTAACAACCTGTTCAGCAGCGAATTGACCAGGTTGCAGTAATGACTTTTTCTCGCTGATCGGTTGTTCAGGAAAAAGGCGCACATAATCCGCCGTTGAAAGATGAATATGGCGACTGGAAACGCCCAGTGGGATAGGGCGCTCGCGCATTTCATCCAGAACCTGGCTGACAGTCTCCTGCAAGGTTTGTTTATCCATTGCTACTCCCCTCGCTTATCAGAGTGCAGACAAAGTGAACGTGGTTCACCTTTTTGCCGTTGACACGCGGGATCAAGACACAAATTACAGCTGATAATCTCTGAGAGGGCGACTGTTGCTGGCATTTCGCTTACTGCCACCGTCATATTCATTGCTTCTGTTGGGCGGGGCAGTATTCCCTCACCCGGGCGGGCAATCACTTTGTGTGCGACGAGGCCATTTCGCTGTTCGGCGAAACTGGCACCCGTCGCGATCGCCGCATTAACCGAGGCGACGTCACCGGTGATTTTAATGAGCGTCCAGCCTGAGCCATTGGTCTTCTCAAGGCCAACCAGCGTGATGGACGCGGCTTTTGCCATAGCATCTGCGCAACTGATGGCGAGTGCCAGACCACTGATTTCAAGTAATCCCAGTGATTGCTTCACGCTGTGCTCCTTAGCGAATGGGGTTATGCAGATTTAGGTAAAATGGCCTCAACATCGCTGTGTGGCCGCGGGATGACATGGCAGGATTTCACTTCGCCAACGGCGCTTGCGGCGGCGCTTCCTGCATCAACGGCGGCTTTTACTGCGCCAACATCGCCACGGACCATCACCGTAATCAGACCCGAACCAATCTTTTCATAGCCAACCAGTTGCACGTTGGCGGATTTAACCATGGCATCTGCGGCTTCAATTGCGCCAACTAACCCTTTTGTTTCAACCAGTCCTAGTGCGTTGTTCATACAGCGTTTCTCCTGTGGATTATGAGTGGCATTCCCTGAAGGGAATGCCTTTTACCAGGCGGGCAGCGTTATTGCCGATGCTGCGCCGGGCATGGTTATCTTGTTGATACATCAGCGTAAACAGTGGCGCTGATGCCGGTAAGTTTTTGTAATGCACAATCAGCTTTTCCCGGTCGCAGGCTATGCCAACCAACAGGGGGGACTGACGAGCAGCCTGCCAGGCGCTATCGATGACTTCACCTGACGGAATATGTTGAATGCGAAAGGGGATACCTTCCTCTTCAATGCCAAGAAGCACCTCATTCCATGTACTGATACAGTCACCTATTTCCGTAACGACAATAGCGGGCGTATGTTCTTTACTTTCCATGAGCCAACTCCCTGTGCCAGGAAATCAGTAGCCCGGTAGCTACCGCATTGCGCGGGCCTTCACTACCACGGATATTCCCCCGTCCGGCGACCAATCGATAATGCGCCAATGCATCGGTGACTAACTGCGGTACTTCGAAATCCAGGGAAGAACCGCCCACCAGAACGACGAACGGGATATCGCGAATATTTCCGCCAGGACTTACCTGACGTAGCGCGCGCAGGGCATTGGTTACGAAGACGCGCTTTTTCGCACTGCGGCGAACAGCACGTACTTTTTCCAGTGTTAAATCGCCGGGAATAGGCACCAGTTCGTCAGGTTTCACCGCACAAACGCGGGCAAATACATGAGGGGGCAGCGGAGTAGGGAAGAACTGAACGCTGCCGTCTTCATGGCGTAAATGGAACAGGCTTTCTACTTTTGCCAACGGGTATTTTTTGATTTCTTCTGCCAGATAACGATCATTTAAGCCCAGTTCCCTGGCAATAATCATCGTCACCATGTCGCCCGCTCCCGCAAGGTGAGTAGCTATCATTTCCCCTTTCTGATTGATGATGGAGGCATCGGTAGAACCTGCGCCTAAGTCCAGAATTGCCAGAGGGCGTGTGGTTCCTGGGGTAGTCAAGGCTCCCTGAATTGCAGCTTCTGCTTCAGCGCCTCCGACCTGAACATCAACATGCAGTTTTTGCTTAATTTCACTGGCGATCATCGCCATTTGCAGTCGGTCGGATTTCACCATTGAAGCGATACCCACTGCCTGTTCCAGTGAAAATTCACCAGCCAGCCCACCGGTTACGCTGACGGGAACAGAGGTATCTATCGCCAGTAAATCCTGAATAAAAATTTCGTGGCTGGGTTTATTGGTCAGTTCCGCCATAGTCTGGCGAACATGTTCCAGCATACCGCCGATGTTGGTGCCCGGTTCTCCCGTTACGTTTTCCAGTTTTGAGCACTCGCCGACCGCTTTCATAATGACATCGGCACCAGCAGCAACATCAACTCGTATTGTACGTCCGGCAGAAAGCAGCTCGATGTTTCCGGCGGGTATCGAACGGGCTTTAACGTCGCCAGAAGGTGTTTTCACCACTACTGCAGAACGGTTGCCTATGAGTGCTCGTGCAACAGGAACGATACTTTTAGTCTCTTCAGCATTGAGGGCGAAAACAGTGGCAATCCCATACGGATTAGACAGGGTTTCGATAACCTTCCCGGGAACGGCGACTTCAATCGCGGCCAGCATGCCGAGCGGAATACGATCGATGTAGAGGACTTCGTCAACAATGGGTAAAGGGATTTCCAGGCGGTTACTGACCAGCACGCCATCATCACGTTGCAGAATAACGCCAGTCAGTTGATATCCGGCACGCACGGAGGCATTTATCATGGTCGCGATATCGGCAAAATCAAATGCCGATGACACGACCAGAATGTACGGTGTATCCGCCGGGCGTGTTAACAACTCTTGTGGAGTGATGGTGAGCCCCACGCCCAGTCCCACTCCGCCTGGAGTTTTCGGGTTGTGACCAATCATGGTTGACTCGGTGATGATGGTTTCCGTAATGGTTTCCATCGCCACATCGCCAATGACAGGAGTTGCTTCGTTGATACGAATAAGCGAAATATCGCTGACATTGATGCCGACTTTTTTCGTTGCCTGTGCGAGCGCCTCCTGAATGCCATATACGTTACGCAACGTACCTTTAATTCCGGTGGTTTCCGCCAGGGCGCTACTCACGAATGACAATTCTCCAGATGCACTGAGCGTTGCCAGCGCAACCTCTGTCGATGAGTTGCCGATATCAATGCCTGCTATATATCGCATAGTTCGTCCTTAATCGTCGCCTTTCAGTTTTTTACGCTCGACATAGAGTTCCGCAGCTTCACGGACAAATGCAGCGCAAATCCTGGCCTGATAACGCTGTTCAAGATCGTCAGCAATGGCAATGAGTTCTTGCTTTGTCGAACGATAAGGGCGTAACGCATTGTAGATTTCGAGGATGCGATCGTCCGGCACTGAGGTAAGCTCGGCAGCGCGTTCAAAATTCATCGCCAGGCGATCACGCCCCGCATCTCTGGCAATCGCGGCCTGAATACGCAATGTTTCAGGGGTTATACGCATATCCTGGGCGGTGACTTTATCGCTAAGGACATTCTCCAGAGTGAAATCGTCGAGCGTTTTATTGGTCGCCGTTTTAACCCATTCTGGATGTTTATTTGCCAGTGGATAATCCGTCACTTTGGCGCTCTGTATTGACGCGTTGGGTGCCGCAGAAACAGGCGCTGCATCCTGTAGACTGTTCATGCGGTTCAACACGTCCCTGACCATCGACTCAATTGCATCGGTATTCATGAAGGTTTCCTTTGTTAAAACATCACGCGCAGTTCTTGCGGTTTTTTGCCAGTGACCACGTACTTCGTCTCTTTGATATGCAAAATGGCTGATTTGGCCTGGTATTTAGGCCGCGCCATTTGATCGTTGAGGGTCGGAACTGGTTGTGGAGACTCACGCTTCGCATAACGCGCGGCGTTTTTACCAATCTGACGATAAGTTTCCAGCGTCAACAAAGGCGCTTGCGGGAAAAGTTCCAGGTTAGACAAAGGGGGAAGCCCCTGCTGGTGGATAACCGTGGTGCCTTTTGACTGAATACCAATAGCAATGCCGGAACCACTAAGGCGATCGCCTTCGACCGCCACGAATGCGACATCAGACGATTTAAAGCAGCGAATCACACGGGCTTTAATACCTTCTTCTTCGATACCGGCGATGACTTCGCGCAAGATGTTTTTATGCGGAATGCCAATAATATTGACGGTCTGCGCCAGGCCAAATGCTGGGCCTACAGCAATAATGACTTCATCCTGCTGAGTGCCTTGTTGGGCTTCGCCAATTTCAGTTAAAAAATTCCCGGTATCCGGCGCGGAAGAGACTGTTGCGGCAACAGGTGCGCGAAATGAAACGGACTTGTCGCTGTTTTGCATTTCTGCCAGCACGTCTTCGATAATCTGACGTAGTAATTTTTCGTTAATTTCCATTTCTCACCCTTAGTCAATTTCGTTGGGATCAAGTGCACCGGGAATATTTTTGATCTCTTCCCAGCGTTCCCCTTGCAGGCGGTAACCTGTAGCCGGTCCGGCGTAATCATTGACATCATTGACCGCAGACAGCACTTGTCCGTCATCGACGATAATGGCTGAGGTATGGAGATAATCGCCGGTCAGTTTCGCTTTTTGCATGTTGAGCATGTCCTGAGCGACATCGGTAAAACCGCCTTGCGCCAGGGCTTTCACCACTTCCAGGCTGTTACGGTTTTTATTGATAATTTCCTGGGCGAACTTAATGTCTTCTACGATGTTGCGCTCTGGCATATCTTTCGAACCGTGGGCATAGGTCGCCGCTTCGACCTCTTCATCGGTAATAAGGGGTAATCCCATACCGGCAAAGACAGCCTGTAAAGCGCGTGCGGCTTTATTGCGGATAGCGACAACATCTTCTTCGCGCACCGGTCGCAGACCGCCATCAACCTTCAGGTCACGCTGAATGACGTTGTAATCATCGAAGTCTTCGGCGTCTTCGTTTGAACCGGCAAACATGTTGTCGTAGTTCGGCACAGCGGAAAAACCGGAAGAGATAAAGTCAGTGCCCGGCAGAAACTGCATCAGGAAACGCGCGGTACGGCGCATATCTGAGTGGGTAAAGGTCTGGTCATTACTGGAGGCACATTCCAGATCCAGCGATGAGCAAATTAAGTTTTCCGCCAGCACTGCGCGGATGCCTGACGGCACAGCTGATGGAACACCGATGCAGCTTACGGAACCATTCTGCAGCCCCTGTACGCCTGCGGCTTTGGTGATGTAAATGCAACGAGCCTCGAGATAAAGCATTGATTTGCCTTCCGCGTAGCCCATCTGTACTTCAGAGCCGGAGCCGGAAGTAAAGCGCATTTTTAAGCCGCGAGAAGCATAAGACGACGCGAGAAACCCTTTTGACCACGGGGTATCATCGCCATCGGTGAAAACAGGTTCTGTGCCGTAGACAGAAATAGTTTCGGCGTAGCAGGTGTGGCCTAACATACCGAGTTTCAGTTCGGTGGCTTCTTCCAGTGAACACTGGGTCAAAACACCCGGGCGTCCTACCTGTGAACCTATCAGCAGAGCGATGGCGTTGAACGGCGCATAGCGAGCAACGGCAACGGTGGTTTCCTGTTCATCAAACCCGCGCCATGCGCCTTCAGCTGCGTCGGCGGCAATTTGTACCGGGTTATCTTTGACGTTGGTGACGTGAGCCTGTTGTGATGGTGTTCGACGGGCGCGCATTTTCTGCATCGCCATCATCATCTCTACCACGTTCATCTGCGAAACCACTTCGACGATTTTGGCGGGCGTCATTGCTGTGGTAAGGGGAACGATATCGCTACGTTTGACATTTGGATCGCACAGCATATTGGCAAGTTTGACCGAATCCATCGCGATGACTTCTTCGGCGCGCGCGAGATTGATGCCGTAACGGGCGATAAAGTGGTCGATCAGGTCAAACTGGCTGGCGGGTTTTCCATCCAGCTCGGTGACGACGCCGTTAACAATTTTGATTGACGGTTTTGGATCGTTCGGGCTTTCCATCGCAATGAAGCCTTCTTCAATCCACTCTTTAACGAAACCGTCCTGGTTGACCGGGCGTTTGGCGAGTGCTTCAAATCTTTTCGATCTCATGAATCTGCCTCAGGGAATTCAGATGTAGGAAGGGCGATCGTTTTTCGGTGTATCGCCGAGAGTCGAAAGTACGGTTTTACCGATTTCGCGTGCGGAGATGACCGCCTGACGGACAGCGCCGGAGTCACCTGAGATAATCAGAATGACTTCATTGCTGTAGCTGGTGCCATGAGCAGGCGAGCTGTATGCCACCACGTCCACATTGGCGGACTTCAGCGCGGTATCGGCCATCAGAACACCAACAGCGGCCGGAGCGCCGACAATAACGCCGCAAGCGCGACCCAGAGGTGCGCCAAACGCTTTTTCCAGTGCATAGCTGGCGCGGGCGGTGTATTGCAGTTCAAGATGCCCGGCTTCGTTGGCATAGACATCACCAAAGGTCCGGTCGAGTTCTTTCAGGGCAACTTCAATACCGCGTTTCACGTCGGAAACATCGTTGCCACCTAAGAGGATTAATGAGCCGTGTCCGGCACCGCCTTTGGTATCGCGAGGAAGTTCAATGCTAATAACTTCAGTGTTCGTAGCTTTTACCGCTTCATCAGCGGCCATAATGTGTGGACCTGCGCCAATACGTGCACCCAGAATGCCAATGGAGCGATAGCGTTTTTCAAGTTTCATCGCGTCCAACAGGGCGCTATCAACGTTCGCAATGACCAGACCTACAGTGTCGCCAATAGCGGTGCCAACAAATTCCGTTAACGTGCAGCTTTTTTCTGCCATAGCCGTCTCTCGTGTTTGATGAGTGGTTTCCGGGAGAACCTCATGCTCTGGCGTCGCTACGCGAGCGATGACCTGCGCCATGATCTGTTCGACCAGTTCATTGCTGCTCATGGGTTAATTCCCTTTGGTAAGATTTTTTCGACATCGGTATGTGGGCGGGGAATAACGTGTACGGCTTTTACTTCACCGACGTTACGCGCGGCGGCAGCACCTGCGTCTGTTGCCGCTTTTACAGCCCCGACATCACCACGAACGATGACGGTCACCAGCCCGGAACCTATTTTTTCGTAGCCAACCAGCAATACATTTGCCGACTTCACCATGGCGTCTGCGGCCTCTATGGCGGCAGTTAAGCCTTTGGTTTCTACCATTCCTAACGCTTCTTGTTGCATAAAGACCTCGCATGGATTTTTTGACGATATGACTATAAAAAAAAGCGAGGAAAAAGAATGGCTGACTTAATCGGCCAATGAGAAAAATAAATAGAGGACAAATATTATAAAATTGCTTTTATAAACTATATGTTATTAATTTATTGGTTATTTTGTGGATGTTTCAATGTGAATTAATTGCGTTGGCTGAGGGGGTTAATCGCGGATAAAATTTAGTTGGGTTTGGTTAGCGGAAGGGAATTGTGATATTTGTTTAAATTTTATTATGTCATGATGACAATTTTTTATTGTGAAAGTTTGGCAGTAATTATTACCTTCAACACTGATTAACACTGTGTTGGATGCTTCTGTAATGACAATAATTTGCTATGTCAGCACGATTTTTCCACGAGTCTGTCATGCATGTTGGCAATATTTTTTGCAGAGCAATTTTTATAGTTGCCCTCGATATACACAACAATCAGCAATTCTGTTGGCTGATGAAGAAACAAACTCCGCAAAGAAGGTGTCACTATGAATGATTCACTCAAGGCGCAATGCGTTGCCGAGTTTTTGGGCACCGGACTGTTCCTCTTTTTTGGCATTGGTTGTTTGTGTGCCCTCAAACTTGCTGGGGCAAGTCTGGGGCTGTGGGAAATTTGTATTATTTGGGGGTTAGGTATTTCACTTGCTGTTTATCTTACGGCAGGAATTTCCGGCGCTCATCTCAACCCGGCGGTTACGATTGCTCTATGGTTGTTCGCCGCTTTTCCTGGCCGTAAAGTACTGCCATTTTGTATGGCACAATTAGCGGGTGCCTTTGGTGGTGCGGTTCTGGCGTATTTTTTATACAGCAATTTGTTTACCGATTTTGAATCTGCCCACAATATGGTTCGTGGAAGTGCAGAAAGTTTACAACTCGCCAGTATCTTCAGTACTTACCCGGCAGCGGCAATAAATGTATGGCAGGCGGCGCTGGTTGAAATAGTCATCACGTCTATGTTGATGGGATTGATTATGGCGTTGACCGATGACGGCAACGGTGTACCGAAGGGGCCTCTCGCACCTTTACTGATTGGTATTCTGGTTGCTGTTATTGGTGCTTCTACTGGACCATTAACCGGTTTTGCCATGAATCCAGCGCGTGATTTTGGGCCAAAAATTTTCACCTGGCTTGCGGGTTGGGGAGAAATAGCGATGACTGGCGGACGCAATATTCCTTATTTCATTGTACCCATTATTGCCCCGGTCATTGGTGCCTGCGTTGGTGCGGCGATTTATCGCTTTCTCATTGCACAAAATTTACCTGTCAATAGTGTTACGCCTAAAGATATCCGCGAATAGCGAAATAGCCTGGCGGTTATAAACGTTTATTTTTTTTACTGTTTGTGATCTGCTTTCCGAACTTATTAAAAAGTCTCCCGCTTCATGGAGGCTTTTGTTATTGTCCTTTGTGCTTCTCGTCAGTAAATCATCAGGGATGATGTGAAGATTAAATGTAAAACAATTGTTTTTTACAATAACAATAAATTAACTGGGAGGTTTTATCATGATTTCTGCGGCGACACTTAATTCAGAACTCATTAATAAAATCGCGCAGGATTTTGCGCAGGCGACCAGCCTTGCGGTTGTCGTGGTCAATATCCACGGTGATGAAATTTCCGAACTTTTTAACTTCACCCCGTTTTGTCAGATGATGCGGCAACATCCACAGCTTAGCACTCGCTGCCGCATGAGCGATCGTTGCGGAGGCCTGGAAGCTTCTAAATCCGATCAACCTTGTATTTACCGTTGCCATGCAGGATTAACCGATTTCTCTATTCCTTTGGTGATTGCCGGGCATTTAGTCGGCTTTGTGCTGTGTGGACAAGTCCGCCTGCGTAATGGTGATGTCGATTTGATCGATATTCTGAATGTCGATGATCGTTGGCAAGCAGATCCCGAATTACTTAATGAATTTCGCAAAGTCCCGGAGATGGACTACTCGCGAGTTATGGCCTCTGCTGATTTGTTGAAGCTGATTGTGGAAAATTGCCTCAAAAAGCAACTCAATTTTGTCGTTATTAAAGAGAATAAACCTCATTCGGATTCAGTTCGTCAGACCCGCGCGTCTAATCCTCACGATAATAAAATGAAAAAAGCATTACGCTATATTGATGCGCATTTATCAGACGATTTACGCCTGGAGGATGTTGCCTCGCATGTTTATCTAAGCCCTTATTATTTCAGTAAATTGTTTAAGAAGTATCATGGGATTGGTTTTAATGCATGGGTAAACCAACAACGTATGGCCAGCGCCCGTGAGTTGCTGTGCCATAGTGACTGGAGCATCGCCAGCATTGCGCGTAATTTAGGCTTCTCTCAAACCAGTTATTTTTGCAAAGTTTTTCGACAGGCCTATCAGGTAACGCCGCAGGTTTACCGTCAGCAAATTAGCGAAAATACGGCTGCGGAAACGGCATAAATTCAATGTAAAAAATGAGGGATGATTAAATATACTCTGGCAGTAATAATTCATTTAGGTGTTATGGGAAAATTGAAATCGGCTCATAACATACGCTGACATGTTTGGCACATTTGTGCCTGGGAAGAGGGTGGAAATCCCTCGCAGCCCCCGCTGCTGTAATGCTGACAACCTCGAAAATGCCACTGATCGTGAGATCGGGAAGGTCGGGGGAGGATGACGCTAAGCCAGAAGACCAGCCTGTCAGTTAATACCAACAACTTCGGTGGGAAGTGGGTTGTCTGGAAGCGCCCGGTTGAGCACTGGCGCGTCTTTATTACCCCTACCACCCTGAAAGGATCAGGGGATGGCGGCAACATTTATTTCATTCATCGTCGTGTCGACAGGCACCAGGGCTGCACTTATGGTGTGGCAATCTTTTTTTGTGGCATATCAACCTGACCGTTATTACAGGAAACTAAGCGGAGGGTGGTGGTCATGAAAACGATAAAACCTGAATCGATAGCTCTTTTTTGCCTCTCATCTGGCAATATCGAACTCGCTAAACATCTGGCTGAAATGTTGCCTATTACCTGTTTTGTCGGTGAGGATTGGCAGCAAGGTTTCCTGCCTTTTAACGGAGGGCCAGAACAATCATTATCAGATGCGTATAGCGATTATTCAGTGCTGTTATTGATTGCTGAAAGCGGGACACTCATACCAGAAAGGCTCCCTCTGCCTGATGGCGTGACGGTAATCTTAATAGCAGAGCACAATGCTCGTTTGCTGAATGGTACGGCTGGTGGGGCTGTAGCGTTAATCCATTATCTGAATGAAATGTGTCAATTCAGAGAAGCCGTTGCTAATGACACATTTTGTCGGTCGTTAACGCAGGGAAATCGGGCTATTTCACAATGCCTTCCTCATTCGTAATGGATTGAGAATGCTGGATTTTTATTTTTAATACGCGCAGTATTAATCGAAGAAATGTTATTACGGTCAGTAACAGTGGAACATCCATTGCTCTGGTCAATGAATACCATCATACAATTGAACCGGGAGTCCGTATGATGATTTTGGTGACGGGGGGCGCACGGAGCGGGAAGAGCCGGCACGCCGAGGCGCTTATTGGGGACACTCCACAGGTCCTGTATATCGCTACTTCGCAAATTTTTGATGATGAGATGGCCGCACGGATTGAACACCATCGGCAAGGCCGCCCGGCGCACTGGAACACGGTGGAACGCTGGCAAAATCTTGATGAGTTAATTAACGCAGACATTAATCCGCAGACTGCCGTGTTGTTGGAATGCATTACAACAATGGTGACTAATCTTTTGTTTGAATATGGCGGCGATAAAGATCCTGAAAAATGGGATTATGACGTGATGGAGCAGGCGATTAACGGTGAGATTCAGTCGTTGATTGCCGCCTGTCAACGTTGTACTGCAAAGGTCGTATTAGTGACCAATGAAGTGGGCATGGGGATTGTGCCGGAGAATCGTCTGGCGCGACATTTTCGTGATATTGCCGGGCGGGTAAATCAGCAGCTGGCCGCTGCGGCAGATGAAGTATGGCTGGTGGTTTCGGGTATTGGAGTAAAAATCAAATGAGTAAATTATTTTGGGCGATGCTCTCTTTTATTACGCGTCTGCCTGTACCGCGTCGTTGGTCCCAGGGGCTGGATTTCGAGCATTATTCTCGCGGTATCATTACTTTTCCCTTAATTGGTTTATTGCTTGGCGCCATTAGTGGACTGGTCTTCATGGCGTTGCAGGCATGGTGTGGTATACCACTGGCGGCACTGTTTAGCGTGCTGGTGCTGGCGCTGATGACAGGGGGATTCCACCTGGACGGCCTCGCAGATACCTGTGATGGCGTATTTTCTGCACGTAGCCGCGATCGCATGTTGGAAATCATGCGTGATAGCCGTTTGGGTACTCACGGTGGTCTGGCGCTGATTTTTGTGGTTCTGGCAAAGATTCTGGTGCTAAGCGAGTTGGCACTGCGTGGCGAACCGATCCTTGCATCGCTGGCGGCAGCATGTGCGGTTAGCCGTGGGACTGCCGCATTGTTGATGTATCGTCATTGTTATGCCCGGGAAGAAGGGCTTGGTAATGTGTTCATTGGCAAAATTGACGGGCGACAAACCTGTGTCACCCTCGGTTTAGCCGCTATTTTTGCTGCCGTGTTATTGCCGGGTATGCATGGTGTGGCTGCTATGGTGGTGACGATGGTGGCGATTTTCGTCCTCGGTCAGCTTCTCAAACGGACTCTGGGCGGGCAAACCGGCGATACGCTGGGAGCAGCCATAGAACTTGGTGAACTGGTCTTCCTGCTGGCACTGCTATAAGACTGATTACCGAGGAGACGTTACATGCAAACACTCGCCGAATTATTGAATACGATCCCTGCCATCGATCCTGCCGCTATGTCGCGTACCCAACGGTATATTGATGGGTTACTCAAACCTGTCGGTAGTCTGGGAAGACTGGAGGCGCTTGCCGTACAACTGGCAGGAATGCCGGGACTGAATGGTGTGCCTCATGTGGGCCAAAAAGCAGTGCTGGTTATGTGTGCCGATCATGGTGTCTGGGATGAAGGTGTCGCTATTTCTCCGAAAGCAGTGACAGCCATCCAGGCTGAAAACATGACACGTGGAACAACTGGTGTGTGTGTGCTGGCAGCACAAGCGGGCGCTAAAGTTCACGTGATTGATGTTGGGATTGATACCGTTGAGCCTATCCCTGGGCTTATTAACATGCGTGTCGCACGAGGTAGCGGTAATATTGCCTCGGGTCCGGCAATGAGCCCCTGTCAGGCTGAAGCGTTACTTCTGGACATCATACAATATACGCGCCAGCTAGCGAGAAATGGCGTCACGCTGTTTGGTGTGGGTGAACTGGGGATGGCAAATACCACACCGGCAGCGGCGATAGTCAGTGCGATTACTGGACGCGATCCTGAAGAAGTGGTCGGTATTGGCGCAAACCTGCCGACAGATAAACTGGCTCATAAAGTTGATGTTGTTCGTCGGGCAATAACATTGAATCAACCGAATCCACTGGATGGTATTGATGTGCTGGCCAAAGTCGGTGGGTTTGATTTGGTCGGAATGGCTGGCGTAATGTTAGGTGCCGCTTCCTGCGGTTTACCCGTGTTGCTGGATGGATTTCTTTCTTACGCCGCTGCACTTGCCGCATGCCGGATGTGTCCTGCAATCAAACCGTATCTCATTCCTTCTCACCTGTCGGCAGAAAAAGGGGCGCGTATAGCGCTGTCACATTTGGGGCTGGAGCCTTATCTCAATATGGAAATGCGTTTAGGTGAGGGGAGTGGCGCAGCGCTGGCGATGCCCATCATCGAAGCCGCCTGCGCGATATACAGCAACATGGGTGAACTTGCCGCCAGTAATATTGTTCTACCGGGGAAGACGACTTCTGAATTGAACAGTTAAAAACGAAAAGTCAGATAAAAGCTATACTTATCGGATAGCTTTCGCGACTTAGGAAAGGGACATGATGCGTCGTGTAAATATTCTTTGTTCATTTGTTCTGCTTTTTGCCAGCCATAATAGTCTGGCGGTAACTTACCCACTCCCTCCGGAAGGTAGCCGTTTAGTAGGGCAACCACTGACAATAACGGTTCCTGATCACAATACCCAGCCGCTGGAAACCTTTGCTGCACAGTACGGGCAAGGTCTGAGTAATATTCTGGAAGCGAATCCGGGCGCTGATGTTTTCTTGCCGAAGTCTGGCTCGCAACTCACCATTCCGCAGCAACTGATTTTGCCCGCCACTGTTCGTAAAGGGATTGTGGTTAACGTCGCTGAGATGCGTCTTTATTACTATCCGCCGGACGCAAATACTGTGGAAGTGTTTCCTATCGGCATTGGTCAGGCCGGGCGTGAAACGCCGCGCAATTGGGTGACTGCCGTTGAACGTAAACAAGAAGCTCCAACCTGGACGCCAACGCCGAACACTCGGCGCGAATATGCGAAACGAGGGGAGAGTTTGCCCGCATTTGTCCCTGCGGGTCCCGATAATCCTATGGGGCTTTATGCCATCTATATTGGTCGGCTTTATGCCATCCACGGAACTAATGCCAATTTTGGCATTGGCTTACGGGTGAGTCAGGGCTGTATTCGTCTGCGCAATGATGACATAAAGTATTTGTTCGATAATGTTCCAGTCGGGACGCGCGTGCAAATTATCGATCAGCCGGTGAAATACACAACGGAACTGGATGGCTCAAAGTGGCTGGAAGTTCATGAACCGTTATCTCGCAATCGGGCGGAATATGAGTCCGACAGAAAAGTGCCATTGCCGGTAACTCCTTCATTGCAGGCGTTTATCAATGGACAAGAAGTTGATGTAAATCGCGCAAATGCTGCGTTGCAACGTCGATCGGGAATGCCTGTGCAAGTTAATTCTGGTTCCAGGCAGATGTTTTAAAATAGTTGTTACGTAGAAAGCAAAAAACCTGCTCGAAAGCAGGTTTTTTTTGAATTTGGCTCCTCTGACTGGACTCGAACCAGTGACATACGGATTAACAGTCCGCCGTTCTACCGACTGAACTACAGAGGAATCGTGTGAACGGGGCGCATATTAATGGCAGCGTTCCGCGATGTCAAAGGGGGAAATGCATTTTTTTATTCGTTTGCTGGCAATTTCGACAAAGCGATGAACATTCAATCTTTTTTGTAATGTTCCATTGTAGTGCATGCCACCCTTTTATGGGGCAATGAACGCTCGTTCTGTAACCCGGACGAAAGGACAAAACAATCATAATCTCTTATTTGACCGGTGATTAGCTTTCGCGTTAGCGCCAAACTTAAACTGGCAAGCATCTTGCAATCTGGTTGTGAGTAATACCGGCACTTGGGCCGATTCTTAAAAACCGGAGGCAACATGAACTTCAGACGCCTGAAATACTTCGTAAAAATTGTAGACATTGGTAGCCTGACCCAGGCTGCTGAAGTGTTGCATATCGCGCAGCCTGCGCTCAGTCAGCAGGTCGCCACACTGGAAGGCGAGCTGGATCAACAACTTTTGATTCGCACTAAACGTGGCGTTACTCCAACAGACGCCGGAAAAATTCTCTATACCCATGCGCGGGCAATTTTACGTCAGTGTGAACAGGCCCAACTGGCAGTTCATAACGTAGGTCAGACATTATCGGGTCAAGTCTCAATTGGCTTTGCGCCAGGAACCGCCGCGTCGTCTATCACCATGCCATTATTACAGGCGGTACGTGCCGAATTTCCGGAAGTGATTATCTATCTACATGAAAACAGCGGCGCTGTTCTTAACGATAAACTTATAAATAGCCAGCTTGATATGGCGGTAATTTACGAGCATTCCCCTGTGGCTGGCGTATCCAGCCAGGCTTTGTTAAAAGAAGATCTTTTTCTTGTCGGAACTCAGGATTTTCCAGGGCAAAGCGTTGATGTTAATGCTATAGCGCAAATGAATCTCTTTCTCCCCAGCGATTACAGTGCCGTAAGACTCCGCGTTGATGAGGCTTTTTCTTTACGGCGACTCACGGCAAAAGTCATCGGTGAAATTGAGTCTATCGCCACACTTACCGCAGCGATTGCCAGCGGCATGGGGGTTGCAGTGTTACCCGAATCAGCCGCGCGCTCGTTATGTGACGCAGTTAACGGATGGATGTCACGTATTACCACACCGTCAATGAGTCTCTCCTTGTCATTAAATTTACCTGCCAGAGCAAAACTGTCGCCACAGGCACAAGCAGTGAAAGAGCTGTTATTGTCAGTGATCAGTCCTCCAGTCATGGAAAAAAGACAATGGCAATTGGTTAGCTAAACGTTATATCTGGATGGAATAAGATGCAGGTTTTTATTATTTGTTATGCCGGGCGTTAGACTTTAACAATAGCAGAATGTCTGATCTGCCCGGAGTTTACCGTGAATTTCCAACAACTAAAGATAATCCGCGAGGCTGCACGTCAGGATTACAACCTGACAGAGGTTGCGAATATGCTTTTTACCTCACAGTCAGGTGTCAGCCGACATATTCGAGAGCTGGAGGATGAGCTTGGTATAGAAATATTCGTTCGTCGGGGCAAACGACTGCTTGGTATGACTGAACCGGGCAAAGCATTGCTGGTAATTGCAGAACGCATTCTGAATGAAGCCAGTAATGTTCGTCGACTTGCCGATCTCTTTACCAACAATACATCTGGCGTTCTCACTATCGCAACGACGCATACTCAGGCACGCTACAGCTTGCCAAAAGTCATTAAAGCCTTTCGCGAACTTTTCCCGGAAGTGCGGCTTGAGCTTATCCAGGGAACACCACAGGAAATTGCGACGTTGCTGCAAAATGGCGGGGCCGATATTG
Source organism: Escherichia sp. E4742 (assembly GCF_005843885.1). Taxonomy (NCBI): domain Bacteria; kingdom Pseudomonadati; phylum Pseudomonadota; class Gammaproteobacteria; order Enterobacterales; family Enterobacteriaceae; genus Escherichia; species Escherichia sp. E4742. The sequence continues at coordinate 5,079,901 of NZ_CP040443.1, read as the reverse complement.
GCATCGCCAGTGAGCGTCTGAGCAATGATCCGCAACTCGTCGCCTTCCCATGGTTTCGTTGGCATCATAGTTTGCTCGTTCCAGATAATCATCCCTTAACAAAAATTACGCCATTGACGCTAGAATCAATAGCGAAGTGGCCGTTGATCACTTACCGACAGGGGATTACTGGTCGCTCGCGGATTGATGACGCATTTGTCCGCAAAGGTTTGCTGGCAGATATTGTATTGAGTGCGCAGGATTCTGATGTTATCAAAACCTACGTAGCCCTTGGCCTGGGGATTGGATTAGTAGCAGAACAATCCAGTGGCGAACGAGAGGAAGAGAATTTAATCCGTCTGGAAACGCGCCATCTTTTCGATGCTAATACCGTCTGGTTGGGACTAAAACGAGGACAATTACAGCGTAACTATGTCTGGCGTTTTCTGGAACTGTGCAATGCAGGACTGTCGGTTGAGGATATTAAGCGACAGGTGATGGAAAATAGTGAAGAGGGAATTGATTATCAGATATAGCAAAAAGCCCGCTATAAAGCGGGCTTTTCAGAAATTTGGCTCCTCTGACTGGACTCGAACCAGTGACATACGGATTAACAGTCCGCCGTTCTACCGACTGAACTACAGAGGAATCGCTGTTGAGGCACATCTTAACGGCGAAAAATCTTTTGTCAAACCTGATTTTTAAATTTCTCAACCGTTTGCCGTTTCTATCAACAGTTTGTTGCATTTGCAGACAATTTGCTGGCGAAAATCTTTGCAGCTTTGCTGATTCTCCCTCATTATTTGAAATGTGGTTTCACTTTCTGCAATTAAGGTCAGTTTTGAATATCTCCTCAGCTTTACGCCAGATTGTTCATGGCACTCGCTGGCACGCAAAACGTAAGAGCTACAAGGTGTTGTTCTGGCGTGAGATAACCCCGCTTGCTGTTCCTATCTTTATGGAGAATGCCTGTGTCCTGTTGATGGGCGTACTGAGCACGTTTCTGGTCAGTTGGCTGGGAAAAGATGCAATGGCAGGCGTTGGGCTGGCGGACAGTTTCAATATGGTCATTATGGCTTTTTTTGCAGCTATCGACCTTGGTACTACAGTCGTTGTGGCATTTAGTCTCGGTAAGCGTGATCGACGGCGAGCGAGGGTAGCGACACGGCAGTCATTAGTGATCATGACATTGTTTGCCGTACTGTTGGCAGCGCTTATTCATCATTTTGGTGAGCAAATTATCGATTTTGTTGCAGGTGAGGCCACGCCGGAGGTAAAAGCACTGGCGCTGACTTATCTGGAACTGACCGTCATCAGTTATCCTGCGGCGGCAATCACCTTGATTGGCAGCGGAGCACTTCGCGGCGCAGGGAATACGAAAATACCGCTTCTTATAAATGGTAGTTTGAATATCCTTAATATCATCATTAGCGGCATATTGATTTACGGTCTTTTCTCCTGGCAGGGGTTAGGGTTTGTCGGGGCAGGGCTGGGATTAACTATTTCCCGTTATATTGGCGCAGTCGCCATTTTGTGGGTTCTGGCGATTGGTTTTAATCCTGCTTTACGGATCTCGTTAAAGAGCTATTTTAAACCATTGAATTTCAACATTATCTGGGAAGTAATGGGGATTGGTATTCCAGCAAGTGTGGAATCCGTATTATTTACCAGTGGCCGGTTATTAACACAAATGTTCGTTGCCGGGATGGGGACGAGTGTTATCGCCGGGAATTTTATCGCTTTTTCGATTGCGGCTCTTATCAATTTACCAGGAAGTGCACTTGGTTCTGCTTCTACAATCATTACGGGTCGAAGGTTGGGGGTAGGGCAGAGAGCGCAAGCAGAAATTCAATTGAGGCATGTGTTTTGGCTGTCCACTATTGGGTTAACGGCAATAGCCTGGTTAACAGCACCCTTTGCCGGGATTATGGCGTCGTTTTATACCCAGGATCCGCAGGTTAAACATGTCGTTGTGATTCTGATTTGGTTGAATGCTTTATTTATGCCGATTTGGTCCGCCTCCTGGGTACTACCAGCTGGTTTTAAAGGTGCTCGAGATGCTCGCTACGCCATGTGGGTTTCTATGCTGAGCATGTGGGGATGCCGGGTAGTAGTCGGCTATATGTTGGGAATCATGCTTGGCTGGGGTGTGGTTGGCGTCTGGATGGGGATGTTTGCCGACTGGGCCGTGCGGGCTGGGCTGTTTTACTGGCGAATGGTTACAGGGCGATGGCTATGGAAATACCCTCGTTCTGAGCATAAATAGTATGAAAAAAAAGCCAGATGTGTCGGAATAAACGACAAAGCGCAGATTATTTCAGCAAACGAATTCAAAATTAAAAAACAGGCTTTGACATTGTGGATGGGCATCGTTAATATTCGCCCCGTTCTCGCGATTCCTCTGTAGTTCAGTCGGTAGAACGGCGGACTGTTAATCCGTATGTCACTGGTTCGAGTCCAGTCAGAGGAGCCAAATTTCTGAAAAGCCCGCTTTTATAGCGGGCTTTTTGCTTTGTTACTTAATCAAACCCTTCACATCTTCTTCTGACGCAAAGGATCTGAACTCATTATCGGAACGGTGGTTCATTAAAGGTCCGCAGTTTACGCGAATGCAGTCGGTCTCCTTCTGCGCGTAGCAAGTCTATCGCCCGAATGCCAATTTGCAGGTGCTCGGAAATTGCGCCTTCATAAAAACGGTTAGCCTGGCCGGGAAGTTTAATCTCACCATGCAACGGTTTATCTGAAACACACAGTAGCGTCCCGTATGGTACGCGGAAACGATATCCTTGTGCTGCAATGGTGGCACTTTCCATATCAATCGCCACGGCCCGACTTAAATTAAAACGAAGTGCAGAAGCCGAGTAGCGTAGCTCCCAGTTCCTGTCATCAGTGGTTACTACAGTTCCAGTGCGTAGCCGCTGTTTAACTTCCTCACCCGGCCTGCCGCTGACGAGTTTGGTGGCGTCATAAAGCGCACGTTGCACTTCAGCAATGCTCGGAATAGGAATATCGGGGGGCAGAACCGCATCAAGAACGTGGTCATCGCGTAAATAAGCATGTGCAAGTACGTAATCTCCAATAGCCTGGCTTTCACGTAATCCTCCGCAGTGACCAATCATCAACCAGACATCCGGGCGCAGCACCGCCAGATGATCGCAGATAGTTTTGGCATTTGACGGCCCCACGCCAATATTCACCAGAGTAATACCCTGACCATCGGTAGTGATTAAATGCCATGCGGGCATCTGGTGTTTTTTCCATGCGAGGTCGGAAATTGCTTCTTCAGGTGCTTCGGTTTCAGCGGTGATCCAGTTCCCGCCAGCACAAGAAAGGGCAATGTAGGGGCTATGAGGATCAAGGATCTGGCTGCACCCCCAACGTACGAATTCATCCACATAACGTGTGTAGTTGGTAAACAAGACGAACGGCTGAAAATGTTCGACTGGCGTACCCGTATAATGGCGTAACCGTGCGAGGGAAAAATCTACCCGGCGTGCATCAAAATGCGATAGCGGGGAGAATTCCGTTGGATGATAAATGCCGTCTGCCGTTTCATCGCCAATTTGTGCCAGTTCGGTTGTCGGGAAATAACGAGTTAATCCGGCGCTCATTGAGCGATCAAGCGTCAGCTCTGAGCCGTCGATGACATAGGGATAAGGAATTTCATGCTCTGACGGTTGCACGGAAATATGTGCACCATAATCCTGGTACAGCAGAGTTAATTGTTCATTAAGATATGAACGAAAGAGAGCAGGGCGGGTGATGGTGGTCGTGTAGCTGCCAGCGTGAGTAAAACGACCAAACGCGCGTGTTTTGGGAGGGTTTGTTGCGCTACCGTCCCAGGTCACGGTCAGCGATGGATAGACAAAAAGACCGTGTTTTCGGGCGTTTTCGTCAGGCAGCTCGCCACTTTTAATATATTTGCCAATGGCGTTGCGTAAAGCGACTACAGATTTTTCATACAGTGCGTCAAGTTTATCCAGTGCCTGAGCTGGGGTCAGACCGGAGCCCTTATTATTCATGTGTGTCTCCTGTTCCATGCAATTACCGCATTTCCGATAGTATGTCACAGGAATGTGAAACAAAAGTGTAAGGCGAAGATCGGACGATCTTCGCCAGGCTATCAAGCGTGTTGATTGTCTTTCATCAACAAAGCGGTTATTGCGGAAATCAGGCAGCCAGCCAGCAAGTAAATGGCGACGCTATGCCAGTCTCCAGCAAAATAAGTAATCAGAGCAGCAGCAATAAAAGGTGTAAATCCACCGCCTACCACGCTGGCAACCTGATATCCGACGCCAGCGCCGCTGTAGCGATAACTGGCACCAAACATCTCGGTGAACATCGGCTGTTGCACGCAAACCACCATGTCATGCGCAATGTTCGCCAGCATAATGGAGAAGAAAACGATCCAGAAAATGGACTGTGCCTCAAGCGCTATAAAAAAAGGAAATGCGCTTAACGTTCCGATTATTGCGCCGGTGATATAAACCCTACGGCGACCAAAACGATCGGCAAGCCAGGCAAAACAGGGAATTGTCAGGCAGCTTAATCCACCCACCAGCAAACCAATATTGAGGAACAATTCGCGCGGCAGCCCCATATTCTGGGTCGAATAGTTAAGTGCAAAGGCGGTAACGATATACATCGTCAGCAACTCGCACAGCCGCAGCGCAATAATCTTAAGGAAAGCACCGGGATGTCGTAACAGAGCTTCGATAACCGGGATGCGTTTTTGCACTACCGCTTGATTATGCTGCTGTTGTTCAAATTCAGCGGACTCTTCCATGCCGTTGCGTACCCACAATGCACCCAGCACCAATACGATGCTAAACAGGAAAGGAATGCGCCAACCCCAGCTCAAAAATTGCTCGTCCGTTGTCATCATACTGATCAGTGACACCAGTCCGGTTGAAAGGAGTAACCCTACACCGTAACCAACTTGTACGCCGCTACTGTAAAAGGCTTTTTTGTTTTTGGGCGCGCTCTCAACGGACAGCAACGCAGCGCCTCCCCATTCGCCGCCAACAGCAAATCCCTGAATAGCTCGCAGCATCACCAGTAAAATTGGTGCCCACCAGCCAATAGTTGAAAACGAAGGGAGAATGCCGATCAATGCTGTGGCGATGCCCATCATCCAGACGGTAAGCATCAACATGCGCTTACGCCCCAGCCGATCGCCGAAATGGCCGAAAATGACACCTCCGAGCGGACGAAAAAGGAAACCGACACCAAAGGTAGCAAATGCAGCGAGCGTTCCCATTGCCGGGCTTACCTGCGGGAAAAACTCGCGATTAAACACCAATGCGGCGGTAATGCCATAGAGTAAAAAATCATACCAGTCGACGACGGCACCCGCGAAACTGCCTAACGCAGCGCGTCGGGCGCGACTTAACGAAAGCGTTCCTTCATCGGGACGCGTGGAGATGAGCGTGGAGTCCATAGTGATCCTGTTTGTACTGTCTTTTTATAATTAGTATGGAAAAGGTAACTCACATTGCCGTCGATCTATAAACGAACCTTATGAGACTACCGCGACAGAAAGTATCTGCAAATGTTTTTATGTCAGGAACTGAGGATGAAGGGCCGGGAGGGGGTAACAGTAATATGCTGGAAACGAAACATAATTATAGGTTCAGTTGCATGTCACAACCGCGTTGAACAGAAAAATGTGAATGCTAAAGCCGCAACGCATGCTCGGCTGATGCTATTTTTCTCTGATGGTTTTTTTTTGAATTTTCCTAATGGGATTTGTGTCACTGACACCAGGCGAGCTAATTGCTTGAATGATTGGCGGAGAGAGGGGGATTTGAACCCCCGGTAGAGTTGCCCCTACTCCGGTTTTCGAGACCGGTCCGTTCAGCCGCTCCGGCATCTCTCCGTTCAGATGGTTGCCATGATGCCAGGAAATTTGGCATTTTAACAGTCCCTGTCCGTGCAATTTTGTTCAAGTGACGAGTTTGCGAGCAAAACGATGATTAAGTGGCCCTGGAAAGTACAAGAAACAGATCATGAAGATACGCTGCCATGGAAGGAAGCTCTGGCGATACCTCTTTTGACATGTCTGACAGAGCAGGAGCAAAGCAAACTAGTCACTCTTGCCGAACGTTTTTTACAGCAAAAAAGACTGGTCCCGCTACAAGGATTTGAACTTGATGCATTGAAAAGTTGTCGCATCGCCTTACTTTTCTGCTTGCCTGTTCTGGAGCTTGGACTGGAATGGCTGGATGGTTTTCATGAAGTGCTAATTTACCCTGCGCCATTTGTGGTGGACGATGAATGGGAAGACGATATAGGACTGGTACATAATCAACGTATCGTTCAATCAGGACAAAGCTGGCAGCAAGGTCCAATCGTGCTGAACTGGCTCGATATACAAGATTCTTTCGATGCCTCGGGCTTTAATCTGATTATCCACGAAGTTGCACATAAACTGGATACACGAAATGGCGATCGCGCCAGTGGTGTTCCCTTTATTTCTTTACGTGAAGTCGCTGGATGGGAACACGATCTTCATGCGGCGATGGATAACATTCAGGAAGAAATTGAGTTAGTGGGCGAAAATGCCTCCAGCATCGATGCTTATGCTGCCAGTGACCCTGCAGAATGTTTTGCCGTGCTTTCCGAATACTTTTTTAGTGCACCGGAGCTTTTTGCGCCACGCTTCCCCTCGCTGTGGCAACGTTTCTGCCAATTTTACAAGCAGGATCCATTACAACGGCTACGAAATGCCAATGGGCGAGGCACCGATTCAGTACCAAATGTTCATTAAATATAAATTTTGTTGCTTAATTAACCGATTGAAATGACTTGCGAATTTTAGTGTTGACACTCGCTGCGCTGCTAAGTAATATTCGCCTCGTTCTCACGATTCCTCTGTAGTTCAGTCGGTAGAACGGCGGACTGTTAATCCGTATGTCACTGGTTCGAGTCCAGTCAGAGGAGCCAAATTCAAAAAAGCCTGCTATCGAGCGGGCTTTTTGCTTTTCTGCAAACGTGCTTTAGTGTTTGAATTTTTGTTAGAGCTTTCATTACGCTGTGACTGAAATTTTCGCGATAATCCTTTTCAGCGTATTGCTGAATTCATCCAAATTTAGATGATCAATAGCCTTTCCTACCACAATCGTCTCTGAAATGTCGGCCATGGCAGGCCAGCGAGTCTTATAATCAGCATACACGGCGATGACAGGAACATTATAAGCACTTGCCATGTGTAAAATAGATGTGTCTGGCGTTATTGCAAGGAAGGCATCTCTTATGATTGCTGCAGACCGCATTATTGAAGGTGATAACGACAAATGATAAACGTTATCAAAATGCCGGGTGAGTTCCAGGGCTGTTTCCGAACCTTTCGGACCATGAACAATGACAATTGGCATGTCTGATTGTATTTTAATCATTTCAATGATTTTTTGTGCCATTGTTAGTGAAAATGTTCTCTCTTGCACGCTACCTTCTAAATTAAGAGCAATATATGAACCTAATGAATGCATCTCACAACGCACTTCTTTTAGCACTATTTCGCTGAGGGGCAATTCAAATATGGGCGGGGGCGCCGGAAATCCTACTTCTCGCATCATGAAGGCCCATGTCAGCGGTACTGGGGCGCGTAGTGACTGATCCATTTTCGACGCTGACTTACATATCGGTGAATAACATTTCATCGTTAAACCCACAACCTGTAAATTTGTATTGGCTCGTAAATGACTAATAAATAGCATCGTCTTCAGGTTTTTCTTGCGCATTGCTTCAATACAAAGATCAGGAGTTCCATATTGTTCATTGATGCTTTTTGCTAATTTTTTTATTTCTTTAATACTGGCATGATCCTGCATTGTCATACTGACCAATGTTAATTTTATTTGTTCCAGATGAAGTGCATCAAAAACAGATTTATTAATTGTTGATGTGACAATCAATAAGTGTTTTATTTTATGCATTTCAAGCGATCGGATTATTGGGTAAATAGCCATTGCATCCCCAATTTGATCGGGAATGTGAATAACTACGAATTCACTTTTTGCAATATCAGTATCTTTGCAGCGATAATCATAATACGCAAATGCAATACGTCTGAAAAATGATATAAATGACATTTCCAACCTCGCTTCCATTCTGGTTAAAACGTGGTGAAGTTTATCAGAAATGATTGATTTCTAAAATCGATAAATAATAACGTGGAATATACTATATATTTATTGTTTATGTGTTAAACATTTTCGATAATTATCATTCTGTTTAAAAATAGCTTGTGTCGCATTCTTCAGTCTGGGGGGCGTAAAGTGAAGGGAAGCGTTAAAACGTCAGCAATTGGAGGTGGTCGTTTTCATGTTTGTTAAGTGGGGGAGAGTTACCCCCACTTTTACTCCACAGTAAGTGTCAGCCGATTAACCTACGTATGCGGCCAGCATCTCCTGTGCTGCCAGTTTGCCTAACGCATTTGCTGCGAAAGGACTGTCACCGGTTAAAAGTTTACGATCTTTGTGTACCCGGCCGGTAATATCATCATTGACGATGTTCATGCCCATTTTCTTCAGTTCTTCACCAAAGTACCAGGTCAGATGACCCGGCATGTAGCCAATCTCTGGCGTTTGTTTGTCTGCAGCGTCAGGGAATGCGCAAATTGAATAACCATTTAATGGGTTATCGCCGTGTCGAAGCGCCAGAAAGGCTGCTGGACCGTGGCAAAGGGAGATAACAAAACGGTCATTTTCGATTGCCCACTGCAGAGCGGCAGCCACGTCTTTGCTTTCTGGTAAACCAATGAGTGCACCGTGACCGCCAGGAACAAAGATTGCTGCATATTCGCTGTCTGCGTTGAGGCTGGCGACAACATCTGCCAATTTTTTCGGATTGCGGAACAGAGATTTGTGCTGCTCAAAGAATGGCATAATTTTTTCATCTTTCCGCGGCATAGCCCAATATTCAAATTTTGTCATCAGGCCAGAAAGCGTCGCAACCTCGAACTCGAAACCAGCAGCATGCAGATGATATAACGGCAGCAACGTTTCAATCGGATGGTTTCCTGTTGAGAAGAGCTTACCATTATCGGTTGGCAAATAGCGTTCATCGGCGGCGATTACCAGGATTTTTTGCTTTCCGCTATACGGTTTTGGATAGTCTACCCCATCAAGATCAGAGATCGGGCTGGTATATTGGCCTAACGAATATTCTGACGGGAAGAAAGCATTATCTTCAGCCATATCGATTTGCGGATTCTTACTTTGTTGAACAGTCATAGTGTATTCCTTGTTGTTACTTATGTAGGTTAGTCACTATATTCGCGACTGAGCTGGTTTCTATTTTTAACCAGATAGGGAATTGGAGTCAATATATCGAAAGCGGTATGCAAGGGGGAGTGTGCGATGACTATGCTGCACTTGTGTAGGATATTATTCATGCCAATTTTCTCCTTATTGCGTAAAGTGGTTGGAATTGGTGTTAATTTATTTTAGTCTATTTTTCAGAAATCAGGATGTTGACTCACTGGTAGCACAATTTTTAATTGTGGAGATTTTTTGTGCTCACGTGATGCTTAGAGCGGCGCCGGGGGGGCTGACAACAGAATGATTTGCATGAGGCCTGCTTAAGATAGGTAAATGCTGGAGCAAAGAATCTCCCCAGACCATGCGATGAGAGTGTAAGTTACGAAAATGAGATTATTGGCAAAAAAATAATCTTAAAACCGTCTTGCACGAAAGATTATCGCGAAAGAATGATGATCCAGATTAAGGTTTAACTGATGACAGATATGATTAATTACTTGTCATCAGATGTACTCTTTGCGCAATTTGCCAGAGGGAATGGGCTGGAGACTAAAGTGGGGCAGCAACGATAACTTTTCTAAAGATAATGAAATAAATATAGCATTAAAAATATGCACTAATCATTCAAGCGCAGTTGATTAATATTGAATTTTTTCAGGGAATACCTATGTACCGAAATATTGTTATTCCGGTGAATGTTTTTTCTCGGGATGATAGAGAGCAAGCGTTTTTTCATGCGCAATTTTTCGCCAATGTTTCTTCTGGACATGTTCACTTACTTGGCTTTATACCGGAATATTTAAGAGTTCTCGAGCGTGGGTATATTTCTGATATGCAACGTTTTAAAGAAGGTCTACGTGGGCAGGCTGTGTGCCGTTTAGCTCATATAGCAGAACAACTGGTTTTGCCTGAAGGATTTATTCATACATATGTTCATTTCGGCACTCTTCCTGAAGGGATAAAGGAACTTGCTGAACAACAACTGGCTGATGTTATTGTGCTGGGAGCTACGCAGGAATTAGGGTTTATCGACATGCTACGGCAGCTTAGTGTGCCGCTGTTGGTGATTTGATGTGGGATATAAAAAAGCCTGAATTCGATGAGGGACGAACTCAGGCCGATATTATGTTTTACAGTTACGTGCCGCGGCGCGTTGGCTGATTAGAACTGGTAGACAATACCAACTGCAAACTGGTCATCAGTTGCGGCATCGGTAATCGCTGCATCATCTTTATCCAGCAGATTAAATTTGTAAGCTGTGTAAACGTTCATGTTCTTATTGAAGTAGTACCAGGTACCAACTTCGATGTAATTTACGCGGTCAGCATCAACACCTTTATGTCCATCACGAGCATAAAGATCTTTACCTTTGGAATATACGTAGCCTAAAGACGGACGTAAACCGAAGTCGAACTGATACTGTACAACAGCTTCAAAGTTTTGGGTTTTATTTGCGAATGCATTATTCGCCAAAACGGTCATGTTGCGTGTTTCACCGTACATCATTGCTGCATAGATATTATTTGCATCATACTTGGCTGCTAATGACCATACTTCAGCGTTATCACCGTAGCCGTCACCAGCTTGTTCATTAGTACGATCAGACTTGCTATATGCACCTACAAAACCAAAACCTTCGATGTTGTAGTCTACAGACAACGCATAGCCATCACCGTTTTGTTTAGTAACGCCACGATTGCTGTTCTTACCTTGATATTGAACAGCAAAATTCAGACCGTCAACCAGACCAAAGAAATCAGAGTTACGGTAGGTTGCAACACCGTTGGTACGACCGTTCATGAAGTTGTCAGCGGAAGCCCAGGAATCGCCACCCCATTCAACTAACATATCGGTATAAGCTGCGGCATCATAGGCAACACCGTAGTTACGACCGTAATCGAAAGATCCAAGTCCGTTATATTTCAAACCAGCGAAGGTTAAACGAGTTTTTTCTTGGTTAGAACCTTCAGGCTTGCTGGCGTCAAGGTTGTATTCAAACTGACCAAAACCAGTCAGTTCACTGTTGATTTGGGTTTCACCTTTAACGCCGAAACGAGCATAGGAGGTATCTTCGTTTTCGCTGTTATTATCATCAGTGTTCGACCAGATGCGCTCACCAACCATCTTGCCGTAGAAATCAACTTTATTGCCATTTTTATTATAAATTTCAGCCGCATTTGCTGCGCCAGCAACTAATAACGCCGGGACCAGCATTGCCAGAACTTTTCTTTTCATTATGTATTCCCTTGTGATTATAATCTTCATGAATATATCAATAAGTGCCGTTATCCAAAAAAAAGCACATTTGGATACTATTCTATGAAGTTCATTTTATTTTAAAGATTACATGTAACAAATATATTTAAAAGATTTCAAAATGTTTCTATTTTATTTAATATAATTCAAAATTATGAATTGCAGACATAAGCATTCATTGTATTTATGTCTTCATATCAATTGGTTATTGTTCTTTTGGAAGGATAGCTTGCATCAATGGTTGTTGAGCTAGAGACTTAGTGTGATCTACTGCACATAAATAAATGCATAAAAAAAGCCGGCATCATGCCGGCCCAAAAATATAAACAAGACGATAAAAGGCTAATAACGTAGTCATCATGACACAGAAAACAAAAAAGGTATAATTGTATTCAAGGTCAATATATTCAAAATATGAATTAATCAATTATGCCCAAACAAAATACAAATGCCTTCTGACTTGTTTTTTCTGCACATAATGTCACTGGTTAAGATTCATATATTTGTTTAAAAAATGAGTGAGACTTGACTGGCTCGACCGATGTGGAAAAATGTGACTTTTATCACATAACAGTATAAGTCTGAATTTTCCGGGTTATCTCAAAATGGAGTATGGTTCGACAGCAATGGAAGAAAGACTCTCTCGCAGCCCTGGCGGCAAACTGGCTTTATGGGCTTTCTATACCTGGTGTGGTTATTTTGTCTGGGTAATGGCGCGTTACATCTGGGTAATGAGCCGCATCCCCGATGCCCCCGTGTCTGGATTTGAAAGTGATTTAGGTTCAACTGCGGGTAAGTGGTTAGGTGCGTTAGTGGGATTTTTGGTTTATGGCCATGGTCGGTGCGTTGTTAGGCGGCATTGCCTGGTACACGCGACCTCGACCCGTACGTAACAGACGCTATGAGTAAAAACTGCTAAGGTTGCGACTCTTTGGCAGCGGAGCGCATATGGACTTACAACACTGGCAGGCACAATTCGAGAACTGGTTGAAGAGCCATCATCAGTATCAGGACGCGGCCCATGACCTGTGTCATTTTCGCCGCGTCTGGGCGACGGCACAAAAACTGGCGGTAGATGAAGACGTGGACATGCTGGTGATTTTAACCGCCTGTTATTTTCACGATATCGTGAGTCTGGCGAAAAATCATCCGCAACGGCAGCAATCTTCAATGCTGGCAGCAGAAGAAACGCGTCGCCTGCTATGTGAAGAGTTTGCGCAATTTCCAGCGGAGAAAATAGAGCCCGTTTGTCATGCCATTGCCGCACACAGTTTCAGTGCGCAAATTACGCCCTTAACGGCGGAAGCTAAAATCGTGCAGGATGCGGACCGGATGGAAGCCTTAGGCGCGATTGGCCTGGCGCGTGTGTTTGCGGTTTCAGGCGCGTTAGGTGTGGCGCTGTTTGATGGCGAAGATCCGTTCGCGCAGCATCGCCCGCTTGATGATAAACGTTACGCGCTGGACCATTTCCAGACCAAGCTGCTAAAACTACCCCAAACGATGCAAACCGCAAAAGGTAAACAACTGGCGCAACACAACGCCCGTTTTCTGGTGGAATTTATGGCCAAACTCAGTGCTGAACTGGTGGGGGAGAATGAAGGTATCGATCACAACGTGATTGATGCGTTTTCGCCAGCTGACTGCGCGCGTGGCCCTAAACCGATGTAATTATGTTAACCTGTCGGCCATCTCATATGGCCGGTTAAATCTATGCAGGAAAATATTTCAGTAACCGATTCATACAGCACCGGGAATGCCGCACAGGCAATGCTGGAGAAACTGCTGCAAATTTATGATGTTAAAACGCTGGTGGCGCAACTTAATGGTGTGGGTGAGAACCACTGGAGCGCGGCGATTTTAAAACGTGCGCTGGCGAATGATTCGGTGTGGCACCGTTTAAGCGAAAATGAGTTCGCCCACCTGCAAACGTTGCTACCCAAACCGCCAGCACATCATCCGCATTATGCGTTTCGCTTTATCGATCTCTTTGCCGGGATTGGTGGTATCCGTCGCGGTTTTGAGTCAATTGGCGGTCAGTGCGTATTTACCAGTGAATGGAATAAACATGCGGTGCGCACCTATAAAGCCAACCATTATTGCGATCCGGCAACTCATCATTTTAATGAAGATATCCGTGACATCACCCTGAGTCATAAAGAGGGCACGAGTGATGACGCGGCGGCGGAACATATCCGTCAGCACATTCCTGAACATGATGTTTTACTGGCCGGTTTTCCTTGCCAGCCGTTTTCACTGGCTGGTGTATCGAAAAAGAACTCGCTTGGGCGGGCGCACGGTTTTGCCTGCGATACCCAGGGTACGCTGTTCTTTGATGTGGTGCGCATTATCGACGCTCGTCGTCCGGCGATTTTTGTGCTCGAAAACGTTAAGAACCTGAAAAGTCACGACCAGGGTAAAACGTTCCGCATCATCATGCAGACGCTGGACGAACTGGGCTATGACGTTGCCGACGCAGAAGATAACGGCCCGGACGATCCGAAAATCATCGATGGCAAACATTTTCTACCGCAGCACCGTGAGCGCATCGTGCTGGTGGGCTTCCGTCGCGATCTTAATCTGAAAGAAGATTTCACCCTGCGTGACATTAGCGATTGTTTCCCAGCGCAGCGAGTGACGCTGGCGCAGTTGCTGGACCCGATGGTCGAAGCGAAATATATCCTGACGCCAGTGTTATGGAAGTATCTCTATCGCTATGCGAAAAAGCATCAGGCGCGCGGTAACGGCTTCGGTTATGGGATGGTTTATCCGAACAATCCGCAAAGTGTCACGCGCACGCTTTCTGCCCGTTATTATAAAGACGGCGCGGAAATCTTAATCGATCGCGGCTGGGATATGGCGACAGGTGAGAAAGACTTTGACGATCCGCAGAATCAGCAACATCGCCCACGAAGATTAACGCCTCGCGAATGCGCGCGTCTGATGGGCTTTGAAGCGCCGGGAGAAGCGAAATTCCGTATACCGGTTTCCGATACGCAAGCCTATCGTCAGTTCGGTAATTCGGTGGTAGTACCGGTCTTTGCCGCGGTGGCAAAACTGCTAGAGCCAAAAATCAGACAAGCGGTGGCGTTGCGTCAGCGAGAAACACAACATGGCCGATGTTCACGATAAGGCCACGCGTAGCAAAAATATGCGCGCGATTGCCACGCGCGATACGGCAATCGAGAAACGTCTCGCCAGCCTGTTAACTGAGCAGGGGCTGGCGTTTCGTGTTCAGGAGGCCAATCTTCCCGGACGTCCGGATTTTGTCCTTGATGAATTTCGCTGTGTGATATTTGCCCACGGTTGCTTCTGGCATCATCACCATTGCTACCTGTTTAAAGTCCCCGCCACGCGAACAGATTTTTGGCTGGAGAAGATTGGTAAAAATGTCGAGCGCGATCGGCGCGATGTCAGTCGTTTGCAGGAACTCGGCTGGCGTGTGTTGATTGTCTGGGAATGTGCGTTACGCGGGCGGGAGAAATTAACGGACGCGGCACTTACCGAGCGTCTGGAAGAGTGGATCTGCGGCGAGGGCGCCAGCGCGCAGATCGACACTCTGGGGATTCATTTACTCGCTTGATGCATCCTGAATGACAGGAGCGACAACGGGTTTTGCCGGGAAGAGATATTTCCCCAACGTGACCAGCACCACGGCGAAAACAATCACTCCTAGCGCCAGCCATTCAATCTTCGACAGTGTTTCGCCGCCCAGACCCGTACCCAGCAATACCGCGACCACGGGATTAACATAGGCGTAGCTGGTGGCCAGAGCCGGACTGACATTGCGGATTAAATACATATAAGCGTTGATGGCGATAATCGAGCCAAACAGCGTCAGATAGCCGACTGCAAGGAAACCAGAAAGCGAAGGGACTGCTGTCAGTTTTTCACCCGCAATCATCGACGCAATCATTAACACTACGCCAGCCGCCAGCATCTCAATGGCACCTGCCATCATCCCTACCGGTAAGGTAATGCGTGAGCCATAAACCGACCCAAACGCCCAGCTAATTGAGCCGATTAAAATCAGCATTGCACCCCACGGGTTACCGCTTAAATTACCGCCACTATTGAGCATGATGATCCCGGCAAGCCCAATGGCGATACCCACCCATTCCAGTTTGCGCGTTTTAATGCCAAACAGGCGGCTGAAGCAAAGAGTAAAGAGTGGCACCGTTGCCACCACCACGGCGGCAATGCCGGAAGGGACGTTTTGATGTTCGGCAACCGTCACCATACCGTTACCAACAGCCAGCAGTAACAGGCCAATAAGCGCGGCGTTGAGCAGGGGACGTAGCGGCGGCAATTTGTGCCCACGCAGCAGTAAAAATGCCATCAATAAAATACCTGCTGCCAAAAATCGCACCCCCGCCATCATTAACGGTGGCCAGCTTTCAACGCCAATCCGAATGACAAAATAGGTCGAGCCCCAAATGATATACAACGCAAACAGCGCGCCAAAAAGCGGTAACAACTGGCGGAAACGCATAATCCCTCACGGTGGAAATAAAAAGGTGGTTCATAGTAAACGTGAAAATCATTCTGCTGGCGAGAGATATAATTGTGCTTGATTGTTAAAAAAATGTTGACCTGTGAAGCAAGTATCAGGCAAGCCGATTTTGCTTCATACTTAGCGCGTCAACGATAAAAATGAGAGGGAATGCTTTTGGCCGGGAGTAGTTTATTGACGTTGCTCGATGATATCGCCACTTTGCTGGACGATATCTCCGTGATGGGCAAGCTGGCGGCGAAGAAAACCGCCGGTGTATTAGGGGATGACTTGTCGCTTAATGCGCAACAAGTTTCAGGCGTGCGTGCCAACCGGGAACTTCCTGTGGTCTGGGGCGTGGCGAAGGGATCGCTAATCAACAAAGTGATTCTGGTGCCGCTGGCGCTGATCATCAGTGCATTTATCCCGTGGGCAATTACGCCACTGTTGATGATTGGTGGTGCGTTTCTCTGCTTTGAAGGGGTAGAGAAAGTGCTACATATGATGGAGGCGCGTAAACACAAAGAGGATCCGGCGCAGAGTCAGCAGCGTCTGGAAAAACTGGCGGAGCAAGACCCGCTCAAGTTTGAAAAGGACAAAATAAAAGGGGCCATTCGCACCGATTTTATTTTGTCTGCGGAAATTGTCGCCATAACGCTGGGCATTGTGGCGGAAGCGCCGCTGATTAATCAGGTGCTGGTGCTCTCAGGGATAGCTCTGGTGGTAACGATTGGCGTGTATGGCCTGGTGGGGATTATCGTTAAGATTGATGACCTGGGCTACTGGCTGGCAGAAAAGTCCAGTACGTTGATGCAGGCGTTGGGTAAGGGGCTGTTGATTATCGCCCCCTGGCTGATGAAAGCATTATCGGTTGTCGGCACGCTGGCGATGTTCCTGGTTGGTGGCGGCATTGTGGTGCATGGCATCGCGCCGCTGCATCATGCCATTGAACATTTTGCCGGACAGCAGAACGCGCTGGTGGCGATGATATTACCGACTGTTTTAAATCTGATTCTTGGATTTATCATCGGTGGCATCGTGGTGCTGGGAGTGAAAGTGGTAGCGAAAATGCGCGGCCAGGCACATTAAAATTCACATTGGCTGTTATGCAAAATTCGCCATCCTCGACTAAGGTGAACAAGTTTCACTCGAAAAAAGGAGGCGAGTATGAGCTTTATGGTTAGTGAGGAAGTCACGGTAAAAGAGGGCGGCCCGCGGATGATTGTCACCGGGTATTCCAGCGGTATGGTTGAGTGCCGGTGGTATGACGGTTATGGGGTCAAGCGGGAAGCTTTTCATGAAACCGAGCTTGTTCCGGGGGAGGGGAGTTGTTCGTCGGAAGAAGTTTGAAAGTGTGCAATTAACACCGGGCCGGATGTGGCGTTCACGCCGCATCCGGCAGTTGTGCCAGTGTCAGTATCGAAGGCCTGATGTCTCGTATCATGCCTACATTATAAAATTATCGTTGTTTGGCGGTACGCTATCGCCAGGTTATGCCAGAATCATTAAAAAGCAGGTTGGGAGTCGTCAGGGTGCAGCACGAGACAAAAATGGAAAACCAGAGCTGGCTAAAAAAACTCGCGCGCCGCCTGGGGCCAGGTCATGTCGTTAATCTGTGCTTTATCGTGGTGTTGATCTTTTCCACTTTGCTCACCTGGCGTGAAGTTGTGGTGCTGGAAGACGCCTATATCTCCAGCCAGCGTAATCATCTGGAAAACGTTGCCAACGCGCTCGACAAACAATTGCAATATAACGTCGATAAACTGATTTTTTTGCGTAATGGAATGCGTGAAGCTCTTGTTGCGCCGTTGGATTTCACCTCTATGCGAAACGCTGTTATCGAGTTTGAACAACATCGCGACGAGCACGCCTGGCAAATCGAACTCAACAGACGACGCACTCTGTCAGTAAACGGTGTCTCGGATGCGTTAGTGAGCGAGGGAAATCAGCTTTCTCGCGAAAATGAATTACTCGACAATGAAATTACCGCCGCACTGGAAGTCGGCTACTTACTGCGACTGGCGCACAACTCTTCTTCGATGGTTGAACAGGCGATGTATGTCTCGCGCGCCGGATTCTACGTTTCGACGCAGCCGACGTTGTTTACCCGAAATATCCCTACGCGTTACTACGAATTTGTCACACAACCCTGGTTTATCGGCCAATCAGAACGAGAAAATCGTCAACGTGGCGTACGTTGGTTTACCTCTCAGCATGACCATAACAATGTTACTGAACCGCAGGTCACCGTAAGCGTGCCAGTCGACAGTAATAATTACTGGTATGGCGTGTTGGGGATGAGTATCCCTGTGCGCTCAATGCAGCAATTTCTAAAAAACGCTATTGATAAAAACCTGGATGGCGAATATCAGCTCTACGACAGTAAACTGAAATTATTAACCTCCTCTAACCCGGAACACTCGGCGGAGGATCTCTTTGATCCTCGGGAGCTGGCATCTCTGGCGCAGGCTATGGAACACGATACGCGCGGTGGCATTAGGATGAACAGTCGCTATGTTAGCTGGGAGCGACTGGACCATTTTGACGGCGCATTGGTGCGCATTCATTCGCTCAGTGAAGGTGTGCGTGGTGATTTCGGCAGCATCAGCATTGCGTTAACCCTTCTGTGGGCGCTCTTTACGACGATGTTACTTATCTCCTGGTATGTGATTCGCCAGATGGTCAGCAATATGTTTGTCCTGCAAAGCTCGTTGCAGTGGCAGGCGTGGCATGACACCTTAACGCGCTTGTATAACCGTGGCGCATTGTTCGAAAAAGCGCGTCCGCTTGCCGAATTGTGTCAGATACACAAACATCCGTTTTCTGTCATCCAGGTCGACCTTGACCATTTTAAAGCGATTAATGACCGCTTTGGTCATCAGGCAGGCGATCGTGTACTGTCGCATGCTGCCGGATTAATCAGTCGTTCATTGCGCTCACAGGACGTTGCAGGCCGCGTGGGCGGCGAGGAGTTTTGTGTGATTCTGCCTGGCGCTAACCTGGCGCAGGCAACGGAAGTGGCCGAACGTATTCGCCTGAAGCTGAATGAAAAAGAGATGTTGATCGCCAAGAGCACGACCCTACGCATCAGTGCTTCGCTGGGGGTGAGTAGCAGTGAGGAAACCGGCGATTATGATTTTGAACAATTACAGTCTCTGGCCGACCGACGGTTGTATCTTGCAAAACAAGCGGGGCGCAATCAGGTTTGCGCGAGCGATAGCCCTTAACTGGTCGTGAAAAAGTGATCCAGCCCTTCGCGCCAGCCTTCCGGTCCTTCTCGCTGTGTCCGCCAGACACGGGCCGGATCCTCATTTTGCAAATGTACGCCTTCCCGGTTTAGCCCTTTTACGATCACCGCATAATCCATCACTTCCAGTAATGGTGCGTCATTTGGTCCATCGCCTAAGCCAAGCGTGGTCGGACGTTTTCCACTCGATTTCTGATATGCCGCAATGATCCAGTTGGCCGCCTGATCTTTCCCGGCAGAGACATCCAGCACATGCCAGAAACGCGCACCTTGCACAAACTGCAAGCCCAGTTCATTCAGGCGAGCGGTAAATTGCGCCATCCGCTCGTCACTGTCGCGCCAGATAAGCGTGACCGAAGCCTCATGCAACTGCGTCAGTGCTGCCTGGCTGCGGCTTAAGCCAGTCCATTCAGCGATGGTTGTATCATCGACGTCATCAAAGGTGGTGAATTTGAAGTGTTCTTTCTCACGCAGCGTATTTAATACCAGGCTGATTTCACTATGAGCAATCCCCGAAATGATGCGCGGAAAGCCGTCCAAATCCTGCCAGTGTTGATCCAGTTGGATCATCGCGCCGTTCTCTGCAATGAATGACAACCCTTGCAGACCTAACATCTTTTGCAGGTACAGCATCTCAGCCGAGGTTTTACTACTACACAGGATCACGGGGATATCCGCTTCCCGCAGGCGGATTAACCAGGAGGCGGCAGGTTGCCAGTCATAGCTATGACTGTCCAACAGGGTGCCATCAAGATCGGTAAAAATCAGCAGCGGTTGATGAATTGAAAGCATGATCGCGCAGTACTCCCCTTGCCTGGATGTTTCTTAAAACAGCACGAATAATAAAAAATCGTTTTTCGGGAGCGATCACGTGAACGCCAGAGCCTCCAAGGGGTGACGTGGATCACACTTCCATTCATAAGTGACGTTAATCATTCATATCAAGAATATTTTCTTGTCAGCATAAAAAATTGCGGATAAGGTGATGAACGCATCAGATTTCCTGGTGTAACGAATTTTTTAAGTGCTTCTTGCTTAAGCAAGTTTGATCCCGACCCCAACAAGGGCCGGGATTTTTTTATGACGCATTTAGCGATTCACTTCAGAGACGCTAAAGTCATGAATATCAAGTTCAAAGGCATCGGCTAATTCACGCCATGTATGATATTCACGGCCATCGACGCTGACGTGTTCTGAATCGTTCTGGCTGCGATGAACTTCGCTTTCGCTAATTTCATTGATCGCCGCCAGCAGGGCATCGACGTCGACGCTGACCTCACGTTTTGCGGTATCGCTGTACTCTTTTGCGGTTTTCATCATCTATCCTCGCAACCGTTGCTTATATGTTGCTGCCGACACGTCATGTCAGCCAGGCATTTCTTAAGTATAGACCGTTGAGAAAATCAGCACTCGCACGCGCCTGGCGCTGTCAGAAAAACGAAATTGTTCTAAACTGGCACAAAGCCACAGGAGGAAAACGATGAAGGTGAATGATCGGGTAACAGTCAAAACGGATGGCGGTCCGCGTCGTCCTGGCGTGGTACTGGCGGTTGAGGAGTTTAGTGAAGGCACAATGTACCTGGTTTCGCTGGAAGACTACCCGCTCGGCATCTGGTTCTTTAATGAAGCAGGGCATCAGGATGGTATCTTTGTGGAGAAAGCAGAGTAATTTCTGTCAGCCTGACTGGTGGAATACCACCAGTCAGTATGCCCTAGCGCATGTTGACAAAAATACCATTTGTCACATTATCCGTCAGTCGGACGACATGGTAGATAACCTGTTTATTATGCGTTTTGATCTTACGTTTAATATTGCCTTTATGCGATGAAACGGTCTTGGCTTTAATATTCATTTGGTCGGATATTTGAATCGTTCCCTGGCCAGCCATCCACATTCGCAACATACTCGATTCGGTCCGGCTTAATGATAGCGTTGGCATATTTAAAATGCTGGCCATCGTTGTCTCTTTTTTCAGAATATCGCCAAGGATATCATCAAGAGATTCCGGCTTAATCGATTTGGAACTGATCAATAAATTTTTTCTGACCAATAGATATTCATCAAAATGAACATTAGCAATTGCCATAAAAACGATAAATAACGTATTGGGATGTTGATTAATGATGTACTTGATACGTTGACTGTTAGAAGCATCGTGGATAAAACAGTCCTCATTAATAAACACCACTGAAGGGTGCTGTGAATCACAAGCGATGGCAAGGTCATCAACGGTTTCAATGTCGTTGATTTCTCTTTTTTTCACCCCTCTACTCAACAGATACCCGGTCAAACCCAGCCGGGTGTAACTACATAAATCCATAATAATCGTTGACATGGCATACCCTCACTCAATGCGTAACGATAATTCCCCTTACCTGAATATTTCATCATGACTAAACGGAACAACATGGGTCACCTAATGCGCCACTCTCGCGATTTTTCAGGCGGACTTACTATCCCGTAAAGCGTTGTATAATTTGCCTGGAATTGTCTTAAAGTAAAGTAAATGTTGCGATATGTGAGTGAGGTTAAAACAAATATTTCGCCACAGGAGTATCCTGGAAGATGTTCGCTGGTATTATTTTTCAGATAATCCTTAGGATAACAAGAGAAACATTAGGGAATCATATTACAGGCAATTCGCTGATAATATCCGCCAGTAAATTAAAAATTTCACTAAATAAATGTTCGCAAAAAGGGGCAATTAACGGCATTAATGCCGCCATTAATGAGATGCCGACAGTCAATGTTAATGGAAAACCAATAACAAAAATTGATAATTGCGGGGCCATACGATTCAGTAAACCTAATGCGAGATTCAGCGTCAGCAACAGGGTAATGAGCGGTAACGCCAGCATCAACCCGTTAAGGAAAATCAGACTCCCTGCTTTGGTGAGTGCCAGAAACGCATTGCTGTTCAGCGGTTCGCCACCAATGGGTAGAGTGTGAAACGTATCGACCAGCAGCGAAATCAACCATAAATGACCGTTAAATGTCAGGAACAACAGTAACGCCAGCATATCCATGATGCGCGCTAAGACGGGCATATTGAGATGGCTAGCAGGATCAACAAACGTCGCAAATGACAGCCCCATTTGCAGACCGATAATTTCGCCAGCGGTTCGTACAGCGGCAAAGGCAAATTGCATGGTAAAGCCAAGCGCAATGCCAATCAGGATCTGCTGCATTGCCAGCCACAGGGCATAAAACGAAAAAACGGCAACATCGTTGGCGGGTATTGCCGGAGCAATGGCGAACGTGATCATCATTGCGAGGCCCAGTTTTACTCGTTTCGGCACACTGCGTTCGCTCAAAATGGGCGCGGTGGAGATCAGCGCCAGCACGCGCAGTAATGGCCAGAAATACAGGCTTAACCAGGAAAGCCATTGATCGCTTGTTACCTGCAACATTACATCGATTACCCGATGATATACGGCAGGTTAGTGAATAAGGTACGAACGTAATCCAGCAACAGGTTGAGCATCCACGGTCCGGCAATAATAATGGCGATAAATACGGCGATGATTTTCGGAATAAACGACAGCGTCATTTCGTTAATCTGCGTGGCGGCCTGCAAAATGCTGATGATAAGACCGGTGACCAGCGCCACCAGCAACAGCGGGGCAGCCAGTGCCAGCGCGACTTTCATCGCTTCTGTCCCCATCATCATGACCGATTCGGGTGTCATTTGGCCTCTCTAGCTGTAAAAGCTTTGTGCCAGCGAGCCGACCAGCAATTGCCAGCCATCCACCAGTACAAACAGCATCAGTTTAAACGGCAGGGCAATGGTCGCGGGGGGAACCATCATCATCCCCAATGCCATCAACACGCTTGCAATAACCAGGTCGATAATCAAAAACGGAATGAAAATCGTGAAGCCTATCTGGAAGGCGGTTTTCAACTCGCTGGTCACGTAGGCCGGGAGCAAAATGCGCATCGGTACTGCTTCAGGTCCCTGCAACGGGCCGGTATTCGCCAGTCTGGCAAACAACCCTAAATCCGCCTCGCGGGTCTGACGCAGCATAAACTCACGCAGGGGCTGCGCCCCTTTTTCCAACGCCTCCTGCATTGATATTTTCTCTTCGCTGAACGGCTGATACGCATCGACATAAATTTTATCGATTACCGGAGACATAATAAAAAAGGTCAAAAACAGCGCCAGCCCCAGCAATACCTGGTTGGGCGGCGCGGAGGGCGTTCCCAGTGCGTTACGCAATAAACCAAAAACAATGATGATGCGGGTGAAGCTGGTCATCATCAGTAAAATTGCCGGAATAAAAGTCAGCGAGGTGATGAACACCAGCGTCTGCACCGGGAGTGACCAGCTTTGTCCACCGCCAGGCAGCGGCTGGCTGGTGATGCCAGGCAGTTGAGCAAAGGCGAGGGGAGTAAGCAGCCAGAGAAGGGCCGGTGCGACAGACAACAGGCGACGCATCAGGATCTCCCGCTACGCTTGAGCAAATTTTTCATGACCGACTGAAAATCGGCTTGAGGTAAATCTTCCGTTAGCGCAGAAGGGGGAAGTTTATGCAGCAGATTGATTTGCCCGGCAGTAACGCCGAGCACCAGTCGCGCATCTTCCACATCGACCACCACGACCCGTTCACGCGCACCCAACGAGGCACTAGCGCTGACTTTCAGCCCGTTCGTGCCATTACGTTTGGGAGCAAATCCCAGCCTTTTTACCAGCCAGGCCGCAGCGAGGATTAAGACAATAATGGCAATTAGCGCGCCGCTCACCTGAAGGAGCGGCGCAGCAGAAACCGGTGCGGAAGGTTGTACAGTAGCGTGGTTATTCATCACTAACGACTCAGGCGGCGCATCCGCTCGGATGGGGTAATGATATCGGTGATCCGCACGCCATATTTATCAGCGACTACGACAACTTCGCCCTGAGCAATTAAATAACCGTTGATCAGAATATCCAGTGGTTCGCCCGCCAGACCGTCCAGCGCCACGACTGACCCTTGCGTCAGACGCAACAACTCTTTGATGGTCATTCGTGTGCGGCCCAGTTCGACGGTCAGCTTAACCGGAATATCCATAATCAGGTCGATATCCTGCAATGTTCCACTGACGTCGCCGCCGCCAAGCTGCTGGAACACCGCTTCAGCCGCGCTTTTGCTGCTTGTTGATTTTTGTTCGCTCAACGCTTCAGCCCACAGATCGTCCATTGCGCCGTTGTTGTCATCGGCCGGATTATTCAAGTCACTCATTTGGGCTGTTCCTCGTTCAGAGAATTCAAAATCGGGTTAATCAAATGTTCTATCCGTAACGCATACTGACCGTTGATGGTGCCGTACTGGCTGGTCAGTACCGGAACGCCGTCAACATGGGCGATGATGCGATCGGGTTTTTCTATCGGCAGGACATCGCCGGGTTTCAGCTTTAAAATCTGCGACAGGCGCAGAGAAATATCGGCAAAGTTGGCAACCAGCTCCAGCTGTGAATGCTGAACCTGGCGCACCAGGTTATCGCGCCAGTTCTGATCTTCATTGCGCGAGTTTTCCAGCGGCGGGTTAACCAACAATTCCCTTAGCGGTTCGATCATGCTGAATGGCAGGCAGATATTAAATTCGCCAGTCAGGTTGCCAATTTCGACATGAAAAGGCGTGTTAACCACAATGTCGTTCGGCGAGGTGGTGATATTGGTAAATTTCACCTGCATTTCCGAACGCACGTACTCCACTTCCAGTGGATTAATAGCCTTCCACGCGTCGCTATAGCCTTCAAGTGCCAGCTTTAACATACGATTGATGACGCGCTGTTCGGTATGCGTAAACTCGCGACCTTCTACTTTGGTAGGGAAGCGTCCATCGCCGCCAAACAGGTTATCCACGGCGATAAACACCAGACTTGGCGAGAACACCACCAGCCCTGTTCCGCGCAGCGGTTTCAGGTGGATAAGGTTCAGGTTGGTTGGCACCGGCAGGTTGCGGGCAAATTCATGGTACGGCTGTATGCGGATCGCCCCGACGGTAATGTCCGGGCTACGGCGCAGCAGGTTGAACAGCCCCATGCGAAAATGGCGGGCAAAACGCTCATTAATGATTTCCAGCGCCTGCAAACGTTCGCGCACAACCCGGCGTTGGGTATTGGGATCGTACGGACGAATGTCACTTTCGCCGCCAGCACTGGTTGTCGGTTCGTCTTTGACCTCGCTGTCACCATTCAACAGCGCATCAATTTCAGCTTGAGAAAGAATACTATCGCCCATGTCGTTATCGCAGAATAAAAGCGGTATACAGCACGTCGGTGACATCCTGTTTCGGTTGCCCGGCAACAAGCGGGGGGGAGAGTGTGGCTTTAATTGCGGCAATCAGTTTTTGCTTGCCTTCTTCCGTTGCCAGCGCGGCGGCATCCTGGCGCGAAAACAGTAACAGCAAGCGACTGCGGACTTCCGGCAAATACTCGCTCAACCGCGAACGGGTGGCTTCATCTTTCAGCCGCAGCGTTATACCGATATAAAGCACGCGATCTGCATCGCCAAGATTGACCGTAAAAGTGTCCAGCGCATAGAAGACAGGTGAGAGCACGACGCGTTGCTGTGCTTTGTCGCCAGCGGTCACTTGTTGCGAATGCCAGTAGCTGTAACCCGCGCTGGCACAGGCCGCGAGAGTGATGAATACCAGGATCGGGAGCCAAAGCGATCGCCTGCTTTTCTTGCTTATCGCGTAATCAGTCATGTGTTGCGGTCTTCCTGTGTCGCTACTGCTTATCGGCTAATTATCCTGCGTCTTAAGTGTGGCAAAGCGGGGAAAAGACGCGGATTAAGGTGCTACCTCTGACGTTAGGCGAAAATATCGACGCCGCTATTACCAGATGAAACTCTCTGGAGAGTTGTGGGAACCGGCAGTGTATCGTCGTCTTCCCCCGCCAGAGGTTCATGGTTTGCTGTGCGTTGGCTTTGCTGTTGCTCGGAAGCTGCCTGCTGCTGACCGCTAAAACTCTCACCGCTGATATTGCTCTGCCCCAACTGAATTCCGCTTTCTGCCAGTTGTGTGCGCAGTACCGGCAAAGCCGCTTCCAGAGCGGCGCGCACGTGCTGATGCGGTGAAACCATCTGAATTTGCGCCTGGTTGTCATCCACCTTAAGGGAGATTTGCACTTCGCCTAAATCTTGCGGATGCAAACGCAGTTCGGCACTTTGTTGCCCCTGGCGGGTAAACAGCGAAATATGCTGGCTTAAGGATTGTTGCCATTCGTGGGAACCCAGCGGTGCGCTCAAAACAGGCGCGGCGACGGTGGGCAGCGGTTGCGTCTGGTGCGGAGTAATTAGCGGACTGGCGACAGTAGTAACAGGTGAAGGCGTGCTGATGACCTCCGCTTTACTCTGGGCTTCAGCGACCAGCGGAGTTAATGGCTGATCTGGCGCACCAGGGGCGTCGTCAGGTTGTGCTGTTGCGAGTTGCGCGGTAGTCAGTTTTGTTGAGAGTGCTTGCTTCTGCGTCGGTAACACTGTTACAGGCGCATCAGTCACTTTGGGAGTATTGTCAAAACCGGGCAGCATAGCAAAAAGGGCGCTCAGGCTGGCGACAGCATCTTCATTAAGGTCATCTGTTTTATCGTCGGCGACCGTCTCCTTTTCTGGCATGGCTGCCAGCGTATTAACCAGAGCCGTCGTCAGCGGCGTTGTATCGGGTAGTGCTGCGGTTATTTCAGCCAGCGTTTCGTCAATAGCGATGTGTAAATCAGACGGCAGTACCCCGGCCAGAATTTCGCTGACGCGTTCTTTACCTTGCGTGTGTGGGGTATCCACTGCAACCTGAAGCAATGGCGAAGCTTTGCCTGGTGCTGCATCTCCTGCTAATGCCCCGCTCAATAACGCAAGAAAATTATGTGCCGTGTCAGTGGCGCTAGCACCGGGCAACGTGGATGTGTCAACGTCAGCGGTAATCAAGGGCGCTAAACGAATCATTCAGTTTTCCTCATGGCGGCGCGCTGTGCGAACTCATCCATCTTTTTCTGATCGAGGCGGTTTTCTGCAAGCAGTGCCGCCGTGGATTGCCGTTCCTGGAGGGTCTGCCAGGCTTGCAAACGTTGTTTCTTTTCTCGCCAGCTGTTGAGGGCAATGTCAACTTTCTGCGTCCACTGATTAAGCTGCTGGCGGTGCTGGGTAATGGCTTTTTCCAGCGTCTGAATGAACTGCTGATAGTTGATCCAGCGATTACTAGTCATGCCTGTACTCATATCGCTGTTCAGGTTGCTGCGATATTCGTTTTGATAATCGATCAGCATTTTGAGTTGTTCTTCCGCCTGCTGACATCCGCGACGCATTTCACCCAGCAGGCGGGCCGCATTATCCACCTCTTTTTCTGCCAGATCTTTCAGGGTCGCCAGGGCGCCATGTTCTGCCATCTACTGTTATCTCCTGCTTAGTCACACAGTCGGAAAAATACGTTCCAGTCCCTGGAGAGAGTCTTCCCAGTCCGCGCGTTCAAAAATGCCTTGTTGCAAATAGCCCTCCAGCTGCGGCCACAAGGCGATAGCTTTATCGAGCATTGGATCGCTGCCTTTGGCATACGCGCCGACGCTGACCAGATCGCGGTTACGTTGAAAACTCGACAACAGCTGCTTGAATGTGCGTACCCGCGCGTAATGTTGTTTGCTGATCAACGCCGTCATTGCACGGCTGATTGAGGCTTCAATATCAATCGCCGGATAGTGCCCGGCTTCTGCCAGACGGCGAGACAGCACGATGTGACCGTCGAGGATCGCCCGCGCGGAGTCGGCAATCGGATCCTGCTGGTCATCGCCTTCGGTGAGCACGGTATAAAACGCGGTAATCGAGCCGCCGCCGCTGATGCCGTTTCCGGCACGTTCGACCAGCGCCGGTAATTTGGCGAATACCGACGGCGGATAGCCTTTGGTGGCAGGCGGTTCGCCAATGGCTAGTGCAATCTCACGCTGGGCCATCGCGTAGCGGGTGAGAGAGTCCATAATCAGCAACACATGCTGGCCACGATCGCGAAAATCTTCGGCAATGCGCGTGGCATAGGCGGCACCCTGCATTCGCAGGAGCGGAGAAACATCCGCCGGAGCGGCAATCACCACGGAGCGCGCACGCCCTTCGGCACCGAGAATATTTTCAATAAAATCTTTTACTTCTCGCCCACGTTCACCAATCAAACCAACGACGATCACATCGGCACGGGTGTAGCGCGCCATCATTCCCAGCAGCACACTTTTACCGACGCCGGAACCGGCAAACAGCCCCATACGCTGCCCGCGCCCAACGGTAAGCAGGGCATTAATTGGGCGCACGCCCGTATCCAGCACATGCTCAATCGGTGTACGTTGCAACGGGTTAAACGGCGGGGTAATCAGGGCGCCAGTTTCAGTCGTATCGGGGGAGGGCAGACCATCGAGCGGTTTACCGCTGCCGTCCAGAACGCGACCTAATAACGCCGGACCAAGTGGAAGCTGCTTGCCGCTTTGCAGGCCGTCGCCGGAGATATTTTTGGCATAAACGCGCGCGCCGGGTAGTACGCCTTCCACTTCCTCCAGCGGCATTAAAAACAGCCGTTGACCGTTAAAGCCAACCACTTCGCTTTCTACTTCGTGCGTTTCAGTGCCGTTCTGACGTTCAATGACACAGGTAGCGCCGAGCGGCAGTTGCAATCCGGTGGCTTCCAGCACCAGCCCGGTGGCGCGGGTTAATCGCCCGTAGCGACGCACCGCAGGCAACTGCGCCATTTTGGCTTCGAAGTTATCCAGCGTGGTTAGCCAGCGAGTCAGCCGCGTGGTCATTACACCACTCCTGGCGCTGCCAGACGGCAGAGTTCTTGCCAGCGAGTGGCGACACTGGCGTCGAGATCGCCTTCATCGGCGGAGACTTTACAGCCGCCAGGATGGAGTGTCGGATCGCCGCGCAAGCGCCAGCCATGCAAACTTAACGTTGCGCCAAGCATCTCATCAACACGTTGTAGATCATCCGGATGCACGCGTAGCTGCGGTTTGCCGCTGAATAACGGTTCTTGCTGTAACAACTGTTGGATCTGTTTAATCAGCGCCGAGTTGTCCACCGTTGGCGTCTGGCCGATCACCTGACGCGCTGCCTCCAGCGCCATCTGCATCAGGCGTGAAGCAATCACACTGTCCAGCGCGTCAAGGGTGGTCTGAAACTCGCTGACCAATTGCTGCATCCGGGCATGAATCGGCGCTTGCTGGGATTTCGCTTGCGCCAGTCCTTGTTCCAGCCCCTGGGCGATCCCTTCCTGATAGCCCTGGTCGTGGCCTTGCTGGCGACCTTCGGCAATTCCCGCCTGATAACCTTGCTCATGGGCCTGCATTTGCAGTTGCGCCAGTTGTTGCTCAAGGCTGGGTTCGGCCTCTTCAGTGACGGTTTCTTCTGGCTCCATCAGTGGCACAAACTCTGCCTGTGGTGGCGCGAGATCGTCCGGTGTCCAGGTTTTCCACGGCAGAGTATCAGACATAGGTATCCTCGCCGCTGCCAATCACCATCTCGCCGGTTTCGGCAAGGCGGCGCACAATCAGCAGAATCGCTTTCTGTTCGTTTTCCACCTGCGACAGACGCACCGGACCACGGTTGGCGAGATCGTCGCGCAGAATATCGGCGGCACGTTGCGACATATTGCGCAGGAATTTTTCGCGTAGCGGCTGCTCGGCCCCTTTCAGCGCGATCAGTAACGATTCGGAATCCACTTCCTGCAACAGACGCTGGATGCTGCGATCGTCGACATCCACCAGATTTTCGAACAGGAACATCTCGTCGATGATTTTCTGCGCCAGTTCGCCGTCAAATTCACGCACGGCGGTAATAACCGCTTCTTCCTGCTGAGTTTTCATCAGGTTGATAATTTCGGCTGCTGTTCTCACGCCGCCCATTTTGCTGCGTTTGAGATTCTGGCCATCGAGCAGGCCATTCAGCACTTCTGTCAGCTCAGCCAGCGCGGCAGGTTGTACGCCGCCAAAGGTAGCGATACGTAGCATCACGTCGTGGCGCAGACGTTCATCGAACAACGCCAGAATATCGGCGGCTTGAGCGCGTTTCAGATGCACCAGAATGGTGGCGATAATCTGCGGATGTTCATCGCGAATCAGATCGGCGGCGCTCTGCGGCTCCATAAAGTTGAGCGTTTCAATACCGCTGGCAGTGTCGCGGGTTTCGAGAATATCTTCCAGCAGGCTGGCGGCACGCTCTTCGCCCAGCGCTTTGACCAGCACTGAACGCAGATAATCATTGGCGTTAATATTCAGTGCGGCAAACTGTTCGGCTTCTTGTTCAAACTCTGCCAGTACTTCAGTTAATTGTTTGTTGGAGATCTGCGAGACGTTCGCCATTGCCGCGCTCAGGGTTTGCACTTCTCGTTGGGACAGGTGCTTGAATACCTCTGCCGCCCGGTCTTCTCCAATGGTCATCAGCAGAATGACGCTTTTATCGGTGCCTGTCAGGTTACTCATGATCGTTATTTATCCACTGGCGAATGACCAGCGCCACTACGCGCGGATCGTTATCAGACATGTCGCGGATGCGCTGGCTCATTACCTCAGCCCCCAGACGTTGGTTAGCGCGGCGTTGTTGCAGTTGTTCGTCTTTGCTCAGGCGTACTTCCACTGCATCTTCCGTCTCCTGGCGAGTTTGTGTCTGTTGCTGAACGGCTTTCACCACCTCAGCGCGGCGGATTAATTGCGGACGCACCGCTTTACGCCACAGCAGCCACGCCACCAGTATCACCAGCAACCAGCGTCCGGCAGCCAGTAACTGATCGATAAACGCTTGTTGTTGCCAGAACGGCAACTCACCGCCACTTTCATCACTACTGGTAAACGGCGAGTTGACGACATTGAGCGAATCACCGCGTTTTTCCGAAAAGCCCATTGCCTCGCGGGTCAGATCATCAATTTGTTTCATCTGTTCGGCGCTCAGTGGCAACGGTTTGCCATCCGGCAGCGTTTTGTAATTCACCACTACCGCGACAGACAGACGTTGCACGTCGCCGACGTTCATTTTGGTATGACGAATGGTGCGATCGACTTCGTAGTTGCTGGTTTCATTACGCTGTGTGCTGCGCGGCCCACTATTGCTGGTGGTGCTCGTCTGTTGTTGGCGATTGTTTTGATTTGCCGGAGGCGTACTGATCGGCGCGTTATTTGCAGGCGCGGGCTGATTAGACAATGCCCCCGGCACGCCGCCTGGATAACCGGAACCGCTTTGCTCGCTTTCATTCAGTTGACGGGAACGAAGTGCTGCCTGTGACTCATTGCCATTAGGGCGATACTGCTCTTCTGTTTGCTCTTTACTGGCGAAATCCAGCTGCGCTGTGACTTGCGCATGAATATTGCCGTTGCCGACAATAGGCGACAGAATTGCTTCGATACGACGCTGAATGCGGCCTTCGACATCGCTGGTATATTTCAACTGAACATCATTGAGATCGCGCCCGCTGGTGTTGGACTGGGTTAACAGATGCCCACCTTGATCCACCAGCGTAACGTTACCCGGTGGCAGCCCAGCTACTGCACTGGAAACCAGATGCACAACGGCGCTAATTTGCCCTTCATCCAGCGCACGTCCTGGCAATAAATTCACAGTCACCGATGCGGAAGGGGATTTTTGTTCACGGACAAATAAAGACGGTTTCGGCATCGCCAGATGCACGCGCGCCCCTTTGACCGGGCCGATAGTTTCGATGGTACGAGAAAGTTCGCCTTCCAGCGCTCGCTGATAATTCACCTGTTCGCTGAACTGGCTGATACCAAACTTTTCCTGATCGAGCAGTTCAAAGCCGACCGCTCCTCCTTTAGGTAAGCCTTGCTGCGCCAGACGCAGACGCAATTCGTGAACCTTATCCGCCGGAACTTCAATTGCACCACTGGCTTCACTAAAGCGGTAAGGGATGTTCATCTGCGTCAGTTGGCTGACGATCGCGCCACCATCCTGATCGGAAAGGTTGCTGAATAACGTGCGGTAATCAGGGGCTTTTGCCCATAGAACTAACGCGACTATCACTGCCACTGCAGCGGAACCAGCAATAATCAAAGGGATTCTCGGATTCGCGCGTAGGCGATTAAGCCACTCAAGAGATTTTGTCTGGGCTGCAGTCGTATTCATCGCGCACCTCGCGGCAGATGAAAGACGGCGTTATTGGCAAAGTGGAACAAGACGCACTCCCGGGTCAGCAAACTCGAAAAATTGACGGCCTCATTATTTGTGGTTTTATTTTTTTCTATGCGCCAATTAACCCGGTTTTTTATCGTTATTTAACGCCTTTATCTTATTGACTTACTGTTAATCTCTGCTACCAGAAATGATCCAGGAGATGAATATGTCAGCCATACAGGGGATTGAAGGGGTTATCAGCCAGTTACAGGCTACGGCGATGAGTGCCCGTGCGCAGGAATCACTACCACAACCTGGCATCAGTTTTGCCGGACAACTTCATGCCGCGCTCGATCGTATAAGTGATACGCAAACCGCCGCCCGCACCCAGGCAGAAAAATTCACCCTCGGCGAACCCGGCGTGGCGCTAAACGATGTTATGACCGATATGCAAAAAGCGTCGGTTTCGATGCAAATGGGGATTCAGGTGCGTAATAAGCTGGTGGCGGCGTACCAGGAAATGATGTCCATGCAGGTGTAGGTTTTGTAACCTGTTGACTATGCTTGTTTAATTACATCCGATCCCACAGCGTGGGGCATGGATGGGGCAAACTCACTCAATTTCTGGTTTAAAATGGATACCTGATCCTGATTGTTTTCTGCCATCCACGATCCGTAAACGCGATAAACCATCTGAGCATCAGAGTGTCCCATTTGCTTCGCGATGAAGTTAGGGTTAGCTCCAGCGGTCAAAGACCAACATGCATAAGTGTGCCTGGACTGATATGCTTTGCGGTAGCGAATCCCGGCGCGTCGCATTGCAGTTTCCCATGACTGATTAATCGACCCAACTGCATAATGATACCCGGCAAGGCCATTACGCGTAACGATTTGTGGATTGAAAACAAAAGTGCACGGATGCATTTCAGTTCGACCATACTCACGAAGTTTCACTTCAACCTGATACTGCTTACCAAGCCGAGTCATTTCAGCCTGATTCTTAAGCACGTCTATTGCTGGTTGAATAAGGTTGATAACACGGTTTGTTCCCGCTTCGGTTTTTGGAAGAGTGAACTCTTTCGTTAATGTGTGGTTTCTTCTGATCGTCATTGTCCCAGCCTTCAGGTCTATATCTTCCCATGCCAGAGAAACCAACTCTCCGTGGCGAACTCCCGTATAAACAGCCAGTGACCACATATTTTTTAATTGCTGATGCTTAAATGCGTTAATCAACCTGACAAACTCATCACGGGTTAACGGATCAGGTTCCGTTCGTGATCTCTTCAGTTGCGAAATGGCTGCAAACGGATTTTCTTTGATGTATCCGCTGTCGGCTGCGAACTGAAACATCCCCGCCATGGTGTTCATGTAGTTATTAACTGTCGGCACGGAACGTCCCTTAATGGGTGTTTTTTGCCCTCGTTTCAGAACATGATATCCGGTCAGCAAATCCTTTCGTATGAACAGCAGTTCTTCCTGAGTCACAGAAGATGCAAGTCTGTTGCCTCCGATTCGGGGAACCATATTTCTTACAATGGAGCTGTAACGCCCCATCGCATTGGTACTGATTTCCAGCTTTTTCAGATCCAGCCATTTCACAGCCAGGTCTGCGACGGTAATTTCCTTACTTTCCGCACCAAATTTTCTCAGGTTGGAAGAGTCCGGAAACTGTGCGGCGTAGTCGAAATTACCCGTCTTAATGGAAAAACAAACAGACGCTCGTAGCTCGCCAGCTATTTTCCTGTTTTTTGGTGTATCCGGCACACCGAGACTTTCCCGTACTCGTGTGCCTTTATACATGAACCATATGCGGAGTGATCCGCCATGGTTCTCAACGCCTGTTGGGTATGCTGTCTTAGCCATTGTTCCCTCCTGACGCCCAAGAGCGCATTAAGCATAAACGGTTCTTCATCGACGCGCACCAGGCTGTTTTTTTGACATACTTTCAACCCACTGGTCGATAGCCTTGCGGTTATACATGCATTCGCTGTTTTCTTTTGGAATACCGTCCGGTGCAACATGGAGATATTCACGACCAACAAGCCAGGATTGTTTACGTGCTCTCTCTATGGTTCCTGGGCGTAAACCTGTAATTTCGATCAGTTTTTGCTCTGTCACCCAGTCGTTGGGCACAATTAAGTTAACTTCGCTCATTGTTTTCTCCGGTGCTGGAATGAAAGGGGGGGGGTTAACAGGCCTCATTGGGTTTGAGGCTGTGTGATTCCATGGTTAGTCCTTGCGTAGCTCGCTGATTCTTCTGTAAGTCTCTGGCGCTTTGTTTCCGTGTATCTTCATTTCAGACTTCAACAGAGTAACGAGGGAATCCCATTCGTTGAGGATGCCTTTGAATGCCGGAACGCGCTTTGCAACCTTGTCGAATGAATTTCTGATTTCTGGAATCTGCTCGACAAGTGCAACGCATCGCCGGAAGTCGGCTGCGTCATGTGGAGCGCCGAAGTGATGACCATAGATATTCTTTTTCAGTCCACATGCGATTGAGGCAAGAGTTGCGCTACTGATGCCGACATCGCCAGTCGTTTGCCATTTCAAAATCTTCATAGCCAAATCTGACATTTCTTGTCTCCAATAAAAAACCGCCATCAGGCGGCTTGGTGTTCTTTCAGTTCTTAAATTCGAATCAGCCTTTGGTCACCCAGCATTGTGAGTCACCATTACACGGGCATGAATTAACAGGAACTCTCTCGCCGCACTTACCGCAACGTTTTCTGCTGATCGATTTTATACGCCAGCGCACAAGTGCATCATCCTGGCGGCTCAGTAACGCGATGTACTCACCAAACTCGTAAGGCGCACGCCTGAAGCGACGCGTGGCACAGTTACGCTCCAGCATTTCAATTTCCTGAGCATCAAGTACAAGCTCCAGCTTACGCATACCGGATGATGCTTGCTTGGCTCTCTGATCGGCTTTGCGCTCTGCTGCTGATTTAGCCATTCTGCTTTTCCTGCATCAGGAGAAAGACAATCATGGCGGCGCGGATGCTTCCGATATCTCTTTATGCGATATTCCTCCTCTATAGCACATACAAGCAGCGAACCATCAACTGGAGTGAGTGAGGAATCGACCACAAGCAACGCCCCTTGCAATATGCCTTCGCGGTAATGGCTGTCACCCACGGAACAATTTTATCTGCTGACTTTCCTCCGTTAACGCGACACAACCTTAATATGGCACAAAGGTTTTTGTTAACGAGCTGCATCTTTTTCTTTTCTGGGTGATGATTGTTTTATAATAAACAAATAACAACATTTATTCTTGTAAAAGTAATAATATCTCTCTGGCGATCGAATTTATTGATCGCATTTCAATTAAACAAATAAGGAGTTTTTTATGCCAAAAATTACCGGTGTTCTAGTGAGCCACCATGTTTTCGATATAAAAAAAGACATGGCTAATGGTTCATTCCCGAAAACATTATTTCCAGGTGCGACATTTCAGATGGTGGTTGACAATGATGTTGTCAATAATAATACGTTGGACTGGAGTGTTGTCACCAATGCGGGAGACAATTCGCTGACTGTAAATCAGGACGGCGTGGTGTCATTTTCAAAAGATATTGATGAAAGTTGCATTGGTAAAACATTTGTTATTTTTGCGAAGGATAAAGCCACAGGGAAATTTGTGTCATCTTATTTAATTAAACCTCATCGCTTCTTTAAACCTCGTGTCGCAACGTGGGACTACTTTGACAATGCATGGTTGTGGATTGAAGATAAAAAAGGGACTGTCCCGGCTCGACGCGATATCAATAATGTCCCTTTCGATGAACTGACGGGAGAAATGTTTCATGATGTAAAACGTGAAGTGAATTCCGGGCTTTTTCAGGAATGGGGATTTTTACTGTTTAGTGGGTGGACTAATCCTGTACGTGGTGATATTGGTAGTCTCGAATCAGAAATGTTCACTTTAGAAAATGACAGGGTATTTATATCGACAGTCAACTCCCTCCCATACTCCAGAGATATCCGGGATGATATGGACTCCCCGCTTGCACAGGCTGTAGCGTTTTACGGGGAATCTGTTGTTTC
Organism: Escherichia sp. E4742; assembly: GCF_005843885.1. Classification (NCBI taxonomy): domain Bacteria; kingdom Pseudomonadati; phylum Pseudomonadota; class Gammaproteobacteria; order Enterobacterales; family Enterobacteriaceae; genus Escherichia; species Escherichia sp. E4742. Next base: position 5,043,556 of record NZ_CP040443.1, on the reverse strand, counting down.
CTGATGTTTTAATGAGTTTTTAATAGTCTCCGTCTTTTTAATTTAAAGAGACGGAGATTACCGGCTCTGCAACGCGAAGCTCAGGAACAAAGGTTGTGTCGCGTTAACGGTGGAAAGTCAGCAGATAAAATTGTTCCGTGGGTGACAATCCATCACCCTGAGGATGCTGATATTGCCTCTTGCGCATCATGTGGATTAATTCAACGCCGGCCAGTATCGTAGCCGTTCCATGAAATAGGTGTGCAAGTTCTCCGGTTGCTCACGGGCTACCTGTTCTGCAATTACCGGTATATTCATCCGCTCTTTGTAGGCAACGCCGCTGGCGGCCAGTTTTTGTTGACCACTACGCTATAAACATTCAGTAGAGACGATAGATTCAGAGCACGCCGATCTCATTTTCAAGATGCGCCCTGTGTGGTACAGGTCGCAATGCGAAAATGACAGGCGCGATTGGGGATTCTACGGATTGATTGCCGAGGAAGTAGGAGAAATTGCCCCTCAGTTTGTACACTGGCGACCAGCTAACGAGAATGATGCTCCTGAAGCTATTTCCAGCAATGGTCTTGTTGCCGAAGGTGTGATGTACGAACGTCTGGTTGTTCCACTGATTCACCATATCCAGAAACTGACTGAAAGAGTGGATGAACTTGAGTCAGAATTAAAGTTGTTATCAACTTCCCGAAGCGATATCGGATAAAGGAGGAGTAATGGATATAACACCTTTCCTTCATGCGCTTTGTGCTGTGGCTGCGCAGCTACTGATTGGTCTTTTTACCGGAAACTGGGCTTACGGTGCGATAGCTGGTTGTACGTTCTTCATTGCGCGTGAACACACCCAGGCAGAATATCGCTGGATTGAAATGTTCGGGCATGGCAAGCGGATTAACATGCCGTGGTGGGGCGGTTTTGATCCGCGCGCGTGGGATGTAGCAAGCCTGATGGATTTTGCTGTGCCGGTGGTGGCGTGTCTGCTGGTCTGGCTGTTGGTAAATCGCGGGTGAAAAAGGTGAGCTGTAAATGCAACATAGGAACAGGCATCGTTGCTTTCAGCCAGGAAGAAGTATCGGGTATTGTTAAATCATGCCGATACACCAATCGTGCCAGATATTGAGAGGCTGTAATTCCTGTTATGGCGTAATCATTATTGTAGCATGCCGCAGACACGTTGTTTGCAATAACGTGCTGCGGTTTAAGCTTATCAAATGAAGACTCAAAAATTAGGCGAGTAACGAACCGGAGACATAGCTCCTTTTTTTCTTAACTCATCTGGTATTTTTTTTCCAAGATAAATATTCTCAATTTCCGGTGGGGCTTGTCTGCCGAGGAAGCCATAGCGAGAACCTTGTGTTGCCTCAAAGTCAGGGTCTTCGTCCCAATATTTCATCGTAGGAAAATTTTCACGCGTTGATTTGAGCCATTTATCAGCAATGAAAACTCCTCGAACGATACCCCTTACAGTCGCAAGTATGATTTCCGCTTGGCTTGCCCGAGAAATATTCACGCGCCAACTAAAACGAACAGCATCATAGAGATCTGAGTCTTTTGCGCTTCTGTTTACGGAAATCATCAATGCTTTATGATGGAACTTGATAGTTTCAGGGCGATACGTCGCTATTAATTCTTTGACATGAGCTGCGCCAAACTCGTTGCTACCAGCACCACTCATGATGTTAGTTAAACCAGGGTAGGCATCTATAAGCGCGGCTTCAACCTCATAAGCTGTCTTTTCATTAGTCATACCGTGTCGATGGATGACATGGATAACTTCAAGCCCGGCTAACCTTATTTCTCTAATTTGCTTTAGCTTGTTACTAAGCAACTCGTCATTATCATCCGCTGCTACTTCACCGCGCATGTGAGCAAATACGCGATTATTTTTTCCTTTCCCAACATAGAAGGTGCTTCCGTCCCTCGGATCAATCAATCGGTAAACATACCAGCCAAGGTGCTCAATTACTCCAGAGGGAAACTCAGTAATATCCATTTTTTTATTATCTGTGAATTATTTGCGTGTCATATGTTAATGAGTGTTTTAAGGATTCACAACCAATAGTATAGGCTAACGTCATCCTACATTTGAGGTGGCCCAAAATAAGCAATTTTTAGTAGGCACGAAGTTGAGCACCATCGCCCATTCATATCTGTGTGTAAGTTGTATCAGACAGAGTCTGAACTAATGCAATAGAATTAATCCCACATTGTTACTAATCGAACAGTTATTCTGAGTTGTTACATTGTAATGAAGGTATATCGTGGGGCATATATGGGGCAAATCACACCGTTAGATCTACGGAGAACTACGATGCTTGAGGTTTCAGTCAACTCTAACCGCCTGTTATCTGGTGTGCTCTTGGGCGATATTTGTGATTTATGAAAAATACATGGTCATATGATGTCCATGCAGGTGTAGGTTTTGTACCTGAGGCGATAAAACAAAAAATGGCCTACGAAACTGGGCGGGCGGTTGGATAATGCAAACCCATAATCAGCATTCCCTGCCGCAGTTGGTGGGGCTACCAGTCATGGCAATTGATGATTTTCATATAAGTTCAAGGTCATAAAACGGCTATTTGGATCCGGTTTATAATCAGCAAAGGGCTCGCAGGCAATGAAGCCATGTTTGAGATAAAGTTGATGGCAGGCCGTAAACCCAGCATGTGTTCCTGTTTCTAAACTCAGGCGATGAAGGCGTCTGTCATGTGCAACCTGCAAAATATGCCGTAAAATCAGATTTGCAACTCCACGACGTAAAAAGTCTGGCGCAGTACGCATTGATTTCAACTCGCCATGTTCATCATCCAGCAACTTCAGCGCGCCAATTCCGGCGAGTCGAGCTCCTTCCCATGCTGACCAGAATGTCACTGCCGGATCACGTAGTTTTTGTACGTCCAAAGCATGGATGCTTTCTGGTGGAGATTGTTCCTGCATACCGGAAATATGGTAATTCACTAATGCTTGTACTGCAGGATGGGAGAGATCATCTGTTTTGACAGTGAACATGATTGTTTCTTGTTGGTTGTCTAATTACAACATACCAACAGGCGAAAACATCTTTGTCTAATAGATGTTTCTTATGACACAGTTCTGTTTGTAAAAAATGACCGCTCACCATTGTATGGAGCCATCGCTGGAAGAAAGCTTCGCAGTAACTTGCTTTCAGAATGCCCATCGAGTGATGGGCGTGTATGGGGTATGACACACCGGGAGATCTACGGTGAACGATGATGCTTGATGATTCACCCCGCCTGTTATCTGGTGTGCTCCAGGGCTTTCTTTGTCATCAACGAAAAATACATGGTCACAGGCATGAACATGAAGGCGTTAGTTAATCGCTATTTCGGAACCGTTCATTGAAAATTTTATTAATAACCAACCACTGTCAGACCTGAACTGGCGAGAACAGCTAAATAAGTGGTTTGTTGTTCTCGATATCTTCAATATATAAGAGTGTATTATCGATAGAATAGTAACGCCGCTTATTATCACCAACGTCAGTAACCCATCGGAAAACACCAGCCTGTGCAAGCGTTTTACAATATTCCCGAAATGTAGACTGTCTTGAAATGTGAGTTCGGGCTGCTTTTTTGACTTGCTCAGGATCCTTGGTGGCACTGACTTTTAATAGACCTCTGCTTCCTCTTATTAACAAAACATTGTCATCGTGCGTGACGATCCTGATGTTATCTGTGGCAAGATAGTAAATATAATGTGCAATATGATGACGTTTTAACTCAGTATAAAACCAGGAAAAATTTAGCTCCGTTCTCACTTGCTCAAACATCTTTTGAAAAATAGCAACCTGATCCATCAGGGAAATAATCTCTCGTCAGTTGTGAGGGAGAGTAGTTTGCATGATCGGCATTATTCCTTCAATCTGGTCCGATCACTTAATGCTGTCTCTGTGTGAATCAATGATAATCCAACTGTGGTACGAAAAATAGACAACGGAGTATTCGTAGCAAGTGACTCCCGCTGCCTGAAACAGCGGGAGAAAAGATTACTTCTGAATTAAATAACGAATGGTCGGCCCGTCTTGCTGAATATCCAGTACCGTATAGCCGTGATTACGCGCATCCAGCGGAATATTGTTAATCGACTGTGGACAATCGCTGACCACTTCGAGGATCTCGCCTTTTTTTAACTGCGGCATCGCCTCAAGGGTTGCAACCGCAGGGTAAGGGCAGGGCTCGCCCACCATATCAAGACGGTAATCAGGAACGATATTTTTCATGCGATCTCCTTAGCTGTCTGCGGCGCCGCACGGCGGAAGAAGCGTTTTTCCCAGCCGATAATCAGCATCAGCGCAGCGAACAATAGTAAATATGTCACCAGCAGGCCGCCCATTGGACCAAAGGTTTTTAGCAGGTTGATTTTGTCCCAGTCGGTTGCCAGTGCCGGGGCGAAATCATCCCAGTAATATGCCAGAATCGTGGAGCCAATAACGTTGCCCAGACCGACCCACCAGTAATGCACCTGGCCTTCCACCGCGCGGTACATCCACCCCGTTTCGCAGCCGCCCGCCAGCACAATACCAAAACCAAACAGTAATCCACCAATTACCGCGTTCGGACCCGCCCACATGATTTTAGGTTCTACGCCTAACTGTACATAACTGAAAATCCCGATGGCACTTACCGCCATACCGAAAATGATCGCTTTCGCCATGTGGGTTCGTCCGGTGATCCACATGTCGCGGAACGCCGAAGTAAAGCAGATTTGTGCACGTTCTATCAGTAAGCCAAAGCCGACGCCAAACAGCATCGCCAGCCCCAGCTTTGGTTGGTTCATCGCCGTCAGCAGCGCCCAGCCCAGCATGCCGAAAAAGACCAGCATCCCGAGACGAAAACGGCGCCGCGCCTGATCTGGTTTCTGCGTCAACGGTGAGGCGGCAGAGACTTTCTGCATTTTCACGGGGATACGAAAAACAGGCAGCAGGGTAAAGCGCGCGCCAAACCATGAGCCGATGGCGGTGGCGATGGCAAAGAACCAGGCGTGCAGCGAGAACTGAGGAATGCCGGTAAAGAACGCCGCCAGGTTACAGCCCATCGCCAGACGTGCACCAAAACCAGCAATAATCCCGCCAATAATGGCCTGCATAATGCGGATACGGCTACGCGGCATGCGCAGTTTGACGTTGTTGGCCCATAATGCCGCGGCAAAACAGCCGCCGAACATACCGAGAATCATCATCCCGTCAATGCGGGTTAATGGCGATCCTTCCAGATGGATAATTTTAAAATAGCCCCACTCTTCAGCATGGACGCCAAACAGTTGCAGGAGCTGGCCGCCCCAGCGGGTAAATTCACCCGTAACTGCCCAAAAGGTGCCGGTAATGCCAAAATAGTAAGTGGAGAGAATGCCCGCCGCGATGACCGCAGGGATTGGCGCCCAGAATTTAATCAACCAGGCTTGTTTGAATTGCTGCCATGACATGTATGTAGCCTCTGAACTCAGAAGGTTTAAACAAGAGTCGCGAATCATACATCAGGAGAATTTATTTGCGTGGCAATAATTCACAAAAATAATAGTTAGATCAAATTTCTCTTTGGGCCTGGAAAGGCTGGCAGCGTCAGGGCTTTAATGCCACAATCCACTTTTCTTCTCATGCAGGACGAATGATGAAAAAACTCGCAATTGCAGGCGCACTCATGTTGTTGGCGGGCTGTGCCGAAGTCGAAAACTATAATAATGTTGTAAAAACCCCCGCGCCAGACTGGCTGGCAGGGTACTGGCAGACCAAAGGGCCGCAACGTGCGCTGGTCAGCCCGGAAGCGATTGGTAGCCTGATTGTCACTAAAGAGGGTGATACCCTGGATTGCCGTCAATGGCAGCGAGTGATTGCGTTACCGGGTAAGCTGACGCTGATGTCTGATTCTCTCACTAACGTTACTGTGAAACGTGAGCTGTACGAGATTGAGCGTGACGGTAACACCATTGAGTATGATGGCATGACGATGGAACGCGTGACTCGTCCGACGGCAGAGTGTGCCGCCGCGCTGGAAAAAGCGCCGTTACCGACGCCGCTGCCGTAATAAAATCCCCCTGGCTCTGGGGGATTTTACGTCAAAAAAAGTGCCCGATACGCAAGCTTATCGGGCCTGGAACTGTAACGGCGCCGCAATAACGATGCGTGTATTGTCAGCGTTCGGTTTTAAATCACCTCTTCGATAACCCAAACGCTGACGCTGCCGCCGTTGCAAAAAAAAGTCGCTTCGCCATTTTCATCGGTAACTATGCTCTCTTGTCGATTACCGAGGAAATCGCGCCAGGTTTTATTGCCATAGTTCTCCCCCAGATTAATCGTCTTTTCGCCATCGTCGCCGTTCGACATAACCACAACGCAGCCAGGATATTCATCGGTGCCACTGCGACTAAAGGCAATACAGTTCGGATGATCGAAAAATAGCGTCTGTACACCGTGGGCAAAACGCTGGCGGGCGAGGATTAGCTCATCAAGTTGTTCGATTATTGGCATATCGATTGGATAGGTTTGACCGTCACCGCCGACATCTTCGTAATGAGCCCCGTACAGATCAGGGTAAAACACCGAAGGCACGCCATTTTCCCGTAGCAAAATAAGGGCATATGCCAGCGGCTTAAACCACGGCTCCACCGGGGCCTCAAGGGCTTGTAACGGTTGGGTGTCGTGGTTGGCGACCAGCGTCACGGCGTGGAAAGGATCGACTTCAACCAATGTGCCGCTAAAAATCTCAGTCATATCATAATCACGCCCCATACGAGACGCTTCGTGGAATTTCATCTGCAGCGGTGCATCAAACAGCATGGTTTTACCTTCCACCTGGTCAATATACGTTTGCAGTTTCTCGACCTCGCGCGACCAGTATTCCGCCACAATAAATAGTGGTTTCGGCGCAACTTCTTGCACATGCTCGATCCACTCTTTATAGAACCACGCCGGAATATGTTTTACCGCGTCGAGACGAAAACCATCGCACTGAGTTTGTTCCATTACCCAGCGCGCCCAGTATTTGAGCTCTTCGGTGACGGCATGGTTACGAAAATCGATATTTTCGCCCATCAGATAATCAAAATTGCCTAATTCATCATCGACCTGATCATTCCAGCCTTCGCCAGTGTAATCGTTGACGATTTTAAAGATGCCATCTTCATGCGGGTTTTCGATATGGTCGATACCGCTAAAACATTTGAAGTCCCATATAAATTGTGAATATTTTCCGGCTCGTACAGGGAAGGTGTAACGGGTCCAGCCTTCGCATTCGATAATTTCATCATCAATTTGCGTGCGACACTCTTCGTTAACTCGCTGAACGCGAATCGCTTCTTTTTCGTCGGCACCCATTTTGTGGTTCACCACCACATCCAGCAGTACGGCGATGTCGTTGCGTTTAAGCGCGTCGATGGCCGCCAGCAATTGCGCTTTATCACCATATTTCGTCGCGACAGTGCCTTTTTGATCAAACTCGCCTAAATCAAATAAATCATAGGAATCGTAGCCGACAGAATATCCGCCCGATGCGCCTTTATAGGCAGGCGGCAGCCAGACCATATTGATACCAATATCATTTAAACCGTCGGCGCGCTCGGCAAGCTCGGGCCAGAGCTTGCCGCCTTCAGGGTAATACCAGTGAAAGCATTGCAACAGCGTGGGATTACGCATTCTTCGACTCCACATGAGGGGAACATTAGAAGCGTAGCCGTAATCAGGTTATTCGCGAGTAATCCAACTTTTATGCTTTGCCAAAATTCAGATGGGGAGAAAAATTGACGATATTTTCCTGCGGCGCCAGTACGTAGCCGCCCTGGTCGCCGTAAGCACTTAATACGGATTTTTGCATCGATGACTGACCAACCAGCTTCGCCAGCTCATCCATCCGGACCTGTAATAACTGCTTAACGTTGCTTTCGTTGTCCAGGACGAGGCGTAGCATCGGTTTGAGTTGTTCCTGCATCATGGCAGAGGGTTCCATCTCTTCCGTCAGGTGCGCGATTTGTTGCACCGCATTCACATAATTCATTTCGCTGGCGATGAGTTCATCCCATCGTCCTTCTGTCGCCAGGCGTAACATGAGCTGGCTTTTTTCGACAAGTTGTTGCCAGGCAAAATACAAGTGCGGTGCATGGTTCATCAGACAGGGTCCTGAATCAAAGAAGGGGAGAGTAAAGTCTCTTTCCAGGCATCGGCAATATTGCGCATCAATGTTTCCACTTCTTCGACTGCGGAGACATCGTTACGCAAATTCGCTTGCAGCAAACGCCTGACCATATAGCTATAGAGCGCAATTAAATTCTGGGTTAATTCATCCTGGCTTTCTTCTTCGAGGCTCACCTTCAGCCCATTCTCAATGATGTTGATAGCTTTCGATAAAGAAACGCCTTTACCTTCCAGGTTGTTGTCCTGCATAAACAGGCGTGCTCTTACCAGCGCACTCAACACGCCGTCAAATAGCATGGTAACCAGTTGCTGTGGACTGGCGCTCATCACGGCGCTCTCAACGCCAATTTGTGCATAGGCCAGCGTGCCTTTTGCGCTGTACATAGTCTCTCCTGAAGATTATTTCGAGTTGCTATTTGAGGTGTCGAATTGCTGTGTCAGATAGCTACTGGTGGAGTTAAGTGAGTTCATTAGCACATCCAGTTGGGTGAACTGGGCTTTGTAGCGCGCCATTAATGTATCGATACGTTCACTGGCAGCGTTGTACTGATCCGTCAAATTGTTCAGCGTTTTGCTTACACCATCTTTTGCAGCCTGGATTATCCCGGTGGAGGAGAGCCAACTGGTCAGGTTGCTGCTAATGCTGGTGGTTACGCCAGTGCTTTTACCGTCACCAATAAACATTTCACCTACGCCAGCGGCATCTTTCTTCAGGGCTGTTTGCAGCTTGTCGGTCGCTATTTCCAGCTTACCGGTACTGGCGTCGGTGGTAATACCGATTTGTGCCAATGTTTTATAGGCCGAACTGCTATGCGTATTGGCAAGCAGCGTTTTTAACTGGGTCTGGATGGTGCGCAGCGTGGAGTCACCGAGTAACGCGCCGTTGCTGGAGTCCTGACTTTCTGCCCCGGCATCGACTGCGGTGTATTTTGTTAAGCTGCTGAACGTATCCTGTAACGTGTTATAGGCATCCACCCACGCTTTAACCGCATTTTCAGCTTTGGAGGTGTCTTTGCTGATGGTGAGGGTCTGATTACCAGTGGTGACGTCATTCAGGTTGAGAGTGATATCTTCCAGAGCGTCACTGATAGTGTTGCTGCTGTTTTCAATCTCAACGTTATTAACCGTAAGTTTGGCGTTCTGCGCGGTGACGCTTTCAATCATGCCGTTACTGCTATCACCCGATGTTCCGTTGTAACCCATAAAACTTTGCAGGGCGCTGTCGCCGCTGACGCTCAGTTTCATGGCGTTATCGCTACCGGTATCATTGGCGGTGATAGACAAACGATACTCGCCGTTACCCACATTGATGATACTGGCGCTGACGCCGGCTTTGGCGTTGTTAATTGCATCGCGGATGCCAGAGAGTGACGAGTTAGCCGCGCTGATATCAATCGTGACGGGATCTTTTCCACCGCCTTGCTGGATGGTCAGTACGCTATCGCTGGTGGCGATGGCGGCTTTGTTGTCTTTTTGGCTGTTTTGGGTCGTGAGCGTCTGTGCTTGTGCCAGTTGGCTGACACTAATGGTGTATTTTCCGGCAATTGCGCTGCCCGTGGTGGTGGCGCTAAAAGCCGAGGAACTGCTGGTGGTTGAGGTAGCGGTAAATAAGTCGGCTTTATTCAGTGCCGTGTTGGCGGTCTGAAAACTCTCCAGCGCGCTTTTCAGCGTCCCGTAGGCGCTCAGTTTCGCGGTGTACGAGCTTTGCTGTTTTGATATCGGCGTCAGGGTAGATTTTTCTGCCGCCTCAAGACTGTCGAGGATGCTGCTGAGATCCAGCCCCGACCCAACCCCGAGCGTTGAAATACTAGCCATATATATTCCTTAATCATGCGACATGTAGAACGAATACCGGGGTTATCGGCGGAAGCGGGGCAAAGTTTACGATTTATTTTTTGGCTTAATGACACGAACAGCAACGAGGAAGGGGAGTATTTCGACGGCTAGAAAAAAATTCTAAAGGTTGTGAGTGACCAGACGATAACAGGGTTGACGGCGACGAAGCCGAAGGGTGGAAGCCCAATACTTAAACCGTAGAGCTAAAAAACAGGAATAAAAATTATGGCACAAGTCATTAACACCAACAGCCTCTCGCTGATCACTCAGAACAACATCAACAAAAACCAGTCTGCGCTGTCGACTTCTATCGAACGCCTGTCTTCTGGTCTGCGTATCAACAGTGCGAAAGACGACGCCGCTGGTCAGGCGATTGCTAACCGTTTCACCTCTAACATTAAAGGGCTGACTCAGGCCGCGCGTAACGCCAATGACGGTATTTCTCTGGCGCAGACCGCAGAAGGCGCACTGTCTGAAATCAACAACAACTTGCAGCGTGTGCGTGAGTTGACCGTGCAGGCAACCACTGGTACCAACTCTGATTCCGACCTGTCTTCTATTCAGGACGAAATCAAATCCCGTCTGGATGAAATTGACCGTGTATCCGGTCAGACTCAGTTCAACGGCGTGAATGTGCTGGCTAAAAACGGTTCTATGGCGATTCAGGTTGGCGCGAATGATGGGCAGACCATCTCTATCGATTTGCAGAAAATTGATTCTTCAACGCTGGGATTGAATGGTTTCTCCGTTTCGGGTCAGTCGCTGAATGTTAGCAGTTCCATTACTCAAATTACGGGTGATAAAGGAACGGAACCCTTTGGTGTTGATTTCACTGCTGTTGCGAAAGATCTGACTACTGCGACAGGTAAAACAGTCGATGTTTCTAGCCTGACGTTACACAATACACTGGATGCGAAAGGGGCTGCCACTGCACAGTTCGTCGTTCAATCCGGCAGTGATTTCTACTCCGCATCGATTGATCATACAAACGGTAAAGTCACGTTGAATAAAGCCGATGTCGAATATAAAGACACCGATAATGGACTAACGACTGCTGCTACTCAGAAAGATCAACTGATTAAAGTTGCCGCTGACTCTAAAGGCGCGGCTGCGGGATATGTAACATTCCAGGGTAAAAACTACGCTACAACGGTTACAACAGCGCTTGATGACGACACTGCAGCAACAGCCACAGGGAACAAAGTTGTTGTTGAATTATCTACTGCAACTCCGACTGCACAGTTCTCAGGGGCTTCTTCTGCTGATCCACTGGCACTTTTAGACAAAGCTATCTCGCAAGTTGATACTTTCCGCTCCTCCCTCGGTGCTGTACAAAACCGTCTGGATTCTGCGGTCACTAACCTGAACAATACCACCACCAACCTGTCTGAAGCGCAGTCCCGTATTCAGGACGCCGACTATGCGACCGAAGTGTCCAACATGTCGAAAGCGCAGATCATCCAGCAGGCGGGTAACTCCGTGTTGTCTAAAGCTAACCAGGTGCCGCAGCAAGTTCTGTCTCTGCTGCAAGGTTAATCGCCAAAATCGGACTAACCGATAATGACAGCAAACGCCAAATTGCCTGATGCGCGGCGCTTATCAGGCCTACAAGGTGAATCGCAGTTAATTAAATTTGCATATTCGTCCAGGCCGGATAAGGCGTTTACGCCGCATTCGGCAAGATAAAGCGTACGTTGTCAGATCTCTTAACCCCGCTTCCGGCGGGGTTATTCTGCTCGTTATTTACCGATCACCCTAAATAACCGCTTATTTCACCCATTAATCGTCCGATTAAAAAACCTGCAGAAACGGATAATTATGCCGATTACTTATATAACGCAGGGTTGTTTATCGTGAAATCACTCTATACCGCTGAAGGTGTAATGGATAAATACTCGCTGTGGCAGCGTTATATCCCGCTGGTGCGTCACGAAGCATTGCGCCTGCAGGTCCGACTGCCCGCGAGTGTAGAACTTGATGATCTCCTACAGGCGGGCGGCATTGGATTACTTAATGCCGTTGAACGTTATGACGCCCTGCAAGGAACGGCATTTACAACTTACGCAGTGCAGCGAATCCGTGGTGCTATGCTGGATGAACTTCGCAGCCGTGACTGGGTGCCACGTAGCGTGCGACGCAATGCGCGTGAAGTGGCGCAGGCAATGGGGCAACTGGAGCAGGAACTTGGCCGTAACGCCACAGAAACTGAAGTGGCAGAACGTTTAGGGATCGAAATCGCCGATTATCGACAAATGTTGCTTGATACTAATAACAGCCAACTCTTTTCCTACGATGAGTGGCGTGAAGAGCACGGCGATAGTATTGAACTGGTAAGTGACGATCATCAGCGGGAAAACCCGTTACAAAAATTACTGGAAAGTAATCTGCGTCAACGGGTGATGGAAGCCATCGAAATGTTGCCGGAGCGTGAACAGTTAGTATTAACGCTCTATTACCAGGAAGAGCTTAATCTCAAAGAGATTGGCGCGGTGCTGGAAGTCGGTGAATCGCGGGTCAGTCAGTTACACAGTCAGGCCATTAAACGGTTACGCACCAAACTGGGTAAGTTATAACTTAAGTAAATGCCGCACATTAATTTTGAATACCAGGAGTTCTTAATAATGATGCAGCACCAGAAAAGGCGGCCATTGAGTCGCTATCTTAAAGACTTTAAACACAGTCAAACCCATTGCGCATTTTGCCGTAAACTACTTGATCGCATTACGCTGGTTCGCGACGGCAAAATAGTGAATAAAATCGAGATTTCCCGTCTCGATACACTGCTTGATGAAAATGGCTGGCAGGAAGAACAAAAATCATGGTCCGCGTTGTGTCGTTTTTGCGGCGATTTACACTGCAAAACGCAGAGTGATTTTTTTGATATTATCGGCTTTAAGCAGTTTCTCTTTGACCATACTGAAATGAGCCCCGGTACTGTGCGCGAGTATGTGGTACGTCTACGTCGTTTGGGTAATTATTTAAGCGAGCAAGATATTTCCACCGACCTGCTGCAGGATGGTTTTCTTGATGAAAACCTGGCGCCATGGCTACCCACCACAAGCACCAATAATTACCGCATCGCATTACGTAAGTATCAGTGTTACCAGACGCAAACCAGCGGTGATCTTGCGCAGAATTCCCCCTGCATGTCAGCTTCTGATATATATTAAATAAGAATAAGATGTAGCAGACTTGTTTTTGTGTTTACAAACAATGGCTCTACACTGCAAACCAACAAAACAACATTCGGGGTGAATATGAAACTAGCACATCTGGGACATCAGGCGTTGATGGGCGTTATGGCCGTGGCGTTGGTTGCGGGTATGAGCGTGAAAAGTTTTGCCAACGAAGGCCTGCTCAATAAAGTAAAAGAGCGTGGCACGTTGCTGGTGGGACTGGAAGGGACTTACCCGCCGTTCAGCTTTCAGGGCGATGACGGCAAGTTGACTGGTTTTGAAGTGGAATTTGCCCAACAACTGGCAAAACATCTGGGCGTTGATGCCGCATTAAAACCGACCAAATGGGACGGGATGCTGGCGTCACTGGATTCTAAACGCATCGATGTGGTGATTAACCAGGTCACCATTTCTGATGAACGCAAGAAAAAATACGATTTTTCTACCCCTTACACCATTTCCGGTATTCAGGCGCTGGTGAAAAAAGGTAATGAAGGCACAATAAAAACCGCAGACGATCTGAAAGGTAAAAAAGTTGGCGTTGGTTTAGGCACCAACTATGAAGAGTGGCTGCGTCAGAATGTTCAGGGTGTTGATGTGCGCACCTATGATGATGACCCGACCAAGTACCAGGATTTGCGTGTAGGCCGTATTGATGCCATCCTGGTTGACCGTCTGGCGGCGCTGGATTTGGTGAAGAAAACCAATGATACGCTGGCAGTAACTGGCGAAGCCTTCTCCCGCCAGGAGTCAGGTGTGGCGCTGCGTAAAGGTAACGAAGACTTGCTGAAAGCAGTCAACGATGCCATTGCAGAAATGCAAAAAGATGGAACCTTGCAAGCCCTTTCCGAAAAATGGTTTGGTGCTGATGTGACCAAGTAATCAACGTATTGACTGGCCCTGCTATAAGTTGACAGTTTTTTGTCTGTAAAACGCCTGATGAACGTCATCGGGCGTTTTGTATTTCAGTGCCAGGTGCGGCCGCTCATGGTTATAAATAGCCACGGATTTTTTACTATTTTCCGGATCTGCAGGACGCGAGTTTTTCAGGAGCCCGTTTATTCGTTCAGCCAGCGCATTCTGGTCGCAGTCATAACCAACGGTCATTGAGCAGGTTATCCCGTTTCTCTCATGCACTGACTGATAAAGAGCTGGCTACTCCACTACTCGGTTCAGAATGTATACTTCGCCCCCAGCATGGCAGAGGCGTCACTGTATCCCTCGTCACCGAGCTGTACACCCACATTGCCCCACAGGTTCAGATGGTCATTAATCTGTCCCTCAACACCGGTTTTTACTTCTCCGATATTGCTGGCGCCGTCCTGATGTACCGTCACACCGTTCATGCGAGTGCCAAAATCACGGGTGTTGTGCAGCCAGTTCACCTCAACGAACGGACGGAACTCATGGGATTTGCCGTCATTCATTCTGTTGTGTTCCTTAATCCAGGTTTTCACGCCCAGACGAGTACCGACGTTACCGTCACCGGTGCTTTCAACACGGGTACCATTGCATTCATGGTGCTCATCAGCTTTTACGCCCATCCAGATAACCTGAGCCTGAGGCTGGACATACCATTCGTTCAGACTGCCATGGCTGCTGGTAAACTCACCGGCTTTCCAGGCATAACCGGTTTCCAGTGAGGCTGTCAGCCCTTTTGATTTCCAGGATTCCCCCGGCAGGCCGTCACCTTTCACATCGTTATCGAACCAACTGTACTGTGCCCAGCTATCCAGATAAGCCCCGCTATGTGTCTCATCATTAGCATACCAGGTGGCATACAGACCTGCGTTGTATCCTTTCACACTGCCTTTTGAACTGTATCCGGTACGTACAGAATCCGTATTGTTATGGTCATTACCGTAACCAGCCATAACTCCCAGATGCCAGCGGTCAGCGCTGTTCCGGCTCCACTGAGCCAGGTCACCGCCCAACTGCAGGACGTAACGGTTACCCTGTGTTTTCAGTTGACCTGTACCGTCACGCCAGCGGTTGTGTTCCCCTTCATGGTGCATCCACATGCTGGTTTTTTTCTGCTCGCCGGTAATCACATCGGTGTAATGCATCGGCCCCAGGCGTTCATGAAGACGGGATACGAACATGGTGTTTGCGGCAGCCATGTTCGCCGTGTAGGAGCCAGCTTCCGGACGCAGGTCGTTGTCATTACCACCGGGAGCAGGTTCAGGGGCAGGGGGTTGCATTGCTTTCAGAGCGTGCAGCAGGAACGGAGTGTTTTTACCACTGGTCAGATACCAGTTATCACTGTTGCTTCCCCGACCACGTCCCAGCGTGTAGTCATAAGCCCCGGCAGCAATACGCCCGGCCTGAATAAATTCAGCACTGTCAGCATTTCCGTCGACATGAATCAACTCAATACCGTTCAGTGTCTGTGCTCCGGTACCACCTGCATTTATAACAACCACACGGGTCTGACTGGAAGCATTGCCTTTAATAACCAGTTTGTCTGTTGCGGAGTTGTCATTCCCCAGAGCGGTGTTCATGAGCAGTAAGCCATTATTACCGGTATAGTTACCCCCGATCGTCAGTACATTACCCGGAGCATCGGCTCTCAGGTCAAGAGTACCGCTGTTGGTTACGTTCCCGGCGACACCACCAGAACCGGAGAGTGTCCCCTGCTGAGCGATAGTGACCTGGCTGTTAGCAAGCATGACAGGTGCATCAGCCTTGCCCAGAATCAGTGTGCCGGCAGTGTTAACCGAGCCAGCTCCCAGTCCGTCAGTATTAAGCACCTTCACCATTGCCTTATCTGCGATAGCAATGGTGGCATTCAGGGCGCGGCTGGCACCAGTAATATCGAACACGCCACCGCTGATGTTCAGGGAGCCAGAGCCGATGAGGGTACCTGCAGACAGGCCTCCACCTGTGAGGGTCAGATTACCGCCATTAATGTTCAGTATGGAACCTGCTGCGCTGTTCAGTTTACCTGCGGTCTGGCTGTGACCGTTCATGTCCAGCATGGTGTCGTCTGCCAGACGAATCTCGCTGGTCTGCCCCAGAGCACTGTTGCTGTTCATGCGAACATTGCCGCCGCGGATGTCTGTTACACCCGTGTAAGTGTTTTTGGAAGACAGAATCAGTGTTCCTTCGCCGGCTTTGGTCAGCGTTTTTCCATCCCAATCATGAGATAACTGAGCCGCATTGTTATCTGCAAGTCGTACCTTCAGCTCTAACACCGCGCCATATCTCAGGTCAAACGTGCCATATCCATTTCCTGAAGGGTCATTCCACTTCAGGGAAGAACTCACCTCTTTTACTGTCTGCCCGTTACCACTAAGTGATGTTAAAACATAGTCTTCAGCACCATCACTCAGTAGATTATTATGCTGATAAATATTATTTTCAGAGAGCCCTGTTATGCCCTTGGAGGTCGTCAACAAGCCGTACTCATTTTGCTTCCATATTGTCATGGCAGTATCAACATTAAGCACTGCACCGTTATTGAACTGAATACTTTTGGCAGTTAAATGACTGGAACCTGTGCTCATATTCAGCGATGAATCTGTGTCAAATACCGAACTTCCGCTAAAGGTGACATCAGCTCCCGAAACGGAAACATGTGTACCTGTACCCGCACTCAGATTGCCTTTTATCTCAGAGCTGGCGGAGTCTTTATTTGTAATGGACAGAGAATTACCATCAGCACTATTTTCAACATTATTCAAAACAATATCACCTTGAATGACAGAACCAGCGAAGAGATTCAACGAGTTAGTTCCACCATTCAGAGATATTGCGGTATCACAATCTTGCCCTCTGTTGCCAGATATCTCCCCGGACTCGAAGAGGTTAACGTTACCTCCCCGTCCGCCACTACCAGGCAATATCCTGCCATGATTATTTATCGTAATATCACTCCCGGATATAGCAGTACCACCATTACCTCCGTTGCCACCATTACCACCGTTACCAGTATTTTCAGAATGCATATTTTCACCGGGGTCACCACCATCACCACCATCACCACCAGTGCCGCCAATAATATTTCCATAATTATTTATTTCAATATTATTCCCAGATATGGCAATCCCACCAGTACCACCAATCCCACCAGTACCACCAGTGCCAAGGGGTAATGAATCAGTGGGATCATATTCATCTCTATCACCGCTACCACCTTCACCACCAGTGCCCCCCTGTCCGCCAGTTATATCTCCCGTATTATTTATCTTAATATTATTACCATATATAGCAGACCCTCCAATACCACCACTACCACCGGTACTCCCATTAATATTCGGATCGGTAGAAAATTCGAGACTACCTTCACCACCGCGAGCACCATCCCCCCCCTGGCCACCTGTAATGTTATGATTATTTGTTATCTCCATATTATTTCCGGATATGGCCGTGCCTCCATTCCCTCCGGTGCCGGCAGAAGACCCCCATACCGCCCACCAGGCACCACTACTACCTTGCCCGGCAGTGATGTTTCCGTTATTGCTTATTTGAAGATTATTGCCAGATATGGCCGTCCCACCAACAGCAGGAGTCCCAGTTAAACCACCGCTCTCATCGCCATAACCACTGGCTCCAGGCATACCGCCATCGCCACCTGTAATGCTTCCGTTGTTCGTAATGGTAAGATCATCTCCGGAAATAGCGGTACCTGCTTCACCTCCATCGCCCCCGCCATTACCATAACCCCCCCCCCCCCCTTACCACCGGAAATATCACCAGAATTAACAAGAGTAAAATTATTTCCAGTAATGGCTGTACCGCCCTGGCCTCCTGCAGATCCCATCTTAGTATGATCATCATCACCAGCCCATCCGCCTTCACCGCCACTAATGCTAGTACCGCTGTTAATTGTCAGGATATTTTCATCCTGTAACGAACCGGGTACAACATTAACAATGAGAGCATCTTCACCGGCTTCTCCATCATCACTACCTGGCATGCGATACGCGCCATCAGCACCAATGATATTTTCAGATATTTCTGCAGGGTTTCCTTCAGAAAGAGTGACTTCCATTTTGGCTCCCAAAGCAGGCTGAATGGTCAGAGTGGCAGATATAAGACTGCAAAGTAATGTAGTCTTCATTCCCTCTTGCGTTACGCCGAATGTTTTTCTGTTGTTTATATATACATTAAACCTTTCTTTTTTATTAATTTTGATTTTCACAAAAGCTCCAATTTTTTTGTTTAAGAATGGTGGATTAAATGTTTTGACTGTGTAAATGTCATTGGGAAATAATATGTATTATCTAATCATCATACAAATGATCGATGCGAGCATTATTGCAAATAAACAGAAAAAATCCATCTCAAGCAATCAGGTTGATTTTTTTTGACGAGTAATTTGAAATTGTAATGTTTTCTGGATGTTAGTTTGTTTATTTATTGGCGTAATTTTAGATAGTGACTGCTTCTCTGCTTTTTTATAAGAAAAGTGCCTGAAGATATCGTCATGGAATATAATATTTTTATCCTAAAAACAGACCTGGATATAAATAATAATTAATGCAGAGATAATGATTACCATATTAATGAACGGGTATGGATAACCATGCTTGATCAACCTAAGATGCCAGGAGAAGTTATCCCCGTAACCAGGGGACATCAGATTTTCTGCTTTATGGACATAAGCAGCCTTTACACCGTTACGTTCCTGATGACCCATCGGACATTCAACAGCATCACGGGACCACAAATCTGATTCTATTAACACACTACCTGCTATCGCCCGGAATCCAAGAGTACTACAGTTGCCATAGGCTCAACGAAAGACTGAGAAAAACGCTAAACTATGAATCATCCGCAGATCGGTTCAACCAGTGTGTTGCATCCCTCGGTTGAACTCACAGCCAGGAACGTGTCAACGCTACTCTGGGCGGGGCATAATGACAAAAAAGGGCGCTTTAATCGGCGCATTTTTTATTTATACGTTTCCTGCGTGCATAATAACAAGATCACAACAACACACATCGGAGGTTTTTATGCCACTGCATAATTTAACTCGTTTTCCACGGCTGGAGTTTATCGGCGCACCGACACCGCTCGAATATCTGCCACGTTTTTCTGATTATCTCGGGCGGGACATTTTCATCAAACGGGATGACGTCACCCCGTTGGCAATGGGCGGAAATAAGTTACGCAAACTGGAATTTCTCGCAGCAGACGCCTTGCGCGAAGGTGCTGACACACTGATTACAGCCGGAGCGATTCAGTCTAACCATGTGCGCCAGACTGCCGCAGTGGCCGCAAAACTTGGTCTGCATTGCGTGGCGCTGCTGGAAAATCCCATTGGCACTACCGCAGAAAACTATTTAACCAACGGCAACCGCTTGTTGCTGGATCTGTTCAATACTCAGATTGAAATGTGCGATGCGCTGACCAATCCTGATGCCCAACTGGAAGAGTTAGCGACTCGCGTCGAAGCGCAAGGCTTTCGCCCATACGTCATTCCGGTTGGCGGTTCCAATGCTTTAGGCGCGTTGGGCTATGTGGAGAGTGCGCTGGAAATCGCCCAGCAGTGTGAAGGGGCGGTTAACATATCGTCGGTGGTGGTGGCATCAGGCAGTGCCGGAACTCACGCCGGGCTTGCAGTAGGGCTGGAACAACTGATGCCTGAAACAGAACTGATTGGCGTGACTGTTTCACGTTCTGTTGCTGACCAGTTGCCGAAAGTGGTTAGCCTACAACAGGCGATTGCGAAAGAACTGGAGCTGACTGCATCAGCGGAAATTTTCCTCTGGGATGACTATTTTGCGCCTGGCTACGGCGTGCCGAATGACGAAGGCATGGAAGCGGTGAAACTGCTGGCGCGTCTGGAAGGCATTCTGCTTGATCCCGTGTATACCGGAAAAGCGATGGCGGGGCTGATTGATGGTATTAGTCAGAAACGCTTCAAAGATGAAGGACCGATTCTGTTTATTCATACCGGGGGCGCGCCTGCACTGTTCGCCTATCATCCCCACGTTTAGCGCCGGAAATGCTCATGCAAGAAAGTATACAACTGGTTATTGATTCTCTGCCGTTCCTGTTGAAAGGGGCAGGGTATACGCTGCAACTCAGCATTGGCGGCATGTTTTTTGGCTTACTGCTGGGATTTATTCTCGCGCTGATGCGCTTGTCACCCGTCTGGCCTGTGCGCTGGCTGGCGCGTTTTTATATCTCCATCTTCCGTGGTACGCCACTCATCGCACAGCTGTTTATGATCTACTACGGTTTACCGCAGTTTGGTATTGAATTAGACCCGATTCCGTCAGCGATGATTGGCCTGTCACTGAACACCGCCGCCTATGCAGCAGAAACGCTGCGGGCAGCGATTTCGTCCATTGATAAAGGTCAGTGGGAGGCGGCTGCCAGTATCGGCATGACGCCGTGGCAAACTATGCGTCGTGCTATTTTGCCACAGGCCGCACGGGTAGCACTGCCGCCGCTGTCGAACAGTTTTATCAGCCTGGTAAAAGATACTTCGCTGGCTGCGACGATTCAGGTGCCAGAGTTGTTCCGTCAGGCGCAGTTGATTACTTCGCGCACACTGGAAGTTTTCACCATGTATCTGGCGGCTTCGCTCATCTACTGGATTATGGCGACGGTGTTATCGACGTTGCAGAACCATTTTGAGAATCAACTTAATCGCCAGGAGAGGGATCCAAAATGAGTGCCATTGACGTTAAAAACCTGGTGAAAAAATTCCACGGTCAGACGGTGCTGCATGGCATAGATCTGGAGGTTAAAACCGGCGAAGTGGTGGCGATTATAGGTCCAAGCGGCTCCGGGAAAACCACGTTGCTACGCAGCATAAATTTGCTGGAACAACCGGAAGCGGGGACGATTACCGTCGGGGATATCACCATTGATACCGCGCGTTCGTTAAGTCAGCAAAAATCCCTGATTCGTCAGTTGCGCCAGCACGTTGGTTTTGTTTTCCAGAACTTTAATTTGTTTCCGCATCGTACGGTGCTGGAAAACATTATTGAAGGGCCGGTGATTGTCAAAGGTGAACCTAAAGAGGAAGCCACGGCGCGCGCACGTGAGTTGTTGGCGAAAGTTGGCCTTGCAGGTAAAGAAACCAGCTATCCACGTCGTTTATCTGGCGGTCAACAGCAGCGTGTGGCGATTGCCCGAGCGCTGGCGATGCGTCCCGAGGTGATTTTGTTTGATGAGCCAACGTCGGCACTGGACCCTGAGTTGGTGGGCGAAGTCCTGAATACTATCCGCCAGCTGGCACAGGAAAAGCGCACAATGGTGATTGTGACACACGAAATGAGCTTTGCCCGAGATGTTGCTGACCGCGCGATCTTTATGGACCAGGGGCGGATAGTAGAGCAGGGATCGGCGAAAGCGTTATTTGCCAATCCACAGCAGCCCCGTACCCGCCAGTTTCTCGAGAAGTTTCTACTGCAATAATAAGAAAAAATCAGCCCCGGTGAGTTAGTGACCGGGGCGAACCACTCTTCTGAAGACTCAATAAATGGTCAATAAATCAGCATAACTCATTAATAACATAAGAGAATGCGATGTCTTGCAAAAGTAATTCATTATCTGAATAATATAAATTATATATAAATCTTATTTATGTGATAGCTTGAGTTTTCAGTATAAATGATACTCACTCTCAGGGGCATTGCGGTTTACTATGCAGGATACGGATTTTTTTAGCTGGCGTCGCACAATGCTGTCGCGCTTTCAGAGGATGGAGGCCGCAGAAGAGGTCTACCATGAAATAGAGCTTCAGGCTCAGCAGCTTGAGTACGATTACTATTCGTTATGTGTTCGCCACCCGGTGCCATTCACGCGACCCAAAGTGGCTTTCTACACCAATTACCCTGAGTCGTGGGTTAGTTATTATCAGGCAAAAAACTTTCTCGCTATTGATCCCGTGCTCAACCCTGAAAACTTCAGTCAGGGCCATTTATTGTGGAATGATGACTTATTCAGTGAAGCCCAGCCATTATGGGAGGCTGCGCGTGCACATGGTTTACGCAGGGGAGTCACTCAGTATTTAATGCTACCGAACCGGGCGTTGGGATTTTTGTCATTTTCTCGTAGCAGTACGCGCGAAATACCCGTTCTTAGTGATGAGCTGCAATTAAAAATGCAGCTACTTGTGCGCGAAAGTCTGATGGCGCTGATGCGTTTAAATGATCAAATAGTGATGACGCCGGAGATGAATTTCAGTAAGCGGGAAAAGGAAATTTTGAAATGGACCGCGGAAGGTAAGACATCGGCAGAGATTGCGATGATCTTGTCAATCTCCGAGAACACGGTTAATTTTCATCAGAAAAACATGCAGAAAAAAATCAACGCGCCGAATAAGACCCAGGTTGCCTGTTACGCCGCCGCAACTGGCTTAATATGACCGCTATTACATTCTGCGTGCCAGGTATAAAACCGGCTGAAAGGTGTGCTTTCAGCCGGTTTTATATTACTGACGGTAGGCCTGTTTAATTTGCTTAACCGTTTTGGAAAATACCGCAGCCTGGGTTTCGTCTTCGATCAGCGCAAGCTGTTTTTCCATCTTTAACATCACGCGGCCCGCGTCAGCTTGTCCCATCGCCTGCAGCATCAGCGTCAGCATCGCTTTCAGGCAGGAGACTTCATTTGCCAGTTCTTGATTATTCTCGGCAGTAGAAAAATCAGGCGTACTCATTTATTTTCCTCGTCATGTTGCAATGAAAATTTGCAGTAAAAAATGTTAAGGCGGCGGAGTATACCATAAGCTTTGCTAAAAATAGCAGTGGTTGTTTTTTGGTCGCTGACGCCTCATTGATATTAAATGAGTTAATATAGTGGTTAATAAATATTTATATCATGAATGTTTTTTGTGCGTATTTATTGAGTTAATTAATGTTACATATTCATGCCGATGATTTTTCATTTATGCTGAATAAAGTCAATTTTTGTCACATTTCAGTCTAACAGACAGCTTACAACGCTGCGGTAGCTTTTTTGTGACGGACGTGACCATAACTGTGGACAATCGAATTATCAAAAATGAGAGAAAAATCGAATACCCACCATTTTTAACGTTTCAAAGTTGCAATAAAACCCGCTAATATACGGACGACTAACTATCAGTAGCGTTATCCCTATTTCTGGAGATATTCCTTTGATCAACGTTCTACTTGTTGATGACCACGAACTGGTGCGCGCAGGGATACGACGCATTCTGGAAGATATAAAGGGTATTAAAGTCGTTGGTGAGGCTTCCTGTGGTGAAGATGCCGTTAAGTGGTGCCGGGCAAATTCCGTCGACGTGGTGCTAATGGACATGAGTATGCCTGGCATTGGCGGCCTTGAGGCGACGCGTAAAATCGCCCGTTCAACCGCAGATGTCAAAATCATCATGCTTACGGTTCACACCGAAAACCCTTTACCAGCAAAAGTCATGCAGGCTGGCGCTGCGGGCTATCTAAGCAAAGGTGCGGCCCCGCAGGAGGTGGTGAGCGCGATTCGTTCTGTCTTTTCTGGGCAGCGTTACATTGCTTCTGACATTGCGCAACAAATGGCGTTAAGCCAGATCGAACCAGAAAAAACAGAAAGCCCATTTGCCAGTTTGTCTGAACGCGAATTGCAGATTATGCTGATGATTACCAAAGGCCAGAAGGTCAATGAGATTTCAGAACAGCTTAATCTCAGCCCGAAAACGGTGAACAGCTATCGCTACCGTATGTTCAGTAAATTAAACATTCATGGCGATGTTGAGCTGACTCACCTGGCTATTCGCCATGGTTTGTGTAATGCGGAGACGTTAACAAGTCAGTGAGTGTTCAGTTTGACGCAAAAGCGTTTTTAAAAACCGTCACCAGCCAGCCGGGCGTATATCGCATGTATGATGCTGGTGGTACGGTTATTTATGTCGGTAAAGCGAAAGACCTGAAAAAACGGCTTTCAAGCTATTTCCGTAGCAATCTCGCTTCGCGCAAAACGGAAGCGTTGGTCGCCCAGATCCAGCAAATCGATGTCACGGTGACTCATACTGAAACCGAAGCATTATTGCTGGAACACAACTACATCAAACTCTATCAGCCGCGTTACAACGTTTTGTTACGCGACGATAAATCTTACCCCTTTATCTTCCTCAGTGGCGATACGCATCCACGTCTGGCGATGCATCGCGGTGCGAAGCACGCTAAGGGAGAGTATTTCGGTCCGTTCCCGAATGGTTATGCGGTGCGTGAAACTCTGGCGTTGTTGCAAAAAATTTTCCCCATTCGCCAGTGCGAAAATAGCGTTTATCGCAATCGCTCGCGTCCATGTCTGCAATACCAGATAGGGCGCTGTCTTGGGCCGTGCGTGGCCGGGTTGGTTAGCGAAGAAGAGTATGCCCAGCAGGTTGAATATGTGCGCCTGTTTTTATCGGGTAAAGACGATCAGGTGCTTAAGCAACTGATTAGCCGCATGGAAACAGCCAGCCAGAATCTGGAGTTTGAAGAGGCGGCACGTATTCGCGACCAAATTCAGGCGGTGCGACGCGTCACCGAAAAACAATTTGTCTCTAATACGGGCGACGACATTGATGTTATTGGCGTGGCGTTCGATGCTGGCATGGCATGTGTCCATGTTTTGTTTATTCGTCAAGGCAAAGTGCTCGGTAGCCGTAGCTATTTCCCGAAGGTGCCGGGCGGTACGGAACTGGGCGAAGTAGTGGAAACCTTTGTTGGTCAGTTCTATTTACAGGGCAGCCAGGTGCGCACTCTCCCGGGAGAGATCCTGCTCGATTTTAATCTTAGCGATAAAACGCTGCTCGCCGATTCATTATCAGAACTGGCGGGGCGCAAGATTAACATTCAGACCAAACCGCGTGGCGACAGGGCGCGTTACCTGAAACTTGCGCGGACGAATGCAGCAACAGCGTTAACCACCAAACTTTCGCAGCAATCAACCGTTCATCAGCGGCTGACAGCGCTTGCCAGCGTGTTGAAATTGCCGGAAGTGAAACGGATGGAATGTTTCGATATCAGCCATACGATGGGCGAACAAACCGTCGCCTCGTGCGTGGTGTTTGATGCTAATGGCCCACTGCGTGCGGAGTATCGGCGCTAT
This sequence comes from Escherichia sp. E4742, assembly GCF_005843885.1. Classification (NCBI taxonomy): domain Bacteria; kingdom Pseudomonadati; phylum Pseudomonadota; class Gammaproteobacteria; order Enterobacterales; family Enterobacteriaceae; genus Escherichia; species Escherichia sp. E4742. The sequence goes on along the minus strand of NZ_CP040443.1, from coordinate 5,018,395 downwards.
AACATCAATGGCATTACGCCGGGCGATGATTATGCGGCGATGAATCAGGTGTTGCGTCGGCGTTATGGTAAAGCCATCGATGACAGTAAGATTCCGGACGTGATCCTGATTGATGGTGGCAAAGGACAACTTGCGCAGGCGAAAAATGTCTTCGCCGAGCTGGACGTCCCCTGGGATAAAAACCATCCGTTGTTACTTGGCGTTGCCAAAGGGGCCGACCGTAAGGCTGGGCTGGAAACATTGTTCTTCGAGCCTGAAGGAGAGGGCTTTAGCTTACCGCCAGATTCGCCTGCGTTGCACGTCATCCAGCATATTCGCGATGAATCACACGATCATGCGATTGGCGGACATCGCAAAAAACGGGCGAAGGTCAAAAATACCAGCACCCTGGAAACCATTGAAGGCGTCGGGCCAAAACGTCGGCAAATGTTGTTGAAATATATGGGCGGTTTGCAAGGTTTACGTAACGCCAGCGTCGAAGAAATTGCAAAAGTGCCGGGTATTTCGCAAGGTCTGGCAGAAAAGATCTTCTGGTCGTTGAAACATTGATGTCTCTGTAGCAACATAGGGGTAATCTTACTGACAACAGATAGTTACCCGTCATTATGCAATTTAATATCCCTACGTTGCTCACACTGTTCCGTGTCATCCTTATCCCATTCTTTGTATTGGTTTTTTATCTACCTGTTACCTGGTCGCCGTTTGCTGCCGCGCTCATTTTCTGCGTCGCGGCGGTGACTGACTGGTTCGATGGTTTTCTGGCGCGTCGCTGGAACCAGAGTACCCGTTTTGGTGCCTTCCTTGATCCAGTAGCAGACAAAGTACTTGTCGCCATCGCCATGGTGCTGGTAACTGAGCATTATCATAGCTGGTGGGTGACCTTACCGGCGGCAACGATGATTGCCCGTGAAATTATCATTTCTGCTCTGCGTGAATGGATGGCTGAACTCGGTAAACGTAGCAGTGTGGCCGTATCCTGGATTGGTAAAGTCAAAACGACTGCCCAGATGGTCGCGCTGGCCTGGTTGCTGTGGCGCCCGAATATTTGGGTTGAGTACGCCGGTATTGCCCTTTTCTTTGTGGCTGCGGTGCTGACACTCTGGTCAATGTTGCAATATTTGAGCGCTGCCCGCGCAGATTTGCTTGATCAGTGATCGTTTCGACGCAAATTTCAGCAAACGATCAAAAGTGGTGAAAAATATCGTTGACTCAACGCGTCAGGTAAGTAGAATGCAACGCATCGAACGGCGGCACTGATTGCCAGACGATAGTAAAATCAAGTGATTAGCTGATTGCTTGATGATTGCGGGAATAGCTCAGTTGGTAGAGCACGACCTTGCCAAGGTCGGGGTCGCGAGTTCGAGTCTCGTTTCCCGCTCCAGTTTAAAAGGCATCGGCATTAAGCGGGTGTCTGGCTGAAAAGCCTGAAGAATTTGGCGCGTTAACAAAGCGGTTATGTAGCGGATTGCAAATCCGTCTAGTCCGGTTCGACTCCGGAACGCGCCTCCAATTTTTCCCGAGCCCGGATGGTGGAATCGGTAGACACAAGGGATTTAAAATCCCTCGGCGTTCGCGCTGTGCGGGTTCAAGTCCCGCTCCGGGTACCATGGGAAAGATAAGAATAAAATCAAAGCAATAAGCAGTGTCGTGAAACCACCTTCGGGTGGTTTTTTTGTATTTTCTTTTTCATTTCCGAAGATGCGTCCGAAGATGATTTTTCTCTGGACGCATCATCATTCATTTTCTCTGGCCACCAACTACGGGCACTACTTTAACTTTTCGGTCATATGCTGCTGTCTGTCGTGGGTTCTTATGCCCGGAAATTGCTTGCTTCTCTTCCAGGCTGCCTTCCAGATCAGAGATACCTTTTGCTTTCAGATCATGAAATGTGAAGTCTATTTGCAGATGAGGATATTTTTCCTGTGCTGCCGCTTTGACATCACGCCAACGAGAATTAAAACCATCACGGGTGTACTTGCCTCCGGTAGTTTGATGAATCACAAACAGACTACTGATTCCCGTTTTTAATGGCAGAGAGCGAGCCAGAGCTATCGCTTTCTGCAGACGAGGCGACCAGGCTTTGATTTGCTTAACGCCGGTTTTTCCCAGACGAATGTAGATCCCGGAATCGAACAGCTGGTCTTTCTGTAATGAAAGTACATCACTCTGTCTGGCCACACATAAGTAGGCAATTTCCATTGCCACGCGAACAACATCAGGAGACACTTCATAAACGGCCTGATATTCTTCATCCGTAATATAACGTTCTGAAGTGGTCAACAAAAACTGGCCACAGCTTTAGAGTTTTTCCAGAACAATCGTTCTGATTCATTCGGCGTCAAACCACCATTATATTGATGAGGTCTGAGCTGGCTGTAATATCCTGTGATGTAATTCGTTATTGCCGTGCTGGCTTCGCTAAAATTCGCGTAGCCATTATCCGGTACCCACTCTGTTTTCAGGCTTCTGAAGAACCGTTCCATTGGGCTGTTATCCCAGCAATTTCCCCGGCGACTCAGGCTTTGCTTTATCTGATATCTCCACAGTAACTGTCTGAAATTCCTGCTGGTATAGTGACTGCCTTGATCCGAGTGATACAGTAAATTAGCCGGTTTCCCCCGTGCTTCCCAGGCCATCGACAGGGCTTTACCTGTCAGTGCGGAATCAGGGAAAAATGACATCGCCCAGCCAACCGGTTTGCGGGAAAACAAATCGAGTACAACAGCCAGATAAGCCCAGCGTTTTCCCGTCCAGATATAAGTCACATCACCGCACCAAGCCTGATTAGGCTCGGTAACAGCAAACTGGCGATCCAGATAATTAGGGATCTCAATGTGTTCCTTAGACGCCTTCTTATAACGATGGCCAGGTTGCTGACAGCTGATAATATTGAGCGCTTTCATCAGCTTTGTTGCCCGCCAGCGGCTCAGTTTTATACCTTTGGTGGTGACCATTGCGGCAATGCTTCGCGCTCCTACTGAACCGTTACTTTCGTGATAAACTTCACGCACAAGGCTCAGTAATGCCACTTTCGTGGCGTCAGGCTTCCTGGGCTGCCGCCAGTATTTATAACTGCTGCGATGAACCCCAAACACGTTGCACACAACGGCAACAGGAAACCGCGCCCTGAGTTTCTCAACTAATGAGAATTGTTCAGGGAGTCTGACATCAAGAGCGCGGTAGCCTTTTTTAATATATCCCTTTCCATTTCAACGCGTTGAAGTCTTTTCTTCAACTCACGTATTTCAATCTGCTCAGGTGTCATGGGTGAAGCTATGGGTGATTTTCCCGCTCGCTCTTCTTTCAGTTGTCGAACCCATTTATCCATCGTGGATTTGCCGACATTCATCGCAGTGGCAGCGGCGGCAACGGTGTAATGCTGATCGAGTAGCTGGGCAGCCTCGAGGCGAAACTCGGGGCTAAAATTGCGTCTGTTACGTCCGGTCATAATGTCACCTGTTTTGACTATGAGGTGATGATATCACCTCTATTCAGGTGGCCAAATTCACTATGCCACTACAATCCACGATAGCTTTACACTTATCTTTTTTACAGATAGAGTCATTCGGGTCGATAATCGTGGTCTGCGGGAAGTAATGCTTTAACTTGTATTCGATTCGATCTCTTTCTTCTCTTCACGCTGTTCTCTTTGCCTAATGAAGTGGGGAATTACCTGAGCAGCGTATGGGCATCCAGTAGTGGAACCAATTACGTTTTAACGTATATCGCCATGTGTGGTGGTAGTGTTTACCTACAGGCTATCAAATCTGCAGCATTCGTCACTGTGTTGGCATCAGGTAGAAACATAGCCATTAGCAATCAGGGGGCGACAACCTTTAACTGGTCATATGTTAATTACAGATTGAGCTGATATCTAATCTAGCTTGCGAGATGTGAAATAAGTCTCGTAAGCTGGAGGTGATTACTTGATTTCACTGTGCTAGAATGGACACTTTAATTTTTTTTGATTTTGAAAAATGATTTTCAGCTCTCCGGAATTTATATTTGCATTCTTGCCGATTACATTTTTGGTCTACTTTTTACTTAATAAATTTAAATTCCTTTATTTCGGCAAACTTTGGCTTGTGGTGGCTAGTTTGTATTTTTATAGTTACTGGAGCTTAAACTATTTGCCATTAATGCTCGGTTCTATAATTTTCAACTATAGCTTAGGCGTGCAATTGGCGAAGGGAGCCAAGAGAAAAAAAACGATGTTATCTATTGGTATTCTAGCCAACTTGGCTATTCTATGTTATTATAAGTACATGAATTTTTTTTTAGAGAATGTAAATGCAATAACAGGGCAAAGCTTTCATGTTGAGGGGGTAATACTCCCTATTGGAATTAGTTTTTACACCTTCACTCAAATTGCGTTTCTTGTAGATAGCTATAAAGGAAATGCAAAAGAATATGATTTAGTTAATTATTCTCTTTTTGTGACATTCTTCCCCCATTTAATTGCTGGTCCAATACTTCATCATAAAGAAATGATGTCGCAGTTTAAATCTCTCCGCACAGTTCCAATTAATTATAATAATATATTGATGGGGTTGATGATTTTCGGTATTGGTCTTTTCAAAAAAAACAATAATAGCAGACACATTTGCTCAATGGGCCGAGATTGGTTATGTCGTTGGTGCTCAACATAACTTCTATAGCGCCTGGGTTACGAGTTTATCTTATACATTTCAATTGTATTTTGATTTTAGCGGTTACTGCGACATGGCTGTTGGCGCAGCTCTTTTATTTAATATATGGCTTCCGATAAACTTTAATTCTCCCTACAAGGCACTAAATATACAGGATTTCTGGCGCAGATGGCATATAACGCTTGGAAGATATCTTCGTGATTACTTATATATACCCTTGGGTGGAAACAGATGCTCCATACCAAGAACATACTTTAATTTATTTTTGACTTTCGTCATCGGCGGACTATGGCACGGTGCAAGTTGGATGTTCATTATTTGGGGGGCTATGCATGGGGTCGCGCTAGTGGTGCATAGGGCATGGTCAAGGCTAGGTCTGTCAATGTATAAACCTTTGGCCTGGGCTGTGACATTCCTGTATGTGCATATAGCATGGATTTTCTTTAGGGCTCATACAGTCCAGGATGCAATGAACATTATTTATGCGATGATTAATATTAAGTCCGCAAGGTCTGTTTCTGTTTCAGATATACCAATTACAAATTTGACTGCGATTGGAGTGCAGGCTGATAGATTATTTTCTGTTCTCCCTGTGGGAATTGTTGGATATTCAATTCAATTCACGGCAATTGCTTGTGCATTTTACATTTCAACATTAAAAAACTCAGTAGAAATTGTAAATGTAAAAGAGCAAAGTATATCTAAGATACTTTTTCTTAGCTTCATCACGGCAACGTCTATTTATATGGTGTTGCATACCACAAGTCCTGTTTTTTTATATTTTAATTTTTAATGGAGTCAAGCATGAAAATTAAAGTTTGTATTTTTATGGTTGTTTTATTCTCCATGTTAATGGTTTTGCCTATATATAACTTAACAGTTAATGGAAAGCTTTTCAAAAACAATTCATTACTAGATAATATCAAAACAATGTATAACATGGACTCTCTTGAGGGTGAGTTTGGATATATAGGGTTTATTGGAGGTGTGTCTTTAGAACCGAATAAAGTTCTTATAGGCAAGAATGGGTGGTTGTTTCTTGGTAACGGGTATGCAAACACGTTAATAGCAAAGCGTGACGGTGTAACTGACTCAAATTCCTCTGCAATTTCATCACTCCATGATTCAATGCACGCATGGAAAGAATATCTTGAGGGGCAAGGAGTCAAATCATTCGTTGTGACTATAGGTCCAGATAAAGACACAGTTTATTCTGAGCACCTGCCTGCCTGGGCAGAACATGCTGATAAATCCATTATAAAAAAGATAATAAATGATAATGGTGATATTTACATAGACACATTAAGTGCCATTGAAGCTACGAAAAATAAATCATCATTACCATTGTATTTCTATACTGATACTCACTGGAACCATTTTGGAGCATCAGTAGTATTCAATCTTTTACGGGATTCAATAACAGACAATGAAGTAAAATGGCCACCTTTATTTACAGAAAAGGATTTTTCAGTGGAAAAAGGTCCTGATGGTGATTTGGCTGCTTTTCTTAGAACTAACAGAATTAATGACATTAAAGTAGACATCAAATCAACTGACATACAAAATATTAATATACGTAAAGTTGATTTCGATACTGGAGAGGAGATTTCTAATGAACGGATGGTGTCTGTCGAGGCACCAACAACTCCTACATTAATAATCTCAGACAATGCACTAAACAACAAGAAAGTTCTATGGTTAAGGGATTCATTTGGTAACGCAATGTCTCCATTTATGTCCAGAGAGTTCAAAGAAATACTACAGGTTCACCATGGCAGGGTAACTCCAAAATTGATGAAGCAGATGGTGCAATCTTTCAAACCTGATTATGTCATTATAACTGTTGTTGAAAGGGATGCCTTAACTAGTTTCTTTACCTCTCCCCCTTCGTGGGGATAACGAATGAAACCCGCCTCGGCGGGTTTCATTCACAGGCTGATAATTAGCAGAACTAGCCATATTCTTACTTGAACACCTCCATCGAACAACAATTTTGTATGTATACACAGTGAATATCAGAGGTGCATCATGAAGGGGGGACCGTCGCCAGCATCAGACAACGAGGAGTTTGATGCTGTCCGGTGATCTGCGACAAAAAGTGGGACACGCAAAGTTTTGCAGTGGGTTGCAAAGCTTTGTGATATTCGAGTTTATGAACAGTGCGGCGTATTTTTTGCCAAAAACCTTCAGAAGATGATGAGTAAGACGTGTCATAACTATATGATTATTTGATATTCACACACACCATTATGTCCGGATAATTTACCATAATCATTTGAAATTATTGCACAAAACGAACAATTTAAAATCCCTCGGCGTTCGCGCTGTGCGGGTTCAAGTCCCGCTCCGGGTACCATGGGAAAGATAAGAATAAAATCAAAGCAATAAGCAGTGTCGTGAAACCACCTTCGGGTGGTTTTTTTGTATCTGCAACTTGTCGTTACACCCTCTCTGATTTTTAATCTCCGGGTAATCCACTCGAAAAGTATCTCTATGCCAGACCGACATGTAAGATAGGCGCTGGCGAGTCGAGATCCACAAGGAAAAGCGTATGAAAACTGGACCGTTAAACGAAAGTGAGTTGGAATGGCTGGATGATATCTTGACCAAATACAACACAGACCACGCCATCCTTGATGTGGCAGAGCTGGACGGTTTGTTGACGGCGGTGTTGAGTTCTCCGCAAGAAATTGAACCAGAACAGTGGCTGGTTGCTGTGTGGGGTGGGGCGGATTATGTGCCGCGCTGGGCGTCAGAGAAAGAGATGACGCGCTTTATGAACCTGGCGTTTCAACATATGGCCGATACAGCAGAGCGCCTCAACGAGTTTCCTGAACAGTTTGAACTGTTATTTGGTCTGCGAGAAGTTGACGGTAGGGAGCTGACGATTGTCGAAGAGTGGTGCTTTGGCTATATGCGTGGCGTGGCGCTTTCTGACTGGTCAGCATTGCCTGACTCATTAAAACCGGCGCTTGAAGCGATTGCGCTGCACGGTTCTGAGGAAAACTTCGAGCGCGTAGAGAAGATGTCGCCAGAAGCGTTTGAAGAAAGCGTGGATGCCATTCGACTGGCGGCGCTTGATTTGCATGCTTACTGGATGACGCATCCTCAGGAAAAAGCTGTTCAGCAACCGATTAAAGCTGAAGAAAAACCGGGTCGTAACGACCCTTGCCCATGTGGTAGTGGCAAGAAATATAAGCAGTGCTGCCTGCATTAAGAGGCTATATTGGGTGCCAGAATTAACTCTGGCACCCATGTTTTATGGGCCTGATAAGGATGTGGACAGAAGACTGGATTATGTCCATATGCACGGCAAAGCGTTTATCCCACTTCTGGCAACAACCCTGCCGCAATCAAAAATTGCACGCCAATCACGCTAATGCCACAGATAAACACTAACACCAGAGCTGGACGTCCACCTTTCACCCGATAACTTGCTTGTGGATTATGCTTCCTGCTCTGCCAGGTCAGCAGTGAAGGAATTATCAACGCCAGTACTGCCAGCGCTACGCCAGCATACCCGAGCGCCATTACAAAACCACGTGGATAAAACAGCGCAAACGCCAGTGGCGGCAGAAAGGTAATTACACCGGTTTGCAGTCTTCCACCAACGGTATTGGAACGCTGAAACAAATCCGCCAGATAATCAAATAAGCCTAACGCTACGCCCAGGAAAGATGTGGCGAGGGCTAAATCAGCGAATAAATGCACTGCCAACTCGACATGCGGCGAGGCCACCACTTCGCGTAATGCCTGTAACAGCCCATTTAATCCAGCATGATTCGCCAGCAGTCCCATAAAGGTTGTTGAATCAATGCTGCCCAGTGTCGCCAGTTGCCAGAAAATATATGCCACCAGAGGGATCGCGCTACCGGTAATAAACACCCAGCGCAATTTACGAATGTTGCCATCCATATAGCTGACGATGCTCGGTACGCTACCGTGAAAACCAAACGAGGTAAAAATCACCGGAATTGCAGACAATGCCAGACCCTGTTGCAGTGGCAGCGTTAGCAGATTGATTTTATGAATATGTGGTAGCAGCAATACCAGCATTAGCACCAGGAAAATAATCTTGGCGCTGAACAAAAAACGGTTAAACAAATCGACCAGCGACGTCCCAACACAAACCACACCACCGGCAACAAAAGTAAACAACAGCACGCCAGCGGTTGTGGTCATTGAAATGCCTGTCCAGTCGCTGATGCTGGAGGCCAGCAATTCACCGGCACCGCTGATATATGCTGCGGTCAGGGCGTACATTAAAAACATCATACTGAAGCCGGTCAGCCACTGACCGTAGCGGCCCAGATAGCGTTTTGCCAGCGTGCCTAAGCCGGTATCTGCAGGGACATGCTGATACACTTCCAGCAGTAACAGAGCGGTGTAACACATCAAGGCCCACAGGCCAATTAACAATGTCAGAGTGACGGTAAAACCGACGCCAGCCGCTGCCAGCGGCATTGCCAGCATACCTGCGCCAATTGTGGTTCCCGCCACGATAAAAACACTTCCCAGAGTTCTGTTTTTCACGCTTTCTTCTGTCCTGACGATCTTTATGAGTGATATCTGCGGCGCAGGTTAAGGCATTATCTATATTTCGTCAAATCGACGTTACATATAGTGTAAACAAAAATGTACGATAAATGCATTCAGAACTGCGCTGGCGCAAAGCCTTAAGACGCTGGGATCGTTACGCTATGCCTTTTTTGAGGAGGAACGATGGAATCTATTCACGGTCATGAAGTGTTAAATATGATGATTGAATCAGGTGAGCAATATACGCACGCCAGTCTGGAAGCGGCTATCAAAGCACGTTTTGGTGATCAGACACGTTTTCATACTTGCTCGGCTGAAGGGATGACGGCGGGAGAGTTGGTGGCTTTTCTGGCGGAAAAAGGCAAATTTATTCCTTGCGAAGAAGGATTCTCAACCGATAAAAGTAAGATTTGTCGTCACTGATCTGAAACGGCGGCAGAAAATCTGCCGCCAGAGAAGATTAGTTTTGTGCGTCGAGCGTAGAGAGTTCTTTATCGATGAAATAAAGTCCTTCGCCGCTTTTCCCCGCCAGGCTCAATTTATCAATAATAGATTTGAACAATTTCTCTTCTTCGTGTTGTTCAGATACATACCATTGCAGGAAATTGAACGTTGGGTAGTCCTGATTAGTCATGGCAGCGTGAGCGAGTTCGTTAATTTTTTGCGTAATTAATTGTTCGTGTTTATAGGTTTCCTGGAATAATTCATCAAGTGAAGAATATTCAGCAAACGGTGATTCAACGGTATTAATTCGCGGTAAATTTCCAGTATCGGTCAGGTAATCAAACAGACGCTGCATATGCGTCATCTCTTCCTGGGCGTGGCGACGCAGAAACGCGGCAGCACCTTCGAAGGTGTGATAGCTGCACCATGCGCTCATTTGCTGATAAAGCAGTGAAGAGTAGAGTTCCAGGTTCATCTGCTCATTAAGTTTTTCAATCATTTCTGGTTTCAGCATGATAGTGCTCCACAAAGGTTATATTTGTTGCTGTGGCGCCACTATAATTTGTTATTTTATTATTTGCAAAAGGTAAAATATTAAATTCAATTATTAAAAATGCGAATGTGAATAAAACGCATTAACGCTATTTGTGATGTTAATTAACCAGCGAAGCCTCCCTCGCTGATTAAAATCTTTATTGATAAGCCGAGGGTGTTAAGTATCGGCACTGATACGACAGTGTAAATTGCGTATTCAGACATAATGATCCCGCAAACAAACTACAGTTACTTACAGGTTGCCCAAACGCAAAGGCGCGGGTAAATCCAACCTGCTGACATGCGCGGTTCGCGATTCCCTGATCGAGATAGTTGTCAGTGCGGGCGTGTTGTAAAAAAGCCTGATTGTAAACGAGGCGTACAATACCACTCGTGGCGTTAACATCGCTCAGGTGAGCCTGACGAGTTACGGTACAGCCCGCTACTGTTAAAAGTGAAAAAACAATTATCAGATGTTTCATGTCACAGCCTGAAGAGGGAGAAGAAACAGGTATTGTACTTGTGGTCACAGCCAGGCTATGGACAGAAAAGACGACGGATTAGCGCTATTCCTTGCTTTCTGCAGAACGCAGAGGTTTTGTGATTATCATTTTTATAACATCAAAGAGGTATTTATGTGATGAGCATCACATAAAGATTGATTTTTGTGATGAATGTCATATTATAAACGTAAAGACGATAACACCTGCATAACAAATAATCGGAGTGGCGCGATGAAACTGCGTAAGATCCTGAAAAGCATGTTCAATAATTATTGCAAGACGTTTAAAGACGTACCGCCTGGCAATATGTTCAGATAACAAAAAACCTGCTTCGGCAGGTTTTTTTGTACCCTGATGCGGGCTGATGTGACTATCGTTGAAGAAGGGAAGCCGCTACTATAACGGCTTTCAAAATGCTATCAGGAGTTTAGGATGTCCCAGCCGCTGAATGCCGATCAGGAACTGGTTTCTGATGTTGTTGCTTGCCAGTTGGTGATCAAACAAATTCTCGACGTGCTCGATGTGATCGCGCCTGTTGAGGTACGTGAAAAAATGTCCAGCCAGCTGAAGAATATTGATTTTACTCACCATCCGGCTGCTGCTGACCCAGTCACTATGCGTGCTATTCAAAAAGCCATCGCGTTGATTGAGCTAAAGTTCACCCCACAAAACGAATCCCATTAAAAAAACCGCTGCCTCAGTAATGTGAGGCAGCGGTTTTCACCACTTTTTTGTATTCGGCGCATCATTTTATGCGCCGATTTTATTAATGTATCTGATGCGACACGACATTCAGAACATGCTGGTCGGTCTGGACAGGGCACATACCGGCCAGTTTCGCACTGCGCACTTCATCAAGAATGGTTTGCAGTAAGAGGCCATCGTGCTGCTGTTCTTTTTCCAGATCGCGCAGAAAATCGACAGTAGAATCATCATTCAATTCTTTAGCTTCATTTGCTAATTGCGCCAGCGTGCTTGAACGCTGCTCATATTCTTCCAACGTTTTTTGGAAGAGTTCTTCCAGAGAGTTCAGTTTTTCTCCAGGTACATCAATGGCTTTAACGATAGGCGTCGCCCCGACACTTTTCATGAAGTTAAACATGCGCATCATTTGAGTCACGTTACTTTGTGCCTGGGAGCGAAGAAAAGTCGCGGTGCCATTCAGACTTTGTTCAGAACACCAGTTGCTCAGGTGAAGGTAGAGATTGGATGCATAAAACTCGCGGTTCATTTGAGTGTTGAGTTTGAGAAGCATTCCAGTGGTTGCCATACCTAATATCCTTATATCCAGAAGACGAGAGGTGCAAGATAAATCAAAACACCGTAATTACTGTTTGCAGAATAATTCCTTTCTGCGGGTCCGAAATGTGATCCTGGAGTCAATTCTGACGATGATCTGAAATAAGCATAACGTCTGAAGGATTATAAGAAAATCCTTAAATCACCAAGTTTATATTTTTTTACATTTCATTGATTAGGGTTATTGATTTGCAATAATTCTCAATGTTGTGATTTCTCGTATCTCATTGATATTAAATTGTTTTATCAATATCATGATGCCGTTCTTATATTTTCAGGTATTTTTTCAGTTTTGGGATGATGCTCGCATTATGGATTTATCCATTAATTAATGAAGCTGGTGATAATTTACAGCGAAAGGAATTTTGTCTGGAGTTTTGATACTTCTTCCCTGATTCACCATTCACCTGTAATGCGCAGTATCTTGCCCGAGAAAATTAGATTAAAAAGAAGACACGCCTGAGCTATCAAATGATGCTACAAGGATTTCCAGGCTGATCTTATGGATTAATCTGCTAAGACACTTATCATTTGTCATACAATTAACGTCTTCTGTATGTCTTTTATTGCTAAATTTATGCACGTTCTCACTGTAATTCTGCGGTGTGATATTGCTCTCCTATGGAGAATTAATTTCTCGCTAAAACTATGCCAACACAGTCACTTACCTTTTCGCCAAAGGTAATGCTTTGTTTTCCGATTGAATTAACGAAAGCTCTTAGGTTTTGCCCTACACAAAATGATGCTAAAGCTGGAGATAACCATGCACAAATTTACTAAAGCTCTTGCAGCCATCGGTCTGGCTGCCGTTATGTCACAATCCGCTATGGCGGAAAATTTGAAACTCGGTTTCCTGGTGAAGCAACCAGAAGAACCGTGGTTTCAGACTGAATGGAAGTTTGCCGATAAAGCCGGAAAAGATTTAGGCTTTGAAGTTATTAAGATAGCCGTACCTGATGGCGAAAAAACACTGAACGCTATTGATAGCCTGGCAGCCAGTGGTGCGAAAGGTTTTGTTATCTGTACTCCGGACCCGAAACTGGGTGCAGCCATCGTGGCGAAAGCGCGTGGCTACGATATGAAAGTTATTGCCGTGGATGATCAGTTTGTTAATGCTAAAGGTAAGCCGGTTGATACCGTTCCGTTGGTGATGATGGCAGCGACGAAAATTGGCGAACGTCAGGGCCAGGAACTGTATAAAGAGATGCAGAAACGTGGTTGGGATGTGAAAGAAAGCGCCGTAATGGCGATTACTGCCAACGAACTGGATACCGCCCGCCGTCGTACTACCGGTTCTATGGACGCGCTGAAAGCCGCCGGATTCCCGGAAAAACAAATTTATCAGGTTCCTACCAAATCTAACGACATTCCGGGGGCGTTTGACGCCGCCAACTCAATGTTGGTTCAGCATCCTGAAGTTAAACACTGGTTGATCGTCGGTATGAACGACAGCACCGTGCTGGGTGGCGTACGCGCGACGGAAGGTCAGGGCTTCAAAGCAGCTGATATTATCGGTATCGGTATTAATGGTGTGGATGCGGTGAGCGAACTGTCAAAGGCACAGGCTACGGGTTTCTATGGTTCACTGCTGCCAAGCCCGGACGTTCATGGCTATAAATCCAGCGAAATGCTTTACAACTGGGTAGCAAAAGACGTTGAACCGCCAAAATTCACTGAAGTTACCGACGTGGTGCTGATCACGCGTGACAACTTTAAAGAAGAACTGGAGAAAAAAGGTTTAGGCGGTAAGTAATCTGCCGGAAAAATTCCCCTCTGCGTTATGCAGAGGGGGTGTAAAACGACCAGTGATTCACGGAGACGTTATGCAACAGTCTACCCCGTATCTCTCATTTCGCGGCATTGGTAAAACCTTTCCTGGCGTCAAGGCGCTTACGGATGTCAGTTTTGACTGTTATGCCGGTCAGGTTCATGCATTGATGGGTGAAAATGGCGCCGGAAAATCAACACTTTTAAAAATCCTTAGTGGAAACTATGCGCCAACCACGGGTTCTGTAGTGATTAATGGGCAGGAAATGTCCTTTTCCGATACCACCGCTGCACTGAATGCGGGTGTCGCGATTATTTACCAGGAACTGCATCTCGTGCCGGAAATGACCGTCGCGGAAAACATCTATCTCGGCCAGCTTCCTCATAAAGGCGGCATCGTGAATCGTTCACTGCTGAATTATGAAGCTGGGATACAGCTCAAACATCTGGGTATGGATATTGACCCGGATACGCCGCTGAAATATCTCTCCATTGGGCAATGGCAGATGGTTGAAATTGCCAAAGCTCTGGCACGTAACGCCAAAATTATCGCTTTTGATGAACCAACCAGCTCCTTATCCGCGCGTGAAATAGACAATCTGTTTCGCGTCATTCGTGAACTGCGAAAAGAGGGGCGGGTGATCTTATACGTTTCTCACCGTATGGAAGAAATTTTTGCGCTCAGCGATGCCATCACTGTCTTTAAAGATGGTCGTTACGTCAAAACCTTTACCGACATGCAGCAGGTAGATCATGACTCGCTGGTGCAGGCAATGGTTGGTCGCGACATCGGCGATATCTACGGCTGGCAACCGCGCAGCTACGGCGAGGAGCGCTTGCGTCTGGATGCGGTAAAGGCACCAGGCGTGCGTACGCCAATAAGCCTGGCTGTTCGCAGTGGCGAAATCGTCGGCCTGTTTGGTCTGGTGGGGGCAGGGCGCAGCGAATTAATGAAAGGCATGTTTGGCGGTACGCAAATTACCGCTGGTCAGGTTTATATCGACCAACAGCCGATCGATATCCGTAAACCGGGCCACGCCATTGCCGCTGGCATGATGCTCTGCCCGGAAGATCGCAAAGCGGAGGGCATTATTCCAGTGCATTCGGTGCGCGACAATATCAACATCAGCGCTCGTCGCAAACATGTGCACGGTGGTTGCGTGATCAACAACGGCTGGGAAGCCAATAATGCCGATCACCACATTCGTTCTCTCAACATCAAAACGCCAGGTGCAGAGCAATTGATCATGAATCTTTCCGGCGGTAATCAGCAAAAAGCCATTTTGGGGCGCTGGTTATCCGAAGAGATGAAAGTCATTTTGCTTGATGAACCTACGCGCGGCATCGATGTGGGGGCTAAACATGAAATTTATAACGTGATTTATGCGCTGGCCGCGCAGGGCGTGGCGGTACTGTTTGCCTCCAGTGACCTGCCCGAAGTCCTTGGTGTCGCCGACCGCATCGTAGTTATGCGGGAAGGTGAAATCGCCGGTGAATTGCTACACGAGCAGGCAGATGAGCGTCAGGCACTAAGCCTTGCTATGCCTAAAGTCAGCCAGGCAGTTGCCTGAGTAAGGAGAATAAGATGTCTTCTGTTTCTACATCGGGTTCTGGCGCACCTAAGTCGTCATTCAGCCTCGGGCGTATCTGGGATCAGTACGGTATGCTGGTGGTGTTTGCAGTGCTTTTTATCGCCTGTGCCATCTTCGTGCCGAACTTTGCCACCTTTATTAATATGAAAGGGCTGGGACTGGCAATCTCCATGTCGGGGATGGTGGCTTGCGGTATGTTGTTTTGCCTGGCCTCAGGTGACTTTGACCTTTCTGTCGCCTCGGTGATTGCCTGCGCAGGCGTAACCACTGCGGTGGTTATTAACCTCACCGAAAGTTTGTGGATTGGCGTGGCGGCAGGTTTACTGCTGGGCGTTCTGTGCGGCCTGGTGAATGGCTTTGTTATCGCTAAATTGAAAATCAACGCCCTGATTACCACGCTGGCGACGATGCAGATTGTCCGTGGTCTGGCGTATATTATCTCTGACGGTAAAGCGGTGGGCATCGAAGATGAAAGCTTCTTTGCACTCGGTTATGCCAACTGGTTCGGCCTGCCTGCGCCAATCTGGCTCACTGTGGTTTGCCTGGTCGTCTTTGGTTTGCTGCTGAACAAAACTACTTTTGGTCGTAATACATTGGCAATTGGCGGTAACGAAGAGGCGGCACGTCTCGCGGGTGTACCGGTAGTCCGTACCAAAATTATTATCTTCGTTCTCTCTGGTCTGGTATCGGCGATTGCCGGGATCATTCTTGCTTCTCGTATGACCAGCGGCCAGCCAATGACGTCTATTGGTTATGAGCTGATTGTTATCTCTGCCTGCGTTTTAGGTGGCGTTTCTCTGAAAGGCGGCATCGGAAAAATCTCATATGTAGTGGCGGGTATCTTAATTTTAGGCACCGTGGAAAACGCCATGAACCTGCTTAATATTTCTCCGTTTGCACAGTATGTTGTCCGTGGCTTAATCCTGCTGGCTGCGGTGATCTTCGACCGTTATAAGCAAAAAGGGAAACGCACTGTTTAATGCTTTATCCGACCATTATTTAGTTCAAAAATCCTCCACAGCCAACCGCCACAACGGTTGGCTGTTCTTTTTGCCAATGGCGAGCCTCGTCACACTGTCTATACTTACATGTCTGTAAAGCGCGTTCTGCGCGAACAATAAAAAGATAAGGAGGAGTACCGGGTGACAGAACCGTTAACCGAACCCCCTGAACTATCCGCGAATTATGCCTGGTTTTTTGATCTCGATGGAACGCTGGCGGAAATCAAACCGCATCCCGATCAGGTCGTTGTACCTGAAAATATTCTGCAAGGACTCCAGCTGCTGGCAACCGCAAGTGATGGTGCATTGGCATTGATATCAGGGCGCTCAATGGTAGAGCTTGACGCACTGGCAAAACCCTATCGCTTCCCGTTAGCGGGCGTGCATGGGGCGGAGCGCCGTGACATCAATGGTAAAACGCATATTGTTCATTTGCCGGAGGCGATTGCCCGGGATATTAGCGTTCAACTGCATACGGCTATCGCCAGGCTTCCCGGTGTGGAGGTTGAAGCTAAAGGGATGGCGTTTGCGCTGCATTATCGTCAGGCACCGCAGCATGAGGACGCCTTATTGACATTAGCGCAACGCATTACCCAGATTTGGCCTCAAATGGCGTTACAACAGGGAAAGTGTGTCGTTGAGATAAAACCGAGAGGTACCAGCAAAGGGGACGCGATTGCCGCATTTATGCAGGAAGTTCCCTTTATTGGCCGCAAGCCTATTTTTTTAGGCGATGACTTAACCGATGAGTCTGGTTTCTCGGTCGTTAACAGGCTGGGCGGAATGTCAGTGAAAATTGGCACAGGCGCAACTCAGGCATCATGGCGGCTGGCGGGCGTGCCGGATGTCTGGAGCTGGCTTGAAATGATAACCAACGCATTACAACAACTAAAAAGAGACAATAACAGGAGTGATGACTATGAGCCGTTTAGTCGTAGTATCTAACCGGATTGCACCACCAGACGAGCACGCCGCCAGTGCCGGTGGCCTTGCTGTCGGTATACTGGGGGCGCTGAAAGCCGCAGGTGGACTGTGGTTTGGCTGGAGTGGCGAAACAGGGAATGAGGATCAGCCGCTAAAAAAGGTGAAAAAAGGAAATATCACCTGGGCCTCTTTTAACCTCAGTGAAAAGGATCTCGACGAATACTACAACCAATTCTCCAATGCTGTTCTCTGGCCCGCATTTCACTATCGACTCGATCTGGTGCAATTTCAGCGTTCCGCCTGGGAAGGCTATTTACGCGTGAATGCATTGCTGGCTGATAAATTACTGCCGTTGCTGGAAGACGATGACATTATTTGGATCCACGATTATCATCTGTTGCCATTTGCGCATGAACTCCGTAAACGTGGCGTGAATAATCGTATTGGTTTCTTCCTGCATATTCCTTTCCCGACGCCGGAAATTTTCAACGCGCTGCCGACATATGACACCTTGCTTGAACAGCTTTGTGATTATGATTTGCTGGGTTTCCAGACGGAAAACGATCGCCTGGCGTTTCTGGATTGCCTTTCCAACCTGACGCGCGTCACGACGCGTAGTTCGCGCAATCATACGGCCTGGGGCAAGGCATTTCGCACCGAAGTTTACCCTATTGGTATTGAACCGGATGAAATAGCCAAACAGGCTGCCGGACCGCTGCCGCCCAAACTGGCGCAATTAAAAGCGGAGCTGAAAAGCGTACAAAATATCTTTTCTGTCGAACGACTGGATTATTCCAAAGGTCTGCCTGAGCGTTTTCTTGCCTATGAAGCCTTGCTGGAAAAATATCCGCAACATCATGGCAAAATACGTTATACCCAGATAGCGCCAACCTCGCGTGGTGATGTGCAGGCGTATCAGGATATTCGTCATCAGCTGGAAAATGAAGCCGGGAGAATTAACGGAAAATATGGGCAATTAGGCTGGACACCGCTTTATTATCTGAACCAGCATTTCGACCGTAAATTACTGATGAAAATCTTCCGCTATTCCGATGTCGGATTAGTGACGCCGCTGCGTGACGGGATGAATCTGGTGGCGAAAGAATATGTCGCCGCCCAGGATCCTGCCAATCCCGGCGTACTGGTACTTTCACAATTTGCGGGGGCGGCGAATGAACTGACGTCAGCATTAATCGTTAACCCATACGATCGTGATGAAGTCGCGGCGGCGTTGAATCGGGCATTGACTATGTCGCTGGCAGAACGTATTTCCCGTCATGCAGAAATGTTGGAAATTATCGTGAAAAACGATATTAACCACTGGCAGGAGTGCTTTATTAGCGACCTAAAGCTGATAGTTCCGCGCAGCGCGGAAAGCCAGCAGCGCGATAAAGTTGCGACCTTTCCAAAGCTGGCGTAATTGCGCTTAATCTCCCTTAAGCGGAACCAACAGCACATCAACCTCACTTGAGGCAATCACACTTTTCGCAGAGCAGGATGCTCGCGAAAAGAAACTGTGATTATGATTACCGCAAATCACCAAATCGAATTTATGTTTACGGCATACCGCCAGAATATGTTCGCTCAACTCTCCATAAGCTATAAACTTTTCTTCAACGGGATATCCAGCATCCTGAATTAATTTGTCCAGAAAGTTTTGTGTTTCTTCATGCATCACACTGCGTAAATCCTCAAGCATCGGCGCGGCTAATTGATTGTACATTTCTGGATCGGACGCGAGGGTGATTAAACTGATACGCCCATTAACGGGACGGGCGATAGATACCGCTTTTGCTAACAGTTGCTGGCTTTCCGGTGAGACAGCAACGGCAACAAGAATATTGGCGTAACTCATAACCTGCTCCTTATTCTATGAACTTCAGGTGAGATCACAGCTTTACCCTGAATGAGCTATAGATGCAATAACAGCTTGGTCAAAAATGCAAATATTAGCATGATCATTAATAAAGATAATTAATTAATATCGTAGTGTTACTATGTAGTCATGCGGGGGATGATGAGGAAGTGGAGAAATTGATTTCTCTCACTAAACAAATGGTTAATACTAATAAAACATATTGCTAACATTGGTGTTGCTGGCAGCCTTAGTTTTTCTTAAATGGAATATTATTATTTAATTGGCTGTTTTTTTAATGATTTACAGAGATCATAGATATTTATCCCATATCCGGAATATGGTTATTCACGGTGATTTATATTAACAGTGCGCAACATCTCAATTTTATCCCTCCACATCATTTTTGCTGACAGATAAGCTGAAAAACTTTTTAACAGAATGAAATATACGCAAAACAAAAGTATGACTTATACATCAATGTTAAGTAATTGAGTGTTTTGTGTGATCCGTGTCACACATTGTCGAAAATCGCAGCTCTGCTCCGTTGTATGTATGAGTGGTGACGAGTACAGTTGCGTCGAATTAGGAAAAATCTTAGATAAGTGTAAAAAGCATCACTCTGTGTAAGACGTGTTTCACCTCTTATGATGTCTGTGTGTTTTTTCGTTGATCGTTACTATTCCATTTTTATTTACTTTTTACCGGGATTTCCCGGCGACATCACGGGGTGCGGTGATACCGCATAAAAAATAAAGTTAGTTATTCTGGGTGGGAATAATGCATACCTCCGAGTTGCTGAAACATATTTATGACATCAATTTGTCATATTTACTTCTTGCACAGCGTCTGATCGTTCAGGACAAAGCGTCCGCCATGTTTCGTCTCGGTATTAATGAAGAAATGGCAACAACGCTGGCGACGCTGACTCTTCCACAAATGGTTAAACTGGCCGAAACCAATCAACTGATTTGTCAATTCCGCTTTGACAGCCACCAGACTGTTAACCAACTGACGCAGGATTCCCGTGTTGACGATCTCCAGCAAATTCATACCGGCATTATGCTCTCCACGCGTTTGTTGAATGATGTTAATCAGCCCGAAGAAGTACAACGTAAGAAAAGGGCCTGATCATGAGTGAAAAAAGCATTGTTCAGGAAGCCCGTGATATTCAACTCGCCATGGAGTTGATAACCCTCGGTGCTCGTTTGCAGATGCTGGAAAGCGAAACACAATTAAGTCGCGGACGCCTGATCAAACTCTATAAAGAGCTGCGCGGAAGCCCGCCGCCGAAAGGTATGTTGCCGTTTTCCACCGACTGGTTTATGACCTGGGAACAAAATGTCCATGCGTCGATGTTCTGTAATGCATGGCAGTTTTTACTGAAAACCGGGTTATGTAATGGTGTTGATGCGGTAATCAAAGCCTATCGTTTATACCTTGAACAGTGCCCACAAGCCGAAAACGGACCACTGCTGGCGCTAACCCGCGCCTGGACTCTGGTGCGATTTGTCGAAAGTGATTTACTACAACTTTCCAGCTGCAACTGCTGCGGTGGTAATTTTATCACCCATGCTCATCAACCTGTCGGCAGTTTTGCCTGCAGCTTATGTCAACCGCCATCGCGCGCCGTAAAAAGACGTAAACTTTCTCAGAACCCTGCCGATATTATCCCTCAACTGCTGGATGAACAGAGAATACAGGCTGTTTAACTCATACGGTGTGGCGAAACACTCCAGCAGCGGTAAGCAATTGCCGCTGCTTTTTTTTCTCCTGCCGTAAGGTAACGTCTGCCGACTGAACATCCTGTCATGGTCAACAGTGGAAGGATGATGTCGTGCTTATCTTATTAGGTTACCTGGTTGTTCTCGGTACAGTTTTCGGCGGTTATTTGATGACCGGTGGAAGCCTTGGAGCACTCTATCAACCCGCTGAACTGGTGATTATTGCCGGTGCAGGCATTGGGTCGTTTATCGTCGGCAATAATGGCAAAGCAATCAAAGGTACGCTGAAGGCGCTGCCATTATTGTTTCGTCGCTCTAAATATACCAAAGCAATGTATATGGATTTGCTGGCGCTGCTTTACCGCCTGATGGCGAAATCGCGACAAATGGGCATGTTCTCACTGGAACGCGATATTGAAAATCCACGAGAGAGCGAGATCTTCGCCAGTTATCCGCGCATCCTCGCGGATGCCGTTATGCTGGATTTTATCGTCGATTATCTGCGCCTGATTATCAGCGGCCACATGAATACCTTCGAAATTGAAGCCCTGATGGACGAAGAGATAGAAACGCACGAAAACGAGGCTGAAGTCCCGGCGAACAGCCTGGCGTTGGTCGGAGACTCTCTTCCTGCGTTTGGTATTGTTGCGGCTGTAATGGGGGTGGTGCACGCACTAGGATCAGCCGATCGTCCTGCCGCCGAATTGGGGGCGCTCATCGCACATGCGATGGTGGGGACTTTCCTCGGTATCTTATTGGCTTACGGATTTATTTCCCCGTTGGCGAGTGTTTTGCGCCAGAAAAGCGCCGAAACCAGCAAAATGATGCAGTGCGTCAAAGTCACACTGCTTTCTAATCTGAACGGTTACGCACCGCCTATCGCCGTTGAATTTGGTCGCAAAACGCTCTATTCCAGTGAACGTCCGTCGTTTGTTGAACTGGAAGAGCATGTGCGTGCGGTGAAAAATCCGCAACAGCAGACGACAACCGAGGAAGCATGAAGAATCAAGCGCATCCGATTATTGTCGTCAAACGACGCAAAGCGAAATCCCACGGCGCAGCACATGGTTCGTGGAAGATTGCTTATGCTGACTTTATGACCGCGATGATGGCTTTTTTTCTGGTGATGTGGCTTATCTCCATCTCCAGCCCAAAAGAGCTGATTCAGATTGCGGAATACTTCCGTACGCCGCTGGCGACAGCGGTAACGGGCGGCGATCGAATTTCTAATAGCGAAAGCCCAATTCCCGGCGGCGGTGATGATTTCACCCAAAGCCAGGGCGAAGTGAATAAGCAGCCGAACATTGAAGAACTTAAAAAACGCATGGAGCAAAGTCGGCTGCGGAAATTGCGTGGCGATCTCGACCAGCTTATTGAATCAGACCCGAAACTACGGGCGATGCGTCCACACCTTAAAATCGATCTGGTACAGGAAGGTTTACGCATCCAGATAATTGATAGCCAGAATCGCCCGATGTTTAAAACTGGTAGTGCTGATGTCGAGCCCTATATGCGCGACATTCTGCGCGCCATTGCGCCGGTGCTGAACGGTATTCCTAACCGTATCAGCCTTTCAGGCCATACCGATGATTTCCCTTACGCCAATGGTGAGAAAGGTTACAGCAACTGGGAGCTTTCCACTGAGCGCGCCAATGCGTCGCGCCGTGAGCTAATGGTGGGAAGTCTGGCTGATGGCAAAATTTTACGTGTTGTCGGCATGGCGGCGACCATGCGCTTAAGCGATCGCGGCCCGGATGATGCCATTAATCGTCGAATCAGTCTGTTGGTACTGAATAAACAAGCCGAACAGGCCATTTTGCATGAAAACGCCGAAAGCCAGAATGAGCCAGTAAGCGTCCTGGAAAAACCTGGGGTAACACCGCAGGTCAGTGTTTCCACAATGCCATCAGCCGAACCGAGGTGACAGCGTGAGCATGGATATAAGCGATTTTTATCAGACATTTTTTGATGAAGCGGACGAACTGTTGGCCGATATGGAGCAGCATCTGCTGAATTTACAGCCAGAAGCGCCAGATGCCGAACAATTGAATGCCATCTTTCGTGCGGCCCACTCCATCAAAGGAGGGGCGGGAACCTTTGGCTTTAGCGTATTGCAGGAAACCACGCATCTGATGGAAAACCTGCTCGACGAAGCCAGACGCGGTGAAATGCTGCTTAACACCGACATTATCAATCTGTTTTTGGAAACGAAGGACATCATGCAGGAACAGCTCGACGCTTATAAACAGTCGCAAGAGCCGGATGCCGCCAGTTTTGACTATATCTGCAAGGCCTTGCGTCAACTGGCAATTGAATCGAAAGGCGAATCGACACCCGCTATGGCCCGGTTAAGTGTGGTTGCCAAAAGTGAACCGCAAGATGAACAGGGTAACAGTGAGTCGCCGCGACGAATTCTACTTTCGCGTCTGAAAGCGGGAGAAGCCGATCTGCTGGAAGAAGAGCTGGAGCATCTGACAACGTTGACTGATGTGGTGAAAGCCGCTGATTCTCTTTCGGCAATATTACCGGGCGACATCGCGGAAGATGATATTAAAGCGGTGCTCTGTTTTGTGATTGAGGCCGATCAGATTGCCTTTGAAACAGTAGAATCCGCGCCAAAAATATCCCCGCCACCGGTACTTAAACTGGCAGCCGAACAAGCGCCAGCAGGACGTGTGGAACGGGAAAAACCGACGCGCGGTAGCGAATCTACCAGTATCCGCGTGGCGGTTGAGAAGGTTGATCAGCTGATTAACCTCGTTGGCGAACTGGTGATTACTCAGTCAATGCTGGCCCAGCGCTCCAGTGAACTGGACCCGGTGAATCATGGGGATTTGATTACCAGCATGGGGCAGTTACAACGTAACGCCCGCGATTTGCAGGAATCAGTGATGTCGATTCGCATGATGCCGATGGAATATGTCTTTAGCCGCTATCCCCGGTTGGTGCGTGACCTGGCGGGTAAACTTGGCAAACAGGTGGAGCTGACGCTGGTGGGCAGTTCCACCGAACTCGACAAGAGTCTGATAGAACGCATTATCGATCCTCTGACCCACCTGGTACGCAATAGCCTCGACCATGGTATTGAATTGCCGGAAAAACGACTTGCTACGGGCAAAGATAGCGTTGGAAATTTAATCCTGTCTGCGGAACACCAGGGGGGCAACATCTGCATCGAAGTGACCGACGATGGCGCGGGGCTTAATCGAGAGCGGATTCTGGAAAAAGCCGCCTCGCAAGGTCTGAGCGTTAGCGACAACATGACTGACGACGAAGTGGCGATGTTGATATTCGCCCCTGGTTTTTCCACGGCGGAGCAGGTCACCGATGTCTCCGGGCGCGGCGTCGGCATGGATGTCGTTAAACGTAATATCCAGGAGATGGGTGGCCACGTTGAAATCCAGTCGAAGCAGGGCGTTGGCACCACAATCCGCATTTTACTGCCGCTAACGCTGGCGATCCTTGATGGCATGTCGGTACGCGTTGCTGACGAAGTTTTCATTCTGCCGCTGAACGCCGTCATGGAATCACTACAACCTCGTGAAGCCGATCTCCATCCACTGGCAGGCGGCGAGCGAGTACTGGAAGTGCGTGGTGAATATCTGCCCATCGTCGAACTGTGGAAAGTGTTCAACGTCGCAGGCGCGAAAACCGAAGCTACAGAGGGGATTGTTGTCATCCTGCAAAGTGGCGGTCGCCGCTACGCCTTGCTGGTGGATCAGTTAATTGGTCAACATCAGGTGGTGGTTAAAAACCTTGAAAGTAACTATCGCAAAGTCCCTGGCATTTCTGCTGCAACCATTCTTGGCGACGGCAGCGTGGCACTGATTGTTGATGTCTCCGCCTTGCAGGCGATAAACCGCGAACAACGTATGGCGAATACTGCCGCCTGATTGAGTAAAAAGGTAATAAATATGACCGGTATGACAAATGTAACAAAGCTGGCCAGCGAACCGTCAGGCCAGGAGTTTCTGGTATTTACCCTCGGTGACGAAGAGTACGGTATCGATATTCTGAAAGTGCAGGAGATCCGTGGCTACGATCAGGTTACGCGGATTGCCAATACACCCGCGTTTATCAAAGGCGTCACTAATCTGCGCGGCGTGATTGTGCCAATTATCGATTTGCGTATTAAGTTCAGCCAGGTGGATGTGGAGTACAACGATAACACGGTGGTTATCGTTCTGAATCTTGGGCAGCGGGTGGTCGGCATTGTGGTAGATGGCGTTTCAGATGTTCTTTCGTTGACGACGGAACAAATTCGCCCGGCACCGGAATTTACTGTGACGCTTTCCACAGAATACCTCACCGGCCTGGGCGCGCTGGGCGATCGCATGCTAATTCTGGTTAATATCGAAAAACTGCTGAATAGCGAAGAGATGGCGCTGTTGGATAGCACGGCATCAGAAGTCGCATAATTTATCCCGCTGTACTCAAATGAAATGAGCCCGATACCCTGCGGATCGGGTTTTTCATTTTAATTTCGCCATGACTGGCATCAGAAATAAAGTTTCCCTCCTTCCTGCCGATAACGAAATCAACTTGTTTTCAGGAAGGTGCCTTATGATTAACCGTATCCGCGTAGTCACGCTGTTGGTAATGGTGCTGGGGGTATTCGCACTGTTACAGCTTATTTCCGGAAGTCTGTTTTTTTCTTCTCTTCACCATAGCCAGAAAAGTTTTGTCGTTTCCAATCAATTACGGGAACAACAGAGCGAGCTGACCTCAACCTGGGATTTAATGCTGCAAACGCGCATTAATCTGAGTCGTTCAGCCGTGCGGATGATGATGGATTCATCCAATCAGCAAAGTAACGCCAAAGTTGAATTGCTTGATAGCGCCAGGAAAACATTGGCCCAGGCAGCGACGCATTATAAAAAATTCAAAAGCATGGCACCGTTACCGGAAATGGTCGCTACCAGTCGTAATATCGATGAAAAATATAAAAACTATCACACAGCATTAACAGAACTGATTGATTATCTTGATTATGGCAATACTGGAGCCTATTTCGCTCAGCCAACCCAGGGAATGCAAAATGCGATGGGCGAAGCCTTTGCCCAGTACGCCCTCAGTAGTGAAAAACGGTATCAAGATATCGTCACTGACAACGCGGATGATTACCGATTTGCCCAGTGGCAACTGGCGGTTATCGCGCTGGTGGTGGTATTGATTCTGCTGGTGGCGTGGTACGGCATCCGCCGCATGCTACTTAACCCGTTAGCGAAGATCATTTCTCACATCCGAGAAATTGCTGGTGGCAATCTGGCGAATACCCTCAGCATTGCCGGGCGCAGTGAAATGGGCGACCTGGCACAGAGCATTTCACATATGCAAGGTTCTCTGACTGACACGGTCAACCATGTGCGAGAAGGTTCAGACGCTATCTATGCTGGTACACGTGAAATTGCTGCGGGTAATACCGATCTTTCCTCCCGTACTGAACAGCAGGCTTCGGCGCTGGAAGAAACGGCCGCCAGCATGGAACAGCTCACTGCAACGGTGAAACAGAACGCCGAT
Source organism: Escherichia sp. E4742 (assembly GCF_005843885.1). Lineage (NCBI taxonomy): Bacteria > Pseudomonadati > Pseudomonadota > Gammaproteobacteria > Enterobacterales > Enterobacteriaceae > Escherichia > Escherichia sp. E4742. Next base: position 4,992,044 of record NZ_CP040443.1, on the reverse strand, counting down.
AACGCCCGTCAAGCCTCACAGTTGGCGCAAAGTGCCTCCGACACTGCTCAGCATGGTGGCAAAGTAGTGGACGGTGTGGTGAAAACCATGCACGAAATTGCCGACAGTTCGCAGAAAATTGCCGACATTATTAGCGTTATTGATGGCATTGCTTTCCAGACCAATATCCTGGCACTGAACGCGGCTGTTGAAGCCGCCCGAGCAGGGGAACAGGGGCGTGGTTTTGCCGTGGTGGCGGGCGAAGTGCGTAATCTCGCCAGTCGCAGCGCCCAGGCGGCAAAAGAGATCAAAGCGCTGATTGAAGATTCCGCTTCCCGCGTTGATACCGGTTCGGTGCTGGTAGAAAGTGCCGGGGAAACCATGACTAATATTGTCAATGCCGTCACCCGTGTTACCGACATTATGGGCGAGATTGCCTCGGCATCGGACGAACAGAGTCGCGGTATCGATCAAGTGGCGTTGGCAGTGTCGGAAATGGATCGCGTCACCCAACAAAACGCATCGCTGGTGCAGGAGTCTGCCGCGGCGGCGGCGGCCCTTGAAGAGCAGGCCAGCCGTTTAACGCAAGCAGTTTCCACATTCCGTCTGACTGCCCGCTCGCATACGAATAAACAACAATCACAATCCCGCCCTGGTACTGAACAACCCCCCGCACAGCCGCGACTGCGTATTACTGAACAAGATCCAAACTGGGAAACATTTTGATGGGTATTTACTCAAGCGCCATTGCCGTCAGATGAGGCTGATGATGCAACAGAACGTCGCGCTTATCGTTTCTGGTGCGCTATTACAACACAACCGGCGCAGTTACAGGCTGCGCCAGGGGTATCCTGAAGTGACTGAGAAGGCGCTATGACATCATCTCTGCCCTGCGGGCAAACGTCTTTATTGTTACAGATGACCGAGCGCCTGGCGCTTTCCGACGCGCATTTTCGGCGGATAAGTCAATTGATCTATCAACGTGCGGGGATAGTCCTGGCGGACCACAAACGCGACATGGTTTACAACCGCCTGGTGCGCCGTTTGCGCTCGCTGGGGCTTGCAGACTTCGGCCATTATCTGAATTTACTGGAATCTAATCAGCACAGCGGCGAGTGGCAGGCGTTTATTAATTCGCTGACTACAAACCTGACGGCATTTTTCCGCGAGGGGCATCATTTCCCATTGCTCGCGGAGCACGCCCGCCACGCCTCTGGTGAATATCGCGTATGGAGTGCGGCGGCATCGACAGGTGAAGAACCGTACAGCATTGCGATGACGCTGGCGGACACGCTGGGCACCGCGCCCGGACGCTGGAAAGTGTTCGCTAGCGATATCGACACCGAAGTGCTGGAGAAAGCCAGAAGCGGCATTTATCGCCATGAAGAGCTGAAAAACCTGACGCCGCAACAACTCCAGCGCTACTTCATGCGCGGCACGGGGCCGCATCAAGGGCTGGTGCGTGTGCGTCAGGCACTGGCGAACTCTATCGATTTTTCCCCGCTGAATTTGCTGGCGAAACAGTACGCTGCGCCGGGGCCGTTCGATGCGATCTTCTGTCGTAACGTCATGATCTACTTCGATCAAACGACCCAGCAGGAGATTTTGCGCCGCTTTGTACCGCTGCTTAAGCCCGACGGATTATTGTTTGCGGGTCACTCTGAAAACTTTAGCCACCTTGAGCGCAGCTTCACATTGCGTGGACAGACGGTGTATGCGCTAAGTAAGGATTAACGATGAGCAAAATCAGGGTGTTGTCGGTCGATGACTCGGCACTGATGCGCCAGATAATGACAGAAATCATCAATAGTCATAGTGACATGGAAATGGTAGCGACGGCTCCCGATCCTCTGGTCGCGCGTGATTTGATTAAGAAATTCAATCCTGATGTGCTGACGCTGGACGTCGAAATGCCGCGTATGGACGGACTGGATTTCCTCGAAAAATTAATGCGTTTGCGACCGATGCCAGTAGTGATGGTTTCTTCTCTGACTGGCAAAGGCTCCGAAGTCACGCTGCGTGCTCTGGAGTTGGGGGCGATAGATTTTGTCACCAAACCGCAACTGGGGATCCGCGAAGGAATGCTGGCGTATAGCGAAATGATTGCCGAAAAGGTGCGTACGGCAGCAAGGGCAAGCCTTACTGCGCATAAACCGTTATCGGCACCGACAACGCTGAAGGCCGGACCGCTCTTGAGTTCAGAAAAGCTGATTGCGATTGGCGCCTCAACGGGGGGAACTGAGGCGATTCGTCACGTATTGCAACCGTTGCCGCTTTCCAGCCCGGCACTGTTAATTACCCAGCATATGCCGCCCGGTTTTACCCGCTCTTTTGCCGACAGACTTAATAAGCTGTGCCAAATCGGCGTGAAAGAAGCCGAGGACGGAGAACGCGTCTTGCCGGGGCATGCCTATATCGCCCCGGGCGATCGGCATATGGAACTGGCGCGTAGCGGCGCGAATTATCAAATCAAAATTCACGATGGTCCGGCGGTTAATCGCCATCGGCCATCGGTAGATGTGTTGTTCCATTCTGTGGCCAAACAGGCGGGGCGTAATGCGGTTGGGGTGATCCTCACCGGCATGGGCAACGACGGCGCGGCGGGAATGTTAGCAATGCGTCAGGCGGGGGCATGGACTCTTGCGCAAAATGAAGCAAGCAGCGTGGTGTTCGGCATGCCGCGCGAGGCCATCAATATGGGTGGCGTCTGCGAAGTGGTCGATCTTAGCCAGGTAAGCCAGCAAATGCTGGCAAAAATCAGTGCCGGACAGGCGATACGTATTTAAATCAGGAGTGTGAGATGGCGGATAAAGAGCTTAAATTTTTGGTTGTGGATGACTTTTCCACCATGCGACGCATCGTGCGTAACCTGCTGAAAGAGCTTGGATTTAATAATGTTGAGGAAGCGGAGGATGGCGCCGATGCTCTCAATAAGTTGCAGGCGGGAGGATATGGTTTTGTTATCTCCGACTGGAACATGCCTAACATGGACGGCCTGGAATTGCTGAAAACGATTCGTGCTGATGGCGCGATGTCAGCATTGCCGGTGTTAATGGTGACTGCGGAAGCGAAGAAAGAAAATATTATTGCCGCAGCACAAGCGGGGGCCAGTGGCTACGTAGTTAAGCCATTTACCGCCGCGACGCTGGAGGAAAAACTCAACAAAATCTTTGAGAAACTGGGCATGTGAGGATGCGACTATGATGCAACCATCAATTAAACCTGCTGATGAAAATTCTGCTGGCGATATCATTGCGCGCATCGGCAGCCTGACGCGTATGCTGCGCGATAGTCTGCGGGAGCTGGGGCTGGACCAGGCCATTGCAGAAGCGGCGGAAGCCATCCCCGATGCCCGCGATCGTTTGTACTACGTTGTGCAGATGACTGCCCAGGCTGCGGAGAGGGCTCTGAATAGTGTTGAGGCCTCACAACCGCATCAGGATCACATGGAGAAGTCAGCAAAAGCGTTAACCCAACGCTGGGATGACTGGTTTGCCGATCCCATTGACCTTGCCGACGCTCGCGAACTGGTGACCGATACACGGCAATTTTTGGCGGATGTGCCGACGCATACCGGTTTTACCAATGCGCAGTTGCTGGAAATCATGATGGCGCAGGATTTTCAGGACCTCACCGGGCAGGTCATTAAACGAATGATGGATGTCATTCAGGAGATTGAACGCCAGTTGCTAATGGTGCTGCTGGAAAATATCCCGGAACAGGATGCACGTCCGAAACGTGAAAGCCAGAGTTTGCTGAATGGACCACAGGTTGATACCAGCAAAGCCGGTGTGGTAGCCAGTCAGGACCAGGTGGACGATTTGTTGGACAGCCTTGGATTCTGATTTGTATTGCCTGATGTGGCGTGACCACGTCATATCAGGCGGTCGGATAACGCGATGACGCCGCATCCGACAAACGCACACTATGCATGATGTGTGGCAGCAAAAGCCCTAAATCCCGCCTTTTTTACCCCTTACTCAAACCATTGAACGCTTTGCGCTCTGGCATCATTCACGCTTATTACTCTTTCCAGGATTGGCGACGTGTCTGACGAGAGCGACGACAAAACAGAAGCCCCCACACCTCACCGACTTGAAAAAGCGCGGGAAGAGGGGCAAATCCCGCGTTCCCGTGAATTAACGTCGCTGCTGATTTTGTTAGTGGGCGTGTGTGTTATCTGGTTTGGCGGTGTGTCGCTGGCTCGTCGATTGTCTGGCATGCTCTCCGCGGGATTGCATTTTGATCACAGCATCATCAATGATCCGAATCTGATCCTCGGGCAGATTATTCTGCTGATCAGAGAAGCCATGCTGGCGCTGCTGCCGCTGATTAGCGGCGTGGTGCTGGTGGCGCTCGTTTCGCCGGTGATGCTGGGTGGCCTGGTATTTAGCGGCAAATCCTTGCAGCCGAAGTTTTCCAAACTCAACCCGTTACCGGGCATTAAACGGATGTTTTCGGCACAGACCGGTGCGGAGTTGCTGAAAGCGATACTGAAATCCATCCTGGTCGGCAGTGTGACGGGGTTTTATCTCTGGCACCACTGGCCGCAGATGATGCGCTTAATGGCCGAGTCTCCGATTACCGCCATGGGTAATGCGATGGATCTGGTAGGGCTATGCGCACTGCTGGTGGTGCTTGGTGTCATTCCGATGGTGGGATTTGACGTCTTTTTCCAAATCTTCAGCCACCTGAAAAAGCTGCGTATGTCACGGCAGGATATTCGTGATGAGTTCAAACAAAGCGAAGGCGACCCTCATGTCAAAGGCCGAATCCGTCAGATGCAGCGAGCTGCGGCGCGGCGGCGGATGATGGCCGATGTGCCGAAAGCGGACGTTATCGTCAATAACCCAACTCACTACTCAGTGGCTTTGCAGTACGACGAAAACAAAATGAGTGCGCCTAAAGTGGTCGCTAAAGGTGCAGGGCTGGTCGCGCTGCGCATTCGTGAAATTGGCGCTGAAAATAACGTCCCGACGCTTGAAGCGCCGCCGCTGGCGCGAGCGCTGTATCGACATGCTGAAATCGGTCAACAAATACCTGGTCAACTGTATGCCGCCGTGGCGGAAGTGCTGGCCTGGGTCTGGCAACTGAAACGTTGGCGTCTGGCTGGTGGACAGCGCCCTGTACAACCAACTCATCTTCCGGTGCCGGAAGCCCTGGATTTTATTAACGAGAAACCGACCCATGAGTAATCTGGCCGCGATGCTGCGCCTGCCTGCAAACCTGAAATCGACACAATGGCAGATCCTTGCAGGACCGATTTTGATCTTGCTGATTTTGTCGATGATGGTGCTGCCATTGCCTGCATTCATTCTCGACCTGCTGTTTACCTTTAATATCGCGTTGTCGATTATGGTGTTGCTGGTGGCGATGTTTACCCAGCGTACGCTCGAGTTTGCCGCCTTTCCGACAATCTTACTGTTCACCACGCTGTTGCGTCTGGCACTTAACGTGGCTTCAACCCGTATCATTTTGATGGAAGGCCATACGGGCGCGGCGGCGGCAGGGAAGGTGGTCGAAGCGTTCGGTCACTTCCTCGTTGGTGGCAATTTCGCTATCGGTATCGTGGTATTCGTCATTCTTGTGATCATCAACTTTATGGTCATTACCAAAGGTGCCGGGCGTATCGCGGAAGTGGGCGCGCGCTTTGTTCTCGATGGTATGCCGGGTAAGCAGATGGCGATTGACGCTGACCTGAACGCCGGATTGATTGGTGAAGATGAGGCGAAAAAACGCCGCTCCGAAGTGACTCAGGAAGCCGACTTTTACGGCTCAATGGACGGGGCAAGTAAATTTGTTCGTGGTGATGCCATCGCCGGGATCCTCATCATGGTCATTAACGTTGTCGGCGGATTGCTGGTCGGTGTGCTGCAACATGGCATGAGCATGGGACACGCGGCGGAAAGTTATACGCTATTGACCATTGGCGACGGTCTGGTGGCACAAATCCCGGCGCTGGTGATTTCTACTGCCGCCGGGGTCATCGTTACGCGTGTCAGCACCGATCAGGATGTTGGCGAGCAGATGGTGAATCAGCTTTTCAGTAACCCAAGCGTTATGTTGTTAAGCGCCGCCGTGCTCGGTTTACTCGGCCTGGTGCCTGGAATGCCGAACCTGGTATTTTTGCTGTTCACTGCCGGATTGCTCGGGCTGGCCTGGTGGATACGCGGACGCGAACAAAAAGCGCCTGCCGAACCCAAACCGGTAAAAATGGCAGAGAATAATGCCGTTGTCGAAGCGACGTGGAACGATGTGCAACTGGAAGATTCTTTGGGAATGGAAGTGGGCTATCGACTGATCCCGATGGTTGATTTCCAACAAGATGGCGAGTTGTTGGGCCGTATTCGTAGTATTCGTAAGAAATTTGCTCAGGAAATGGGCTTCCTGCCGCCGGTGGTGCACATTCGCGACAATATGGATCTGCAACCGGCACGTTATCGTATTTTGATGAAAGGCGTAGAGATTGGTAGTGGCGATGCTTATCCGGGGCGCTGGCTGGCAATTAACCCTGGTACCGCTGCCGGGACGTTACCTGGTGAAGCGACCGTCGATCCGGCTTTTGGTCTGAACGCTATCTGGATCGAAAGTGCGCTAAAAGAACAGGCGCAGATTCAGGGGTACACCGTGGTTGAGGCCAGCACAGTGGTGGCAACGCATCTTAACCATCTCATTAGCCAGCATGCCGCAGAGTTGTTTGGTCGCCAGGAGGCGCAACAACTGCTGGATCGCGTCGCCCAGGAGATGCCAAAGCTGACGGAAGATCTCGTTCCTGGCGTCGTCACGCTCACCACGCTACATAAAGTGCTGCAAAGTCTGCTCGATGAAAAAGTGCCGATTCGCGATATGCGCACCATTCTCGAAACGCTGGCGGAGCATGCGCCCATCCAAAGCGATCCACATGAATTAACCGCCGTCATGCGCGTGGCGTTGGGACGGGCGATTACCCAGCAGTGGTTTCCTGGCAAAGATGAAGTCCATGTTATTGGCCTCGATACACCGCTGGAACGTTTGTTACTACAGGCGTTGCAGGGCGGGGGCGGACTGGAGCCAGGGCTGGCGGATCGTTTACTGGCGCAAACTCAGGAAGCGCTTTCCCGTCAGGAGATGTTGGGGGCGCCGCCAGTTTTGTTGGTGAACCACGCGCTGCGACCATTATTGTCTCGCTTCCTGCGCCGCAGCTTGCCGCAGTTAGTGGTGCTGTCGAATCTGGAACTATCTGATAACCGACATATCCGCATGACGGCGACAATTGGCGGTAAATGATGAGAACCTTATTAGCAATATTATTGTTTCCGCTGCTGGCGCAAGCCGCCGGGGAGGGGATGTGGCAGGCAAGCAGCGCGGGCGTGACGCTGAATCACCGTGGTGAATCGATGTCGTCAGCACCTCTTTCTTCGCGACAACCTGCTTCAGGATTGATGACGCTGGTGGCGTGGCGTTATCAGCTTATCGGTCCGACCCCCGCGGGACTACGGGTACGTTTATGCTCACAATCTCATTGTGCCGAATTAGAGGGGCAGAGCGGAACCACAGTGGCCTTTTCCGGTATACCGGCGGCAGAACCGTTGCGATTTATCTGGGAAGTGCCTGGCGGTGGGCGGTTAATTCCGCCGCTGAAAGTACAACGTAATGAAGTGATTGTGAATTATCGCTGACGTATAAATAAGGTACATACTTAATAATACGGTTAAACGGCTTCATGTTTTGTTGCAATGATTTATCAGGAATAGCTTGCAACAAAACATGCCAGCAATATGTGAATTATCCTCTTGTTAAAGGGCTTGGATAAAAATCTTCAGAATTACGGTATAGCTGCAACTGACGAGTTCGCGTGTTGGTCTGAATGATCATACATGATAGCCATTCTGATTCAGAATAAGGGTTGCTTAAATCCTGAACGTCCTCATTGGAAAGAATTAATTCACATTCTTTGTCCCGAAAGTCCAGCCACGCTCGCTGTGATTTTTTAAGCAAGTTAAGTTGTTCGGTATCAGGTTTTTTTGCACCTGTGCGTGGCACTTGTTCTATATAACGATAAACTTCACCATAGGCTTTATTTAATTGCGCATCGACGAGATTGTATTCTTGTCGCAGGCATGATTTGACCACGTTAATGGCAGTATCATCATCTGAATTTTTTTGCCAACAATCTTTTATGGGTGAAATGTCATGGTCGTTTACTATAACTGTATCTTCTGCGTAAGCCTGGCAAGAGATAATGCCCAATGTTAATACAAGAAATTTAAACACTGCCGTATTCCTTAAATTCAACCGTTATCGTTTTCCTGGGGCTGGATATTACGCTTCTGACCTCTTACTCAACAGCGAGAAAACAATGGCATGTTCATTTTCAGAATACATTTAGATGGCAATAAAAAAGCCTGATCAGGTGCTCCTGATCAGGCTTCACTCTCACGATAAATCGATTACATACGCTCTACAGTCTCAATACCCAGCGTATCCAGACCCAGCTTCAGCGTCTTCGCCGTCAGTTGTGCCAGTTTCAGACGGCTGTTACGCACTTCTTCGTTTTCTGCGCTGAGGATCGGGCAGTGCTCGTAGAACCCAGAGAACAGACCAGCCAGATCGTACAGGTAAGCACACATCACGTGCGGCGTGCCTTCACGGGCAACCACGGTGAGGGTTTCTTCAAACTGCAGCAGACGAGCAGCCAGTTGCGCTTCACGATCTTCACGGATGATTACCGGCGCTGCAGCCAGTTGATCTTCGTTAATGTCCGCTTTACGGAACACGGATAACACACGGGTGTAGGCATACTGCATGTACGGCGCGGTATTACCCTCAAACGCCAGCATGTTGTCCCAGTCGAAGATGTAGTCGGTGGTGCGGTTTTTGGATAGATCCGCATATTTCACCGCGCCTATACCCACTGCATTAGCCAGTTTTTCCAGCTCGTCGGCTGGCATGTCCGGGTTCTTCTCTGCCACCAGACGACGTGCACGTTCCAGTGCTTCATCCAGCAGATCGGCCAGTTTCACCGTACCGCCCGCGCGGGTTTTGAACGGTTTGCCGTCTTTGCCCAGCATCATGCCGAACATGTGGTGTTCCAGCGGTACGGATTCCGGCACATAGCCTGCTTTACGGACGATCGCCCATGCCTGCATCAGGTGTTGATGCTGGCGGGAGTCGATGTAATACAGCACGCGATCGGCATGCAGTGTTTCATAACGATATTTCGCACAGGCGATATCAGTAGTGGTGTAGAGATAGCCGCCATCTTTCTTCTGAATGATCACGCCCATCGGTTCGCCTTCCTTGTTTTTGAACTCATCAAGGAATACGACGGTTGCGCCTTCGCTTTCTACTGCCAGCCCTTTGGCTTTCAGGTCCGCTACGATACCCGGCAGCATCGGGTTGTAGAGGCTTTCGCCCATCACGTCATCGCGGGTCAGCGTCACGTTCAGACGATCGTAGGTGATCTGGTTCTGCGTCATGGTGATGTCGACCAGTTTGCGCCACATCTCGCGGAAGTATTCATCACCGCTTTGCAGTTTTACCACGTAGTTACGTGCGCGCTCGGCGAACTCTTCATCTTCATCGTAATGCTTTTTCGCATCGCGGTAGAAACCTTCAAGGTCAGCCAGTTCCATTTCACCGGCGTTTTCCTGCTGCTGTTTTTCCAGCCACGCAATTAGCATACCGAACTGAGTACCCCAGTCGCCGACGTGGTTCGCGCGAATCACTTTGTGACCGAGGAACTCCAGAGTACGCACTGCCGCGTCACCAATAATGGTAGAGCGCAGGTGACCGACGTGCATCTCTTTCGCCACGTTCGGTGCGGAGTAGTCAACCACAATGGTCTGTTTTTCTGGCGTAGCAACACCGAGACGATCTGACGCCAGCGCCTGCTGAACATGTTCAGCCAGGAATGCCGGATCAAGGAAAATGTTGATAAAGCCTGGACCGGCGATCTCAACTTTGCTGGCGATACCGTTAAGATCCAGATGAGTCAGCACCTGCTCTGCTAATTGTCGCGGTGCCATACCCAGTTTTTTAGCAACTGCCATCATGCCGTTAGCCTGATAGTCGCCGAACTGAACTTTTGCTGACTGACGAACCTGCGGTTCGCAATCCGCAGGCGCGCCTGCCGCAATCATGGCCTGACGGACTTTTTCTGAGAGAAGAGCCTGAATATTCACCGGAATACCTTACATTGATGAAGCGAGCAAAAATTGCCCGCACCAGTTAAAGAAATTAGGGCGGGAGTATACTGCAAATGGCTGTTTTCGTCAGCAACGTGCGCGCGGTGCATTGCCGTTTTCACTATTGCATCGGGTACTGCACGAAATCAGCGGTTGGTTGGGGAAGGGCAACAGGGTAAATTAACGCTTTTACTGAAAGACGAAGAGTGATTATGGCGAACTGGCAATCTGTCGACGAGTTGCAGGATATTGCATCGGATTTACCGCGATTTACCCACGCATTAGATGAGCTTTCCCGCCGTCTGGGGCTGGATATCACTCCGCTGACTGCCGATCACATTTCTTTGCGTTGCCATCAAAACGCCACCGCTGAACGCTGGCGTCGAGGGTTTGAACAGTGCGGCGAACTCCTGTCAGAAAATATGATCAATGGCAGGCCGATTTGTCTGTTTAAATTGCATGAACCGGTACAGGTTGCTCACTGGCAGTTTTCCATTGTGGAGCTACCGTGGCCCGGGGAAAAACGTTACCCGCACGAAGGTTGGGAACATATTGAAATCGTTCTGCCGGGCGAGCCAGAAACGCTGAATGCCCGTGCGCTGGCGTTGCTTTCTGATGAAGGACTCAGCCTGCCAGGGATCTCAGTTAAAACCAGTTCGCCAAAAGGTGAACATGAGCGATTACCGAATCCGACGCTGGCGGTCACCGATGGCAAAACGACGATTAAATTTCATCCATGGTCCATTGAAGAGATCGTGGCCAGCGAGCAGTCGGCGTAATTAAGGAGCAAAAATGGCATTACTGGAAATTTGCTGTTACAGCATGGAATGCGCACTAACGGCGCAGCAAAATGGCGCTGACAGAATTGAATTGTGTGCGGCTCCGAAAGAAGGGGGCTTAACGCCGTCGCTGGGCGTGCTTAAATCCGTGCGTCAGCAGATAACGATTCCCGTATATCCGATCATCCGCCCGCGCGGTGGTGATTTTTGCTACAGCGACGGCGAGTTTGCCGCCATTCTTGAGGATGTTCGTACTGTCCGCGAATTAGGCTTGCCGGGACTGGTGACGGGCGTTCTCGATGTTGACGGTAATGTCGATATGCCACGAATGGAAAAAATAATGTCTGCTGCCGGTCCGTTGGCCGTTACTTTTCATCGTGCCTTCGATATGTGTGCTAACCCATTAAATACACTTAATAATCTTGCACAATTGGGCATTGCCCGGGTACTGACTTCCGGGCAAAAATCAGACGCTCTGCAAGGTTTATCAAAAATTATGGAACTTATTGCCTATGGTGATACTCCAATCATCATGGCCGGAGCAGGAGTTCGTGCAGAAAACCTGCACCACTTCCTCGATGCCGGAGTGCTGGAAGTCCATAGCTCCGCGGGAGCGTGGCAAGCCTCACCGATGCGTTATCGTAATCAAGGATTGTCCATGTCATCAGATGCACGCGCGGACGAGTATTCGCGTTATGTCGTAGACGGGGCGGCGGTTGCTGAAATGAAAGGAATCATTGAACGCCATCAGGCCAAATGATTTTTACCGTTGCATCATGTCGCCCAATATGATGCTTGCTCGTACCAGGCCCCTGCAATTTCAACAGGGGCCTTTTTTTATTTCCGGATAGTATAAAAAACGAACGATTGCCGTGATGTGTAGAACGGATGACAGTGCGCATAGCGTTGTGCTTAAAATGTTTTATATATTCACATTAATTATGTGATTTAAATTACTAAAACTGACAAATATATATTATAAATAATGACTGGGTTATTCTTTCGCAATTAATGATTACATTGTAATAAATCATATTCTTTATCGATTATTTCAGGCAGTGTTGTGCCGAATTAAGCAAGTAGTCAATTCGCTGTATATTTATTTATACAATGATTTCGGTATCCTGGAATTTAATTAGAGGAATCTATGCGAGGGAAAAAACGCATTGGGTTATTTTTTCTGCTGATAGCGGTTGTGGTTGGTGGCGGTGGGTTATTGCTTGCGCAAAAAGCCTTACATAAAACGTCGGATACAGCATTTTGTCTTTCCTGCCACTCGATGAGTAAACCTTTTGAGGAATATCAGGGAACTGCCCACTTTTCGAACCAGAAAGGTATACGTGCGGAATGTGCCGATTGCCATATTCCAAAGTCAGGGATGGATTATTTATTTGCTAAATTAAAAGCATCTAAAGATATTTATCATGAATTTGTTAGCGGCAAAATAGACAGCGACGATAAGTTCGAAGCGCATCGTCAGGAAATGGCCGAAACAGTATGGAAAGAATTAAAATCATCGGATTCTGCAACGTGCCGTAGTTGCCATTCTTTTGATGCGATGGATATTGCCTCGCAAAGTGAATCTGCGCAGAAAATGCATACCAAAGCGCAAAAGGACGGTGAAACGTGTATTGATTGTCATAAAGGAATTGCCCATTTCCCGCCAGAAATAAAAATGGATGACAACGCGGCGCATGAACTGGAAAGTCAGGCTGCCACTTCTGTGACCAATGGCGCACATATTTATCCTTTCAAAGCTTCCCGCATAGGCGAACTGGCCGCTGTGAATCCTGGTACCGATCTCACCGTCGTTGATGCCAGTGGTAAACAGCCGATCGTTCTGTTGCAGGGGTATCAAATGCAGGGCAGTGAAAACACGCTCTACCTGGCGGCAGGTCAACGTCTGGCGCTAGCCACATTAAGTGATGAAGGTATCAAGGCGCTAACGGTAAACGGGGAATGGCAGGCTGACGAATACGGTAATCAATGGCGTCAGGCTTCATTACAAGGGGCGCTAATCGATCCCGTATTAGCGGATCGTAAACCGTTATGGCAATACGCTGAAAAACTCGATGACACCTATTGTGCTGGCTGCCATGCGCCTATTGCCGCTGACCATTACACCGTCAATGCCTGGCCCTCCATCGCCAAAGGAATGGGGGCGCGAACCAGCATGAGCGAAAACGAACTGGACATTTTGACGCGGTACTTCCAGTACAACGCCAAAGACATTACCGAAAAACAGTGATCCTCGTAGATCAGGGAGGAAGTTATGACATTAACAAGACGTGAGTTTATTAAACATAGCGGTATTGCTGCCGGCGCGCTGGTGGTGACATCGGCTACGCCGTTACCCGCATGGGCAGAAGAGAAGGGCGGAAAAATCCTCACCGCGGGTCGTTGGGGAGCGATGAACGTAGAAGTGAAGGACGGTAAGATTGTTTCTTCTACAGGCGCGCTGGCGAAGACCATCCCGAACTCCTTACAGTCTACGGCGGCGGATCAGGTACACACTACGGCGCGTATTCAGCATCCGATGGTGAGAAAAAGTTATCTCGACAATCCACTGCAACCGGCAAAAGGTCGTGGCGAAGACAGTTACGTTCAGGTGAGTTGGGAACAGGCATTAAAACTGATTCATGAGCAACACGATCGCATCCGCAAGGCCAACGGTCCTTCGGCCATTTTTGCAGGGTCTTACGGCTGGCGTTCATCAGGGGTGCTGCATAAAGCGCAAACGCTGATGCAACGTTATATGAATCTGGCGGGGGGATATTCCGGGCATAGTGGCGATTACTCTACCGGGGCTGCGCAGGTGATCATGCCGCACGTTGTCGGTTCTGTGGAGGTCTATGAACAGCAGACTTCCTGGCCACTGATTCTGGAAAACAGTCAGGTGGTGGTGTTGTGGGGCATGAACCCGCTGAATACCTTAAAAATTGCCTGGAGCAGTACCGATGAACAAGGGCTGGAATACTTCCATCAGCTGAAAAAATCGGGCAAACCGGTGATTGCCATCGACCCTATCCGTTCCGAAACAATCGAATTCTTTGGCGATAACGCGACCTGGATAGCGCCGAATATGGGGACCGACGTGGCGCTGATGTTAGGCATCGCGCATACCCTGATGACACAAGGTAAGCACGATAAAGCCTTCCTTGAGAAATACACCACCGGTTATCCGCAGTTTGAAGAGTATCTGACCGGCAAGAACGATAATACGCCGAAGAGTGCGGCCTGGGCGGCAGAAATTACTGGTGTACCGGAAGCGCAGATTGTCAAACTTGCAGAACTGATGGCGGCGAATCGCACGATGCTGATGGCAGGCTGGGGGATCCAACGCCAGCAATACGGTGAACAGAAACACTGGATGCTGGTGACGCTGGCGGCGATGTTAGGGCAAATTGGTACTCCGGGCGGCGGTTTTGGATTCTCTTATCATTACTCCAACGGTGGCAACCCGACGCGAGTTGGCGGCGTGCTGCCGGAAATGTCTGCGGCGATTGCCGGACAGGCAAGTGAGGAAGCTGATGATGGCGGAATGACCGCGATTCCGGTCGCCCGTATTGTCGATGCGCTGGAGAATCCTGGCGGCAAATATCAGCATAACGGTAAAGAGCAAACGTACCCAAATATCAAAATGATCTGGTGGGCGGGTGGCGGTAATTTCACCCATCACCAGGATACTAATCGTCTGATTAAAGCCTGGCAGAAACCGGAGATGATTGTCGTTTCTGAATGCTACTGGACCGCAGCAGCCAAACACGCAGATATCGTATTACCGATCACCACATCGTTTGAGCGCAATGACCTGACGATGACCGGTGATTATAGCAACCAGCATACTGTGCCGATGAAGCAGGCTGTCGCTCCGCAATTTGAAGCGCGTAACGATTTTGACGTGTTTGCCGATCTTGCGGAATTACTGAAACCTGGCGGAAAAGAGATCTATACCGAAGGTAAAGATGAAATGGCGTGGCTGAAATTTTTCTATGATGCCGCCCAGAAAGGTGCGCGTGCGCAACGCGTCACTATGCCGATGTTTAATGCCTTCTGGCAGCAAAATAAACTGCTTGAAATGCGCCGCAGCGAGAAGAACGAGCAATATGTTCGCTATGGCGATTTCCGCGCCGATCCGGTGAAGAATGCTCTGGGTACACCAAGCGGAAAAATTGAGATCTATTCCAAAACGCTGGAAAAATTTGCTTATAAGGATTGCCCGGCACACCCAACCTGGCTTGCACCTGATGAGTGGAAAGGCACCGCCGACGAGAAGCAGTTGCAGCTTCTGACCGCGCATCCGGCACACCGCTTACACAGCCAGCTTAACTATGCGGAGTTGCGTAAAAAATATGCGATTGCCGATCGTGAGCCGATCACCATTCACACCGAAGATGCTGCTCGCTTTGGTATTGCGAACGGCGATCTGGTGCGCGTCTGGAACAAACGCGGTCAGATCCTGACAGGCGCTGTGGTGACTGATGGGATCAAAAAAGGCGTGGTATGCGTGCATGAAGGCGCATGGCCGGATCTGGAAAATGGCTTGTGTAAAAACGGCTGCGCAAACGTGTTAACGGCTGATATTCCCAGCTCGCAGCTGGCGAATGCCTGTGCCGGTAACTCTGCGCTGGTGTATATCGAAAAATATACGGGCAATGCGCCGAAGTTAACGGCGTTTGATCAGCCAGCTATTCAGGCATAAGACGTGAAAAGCGCCCGGAAACGGGCGCTAAATTGCTGACAAAGTGTGCTTTGTTCATGCCGGATCCGGCGTGAACGTCTTATCCGGCCTGCAAAATCGTGCAAATTCAATATATTGCAGGAGATGGGTAGGCCTGATAAGCGTAGCGCATCAGGCAGTTTTAGCGTTTGTCATCTATCTCAGCGCCCGGAAATAGGCGCTAAATTTTTACGGCTTACGCGCAATCAGCACCGCGCGTTTAGGCGCAGGATAACCTTCTACCGTCTTACCCGGATCATGCGGGTCGAGAAAATCGGCCAGAGACTCGGTGACCATCCATTCAGTGCGTCGCTGCTCTTCTGTAGTGGTGACGCTCACATCCGCAATGCGAATATCAACAAAACCACACTTCTTCAGCCAGTTTTTCAACGCCAACGCGGAAGGGATGAAATAGACATTACGCATTTGCGCGTAACGATCGCCCGGCACCAGCACCGTGTTCTCATCACCATCAATAACCAGCGTTTCAAGCACCAGTTCACCTTCATTAACCAGTTGATCTTTCAACTGCCAGAGATGCTCCAGCGGTGAACGACGATGATAAAGCACGCCCATCGAAAAGACGGTATCAAAGGCTTTCAGTGCCGGAAGTTGTTCAATCCCTAACGGCAGCAGATGCGCCCGTTGGTCGTTACCTAACAGTTTACGCACTGCTTCAAACTGGCACAGAAACAGTTGTGTAGGGTCGATCCCCACCGCGAGGTGTGCGCCTGCGCCAATCATGCGCCACATGTGATAGCCGCTGCCGCAGCCGACATCAAGAATGGTGCGCCCGGTTAAATCAGAAAGATGGGGCAGAACACGATCCCATTTCCAGTCGGAACGCCATTCGGTATCAATGTTAACGCCATACAGCGAGAACGGCCCTTTGCGCCACGGCATCAGGTTGCGCATCAGGGTTTCAATGCGCTTAATCTGCCCGGCACTCAGCGGCTCTTCGCTTTCTGCCGTCACGCTATGCAGTAAATCAAGACGATACGGTTTAATTTCAGGCAGAAATTCCACCGCATTGGACCACTGCTTAAACAGCCCGTGCTGCTGCTCGCGCTGCCAGTTAGCAATCTGTGCAGGCAGCGTTTCCAGCCAGTGCGAAAGGTGATTTTTGGCAATCAGAGAATAAAAGTTACCAAAGTCGATCATGCAGCGTCCTCTGCTTTTAATGCCACCAGTGAACCAAAGTTAAAGCACTGGAACCACAGCTCGCTATGCTTAAAACCGGCTTTATGCAGACGTGCCTTGTGGGTTTCCACGGAATCGGTCAGCATTACGTTTTCTAACATGCTGCGCTTCTGGCTGATTTCTAGCTCGCTGTAGCCGTTGGCACGTTTAAAGTCGTGGTGCATGTTGAACAGCAGTTCACCAACTTTGGCATCTTCGAAACTGAATTTTTCCGAAAGCACCAGCGCGCCGCCCGGGTTTAGCCCTTGATAAATTTTATCCAGTAACGCCTGGCGCTCGGAAGGTTCCAGGAATTGCAGGGTAAAATTCAGTACCACCATCGACGCGTTTTCAATGGCAATATCACGAATATCACCTTCAATAACGTCAACAGGTGTAGGCGCTTTATAGGCGTCGATATGACGGCGGCAGCGTTCAATCATTGCCGGGGAATTGTCGATGGCGATAATTTTACAATTATCATGATGAATGTTGCGACGCACCGAGAGCGTCGCCGCGCCCAAAGAACAACCCAGATCGTAAATCTGCGTTCCCGGTTGAACGAAGCGTTCAGCTAACATACCAATCATGGAAATAATATTGGAATAGCCGGGAACGGAACGTTGGATCATATCCGGGAAGACTTCAGCTACCCGTTCATCAAAGGTCCAGTCGCCCAGTCTGGCGATAGGAGCAGAAAATAGCGTGTCGCGGTGAGACATAACGTAAAAATCCGGGAAAAAGAAAGTGGCGTATTGTGCGCTAACGTAGGGAGAAAACCAACTCCCAGGGCATATACCAAAGATTCGCCAGCACCATCAGCAATAGCGCACACCAGGTGGCGCTCATACCAGAACGTCGCCAGCGAAACAGACGGTGATGGAAACCGTAATAATGCATCAGGCGACCTGCAAGCAAAACGAGGCCGCAAATATGCACCATCCAGGTTTCAGCACCATTCATTTCCATAAATAGCATCAATACAATCGCGATAGGAATATATTCCACCGCATTGCCATGAATACGAATAGCACTTTGTAGTTCGCTAAAACCGCCGTCGCCATAGGCAACGCGATACTGCATTCGCAGGCGAACAACATCAAAAGAGAACTTCATTAATAACAACGCACTTAAAACGGCATACAGCGCGCTTACCATACAAACTCCCTTTAAAATGGCCGATGGCACTTGTCTATGATAGGTGGCAAATTCAGAAAAGAGAAGATTGCTGTGGAATAGCCGGGACTGCTCCGATCTCTGGAAGCATTTTACGTAAGTCTTCCCACAGGGTATGTACCAGTTCCGGTGCCTGGGCGATATCCGGTGTATGCAGGAAAAGATAAGGCGTAGTGGTCTGTTGCCACTGCGCTAATTTTTGTAACCAGACCTGAAATAATTCCCGGTTTTGTGTCATATCATCGCTACCGATAAAACGGATCAGCGGATTGGTCGCCGTCAACACGGCATGTACCGGAACTTTCGGCTTTTTCCGTTGCGCGTCGCGAATGGCTTCGCTATGTGGACGCGCTGCATGAACCGGACGGCTGTCTAAAATTACCCGATTAACGCCGCGCTGATGCAAACCGCGATTAAGCGTTTGTTCTTCCTCGCCTTTGGTGAAAAATTGCGGATGGCGGACTTCCACACCATAGGTAAATTCGCCAGGAAGAGAATCGAGAAAGTGCCAAAGAGCTGGCAGATCCCGTGGACCAAACGTGGCGGGTAGTTGCAGCCAGTATTGCCCAATGCGCGTCGCTAACGGTGACATACGGGTCAAAAATTCAGTCACTAAATCATCGCAATGTCGCAATGCGGCCTGATGCGAAATGGTTGCCGGAAATTTAAAACAAAAACGAAAATCATCGGTGGTCTGCTCGCGCCAGCGCAGGACAACATCTGGCTTCGGTAGGACGTATAACGTGGTGTTGCCCTCCACGCAGTTGAAGTGGCGGGCATACTCTTCCAGGCTGGTTATCCCCAGACGCACCCATTTAGGATGCGACCATTGTGGCAGACCAATGTAAATCATAACGCGTGGAGGATCTCTTCCACGCTGCGCACACGGGCGATGCGTGGATAGATATGGTTGATGCTGTTATTGTGCTGCTCGGCACTGGCAGCGCTACAGGCATCTTCGGCAATCACCAGATTAAAGCCAAGTTCCCAGGCATTGCGGGCGGTGGACTCAACGCCGATATTGGTCGAGATCCCACATAAAACTATTGTATCGATACCTCGGCGGCGTAATTGCAACTCCAGATCCGTACCGTAAAACGCACCCCATTGACGTTTGATGATTTCAATATCACTGTCAGTTGCACCTAACGCCGCGGGATGTTGCCACCAATTTTCGGGCAACACTTTAGCCGGTGAGGGCGCATCGACCGGCTGTTTTAATGCTTCAGCATAATCGGCAGACCAGCCAACACGCACCAGAAACACGGGCTGACCGCTCGCGCGAAATTTCGCCGCCAACTTCCCGGCGCGATTCACCACGTCTTCGGCAGTATGCGGACCACCGGCAAAAGGCAAGATGCCTTCCTGTAAATCAATCACCACTAGCGCTGTGGTTTTGGCATTAAGTTCAAGCATGATCACTCCAGATAAAACAAAATCGTGCCTCTCACCTTAATGCGATTAGCCGATGGCGGAACGACAAATTTTGTTAATTTTTATGAGTTCGGGCAACACCTTTATAGCAAACTGGCGTAGAGTCTGAATCCAGGCCCGATATAAAGTGGTAACGAGGCGTTCCAGCGCGGGCCAGGCTCTTACGGTGCGGCAGAATTTCCAGTATAATAGCCGCCTTTTTTCATTCAGTTGTGACATACAGCTAACGCTGCGACTCAGGTCACCTGCACAGCAGGGGACATCCGCCAGCAGCTAAGTTAAGGGATATCTCATGCGTACAGAATATTGTGGACAGCTCCGTTTGTCCCACGTGGGGCAGCAGGTGACTCTGTGTGGTTGGGTCAACCGTCGTCGTGATCTTGGTAGCTTGATCTTTATCGATATGCGCGACCGCGAAGGTATCGTGCAGGTATTTTTCGATCCGGATCGTGCGGACGCGTTAAAGCTGGCCTCTGAACTGCGTAATGAGTTCTGCATTCAGGTCACGGGCACCGTACGTGCGCGTGACGAAAAAAATATCAACCGCGATATGGCGACTGGCGAAATCGAAGTGCTGGCTTCCTCGCTGACCATCATCAACCGCGCAGACGTTCTGCCGCTTGACTCTAACCACGTCAACACCGAAGAAGCGCGTCTGAAGTACCGCTATCTTGACCTGCGTCGCCCGGAAATGGCTCAGCGCCTGAAAACCCGCGCTAAAATCACCAGCCTGGTACGTCGTTTTATGGACGACCATGGCTTCCTTGACATCGAAACTCCGATGCTGACTAAAGCCACGCCGGAAGGCGCGCGTGACTACCTGGTGCCTTCTCGTGTGCACAAAGGTAAATTCTACGCGCTGCCGCAATCCCCGCAGTTGTTCAAACAGCTGCTGATGATGTCCGGTTTTGACCGCTACTATCAGATAGTCAAATGCTTCCGTGACGAAGACCTGCGCGCTGATCGTCAACCTGAATTTACTCAGATCGATGTGGAAACCTCTTTCATGACCGCGCCGCAAGTGCGTGAAGTGATGGAAGCGCTGGTGCGTCATCTGTGGCTGGAAGTGAAGGGCATTGATCTGGGCGATTTCCCGGTAATGACCTTTGCGGAAGCCGAACGCCGTTACGGCTCCGACAAACCGGACCTGCGTAACCCGATGGAACTGACCGACGTTGCCGATCTGCTGAAATCCGTTGAGTTCGCGGTATTTGCGGGTCCGGCGAACGATCCGAAAGGCCGTGTTGCCGCTCTGCGAGTTCCGGGCGGTGCGTCGCTGACCCGTAAGCAGATCGACGAATACGGTAACTTCGTTAAAATCTACGGTGCGAAAGGTCTGGCTTACATCAAAGTTAACGAACGCGCGAAAGGTCTGGAAGGTATCAACAGCCCGGTAGCGAAGTTCCTTAATGCGGAAATCATCGAAGCCATCCTGGATCGTACTGCCGCGCAAGATGGCGATATGATTTTCTTTGGTGCCGACAACAAGAAAATTGTTGCCGACGCGATGGGCGCACTGCGTCTGAAAGTGGGTAAAGACCTTGGTCTGACCGACGAAAGCAAATGGGCGCCGCTGTGGGTTATCGACTTCCCGATGTTTGAAGACGACGGTGAAGGCGGCCTGACGGCAATGCACCATCCGTTCACCGCGCCGAAAGACATGACGGCGGCAGAGCTGAAAGCTGCACCGGAAAATGCGGTGGCGAATGCTTACGATATGGTCATCAATGGTTACGAAGTGGGCGGTGGTTCAGTGCGTATCCATAATGGTGATATGCAGCAGACGGTGTTTGGCATTCTGGGGATCACCGAAGAGGAACAGCGCGAGAAATTCGGCTTCCTGCTCGATGCCCTGAAATACGGTACTCCGCCGCACGCAGGTCTGGCATTCGGTCTTGACCGTCTGACCATGCTGCTGACCGGCACCGACAACATCCGTGACGTTATCGCCTTCCCGAAAACCACGGCGGCAGCGTGTCTGATGACTGAAGCACCGAGCTTTGCTAACCCGACTGCACTGGCTGAGCTGAGCATACAGGTCGTGAAGAAGGCTGAGAATAACTGATATGGCTCAAATACACGAAATCATTCGCGTTGCATCGAGGCGGCAACTGAGTGAACTCCCATGAGCATAGATAACTATGTGAATGGGATGAGCGAAGGCAACCAACGAAGAGGTAGCGTGAAGGATAAAGTGTATAAGCGTCCCGTTTCGATCTTAGTGGTCATCTATGCACTAGATACGAAACGGGTGCTGATGTTGCAGCGGCGTGACGATCCCGATTTCTGGCAGTCGGTAACCGGCAGCGTGGAAGAGGGTGAAACCGCGTCGCAAGCTGCTATGCGCGAAGTAAAGGAAGAGGTCACCATCGATGTTGTCGCTGAACAACTGACCTTAATTGACTGTCAGCGCACGGTAGAGTTTGAAATTTTTTCACATTTACGTCATCGCTATGCGCCAGGCGTGACGCGCAATACGGAATCATGGTTCTGTCTTGCGCTCCCGCACGAGCGCCAGATTGTTTTCACTGAACATCTGGCTTACAAGTGGCTTGATGCGTCTGCTGCGGCGGCGCTCACTAAGTCATGGAGCAACCGGCAGGCGATTGAACAGTTTGTTATTAACGCTGCCTGAACAGGCAGGGCTATCTGGAGATATTTTTATGGCAGGTCATAGTAAATGGGCCAACACCAGACATCGTAAAGCTGCGCAGGATGCTAAGCGCGGTAAAATCTTCACTAAAATCATTCGTGAACTGGTAACCGCGGCTAAGCTGGGCGGTGGAGATCCGGATGCTAACCCGCGTCTGCGTGCAGCCATTGATAAAGCACTGTCTAACAACATGACCCGTGACACCCTGAACCGCGCAATTGCACGTGGTGTGGGCGGTGATGATGATGCGAACATGGAAACCATCATCTACGAAGGTTACGGTCCTGGCGGCACGGCTATCATGATTGAATGTCTGTCTGACAACCGCAACCGTACCGTTGCTGAAGTGCGTCACGCATTTAGCAAATGTGGCGGTAACCTCGGTACTGACGGTTCTGTAGCCTATCTGTTCAGCAAAAAAGGCGTGATCTCCTTCGAGAAAGGCGACGAAGACACCATCATGGAAGCAGCACTGGAAGCAGGTGCTGAAGACGTTGTGACCTATGATGACGGCGCAATCGACGTCTACACTGCATGGGAAGAGATGGGTAAAGTACGCGATGCTCTGGAAGCGGCAGGTCTGAAAGCAGACAGCGCAGAAGTTTCCATGATCCCGTCAACCAAAGCCGATATGGATGCAGAAACTGCACCGAAACTGATGCGTCTGATCGATATGCTGGAAGACTGTGACGACGTGCAGGAAGTTTACCATAACGGTGAGATCTCTGATGAGGTTGCAGCGACCCTCTGATGAGGCCGGCTAAACAACAAAACGGAGACGCGTGATGTCTATTATTCTCGGTATTGACCCGGGTTCGCGCGTTACCGGCTACGGTGTTATCCGTCAGGTGGGCAGGCAACTGTCCTACCTGGGTAGCGGATGCATACGCACCAAAGTGGATGATTTACCGTCTCGTCTGAAACTGATCTATGCGGGCGTGACGGAAATCATCACCCAGTTCCAGCCCGATTATTTCGCAATCGAACAAGTCTTTATGGCGAAGAACGCTGACTCTGCCCTGAAACTGGGGCAGGCACGAGGCGTGGCGATTGTGGCAGCGGTGAATCAGGAATTGCCGGTGTTTGAATATGCTGCGCGTCAGGTGAAGCAAACAGTGGTGGGCATTGGTAGCGCCGAAAAAAGCCAGGTGCAGCATATGGTGCGTACCTTGCTGAAATTACCTGCTAATCCACAGGCGGATGCCGCCGATGCGCTGGCGATTGCCATCACCCACTGCCATGTCAGCCAGAATGCGATGCAGATGAGCGAATCGCGGCTGAACCTGGCGAGAGGGCGACTGCGTTAAGTTATACCGCCTCGGTCAGTTCAGGCTGAGGCGTTTCTACTCCCTCCGCATGAATCAACATTAGACTCGGATGATGCCACAAACTCGCTGGCGTAACCGTTTTACGATCCCACGGAATTGCACCTAAGAACCAGAATTTCCAGAAAGTGAGTTTTGCATTCGGATTGCTATTTAACAGTTCTCCAAACGTCTCTATTTCGCCCACCGGAATACATAGCGCCTCTTTATAAATATCAAAGACAAATTTTGAACAGAACTGGCGTGAAGATTCGTATTTAAAACCGGTGTGGTAGAGCTTACGTAGCCGGGAGGGAACCTGTTCAACAATTCGTTGTTTTTGTTGTTCTGTTAGCCCTGCGTCTAATCGCTTTATAGCATAGCGTTGATTAGAAGAACGTTTAATAAAACGGGATAGAGTAGTGATGGTTGAGAGGGGAACACGGCTTTCTGCAACCAGGAAGTCTTCACCGTTATGACCGATAATGATCCCGACGTGATTACTCCAGCAATTTGATGCTGCTGATATTTGACCAAATAAGGCAGCACCTATACATGTAAAGACGATATCACCAATTTCATATTCAGCAGGGTAATTAATATTCACGTTGTCATTCCATTGAAATAAATATGAATACACGTAATAACATAAAAAAGTTTATTTTTCAGGAGTCGAAATGTATATTTTTTTACGCATTAACTCACTGAATATGTAATATTCAAATATTTGCTTCCAATATAACTTGTAGAATAAATTATACTGTGCCATTTTTCAGAACATCGGGACGCCTCGCAAGTTTTCTTCATCCTTCGCTGGATATCTATCCAGCATTTTTTTATCATACAGCATTATCTTTGATTCGTTACGCAGGAGCGTCATGTGATAGGCAGACTCAGAGGCATCATCATTGAAAAACAACCCCCGCTGGTGTTAATCGAAGTGGGCGGCGTAGGCTATGAAGTGCATATGCCGATGACCTGTTTTTATGAACTCCCTGAAGCGGGACAGGAAGCGATCGTTTTCACCCACTTTGTGGTGCGTGAAGACGCGCAGCTGCTGTACGGCTTTAACAATAAGCAAGAGCGCACGTTGTTTAAAGAGTTAATCAAAACCAACGGAGTCGGCCCGAAGTTGGCGCTGGCGATCCTCTCCGGAATGTCAGCGCAGCAGTTCGTTAATGCCGTTGAACGTGAAGAAGTGGGAGCACTGGTGAAACTGCCGGGCATTGGTAAAAAAACCGCCGAGCGTTTAATTGTCGAAATGAAAGACCGATTTAAAGGTTTGCACGGCGATCTCTTTACGCCAGCCGCCGATCTGGTGCTCACGTCGCCTGCCAGCCCGGCAACCGATGATGCTGAACAGGAAGCGGTTGCTGCGCTGGTGGCGCTGGGCTATAAACCACAAGAAGCCAGCCGCATGGTGAGCAAAATCGCTCGCCCTGACGCCAGCAGTGAAACATTAATTCGCGAAGCCCTACGCGCCGCGTTATGAGGTAAAGGATGATTGAAGCAGACCGTCTGATTTCTGCCGGTACGACTTTGCCGGAAGATGTAGCAGATCGCGCCATTCGCCCCAAATTACTGGAAGAGTATGTTGGTCAGCCGCAGGTTCGTTCACAGATGGAGATTTTCATCAAAGCAGCGAAACTGCGCGGCGACGCCCTCGATCATCTGTTGATTTTTGGCCCTCCGGGTTTAGGTAAAACCACGCTTGCTAATATTGTCGCCAATGAAATGGGCGTTAATTTACGCACGACTTCCGGTCCGGTGCTGGAAAAGGCCGGCGATCTGGCAGCAATGCTCACTAACCTTGAACCACATGACGTGCTGTTTATCGATGAAATTCACCGTCTTTCACCAGTGGTGGAAGAGGTGTTGTATCCGGCAATGGAAGACTACCAGCTGGATATTATGATCGGTGAAGGTCCGGCGGCGCGTTCAATTAAAATCGATCTGCCGCCGTTCACCCTTATTGGCGCGACCACGCGTGCTGGCTCACTGACGTCACCACTGCGTGATCGTTTCGGTATTGTGCAGCGTCTGGAGTTTTATCAAGTGCCTGATCTGCAATATATTGTCAGTCGTAGCGCGCGCTTTATGGGCCTCGAAATGAGTGACGATGGCGCGCTGGAAGTTGCTCGTCGTGCTCGCGGTACGCCACGCATTGCCAACCGTCTGCTGCGTCGAGTGCGTGATTTCGCCGAAGTGAAGCACGATGGCACCATCTCAGCAGATATTGCTGCTCAGGCGCTGGATATGCTGAATGTCGATGCTGAAGGTTTTGATTATATGGACCGCAAATTGTTGCTGGCGGTAATCGATAAATTCTTTGGTGGGCCGGTAGGTCTGGATAACCTGGCGGCGGCTATTGGCGAAGAACGTGAAACCATTGAGGATGTGCTGGAGCCTTATTTGATTCAGCAAGGCTTTTTGCAGCGTACACCGCGCGGGCGTATGGCGACAGTGCGGGCGTGGAACCACTTCGGCATCACACCGCCAGAAATGCCGTAGGTCGGTTCGGTCGCTCGTGCCGCATCCGACATTGGTAGTGTGCCTGATGCGACGTTGTTCGCGTCTTATCAGGCCTACCCGGTATAGCGAACCGTAGGTCGGATAAGGTGCTCGCGTCGCATCCGACACTGGCAATGTGCCTGATGCGACGTCGTTCGCGTCTTATCAGGCCTACCCGGTATAGTGAACCGTAGTTCAGATAAGGCGCTCGCGCCGCATCCGACACTGGCAGTGTGCCTGATGCGACGTTGTTCGCGTCTTATCAGGCCTATCCGGTATAGCGAACCGTAGGTCGGATAAGGCGCTCGCACCGCATCCGACAATTGTGTTTAGGTACAAATTAGCTGGCCTGTTTTTTCATCATACTCAAAATAAACAACAGCGCAGCGCACAGCACCACTGACGGACCCGCAGGCGTATCGTAAAACGCTGAAAAAGTTAAACCACCGGTTACAGCAATCATCCCCACCAAAACGGCGACACCTGCCATCTGTTCCGGCGTACGGGCGAAACGACGTGCGGTAGCAGCCGGAATGATCAGCAGCGAGGTAATAATCAACGCCCCGACAAATTTCATT
This sequence comes from Escherichia sp. E4742, assembly GCF_005843885.1. NCBI lineage: Bacteria > Pseudomonadati > Pseudomonadota > Gammaproteobacteria > Enterobacterales > Enterobacteriaceae > Escherichia > Escherichia sp. E4742. The sequence goes on along the minus strand of NZ_CP040443.1, from coordinate 4,965,565 downwards.
GCCACACCAATCGTCAATGCTGTTACCAGCATCAACAGCAATTTCACTCGCTGTAATTTCACACCATCGACAAATGCCAGATCCGGGCTAATGGTCATCGACAGTAAATTACGCCATTGCCAGAACAGAATTGCCACCACAATGACCACGCCAATGGCGATGGAGATGAGATCTTCCGGCGTCACTGCCAGCAAATCACCGAACAGGTATGCCATCAAGTCAACGCGAATGTTAGACATCAGACTGACAACGACCAGGCCCAGCGACAAGGCACTGTGCGCCATAATTCCCAATAACGTGTCGATCGCCAGCTGTGGACGCTTCTCCAGCCATACCAGACCGCCCGCCAGCAGCAGCGTAACGGCAATCACTGCATAGAAGGGATTCACGTCCAGCAACAGACCAAACGCCACTCCAAGTAAAGACGCATGGGCCAGCGTATCGCCGAAATAAGACATACGACGCCAGACAACAAAAGAACCCAAAGGACCTGCGGCACAGGCCAGCATAATCCCGGCTAACCAACCGGGAAATAATAATTCAATCATGAGCGATCACTTCCCCGACGCAGAACAATTCGCCCCTGTAAATCGTGGCGGTGATTATGATGATGGCGATAAATACCCAGCTGTTCAGCTCCGCGAGGCCCGAACATCGAAATAAATTCCGGATGCAGGGAAACGACTTCTGGTGTGCCAGAACAACAGATGTGATGGTTAAGGCAAAGTACTTCATCGGTTTTTGCCATTACCAGATGCAGATCGTGAGACACCATTAAAACGCCACAGTCCAGTTCGCGACGTAACTGGTCAATAAGGTCATATAACGCCACTTGACCATTCACATCCACGCCCTGGGTGGGTTCGTCCAGAACTAATAACTGGGGTTGATTTAACAATGCGCGCGCTAGTAGTACACGCTGCGTTTCACCGCCAGAGAGCTTTTGCATTGGCGCGTCAATAAGATGCCCAGCTTGAACGCGTTTTAGTGCAGGCAGAATATCTTCCTTATGTGTTCTGGGGCGTAAGCGTAAAAAACGGTTTACGGTCAGTGGCAACGTGGTGTCGAGATAAAGCTTCTGCGGCACATAACCAATGCGCAGTTTTCCGTGGCGCTTGATAACTCCTTCATCTGGTGTTACCAGCCCGAGTACAACCCGAACCAATGTCGACTTACCTGCGCCGTTCGGCCCAAGTAAGGTCAAAATTTTACCAGGCTTGAGTTCCAGCGACACATCAGAGAGGACGCGGCGTTGGCCAAATGAAACCGAGACATTTTCCAGGGAAACCAGACTTGTCATGTTAATTTTAGTCTTGCAGTAGTCATGAAATGTTATAATATCACACTTCTTATATTCATTACGATGATTGGTCGCATTATGTTACATAAAAAAACGCTTCTTTTCGCAGCATTATCTGCTGCTCTCTGGGGCAGTGCAACTCAGGTAGCAGAAGCTGCCGTTGTCGCTTCGCTTAAACCTGTTGGATTCATTGCTTCCGCTATTGCTGATGGAGTAACAGAGACGGAGGTGTTACTTCCTGATGGGGCCTCTGAACATGATTATTCACTGCGTCCATCTGATGTAAAACGCTTACAGAACGCGGACTTAGTTGTCTGGGTTGGACCGGAAATGGAAGCGTTTATGCAAAAGCCCGTGAGTAAATTACCCGAGGCGAAGCAGGTAACCATTGCGCAGCTTGAGAGTGTAAAACCGCTGCTGATGAAAAGCATTCACGACGCTGATGATGATCATGACCACGCGGAAAAAAGTGACGAAGATCACCATCACGGCGATTTCAACATGCACGTTTGGCTTTCCCCAGAGATAGCGCGGGCTACAGCGGTTGCAATCCATGGAAAATTAGTGGAACTTATGCCGCAAAGTCGAGCCAAACTTGACGCCAACCTGATGGAATTTGAGGCACAATTAGCTTCAAGTAGGAAACAGGTTGGTAACGAGCTCGCGCCGCTCAAGGGAAAAGGTTATTTCGTTTTTCATGATGCTTACGGCTACTTCGAAAAACAATTCGGACTGACACCGCTTGGTCACTTTACCGTAAACCCTGAGATTCAACCTGGCGCGCAGCGTTTACATCAAATAAGAACACAGTTGGTTGAGCAAAAAGCAACCTGCGTTTTTGCTGAGCCACAGTTCAGGCCTGCGGTCGTTGAAAGCGTCGCACGAGGGACATCCGTTCGTATGGGAACGTTGGATCCCCTTGGGACGAATATCAAACTGGGCAAAACAAGCTATTCAGAATTCCTGAATCAATTAGCTAACCAGTACGCGAGCTGCCTGAAAGGAGATTAATGAGGAAGTGATTACGTGCAACAGATAGCCCGCTCTGTCGCCCTGGCGTTTAATAATTTACCGCGACCACACCGCGTTATGTTGGGGTCGCTTACCGTTCTTACTCTGGCCGTCGCTGTCTGGCGGCCTTATGTTTACCACCGAGACGCCTCGCCTATTGTCAAAACCATTGAGCTTGAACAGAACGAAATTCGTTCTCTCTTACCTGAGGCCAGTGAGCCGATTGATCAAGCCGCGCAAGAAGATGAAGCCATTCCCCAGGACGAACTCGACGACAAAATCGCTGGTGAAGCCGGCGTTCATGAATATGTCGTTTCTACGGGCGACACGTTAAGTAGCATCCTTAATCAATATGGTATTGAGATGGGTGATATCACCCAACTTGCTGCTGCTGATAAAGATCTGCGTAACCTGAAAATTGGTCAACAACTCTCCTGGACATTAACCGCTGATGGCGAGTTACAGCGTCTGACCTGGGAAGTGTCTCGCCGCGAAACCCGTACCTATGACCGCACCGCCGCTAATGGTTTTAAAATGACCAGCGAAATGCAGCAAGGGGAGTGGGTTAACAATCTGTTGAAAGGAACCGTTGGGACAAGTTTTGTTGCCAGCGCCAAAAATGCAGGTTTAACCAGTGCTGAAGTGAGCGCGGTGATTAAAGCGATGCAGTGGCAGATGGACTTCCGTAAAGTGAAAAAAGGTGACGAATTTGCGGTATTAATGTCACGTGAGATGCTTGATGGCAAACGTGAACAAAGCCAACTGCTGGGCGTGCGTTTGCGTTCAGAAGGCAAAGATTACTATGCTATTCGCGCTGAAGATGGCAAATTCTACGACCGCAACGGCACGGGCCTGGCGAAAGGGTTCTTACGATTCCCGACGGCAAAACAGTTCCGCATTTCGTCTAACTTTAACCCGCGTCGTCTGAACCCGGTAACCGCTCGCGTTGCGCCGCACAGAGGCGTTGATTTTGCGATGCCGCAGGGTACGCCGGTGCTTTCGGTGGGAGACGGTGAAGTGGTAGTTGCTAAACGCAGTGGCGCAGCGGGTTATTATGTCGCGATTCGTCATGGTCGCAGCTACACCACGCGTTATATGCACCTGCGTAAGATTCTGGTTAAACCGGGGCAGAAAGTGAAGCGTGGCGATCGTATCGCGCTTTCCGGTAATACCGGGCGTTCAACTGGGCCACATCTGCATTATGAGGTATGGATTAACCAGCAGGCGGTGAACCCGTTGACAGCGAAACTGCCGCGTACTGAAGGGCTGACCGGTTCAGATCGTACCGATTTCCTGGCGAAGGCCAAGGAGATTGTACCGCAGCTACAGTTTGATTAATTAATACCCATTGGCAGCCGGTACGCAGTCAGTGCCGGCTTTTTTATTTGGTGCGGGGCAAGTTGCGCCGTTACACTACCACCAGATTGATTATTGCCTTATCCGAAACTGGAAAAGCATGGAAACGAAAAAAAATAATAGCGAATATATTCCTGAGTTTGATAAATCCTTTCGTCACCCTCGTTACTGGGGAGCCTGGTTGGGCGTGGCGGCAATGGCCGGTATTGCCTTAACACCAGCGAAATTCCGTGATCCCATTCTTGCGCGGTTGGGGCGTTTTGCCGGAAGACTGGGTAAAAGCTCACGTCGTCGGGCGTTGATCAATCTTTCTCTCTGTTTTCCAGAACGTAGCGAAGCCGAACGCGAAGCGATTGTGGATGAGATGTTTGCCACCGCGCCGCAAGCGATGGCAATGATGGCTGAACTGGCGATACGTGGGCCGGAGAAAATCCAGCCTCGCGTCGACTGGCAGGGGCTGGAGATCATCGAAGAGATGCGGCGTAACAACGAGAAAGTGATCTTTCTGGTACCGCACGGCTGGGCAGTTGATATCCCCGCTATGCTGATGGCCTCACAAGGACAGAAAATGGCAGCGATGTTCCATAATCAGGGCAACCCGGTTTTTGATTATGTCTGGAACACGGTGCGTCGTCGTTTTGGCGGTCGTCTGCACGCGAGAAATGATGGTATTAAACCTTTCATCCAGTCGGTTCGTCAGGGCTACTGGGGCTATTATTTACCGGATCAGGATCATGGACCTGAACACAGCGAATTTGTTGATTTCTTCGCAACGTATAAAGCAACGCTGCCAGCAATTGGTCGCCTGATGAAAGTATGTCGCGCGCGTGTCGTTCCGCTGTTCCCAATCTATGATGGCAAGACCCATCGTCTGACGATTCAGGTTCGTCCACCGATGGATGACCTGTTAGAGGCGGATGACGCTACCATTGCGCGGCGTATGAATGAAGAAGTCGAGATTTTTGTTGGTCCGCGACCAGAGCAGTACACCTGGATTTTAAAATTGCTGAAAACGCGCAAACCGGGCGAAATCCAGCCATATAAGCGTAAAGATCTTTATCCCATCAAATAAAAAAAGCCTCTCGTGAGGAGAGGCTTTCGCCTGATGATAAGTTCAAGTTTGCTTCAGAAGATTAGAAATCTGTTGAATTATCATTGAACTGTAGGCCGGATGAGGCGTTTTCGCCACATCCGGCAACGTACTTACTCTACCGTTAAAATACGCGTGGTATTAGTCGAACCCACGGTACTCATCACGTCGCCCTGGGTGACAATCACCAGATCCCCAGACATCAGGTAGCCTTTATCGCGCAGCAGATTTACTGCTTCGCTGGCAGCAACCACGCCTTCATTTGCACTGTCAAAATAGACCGGCGTAACACCACGATAAAGCGCAGTCAGGTTCAGAGTGCGTTCATGACGAGACATGGCGAAAATCGGCAGGCCGGAGCTGATACGAGAAGTCATCAGCGCGGTACGACCGGATTCGGTCATGGTGATGATCGCGGTAACGCCTTTCAGGTGGTTAGCTGCGTACATTGCGGACATCGCGATAGCTTCTTCCACATTGTCGAACTGAACGTCCAGGCGGTGTTTAGACACATTGATGCTCGGGATTTTTTCGGCACCCAGGCAAACACGCGCCATTGCAGCAACGGTTTCAGATGGATACTGACCAGCGGCGGTTTCCGCAGACAACATTACGGCGTCAGTACCATCCAGAACGGCGTTCGCCACGTCCATGACTTCTGCACGCGTCGGCATTGGGTTGGTAATCATCGATTCCATCATCTGGGTAGCAGTAATGACTGCGCGGTTCAGCTGACGCGCGCGACGAATCAGCGCTTTCTGAATCCCAACCAGTTCCGGATCGCCAATCTCTACGCCAAGGTCGCCACGTGCGACCATCACCACGTCAGAAGCGAGGATAATGTCGTCCATTGCATCCTGGCTGCAAACGGCTTCTGCACGTTCAACTTTGGCGACAATTTTCGCATCACAACCTGCATCGCGCGCCAGACGACGAGCATAATTCAGATCTTCGCCGCAGCGTGGGAAAGAGACAGCCAAATAATCTACGCCAATCGATGCCGCAGTTTTAATGTCTGCTTTGTCTTTCTCTGTCAGCGCTTCAGCAGACAGACCACCACCGAGTTTGTTGATACCTTTATTATTGGAAAGAGGGCCGCCGACGGTCACTTCGGTGAACACTTTCATGCCCTGAACTTCCAGTACTTTTAACTGTACGCGACCGTCGTCCAGCAGCAGAATGTCGCCAGGCACGACGTCTGCAGGCAGACCTTTATAGTCGATACCGACTTTTTCTTTATCGCCTTCACCTTTGCCCAGGTTGGCATCCAGCAGGAATTTATCCCCAATATTGAGGAAAACCTTACCTTCTTTAAAAGTTGATACGCGAATCTTTGGCCCCTGAAGGTCACCGAGAATAGCCACATGACGCCCCAGTTTTGCGGCAATTTCACGAACTTTATCCGCGCGCATTTTATGGTCTTCAGGCGAGCCATGAGAAAAGTTCATTCGTACGACGTTTGCACCCGCTGCGATGACCTTTTCAAGGTTATTATCGCGATCGGTAGCCGGGCCTAACGTGGTAACGATTTTGGTTCTGCGAAGCCTTCTGGACATGTAATACTCCGTTGACTGAAACAACCAGGTGTTGCTTGAACATGAATTCGCATAAACTAAAACCATTATGGTTGTAATTTAAACACATGCGAATGTCGTATAAGGATAGAACAGTGATAATCGATTTAGCGATCGTCACTCAATTTAAGTAACTGCTTATCAAAGCGCGATTCCTTGAGCGCTTCCTTGACCCGCTTCAAGTTATCTCTGAATTTTGTGCCGCGTCGCAAAGTAAATCCTGTTGCCAGCACATCTATCACGGTCAACTGCGCAAGTCGAGACACCATGGGCATATAAATGTCAGTATCTTCAGGTACGTCGAGGGTAATTGCCAGCGTTGCTTCCCGGGCCAGTGGCGTACCGGCGGAGGTGAGGGCAATTACCATCGCGTCGTTTTCCCGTGCTAACTGCGCCAGTTCAACCAGATTTTTGGTTCTTCCGGTGTGAGAAATCAGCACAACCACGTCTCCGTCGCTACAATTCATACAACTCATGCGTTGCAACACAATATCGTCGGAGTAAACCACTGGAACATTAAAGCGAAAAAACTTATTCATCGCATCGTGGGCGACGGCGGCAGAAGAGCCCAGACCGAAAAAGGCGATTTTTTTGGCCTGAGTCAGGAGATCGACGGCACGGTTGACGGCAGATTTGTCCAGCGAGTGACGGACGTGATCGAGCGTGGCCATTGCCGACTCAAATATTTTCCCCGTGTATGATTCAACGCTGTCATCTTCATTAACGTTGCGATTAACATAGGGCGTGCCATTTGCCAGGCTTTGTGCCAGATGGAGTTTAAAATCAGGAAAACCGCGGGTGTCCATGCTGCGACAGAAACGATTCACCGTTGGTTCGCTAACATTGGCCTCAAGCGCCAGAGCAGCAATACTCGAATGGATCGCGTTGTCAGGCGAAGCAAGAATGACCTCGGCGACTTTTCGTTCTGATTTGCTCAAATGTTCCAGTTGAGACTGGATTTTTTCCAGCATATTCATGATGTAAAGAGACTCACGGTAATGCCGATTTCCACACTGAAAGAAATCGAAATGCAGTTTGGTCTGATATTACGCCTGTGTGTCGTATTAATGACAAAAGCGGATAAAAAAGTTGTCATTTTTTTTCATAACATGATCAGTGTCAGATTTTTACCCAATGGAAAACGATGATTTTTTTATCAGTTTTGCCGCACTTTGCGCGCTTTTGCCGTAATCGCACGGGTGGATAAGCGTTTACAGTTTTCGCAAGCTCGTAAAAGCAGTACAGTGCACCGTAAGAAAATTACAAGTATACCCAGGCTTAAGTACCGGGTTAGTTAACTTAAGGAGAATGACATGGCGGTAACGCAAACAGCCCAGGCTTGTGACCTGGTCATTTTCGGCGCGAAAGGCGACCTTGCGCGTCGTAAATTGCTGCCTTCCCTGTATCAACTGGAAAAAGCCGGTCAGCTCAACCCGGATACCCGTATCATCGGCGTAGGGCGTGCTGACTGGGATAAAGCGGCATATACCAAAGTCGTCCGTGAAGCGCTGGAAACCTTCATGAAAGAAACTATTGATGAAGGTTTATGGGACACCCTGAGTGCACGTCTGGATTTTTGTAATCTCGATGTCAATGACACAGCTGCATTCAGCCGTCTTGGTGCGATGTTGGATCAAAAAAATCGTATCACCATTAACTACTTTGCCATGCCGCCAGGCACTTTTGGCGCAATCTGCAAAGGGCTTGGTGAGGCGAAACTGAACGGCAAACCGGCGCGCGTGGTGATGGAAAAACCGCTGGGTACGTCGCTGGCGACCTCGCAGGAAATCAACGATCAGGTCGGTGAATATTTCGAGGAGTGCCAGGTATACCGTATCGACCATTACCTTGGTAAAGAAACGGTGCTGAACCTGTTGGCGCTGCGTTTTGCTAACTCCCTGTTTGTGAACAACTGGGACAACCGCACTATTGATCATGTTGAGATTACCGTGGCAGAAGAAGTGGGGATCGAAGGGCGCTGGGGCTATTTTGATAAAGCCGGTCAGATGCGCGACATGATCCAGAACCACCTGCTACAAATTCTCTGCATGATTGCGATGTCTCCGCCGTCTGATCTGAGCGCAGACAGCATCCGCGATGAAAAAGTGAAAGTACTGAAGTCTCTGCGCCGCATTGACCGCTCAAACGTACGCGAAAAAACCGTACGCGGGCAATACACTGCGGGCTTCGCCCAGGGCAAAAAAGTTCCGGGCTACCTGGAAGAAGAGGGCGCGAACAAAAGCAGTAACACGGAAACCTTCGTAGCTATCCGTGTCGATATCGACAACTGGCGCTGGGCTGGCGTACCGTTCTACCTGCGTACCGGTAAACGTTTGCCGACCAAATGCTCTGAAGTGGTGGTCTATTTCAAAACGCCAGAGCTCAATCTGTTTAAAGAGTCGTGGCAGGACCTGCCGCAGAACAAACTGACTATCCGTCTGCAACCTGATGAAGGCGTGGATATTCAAGTGTTGAACAAGGTCCCGGGTCTTGATCACAAACATAACCTGCAAATCACCAAGCTGGATCTGAGCTATTCAGAAACCTTTAATCAGACGCATCTGGCAGATGCCTATGAACGTCTGCTGCTGGAGACCATGCGCGGTATTCAGGCGCTGTTTGTACGTCGTGATGAAGTGGAAGAAGCCTGGAAATGGGTGGACTCCATTACTGAAGCATGGGCGATGGACAACGATGCACCGAAACCGTATCAGGCCGGAACCTGGGGACCGGTTGCTTCGGTGGCGATGATTACCCGTGATGGCCGTTCCTGGAATGAATTTGAGTAATATCTGCACTCATCCTTTATGGTTATTTTACCGGTAACATGATCTTGCACAGATTGTAGAACAATTTTTACACTTTCAGGCCTCGTGCGGATTCACCCACGAGGCTTTTTTTATTACACTGACTGAAACGTTTTTGCCCTATGAGCTCCGGTTACAGGCGTTTCATTCATAACTTCCATGTATGAAACGCGTTGTGAATCATCCTGCTCTGACAACTCAATTTCAGGAGCCTTTATGAATCCACAATTGTTACGCGTAACAAATCGAATCATTGAACGTTCGCGCGAGACTCGCTCTGCTTACCTCGCCCGGATCGAACAAGCGAAAACTTCGACCGTTCATCGTTCGCAGTTGGCATGCGGTAACCTGGCTCACGGTTTCGCCGCTTGCCAGCCAGAAGACAAAGCCTCCCTGAAAAGCATGTTGCGTAACAATATCGCTATCATCACCTCCTACAACGACATGCTCTCCGCCCACCAGCCTTATGAACATTATCCTGAGATAATTCGTAAAGCACTGCATGAAGCTAATGCGGTTGGGCAGGTTGCGGGTGGTGTTCCGGCGATGTGTGATGGTGTCACCCAGGGGCAGGATGGTATGGAACTGTCGCTGTTAAGCCGCGAAGTCATTGCGATGTCTGCGGCTGTGGGGCTGTCCCATAACATGTTTGATGGCGCGCTGTTCCTCGGCGTGTGCGACAAGATTGTCCCAGGGCTGACGATGGCAGCGCTGTCGTTCGGTCATCTGCCTGCGGTATTTGTGCCTTCAGGTCCGATGGCAAGCGGGTTGCCAAATAAAGAAAAAGTGCGTATTCGCCAGCTTTATGCCGAAGGGAAGGTGGATCGAATGGCACTGCTGGAGTCAGAGGCTGCGTCTTATCATGCCCCTGGTACATGTACTTTCTACGGTACTGCCAACACCAACCAGATGGTGGTGGAGTTTATGGGGATGCAGTTGCCGGGCTCTTCTTTTGTTCATCCAGACTCCCCGTTACGTGATGCATTAACCGCAGCCGCTGCGCGCCAGGTTACACGCATGACTGGCAACGGTAATGAATGGATGCCGATCGGTAAGATGATCGACGAGAAAGTGGTGGTGAACGGTATTGTTGCGCTGCTGGCGACCGGTGGCTCCACTAACCACACGATGCACCTGGTGGCGATGGCGCGTGCGGCCGGCATTCAGATCAACTGGGATGACTTCTCTGACCTTTCTGATGTCGTACCTCTGATGGCGCGTTTGTATCCAAACGGTCCGGCCGATATTAACCACTTCCAGGCGGCGGGTGGTGTACCGGTTCTGGTGCGTGAGCTGCTCAAGGCGGGCCTGTTGCATGAAGATGTCAATACGGTGGCGGGCTTTGGTCTTTCGCGCTATACCCTCGAACCATGGCTGAATAACGGCGAGCTGGACTGGCGCGAAGGTGCAGACAAATCGCTCGACAGCAATGTGATTGCTTCCTTTGAACAACCTTTCTCGCATCATGGCGGGACAAAAGTGTTAAGCGGCAACCTGGGCCGTGCCGTCATGAAAACCTCTGCAGTGCCGGTTGAAAACCAGGTGATTGAAGCGCCTGCTGTTGTTTTTGAGAGCCAGCATGACGTTATGCCTGCTTTTGAAGCGGGTATGCTGGACCGTGATTGTGTGGTTGTTGTCCGCCATCAGGGGCCAAAAGCGAACGGAATGCCAGAATTACATAAACTCATGCCGCCACTTGGTGTATTATTGGACCGGCGTTTCAAAATTGCGTTAGTTACCGATGGACGACTCTCTGGTGCTTCAGGTAAAGTGCCGTCAGCTATCCACGTAACACCAGAAGCCTATGATGGTGGGCTGCTGGCAAAAGTGCGCGATGGGGACATCATTCGTGTGAATGGACAGACAGGCGAACTGACGCTGCTGGTAGACGAAGCTGAACTGGCTGCTCGCGAACCGCACATTCCTGACCTGAGCGCGTCACGCGTGGGAACAGGACGTGAATTATTCAGCGCCTTGCGCGAAAAACTGTCCGGTGCCGAACAGGGCGCAACCTGTATCACTTTTTAAGACGACAAAATTTGTAATCAGGCGAGAGAAAACTCTGATGAAAAACTGGAAAACAAGTGCAGAATCAATCCTGACCACCGGCCCGGTTGTACCGGTTATCGTGGTAAATAAACTGGAACACGCGGTGCCAATGGCAAAAGCGTTGGTTGCTGGTGGGGTGCGCGTTCTGGAAGTGACTCTGCGTACGGCGTGTGCAGTTGATGCTATCCGCGCTATCGCCAAAGAAGTGCCGGAAGCGATTGTGGGTGCCGGTACGGTGCTGAATCCGCAGCAACTGGCAGAAGTGACTGAAGCGGGAGCACAGTTCGCAATCAGCCCAGGTCTGACTGAACCACTGCTGAAAGCGGCGACAGAAGGAACTATTCCTCTGATTCCAGGTATCAGCACTGTTTCTGAACTGATGCTGGGTATGGACTACGGCCTGAAAGAGTTCAAATTCTTCCCGGCAGAAGCTAATGGCGGCGTGAAAGCACTGCAGGCAATTGCGGGTCCGTTCTCCCAGGTTCGTTTCTGCCCGACAGGCGGTATTTCTCCGGCTAACTACCGTGATTACCTGGCGCTGAAAAGCGTACTGTGCATTGGTGGTTCCTGGCTGGTTCCGGCAGATGCGCTGGAAGCGGGCGATTACGACCGCATTACTAAGCTGGCGCGTGAAGCAGTAGAAGGCGCGAAGCTGTAACAGTCAAAATGCCCGATCGTGGATCGGGCATTTTTGTCGCGTTTTTGCCAGATTTAACCTTGTACTTTTACCTGTGCTGCGGCGTGCTTCGCGCGTTCAATCGCTTCATCAACACTTTCTGCTGTAGCCAGCGCAACCCCAAGACGACGGCTACCATCAATTTCCGGCTTACCAAATAAACGAATCTGCAAACCTGCGCCAACGGCATTCTGCACGTTATCAAACGTGACATTCTGGCTGGTCAGTTGCGGCAGGATAACGGCTGAAGCGGCAGGACCATACTGGCGAATCCCGCCCACCGGCAGTCCCAGGAAAGCACGCACATGCAGGGCAAACTCAGAAAGATCCTGAGAAATTAACGTCACCATCCCGGTGTCATGCGGGCGAGGGGAGACTTCACTAAAAATCACCTCATCTCCACAGACAAACAACTCGACACCAAACAGCCCATAACCACCCAGTGCAAGCACCACCTTGCGGGCAATCTCCTGCGCACGTTCGAGGGCCAGTGGACTCATTTGCTGCGGTTGCCAGGATTCACGATAGTCACCGTCTTCCTGGCGATGACCTACAGGCGCACAGAAATGAACACCATCTACCGCGCTGACGGTCAGCAGGGTAATTTCGAAATCAAACTTAACGACGCCTTCAACAATCACGCGACCCGCTCCGGCGCGACCACCTTGCTGGGCGTACTCCCATGCCTGAGTCAGTTGTTCGGCAGAGCGAATAAACGTCTGCCCCTTGCCGGAAGAGCTCATCACCGGTTTAACAATGCAGGGGTAGCCAATGGCGGCGACCGCCTCGCGGAAAAGGTCTTCGCTATCAGCAAAACGATAAGTTGAAGTGGGAAGCTGAAGCTCTTCCGCAGCCAGACGACGAATACCTTCGCGGTTCATCGTCAATTGTGTTGCACGCGCGCAGGGGACAACATTTAGCCCTTCCTCTTCAAGCTGGATCAGCATATCGGTAGCAATAGCTTCGATCTCCGGCACGATATAATGTGGTTTTTCCAGTTCAACAACACGGCGCAATGCGTCGCCATCCAGCATATTAATGACATGGGCGCGATGAGCGACATGCATGGCTGGCGCGTCGGCATAGCGATCGACCGCAATCACCTCTACGCCGAGGCGTTGGCATTCGATAGCCACTTCTTTACCCAGTTCACCGGAGCCCAATAACATCACGCGAGTTGCTGCCGGACGCAGCGCAGTGCCTAATAACGTCATAACGAATATCCCCTGATTAATTCCGCGTGAAGTATAAACGAAAACGTTTGCGCGTGTCTTTATTGCTTGATTGCTTGCGTTGATTTCTCGACTGAAAAGAAATACACTGTATAAAATTACAGTTATGGTGAGAGGCTGCAAATGGCGGTTGAAATTAAATACGTGGTCATTCGTGAGGGCGAAGAGAAGATGTCGTTTACCAGCAAAAAGGAAGCCGATGCTTATGACAAAATGCTCGATACAGCGGATCTACTCGACACATGGTTGGCGAATTCTCCGGTGACAATGGAAGACGAGCAGCGTGAGGCGCTTTCTTTGTGGTTGGCGGAACAGAAAGATGTGCTTAGTACCATTCTGAAAACCGGTAAATTACCTTCTCCTCAGGTGGTCGATACTGACACGGATGGGGAAGGTGAAACCCACGCCGCCTGAAGCAACTTGCGCTCCTGATAATTTGTACCATGCTTTCTCCTGAATCATTGTGCTATGGAGAAAAACATGAAAAAAAGAGGAGCGTTGTTGGGGCTGTTGTTGGTTTCCGCCTGTGCATCAGTTTTCGCTGCCAATAACGAAACCAGCAAGTCGGTAACTTTCCCTAAATGTGAAGGTTTGGATGCAGCAGGAATTGCTGCGAGTGTAAAACGTGATTATCAGCAAAACCGCGTGGCGCGTTGGGCCGACGATCAAAAAATCGTCGGTCAGGCCGATCCGGTGGCGTGGGTTAGTTTGCAGGACATTCAGGGGAAAGATGATAAATGGTCGGTACCGCTGACCGTGCGTGGTAAAAGTGCCGATATTCATTATCTGGTTAATGTGGATTGTAAAGCGGGAATGGCGGAATATCAGCGGCGCTAATGGCTTCTGGTAATTCGATTGACCGTTGGCGGATGCGGCGCGAGCGCCTTGTCCACCCAACAACGTACCAGCCCCCACAGGCCTGATAAGAATCGCCAGGTTCGCATCAGGCAATTACAATCAAATCTACAAGCCTCAAATTAATCACATCATCCAGCACCTTACCTGACGTGAATTTCCTGTGAGAACTGCCTCCCGTCCCGCTTATTTGCGCATCTTTTGTCTCTATATACACTTTCTGACATCCTCATTCGCTATGCTATTGCCATTAAAATGGTGAATTGAGGAGCAAAAATGGCTAACTGGTTAAATCAACTGCAATCCCTTCTTGGGCAAAGCAGTTCTTCCTCTTCGTCTACAGATCAGGGATTGGGCAAACTTTTAGTACCTGGCGCATTAGGCGGGTTGGCAGGACTGCTGGTTGCGAATAAGTCAGCACGTAAACTATTAACGAAATACGGTACAAACGCGTTGCTGGTTGGCGGCGGAGCGGTCGCCGGTACAGTACTGTGGAACAAATACAAAGATAAAATTCGTGCGGCGCATCAGAACGAACCGCAATTCGGCACCCAAAGTACGCCGCTGGATGAACGTACAGAACGTTTAATCCTCGCCCTGGTTTTTGCTGCCAAAAGCGATGGTCATATCGACAGTAAAGAACGCGCGGCTATCGACCAGCAATTGCGTGAAGCTGGTGTTGAAGAGCAGGGGCGTGTATTTATCGAACAGGCAATCGAGCAACCATTGGATCCGCAGCGCCTGGCCCAGGGGATTCGCAACGAAGAAGAGGCACTGGAGATCTATTTCCTGAGCTGTGCGGCTATTGATATTGACCATTTTATGGAGCGCAGTTACCTGAATGCACTGGGGGATGCGCTGAAAATTCCCCAGGAAGTCCGTGAAGGAATTGAACGCGATCTCGAACAGCAAAAACGCACTTTGTCTGAATAATATCTCACTCCGTATAGCCTGATATGCCTGTTTATCGGGCTATACAAAACCGCACAGCTATTTGAGCGAATTAATTTTCGCTGGCTACATCCCTTCGATTTTCACGCCATTACCTGTCATCATCTATACAATGACCGCCCTGTTTCGCTTGCATCCCGGGTGAGTTTTGCCACCCTTATAAGATGTTTCAACCAGAAAGAACAATAACATGCTACCAAAAGCCGCCCGCATCCCCCATGCCATGACGCTTCATGGCGACACGCGCATCGATAATTACTACTGGCTGCGGGACGACACACGCTCGCAGCCGGAAGTGCTGGATTACCTGCAACAAGAAAATAGCTACGGTCATCAGGTCATGGCGTCGCAACAAGCTTTGCAGGATCGGATATTAAAAGAAATCATTGACCGCATACCGCAAAGAGAAGTCTCTGCACCTTATGTCAAAAATGGCTATCGCTACCGGCAAATTTATGAACCTGGTTGTGAATATGCAATCTACCAGCGTCAGTCGGCGTTCAGTGAAGAGTGGGACGAATGGGAGACTCTGCTCGATGCGAACAAACGGGCGGCGCACAGTGAATTTTATTCAATGGGCGGAATGGCGATTACGCCCGATAACACGATTATGGCACTTGCAGAAGATTTTCTTTCCCGACGCCAGTACGGTATCCGTTTTCGCAATCTGGAAACGGGCAACTGGTATCCTGAACTGCTGGATAACGTGGAACCCAGCTTTGTCTGGGCGAATGACTCCTGGACTTTTTATTATGTTCGCAAGCATCCGGTGACGTTGTTGCCGTATCAGGTCTGGCGGCATGCCATTGGCACTTCAGCATCTGAAGACAAACTGATTTACGAAGAAATAGACGATACGTTTTACGTCAGCCTGCATAAAACGACATCGAAACACTATGTGGTTATTCATCTTGCCAGTGCCACTACCAGTGAAGTTCGTTTGCTGGATGCAGAGCTGGCCGATGCCGAGCCGTTTGTCTTTTTACCGCGTCGCAAAGATCACGAATACAGTCTTGATCACTACCAGCATCGGTTTTATCTGCGCTCCAACCGCAACGGCAAAAATTTTGGCTTATACCGTACCCGTATGCGTGATGAGCAACAGTGGGAAGAGTTAATCCCCCCGCGCGATAACATCATGCTCGAAGGCTTTACGCTGTTTACTGACTGGTTGGTGGTTGAAGAGCGTCAGCGTGGATTAACCAGTCTGCGGCAAATCAACCGCAAAACGCGGGAGGTTATCGGCATTGCCTTTGATGATCCTGCTTACGTTACCTGGATTGCCTATAACCCGGAACCTGAAACTTCACGATTGCGTTATGGCTATTCCTCCATGACTACGCCAGATACTTTGTTTGAGCTGGATATGGATACTGGCGAGCGTCGGGTACTAAAACAAACGGAAGTCCCTGGTTTCGATGCGGCGAATTATCGCAGCGAACATTTGTGGATCACCGCCCGTGATGGCGTCGAAGTGCCTGTTTCGCTGGTCTATCATCGCAAGCATTTCCAGAAAGGCCACAATCCGCTGCTGGTATACGGATATGGTTCTTACGGCGCAAGCATTGATGCTGATTTCAGTTCTAGCCGCCTGAGTTTGTTGGATCGTGGTTTTGTCTATGCCATTGTCCATGTTCGTGGCGGCGGCGAGCTGGGGCAGCAATGGTACGAAGATGGTAAATTCCTGAAAAAGAAAAATACCTTTAATGACTATCTCGATGCTTGCGACGCATTGTTAAAACTGGGCTACGGCTCACCTTCACTCTGTTATGCGATGGGCGGGAGTGCGGGGGGCATGTTGATGGGCGTTGCGATTAATCAACGCCCTGAATTATTCCATGGCGTTATCGCCCAGGTACCGTTTGTTGATGTTGTAACAACGATGCTTGATGAGTCGATTCCTCTTACGACCGGCGAATTTGAAGAGTGGGGAAATCCGCAGGATCCGCAATATTATGAGTATATGAAAAGCTACAGCCCGTATGACAATGTCACGGCTCAGGCTTATCCGCATCTGCTGGTAACGACCGGATTACACGATTCACAGGTGCAATACTGGGAACCGGCAAAATGGGTGGCTAAGCTGCGCGAGCTTAAAACTGATAACCATCTTTTATTGCTTTGTACCGACATGGATTCAGGACATGGCGGTAAATCCGGACGTTTTAAATCCTACGAAGGTGTGGCGATGGAATATGCTTTTCTGATAGCCCTGGCGCAGGGGACATTACCAGGCCAATCAGCGGGTTAAACACTCTCCAGATAATGCTTCAAGGTTAAACGTAACTCCGGGCTCATACTGTCAAGGTTGTTAAACAACCAGCGCAGGTAGCCCGGATCGCGCTTTGCAACGTCTGATACGGCTTTACCGCGATACTTGCCAAACGTGAACGTCGTCAACAACGACGGTCGCCCGGTGATATCCGCCATCTGCTCCGCCGTCCAGCCTGATGTGTTCATAATATCGATAAGCAGGGCTGCGGTAATATAGCAATCATACAGCGCGCGGTGGTGATGCAGACCCGATGGTGTCTGGACATTCAGCTTGCGCGATTTATACAGTGCCATATTGCTGTACTTGATTCCTGGCCACAAACGACGAGCCAGTTTCATGGTGCAAATCCACTCACCGGGCATTTCTGGCAATACCCGGCGGTCAAAACTGGCATTGTGGGCGACATACCATTCGCTACCGTAATAGTGCGGGATAACTTCTTCAATCCACGGTTTGTCGGCAACCATGGACTCTGTGATACGGTGAATCGCCATGGCTTGTGGACTGATGGGACGGTCGGGACGCACCAGGTGGCTCATAGGGTTGACGATTTTCCCGTTAACAACATCAACAGAGGCAATTTCAACGATCCCTCCCTGCAAACCGCAGGTTTCTGTATCGATAATGCGCAACATGGTCATGCTCCAGGAAGAAAACGCCTAGCGTAATGGAATGATATCGCCTTGCCAACCCTGCGAAGAGCGCTGGCCAACCAACAAAAGCGAACCGCGATCGGCGCGGACAATAAGGCGGCCATGTTCATCCCACAACGCGCTGTTCCCGCGGGCGTTCGCCATTAGTACGGCGATGGAGTATTGATGTGAGAAAAACTCTAAGCGTCGGGTCGATGCCAACAGGTCAGGTTCACCGATGCATTGCCCGGTTGTAAAGAGTGAACAAGTCGGGTCCATATCAATACCTTCCGGTTGTCCATCCACTACAGTGATGGTTTTAGAAAGTTGACCCAGGCATGCACCATGACTTTGATGATAAATTCCTGGCGTTTTCATCCAGGGGGCGAATACTGCAATACCGCGAATAAAACGCTCATTATATTCAACGGGAAGGCCAGCAATAATGGTCATTCGCGAGGTTGTTGCTGCATAACAAAGCGGGTCTAAAAGCGAGAGATCGGGCGGAGACGGAAGCGCTCGTCGTTTGTAATCACATCCCAGTAGAGAAAGTGAAGGAAAAACTAAAAGTTCGCACTGGTGTCTGGCGGCAGCCCTCACGAACTCCAGATGATGGGCTACCTGTTCAGTGAGTGAAGCATTACGAGGCTCATATTGTGCTGCTGCAACTTTCCAGTACGACATGATGACTTCCTTTTCATAGTGTCTGCGAATAGTGGTGTGTATGAGAAAATACTTATAATTTAGCAGGCACCATGTAAGAAAGTGTAACTTAATATAAGGTTTATTTAAGTTTGGGCTCGTAAGGTAAACGTGACAGATTTACAGAGGCGAGACGGTGGGCGATAAGGCGCTCACGAAACCAGCCACGCAAGTGTTCCGGTTGTTCACGTTCAACCGCTTCAGCAATAACCGGCATATTGTACCGTTCTTTAAATGCCACTCCGGCAGCGGCCAGATCGACATTTACTTTATCCATTTCAGTTTGATCCAGTTTGGCCAGATTCTTCAGCATACGGTGTCTCCTCGTTAATTGCGGGCAAAAGTTACTAAGAGTCAGCCGGGATGGCAAGCCTGAATTGATGATCCTCGACTCTCTCATTAGACAAGGTTATGCTCTGTAAAAAACTCATTACAAAAAGGAATAGATAATATGGTTTCAACTGCGCGTTCTCTTCGTTATACGCTGGCAATCATTGCCGGTTCGCTGGCGGCCCCTTCCGTCTGGGCTCATGCGCACCTGACTCACCAGTATCCTGCGGCGAATGCGGCGGTCACCGCTGCCCCACAGGCCGTTACTTTAAATTTCTCTGAAGATATTGAACCTGGATTCAGTGGGGCCAAAATCATCGGCCCGAAGAATGAAAATGTTAAAACATTACCCGCGAAGCGTAATGAACAAGACAAAAAGCAATTGATCGTTCCGCTTGCCGACGCCCTGAATCCCGGAAGTTATACCGTTGACTGGCATGTTGTTTCGGTGGACGGACATAAAACCAAAGGGCAGTACACCTTTACGGTGAAATAAAGCATGCTAGCGCTTACCTGGGTCACACTGCGATTTATCCATTTTATCTCTCTGATGCTGGTTTTTGGCTTCGCGATGTACGGGGCATGGTTGGCACCAGTGACGATTCGTCGATTATTGACGAAGCGTTTTTTGCGTTTACAACAGCACGCAGCCGCATGGAGTTTGATTAGTGCCGTCGCGATGTTCACCGTTCAGGGTGGGTTGATGGGTGCGGGATGGCCAGATGTAGTTTCGCTGAGCATCTGGCAGTCGGTGTTACAAACGCACTTCGGAGGCGTCTGGATCTGGCAAATCGTTCTCGCTCTCGTTACGTTGACCGTCGTTCTGATGCAACCACGGAATATGATGCGGTTACTTTTTATGCTGACTACCGCGCAATTTATCCTGATGGCGGGTATGGGACACGCGACATTAAATGAAGGATTAACCGCAAAAATTCATCAGACCAATCATGCCGTACATCTTATCTGTGCTGCAGCATGGTTTGGAGGACTACTGCCGGTTGTCTGGTGTATGCGGCTGGTGAAAGGGCGCTGGAGACGCCCGGCCATTCATGCGTTGATGCGTTTTTCCTGGTGCGGACATTTTGCTGTCATTGGCGTGCTAGTGAGTGGTGTGCTCAATGCATTACTCATCACGGGATTTCCCCCCACGCTTGCCTCTTACTGGGGCCAGCTCTTATTGCTCAAAGTCATACTGGTTATGATTATGGTGGTTATCGCGCTGGCAAATCGTTATGTTCTGGTCCCGAGAATGCGGCATGATGAAGTCCGGGCTGTTCCCTGGTTTGTATGGATGACTCAACTCGAATGGGCGATAGGCGCGGTGGTACTGGTGATTATCAGCCTGCTAGCGACTCTGGAACCGTTTTGATGGATTACGATAAATGATGAAAAAAAGTATATTGGCGTTTTTGTTGCTCACCAGTTCCACTGCGGCGCTGGCGGCTCCTCAGGTGATTACCGTCAGCCGTTTTGAAATTGGCAAAGACAAATGGGCGTTTAATCGCGAAGAAGTGATGTTGACATGCCGACCGGGTAATGCGCTGTATGTCATTAACCCCAGCACCCTGGTGCAATACCCTTTGAACGATGTTGCGCAAAAAGAAGTTTCCAGTGGGAAGACTAAGGCCCAGCCTATTTCGGTGATCCAGATTGAAGATCCCAACAAACCCGGTGAAAAAATGAGCCTGATGCCATTTATAGAACGAGCTGAAAAACTCTGCTAGTTACCTGAGTTAGCTTTTTGATTTGCCCAAAAAAACGCCCAGGATCTTTTATCAGATCGGGCGTTTTTTTTACTTTTAAAACGATGATAAAGACGCTTTTTTCTGACCACTTTTCGTGTGGACTGGAAAACCTGGCGTCGTCATCTATTCTTAAAGGGCAAGGCAACTAAGCCTGCATTAATGCCAACTTTTAGCGCACGGCTCTCTCCCAAGAGCCATTTCCCTGGACCGAATACAGGAATCGTATTCGGTCTCTTTTTATCTATTAAGCCAGCGGATGAATACATCACTGTTTTCCCTGTGCTGACTTCACAATCAACCATAACACACACTCTACTGCTTCAGTCCAGCCTTTTTTAACATTTATGTTAAAATAATGTGACCTTCTGCGCGGGAGTAAAAAATTGATGAAAGAGGCAGGCCGCACCTATCAGAAAATTGATGGCAGCCATTGGCGACATATCTGGTTGGTGGGGGATATTCATGGCTGCCTTGGGCTACTGCGTATCAAATTATGGCACTGCCGTTTTGACCCGTGGCAAGACTTATTGATCTCGGTAGGTGATGTTATTGATCGTGGTCCGGAGAGTTTGCGTTGTCTTCAACTACTGGAGCAACGCTGGGTCAGAGCGGTAAGAGGCAATCATGAGCAGATGGCGATAGATGCGCTGGCCGCGCAGCAGATGGCTTTATGGTATATGAACGGTGGCGACTGGTTTGCTGCGCTGGCAGATAAGCAACAGAAGCAAGCAGAAAGGGCGCTCAGCAAATGCCAGCATTTGCCTTTTATTCTTGAATTAAACAGTCGCACTGGCAAACACGTTATTGCCCATGCTGATTATCCTGACGATGTTTATCAATGGCAAAAGGATGTCGATTTGCACCAGGTATTGTGGAGTCGTTCGCGATTACGTGAAGGCCAAAAAGGGCAGGGAATTATCGGTGCTGACCATTTCTGGTTTGGTCATACGCCGTTACCTCATCGCGTGGATATTGGAAACTTGCATTATATAGACACCGGCGCCGTCTTCGGAGGGACACTCACAGTGGAACAACTCCAGTAATTAAAAGTCACTGTACTCTTGCGCGGGCCGCCAGAACCCATCAATAAAATCCTCAACAGGAAAGCAGCCGCCGTGGCGGATCCGTTGATCGTCCATTGAGTAGACGCACTGTTGTTCCGTGTCGTAAACATCAACAACAATATCTTCACAGCCAGCGTCCAGATAGCAAACAAAAAGTACCAGCGCGAACATTTCATCCTCGAAGTGTGGTGCCGTACCGTTAAGTTTAGGAGAGGATTTTACTTCGGGGAAATAACCAGAATAAATAACCCGCCATGCCGACGGGTTCTTTTTGGATCATGCAAGACGCATAATCCAGGCATCAGACTTTTGATCGTAGCGGGTACGGTACAGGACAGAGTGTTCGCCGTTTAGTAGAGCTGGAATGCTGGTTTCGGCGTCCCAGGCATCCAGTTGCATACATAAATCGGGGTCAGATTTACAAGGAATTGTTAATGTTCGATCACCTGGCGATTCGCCGTGTAACTCGCCGTCATCGATTTCAAAAGCGCCTATGCGCACACTGGTTTTCATCTTCGTGCTCTCCATTTATCTGCCGGTTGTGGTACGACCAGTCCGATCGCACCATTTTTCAGCGTAGTTGAGGCGGGCGAATGTGCCAGTCAAAAAGTGCGCTTTTTTTGTGCGCTATCAGGCGTTACCGGTAAAAAGTTTCCCATCGCGCACCAGTTCACGCGGGTAACTGTTTTTCAGTCGCGAGCCAATACGTTTGGCTAAACCTATTGGCTGATGCTGGAAGGTTACCAGCACATCATCCGTAGTTGGCACGGTTTGCGGGTAAACATCGCGCCCGCGATACCACTCTTCCGCTTCCTGAGGCGTCAGTTCGAAAGCGTTCGTATGGTTGGGGGAGGCCAGGGCAATAACCGCTTCATGTTGCCAGCGATAACCTTTGTTGTGCGTTTCGGCCAGCTTAATTCCCAGACGGGAAAATCGGACTTTACCGATCAGGGCTTCAATGCCTGCCGGGAACAGCCAGAGTTCTTTATCGCGCTGCCAGAGGCGCAGATTTTCATCCCAATGTAAGCCAACGGCAGTCGCCGCCTGGCGAATTTGTGCGGCTTCGCGATCTTTGATTGGGCTAAACGGGAAATTACCCACTTTGTATTTCGGTGCGGGTAAGGCGGGAATCGACTGTGTTTTGCGTAGCCGGGCAACGAAGAAGCCTTCGCAGTCGTAAATTTGTGGAAAAACGTGCAAAAAGCCTTCTTCGGTGAGCGCCTTGTCCGCGCCAGGAAAGAGATCGCCAAGCGGTAAAAACTCTACTGCGTCGGGGTAAGTCTCTTTCAGCCACAGGCAAACGGCTTCGTTTTCTTCCCGGTTTAAGGTACAGGTCGAGTAAACCAGCGTACCGCCAGGGCGTAATGCATGAAAGGCACTGTCGATCAGTTCCCGTTGGGTGGCAGCAATTTCCTGATTGCTTTCTGGTGACCAGTTTTTCAGTGCGTCGGGATCTTTACGCACCACGCCTTCGCCAGAACAGGGGGCGTCCAGTAAAATGGCATCGAACATTTCTGGTAACGCCGCACCAAAGACGCGGCCATCAAAATGAGTCAGAGACACGTTACGGATACCGCAGCGACTGATATTGGCATGTAACACTTTTACCCGGCTGGCGGAAAACTCATTGGCAAGAATCGCCCCTTCGTTATTCATGCGAGCGGCAATTTGTGTGGTTTTTGAACCAGGCGCGGCGGCGACATCCATCACCCGCTGTGGGGCATTACCGTCGGCAAACAAGGCGGCAACGGGCAACATTGAGCTGGCTTCCTGAATATAAAACAGGCCGCTTAAATGCTCGGCGGTACTGCCCAACGGCAATGCCTCTTCATCGTCGCGTTCAATCCAGAAACCTTCTTCACACCACGGAATAGGTGTAAGCGTCCAGCCGTAAGGGGCGGTTAATTGCAGGAAATCAGCAACGGAGATTTTCAGGGTATTTACGCGAATGCTGCGGCGCAACGGGCGCTGACAAGCGGCGAGAAAATCATCAAAAGAGAGCGTCGAAGGCATGGCTTCGCGCATTTGTGTCAGAAAGGCGTCCGGGAAATAAACGGTGTGTTGGGCCACGAGCATGTACCACAGGCAAAAAAACAGGCGCGCAGTTTAGCATAAACGCTCCGGCGCAGGCACGCCGGAGCAGTGGGCATTATTTGGGAAGCGCAGTTCCCCATTCACGCCACTCTTTCGGTTCACTTTCCTGCAACAGGAAGTGCTTGCCTTCCTGGGCTTTCGGCGCCAGCGGCGTACCCGGAGGCGTGGCGAAGGCGATGCCGCCACGGATAAACTGGTTAAAGGTACCGGTTTTCACCACGCCGCCCGTCAGACCGAAGTCCAGGCTGTAGCCCGAAGCCAGCCAGAAGACGGAATTGTTACGCACCAGGTGCTGGTAACGTTTACTGATGCGCATCGCAATCATCACGCGATCTGACAATGTACCCAGCGTCATTCCGGTGACTGTACCTACTTCCAGACCACGGAACAGTACTGGCGTACCAACACCTAACGAACCTGCTTCTGGCGCTTCAACAATAATGCTTAAGCCATCAAGGTAACGCGAGTCAGTAATGGTGGCTTCTTGCAATTCAAAGTCACGGCGAGGATTACCCCGACCAGGTTCGACGTTGATATACGGCTGGAGGATCGTATCAAGATGCTCAACGCCTGCCGCTGAAATTTGCGGTGTGACCACTGAGAAGCGTGTACCACCGCGCGCAAAGGTCTGGACATATTCCGGATAGAGCACCGCCTTTGCCTGTACTTCATTGCGCGCGGTGATCAGATCCAGAGTCTGGATTTGCCCGATATCAATACCGAGATAGCGAATTGGCATACCGACCGCCAGTTTTCCGGCATCGAAAGCGTGGAGCGTAATCTGCCCGCCAACCGCACGAGCTGCTGTTTCGGAAGCATACAGAATCCGCTTATCGCCTTTACGTTGGCTGGCGCTGGCACCGCTGAGATTATCGAAGCTGATGGCTCCCTTTAACGCCCGCGAAAGCGGTGACGCCTGAACGGTCAGGCCGCTGCCGTTAAGTTGAACTTTCGCGCCACCTTCAGCCCAGAACACGCTGTTGCTGGTCAGCAGGTTGCGATATTCCGGTTTAATATGCAAATCGATATCGAACGCATTGGCCCGTGGACGTACGGTAATCACTTCACCGACCTCAAATTTACGGTACAGCACTACCGACCCTGCCTGCACATCCGGCAGTGTCTCCGCACTTAAACTCACGGTAGTGGTAGGTAAATCACTAAGACTAT
Organism: Escherichia sp. E4742; assembly: GCF_005843885.1. Taxonomy (NCBI): domain Bacteria; kingdom Pseudomonadati; phylum Pseudomonadota; class Gammaproteobacteria; order Enterobacterales; family Enterobacteriaceae; genus Escherichia; species Escherichia sp. E4742. Next base: position 4,940,649 of record NZ_CP040443.1, on the reverse strand, counting down.
TTTCGAGGGCTTTTTCCAGATTGGCATACAGTGGGTAACTGGCTTTCATCTCACCTTTGTCGCCAGGCAGAATACGGATCCCGCCGTTGAGCCATTCTGAGGCGCTGGCACCGAGAAACTCGACACCATCCAGACCCACTTTTACGTCGACACGACTATTAACGACAAATTTGCTGTCGCCTTTTACCAGTTCGCGATGCTGGGGTTCGATAGCGATGGTAAATGTCACGCCTTTGCTGGTGAGTTTACGGTCGATAACCTGACCTACCTGTACGCCGTGAAGAATGAGCGGCTGACCGGCATCAATTCCATAGCTTTCTGGTGCAGTCAGGGTAAGCGTCAGAACATCGGGTTCATGCAGTAAAGCTTTCTCGCCAGGCACAACGACAAACTCTTTGCGTGGCTCGCCATCACCCGGTACCAGTTCGAACGTTTTGCCGGTCAACAAGGCGCTGAGATTGGCGTCGTTGAGAGATAACTTCGGGTTACGTAATTCGATGCGGGTGTTTTCACGAAGCAGGGTGACGACGCTGGGATCAACGGTCATTTCCCCGGTGACTTTGCCACCTGGGTTTAAATTCAGTTTGGTCAGTTGCCCGACTTCCAGCCCCTGGTACATGAGCGGCGTTGAATCGGCGTTTAATCCGGCCCCACCTGGTAGATCCAGCTTTATGATCACCCCGCGCTGGCTGTGGGCGAGATCCTCATACAGACCAAAGGTATCTTCCGGATCGGCAGGTTTCGACTCTTCTGGTGAATCGAAGGCAATCGCACCGTTAACCAGCGCAGCCAGACTTTCCAGTTTCACCTTCGCGCCACTGATACTGACATTGGCATCAACACCAGAAACGTTCCAGAAGCGGCTGCCTTTTTTCACCAAATCGGTGAAACGCCGCTCAATAAGGACATCAATCACCACGCCTTGCTTATTGGGATTGATCGCATAGTCATAGACGCGTCCCACCGGAATTTTGCGGAAATAGACCAGCGAACCGCTGTTCAATGAACCGAGATCGGGGGATTGCAGGTGGATCATCAGATCACCATTATCCAGCCGATACTTTGGCTGGGTATCGAGCGCCACAAAGTGATCCTGCTCTTTACCTTTACCCGGCATCATGCCGATATAGTTACCGCCGACCAGCGCATCCAGCCCGGAAACACCTGCCAGTGAGGCTTTCGGCGTCACCAGCCAGAACTGTGTCTCTTCGCGCAGGGCATCTTTCATATCGGACTTGATGCTGACCTTCACTTCAATCTTACGTAGATCGTCGCTGAGGCTGACATCCTGCACCGTGCCGACCTCAACGCCCTGGTAACGAACCGGCGTGCGACCTGGAACAATGCCATCTGCCGACATAAAGTCGATGGTGACGGTATTGCCTCTATCCTGATAACTACCCCAAATCAGCCAACCGGCAATCATTAGCGCGATGAACGGCAACAGCCAGAAAGGTGAGATACGGCGTTTAGTTTTAATTTGCGCTTCAGTCGTCGAAGCGGGCGTTTCCTGACTCATGTGCATCCCAAAGTAAGCGGCTGTCCAGCCATTCCACAGCAAGAATAGTCAAAATAACCGCTGCGCCGAAATAAAACGCAGCGGGTCCCATAGTAAAAGCGAGGATCTGATCGCGATTAATCAGCGACATGGTTAATGAAATGACAAACAGATCGAGCATCGACCAGCGGCCAATCCAGGTCACCATCCGCAATAGCAAAATCCGCGTGCGTAAGCCTTGCTGGCATTTAAAATGAATGCTTACCAGTAAAGTAAACATGACGATCACTTTGGTGAACGGCACCAGGATACTGGCGATAAAAACAATGCCGGCAACTGCAATATTGCTGTTCGCCAGCGACATAATTCCGGAAAGAATAGTATCTTCTTGTCGTCCACCGTTCAGGTAGATGATCGAAATAGGCAGCAGGTTGGCAGGTAACAATAAGACAATTGAAGCCAAAAGCGCCGCCCAGCATTTTTGAATACTATGATGGCGACGCAAGCGAAGTGGGATATGGCAACGGGGACAACGACCGCGCGGATCGGGATAGCCGGTAAAGTGACAACCCAGGCAAACGCGTAATTTCTCGTCCCTACGCGTGGCAGGGCGCTGCGGATAAAATCGCTCCCACAGTTGTTCAACATTAAGATGTGACAACGTCACCGTTGTTAAAATCACCAGCGCGAAAAAAGAGAATAGGCCGACGCCCGCCTGGATATGGGCGTAATCCTGTACCTTTATAGAAGCAACGCCAATGCCGACCAGATAGATATCCAGCATTACCCACTCTTTTAGTCGCTCCAGCATCAGCAACACCGGGCGTAAATTCATTCCCAGCCGATTGCCAAACCACAAATAAGCAATAGAGGTCACCAGTATGAGAGGTGCACCTATAACGCAGAAGAACACCATTGCGCCGGTTATCGCATCGCCCTGTTTGGTCATCTGCCAGATACCTTGCATTACATTGGCGTCGATACGGATACCTAACAGCCAGATATGTAATAGAGGTTCGCCCCAGGCAAACGGCATAAGCAACAACATAGTAAAAGCCATAGCTGCCAGCCTTGTGAGCGACCAGTCGCGGCCATCGCGAATTTTCGCCTGACAGCGCGGGCAATAGGCACTTTGGTGAGAATTTATCTCGGGCAGGCTAAACAGCATGTCACATTGCGGGCAACGTTGATAATCACCACGCGGTAGTTGCTCGCCAATTGCGCTCACTGTTATCTTTTTTGTCGGCGTAATTTGTGGGGTGTTAAGAGCCATGACATGCCAAATGTAATAAGAATTAACATTTATCTTAACCCATGATGGGAATGATCTTGAGCATTAACGCATTTAATGCTTATTTTAATAGGTTGGCAGTTCCAGGTAAGACAACTAAGTGATTATATAATGAACAAAACAGAATTTTACGCGGACTTAAACCGCGACTTTAATGCGTTGATGGCGGGAGAAACCAGCTTTCTGGCAACGCTGGCGAATACCAGTGCTTTGTTATACGAGCGTCTGACGGACGTAAACTGGGCTGGGTTTTATTTACTTGAGGACGATACGCTGGTTCTCGGGCCGTTTCAGGGCAAAATTGCCTGCGTACGGATCCCGGTAGGGCGTGGCGTGTGTGGCACTGCAGTTGCCCGCAATGAAGTACAGCGAATCGAGGATGTTCACGCCTTTGATGGGCATATCGCCTGTGATGCGGCGAGTAATTCTGAAATCGTTCTACCGTTGGTGGTGAAAAATCAGATTATTGGCGTTCTCGATATCGACAGTACTGTCTTCGGTCGCTTTTCAGACGAGGACGAGCAAGGCTTACGTCAGCTTGTGGCACAGCTTGAAAAGGTGCTTGCAACGACGGATTACAAAAAATTCTTTGCGAGCGTCGCAGGATAATCAACGGATAACGTAGCATTTACTGATGACGTCATTATAATGACGCCTGTTCATGCCTGCGCTTGTTGGCTACGTCCGTTGTAATCAGGAAATTTCATGGAAAATCAACCTAAGTTGAATAGCAGTAAAGAAGTAATCGCGTTTCTGGCCGAACGTTTTCCCCACTGTTTCAGTGCGGAAGGTGAAGCGCGTCCGCTGAAAATCGGTATTTTTCAGGATTTGGTCGATCGCGTTGCTGGGGAAATGAACCTTAGCAAAACGCAACTGCGATCCGCTTTACGTCTCTACACTTCGAGCTGGCGCTATCTGTATGGCGTTAAACCAGGCGCGACGCGTGTCGATCTCGATGGCAACCCATGCGGTGAGCTGGACGAGCAGCATGTAGAACATGCTCGCAAGCAGCTTGAAGAAGCGAAAGCGCGCGTCCAGGCGCAGCGTGCCGAACAGCAGGCGATAAAACGCGAAGCTGCCGCAGCTGCAGGTGAGAAAGAAGATGCACCACGCCGCGAACGCAAGCCACGTCCTGCCGCGCAACGCCGTAAAGAAGGCGCCGAGCGCAAACCTCGCGCGCAGAAACCGGCTGAGAAAGCGCCAAAAACAGTAAAAGCACCTCGCGAAGAACAGCACACCCCAGTTTCTGACATTTCAGCTCTGACTGTCGGACAAGCCCTGAAGGTGAAGGCTGGTCAAAATGCGATGGATGCCACCGTATTAGAAATCACCAAAGACGGCGTCCGCGTCCAGCTGAATTCGGGTATGTCTTTGATTGTGCGCGCAGAACACCTGGTGTTCTGAAACGGAGGCCGGGCCAGGCATGAACATGTTTTTTAGGCTTACCGCGTTAGCTGGCCTGCTTGCAATAGCAGGCCAGACCTTCGCAGTAGAAGATATTACGCGTGCTGATCAGATTCCGGTATTAAAGGAAGAGACGCAGCATGCGACGGTGAGTGAGCGCGTAACGTCGCGCTTTACCCGCTCCCATTATCGCCAGTTCGACCTCGATCAGGCATTCTCGGCCAAAATCTTTGACCGCTACCTGAACCTGCTTGATTACAGCCACAATGTGCTGCTGGCAAGCGATGTTGAACAGTTCGCGAAAAAGAAAAATGAGCTGGGCGATGAACTGCGCTCCGGTAAACTTGACGTTTTCTACGATCTTTACAATCTGGCGCAAAAACGCCGTTTTGAACGTTACCAGTACGCTTTATCGGTACTGGAAAAACCGATGGATTTTACCGGCAACGACACTTATAACCTGGACCGCAGCAAAGCGCCCTGGCCGAAAAACGAGGCCGAGTTGAACGCGCTGTGGGACAGCAAAGTCAAATTCGACGAGTTAAGTCTGAAGCTGACAGGAAAAACGGATAAAGAAATTCGTGAAACCCTGACTCGTCGCTACAAATTTGCCATTCGCCGTCTGGCGCAAACTAACAGCGAAGATGTGTTCTCGCTGGCAATGACGGCGTTTGCGCGCGAAATTGATCCGCATACCAACTACCTTTCCCCGCGTAATACCGAACAGTTCAATACTGAAATGAGCTTGTCGTTGGAAGGTATTGGTGCGGTGCTGCAAATGGATGATGACTACACCGTTATCAATTCGATGGTGGCAGGTGGTCCGGCAGCGAAGAGTAAAGCTATCAGCGTTGGAGACAAAATTGTCGGTGTTGGTCAAACAGGCAAGCCGATGGTTGACGTGATTGGCTGGCGTCTTGATGATGTCGTTGCCTTAATCAAAGGGCCGAAAGGCAGTAAAGTTCGTTTAGAAATTTTACCTGCCGGTAAAGGGACTAAAACCCGTACGGTAACACTGACGCGTGAACGCATTCGTCTGGAAGACCGCGCAGTTAAAATGTCCGTGAAGACCGTCGGCAAAGAAAAAGTGGGCGTACTGGATATTCCCGGTTTCTATGTTGGCTTGACAGACGATGTCAAAGTTCAGTTGCAGAAGCTGGAAAAACAGAATGTCAGCAGCGTCGTCATCGACCTGCGTAGCAATGGCGGCGGGGCGCTGACCGAGGCAGTATCGCTCTCTGGTTTGTTCATTCCTTCCGGTCCAATTGTTCAGGTCCGTGATAACAATGGTAAAGTCCGCGAGGACAGTGATACCGACGGCCAGGTGTTCTATAAAGGCCCACTGGTGGTATTGGTTGACCGATTCAGCGCTTCGGCTTCAGAAATCTTTGCCGCCGCGATGCAGGATTACGGTCGCGCGCTGGTTGTGGGTGAACCAACATTCGGCAAAGGCACCGTCCAGCAGTATCGTTCTCTGAATCGTATCTACGATCAGATGTTACGTCCTGAATGGCCGGCGCTGGGGTCAGTGCAGTATACAATCCAGAAATTCTATCGCGTTAACGGCGGCAGTACCCAACGTAAGGGCGTCACGCCGGATATCATCATGCCGACGGGCAATGAAGAGACGGAAACGGGAGAGAAATTCGAAGATAACGCGCTGCCGTGGGATAGCATTGATGCTGCAACCTATGTGAAATCAGGCGATTTATCGGCGTTTGAGCCGGAATTGCTGAAGGAACATAATGCGCGCATCGCGAAGGATCCTGAATTCCAGAACATCATGAAGGATATTGCTCGTTTCAATGCCATGAAGGACAAACGCAATATTGTTTCTCTGAATTACGCTGTGCGTGAGAAAGAGAACAATGAAGATGATGCGATGCGTCTGGCGCGCTTGAACGATCGCTTTAAACGCGAAGGCAAACCGGAGTTGAAGAAACTGGATGATTTGCCAAAAGATTACAAGGAGCCAGATCCGTATCTGGACGAGACAGTGAATATCGCACTCGATCTGGCGAAGCTGGAAAAATCCAGACCAGCGGAACAGCCCGCTCCCGTCAAGTAACATCTATCAGGCACAAGAAATTGTGCCTGATTTTTTAACAGTGGCAAGATGCCGTAAATCAGATGCTACAAAATGTAAAGTTGTGTCTTTCTGGTGACTTACGCTCTATCCAGACTTGAAAATAGTCGCGTAACCCATACGATGTGGGTATCGCATATTGCGTTTTGTTAAACTGAGGTAAAAAGAAAATTATGATGCGAATCGCGCTCTTCCTGCTAACGAACCTGGCCGTCATGGTCGTTTTCGGGCTGGTACTGAGCCTGACAGGGATACAGTCGAGCAGCGTTCAGGGGCTGATGATTATGGCCTTGCTGTTCGGTTTTGGTGGTTCCTTCGTTTCGCTTCTGATGTCCAAATGGATGGCATTACGATCTGTTGGCGGGGAAGTGATCGAGCAACCGCGTAACGAAAGGGAACGTTGGCTGGTCAATACTGTAGCAAACCAGGCCCGTCAGGCGGGGATTGCTATGCCGCAAGTAGCTATCTACCATGCGCCGGATATCAACGCCTTTGCGACAGGTGCTCGTCGTGATGCCTCTCTGGTTGCTGTCAGCACTGGTTTGCTGCAGAACATGAGCCCGGATGAAGCCGAGGCGGTAATTGCCCACGAAATTAGCCACATTGCGAATGGTGACATGGTTACCATGACGCTGATTCAGGGCGTGGTAAACACCTTCGTTATCTTTATTTCACGTATTCTGGCGCAGCTTGCCGCGGGCTTTATGGGCGGTAACCGTGATGAAGGTGAAGAGAGCAACGGCAACCCGCTGATCTACTTTGCGGTTGCGACGGTGCTGGAGCTGGTATTTGGTATTCTGGCGAGCATTATCACCATGTGGTTCTCGCGTCACCGTGAATTCCATGCCGATGCAGGTTCAGCCAAACTGGTTGGTCGTGAGAAAATGATTGCTGCGCTGCAGCGTCTGAAAACCAGCTATGAGCCGCAGGAAGCAACCAGCATGATGGCTTTTTGTATCAATGGTAAGTCCAAATCGCTGAGTGAGCTGTTCATGACTCACCCGCCGCTGGATAAACGTATTGAAGCCCTGCGTACCGGTGAATACCTGAAGTAATTTGCAGTAAATTATAAAAAAGCGCGTCCTGGTTGACGCGCTTTTTTTTAGCCTTGTGCGCGCGGTTGGGTAATGCGTAAACCACTGACACAGGCGGCGATCACTGCCAGAATAGCCGCAGCCGTCAGCGAGACGTGCGTACCATTATCACCAAACTGATTCAACATCAGCGCCACCAGAGCTGCACCGCTACTCTGACCAAGCAGACGCGCTGTACCCAACATTCCACTGGCACCACCGCTACGCTCACGCGGGGCGGAGGTAATAATGGTGTGATTATTGGGGGACTGGAATAACCCAAAGCCTGCACCGCATAAGATCATCGGCCAGATGATATTGATATCGGCAGGTGAAGCTGGCAACAGGACCAGTGAAAAAAGTCCCGCCGCCATGATGAACAGCCCTAAAGCACCAAGCAATCCTGCATGGACGCGCTCTATCAAATAACCTGCCAGCGGAGCCATGACCATCGTTGCCAACGGCCACGGGGTCAGGAGCAAACCTGTCTCAACTTCACTACGCCCAAGTACGGTTTGCAGATAAAAAGGCAGGGAAACCATCGCCAGCATTTGCGCACAGAAAGAACAAATGGAGGTACAAATTGATAGTGTAAACAGCGGAATACGCAGTAAATCCACCGGTAGCAGTGGAACAGGAAGGGAAAGCTGGCGGCGAATAAAGAAAATACCAACAATAATCATTACCGCCAGTTCAGCACCGATCAGCGTCAGTGATTGCCCCTGAGCAAAACCACTCAACGCGGTAATAAGCAGGCCAAATGTCAGCGCATTCATCACGGCGCTGGGCAGGTCAAACCGCGGCTTACTGGCACGAGAACCATTTGGCGGCAGAAAACGCATTGCCAGGAGTAGGGCGATAATACCCAACGGTACGTTAATTAAAAATAACCACTTCCAGGACGCAATTGAAAGGATTGCGGCGGCGATCGTCGGCCCGGCAGCGGAGGAGACGGCGACGATAAAAGAGTTAATTCCCATCCCTCGCCCCAGAAAACGTTGTGGGTAGATTAAGCGGATGAGTGCAGTATTGACGCTCATTAACGCCGCGCCGCCAAAACCTTGTATTACACGCGCCAGGGTTAGCATTTGCAGTGAATCAGAAAGAGCGCAGAACAACGATGAGAGCAGAAAAACCACCAGACCGAATTTATAAATTCGTCGATAGCCAAACATATCGCCCAAAAAAGAGAACGAGAGTAAGGAGATAACAATCGCGATTTGGTAGGCATTCACCACCCAGATGGAACTGGCTGGTGTGGCGTGGAGATCGGTTGCAATGGTTGGCAAGGCGACATTAGCGATAGCGCCGTCGAGAACCGCCATCGAAATACCAATAATAATGGTTAAAATTGCGCCGTACCGCTGAGGCAACGGCAGGCCATCGGCCTGAACTTTTGGCATAGGAATTTTATATCTTTTGGTAATAATCAACAGGGGTATGATTTTAGCACTGATATTCACGGCGAATGTCGCAGAATTGTAACTAACCGGCAAAAGATGGATTGCGACCACCCTGGCGCGAAATTATAATAAAAAACAGTTCTGATTTTTATAAAACACTCGCAATGAGGTGATAAATGGCTAACGCAGATCTGGATAAACAACCTGATTCTGTATCTTCCGTACTGAAGGTTTTTGGCATTCTGCAGGCGCTGGGCGAAGAGCGCGAAATAGGGATAACCGAGCTGTCACAGCGTGTCATGATGTCAAAAAGCACCGTTTATCGCTTTTTACAGACCATGAAAACCCTGGGCTATGTCGCACAGGAAGGAGAGTCGGAGAAATACTCTCTGACCCTGAAATTATTTGAGCTGGGCGCTCGTGCGTTACAAAACGTCGATCTTATTCGCAGTGCAGATATCCAGATGCGTGAGATCTCCCGTTTGACCAAAGAAACCATTCATCTTGGCGCACTGGATGAAGACAGTATCGTTTACATCCACAAAATTGACTCTATGTACAATTTGCGCATGTATTCACGGATTGGGCGTCGTAATCCGCTGTACAGCACCGCGATTGGTAAGGTACTGCTGGCATGGCGCGATCGCGATGAAGTGAAGCAAATTCTTGAGGGCGTGGAATATAAACGCAGCACCGATCGGACCATCACCAGCACAGAGGCGTTATTACCCGTGTTAGATCAGGTCCGTGAGCAGGGATACGGCGAAGATAACGAAGAACAGGAAGAAGGGCTGCGTTGCATCGCCGTTCCGGTGTTTGACCGCTTTGGTGTCGTGATTGCCGGCTTGAGTATTTCCTTCCCGACGCTGCGTTTTTCTGAAGAACGTTTGCAGGAGTATGTGGCTATGTTGCATACGGCAGCGCGCAAAATATCCGCACAAATGGGGTATCACGACTATCCATTCTGATTAAAATAAGAACCTGTCTGCATAAGATTCAGACAGGTTCTTCATTCAGCGTGGATTAAATAATGTTAATAGTGATATCGTTCGAGCAGAAGATGAAAATACTTTATATCCATTAGTTTTGATGTGGATATTTGTACCGTTATCTATCAATCATTATCGACGACGATATTGCTTTTACGTAGCAGCGGGCAATCTGTAATCCCCAAAAATCCACTTTTAGTATGTAGATATTGCACCGTGCTTGTGCTTCGGGCGGTGAGATATGTGCATTGCAGCCCTAATCCGGCAGCATTTTCCTTGCTTCCAATCAGAACGCCATATCCGCTGAGTAATAATCCTGTCCATACCAGTGCTATCAAGATAATTGTGCGAATGATGAATCGCATTACGACCTCTTCTCTTTTTGTTTGCTTAATCGTAGCGGCAATATGGACTGAAGCAAGCGTATCATTCCGAAAAAGCACGAATATCGACATGGTTAGACGTTGTTTAACTAACGCATGATAGTTTAAAGGCAGAAGATAGGTTAAACGGAGATTGGAGTGAAAAAGTTTCGATGGGTCGTTCTGGTTGCCGCTATGCTGGCTTTCTTGCTGTTATGGATGCAGGTATTCAACATAATGTGCGATCAGGATGTGCAATTTTTCAGCGGAATTTGTGCCATCAATCAGTTCATCCCATGGTGATATCATTTTTTCATCAGTAGATTTCCTTCCTGCGTAGCAGTGGTAAAATGGCGCCTCTACTTAGAGGTGGTTAAATGAACGAAGTTGTAAATTCAGGCGTGATGAACATTGCGTCTTTGGTCGTATCGGTAGTAGTTCTTATTATTGGGCTCATCTTGTGGTTTTTCATCAACCGTGCCAGTTCCCGGACTAACGAACAGATTGAACTGCTTGAGGCATTGCTGGATCAGCAAAAACGGCAGAATGTACTGTTACGCCGCTTGTGCGAAGCTAACGAACCTGAAAAAGCCAATGAAAAGGTTACTGAGAACCAAAAAACGAGTGAAGATGAAGATATTATTCGTCTGGTAGCAGAACGGTAATCCTTCCTGCAATTTGAGTAACCCTGTGTTGATGGGTTACTCATCTCATCATTCTTACATGCACTATAATGATGCAATTGATTAAAATTAATCCTTTATTGGATTTTGATTATTTTCTCTGTTATTTATTCATTTATTTTGATATCAGAAAAAGTTATTTTTTGTACTTGCTGATTGGGATGTTTGCATCGGAATATTGATTAATTACATCATTGTTTATAAGCGAAACGTTTCTCTTCTCATTTTTTTATCATTCATCATTTTTTCTTATTTTACATTATTAACATGCTTTGAATATGGCATCGGCATTGCATCTGTGTATGTTGTTAACTGACTGTTTTATGAGATAAAGTTATATAACACTTTATCATTACATAGTATAAAAAGTGATATCACACACATTGTGTAATTAAATTGTATTTCTTAACTGGAAGATTAGAACTTATTGAACTATGTTAGAAACCATATCAGTTCAGGCATCTGTTTGTACTGGTATGCTTAAGTGTCTCGATATATCGACACGCATTCCGTTGCATAAATGTGCAAAAAAAGTGGAAGGCGCATCGAGATTTGTGCAGCTGATCGAGACATGTTTAAAAATGGCTTGCCATAATTAACGTTGTATGTGATAACAGCTTTGGGTTAAACGAGGTACAGTTCTGTTTATGTGTGGCATTTTCAGTAAAGAAGTCCTGAGTAAACACGTTGTCGTTGAATACCGCTTCTCTGCCGAATCTTATATTAGTGCCTCAAGCAGTAATGTGTCAGTTTTATCTCTGTAATGCCTGCGGGCGAAGAAAACAATCTAAGGAATTTTTCAAATGGCAAAGATTAAAGGTCAGGTTAAGTGGTTCAACGAGTCTAAAGGTTTTGGCTTCATTACTCCGGCTGATGGTAGCAAAGATGTGTTCGTACACTTCTCCGCTATCCAGGGTAATGGCTTCAAAACTCTGGCCGAAGGCCAGAACGTTGAGTTCGAAATTCAGGACGGCCAGAAAGGTCCGGCAGCTGTTAACGTAACCGCTATCTGATCGAATTCACTGATCTGAAGTGTTAACGCACTTCAATCTCGCTATAAAGCCTCGTCGAAAACCGAGGCTTTTTACTTTGTTTAATGCTCGCTTACGACCTTCGAATATTTGCCCGTAGCGCGATTCGCGTTACACTTGCGGCATTTAGTGTCCCGCCGGAGTTTTCATGTCGTTTTCCTGTCCACTTTGCCACCAGCCTCTATCTCTTGAAAAAAATAGCTATATCTGTCCGCAGCGGCATCAATTTGATATGGCGAAAGAGGGATATATCAATCTGCTGCCCGTTCAATATAAGCGATCCCGCGATCCGGGAGACAGCGCGGAAATGATGCAGGCGCGACGTGCGTTTTTAGATGCCGGTCATTACCAGCCGCTTCGTGATGCGATAGTCGCTCAATTGCGTGGATGTCTTAATGAGCACGCAACAGCGGTACTGGATATTGGCTGTGGGGAAGGGTATTACACTCATGCTTTTGCCGATGCCTTGCCAGTAGTGACAACCTTTGGTCTTGATGTCTCTAAGGTCGCAATTAAAGCTGCGGCGAAACGCTATAAGCAGGTTACCTTTTGTGTCGCTTCCAGCCACCGTCTGCCTTTTGCCGATGCCAGTATGGATGCCATTATTCGCATCTACGCGCCATGCAAAGCAGAAGAGTTAGCGCGTGTCGTCAAACCGGGAGGGTGGGTAATTACCGTTACTCCAGGGCCACGACATTTAATGGAGTTGAAAGGGCTGATTTACGACGAAGTACTTCTGCATGCCCCCCATACTGAACAACTGGAAGGTTTTGCATTACAGCAGAGCGATGAACTGCGGTATCCGATGCGTCTTCGCGGCGATGAAGCTGTTGCATTGTTGCAGATGACGCCGTTTGCCTGGCGTGCGAAGCCTGATGTCTGGCAAACGTTGGCGGCAAAAGAAGTATTCGACTGCCAGACGGATTTTAATATTCACCTCTGGCAGCGAACAAATTAACCGTGGTAGTGCGTCCAGAGGATCTGGACGCCGATGCCGATCAGTACCAGCCCGCCGAGAATTTCCGCTTTTTTCCCAATAATTGAGCCGATAAAGCGACCAACCATCATCCCTAATGTCGACATAATCAAGGTTGCACAACCAATGGCCAATGCGGTCGCGATAATGTTGACCTGCAGGAAGGCAAGACCAACACCCACAGCCATGGCATCCAGGCTGGTGGCAATCGCGGTGGTTACCAGTAGCCAGAAACCGTGTCGACGGCGCGGTTCTTCATCTTCATCATCTGCGCCACGAAAACCCTCAATAATCATTCGACCGCCGAGGAATATCAGCAGCACAAACGCAATCCAGTGGTTCCATTCGAGGACAAAGCGGCTGGCTAACATGCCCATACCCCAGCCGATCAGCGGCGTCAGGGTTTCGACGGCACCAAAAATAAGGCCGGTTCGCAACGCTTCAGAAAATTTCGGTTTATGGAGGGTGGCGCCTTTACCGATTGATGCAGCAAATGCATCCATCGACATACCAAACGCAAGAAGAACAGTAGCAGTGATATTCATGACAACGTCCTGACCGGGGTATCCATAAAACACATCTTCGCCCCCCGCAAACATGCACACATGAACGACAAGACGCGCCCATGCAGGCATAGCGATTGATGTGCATATGGTCTCGCCTGACTGAAAATGTTCAGTCCGTACGTGCCACGTTTTGCAACGAGTATGTTGACACGTACATTTCCGGAGTCTGGAAATCGGCTACTCCCCAAATGAGGGCGCAACCTTAACATATTTTGAGAATATAAAACAACTGTTGGAATATATTATTTCATTACTTCATTGATAACGATTTTCATTTAGATTTATATATAAATGAAACGTTAAAATAAATAACAAATGATCGAAGAAATAATATAGCCTAAGCTATGTCTGGTTATTAAAAATACACTTAACATAGCTTTGGCTAAAGATATAACCTATTGAGTCGAAACAAGAAGTTTATAAATTTTTTCCAGATCGTCGATATTTCGAACGCGGATTAACAACCGACGCTGTTCTAATTGCATAACCAGGACACCATCTTCCGATAAGTTCATCGCTTTGATTCGGCTATATTCAATCCAGACATTGGCGAAGAAAAAACCTTTCTGTTTAAAGATGATCTTCGGAACGCGGATCCAGAATATATAAAAACCCATCAGAGCCAGTGCACTTAATAACCATGTCGTTATTAGCGCGCCATGATTCGTGACGTTGTTATAGATAAGAATGACAATCAATCCGACGAAGATAACGCTATCGATGCGACCACGCCGGAGCAAAGGAATTGCCAGCAGGGTGGGGCCGTTGCGGCGGGGCATGATGAACTGATCGTAGATCGCGAAGGCCAGGAGTGCGGCGATGAAAAGAATCAGTACCAGGTCCGTGATTGTCATTAATCCTCCAGATAAAAAAACGGGGCCAAAAGGCCCCGGTAGTGTACAACAGTCTTACAGTCCCAGCAGGCCGCAAGCGTAACCAGCGATACCAATGACGAAGAAGCCAACGATGATCCACAGCGGGTTCACTTTTTTGCGCAGCAGCCACATACAAGCAAAGGTCAGCAGCAGTGGTACCAGGCCTGGCATTAACTGGTCAAGAATGGTTTGCACTGTGGTGACACGGGTCTGTCCATCCTGCCCGGTAATGGTCGAAACCACCAGCGGGATGTTGACATGCGTCCACTTGTTAACCAATGCCCCCATGACAAACAGGCCGAGAATAGACGCCCCTTCCGTCAGTTTTTGCAGGAAGCCGCCGCCCATATCTTTAACGATATCGATGCCCTTGGAGTAACCATATGCTACGCCGTAGTAACGCGTTGCCAGACGTACCAGGTTAAACAGGATAAAGAACAGCAACGGACCTAACAGGCTGCCGCTCATCGCGATACCGGCGCCCAGCGCTGCGAATACCGGACGTACCGTACCCCAGAAGATTGGGTCGCCTACACCTGCCAGCGGACCCATCAGACCTACTTTGATACCGTTGATTGCGCCATCGTCGATCTCTGCACCGTTAGCACGCTGTTCTTCCAGCGCCAGGGTTACGCCCAGAATTGGCGCCGCCACGAACGGTTGGGTGTTAAAGAATTCGAGGTGACGTTTAATCGCCTGTTTACGGGCATCGTTGTTTTCTGGGTAGAGGCGACGAATCGCCGGCACCATAGAGAAGCAGAAGCCCAGCGCCTGCATACGCTCGAAGTTCCATGAACCCTGGAAGAGGTTAGAACGCAGGAAGACGCCACGAATATCACTCTTAGTGAGTTTTTTCTCAGTGGTAGTTTGAGTTGTATCAACCATTTCGCTCACCTGTTAGTCCAGTTCGTTGTCGAGATCGTTGTTACCAGCAGCCTGAACTGGCGCACCGGCGACACGGTTATATTTCGGGCTCAGCTGAATGTAGAGCACCGCCATAACGGTACCGATGACACCCAGAGCAACCAGGTTAAAGTTGGTGAATGCTGCGGTTACGAAGCCGAGGTAGAAGAACGGCATCAGGTAGCCAGCACGCATCATGTTGATAACCATCGCATAACCAACAACCACGATCATGCCACCGGCAATGTTCAGACCATTGGTCACCACTTCCGGAATGGCGTTCAGCATGTTTTGAACTTCGCTGGTACCAACAGAAAGCGCAACGATAACGGCCGGAATAGCCACACGCATTGCCTGCAGGAACAGAGAGGAAACATGGATCCAGGAAATCGCCGTCAGGTTGCCGTTATCAGCCGCCTTATCCGCAGCGTGCTGGAAAGCAACGGTAATAGTACGAACGATAATGGTCAGCACCTGGCCTGCTGCTGCCAGCGGAATTGCCAGCGCGATACCGGCACCGATGCTCTGATGACCAGCAATAACCAGAATGGTAGAAATAATAGAAGCCAGGGCGGCGTCAGGTGCAACAGCGGCACCGATGTTCATCCAGCCCAGCGCGATCATTTCCAGGGTACCACCGATAATAATACCGGTTTTCATATCCCCAAGAACGATACCCACCAGGGTACACGCGATTAGCGGACGGTGAAACTGAAATTCATCGAGGATTGATCCCATACCTGCGATACAGGCTACGATAAATACCAGCACAATTTGAAGAGTGGTAATCTCCATTGTACTTCTCCTGTTTACGTAAGACTTAAGTGTGAAAACTGAGTGATAATCAACACAATACGTTACTTATCGATTTTGCTGATCAGATCCATCATTTTCAGTTTCTGGTCGGTGGAAACCTTACGGACTTCCAGCTCGATGCCGCGCGCATTCAGTTTCTTGAATGCTTCGATATCTTTTTCATCAACCGAAACCGCGTTATTCACCTGAGTTTTGCCCTGACGGAATGCCATACCACCGACGTTGACTGAGGTGATTTTCACGCCGCCTTCAACGAGACGCTCAACATCTGTCGGGTTGGTAAATAACAGCATCACGCGTTCGCCCGCATATTTCGGGTTGTTGTAGACGCGAATCATTTTGGCGACATCAACTACATGCGCTGTTACGCCGGGAGGTGCAACCTGGGTGAGCAGTGTCTTACGAACGGTATCCGCAGCCACTTCGTCACTAACTACGATGATACGGGAGACATTAGTTTCTTTGGTCCAGCGGGTAGCAACCTGACCGTGAATCAAACGATCGTCGATACGCGCGAGGCCAATTACCATGTAGTCGTTTGGTCCCATCGGTTTTGCCGGAGCAGGAGCCGCTTTCGGTGCCGCTGCGGCGGGGGCGGGCGCTGCTTTTTCAACTGGTTTCGCTTTCAGTGCTTTCACACCTTCGCGGCCTGTTTCTACGGCCAGTGCTACCAGTTCGTCAAAGCTTGGGTCATCATCACGAGCCATTAACGTTTCCACTAACATTGGAATGTTAACGCCTGCGATCACTTCATAATGCTCTTTGTCGACGACAATGCGGCTGGCAGCATTGAACGGACTGCCTCCCCATGTATCAACGAGAAACAGCACGCCTTTAGTGGTGTCGAGTTTTGCCAACTGAGCGTTGTACTTTTCGATTAGCGTTTCGGCATTTTCGCCAGGAACAAAATCGATCCAGCCAACGTTTTCCTGCTCGCCTAACAGCATCTCTGCCGTTTTAAGCAACTGCTCTGCAGCCCAACCATGTGTGCCTATAACAATAGCAATGGTCACTTGCTACCTCCTTATTATTGTTAACATCTCAACGTGCCAGATGTATTTTTGAATCGTCGTCCACAATCGAATCGATTCAGATAAGGGCTACAACCAGAAACCCCCTGTGCCTCGCGATTTATTTTAGATATCGAAAAAAATATTTTATGTGATGAAGATCCGTAAATTAACTTTGAATTGACAAAATTCCGAAAGAGTAAAAAATGTTTTCACATTCATTTGCAAAGGAAGGTAAATCTTTGCCAAATCAGAGATCTCTCTGATATGTTTAACTCCCGTTTAACAACCAAGGAGTATAGGGCTGCAGCCCGCAGTATGGATCGTCACCGACGTCACTTCAGCATCAGGCCATATAGCGCCTGCCTTACTGGCATTTTTTGCCGCACCTTTTGTTTGTATTTTCTCGTTTCGCCTGCATTATTTCTGGCGCCGATTAGCTATTCCTTAAGCAGGAGCTTGTCATGGAATTCTTAATGGATCCCTCGATTTGGGCGGGGCTGCTCACGCTTGTCGTCCTTGAAATCGTGCTGGGTATCGATAACCTCGTTTTTATCGCCATCCTTGCCGATAAACTGCCGCCGAAACAACGTGATAAAGCGCGTTTGTTGGGGCTGTCACTGGCGTTGATTATGCGCCTGGGGCTGTTATCGCTTATTTCATGGATGGTCACGCTGACCAAACCGCTATTTACCGTAATGGATTTTTCTTTCTCCGGGCGCGATCTGATTATGCTGTTCGGGGGGATATTCTTGCTGTTCAAAGCGACAACCGAGTTGCATGAGCGGCTGGAAAACCGCGATCATGACTCTGGTCACGGTAAAGGTTATGCCAGTTTTTGGGTGGTCGTCACACAGATTGTCATCCTTGACGCTGTTTTCTCGCTGGATGCAGTGATTACTGCCGTAGGGATGGTCAACCATCTACCGGTAATGATGGCTGCGGTAGTGATTGCGATGGCAGTTATGTTGCTGGCATCGAAACCGCTGACGCGATTCGTTAACCAGCATCCAACAGTTGTAGTGCTCTGTTTGAGCTTCCTGTTGATGATTGGTCTGAGCCTCGTAGCTGAAGGTTTTGGTTTCCATATTCCAAAAGGCTACCTGTATGCAGCAATTGGTTTCTCGATCATCATCGAAGTGTTTAACCAGATTGCGCGCCGTAACTTTATTCGCCATCAGTCGACTTTACCGCTGCGTGCGCGTACCGCCGATGCCATTCTGCGTTTGATGGGGGGTAAACGTCAGGCAAATATTCAACACGATGCCGATAGCCCGGTGCCAATTCCGGTTCCAGAAGGTGCCTTTGCTGAAGAAGAGCGTTATATGATTAACGGCGTACTGACTTTGGCGTCACGCTCTCTGCGCGGCATTATGACGCCACGCGGTGAGATCAGTTGGGTAGATGCTAACCTTGGCGTTGATGAAATCCGCCAGCAACTGCTTTCTTCACCGCACAGCCTGTTTCCGGTGTGTCGTGGTGAACTGGATGAAATCATCGGTATCGTGCGTGCCAAAGAACTGCTGGTGGCACTGGAAGTCGGTGTCGACGTGACGGCAATTGCTTCTGCTTCTCCGGCGATAATCGTTCCGGAAACCCTCGACCCGATCAACCTGCTGGGAGTGTTGCGTCGTGCTCGCGGTAGTTTTGTTATCGTCACCAACGAGTTTGGTGTGGTGCAAGGTCTGGTTACGCCGCTGGATGTACTGGAAGCCATTGCTGGTGAGTTCCCGGATGCAGATGAAACGCCGGAAATTGTTATCGATGGCGACGGTTGGCTGGTAAAAGGTGGTACAGACTTACATGCCTTACAGCAGGCGCTTGATGTTGAGCACCTTACCGATGATGATGATATTGCGACGGTTGCAGGTCTGGTAATTTCGGCAAATGGTCACATTCCTCGCGCAGGCGACGTGATCGATGTTGGACCGCTGCATATCACCATCGTAGAAGCCAATGATTATCGTGTTGATCTGGTTCGCATTGTTAAAGAGCAACCGCAGCACGATGAAGACGAATAGCACTAACGCAATGGCATAACGGGCGTAACGTGTCGGTTATGCCTGGTGGGCGGCGGTTGGCTGCCCGCCAGCCATTTCGGGAAATCACGCAGCGGCATGGGCTGCGCGTACAAATACCCTTGTAAAATATGTACGCCATGACGGCGCAAATACTTCGCTTGTTCTTGCGTTTCAACGCCTTCCGCCACCAGTTCAATATTCAGTCTTTGCCCCAGCGCAATAATGATATCTGTCACCGTCGAGTTAACTGCATCTGAACCAATCGCCGCAGTGAAAGACTTATCAATTTTCAGCACGTCAGGACGTAACGTTTCAAGCCAGGAAAACGAACTGTTGCCGGTGCCGAAGTCATCAATCGCCAGCTTGACGTTTTTACGATGCAGTTCGCGGGCAATCCGATAATCGACATCTACCAGCGCATCGCGCTCGGTTATTTCAAGGATGAGTTGCTGAATCGGGTGAGCACTGAACCAGTACTGATTGAGATCTTTCAACAGCACGCCACGGCGAAAATGGCTGGGGGCGACGTTAATCCCAATATGAAACTGGCTGCTTATTGGAAAAACGTGGAGTTGACGGATGGTTTCCATCATCACATAACGGGTAAGCGGCACTATCAGGTGATGTTCTTCCGCAATAGGGATAAACACATCCGGCGAGATCCAACCCTGACGTGGGTTATTCCAGCGCAGCAATATCTCTACGCCAATACATTGCTGACTGCGTGCGTTTAGTAAAGGTTGACAGAATAGCTCGAACTCATGTTGCGCGAGGCCAAGATTAATTTCGCGCGAAAAACTCATTCTGTGTGCGGTTGCCAGCCATGCAACATAACCCACCAGTAAACTCAACAGTACCGCCAGCGGGAACTGGCTGGGAAGATGGTGCAACGCCAGCTCCGTCGCACCTGGTCCGCTAACGCTGATGGTAAAAGGAAAATTCTGCGATGAAACCTGGTAACGTTCATTGCCATTAAGCGGAGGTAAAGAATCAACCAGACCATCATCATAGAGTAAATGGCGATTGGCTACCGTCAGGCTGGCGTCTCTGATTTGCGGCAACTGCGGTTCCAGTAACATCGTCGTCAATAGTCCAATGTTGATCATCTCCAGAACGCCATCACCGCTATGTGATGACGAGGGATACCACTGGATCAGTACTGGGCTACCTTTAAGCAACACGCGATCGGTGGTAAGACGCAGAAGAGGCCGTGGGGCAGGCAAATCGGCTTGAATATCATGAACAGGGACATTTCGATAGCCAAAGATACTGGAGCAATAGAGCGTACCGTTTTGAACCAGGCCAATAGAACGCACGGTTTGCAGTTTGGCGGCCTGCTTGCGTAGAGGCAAATGAGTGACTGAGCAGGGGAGGCCAATCAACGGAAGTAAAAGCTCGCGTCCCGCCTGAAGGGGCTGCAAGACTTTATCCAGCTCTTCAACCGCGTGATTGGCGAAGAGGATCACCCGCTGTTGATTTAAATTACGCTGTGAAATAAATCGCACGCTTAGTGTCGCCACAAGCGTAAAGAGTGCGCAAATTGTACAAACAATCATTCGATTACGGCGATAGGTTTTAATGATCCGTTGTGCTTTTTGCATGCGGGCCGCCCTGTAAGCGTATGGCGACAAACGCCTGACGCAACAGTGGAAGTGTAGTGGGGAAAATTACAGCAGACGAGAAAGCGAAGATAAATTCGCCCATCCGTTGCAGATGGGCGAGGATAAAGTATTAGTCACACTGGACTTTAATCGCCAGACCACCGCGTGAGGTTTCGCGATATTTAGCGTTCATATCCTTTCCTGTTTCGTACATCGTTTCGATGACTTTATCCAGTGAAACTCGTGGTGCACTAGTACGACGCAGAGCCATCCGCGCGGCGTTAATCGCCTTCACTGATGCAATAGCGTTACGTTCAATGCACGGAACCTGAACCTGACCCGCAACCGGGTCGCAAGTCAGACCAAGGTTGTGCTCCATGCCAATTTCCGCCGCCACGCAAACCTGTTCAGGGCTACCGCCCAACAGTTCTGCAAGACCCGCCGCAGCCATTGAACAGGCAACGCCCACTTCGCCCTGGCAACCGACTTCCGCACCGGAAATAGACGCGTTCATTTTGTACAGTGCGCCAATCGCTCCGGCCGCCATAAAGTAGCGGGTATAAATATCAGGGCTGACCGATTCAATAAAGTGGTCATAGTATGCCAGCACTGCCGGAACGATGCCGCAGGCACCGTTAGTTGGCGCAGTTACCACACGACCACCGGCGGCGTTTTCTTCGTTTACCGCCAGCGCAAACATGTTTACCCAGTCGATGACATTCATCGGATCGTTAGACAGTTTATCGCTGGAAACCAGCATCCGGCGCAGGGCAGACGCACGGCGCGGAACACGCAGCGGGCCAGGCAATACGCCTTCGGTATTCATGCCGCGATCGATACATGCCTGCATGGTTTGCCAGACATGAGCGAAATACTCGTCGATTTCTTTCTTACTGTGCAACGCCAGTTCGTTCTGCATTGCCAGACCGGAAAGGGAATAACCGGTTTCATTACAGTACGCCAGCAGCTCGGTGGCGGATTTGAACGGATACGGCACACTGACTTCGTTGGCGGCATCGTGCCCAAAATGTTCTTCATCGACGATAAAACCGCCGCCGATGGAATAATAAGTTTTGCTGTAAACAACTGTATCGCCGTTATAGGCGTGGATTTGCATCCCGTTTTCATGCAGCGGCAGGTTACCGTTATGAAAACGCATCCCGTTGTCGCGTGGGAAATCCACTTCATGCCGTCCCTGTGCCAGCAGCAGACGTTCGCGCTCTTCTACGTCGCGAATAAAACCGGGAATACTGTCGATATCCACGGTGGCAGGTTCGTTACCTGCAAGACCCATAATAATGGCGATATCGGTGTGGTGGCCTTTACCCGTCAGCGACAGTGAACCATAAACGTCCACGGCAACGCGGGTAACGCTATCCAGTAAGCCTTTTTCGACCAGATCATCGACGAACTGTTTACCCGCCTTCATAGGCCCTACAGTATGGGAAGATGAGGGACCAATCCCCACCTTAAACATGTCGAATAGACTAATCACGATAATACTCCTGACAAGGTGACTGGACTTCCAGTAACGAACTAATAACAGCGCATAGTGTAAGAGGGAACGCGGCGACAGGCTTAACTATTCACATGAATTAAACTAATCAAAAACCGCGATTTAACTAATATTGCGATGATTGTCTCAAGTAGTGTTTTGTAGATGTAAAGATAAGTATAGTCAGGGTTTCACACCAATTTGTAGCGCCAGTTCACGAATTATGCCTGCGGTCATTCCCCATACAAAATACTGTTCGTACCAGGAAAGCCATACCCGATGCGAATCGCCACGACGGTAGATATCCAAAGGATGATAACGGCCCAAATGTAACGCCTGGGCAAGCGGCATTTCAAATACTGCGGAGACTTCATCTTCACTGGCGCGATACGGTAAATCAGGTGGGATAATGCCGACCACGGGAGTGACCTGGTAGCCCGTTACGCTATCGACAGGGGGTAACACGCCGATAACCTCAACGGCTGAAGGCGGTATGGCGACCTCTTCTTCGGCTTCACGCAGCGCAGCGGCGATAACTGACGCGTCCGTGTCATCGACCGCACCTCCAGGGAATGCGACTTGTCCAGCATGTTTGCGCAGATGAATGGAACGCTGAGTCAGCAGCAAGCCCGGCTGCGGTCGGCGGACAATGGGGATTAACACGGCAGCCTGACGATGATTTAAGGTTTCCCGGTTAATTTGCGGACGCAATAGTTGAAATCGCGATAAAAAATCATCAAGCGTCAGGCCACGGTATTCCACGTCTTACTTCTCCAGTTGCTTCAGGATACGATTAACTTTATCAAAAGTTTCCTGATATTCCGCTTCTTCCTGGCTATCAGCAACGATGCCGCCACCAGCTGAACAGTAAATCTGCCCGTTAACCGCCGTCAGCGTGCGGATGGTGATGCTGGTATCCATATTGCCGCAGAAGCTTAAATAGCCAATGCTGCCGCACCAGGCATTGCGTCGCTGCGGTTCCAGTTCATCAATAATCTCCATTGCCCGCACTTTCGGCGCGCCGGTGATTGAACCACCAGGAAAAGCAGCGCGCAGCAGATCGCTGGCATGCAACTGCTCTGGCAAGCGTGCCGTTATGGTGCTGACCAGATGATGCACGGCAGGGAAGGGCTCTACCACAAACAGTTCAGGCACTTTTACTGAACCTGGTACGGCAACTCGGCCGATGTCATTGCGCATTAAATCGACAATCATCAGGTTTTCGGCGCGATCTTTCGGTGAGTTCGCCAGTTTTTCAGCTTGTTTGCTATCTTCCTGAGGATCGGACAAGCGTGGGAGCGTGCCTTTAATCGGGCGGGTCTGGATCTCACCACCATCACAAAGAATAAACCGTTCTGGTGAAAGGCTTAAAATCACACCTTGTTCCAGACGCAGGAAGGCACTGAACGGTGCGCGGTTTGCCTGATTAAGCTGAACGAACGCCTGCCATTCATCGCCAGAATAGGTCGCGTGAAAACGCTGGGCGAGATTCACCTGATAGCAATCGCCGCTGTGCAGATATTCCTGCACCTGGCGAAATTTCTCGCCATACTGCTCGCGGTTCATATTGGATTGCCAGGCGGATGTTAACTTGAAATCTTGCTGTGGTGCTATTTGCTGGCTGTCCAGCCACGCCAGACGAGCATTGACATCACCATGGCTGAGTAGCGAAATACGCTGATGCTGGTGGTCGACGATTAGCGCCCAGTCGTAGATACCAACCGCCATGTCAGGCAAGTCGAGATCTCGTTGCGCAATTTCTGGCAGCGACTCAAACCGACGTCCCAGATCGTAGCCAAACAGCCCAAGCGCACCGCCCTGAAATGGCAAATTATTGCTATGCGACGGGTGAATGTTTGCACGGTCCAGTGCCTGTTGGAGCACTTTGAGCGGATCGTCAGTGGTCGTTGTGCGGATTTCTCCTTCACATACCCGGGTTTCATTATCGTGAGTGGTTAAAGTGCAAACGGGGTCAGCCACCACAATATCAAAGCGACTATGCGGATGGTCGGCGTAGCCGGAGTGCAACAACATCGCCCATGGCAGGTGGCTTAAGCGGGCAAAATAAAATTCAGCGGCGTCCTGACGCCAGGGTAAAGTAATCACAGCGGGAGATAACGTCTTCATCAGTCCTGACTCTACTGGCTATGTGCCGGGTAGCATGAAATAATTAGCGCCAACAATTTAGCAGGAGTTAACAATGTTTGCAGGTTTACCTTCACTCACCCATGAACAGCAGCAAAAAGCCGTTGAGCGTATTCAGGAACTGATGGCACAGGGGATGAGCAGCGGTCAGGCAATCGCGCTGGTGGCAGAAGAGCTGCGCGCCAACCATACCGGCGAGCAAATAGTGGCGCGTTTTGAGGATGAAGACGAGTAACACAAAATGATCCGTATCGATTTCGTCACGGATGACGTCCTGTATCTTGATACGGATAGCCTCATCGGCTGGGATTTTTCTGGCATGAATTTACATCGTGCCGTTTTCGACGGCATGTGCATGGATGGTGCACGGTTTAATGATGCGCATCTGCGTAATATCAGTTTTATCAAAACTTCCCTTATTGGGGGGAACCTTTCGAGATCTGCCCTGATGTGTGCCTGGTTAAACCACGCCGATCTGACGAATTGTAATTTTGCTCAGTCACGACCTATTGCTGCTGATTTTAGCCACGCACGACTTTGTGGGGCAGATTTTACCGCTGCCGATTTAAGAGGCGCTAATTTCGCAGGGACAGATCTTCAGAATGTCTGTTTTAACGGGGCGCATTATGACAAACGAACCGTCTGGCCTGCAGAATTTGATCCAAAGATTTACGGAGCTGTGTTGGTTGAGTGAATTCGGCGGAGTTTATGATGGCAAGAAAAAGACGCTTTTATGTGGTCAACAAAAGCGTCCTGATCAATTTTTGCTGATAGAGAATTAACTCATACCAGTGCTTTGAGTTCTTCTTGCATGTATGACGAAAAGTATTCTGGGTTTTTAATCACAATACGTTCACCAGACTCCATTTTTTTTGCCCATCCCACCATTTTTTCCGTGAATCCAGGATTCCAACCTTCCTGGTCGGCTCGTGCAGTAATATCGGCGACACTCGCGGGTACACCCAGATCATGCAAATATTTAAATATTCCCTTCGCCGTACTTTCATTCATAGAACTTGGCGTTGATGCTGATACATCCATGGCACCAATAAAATCCAGAGCTTTATCTATTACTGCAGGCATATTCTTTTCCTTAAAATTAACCATGTGAACAATAAGGCTATATATGACCTTAAATTGCGTCCAATATCAAAGGGATTATAATGATATCTCATTAGTTAACCTATTGACATTCAGGTATTTTAAAGGTAGCAGGTCATGGCCGTTTATGTAGTGATGTACCGCAAATTAACTGTAAATCGAATCGCTTCAGCCAGGGTTTTCAGGCAAGAAAGGTAGCAGGAAGAAAACCAGAGTAGGTTAATTCAGAGAGTTAGCATAATGATTTGATTTTGCTGATTAATATCAGTTGTGAATAAATAACGATGAATCAATAAAAATAAAGAATAAATAACCTGAAGGGGCATTACCCATCTAAAATCAGCGCTTAAACACTGGCCATTTAATTCAAAATCGGCCAGTGTTTTCGATAAATTATTGTGTGGCTTTTGCCGTGATAGAATTCTTTTTCTGGAATTAAACCGCAGCGATAATCTTAATTTCAACCTTGTACTGCGGATTCATCAGCCCCGCCTGCACCGTGCAGCGCACCGGCGCGTGACCCGCTACAACCCAGGCATCCCATGCTTTATTCATTGCCGCAAAGTCGTTTTTATCGGCAAGGAAAATGGTGGCATCCAGAATGCTCGATTTATTGCTGCCTTGTTTTTCCAGCACGGCGTCAATTTGCGCCAGCGTGTTGGCGGTTTGTTCAAAAGCATCAGCATCAAGGTTTTCTGGTACGCCAGTGTAGTAGAGCGTGTTGTTGTGGATCACCACATCAGACCAGCGGGCTTCAGCGTCGATACGAACGATAGTCATCATTATGTCCTCATTAACTTTCCATTTTTGTGCTGCAAAGACTGCCACAATGTGAGGCTGCCGTCACCACTTCAACTGGCGAAAACCAGCCTGGCCTGAC
Source organism: Escherichia sp. E4742 (assembly GCF_005843885.1). Taxonomy (NCBI): domain Bacteria; kingdom Pseudomonadati; phylum Pseudomonadota; class Gammaproteobacteria; order Enterobacterales; family Enterobacteriaceae; genus Escherichia; species Escherichia sp. E4742. The sequence goes on along the minus strand of NZ_CP040443.1, from coordinate 4,914,440 downwards.
ATAATCCCTGTTCAAATCAACAGGGGGTAGTGTGACGGACGATTTTGCACCAGACGGTCAACTGGCGAAAGCGATACCTGGTTTTAAGCCGCGTGAACCACAGCGACAGATGGCAGTCGCTGTGACCCAGGCGATAGAAAAAAGCCAGCCGCTGGTGGTGGAAGCGGGAACCGGTACAGGCAAAACCTATGCTTACCTTGCCCCTGCGCTGCGGGCGAAAAAGAAAGTCATTATCTCGACGGGCTCAAAAGCGTTGCAGGATCAGCTCTACAGCCGCGATTTGCCGACGGTGGCAAAGGCGTTGAAATACACGGGCAACATGGCGTTGCTGAAAGGGCGCTCAAACTACCTCTGCCTCGAACGACTTGAACAGCAGGCGCTGGCGGGTGGAGATTTGCCAGTACAAACCTTAAGCGATGTGATCCTGCTGCGTTCCTGGTCAAATCAGACGGTAGATGGCGATATCAGCACCTGCGTTAGCGTGGCGGAAGATTCGCAGGCGTGGCCGTTGGTCACCAGCACCAACGATAATTGTCTCGGCAGCGACTGCCCGATGTATAAAGATTGCTTTGTGGTCAAAGCGCGCAAAAAAGCGATGGACGCCGATGTGGTGGTGGTAAACCATCATCTGTTTCTGGCAGATATGGTGGTGAAAGAGAGCGGATTTGGCGAACTGATCCCGGAAGCAGACGTCATGATCTTCGACGAAGCCCACCAATTGCCGGATATTGCCAGCCAGTACTTCGGTCAGTCGCTTTCCAGTCGACAATTACTTGATTTAGCGAAAGATATTACCATTGCCTACCGCACCGAATTAAAAGATACCCAACAGTTACAAAAGTGCGCTGACCGTCTTGCCCAGAGCGCGCAGGATTTTCGCCTGCAACTCGGCGAGCCGGGCTATCGTGGCAACCTGCGCGAACTGTTAGCCAATCCGCAAATTCAGCGAGCGTTTTTACTGCTCGATGACACCCTTGAACTTTGTTATGACGTGGCGAAACTGTCGCTGGGACGCTCCGCCTTGCTGGATGCGGCATTTGAACGCGCCACGTTATATCGCACACGACTGAAACGGCTAAAAGAGATCAATCAGCCGGGCTATAGCTACTGGTACGAATGTACATCACGCCATTTTACCCTGGCGCTGACGCCGTTAAGCGTGGCGGATAAATTCAAAGAGTTAATGGAGCAAAAGCCCGGAAGCTGGATCTTTACCTCGGCAACGCTGTCGGTGAATGACGATCTGCATCATTTCACTTCGCGGCTTGGTATCGAACAGGCTGAATCGTTGCTGTTGCCCAGCCCCTTTGATTACAGCCGCCAGGCGTTACTCTGTGTGCCGCGCAATCTGCCGCAAACCAACCAGCCAGGTTCTGCTCGCCAGTTAGCGGCAATGCTGCGACCGATCATCGAAGCTAACAACGGTCGTTGCTTTATGCTTTGTACCTCGCACGCCATGATGCGCGATCTGGCTGAGCAGTTCCGCGCTACCATGACGCTTCCCGTATTGTTGCAGGGGGAAACCAGCAAAGGGCAACTGTTGCAGCAATTTGTCAGTGCCGGTAACGCGCTTCTTGTGGCAACCAGTAGTTTCTGGGAAGGGGTGGACGTGCGTGGCGATACATTGTCATTGGTGATTATCGACAAGTTGCCGTTTACCTCGCCGGATGACCCGCTGTTAAAAGCGCGCATGGAAGATTGCCGTTTGCGCGGTGGCGACCCGTTCGATGAAGTGCAACTACCAGATGCCGTCATTACTCTCAAACAGGGAGTAGGGCGACTGATTCGCGACGCAGACGATCGCGGCGTGCTGGTGATTTGCGACAATCGGCTGGTGATGCGCCCTTATGGCGCCACTTTCCTTGCCAGCCTGCCGCCCGCGCCGCGTACCCGTGATATTGCCCGAGCGGTTCGTTTCCTTGCGATACCATCCTCCAGGTAATTTGTGATGGAGTATGGTATGATGCGCGCCTTTTTATTGATCTAAGCACGAAGACCCATGCGAATTCTGGCTATCGATACCGCGACAGAGGCCTGCTCTGTCGCCCTGTGGAACGACGGTACTGTCAATGCTCATTTCGAGCTTTGCCCTCGTGAACATACTCAACGAATCTTACCGATGGTGCAGGATATCCTGACCGCCAGCGGAACCTCCCTGACTGACATTAACGCTCTGGCTTACGGGCGCGGCCCCGGTAGTTTCACCGGCGTGCGCATCGGTATTGGCATCGCGCAAGGACTGGCACTTGGTGCGGAGCTCCCGATGATTGGCGTCTCCACGCTAATGACAATGGCGCAAGGGGCGTGGCGCAAAAACGGCGCAACTCGCGTACTGGCAGCCATTGACGCGCGAATGGGCGAAGTTTACTGGGCCGAATATCAGCGTGATGAAAACGGTGTCTGGCACGGTGAAGAAACCGAAGCCGTACTCAAACCAGAACGCGTTCATGAACGGATGCAACAGCTTTCCGGTGAATGGGCGACCGTGGGTACAGGCTGGCAAGCCTGGCCGGATCTCGGTAAAGAAAGCGGGCTGGTTTTGCGCGATGGCGAAGTGTTACTGCCCGCTGCAGAAGATATGCTGCCCATTGCTTGTCAGATGTTTGCCGAGGGTAAAACGGTGGCGGTGGAACATGCCGAGCCGGTTTATTTGCGTAACAACGTCGCGTGGAAGAAACTTCCGGGCAAAGAATGAATCTTAAGAGTATGCCCTGAGAAAAAAGGAGTCGCATCATGGCGGTTCAAAACAATGTTATCAAAGGCATACTGGCAGGTACGTTTGCGCTAATACTGAGCGGTTGTGTCACTGTGCCGGACGCCATTAAAGGCAGTAGCCCAACGCCGCAACAAGATTTAGTTCGGGTGATGAATGCGCCGCAGCTGTACGTTGGTCAGGAAGCGCGATTTGGCGGTAAAGTGGTTGCGGTGCAAAACCAGCAAGGGAAAACCCGCCTGGAAATTGCCACTGTACCACTCGACAGCGGAGCAAGGCCGACGCTGGGAGAACCGTCGCGTGGGCGCATTTATGCCGATGTGAATGGTTTTCTTGATCCGGTCGATTTCCGAGGCCAGCTGGTGACAGTTGTCGGGCCAATCACCGGTACGGTTGACGGTAAAATCGGCAACACGCCATATAAATTTATGGTAATGCAGGCAACGGGTTACAAACGTTGGCATTTAACCCAGCAGGTGATTATGCCGCCACAGCCGATTGATCCCTGGTTTTATGGTGGGCGAGGCTGGCCCTATGGCTACGGCGGATGGGGCTGGTATAATCCTGGTCCCGCGAGAGTACAAACAGTTGTAACTGAATAATTGCTTGTTTTTAAAGAAAAAGAAACAGCGGCTGGTCCGCTGTTTCTGCATTCTTACAGTAAAGATAAAAATAAATAGTGACGCGCTTCGCAACCTTTTCGTTGGGTAATTATCAAGCTGGTAAGATGAGTTAATATTATGTTAACAGCATGTTTATCACTTGGGGTTGCGATGACGACGAACACGCATTTTAGAGGTGAAGAATTGAAGAAGGTTTGGCTTAACCGTTATCCCGCGGACGTTCCGACGGAGATCAACCCTGACCGTTATCAATCTCTGGTAGATATGTTTGAGCAGTCGGTCACGCGCTACGCCGATCAGCCCGCGTTTATGAATATGGGGGAGGTAATGACCTTCCGCAAGCTGGAAGAACGCAGTCGCGCGTTTGCCGCTTATTTGCAACAAGGGCTGGGGCTTAAAAAGGGCGATCGCGTTGCGCTGATGATGCCTAACTTATTGCAATATCCAGTGGCGCTGTTCGGCATTTTGCGCGCCGGGATGATTGTCGTAAACGTCAACCCGTTGTATACCCCGCGCGAGCTTGAGCATCAGCTCAATGACAGCGGCGCATCGGCGATTGTCATTGTGTCCAACTTTGCTCACACCCTGGAAAAGGTGGTCGATAAAACTGCAGTTCAGCACGTTATCCTGACCCGTATGGGCGATCAGCTTTCCACGGCAAAAGGCACGGTAGTCAACTTCGTTGTTAAATACATCAAACGTCTGGTGCCGAAATACCATCTGCCAGATGCCATTTCATTTCGCAGCGCCCTGCATAATGGCTACCGGATGCAGTACGTCAAACCTGAACTGGTGCCGGAAGATTTAGCCTTCCTGCAATACACTGGCGGCACCACTGGTGTGGCGAAAGGCGCTATGCTCACTCACCGCAATATGCTGGCGAATCTGGAACAGGTTAACGCCACCTATGGGCCGCTGCTGCATCCGGGTAAAGAGCTAGTGGTGACGGCGCTGCCGCTGTATCACATTTTTGCACTAACCATTAACTGCCTGCTGTTTATTGAACTCGGCGGGCAGAACCTGCTTATTACTAACCCACGTGATATTCCGGGGCTGGTGAAAGAGCTGGCGAAATATCCGTTTACCGCTATCACCGGCGTAAACACCTTGTTCAATGCGTTGCTGAACAATAAAGAGTTCCAGCAGCTGGATTTCTCCAGTTTGCATCTGTCCGCAGGCGGCGGAATGCCCGTTCAGCAAGTGGTGGCAGAACGTTGGGTGAAACTGACCGGACAATATCTGCTGGAAGGTTATGGCTTAACCGAGTGTGCGCCACTGGTGAGCGTTAACCCGTATGATATTGATTATCACAGCGGTAGCATTGGTTTGCCGGTGCCATCGACGGAAGCCAAACTGGTGGATGACGACGATAACGAAGTGCCACCGGGTCAACCGGGGGAGCTTTGTGTCAAAGGGCCGCAGGTGATGCTGGGGTACTGGCAACGTCCGGATGCTACCGATGAGATCATCAAAAATGGCTGGTTACACACTGGCGACATCGCGGTGATGGATGAAGAAGGATTCCTGCGTATTGTCGACCGCAAAAAAGACATGATTCTGGTTTCCGGTTTTAACGTTTATCCTAACGAGATTGAAGATGTCGTCATGCAGCACCCTGGCGTACAGGAAGTCGCGGCTGTTGGCGTACCTTCCGGCTCCAGTGGTGAAGCGGTGAAAATCTTCGTAGTGAAAAAAGATCCATCGCTTACCGAAGAGTCACTGGTGACCTTTTGTCGCCGTCAGCTCACGGGCTACAAAGTACCGAAGCTGGTGGAGTTTCGTGATGAGTTACCGAAATCTAACGTCGGAAAAATTTTGCGACGAGAATTACGTGACGAAGCGCGCGGCAAAGTGGACAATAAAGCCTGAGCGTTAAGTCAGTCGTCAGTCGTCAGACGCCGGTTAATCCGGCGTTTTTTTTGACGCCCACTAAAGAGAATACAATTTGAATTACCAAATGATTACCACGGACGATGCGCTGGCTTCTTTGTGTGAAGCCGTCCGTGCCTTTCCGGCAATAGCCCTGGATACTGAATTTGTTCGTACGCGCACCTATTACCCGCAACTGGGGCTGATTCAACTTTTTGATGGCGAGCATCTGGCGCTAATCGATCCACTCGGGATCACCGACTGGTCACCGCTGAAAGCGATCCTGCGCGATCCGTCCATCACCAAGTTTCTCCATGCGGGCAGTGAGGATCTGGAAGTGTTCCTCAATGTCTTTGGCGAGTTACCCCAACCCCTGATTGACACGCAAATCCTCGCTGCTTTCTGCGGACGCCCGATGTCGTGGGGATTTGCTTCCATGGTGGAAGAGTACACCGGCGTTACGCTCGACAAGAGCGAATCGCGCACCGACTGGTTGGCAAGACCGCTAACCGAACGTCAATGCGAATACGCGGCAGCGGACGTCTGGTATTTGTTACCGATCACCGCAAAGCTAATGGTAGAAACGGAAGCCTCTGGCTGGTTACCTGCGGCGCTGGATGAATGCCGCCTGATGCAAATGCGTCGTCAGGAAGTCGTTGCGCCGGAAGATGCATGGCGTGATATCACCAATGCCTGGCAATTACGTACACGCCAACTGGCCTGTCTGCAACTGTTAGCCGACTGGCGCCTGCGCAAGGCGCGGGAGCGCGATCTGGCGGTGAACTTTGTCGTGCGTGAAGAGCATTTGTGGTCGGTTGCGCGTTATATGCCGGGGAGTCTGGGCGAGCTGGACAGTCTGGGTTTATCCGGTAGCGAAATCCGCTTCCACGGAAAAACGCTGCTTGCGCTGGTGGAGAAAGCGCAGGCAATACCGGAAGAGGCGTTACCGCAGCCAATGTCAAACCTGATGGACATGCCCGGTTATCGCAAGGCGTTTAAAGCGATTAAGTCGCTGATTACTGACGTGAGCGAAACGCACAAGATCAGCGCCGAATTGCTGGCATCGCGTCGGCAAATCAACCAACTGCTGAACTGGCACTGGAAACTGAAGCCGCAGAACAATTTGCCCGAGCTGATTTCCGGCTGGCGCGGTGAGCTGATGGCAGAAGCATTGCACAATTTATTGCAGAAATATCCGCAGTAAAACCTTCCTGAGCCGGACAGGGTGCGTCCGGCTTCAGACAAACTACAAATCCAACACCAGGCGTTTACTCTTCGCGCGTGAACAACAGATCAACATACTTTGCTGGCTGGCGCGTTCTTCATCGCTAAAATACTGGTCCCGATGGTCAGCTTCACCTTCCAGAATCGCCGTTTCGCAGGTCCCGCATACCCCTTCACGACATAAACATTCCACTTTCGCTGCTTTATTATTTTCAATAACCTGCAAAATAGTCATCTCTTCCGGCACCACAAACTCTTTACCGGAACGGGCGAGCACCAGTGTAAACGCATCGCCGGTTTTGTCTTCAATAGCAAACTGCTCAAAGTGCAGCGTATCGGCGGCGATGTCCAGACGTGCAGCTTCACTTCTTACCGCTTCATTTAGCGCCTCGGGGCCACAGGTATAAACGTGTGTGCCAGGTTCGATATCCGCCAATAATCGCGCTAATTCAAGTCGCGTTCCGGTCGATGAGTGATGAAAATGGATTTTCTCAGCCTGCGGATGTTGGACTAGCTCATCACGAAATGCGCAGCTTTCTGGATTTCGCGAGCAGTAATGTAGCTGCCAGTCGACGTCGCTGTGTTGCAACTCTGCCATGTGCGACAGGAAAGGGGTGATACCAATACCGCCCGCGATAAACAGATGCTTTCTGGCCGAGGGAATTAGCGCAAACAGATTATTAGGCGTCGAAATGGTCAATCGATCGCCTGCTTTCACCTGCTGATGCAAAAAGCGCGAACCACCGCGCGAGTTTTCTTCCAGTCGAACGGCAATCTGATAATGAGTTGTATCGAGCGGCGAACTCAGCAGTGAATACGCATTGCTGTACTGGTTATCAACATCGCACATCTGCACAATGACGTGACTTCCGCCAGTAAACGCAGGCAGCGGTTTGCCATCGGTTGACACCAGCGTGAAGCGTTTCACCTGTTCGGTAAGCGGTTCAACTTGGCTCACCTGTACTTCAAACATTTGATAGTCTGACATTGCTGTACTCCATCAAAAATCAGCCCGGCGGCGGAAAATACCGCCGCCGATGTCATTAGTCCTTAAACACCTGCGCCAGCAGATTATGGAAATGGGCGATACCGTGTTCGGAAATTCCGCTACCACTACTGTCGGCCATGATGCGCCCCTGACCACGATAGCCACGCGATTTCAGCCCTTTCTGTACGCTTTCAACCAGACGTAAATCCTCCGGACGGAACACATCGCGATACCACTCAATCAGCGATTTTTGTTCGTCGGTTAACTCTTCATTGGTGAAGTAAATATCGTAGTTTTGCAAGGTAGTTTCAGAATCCACCGGGAATTCATAAATGACCGTCATCATCCCTTTGATCGGCGTGACGTTCAGCATAGTGCACGGCCACAGCCAGAAACCGTGGAATGCCGCATCCGTACCTTCTTCAAATTTAAACGACTGTTCAGACGGTTTGGCGAAACCGTATTGCAGCGTCCAGTTACCGTGCATGGTGTGCCAGTAACGATCAACCTGAACGGAGTCGGAGAAACCTGGATGCGCCGGACCACAGTGATAGCACTCGAGATAGTTATCGACAATGTTCTTCCAGTTGGCAGGCGTGCGGGTGGTAAAGCGGGCCGCCAGTTTCAGGTCGTGGACTTCCGGGCAGGCTTCCAGTACTTTCTCTCCCAGACCGGGTAACTGATCTTCAACGCTGGTGGCGTTGGGGTCCATGTTGATGAAGACGAATCCGGCATACTCTTCCAGACGCACCGGGACCAGTTGCGCTTTGTCGCTGTCGAAATTGGCGACGTTTTCGCAGTTACGCGCATGGGCCAGGTTGCCATCGAGTTTAAATGCCCATGCGTGATACGGGCAGGTAATCACATTTTTTGCTTTTCCTTCACCGCTCAACAACTGATGACCACGGTGCGGACAAACGTTATAGAACGCGCGCAAAACCTTATCACGACCGCGTACCAGCACGATGCTTTCGCCAATGATCTCACGCGTCACGTAATCATTAGCATTCGCCAGTTCGCTACTGTGGGCGACGCAAATCCAGCTTTTAGCGAAGACGTTCTCTTTTTCGTGTTCAAAGGCGCTCTGATCGGTATAAAAACGGGCAGGAATGGTCCACGCCTCTTGCGGGTTAGCGCAAAAATTTTCGGGTAGTACAAAGTCAGGGCTCAGATTGCTCATAGGGATACCTTTATCGTTAGGATGATGGCGCTCAGTTGTCGCCTTTGAATACGGTTCCCGCAGAGAGCACTGGCGTTTTTTCCGGGGCTTCAACCGGTGTCTGCGGGAGATAATGTTCAACTTGATGAGCCGGAATGTCGGCGTAATCCTGTTTCAGCCAGCGAAGAAATCCGCCGACTTTCACCAGTAAAATGACGAGGAAGGGAAGGGCTGTGAGCACGACGGTGGTTTTCATCGTTTCCAGCGACGCGCCGGTGAACAGAATTGAAAGCGGGATCAGTGTGATCACCACGCACCAGAAAAGACGCAGCCCACGGTCAGGATCGTCACCTTCCTGGAGATTTCGCGTACTGGTCGCCGCCATGGTGTAGGCCACCGCATCCATATGCGAGGCAAGGAAAATAATCATCACGCCCAGGTATGCGGCGAGGAACAATTTACCTGCTGGCAAGGACATCAGAACTTGTTGAACGGCAGTTTCACCGCCCAGTGTTTCCAGCACCTGTGGGACGTTGATTACGCCATTGATAAACTGATGAATGGCATAGCTTTCCATTACACCGAAGAAGAACCAGCAACCAACGGTGCTGCCGAGGATCAGTCCCCAGATAACTTCTTTAATCTTACGACCGCGCGATACGCGGGTGACAAACATTGCCACGCCGGGCGTGTATGAGATCCACCACAGCCAGTAGAAAACGGTCCAGTTGCGGGTAAATGAACCATCGCCAAGCGGATCGGTAAATAAGCTCATTTGCAGGAAGTTTTGCGTGGTCAGGCCGATGGCATTGATGATGCTGTTGGTAATAAATTCGGTTGGGCCGACAATCAGAACCAGCAATGGCAGCAGGAAGGCGCCCCAGCCGACCATTTTGCTCAGACGTTGCAAACCGTTGTTGATACCAATCCACGAGCTAAGGCAAAAAATGCCGCCGGAAAGCAGGATAACAAAAGCCTGTACGGTGAAGTTATCCGGTAAACCAGTCAGCGCGGAAAGACCACGAGTAAAAGTTGCGGCGGTGACGACCAGGGAAATAGTCAGTGCACCGACAGTGGCGATCAGGAACATCAAATCAACCAGCTTTCCCCACGGACCTTGCGGGCGAACGCCGGTAATGGCGGCAATAATGCCGGAAAGACTCAGCCCCTTATTTTTCCGCACATGGAAGTGGTAAGCCATGATTAATGAGGCCAGCGTATAAGTTGCCCAGGCGCTGATGCCCCAATGGAAGAAGGAGTAGGGAACGCTAAATTCGAGTGCCTGTTGTGAACGCGGCGCGATATTTAAACCAGGCGTTTGATAATAATAGGCCCACTCAGCAATCCCCCAATAAAGCGTAGAAGAACCTAAACCGGCACAAATAAACATAAACAGCCAGGAGAGCGTGCTGTATTCCGGTTTTCCTTCGCCAAGACGAATATTGCCGTATTTACTGGTGGCTAAATAAATCACCAGTCCCATTGCCAGCAAAACCAATACCTGTACGGCGGAACCTAACGTACGCGTGACAAAAGTGTATATGGCGTTGGCCGCGTCGGCCGATTGTTGTGGAAAAAGGCTTAATGCAGCTGCGATGAAAAGAATGGCCACCAGGCTGATGCTTATCAGCGGCACGTCTTTTTTCTTAACATTGCTCATCATGAGTCATCTCCTGGGCATAAAAGCCCGTCTCTGGCTTTTGCCAGTTGTAATTATGTGCAGGGTAATGAATTGCATGTTGTGTTTAACAAATTGATTATTTGCATGTTACATAAATTAAACAATTAAGAATACGGAAAGCCATAAAACACGAAACGGAAACAATAAAAGGTGAAATGACGCAGGTTATTTACTGAAGAGAATGAATAAAAAAACCGCGTCAGTGACGCGGTTCAAATAAACTGGTTTGACCTTAACGCAAAATAATTTTGCAAATCGCGTCGGCAACCTGTGGTGTGGTGGCATTGCCTTTCATATCGGGTGTTTTCGGCCCGTGAGCAATCACTTCTTCAATCGCTGCCAGAATACCGTTATGCGCTTGCTGGAAACGCTCATCGCCATTGCCGAGGAAATCGAGCATCATTGCACCGGCCCAAATCGTGGCGATAGGGTTAGCAATATTTTTCCCGTAGATATCCGGCGCGGAACCGTGGACAGGCTCGAAGAGCGACGGAAAAGTACGTTCCGGATTCAGGTTGGCGGATGGGGCAATGCCAATGGTGCCGGTGCAGGCCGGGCCAAGATCGGAAAGGATATCGCCAAACAAATTGGATGCCACCACCACGTCAAAACGTTCTGGTTGCATCACAAAGCGCGCGCAGAGAATATCAATATGCTGCTTGTCCCAGTGGATCGCCGGGTAATTTTCTGCCATTGCTTCCACGCGTTCGTCCCAGTACGGCATGCTGATAGCTAAACCGTTAGATTTGGTGGCAGAAGTTAGCGTCTTACGTGGGCGGCTTTGTGCCAGCTCAAAAGCATAACGCAAAATGCGGTCGACGCCACGGCGGGTAAATACCGATTCCTGGATGACAACCTCATGCTCCGTTCCTTCGTTTAGCCGTCCACCCAGAGACGAGTATTCGCCTTCCGTGTTCTCGCGCACTACGTAAAAATCGATATCGCCAGGTTGTTTCCCCGCCAGTGGGCAAGGTACGCCAGGAAAGAGGCGGACCGGACGCAGGTTAACGTATTGGTCAAATTCACGGCGAAATTTCAGCAGCGATCCCCATAACGAAATATGGTCCGGAACGGTATCCGGCCAGCCGACAGCACCAAAGTAGATAGCGTCGAAACTGCTGAGTTGTTCATGCCAATCGTCCGGCATCATTTTGCCGTGATGGCTGTAATATTCGCAACTTGCCCACTCCATCTGCTCAAAGCTTAAGGCGAAGCCCCAGCGTTCAGCGGCAGCCTGTAACACACGAATCCCTTCAGGAAGGACTTCTTTGCCGATTCCATCCCCGGGTATTGCAGCGATCCGAAACGTTTTCATCATTGGGTTCTCACTTCCTGACCATCAAAATTGACAATACCCTCATCCTATAATTGACTGAAAAGGAATTAATCCCCGCAACTGGTGAAACATAAAACACGAATCATGAATAATTTACCGCTGCTGAACGATTTGCGCGTCTTTATGCTGGTGGCTCGCCGGGCTGGTTTTGCTGCTGTAGCAGAAGAAATGGGTGTTTCTCCGGCTTTCGTTAGCAAGCGTATCGCCTTACTGGAACAAACGCTGAACGTGGTGTTATTACACCGCACCACGCGTCGCGTGACGATCACCGAAGAAGGTGAGCGGATTTATGAGTGGGCGCAGCGCATATTGCAGGATGTCGGGCAGATGATGGATGAACTCTCCGACGTGCGCCTCGTGCCACAAGGGATGTTGCGTGTTATCAGTAGTTTTGGGTTTGGACGGCGAGTTGTTGCTCCGGCATTATCGGCGCTGGCAAAGGCTTATCCGCAACTGGAATTACGCTTTGACGTGGAAGACAGACTGGTCGACCTGGTTAATGAAGGCGTCGATCTCGATATTCGTATTGGTGATGACATCGCACCTAACTTAATCGCCCGCAAACTGGCGACCAATTACCGTATCCTCTGCGCGTCGCCGGAATTTATTGCACAACATGGTGCGCCGAAACATTTCACGGACCTTTCAGCGTTACCTTGTCTGGTTATAAAAGAGCGCGATCATCCATTTGGCGTCTGGCAATTGCGCAATAAAGAAGGAAACCACGCCATTAAAGTCACCGGCCCGCTATCGTCTAATCATGGAGAAATAGTGCATCAATGGTGTCTCGATGGTCAGGGTATTGCGCTGCGCTCCTGGTGGGATGTCAGCGAAAATATTGCCAGTGGCCATTTGGTGCAGGTACTACCGGAGTATTATCAGCCCGCGAATGTCTGGGCGGTGTATGTATCCAGGCTGGCAACATCAGCGAAGGTGCGGATAACGGTAGAGTTTTTACGCCAGTATTTTGCCGAGCACTACCCGAATTTTTCACTGGACCACGCCTGATTAATGATTCAATCATCGGGTCATTATCAGGTTAAAACCTGATTTTCTCCTTTCTAAGCCACTACAGATTGGTTAGCATATTCACCTTTAATCGCGCATTTCCCAAAGAAAATTAAAGAGGTTAACGTGTTCGCTGAATATGGGGTTCTGAATTACTGGACCTATCTGGTTGGGGCCATTTTTATCGTGCTGGTGCCTGGGCCGAATACTTTGTTTGTGCTTAAAAATAGCGTCAGCAGTGGAGTGAAAGGTGGTTATCTTGCAGCATGCGGCGTATTTATTGGTGATGCGGTATTAATGTTTCTGGCGTGGGCAGGTGTGGCAACGTTGATTAAGACCACACCGATATTATTCAACATCGTACGTTATCTTGGCGCGTTTTATTTGCTCTATCTTGGGGGTAAAATTCTTTACGCCACCCTGAAGGGCAGCAATAGCGAGGCCAAATCGGATGAACCGCAATATGGCGCTATTTTCAAGCGCGCCTTAATATTGAGCCTGACGAACCCGAAAGCTATTTTATTCTACGTGTCATTTTTCGTGCAATTTATCGACGTTAATGCGCCACATACGGGTATTTCGTTCTTTATTCTGGCGATGACACTTGAGATAGTCAGCTTCTGTTATTTGAGCTTCCTGATTATTTCCGGCGCCTTTGTCACGCAGTACATTCGCACTAAAAAGAAACTGGCAAAACTAGGCAACTCTCTGATTGGTTTGATGTTTGTCGGTTTTGCCGCGCGACTGGCGACGCTGCAATCTTAATGCTTTCCGCCCGCGATGCCGCGGGCTTCCCTCCTGAACGCTACCGCGCCTGGACGTTGGCACAGTGCTAAAAAGTAACCAATAAATGGTATTTAAAATGCAAATTATCAGGCGTACCCTGAAACGGCTGGAATAAACGGTTTTCAGCGCATTTACCGAAGGAGGGAGAAGGATGCTACAAATCCCACAGAATTACATTCATACACGCTCAACACCTTTCTGGAATAAACAAACCGCACCTGCCGGAATATTCGAACGTCATCTTGATAAAGGAACTCGTCCCGGGGTTTACCCTCGATTGTCCGTTATGCATGGGGCGGTCAAATATCTCGGCTATGCTGATGAACACAGCGCAGAACCTGATCAGGTGATCCTTATCGAAGCGGGGCAATTTGCGGTGTTCCCGCCGGAAAAATGGCACAACATTGAAGCCATGACTGACGATACTTATTTCAACATCGACTTCTTCGTTGCCCCTGAAGTCCTGATGGAAGGCGCAAAACAACGGAAAGTCATTCATACCGGGAGATGAATTATGGGCAAAGCAACGTATACCGTAACCGTCACTAATAACAGTAATGGTGTCTCTGTTGATTACGAAACAGAGACACCGATGACATTGCTGGTGCCAGAAGTTGCGGCGGAAGTGTTAAAAGATCTTGTTAACACGGTGCGCTCTTATGACACAGAAAACGAACATGATGTTTGTGGCTGGTAATTTTACCTGATAGAAAAATTCGCCATTTTATGCGCCATCGCAAAAAAAATATGCGTGATGCTCATCACAATTTTTACTTCTTTGATGTTGTGCTATGCTTTTTATTAGCGACCAACTCGCTAATACAAAACAGATAAGGAAGGATAAAATGGGCATTCTGTCATGGATTATTTTTGGGCTTATTGCTGGTATTCTGGCTAAGTGGATTATGCCAGGTAAAGATGGTGGTGGATTCTTCATGACTATCCTGTTGGGGATTGTCGGCGCCGTGGTCGGCGGATGGATCAGTACACTGTTTGGTTTTGGTAAAGTCGATGGCTTCAACTTTGGCAGCTTCGTGGTTGCGGTGATCGGTGCGCTTGTCGTGCTGTTTATCTACAGAAAAGTCAAAAGCTAACGCTGAAATAAAACAAAGGCTGCTTTTTCGCAGCCTTTGCTATTTTTACAGGTGGTGTTACCACCACCCTAGCTCGGTACCGAGGACGACAATAATCGCAACACCCATCATAATAATCGTTGTTTTTTTCATCTTTATGCTCCCGGGGCAGCATAGCCGCCAATAAAAAACCACGCTAAAAATACGACTGCCGTAATAAAGATTACGACAGGGAAAATAATACCGATTCGCATGTTATCACCAATCAAAAGGATGTGAATACGCCTCAGGAATCCAGAGCTGAATGCGCGACAAAAGGTTTTTTCTCTTTGTGTTTTTTCTCCTGGTACATTGCAATATCGGCGGCATGCAGGGCGCTGTCGGCATCGGTTGTTTCAGGATCCACTTCAATAATGCCAAGGCTGGCGCCAGGATAAAACAAGTCAACATCACCTAAGTGATATTCACCGCGTATTTGCTGCTGAATACGCTCACGCAATGACGGGATATCGGCATTTTCATTGGCCAGCGAAGCGACCAAAAATTCATCACCGCCGAGACGACCAATAATCTCGCTATTCTGATGTAGTGTATTAAGGCGCTGGCCAACCTGAATGAGAAACAGATCGCCACTATTATGACCAAAACGGTCATTGATTAATTTGAAGTTATCCAGATCGATAAAGGCAATAATTGCTTTACGCTTCAGATGCCGCGCGAGAGAAAAAAGTGTCGTCAGATTATCAAAAATTGCCCTTCGGTTCGGCAGTCCCGTCAAAGAGTCAGTATAGGATTGCGCAATCAACGCCGCATTAGCTTCACGCAATTGCTCAACCAGCGCCTCTTTTTGGATGTATTGTGTAATAAGCCCGGCGAATAACTGCAAAACTTGCTCTGCGCGTTCGCTCCACGGGCGTTTCTCGCTGCTGGCGGCGCAAAGCGTGCCGTAGAATGAGCCATCCGGTAAGTGAATCGGCGTGCTCAGAAATGTCGTGATCCCAAGATTGCGTGCCGCAATGCAGTCGCCCCAACGGTCAGGGACTTCATCGCTGAAAAAACAGTTCTCATCAATTGCGCGTTTGCACAATGAGTGATCCCAGGAAACGGTAAAATTCTCCGGGATGTGCATTTTCTGGCTATTACGGGCATACAAAATGTGTTGCAGGCGCGCGTCAATATCCACTTTTGTCAGATACGTCGACTCCATGTCGGTAACCATTTCTAGCATCTCCAGAAGTTGTCGGACCAGACTTTCCAGTGACTGTTCTTTGGCAAGGGATTGCGAGACGCGGGCGATAATCTGATCTGACACGAAACAACTCCAGGATACGGCGGGTAAATGCTGATTATTTAATCTTTGCAGGCATGATAAAACATCATCAACGAAGATGAAACCAGACGTAATGTATTTTGAATGAATGTAAAAGAAATAGTGCTGCAAAACATAACGATACCGCGATACTCTAAAGTGTAGATAAACGAGTGAGATCACTATATGAAAATTATCCGTTTTGCTCTGCCTTGCCTGCTAGTCCTGGCGGGGTGTTCAACCGCCTCTCAACCCGATGCGCCTAAACCGCCACATGTTGGAATGGCTAATCCTGCATCGGTCTACTGCCAGCAAAAGGGAGGTGCGCTCATTCCGGTACAAACAGCGCAAGGGGTTAGCAACAATTGCAAACTACCGGGCGGTGAAACGATTGATGAATGGGCATTATGGCGGAGGGATCATCCGGCTGATAGAAAATAACAACCGGATGCCGGGCTGGAATCACAAACTGCGTAGCCAATCGGCCAGCACCAGTGCATGGTTTTGCGTGGTATTTTTTGCCGAATAGAGTAGGGTTAGTGTCTGCTGGCGGGCAATATCCGCCAGTCGTTTCCCTTCTTGCTCATGCTGCGCCAGTTCTGCAAGATATTGTTCGCGAAAGGTTTCAAAATCGATCACTTCGCCGTGAAAGGCTTTACGTAGTTCTGTTGAAGGCGTGATGGTTTTGTCCCATTCATCAAGTGCTAAATCTGTTTTCTTGATACCACGCGGCCAGAGACGATCGACCAGTACGCGATAACCATCGCCTTGTTCAGCCGCATCATAGACGCGTTTACACTGAATATTCATCGTGTTTGTTCTCCCTTTCACGCAACATTGCCACGCCACTATAGCACTTTGTTTTTATGCTTATGGCGGCTGCGGCAAAAATTACTGCTTACCAATAATCAGCGAAACCAGGCCAGCAGCAATAAGCGGGCCGACGGGCACACCGCGAAAAAGCGCTACGCCCAAAACCGTACCCATCAGCAATCCGGCTACCAGTTGTGGTTGACTACCCATTAACGTGACGCCGCGTCCGCCAAGCCAGGAAACAATGACGCCTACGGCAATCGCGACTAATGATTTCCAGTTCAGAAACGAGTGAACAAGTGTTGACGGGGGCAGCGTCCCACTGGCGATCGGGGCCATAACACCGATGGTGAGAATAATTATCCCGATGCTCAACCCTTGTTTTTCAATCCAGGGGAAAAAGGTGCTCAACGGTGTGACGCGGACAATGATCAACACCAGAATTGAAACGGCGACAGTGGTGTTGTGGCTGATGAAGCCCAGCGCAGCTAATCCGAGGAGGATTAACAAAGTGACATCAAACATCGTGGTTTCCTTGCCAAAAAATAATTACTCCCTGTACTTTACGCTTGCTGAGGGCAGGAATCAGACATTAATTACCCTTTTTACATAAAAAATAGGGAGAATTGTCATCAAACTGCCATTTACGTACGCTAACAATAACGTGAAAACAGTTATCTCCAGGGGTAAAACCATGAACGATCAAATGTTCATTGAGACACTGATTATCACGTCATCGTTTTTTACCATTGCGGTTGTGCTGGTACTGTCAGTTTTGCTACTTGAACGGACCAGCTAGTTATACAGTACGGCGGAAATGGACCAGCTCTGGTTGCGCAATACGTAAATAATCTGCGGTGTTAAGAATAACTGATTTATCCAGCATGCCCGCATTGAAGGCAATTTCATCGAATCGCTCGAAGAGTAGAGGGTCGGCGACCAGTTTGAGTTTGGGGTGAAAGCTGAAAGGCGGGATAGCGCCAAAAACGCAGCCCGTGAGTTCATCGACCTCTGCCGGGCTGGCAAGCGAGGCGCGTAACCCGCCAATGTGACTGGCGAGTTGGCTCAGATCGGCCTGTTGATCGGCAGGAAGTATCGCTAATACATGTTGATTAACGCCATTACCTTTGACTTTACACACCAGCGCCTTGGCGCCCTGGCCCAAAGCGGTGCCGCGAATTTCTGACACCGCTTCACATTTGCCCACAGCTTCGTGGGTGACGATGCGGAAGTTAGCGCCTTCTTGTGATAATAAAGCGATTAAGCGCTGATGCGTCACGCTTCCTTTAGCCACTTCAGTCATTTCACGCTCCTGGATTTATAACTAAACAACCACAGAAGATTATCATGAACTGCTGTTTTTGTTCTGTTTATTGACATACAGACGTTCATCGGAAGCTTTATAAGCATCATGGATCGTATCGGTTTCTTTCATCGCGTAAATACCGGAAGAGAAGCCGATCTCTTTCTGCGGTGCGATGTGTTGCAGGCGTTTTTCAATACGTTCAGGCAATTGCGCAGCAATTTGTGGCGTCGAATCGACCAGGATGATGCAAAATTCATCACCACCGAGACGGATAGCATAATCACTTTTACGAATCGACTGTTTAATCGCCTGTGCTAATAAAGTAATCGCTAAATCACCTTCCTGATGACCCAGTGTGTCGTTAATTTGTTTTAACTTGTCCATGTCAATAGCAATGAACATGACTGCAGAACCTGCCTGAACCAGGCGTTGCAAGCGTTGCTGCAACTCAGGAGTCAATATTTTGCGGTTATACAATCCGGTCATCGCATCACTAATATTTTCGCGAGTCACGTTTTGGTACAAGCGGAAGTGCATGCGTACCATATTCAGTAATATCAGTGCCGTCAGCAGCCAGAAGACAACGCTTTTCCATGAAGATGTAATAAAGTAAAGAATATCAATGGATAATGTGACGCGAATTCCGCCAGGCAAGTCATGGACATAACTGACATACTGAAACAGATTGTCTTCACTCTGGTTGATAATAATTTCTCGGCCCGAATCTACATCGGTAAGCGTAACATTGAGAAAACGCCAGAGGAGAGGGCGGTCATGAGTGTAAAAGATATTCCGCAGATTGTTTTTATTGATATCCAGCAGCACAATCCCTTTAAGTTGACCCGCGAGATAAACCGGCGTCAGCAAGCTCATCACATTCTGTTTGGTACGCTGATCCTGGTAAATGCTCGATAACACGGTGCGACCGGTAAACACCTTTTCAATATCTTTACGGTTAATGCCAATGCTTCCTGATTGCAAAAACGACCAGTTATTCATGGCGAAGTATTCAACATTGACCGGCTCATAAAAATAGACATAGCGGTCATTGAGATCGAGATAATAGTGAAATTTCTCTTCGGCCATCCCAAGACCGGAACCATAATCATCTTGATGGCGGTTACCTTCCACCGCTTGATCAAATGCGGGTAATAGCGCCGCTGCTTCCACAATTGTGTCACAGTCATCGGATGCGCTCTGTAATGTCCCGCGTAAGCCAGAATAAGTATGGGCCGTCAGGTTTAATCCATAAGTATTATTGGCCGATTCAAAAGCCTCGCAGATAGCACGTCGCTGTTCTGGCGACACCTCTGACTGCTCAGCAGCAAGTGCGCGCATGACATGTGCGGCAATACTCTGATTTTGATACTTATCATAGAGAAAGGAGGAATCCGCTTTCTGGACGATATAGCGCAAGTAGGCGCTCATCGCTCTGTCGCTGGCGACAAGTTCAAAAATAAGGAAGGAAGATGTCAGCACAATGACACTTGCGGCGATAAAATGCCGGAGCATTCTATGGTGCAATTTCATGATAAATGGCACTCCTTCGGTTAGTGAAATGAGAAAACCAGTTAAAGTTCGATTGCGGCCTGGCACAGGGGCGCTAATTATACTCATCTCTGTGCCGTTGGGGAGAAGAAATTTAGTGGTATCAGGAATTAATTGTATGCAAAAGCCACGCAAAATGCATGGCTGTGAATATTTTTGCACTTAAAGACGATGAATAATCACTTTGTTGCCCCTCTCGCTTTTCGCTTCACGTAAGGCTTTATCTGCTTCTGTCATGACAAGCGAAATATTACGCGTATCGCCAGTGGAAAAAACACTGCCAATACTGATGGTCATTGGTTCAGGAACATTATACCTGTTACTAAAG
This sequence comes from Escherichia sp. E4742, assembly GCF_005843885.1. Taxonomy (NCBI): domain Bacteria; kingdom Pseudomonadati; phylum Pseudomonadota; class Gammaproteobacteria; order Enterobacterales; family Enterobacteriaceae; genus Escherichia; species Escherichia sp. E4742. The sequence goes on along the minus strand of NZ_CP040443.1, from coordinate 4,894,676 downwards.
CCGGTCAGGAGTTCGACATTTTTACGTATGCGTTCAGCAATGATTTTTGCCTGGGCAGCATTGAGTTCGGTAAATAGCAGACCAAATACTTCCCCCTCAAGACGGGCTAAAATGTCATCGGGGCGGATACTTTGCTGGATAATATCGACAATTGAAACCAGCACTTTATCACCCACATGATGTCCCCATAGGTCATTGATGCGTTTGAACTGGTTAATATCTACCAGCATGATACAAAAATCCTTCACAACAGGTTGCGTCAATAATGATTCTACGCTGTTGAAAAAGTAACGGCGATTATAAATATTGGTCAACACATCATGAACCGCCAGTTTGCTGGAGAGTTGCAGCTCCTGAAAAATGTTATAAATCAGAAAAGCTACAACAAACAGTTTGCTGGAAACTTCAATGCCACGACTGATGTACCAGATGGTGTAGTTATATTCATCCAGAGTCAGCAGAAGTAAGTTACAGCAGAGCGATGCCAGACATAATAACGCTATTGACGGCCAAAGTTCGCTTGCTAGTCGTGTGCGCATGATAATAAAGAACAGCAAACATGCCCACAGGCAAACCAAAATTTTTGTGTAGTTAATTCCCCAGCTCGCAGAATTGTTATCCGGACAGTAATCTACGACGTATAAGGAATAGTCAGGATTATAACTGCTCAGGTTGTGTGCCAGTAAGGGAAACAACATGAAAGGTATCAGCGCCAACAACAGGATGCAGGTTTTTTTCTTGTTGTTCGTTAGAATACTGTTTCTGTCATAACAGAAGAGAGCTAACGCTGTTAAGCAAATGAAACTTAGCTGGCGAAACAGATATAATATGGAAACATCATTTGATTTAGCCTGAATAAGTGTGCTGTCACTGATAGGTTTATGAATAATGACAATGGTTTCAGTTAAATAGAAAATACCACTTAAAAAAGCAAGGCTTAAAATGAGTGTTGGAAAAATTTCACGGTTAGTGAAATATTTCATTAGCATGAATAGAAAAATGACAGCGTTAAGGAAAAACAAAGCCACAACAACCATCAGATAATTCATCTGCGGGATGAGTTTTACATTGGTGTTTTCGTTATATAAGGTGGTGATGCAAAATAAAATCAATGTCAGTAGCAAACTGAAAATAAAAAAGCTTTGTGCTTTTAGCTTTTGTGTACACATAGAAATCATAAAAAGGAGAGCAGTGTGAGTGCTGATTTTATTGATGGTCGAGATATGTGGTTTTGATCATGATCAATTTTCGGTATTGCTAAAAAATAATTAAAGAATAACCCCGGGAAAATACGTGTTAATCAAATCATTTTTCCGAATGATTGTTTTCTGGAACTAAATTGTGTAAAGGTTGTGCTGTGTTATATTTAAAGCAATTGTAAGCTAACGTATGTAATAAATTAAATAATTTACAGTAAGCTAAAAATCAGCCAGGTAATAATGACCTGGCTGATGGTACTAGTCTTTAGCAGTTGCGTTTTGCTTATGAAACAGTTCACGGAATACCGGATAAATATCATCCTGATCGCGGATATGCCGCAAAAGTTTTCGAAAGTAGATTGCAGGTGCTCATATTCTCGCCACAATGTCTGATGAGCACGACGGGTAATTTCGATATAGCTGTAATAACGAACAACTGGCAGTAATTTCTTCGCCAGAATCTCATGGCACAGCGGAGAATCATCAGCCCAGTTGTCGCCGTCCGATGCTTGTGCAGCATAGATATTCCACTGCGCCGGGTTATAACGATCTTTTACCACATCATCCATCAGTTTCAGTGCGCTGGAAACAATGGTGCCGCCCGTTTCCTGTGAGTAGAAAAACTCATGTTCATCAACTTCTTTTGCCTGGGTATGATGGCGAATGTAAACGACTTCCACGTTCTTGTATGTTCTGCTCAGGAACAGATACAGAAGTATATAAAAACGTTTGGCCATATCTTTGGTGGATTGATCCATCGAGCCAGAAACGTCCATCAGGCAGAACATTACTGCCTGGCTGGAGGGATCGGGCCGTTTCTCGTAATTTTTGTAGCGTAAATCGAAAGTGTCGATGAAAGGAACACGTTCAATTTTAGCTCGCAGTTCGGCAATTTCTTTGCGCAAGCGTTCCTCTTCCAGCAGTTGCGCAGGCTCAGTATTGCTGATTATCGCTAAATCTTCTTCCAGCGCGTGCAGTTCCCGCCGCTTGCCCGCGGTCATCGCGGTACGTCGTGCCAGTGAATTTTGCAATGAACGTACCACGCTAATGTTGGCCGGAACGCCATTTGCGGTATAACCCGCACGATGCGTTTTAAATTCGGTCAACTGGCGTTGCTGGTTTTGTTTCAGATTTGGTAAGGCCAAATCTTCAAACAGCAGATCGAGATACTCATCTTTCGAAATCTGAAAGACGAATTCATCCTGACCTTCACCGTCCTGGCTGGCCTGGCCCTGACCGCTACCAGAACCACCGCCGCCGCCTTGAGGCCGCTCAATACGGTCGTTCTGTACGAAATGGTCGTTGCCCGGATGAACGCGATGGCGCAAGCCGCCACGCCCCTGATGAAACATTGGTTCGCTGATATCTTCCGTTGGAATGGAAACGGACTCGCCGCTGTCGACATCGGTCACCGAACGCTTATTAATGGCCTCGGAGATCGACTGTTTAATTTGCGCTTTATAACGGCGTAAAAACGCTGGCGATTCACCATGCTTTTATTTTTGCCGTTCAGACGCCGGTCAATAAACCAGGTCATATGCCCCCCGTACTGCATTTGCCAACTGTATGCTACGCCTGTGTTGCCGCCTGTCTGGCCCACGGTTCGCTGTCGTTGTAGGCCCGGCGCATGCGCACCGGGCCGTTGTTGTTAAGACGATTTACGTACGCGCAAATACCATTCGCACAGTAAACGCACCTGTTTACGGGTGTAGCCTTTTTCCATCATACGGTCGACAAATCGTCGTGTTTCTTCTGCTCGTCGGTTGAGGTTTTGGCGTTAAACGAAATGACCGGTAACAACTCTTCGGTATTGGAGAACATTTTCTTCTCAATGACCGTGCGCAGTTTTTCGTAACTGGTCCAGTTCGGATTGCGTCCGCTGTTATTCGCTCTGGCACGCAGTACAAAGTTGACGATCTCGTTACGGAAATCTTTCGGATTGCTGATCCCCGCCGGTTTTTCGATTTTCTCCAGCTCGGCGTTCAGCGACTCGCGATCAAACAATTGACCAGTATCCGGATCGCGATACTCCTGGTCCTGAATCCAGAAATCCGCATAGGTGACATAACGGTCGAAAATGTTCTGCCCATATTCAGAATAGGATTCAAGGTAGGCCGTCTGGATCTCTTTGCCGATAAACTCGGCATTCGGGATCAGATAACCTTTCAGGAACTCCAGATAGCGTTCGGCCTGTTCTTGCGGGAACTGCTCGCGTTCAATCTGCTGTTCAAGAACGTAGAACAGATGAACCGGGTTAGCCGCCACTTCCACGTGATCGAAGTTGAACACACGGGAGAGGATCTTAAATGCGAAACGCGTAGACAGACCGTTCATCCCTTCATCGACGCCCGCGTAGTCACGATATTCCTGATATGACTTGGCTTTCGGATCGGTATCTTTCAGGCTTTCGCCATCATAAACGCGCATCTTCGAATAAATGCTGGAGTTTTCTGGCTCTTTCAGGCGCGAAAGAATGGAAAAACGTGACAATGTTTCCAGCGTGCCTGGCGCGCATGGCGCGTGAGTCAATTCACTATGATTAAGTAATTTCTCGTAGATTTTGATCTCTTCGAAATACGCAAGCAATACGGCACCTTCACGATATAGACACGGTCGAGGAAGGCTTCGTTGTTTTTATTATTACGGAAAGTCACCCATTCAGATTCGTTCGAGTGGGCGAGAATAATCCCGTGTTGAACGGCAGGGCGGAGGATACCTTCCGTCCCGTTGTAGTTACCTTCCTGAGTGCGGTTAACAGGGGATGCAGCACTTTAATCGGTGCTTTGAACATCTCAACAAATTCCATGATCCCCTGGTTGGCGCGGCACAGCGCCCCGGAATAGCCGTAGGCATCCGGATCGTTCTGGGCGTGGTGTTCGAGTTTACGAATATCCACTTTCCCCACCAGCGCGGAAATATCCTGGTTGTTCTCATCGCCCGGTTCCGTTTTGGCAATGGCAATCTGTTGCAGAATAGACGGCCACACTTTGACCACGCGGAATTTAGTGATGTCGCCACCAAATTCGTGCAGGCGTTTTGCCGCCCACGGCGACATAATGGTGCCAAGGTAGCGGCGTGGAATGCCGTACTCTTTTTCAAGGATCTGCGCATCTTCCTGTGGATTGAACAGACAGAACGGATGATCGTTAACCGGGCTTCGCTCACCGTTGGCGCTCAATACATAAATAGGCACGCGTTGCATTAATGATTTCAGTCGTTCAGCAAGTGACGACTTACCCCCACCCACAGGCCCCAGCAGATACAGGATTTGTTTCTTCTCTTCCAGCCCCTGAGCCGCGTGTTTCAGATAAGAGACAATCTGTTCAATCGCGTCTTCCATGCCGTAAAACTCTTCAAATGCCGGATAACGTGCGATGACCCGGTTAGAAAAGAGTCGAGAAAGTCTGGGCTCCTGGGCTGTATCGACCATGACAGGCTCACCAATAGCCATCAATAGCCGCTCTGCCGCGTTGGCATAAGCACTGCGATCTTGCCGACAAATGGTAAGAAACTCCTGCAGTGTGAACTCTTCGTCCTTGGCAGCTTCATATCGCTGGCGATAGTGATCGAATATATTCATGGTATGCCGTCCTTTCGTTTTTTAGCACAGGTTAAGAGCCGTTCATATGAATAGTAGAGGCTCCCGGAAGAGGTAAACTGAACGACGTCTCTTGCTAAAACACAGCAACTCTCATGCCATCCTGCCGACCATGAGAACAACGTGCCCGGTGATACACCTTCAAAATTAAGCGTAGATGGCAATTGAGAAACTTGCCTGCACGGCTTTCTGAATTTCAATGGCATATCAACAACTCATCCATAAAATTGCATAACTAATGTAAAGAATAATGCCGCCAGAAACGCAGAATTCATTCAGCTGTAAGCACTGCGTCATCTGCGTCAGGAAAATTAAACAGTTACCTTTGGAAATGAAAACGTAAAAAGTTTGGGTTTCGTTGTATTGACGGGTAAACTTTGTCGCCCGCTAAACATTTGTTTAAGGAATAATTAATTGTGACCAAACTCAAACTTCTGGCACTTGGAGTGCTTATCGCAACGTCTGCAGGCGTAGCACACGCTGAAGGTAATTTTTCCCTGGGCGCAGGCGTAGGTGTCGTTGAACACCCTTATAAAGATTACGATACCGATGTTTACCCAGTACCGGTAATCAACTACGAAGGCGATAACTTCTGGTTCCGTGGCTTAGGTGGTGGTTACTACCTGTGGAATGATGCAACGGATAAACTCTCAATTACCGCTTACTGGTCGCCGCTCTACTTCAAAGCCAAAGACAGTGGCGATCACCAAATGCGTCACCTGGATGACCGTAAGAGCACCATGATGGCTGGTCTGTCTTACGCTCACTTTACCCAGTATGGTTACCTGCGTACCACCCTGGCTGGCGATACCCTGGATAACAGCAACGGCATTGTCTGGGATATGGCCTGGTTGTATCGTTACACCAACGGCGGCCTGACCGTGACCCCGGGGATCGGTGTGCAGTGGAACAGCGAAAACCAGAACGAGTACTACTATGGCGTATCGCGTAAAGAGTCCGCTCGCAGCGGTCTGCGTGGCTATAACCCGAATGACAGCTGGAGCCCGTATCTGGAGCTGAGCGCCAGCTACAACTTCCTCGGCGACTGGAACGTTTATGGCTCCGCGCGCTATACCCGCCTGTCTGACGAAGTTACTGACAGCCCGATGGTGGATAAATCCTGGACTGGCCTGATTTCTACCGGGATCACCTACAAATTCTGATAATGCATCTTTCCAGGGCATTTTGTGCATAAAAACAGGGCGTAATGCCCTGTTTTGCATTACGGTGGTGCAAAAACTGGGAGGAAGCGATGCAACAGAAAACGATTCAATTTAGTGGCGATGTCTCACTGCCAGCCATAGGGCAGGGAACATGGTATATGGGCGAAGAGGTCAGCCAGCGTAAAACCGAAGTTGATGCACTGCGTGCGGGCATTGATCTTGGTTTAACTCTCATTGATACCGCCGAAATGTATGCCGATGGCGGTGCCGAAAAGGTGGTTGGTGAAGCATTATCCGGCCTGCGTGATAAGGTTTTCCTCGTCTCCAAAGTCTATCCGTGGAATGCCGGCGGGCAAAAAGCCATTAACGCTTGCGAAGCCAGTTTACGTCGTCTCAATACCGATTATCTCGATCTCTACTTATTGCACTGGTCTGGCAGTTTCGCTTTTGAAGAGACTGTTGCGGCAATGGAAAAACTGATCGCCCAGGGCAAAATTCGCCGCTGGGGCGTTTCTAATCTTGATTATGCCGACATGCAGGAACTCTGGCAGGTGCCAGGGGGAAATCAGTGCGCTACCAATCAGGTGCTTTATCATCTCGGTTCGCGCGGTATTGAATATGATCTGCTACCCTGGTGTCAGCAACAACATATGCCAGTGATGGCATACAGTCCGTTGGCGCAGGCCGGGCGCTTACGTAATGGCTTGCTAAAAAACGCAGTGGTCAACGAAATAGCTCATGCTCACAATGCCACTGCCGCGCAAGTTTTGCTGGCGTGGGTGATCAGCCATCAGGGCGTGATGGCGATTCCGAAAGCGGCAACTGTCGCACTTGTCCAACAAAATGCGGCAGTGTTGGAATTGACGCTTTCAGGGGAAGAACTGACGATGCTGGAAAAAGCGTACCCGGCACCAAAAGGAAAAACTGCGCTGGATATGGTGTGATTTGCTGCAAGGCCGGATGCATGCATCCGGCACAGTAACTCACGCAAATTAACGTTTGGCAACGCGAATGGATTGCGCCAGATGTGAAGGTTTCTCTTTGGTGACTTTTTGAGTCTCTGAGGCGTAAGCGGTTTCTACGCAGACAAAGGTTTTGTAACCATCATCCGGCATATCGCCCATGCTGACTGAAAGCGCCGGTCCTGGGTTCCAGCCAACGACGTTCAGATGATGCTGGTGGCTTACGGTGACAATACGATTCAACGCCTCGTCATTAATCACACTGCAATCCTGCGCATTCAGATACACGCGATCGGTACGGTCAGGGAAGGTCTGAATACCGTCGGTCAGTACATCTTCTTTCGCGTCATTTACTTTATCAATGAAGCGATCGCCCAGTCCGCTGACGCTTACCTTAGCAATATCACCCACGTTAAAGTAGGTATGCAGGGCAGAGGTGGTTTCAAATTCGCCATGTGATTCAAGATCGATTTCACAGGTTTTACCCACGCGGAAATGCGCTAACAGCGTAAAGTCGTGCGCGCCAGAATTTTTTCGTCTCTTCGCTTTGTGTCAATTCGAAAGTCAGCGCCACGCCATCGGCATCTTCACTATGTGATTTCAGCGTCCACGGCAGGTTACGGGCAAAACCGTGCGCAGGCAGACCTTGTTGTGCAGCCGGACCAAACCACGGCCAGCAAACCGGTACGCCACCGCGAATGGCGACACCATTTTTAAACGGGGTATTGTTGCTCAACCACAGAACTTCTTCCTCACCCGCAGGTTTCCACGAGAGAAGATGAGCGCCCTGTAATGCAAAAGAGGCTTTTACCTGGGGATGATCGACCACAATAAGGTCCAGTTCATCCAGTTTACGACGGGAGAGGACAGGGGAAATTTGTTCGATGACCGGAAGGGCAAAAATTTTCTTAATCATGACGCAGTCCTTTAACTTCATTTCATCAGGTAAAAAAAAGAGCGACCGAAGTCGCTCTTTATAGATCACAGTATCATCTCAACTTATTTGGAGATGTGAGCGATCAGGTCCAGAACTTTGTTGGAGTAACCGGTTTCGTTGTCGTACCAGGATACCAGTTTCACGAAGTTGTCGTTCAGAGCGATACCAGCTTTAGCATCGAACACGGAAGTGCAAACTTCGCCGTTGAAATCGGTAGATACTACGTCATCTTCGGTGTAGCCCAGAACGCCTTTCATTTCGCCTTCAGCAGCAGCTTTAACGGCAGCTTTGATCTGCTCGTAAGTTGCAGCTTTTTCCAGACGAACGGTCAGGTCAACTACGGATACGTTCGGGGTCGGAACGCGGAACGCCATACCAGTCAGTTTGCCATTCAGTTCTGGCAGTACTTTACCTACAGCTTTAGCAGCACCGGTAGAGGACGGGATGATGTTCTGGGAAGCGCCACGACCGCCGCGCCAGTCTTTGTGAGACGGGCCGTCAACGGTTTTCTGAGTAGCGGTGGTAGCGTGAACGGTGGTCATCAGACCTTCGATGATACCGAAGTTATCGTTGATAACTTTAGCCAGCGGAGCCAGGCAGTTGGTGGTGCAGGAAGCGTTGGAAACGATGTCCTGGCCAGCATATTTGTCGAAGTTAGCGCCTTTAACGAACATCGGAGTGTTGTCTTTAGACGGACCAGTCATAACCACTTTTTTCGCACCAGCGGTGATGTGTTTACGAGCAGTTTCGTCAGTCAGGAACAGACCAGTTGCTTCAGCGACAACGTCAACACCAACTTCGTCCCATTTCAGGTTAGCCGGATCACGTTCAGCGGTAACACGGATTTTTTTACCGTTAACGATCAGATGACCGTCTTTCACTTCAACGGTACCGTCGAAACGGCCGTGAGTGGAGTCATATTTCAGCATGTATGCCATGTAATCAGCGTCTAACAGGTCGTTGATTGCAACGATCTCGATGTCAGAACGTTTCTGAGCAGCACGGAAAACAATGCGACCGATACGGCCAAAACCGTTGATACCTACTTTGATAGTCATATATTCCACCAGCTATTTGTTAGTGAATAAAAGGTTGCCTGTAAAATTACAAAAACCTTACGCAGCGTCAAGCGGAATCGTGTCAATCATTGCGACAAATCAATCCTCTGCCTAAGCATTACGCGACTGACTTGCCTCACTCTTCCTTTGTGCCTGAAACCACATGAGGGCGGCGCCGAGAATTTTAAAGGGCAATTATGATAAAAATGTGATTTTCATCACGATTTAGGCGCTGCCATTTCGCTGAGATCAAGTTTAGGACAAATTTTTGCCAGTTGGTGTTAATGTTTTGTTAGAATTGGTCGCGTAATGTGAGCGTGATTAAAGTGAGATGTGAGCAAATGGCTAACAAACCTTCGGCAGACGAACTGAAAAACAAATTGTCCGAGATGCAGTTTTACGTGACACAGAATCACGGGACGGAGCCACCATTTACTGGCCGTTTACTGCACAATAAGCGTGACGGCGTTTACCACTGTTTGATCTGCGATGCCCCTCTGTTTCACTCCCAGTCTAAATATGATTCAGGTTGTGGCTGGCCGAGCTTTTATGAACCGGTGAGTGAAGATTCAATCCGTTATATCAAAGACTTGTCTCATGGAATGCAGCGCATCGAGATTCGTTGCGGTAACTGTGATGCCCATCTTGGACATGTCTTTCCTGATGGGCCGCAGCCCACAGGCGAACGTTATTGTGTTAACTCAGCCTCTTTACGTTTCACTGATGGTGAAAATGGCGAAGAAATCAACGGTTGAAAAAACGATTCAGCAACTTATTCCACAGGAGCGGAAAAATCATGAATCTTGATGAAATGATCAACAGCATGACGCCTGAGGTTTACCAGCGTTTATCGACAGCCGTTGAACTGGGTAAATGGCCAGATGGTGTTGCCTTGAGCGAAGAACAAAAAGAGAACTGTCTGCAACTGGTGATGCTGTGGCAAGCGCGAAACAATACCGACGCGCAGCATATGACTATCGATACGAACGGTCAGATGGTCATGAAGAGCAAACAGCAGTTGAAAGAAGATTTTGGTATCACGGCAAAACCAATTGCCATGTTTAAGTAAATGAATAGTCCCCTTTGTAGAGTGGTTATGAAGGGAGGGGGCTATGCGTTGATTCTATGTTTAACAACGCATATCAGATGCACCGCTGACGCACTTTATCTGGCCTACAACGTCAGTACAGAATTGTAGGCCAGCGTAAAATTATCCCTGCGTCTCTTCCCAGTCCGCCAGCGTATATAGCGTTGCCCCAGCGGCTGACATCTCCATAAATGCGTGCGCACTGTCTTGTGGCTGGATATTCACGCCACGACAACCATCAGTAATCACGTTCACGCTATAACCTGCCTGCAACGCGTCCAGCACGGTAAACTTCACGCAATAGTCAGTAGCCAGACCCATAACGATCAACTCATTGATTTTATGTTTGCGCAACCAGTCATCGAGCGCGGTTTTCTGCCGACGACCGTTATCAAAAAAAGCACTGTAACTGTCAACTAAAGGGTTTTCGCCTTTATGGAACACAGCAGCAATCGCTTTTTGATTCAGTAACGGATGTAATTGTGCGCCTTCACTGTTCTGCACACAGTGTTCAGGCCAGAATGTTTGCGGCAGGCCGTCGAGTTGCCCCTGCGTATAAGGCTCTACACCGTGCTGGCTGGCAAAACTGCCATGATTAGCCGGGTGCCAGTCCTGACTGGCAATAACTGCTTCTCCGCGCGACTGGCACCAGTCAATCAGGCGGTTAGCAACATCCACAGTGCTGTCACCTTCTGGTACGGCGAGCGCGCCACCAGCACAGAAATCATTTTGTAAATCGACCAGTAACAGAGCGCGTTGGGGCATTACAGTCTCCTTAATCATCCGGCGTCAGTTCGCCGCGCAGGTTTTGGCTCATGGCCTTGCGAATGGTTTCGGTATCCAGTCCCTGGCTGAGCAGGTAGTGCAGTTTGGTTAGCGTGGCTTCTACGGTCATATCCGCACCGCCAATAACACCGGCATGGGCGAGGGCGTTACCGGTGGCATAACCGCCCATATTCACTTTCCCGGACATGCATTGTGTCAGGTTAACCACCACAATTCCGCGATCGCTGGCTTCTTGTAATTCTTGCAGGAATGCTTTGTTTTGCGGCGCATTACCCACGCCATATGAGCGCAAAATCAACGCTTTCACCGGTTGACGGAGGAAATTACGCACGACGTCAGCAGAAATCCCCGGATAAATTGTTACCACACCGATCGGTTGTGGGGTGATCGGATGAACGATCAGTTCACCTTCACCGTGCGGTGCTGGTGGCGTATTTAAACGACGGATGTGAATACCGGCTTCCAGCAATGGAGGAAGATTCGGGGAAGCGAAGGCATCAAAACCATCGGCATGGGCTTTGGTGGTGCGGTTACCGCGATACAGACGGTTATTAAAAAAGAGCGTCACTTCATTGATGGGATAATTCGCCGCAACGTATAACGCATTCAACAGATTGATTTGTCCGTCAGAGCGTAATTCGGCTAATGGGATTTGTGACCCTGTCACAATAACCGGTTTACCAAGGTTCTCCAGCATGAACGACAGCGCAGAGGCGGTATACGCCATCGTATCGGTGCCGTGCAGAATGACAAAACCATCGTATTCGTCATAGCGCGCTTTAATATCTTCAGCAATATGCTGCCAGTCTTCCGGCGTCATATCGGAAGAATCCATCAACGGTGTGTATTCATGAATAGTGAAATCTGGCATCTCCGGGCGATGGAACTCCGGCATCAGCGCCAGCTGGCGTTGTAGATGACCTGACACCGGAATATAACCCTGCTCGGAACGCTGCATCCCGATGGTTCCGCCCGTGTAGGCAACGTAGATAGATTTCTTTTGCATGATATTGATATGAATGATGTAGAAAAGAGCAAAAGTATATACGTGAGGGGCAGCGAGCGCACCTGGATACTCTGTGGATATGAGAAAAGTACAGCGGAACAGAGGAACTGGCGTTCCGCTGGAGGAAAGAGATTAATCCTGCAACGCATAGGTTACGGTCGTGACTACGCGCACCGTCTTATTAATCGCAGTGGGATCATCTTCGTCACTGCCACTGGCGAAGATCTGGAACACCCCTTGCGAAGCATCGCTGATTGACCCCACCTGACTACCTGAATCCGTCGCAAACTGTAATGCTGCGTTGCGTGCGTCTTTTGTCGCGGCAGCAATCATCTCAGCGCGCAGTGCGCCAATGCCGTTGAAACGATAGGCGACTTTGCTCTCGGCGATAGCTCCATCCGTAGCGACTTGTAGTTCGTTTAATTTAGCGACAACTTTTTCGACAGCAGCAACGTTATGGGTTTTTATCGTCACTGACCCGTCGGCGTTATAGTGTGGCATTGTGGGATCATCTTTGAGATAAAAGGAATCCGTTCGTTTACTGGTCCATTGACCCACGTTTATCTCTTTGTCGTTAATCCCCTGAGCGTTGAGTTCGGCAACAATTTTTTCTGTGCGTCTTCCAGTTTTGGGAAAAGCTCGCCGGGAACATTACCTTTAAAGTTAATCGCAATTGTTAATTCAGCCGTATCTGCGCGAACTTCTTTTTCCGAAAGCCCTCGTACGTTCACATAACGGTTGTTGGTTTTTAAATGTTTAACACCATCGCCGACGAAATAACCACAGGCGCTGATCCCCAGTCCGAGGACAATAGCGGCAATTAAAGAGGGTGCCTTATCCACTGATGACTCCTTATCAGATGCTAAATGAGCAAGGCAATGTAATGGAGGGTGGGAGTGAAAGACAGTCCGGTTCAGGAGTGTGGCCGACAGCATATCGGCCACATATTTACAGGAATTAACGCACGTTGGCGCAGGTCAGGCAAAACGCATAACGGTTTTGCGGATCGTTAAAGGCAGCCAGCTTGTCGCTTTCGCTTTTCACGGTAGAGGCGACCGAGGCCAGCGGGGTGGGTAACATGGCCTGGAGCGTATCTGGCAGCATCGCCCGTACTGAACCTGACATGTTGTCCATGACCTTATCGAAGAAGGTCGGTTCATCGACGTAATATTCCAGATGCCACTGCTTCAGTTTTGCCAGTTCTGCCGCTTTAGCGACCGCATCATCGAAATCACCGAGACTATCGACCAGCCCATTCGCTTTTGCATCCTGACCGGTCCAGACATGGCCCTGGGCGATTTTATCAATCTGCTCTGGCGTCGAATTACGTGAATCAGCAACCAGCGTGATAAAGCGTTTATAGCCGTTCTCAATGCTCAATTGCATCATCTGCTGTACTTCTGGCGGCAGTGATTTAGTGATGGAAACATCTGCCAATGGTGATGTAGACACGCCATCGGTATGTACACCAATCGAATCCAGGCTGTTTTCTACAGTGGTGATCACGCCGAAGATACCGATAGAACCGGTCAGGGTGCTCGGGTTAGCCACAATGTAATTGGCCGGCGTGGAGATCCAGTAACCACCGGATGCCGCCATACCGCCCATTGACACAACCACAGGCTTGCCTGCGGCTCTGGCGGCTGCCAGTTCAGAGCGAATCACTTCAGAAGCCGTTACGCTTCCGCCAGGGCTGTTTACGCGCAGAACGATCGCTTTCACTTTCGGATCAAGGCGAGCGTCACGGATTTGTGCCGCAGTCGTATCGCCGCCAACATTCCCCTGAGTTTCTTCGCCATCCATAATCGCGCCATTAGCGAAGACGACACCGATGCTGTCGCCGGTATCTGCCGGAGTTTTCAGTGCGTAATCGTAATAACTGATGGCGCGATAATTTTTATCGGCCTTGCTCCAGCCAAACTCTTTGGTCAGGGCTTTTTCAATTTCGGCATTCGTTGCCAGCACGTCGACCAGTTTGTTGTCCAGCGCGTACTTCGCAGTATCGCCGCCCGTTTTGGTTAAGCCAGCAAGTAGCCCTTGTGCCCCAGGGAATACCTGCTGGGCAGGGATCTGGCGGTTAGCGGCAACGGTGTTGAGATAGTTTTGCCACAGTTCGCCAATCCAACGGCTATCGGCTTCGCGGGCTGCTGGTGACATATCATCTCGAATAAACGGTTCAACGGCAGATTTATACGTACCCACGCGGAACACATGGGTGGAAACTTTCAGCTTATCCAGCAACGATTTGTAGTACAGACCGTTGGTGGCAAAACCGTGCAGATCAACCACGCCTTGCGGGGACAGCCAAATTTTGTTGGCGAAACTGGCGAGATAATATTGCCCCTGGCTGTAGTTCTCGCCAATGGCATAAACCGGTTTACCGCTGTCACGAAACTCTTTCAGGGCTTTGCCGATGTACTGCATAGACGGTTGGTCGCCGCCCGCAAAATCTTTCAAATCCATCACGATACCGGTGATATTCCGGTCATCTTTAGCCTGGCGAATCGTGTTCACGATATCAAAAAGCGAATTTTCCTGCAGACGATCGGAACTGGCGCCAAGCAGCTGGCGGCTTAACTTACTAAACCGCTGCGAACTGTCGGGCTTATCGACGATCACGCCTGAAATATCGAGCAGTAATGCGCCACGACCCGCGGTTTCTTTAGTATCGCTACTACTGACCTGCATCCAGATCCCCACGCCAACCAGCACGAGGAAAATAAAGAACAGGTTAAGTACCATTTCACGGACAAAATTGAGCAGACGCCACGTCCATTTAAAAAATCCGGCAATAAATCGCCAAAGGGTTCGCATGTATTCTCCCAGACTAAAGGTCACACCTGTTGCAGGTGCAATAGATGTGGTTATCGTAATGACCCAACCGGCACTTGTCAGCAGGAATCGCGGACTGTGCTGTAACAAAATCCACTCTCGTGTTAATTTTGTGAATAAACATCATGACAGGAGTTAATCAAATGGATGCACTCGAACTATTGATCAACCGCCGCAGCGCCTCACGTCTGGCTGAACCTGCTCCAACTGGCGAACAACTGCAAAATATCCTGCGTGCCGGAATGCGTGCACCGGACCATAAGTCCATGCAACCGTGGCATTTTTTTGTGATTGAAGGGGAAGGCCGCGAACGTTTCAGTACCGTGCTGCAACAGGGTGCAATTGCTGCGGGTAGTGATGATAAAGCTATCGACAAAGCCCGTAATGCCCCGTTCCGTGCGCCGCTCATCATCACCGTGGTGGCGAAATGTGAAGAAAATCATAAAGTCCCGTGTTGGGAGCAGGAGATGTCTGCGGGTTGCGCGGTTATGGCGATGCAAATGGCGGCGGTTGCCCAGGGCTTTGGCGGCATTTGGCGTAGTGGTGGGTTAACCGAAAGTCCGGTGGTGCGTGAGGCGTTCGGTTGTCGGGAGCAGGATAAAATTGTCGGCTTTCTCTATCTCGGCACGCCGCAATTGAAAGCGTCAACGTCGATTAACGTTCCGGATCCGACGCCGTTTGTTACTTATTTTTGATAATTTTCGCAAAACTGTCTGGATTATGAGCAAAGGCGCAGGAATTCAGACACTCTCACTTATCACTTCACGGAATGAAGGTTACCATACCCGGATTGCATTGACAGGAGATGTCCATGAGCGAGAACTCGATTCGTTTGACCCAATACAGCCACGGAGCAGGTTGCGGCTGTAAAATTTCCCCAAAAGTGTTGGAAACCATTCTGCACAGCGAGCAGGCGAAGTTTGTTGATCCGAATTTGCTCGTGGGTAACGAAACCCGCGACGATGCGGCAGTATACGATCTTGGTAATGGCACCAGTGTCATCAGCACCACCGATTTCTTTATGCCGATCGTTGATAATCCTTTCGATTTTGGCCGCATTGCGGCGACTAACGCCATCAGCGATATCTTCGCGATGGGCGGCAAACCGATTATGGCCATTGCGATCCTTGGCTGGCCAATTAACAAACTTTCCCCGGAAATTGCCCGCGAAGTGACCGAAGGTGGCCGCTATGCATGTCGTCAGGCAGGGATTGCGCTGGCAGGCGGTCACTCCATCGACGCGCCGGAACCCATTTTTGGTCTGGCGGTGACGGGGATCGTTCCAACTGAGCGGGTGAAGAAAAACAGTACCGCACAAGCCGGATGTAAACTGTTCCTGACTAAACCGCTGGGGATTGGCGTTCTTACCACAGCTGAGAAAAAATCACTGCTGAAACCGGAACATCAGGGGCTGGCGACGGAAGTGATGTGTCGGATGAATATCGCAGGTGCGTCATTTGCCAACATTGAAGGCGTAAAAGCGATGACCGACGTCACCGGTTTTGGTCTGCTGGGCCATTTAAGCGAAATGTGCCAGGGGGCAGGCGTGCAGGCTCGCGTCGATTATGACGCGATCCCGAAACTGCCGGGCGTGGAAGAGTACATTAAACTGGGCGCTGTGCCGGGTGGCACCGAACGCAACTTTGCCAGCTACGGCCATTTGATGGGCGAAATGCCGCGCGAAGTACGCGATCTGTTGTGTGATCCGCAAACTTCTGGTGGTCTGCTGCTGGCGGTTATGCCGGAAGCAGAAAATGAAGTCAAAGCTACCGCAGCCGAGTTTGGCATTGAGCTGACGGCGATTGGCGAACTGGTGCCTGCGCGTGGCGGTCGTGCCATGGTTGAGATCCATTAATTCAATGCGGTTGTTTATAGCCGAAAAACCGAGTCTGGCACGCGCTATTGCTGATGTCCTGCCCAAACCGCATCGTAAAGGCGATGGCTTTATCGAGTGCGGCAATGGTCAGATGGTGACCTGGTGTATCGGTCACCTGCTTGAGCAGGCGCAGCCAGACGTCTACGACAGCCGCTATGCGCGCTGGAATCTGGCGGATTTGCCGATTGTCCCGGAAAAGTGGCAACTGCAACCACGCCCCTCTGTAACCAAACAACTTAACGTCATCAAACGCTTTCTGCATGAAGCCAGCGAAATTGTTCATGCCGGTGACCCGGATCGTGAAGGGCAATTGCTGGTGGATGAAGTGCTGGACTACCTGCAACTGGCACCGGAAAAGCGCCAGCAAGTTCAACGTTGCCTGATCAACGACCTGAACCCGCAGGCGGTTGAACGGGCGATTGAGCGTCTCCGCTCCAACAGCGAGTTTGTACCGCTATGCGTTTCCGCACTGGCGCGAGCGCGTGCCGACTGGCTGTACGGCATCAATATGACCCGTGCGTATACCATTCTCGGTCGCAATGCTGGCTATCAGGGCGTACTTTCCGTTGGACGCGTGCAGACGCCTGTGCTCGGGCTGGTAGTGCGCCGCGACGAAGAAATTGAAAACTTCGTGGCGAAAGATTTCTTTGAGGTCAAAGCGCATATCGTGACACCTGCCGATGAGCGGTTTACCGCTATCTGGCAACCGAGTGAAGCGTGCGAGCCGTACCAGGATGAAGAAGGGCGTTTATTGCATCGCCCGCTGGCGGAGCATGTGGTTAACCGCATCAGTGGTCAACCGGCGATCGTCACCAGCTATAACGATAAACGGGAATCAGAATCCGCGCCGCTGCCGTTTTCGCTTTCGGCGTTGCAGATTGAAGCGGCAAAACGCTTTGGTCTGAGCGCGCAGAACGTGCTTGATATCTGCCAGAAGCTGTACGAAACGCACAAACTGATCACTTATCCGCGTTCCGATTGTCGTTATTTGCCGGAAGAACATTTTGCCGGACGTCAGGCGGTGATGAATGCCATCAGCGTCCATGCACCGGATCTCCTGCCGCAGCCGGTGGTCGACCCGAATTTACGCAACCGCTGCTGGGATGACAAAAAGGTCGATGCACACCACGCTATCATCCCGACCGCGCGGAGTTCTGCCATCAACCTGACGGAGAACGAAGCGAAGGTCTATAACCTGATTGCTCGTCAGTATTTGATGCAGTTCTGCCCGGATGCGGTGTTCCGCAAGTGTGTTATCGAACTGGAAATAGCCAAAGGCAAATTTGTCGCTAAAGCCCGTTTTCTTGCCGAAGCAGGCTGGCGTACGCTGTTAGGCAGCAAAGAGCGTGATGAAGAAAACGACGGTACACCACTGCCTGTGGTGGCGAAAGGCGATGAGTTGCTGTGTGAAAAAGGTGAGGTGGTCGAACGACAAACCCAGCCGCCACGCCATTTTACCGATGCAACACTGCTTTCGGCGATGACCGGGATCGCGCGCTTTGTGCAGGACAAAAATCTGAAAAAGATCCTCCGTGCGACCGATGGTCTGGGGACAGAAGCAACCCGAGCCGGGATTATTGAACTGCTGTTCAAGCGTGGCTTCCTGACCAAAAAAGGGCGCTACATCCACTCCACCGATGCCGGAAAAGCGTTATTCCATTCGCTGCCAGAAATGGCTACGCGACCGGACATGACCGCACACTGGGAATCGGTGCTGACGCAAATCAGCGAAAAGCAGTGTCGCTACCAGGACTTTATGCAGCCGCTGGTGGGAACGCTTTACCAATTGATTGATCAGGCGAAGCGTACGCCGGTGCGGCAGTTTCGCGGCATAGTGGCACCGGGTAGTGGAGAAGAGAAGAAAAAGGCTTCACCACGCAAGCGAGCGGTGAAAAAAAGCCCGCCATCAGAAGACGCGGGCAGTGGATCGATAACATAACGGTCTGATTCAGAGGGTTTTCATAGGCCGGATAAGGCGTTCACGCCGCATCCGGCAGATGCCTGATGCGACGCTAATGACTTAAATTACCCCTTGCGCCAGCATCGCATCCGCAACCTTCACAAAGCCCGCAATGTTCGCGCCCTGCACGTAGTTGGTTTGTTCGCCTTCGCCGCCGTGTTCAACACAGGCATGGTGGATATCCAGCATAATGTGGTGTAAACGCGCATCAACCTTCTCGGCTTTCCAGCCCAGACGCGCAGCGTTTTGCGCCATTTCCAGGCCCGATGTTGCTACACCGCCAGCATTAGCCGCTTTACCCGGAGCAAACAGTACGCCTGCCTGCTGGAACAGCTCAGTCGCTTCGATGGTGGTTGGCATATTTGCCCCTTCCGCCACCGCTTTAACACCATTGGCGATAAGCTGATGTGCAGCGTCTACATCCAGTTCGTTCTGAGTTGCGCACGGCAGGGCGATATCAACCGGCACAGACCACGGCTGTTGGCCTTCGAGATAGACCAGACCAAATTCTTTGGCGTAATCCGCAACACGACCATCGCGGCTGGCTTTGATTTCGATAAGACGAGCCAGTTTCTCTTTCGTGAATCCGCTTTCATCAACTACAGTGCCGCTGGAGTCTGATGCTGTAACCACGCGAGCACCAAATTCCATCGCTTTTTCGATAGCGTACTGGGCGACGTTGCCGGAGCCAGAAACGGAAACACGCATGCCTTCAAAACCCATACCGTGGCGTTTCAGCATCGCTTCTGTGAAATAAACCAGGCCGTAGCCGGTAGCTTCCGGGCGAATAAGACTGCCGCCAAAAGAAAGACCCTTACCGGTGAAGACGCAGGCGGTATTGTTGGAGAGCTTTTTCATCATCCCCGCCATAAAGCCGACTTCACGACCACCAACGCCGATATCGCCCGCCGGAACGTCGGTATCCGCGCCCAAGTGGCGATACAGTTCAGTCATTAGTGCCTGGCAGAAACGCATCACTTCGCCTTCGCTTTTCCCTTTCGGGTCGAAATCGCTGCCGCCTTTACCACCGCCCATCGGCAGGGTAGTCAGGGCATTTTTGAAGGTTTGTTCGAAGCCGAGGAATTTAAGAATGGAGAGGTTTACTGAAGGGTGGAAGCGCATACCACCTTTATACGGGCCGATGGCGGAGCTGAACTGGACGCGCCATGCGCGGTTGACCTGCACCTGGTTGCGATCGTCAACCCATACCACGCGAAACTGGATCACGCGCTCCGGTTCAACCAGACGCTCCAGTAATGACATCTGGCGATATTGGGGATTTTGTTCAAGAAAAGGCCAGAGTGTGGTCATTACTTCACGAACGGCTTGCGCGAACTCGGTTTGATTCGGGTCGCGCTTTTGTACATGGTTGAGGAATGACTCCAGAGAATATGTCTGATCCATAGATATAAAACCCTTATATATTAAGACGATTGTGCGTATGTTGTTTGTGTTAGGTGTTTTTGCAGTTTTCGACTATACCATCAAGAATGTGACGGTAAGCAAGAAAAAAATGACGCAGGAAAGCAAATTAATAATGTGTGGAATTTATAAACGCCACCTAATGTCTGGTGCATCTTATCCGACCTGAAAAACCGGGCGCATTTTCAAGAGTGATCCGTAGGCTGGATAAGGCGTTCACGCCGCATCCGGCAACCAGACGCTAAAGTTTTTCCAACTGGTTACCGTTATCAGTAGCAGAGACAACGAAAAATAAGGAGTTTCCAGTGAGTCGAGCATTGTTCGCCGTAGCGTTGGTATTCCCGTTTTTTGCGCTGGCTAATCAGCATTATCGTCCGGATGTGGAAGTGAATGTGCCGCCGGAAGTGTTTAATTCTGGCGGACAGTCGGCGCAGCCTTGTAGCCAGTGCTGCGTTTATCAGGATCAAAACTATTCCGAAGGGGCAGTGATTAAAGCGGAGGGAATACTGTTGCAATGCCAGAGGGATGACAAAACCATTAGCACCAATCCGCTGGTCTGGCGGCGCGTAAAGCCATAAACGCATGAAGTAGTGGAATATCAGCAGGAGCCAGCGGATATTGCAATGCTTCCTCTGGCAGACACCAGACCAGCGCCTGATGTTCGTGTGCCTGTAACGTACCGTGGAAATCCGGTACGTGCCAGGCATGAAGATGGATAATCCGGCCAGACACTTCCCGCTGATGGCTGGCAACATATTCACCAACCGTTGCGTCAATGCCCAGTTCTTCGCGCAATTCCCGTACCAGCGCCTGTGGCTGACTTTCATCCGCCTCGACTTTGCCACCGGCAAACTCCCATAATCCCGCTTGATCGCTATGCGCAGGGCGTTGCGCGATTAAAATTTTGCCATCCCGTTCGATAATGGCGGCAACAACATCAATCATTTTCATAAATTACACACGGTCGAATACAGGAAAAATGCCATAATATCCGCAGTGTTGCCCGAGCTGAAGGGTTTTATTTCTTAAGGAGTACCCGTGTTAGACCGCCATCTTCATCCCCGAATTAAACCTTTGCTGCATCAGTGCGTGCGGGTTCTGGATAAACCTGGCATCACGCCAGATGGTTTAACGTTAGTGGGATTTGCTATCGGCGTGCTGGCACTGCCGTTTCTGGCGTTGGGCTGGTATCTGGCGGCGCTGATTGCCATTTTACTGAACAGGTTGCTTGATGGTCTGGACGGCGCGCTGGCGCGGCGCAGAGGGTTAACCGACGCAGGTGGCTTTCTCGATATTTCGTTGGATTTCCTTTTTTACGCGCTGGTGCCGTTCGGGTTTATTCTCGCCGCACCGGAACAAAATGCGCTGGCGGGCGGCTGGCTGCTGTTTGCGTTTATCGGCACGGGCAGCAGTTTTCTCGCATTTGCTGCGTTGGCTGCGAAACATCAGATTGATAACCCCGGCTATGCACATAAGTCGTTTTACTATCTGGGGGGATTAACCGAAGGAAGCGAGACGATTTTACTGTTTGTCCTGAGTTGCCTCTTTCCGGCGTATTTCCCGTGGTTTGCGTGGATATTTGGCGCGCTGTGCTGGATGACAACATTTACGCGAGTGTGGAGTGGATATCTGACGCTGAAGTCGCTTCAGCGTCAGTAATGGCACCGTTATTTGCTACTGTCCGGGCCGCGATCACCTGTTGCTATGGGGTTTTTCGGGTCGCTACTCCATTCGTACCAACCACCGTCATATACGGAGACGTTGTTCCAGCCCATTGCGCGCGCATACATAAAGGTTTCTGAGGCGCGCCAGCCGGTGCCGCAGTAGAACGAGACTTGTTGATCTGGCAGGATATTCCATTCTTTCCACATTGCCGCGACGTCATCCGCAGTACGCATGGTGCCGTCCGGGTTATGGAAATCCTCCATATGCGTTGAGTCGCTGCCCGCATGCCCCCAACGTGCGCCCGGGATGTCACCTTTTGGCTTGATGTAGTCATAGCCGCTGGTGGTGCCAATAAATTCCGCCCAGGAACGTACGCTGACCAGTGAGGCATCCTGGCGATGCAGCAGCCCACGTGCCTGCTCCATATCGAGCATCAGTTGCGGTTGCGCCGGGATCTTCACGCCGAAGTCAGGTTCCGGTTTTACTTTCGGTGGCGTACCGCGCTCAACGGGCAGACCCGCATCGGACCAGGTTTGCCAGCCGCCATCCAACAGTCGCACATCTTTCACGCCAGCGTAGAGCATAATTTGCGCCACGCGCGCTGCCGCGTATACGTCACGCCCGTACAGAATGACCGTGGTGTCATGACGAATGCCGTGTTTTGCCAGCATCGCTTTTAGTTGTTCATCAGAAACTTTATTCCACAGCGGTTCGCTTTCCACTTCGTTGGTATCGATGTAGTCAGCGCCGGGAATATGGCTGATAAGGTAAAACTTTGGTGCGCCCCAGGCTGCTTCAATGACTTTCCAGTCACCCGCAGGTTTCGCTGTAACGTCTTTTCCCTGTTGCAGGTCATGCAGCCACTGCGGATATACCAGCTGTTCAAAGTGAGGCAGTTTTTGCAGTCGGGAAGGTTCGCTTAGCGCATCACTCAAGATAGAGATGTGCGTAAAGCCTGCTTTTTGTAGTCGCGTTTTGACGGCGTTGACATCTTTGTCATTACCGTACAGCGCCACTGGCGCATCCGTTTTCAGGTTATGTTGCTTGATCCACTCGTTGAACTGTTCGGCGCTCATTTTGTCGAGCCAGCTAGCAGAAAGGTTTAAGGCGGCAGGTTCATGACCGGAAGGGCCATTTAAGGTTTGTGGCCAGCCGTTATAAAACGCACTGGGGCGAGTATCTATCGCTTTGCCATTTTGTTGTTGAAGCTGGTCAAGTGTAAGAGGCTTCGCCAGTTCAGCGGCCCACGAAGAAGCGCAAGCCAGCCCTAAAGCCATTGCCAGCGCGGTCATTTGAGAAACACGTTTCATCGAAAATCCCGACATTGTAGTTTTGAGTGCGCCATTCTGAACTGACACATCGGGAAAAACTTTGCGTTATCGCAGTTTGTTGCAATTTTCTGACCACTGCGTCATATCCATAACGGGACTATCGGCAGGAACATCCTGAAGATCGTGGGTTACCTGAACGACGGGGATCGCCAGCTCGCGAACTTCATTGAATACCCACTGACGAAAATTATCGCGCAGAGCCACGTCAAGACGGCTGAACGGTTCATCAAGCAATAATGCCTTTGGCTGGGCGAGAAGGGCGCGCAGCAGGGCCACGCGTGCCCGCTGACCGCCTGATAATGTCGCAGGGTCCTGGTGATAAGTTTCAGCCAGTCCCGCTCGCTCAAGCGCGTCTTTCACGGCATTGCGCCGTGCAGTCCCCTTGAGCGTCGACGGTAGCGCCAGCAGTAAATTTTGTCCGACGCTGAACTGGTCAAATAACAGTGCATCCTGGAAAAGAATACCCATCTGACGCCGG
The DNA here is from genome assembly GCF_005843885.1 of Escherichia sp. E4742. NCBI lineage: Bacteria > Pseudomonadati > Pseudomonadota > Gammaproteobacteria > Enterobacterales > Enterobacteriaceae > Escherichia > Escherichia sp. E4742. Next base: position 4,871,316 of record NZ_CP040443.1, on the reverse strand, counting down.
GCGGTGGGCTGGGTATCGATACGTTGATCATTGAGCCATAGCTCGCCTGTACAAGAAAATTGCCCGGCCAGCGCACCAATCATCCATGAAAACAGCGTGGATTTACCGCAGCCTGAGGGCCCCATTAACGTGACAATGTCACCTTTGTTGACTGTAAAGTTAACGTCTTCCAGTAAACAGGTTTCAGGCAAACGCAGCGAAACATCTTTCACGCAGAGCATTAGCGGAGTCCTTGTCTGACATAACCTAACCATTTTGCAAGCAGGGCGGTCAGGGCAAAAATAATAAGCGGTAATAGCAGTTGCCATAAAGCCTGGGTGGCGAGGATGCTGTTACTACCGCCGCTACTTAACGCTACCGCTTCGGTGGTGAGCGTCGAGAAACGTCCGGCTCCCAGCCACAGCGTTGGCATATACTGCGCAATACTCACTGAAAATCCGACAGCGAAGGCAATCAGCGCAGGGCGCAGCATTAGCGGACATTTCACGTAAAAGAAGATTTTGGCCCGTGACCAACCCAGCGTTTGTGCAATCAAAATTAACCGCGAGTCGATACGCCGCCAGGCCGGTTGCAGGATGAACAGCATCCACGGCATCACCCACAGCAGATGCCCCCACACAACCGCAGTCCAGCGACCATCCAGATTCAACCATAGCGCCAGCGTGTACTGGCCCGCCACCAGCGGCAAGGCGGGTAATAATATGGGCAACCATAGCCACAACTGGCGACGCTTTGGCCCCCATTCCAGCCACTGCAGCAACAGAACCAAAGCGATGAATGTCGCCACCAGTCCCATCGTCAGGCTATTGAGCAGCGCCTCGTGATTGATCGTTGATTGATCCGCGAGGATCGCCAGCAGAACAACACACAGCACTCCGGTCAAGGGTAAAAAACTCGCCAGCGTATTGCCTGGCAATAAAGGCGTGGCAGGCTTGCGAACGCCATCTACGCGGGGAATAGTACGTCGCCAGCTACGCCATAATAGATAACCAAGCAAAACGTAGGCGGCGAGTAACAGCATCAACAGCAGGCTGGCAAGCGCGCCTTTTGTTTGTTGGTCAATGTCGCCCTGGGTTAACCACTGCCAGCTAATTACCGCAAGCGTCGGTGGATTACCTGGCCCAAGAATAATCGCTACATCCACGACCGAAAGCGACCAGGCGACAATCGCCAGCATCGCCATTGCCAGCGCAGGAGCGACGGAGGGCAATAACAACCAGTTCAGGCATTGCCAGCGGCTGTAGCCCAGCGAGTCCAGTACAATAACTTGCTGTAGCAGCCGTTTTTCACTTAGCACGGCTGACAAGATCCACAGCAGAAATGCGCTTTCTTTTACCGCCAGAGTGAAACCCAGCCCAATACCCCATTTGTCCATTGGCGGAGTGAAATACGGGAAATAGTCATAAAGCAACCCTCCGTCAGCAAAGAGCAGCAGGGCGCTGGTGGCAAAAGCCACGTGGGGGATGGCGAGTAGCCACGGCAGACGGGCGCACATACGCTGCCATTTCGGCCCAGGCCATAGCGCTACTATCACCAGCAGGGCAATAAACAAAGCGCCGACCGCCGCGATGGTTGTCGACACCAGCGTTGCCAGTAATGCCTGTGGTAGCTGCGGATCGGCAAATAACATCTGCCAGTGCGTCAGCGACATGGCAGGTGTTATCAGCGTGAAAGCCGACGGTACCAGCGGTGCGTAAATCACCGCCATCACCATCCACAGCAAAGAAATTAATGCGTACCGTAACGGCGTAGCCATTCTTGTTCCAGCGCATTTACCCAACCAGCATGCGGTTCCGCCAGTACCGGCGGCAGATCCTGCGGCATTCTTGATTGCAATGTTTCACGCTGCCCGGCAGGTAGTTTTTGCGGATCGAGAACCGAAGGATCGCCCCAGACAGTGGGATCCGCTTTACGCAGTTGTGCTTCAGGTGACAACAGGAAGTTGGCGACGACTTTTGCCGCAGCACTGGCAGTTGCGTTGGCTGGAATGGTGACGAAATGCACGTTGCCAATCATTCCCTCGCTAAAACCAAAGCTGTAACTGCTGGTGGGTAAATCGCCGCTGGCGATTTTTTGCTGCGCATGAGCAGGATTAAAAGTCAGCGACAGGCGGAATGTGCCGGCTTTCAGCAGAGCATCCATCCGCGCGGGCGAAGGCGGGAAATCCTTTCCTTCTCGCCACAAATACGGATGCAGTGCATCAAGATATTGCCACAAGGGCGCAGTGACGCGGGCGAAAGTGGCATCGTCTGGCGCTTTTTTTAATGCAGCGGGATCGGGCGTCAGCATAATCAGCAGCTGTTCAAGAAACGCGGTGCCGGTAAAGTCCGGTGGGCGCGGATAGGTAACCGTACCAGGGTTGGCTTTGGCAAATTCCAGCAAGGATTGTGGCGTTTTCGGTGGCTGTGGTGTCTGATCGCGTCGGGCGATAAACGTCAATTGCGCGCCGCCCCAGGGCGATTCCGCACCTTGTGTCGGCACAGAAAAATCTTCCCTCACAGGCAGTTGCGTGTCGACATAGCGCCAGTTGGGCAGAGTCTCCGCCCAGCCCGTTTGTAATAAATTTGCCTCTTTTAAGCTGCGGAAGTTTTCGCCGTTCACCCAGAGCAGATCCACCGAGCCGTCCATTTTACGTCCAGCAGCAGCTTCGGTCTGAATGCGCTTCACCGCGTCTGCGGCATCCGCCAGACGAACAATCTTCAGGTTTATAGCGTAATGGGTTTTCATCTCGCCGCTAACCCAGTCGAGATAGCGGTTAATTGCGGTATCGCCGCCCCAGGCGTTAAACCAGACGGTTTGCCCTTTGGCCTCATTTTTAATTTCCTGCCAGTCACTGGCATGTGTTGCCAAAGAAAACAGCGATAACAATCCCAGCAACCATACACAATGGCGCATCATCTCTCCTTAAGAACGTTTGTCAGGAATACGGCACAGCCCCTGAGCGGGAATGTCCATGGCAGAATTAAAACGGGCTGACAGATTTTGCAAGCCGATCAATGCCGTCAGCTCGGTGAGCGCCTGGGCGTCAAAATGCGTAGTCAGTCGGGTGCGCAGGGCATCATCGACCGTTGGCGGCGTTACGCTTGCGGCTTCGGCGTACTCCAGCGCCAGCCGCTCTTCGTCGCTGAAGAGCGGGCTTTGTCGCCAGTCAGCTACCGCCAGCAGTTTATCAGTGCTGCCGGTACGCTCGGCGACTTTCATACTGGTGATATCCACGCAAAACTCACACAGACACATTTGCGCGATACGCGCGCTGACAAGCGATCGCACCACTGGATCGAGCGGTGAGCGTTTGCGCTCCAGCCAGCCTACAAACATCGACACCAGATAAAAGATAAAGGGGATCCGCCCCCACCAGCGAATGGGGCTTAGCACCTCGCCGTAATGGCGACGATGCAGCCACGCCTGCGGACGTAAAATGAAAGGAATTTTGTTAAGCGGCGGTAAACCCATCAGGCATTCCTCTTCTGGCGCTCAAGCCATATTTTCTTCGCCATAAAAATCACCACGGTCAGGGCAAACAGAATAAACAGTCCGGTGACAAACCAGAATGTACCGCCCGTTAACATACTGCCCGCCCAGGAATAGACGATGGTTGCGGGTAGCTGGCCAAGCCCGGTGGCGATAAAAAACGAGCGAAAACGTATGGAAGTCAAACCGGCAGCATAGCTGATTGGATCGAAAGGGACAAAAGGCAATAACCGACAGACCAGAATGGTGTGTTTGCCGTAGCGAGTGAAAAAGCCGTCCATACTGTCAAGCACGGTTTTACCGGTTAACTTTTCTACCACTTCGCGGCCCATCACTCTGGCGATAAAAAAGCACAGTGCCGCGCCTGCCATCGAACTGGTCCACGACAGCAAACCGCCCCAGAATGCGCCAAACAGCGACGCATTGGCAAAGGTGATCAAAAACGCAGGTAGCGGTGCAGCAATGGCCTGTAAAATCATCAACAAGAACGAGACAACTGCCGCCAGTGCACCGTAAGACTGAATAAAGCGTTCTATACCCTGTTGGTCCACGGCGGCAAACGCCGCAACGCTGCGATTGATAAACTCATGGACGCCGGGAAGCAGCGCCCATGCCAGCAGCATAGCGAACAACAGGATGATGAGGGTTATGCGGTAGTACCAGATTTTACGCGATTGCATTTTCATCATCCTTTATCCTGGTTTTATTCGGCGATTTTAAAGGTAACCGTTGCCAGCGTGTTATCAGCCGGGAGAACCGAGGCATTGCCTTTGAATTTCACTTCGCTGCGTTTTTCCACCGCACCATAAGTGTATGTCGCATTGCTGACGATACCGACCGGGCAGCTATCCAGACATACCAGGCATCCTGTTTTTTTCTCTTCCGCCGCCGCTAAGTTACCACCAAAGCGCATGTCCAGTTTTTTACCGTTACTATCGACAATCACGTCATCGAAGGAATACGCATTTGCCGCTCCTTGCCAGTTAACCGAAATATCCAGTTTGCTGCCTGCGACGTGAGTCGTTTCTTTATTATCCATCGTCATGTTTTCGCCCGGCGTACCACCGGCCTGCTTCAGGGCTTCATAAAATGCTTTCGGCGTGGCATAACCCATAAACAGTGATTTATGCCCGTTGGAGCCATCTTTAAACACAATGCCGTGGCGGGTATCGTCGGTGAGGAAACGCCCATTAATTTGCACCAGCATGGTTACCGTATGATTATTGGCATCGACACGCAGTGGCTGGTTGTCCGAAAGCCCGTCGTATTCCACTTTTGCCCCGGTGTTCTCTTTTTGATCGCAGCCACTAAGCCCTGCGGCTGCCAGTAAACACAGTGCAGCCAGTCCTTTTTTCCATGACACTGAATAATGTTGCAACATCGTTCTATCCTTCATTTTTAGGGTGAGTAAGTGGGCTGTGGCGCGAAGCAGACAGATCCACGTGTTTGTGACGAGCGTAGAGTTTGGCGAGCTGGACGAGAATAAACAGCGCCAGGCCAGCCAGACAGAGTTGTAAAATAAAGCGCAGCGTAATGCCTTCACTGGCAAGATCGCTTGCCATCACGGTATAAATCACTATTCCAGGCAGAGTGGTTAATGCCGAAATAAGGGTATAAGGCCAGAAGGCGATGGCGGTTAATCCGTAAGCGTAATTTTGAATATTGTATGGAAATAGCGGGATTAAGCGGGTCAGAATAAGAAAATCGATACCGTTACGCGTAATGCCTTTTTCAATAGCCTGAAAAGTGTGGCAATGACCGACGTATTTCAACAGTAAATCACGCCCCAGAAAGCGCGCCAACAGGAATGAGCACGACGAGGCCAGCGTGGCGGCAATTAACGAAAGTAGCGTTCCTGTTAGCGGACCAAAAACTATTCCACCGGCGATCACCAGTATGCTGCCTGGTAGCAGAAAGAGGGTGGCGATGATGAATAACAGAATATAGAGGCTATAACCGAAAAAGCCGCTCTGGCGAATGAGTATCTGTAAGTGGGGTAAATCGGTGAGCAGATCGAATAAACCGAAAGTGTGGATAGCGTAAATTATCAGCGCAAAAAGCAGACAGGCAAAAAGGAATTTACGCTCAGCGTTCATCGTGGAGTTTCCTATATCAAACTTGATAATAGAGAAGTGGTCAGACAACTAAAAAACGCAGTGACGGTATAACAAAGGACGGCGGGCAACAAATCATTACTGACAGTTTGTTGATTTTTCTCAAGGTTAATTCTCCTGACCCAGTGCGAGCCAGGAGAACGGAGAAATTAGCGGCGGAAGGTGGCCCAGACAGGTGCGTGATCTGACGGTTTTTCCATACTGCGGATTTCATAGTCGATACCGGTTTCTACGCAGCATTCGGCCAGTGGCTGGCTGGCAAGCAGCAGGTCGATACGCAGACCACGGTTATCGTCAAAACCTTTTGAGCGGTAATCAAACCACGAGAAACGATCTGCTGTTTGCGGATTCGCATGGCGGAAGGTATCGACCAGCCCCCAACTTATCAGCCTGTCCATCCATTCGCGTTCTTCCGGCAGGAAAGAACATTTGCCAGTACGTAGCCAGCGTTTGCGGTTCTCTTCGCCAATGCCGATATCCAGATCGGTGGGGCTGATATTCATATCGCCCATAATCAGCACCGGATTATCACGTTTGAGTTCGGTTTCCAGGTAGTTTTGCAGGTTCTGGTAAAACTGCGCCTTTGCCGGGAATTTTATGGGGTGGTCGCGGCTTTCGCCCTGCGGGAAGTAGCCGTTGATCACGGTGACATTGCCCAGCGGTGAGGGGATTTCCGCCATAATAATCCGCCGTTGTGCCTCTTCGCCGTCGCCTGGGAAGCCACGACGCACGGCAATCGGCGTCTCTTTGGTCAACAGCGCCACGCCGTAATGGCCTTTCTGCCCGTGATAAAACACGTTGTAGCCGAGCTTTGCCACATCTTCGAGCGGAAACATATCATCATGAACTTTTGTCTCCTGCAGGCCAATCACATCAGGCTGGTGCTTGTCGACGATAGCTTCAAGCTGGTGTGGTCTGGCGCGCAGGCCGTTGATATTAAAAGAGACAAATTTCATAGTCGCTGCCATTTATTCTGATAATGAGTGCGTGGATGTTAGCAGAAATTCGTCTGACTTACTGCCTGTTGTTAAGTGATTTGATCGATGGTTGTTAATGATGTCAACGATGGCGCAGAAAATGCCCGCTTTTGGTGCGAGTTGCGTCAGAATGGCGCAGCAATTTCCAGTAAATTTCGTCAATGATCACAATTCCAGAATTATATTTTACTGCTGCATAACATTTCGTTTTTTATTCTTTTTATTCATCTGTATCGCAAACGTATTCACTTTATATGCACTTCAGGTGCATATCGCTGGGTTGTAACGTCTTGATTTCCAGTTAACTGCCGCCGTTTATGCAATTTTTCACTGGCTGGCACGAACCCTGCAATCTACATTTACAGCGCAAACATCACTTATTATTAACATATAAATAACGAATTATTTACTGTAGAGGTCGCTATGTCTCAGCCAATTACGCGTGAAAACTTTGATGAATGGATGATACCTGTTTACGCTCCGGCACCGTTTATACCGGTACGTGGCGAAGGTTCGCGCTTGTGGGATCAGCAGGGGAAAGAGTATATCGACTTCGCGGGTGGCATTGCGGTAAACGCATTGGGTCATGCGCATCCGGAACTGCGCGAGGCGCTGAACGAACAGGCGAGTAAGTTCTGGCATACCGGCAACGGTTACACCAACGAACCGGTACTGCGACTGGCGAAAAAATTGATCGACGCCACTTTTGCCGATCGCATTTTCTTTTGTAACTCCGGTGCGGAAGCCAACGAAGCGGCGCTAAAACTGGCGCGTAAATTCGCTCACGACCGCTACGGCAGCCATAAGAGCGGCATCGTGGCGTTCAAAAATGCGTTTCACGGGCGCACGCTGTTTACCGTCAGCGCAGGCGGGCAGCCAGCCTATTCACAGGATTTTGCGCCACTGCCGCCGGATATCCGTCATGCTGCTTATAACGATATTAACTCTGCCAGCGCGCTGATTGATGATTCCACCTGTGCGGTGATTGTCGAGCCCATCCAGGGGGAAGGCGGTGTGGTACCAGCCAGCAACGCGTTTTTACAAGGTCTGCGTGAATTGTGTGACCGCCACAATGCTTTGCTGATTTTTGATGAAGTACAAACGGGCGTCGGGCGCACCGGGGAACTGTATGCCTATATGCACTACGGTGTGACGCCTGATCTGTTAACTACTGCCAAAGCGCTGGGCGGCGGTTTCCCCGTTGGCGCTCTGTTGGCAACCGAAGAATGCGCCAGCGTGATGACCGTTGGCACTCATGGCACCACCTATGGCGGCAATCCGCTGGCCTCGGCGGTGGCAGGCAAAGTGCTGGATCTCATCAACACGCCAGAAATGCTTAATGGCGTTAAACAGCGTCACGACTGGTTTATTGAGCGTCTTCATACCATTAATCACCGCTGCGGTTTGTTCAGTGAAATTCGCGGCTTAGGTCTGCTGATTGGCTGTGTGCTGAATGCGGATTATGCCGGGCAAGCGAAACAAATTTCTCAGGAAGCGGCGAAAGCGGGCGTGATGGTGCTGATTGCTGGCGGCAATGTGGTGCGTTTTGCTCCGGCACTGAATGTCAGCGAAGAAGAGGTGACGACCGGCCTGGATCGTTTTGCTGCGGCCTGTGAACACTTTGTGAGCCGAGGTTCATCATGATGGTCATCCGTCCCGTCGAGCGCTCAGATGTCGCTGCGTTAATGCAGCTTGCCAGCAAAACGGGCGGCGGCCTGACGTCGCTTCCCGCCAATGAAGCCACGCTTTCGGCGCGTATCGAAAGGGCAATCAAAACCTGGCAAGGCGAACTGCCCAAAAGTGAGCAGGGTTATGTGTTTGTACTGGAAGATAGCGAGACAGGCACTGTGGCGGGGATTTGCGCCATTGAGGTGGCGGTTGGGCTGAACGATCCCTGGTACAACTATCGCGTCGGCACGCTGGTTCACGCCTCAAAAGAGCTGAATGTCTATAACGCGTTGCCGACGCTGTTTCTCAGTAACGATCACACCGGCAGCAGCGAGCTGTGCACGCTGTTTCTCGACCCGGACTGGCGCAAAGAGGGCAACGGCTATTTGCTGTCAAAATCGCGCTTTATGTTTATGGCGGCTTTTCGCGACAAGTTTAACGACAAAGTGGTCGCCGAAATGCGCGGGGTGATTGACGAACACGGCTATTCGCCGTTCTGGCAAAGCCTCGGTAAACGCTTCTTTTCGATGGATTTTAGCCGCGCTGATTTTCTCTGCGGTACTGGTCAAAAGGCGTTTATCGCTGAACTGATGCCAAAACATCCGATCTATACGGACTTTTTATCCCAGGAAGCGCAGGACGTTATCGGCCAGGTGCATCCGCAAACCGCGCCTGCCCGCGCAGTGCTGGAGAAAGAAGGTTTTCGCTACCGTAACTATATCGACATTTTCGACGGCGGGCCGACGCTGGAGTGTGACATTGACCGCGTTCGCGCTATCCGCAAAAGTCGGCTGGTGGAAGTAGCGGAAGGACAACCTGCACAGGGCGATTTTCCGGCTTGCCTGGTCGCCAATGAAAATTATCACCATTTCCGCGTGTTGCTGGTGCGAGCCGATCCGGCGACCGAACGTTTGATTTTAACCGCCGCACAACTGGATGCCCTCAAATGCCATGCCGGGGATCGCGTTCGTCTGGTGCGCCTGTGTGCAGAGGAGAAAACAGCATGACTTTATGGATCAACGGTGACTGGGTGACGGGCCAGGGCGCACTGCGCGTGAAGCGTAATCCGGTATCGGGCGAGGTGTTATGGCAGGGCAATGATGCCGATGCTGCTCAGGTTGAGCAGGCTTGTCGGGCTGCTCGTGCAGCGTTTCCTCGTTGGGCGCGGCTCTCCTTTGGCGATCGTCAGGTAAGAGTTGAACGATTTGCCGCACTGCTGGAAAGCAACAAAGCCGAATTAACCGCGATTATTGCCAGAGAAACCGGCAAACCGCGTTGGGAAGCGGCAACCGAAGTGACGGCGATGATCAATAAGATCGCGATATCAATCAAGGCGTATCACGCTCGTACGGGAGAGCAGCGCAGTGAAATGCCGGATGGAGCGGCGAGCTTGCGCCATCGTCCACACGGCGTGCTGGCGGTGTTTGGACCGTACAATTTCCCCGGACATCTGCCTAACGGACATATCGTTCCGGCGCTGCTGGCAGGTAACACAATAATCTTTAAACCCAGCGAACTAACCCCCTGGAGCGGCGAGGCAGTAATGCGTTTATGGCAGCAGGCAGGTTTGCCGTCGGGCGTGCTGAACCTGGTGCAAGGTGGGCGCGAAACCGGTCAGGCACTCAGTGCGCTGGAGGATCTCGACGGCTTGCTGTTTACCGGCAGCGCCAATACCGGCTACCAGTTACATCGCCAGCTTTCCGGTCAGCCGGAAAAAATTCTTGCTCTCGAAATGGGCGGCAATAACCCGCTGATTATTGATGACGTGGTGGATATCGACGCCGCTGTCCATCTGACCATTCAGTCGGCATTTGTCACTGCCGGGCAACGCTGTACCTGCGCCCGCCGTTTATTGGTGAAAAGCGGGGCACAGGGCGATGCGTTTCTTGCTCGCCTTGTTGCCGTCAGCCAGCGGTTAACGCCGGGGAAATGGGATGACGAACCGCAGCCGTTTATTGGTGGGCTGATTTCTGAACAGGCCGCACAGCAGGTTATTACTGCCTGGCAGGAACTGGAAGCATTGGGCGGGCAAACGCTGCTTGCGCCACGTTTGCCACAAGCAGGAACATCGCTGCTGACGCCGGGGATCGTTGAAATGACGGGCGTTTCAGGCGTGCCGGATGAAGAAGTGTTTGGGCCACTACTTCGCGTATGGCGTTATGACACTTTTGATGGGGCGATAAAGATGGCGAATAACACCCGCTTTGGCCTCTCTTGTGGGCTGGTTTCCCCAAAACGGGAAAAGTTCGAGCAACTGTTACTGGAAGCGCGGGCAGGGATTGTTAACTGGAACAAACCGCTTACCGGAGCCGCCAGTACCGCACCATTCGGTGGCATTGGCGCTTCCGGCAACCATCGCCCCAGCGCCTGGTATGCCGCAGATTATTGTGCATGGCCGATGGCAAGCCTGGAGTCAGACTCGTTAACGTTGCCCGCAACGCTTAACCCCGGGCTGGATTTTTCCGATGAGGTGGTGCGATGAATGCCTGGGAAGTCAATTTCGATGGATTGGTGGGGCTGACGCACCATTACGCTGGCCTGTCGTTTGGTAATGAAGCCTCCACCAGTCACCGTTTTCAGGTATCGAATCCACGACTAGCGGCGAAGCAGGGCTTACTGAAAATGAAAGCCCTTGCCGATGCGGGATTTCCCCAGGCGGTGATCCCGCCGCACGAGCGTCCGTTTATTCCGGTGCTGCGTCAGTTGGGATTCAGCGGCAGCGATGAGCAGGTACTGGAAAAGGTTGCCCGCCAGGCACCACACTGGCTTTCCTGCGTCAGTTCCGCTTCGCCAATGTGGGTAGCTAATGCGGCCACGGTCGCGCCATCCGCCGATACGCTGGATGGCAAAGTGCATTTCACGGTCGCCAACCTGAACAATAAATTTCACCGTTCGCTGGAAGCCCCCGTCACCGAATCGCTGTTAAACGCCATTTTTAACGATAAAGCGAAATTCACCATCCATTCGGCGTTGCCGCAGGTGGCATTGTTCGGTGATGAGGGGGCGGCAAACCACAATCGCCTCGGCGGTCATTATGGCGAACCGGGCATGCAGATTTTTGTTTACGGGCGAGAAGAGGGTAATGGTACGCGGCCTTCCCGCTATCCGGCGCGGCAGACCCGCGAAGCCAGCGAGGCGGTAACCAGGCTGAATCAGGTTAATCCGCAGCAGGTGATTTTCGCCCAGCAAAACCCGGACGTTATCGACCAGGGAGTCTTTCATAATGATGTGATTGCCGTGAGCAACCGCCAGGTACTGTTTTGCCATCAGCAGGCATTTGCTCGCCAGGCGCAATTGCTGGCAAACCTGCGTGCGCGGGTCAATGGTTTTATGGCGATAGAAGTTCCGGCGTCGCAGGTTTCTGTGTCTGATGCGGTGTCTACTTATCTGTTTAACAGCCAGTTGTTGAGTCGCGATGATGGTTCGATGATGTTGGTGCTGCCGCAGGAGTGCCGTGAGCACGCTGGAGTATGGCGTTATCTCAATGAACTCCTTACTGCTGACAACCCGATAAGCTCACTAAAAGTTTTTGATTTGCGCGAAAGTATGGCGAACGGCGGAGGCCCTGCGTGCCTGCGCTTGCGCGTGGTGTTGACGGATGAAGAACGTCAGGCGGTGAATCCGGCGGTGATGATGAACGATACGCTGTTTAATGCGCTCAATGACTGGGTGGATCGTTACTACCGCGATCGTCTTACTGCTGCCGATCTGGCCGACCCGCAATTGCTGCGCGAAGGGCGGGAAGCACTGGATGTATTGAGCCAATTACTGAATCTCGGTTCGGTTTATCCGTTCCAGCGCGAGGGAGGGGGCAATGGATAATTTTCTTGCTCTGACCTTAACGGGTAAAAAACCGGTTATCACCGAGCGAGAAATCAACGGCGTTCGCTGGCGCTGGCTGGGCGATGGTGTGCTGGAACTGACGCCATTAACGCCACCGCAAGGCGCGTTGGCAATTTCGGCGGGGATCCACGGTAATGAGACGGCACCTGTGGAAATGCTTGATGCATTGCTTGGCGCAATTTATCACGGTGAAATTAAGTTACGCTGGCGCTTGTTGGCAATCCTCGGAAATCCCCCTGCGCTCAAGCAAGGAAAGCGCTATTGCCATAGCGATATGAACCGGATGTTTGGCGGACGCTGGCAGCAATTTGCCGAAAGCGGCGAAACCTGCCGCGCCCGCGAGCTGGAACAGTGCCTGGAAGATTTTTATCAGCAGGGGAAAGAGTCTGTTCGCTGGCATCTTGATCTGCATACAGCCATCCGCGGTTCGTATCACCAGCGGTTTGGTGTTTTACCGCAACGAGAAATTCCCTGGGACGAAAGTTTTCTGACATGGCTGGGCGCGGCAGGGCTAGAGGCGTTGGTGTTTCATCAGGCGCCAGGCGGCACGTTTACCCATTTCAGCTGCAAACATTTTGGCGCACTGGCGTGTACGCTGGAGCTAGGCAAAGCACTGCCGTTTGGGCAAAACGAGCTTCGTCAGTTTGCGCCAACTACCAATGCAATTGCTACGCTGTTAGCAGGGGCAAGTGTCGGTATAGAGAGAAAACGGCCCCAGCGTTACCAGGTGGTTTCGCAGATTACCCGTCACACTGCTGCCTTCGAGTTGCATATGGCGAGCGAGACGCTGAATTTCACGCCGTTTAAGAAAGGAACGTTATTGGCGCAGGATGGTGAGGAACGTTTTACCGTGACTCATGATATTGAATATGTGCTATTTCCCAATCCATTAGTGGCGTTGGGATTACGCGCGGGATTAATGCTGGAAAAAATAACCTGGTAATTGCCCGCAGAAAGGTTTCTGCGGGTATTTAATAACTTCTTTCGGAATAATACGGATTAATCCTGGGTGTTTGCTTTATTTATCGCCATTTATCAGGTATAGTCCTTCATAATTTCTGCAAAATCATTGTGTTGTAATATTTATTCATCACTTTCCTTCAAATTTTCTTTTTTTCTCCATAATTGGCGAAAAAGTGTTTTTTACACTTTCATTGATTTACCGTTGCTCTGATTAATTGACGCTAAACTCAGTAAAGTTAATCTCGTCAACACGGCACGCTACTAAAGAAAGCCGTAACAAATAACTGAAAGGAAGGATATAGAATATGCGTAAATTAACTGCACTGTTTGTTGCCTCTACCCTGGCTCTTGGCGCGGCTAACCTGGCCCACGCCGCTGACACCACTACCGCAGCACCGGCTGACGCGAAGCCGATGATGCACCATAAAGGCAAGTTTGGTCCGCATCAGGACATGATGTTCAAAGACCTGAACCTGACCGACGCGCAGAAACAGCAGATTCGTGAAATCATGAAAGGCCAGCGTGACCAGATGAAACGTCCGCCGCTGGAAGAACGCCGCGCAATGCATGACATCATCGCCAGCGATACTTTCGACAAAGCAAAAGCTGAAGCGCAGATTGCTAAAATGGAAGAACAGCGCAAAGCTAACATGCTGGCGCATATGGAAACCCAGAACAAGATTTACAACATCCTGACGCCGGAGCAGAAAAAGCAATTTAATGCTAATTTTGAGAAGCGTCTGACAGAACGCCCAGCGGGAAAAGGTAAAATGCCTGCAACTGCTGAATAATCTTTCAGCCAAAAAACTTAAGACCGCCGGTCTTGTCCACTACCTTGCAGTAAGGCGGTGGACAGGATCGGCGGTTTTCTTTTATGCGCCTGTGCCTGTCATTTTTGCAAAAACGCTAAGGTAAATCATACGAGTTGCCGATAACAATCCACGGTTGCCTGAGCGATAACAATGAAAAGAGCATGCCCGGAGCGAGTATGGAATACTTTGATATGCGTAAAATGTCGGTGAATCTGTGGCGAAACGCTGCCGGTGAAACTCGTGAGATCTGTAGTTTTCCCCCTGCGAAACGTGATTTTTACTGGCGTGCCAGCATTGCGTCCATTGCGGCCAATGGTGAATTTTCTTTATTTCCTGGGATGGAAAGAAGTGTGACGCTGCTGGAAGGCGGTGAGATGCTTCTTGAAAGCGCAGACCGTTTTAGCCATACCTTAAAGCCGTTACAGCCTTTTGCTTTTGCGGCGGACCAGGTGGTAAAAGCGAAACTGACGGAAGGGCAGATGTCGATGGATTTCAACATTATGACGCGCCTGGATGCCTGTAAGGCGAAAGTCAGAATTGCCGATCGCACGTTCACCACTTTTGGCTCACGCGGCGGGGTGGTGTTTGTGATTAGCGGGGCATGGCAACTGGGCGAAAAATTGTTAACCACCGACCAGGGCGCGTGCTGGTACGATGGCAAACACACCCTGCGGCTTTTGCAACCGCAAGGCAAACTGCTGTTCAGTGAAATTAACTGGCTTGCAGGCCATTCACCGGATCAAGCTCAGTAATTTCATAGCGACCGGAAAGTAGTGGTTTACAAAGAATTTTATAACCATCGTGATCGAATCCGGCAGGCGTACGGATTAACGTTGCCGCCTCTTCCAGCGAATTAACCGCCCCCAGCCACAGCCAGTTATGAATAATATGGTATTGGGTCATTTCCGGGTGCTGTTCTTTCAACGCCACCGCACCTTGCCACGGCCAGCAGATCACCCGCAAACGTTCCAGCGACTGGAGCAGACGTTGAGCATGATTTTCATGGCTCTCTTTTCCGCAGCACGCTCCGGCGCAACGTTTTAGCGCTGAACGAAAGCAAGCACGACCGCGGCTTAGCGGTTCCAGCCCGAGCAGGCCATAACAGAGCTTTTGTTCATCGGCGATTGTCTGTAATGCCTGTAATGCCGAGCGGCGATTGGCAAACAGGCCAAACAGGTTTGGCGCAGTAGAAAAATCCACGTCTTTGGCGTACACCACATCCACGCGTTTTTCATTCAGTTGCAGGGCGCAGAGCTGACGATTACGGCGCAACCGTTTATTAAACAAAGGCTGTTGCTCTTTGATTAGACGCGCTTCAAGGAGCAGGGCGCCGATTTCGCCCGCGGTACATATCCAGCTAATGCGTCGGGATTGTCGCAGCATGGCCGCTTCATCCGGGGTACGTAAATGGGAAAGGACGCGGCTGCGGATGTTAACGCTTTTGCCAATATAGAGCGGCATAGTGTTACTTTCGCCATGAAACAGATACACACCGGGTCGGGTGGGTAAGTCATTAAGAAATGAACGTAAATGTTCGGGATATTCGTAAATTGCCGCCGCTTCAAATTCGAGCCGCGGGGAAGTTAAACGCCGTACCACAGTTTACTCCGAATGCTGGTTATCCATCCAGTGTAACAGGCGGAAAACGATTAAAAAAGAGGCGGGGCGATGACAAAGCTAACACTGCCTGATGCGCTACGCTTATCAGGCCTACTCGACTCCTGCAATGTATTGAATTCGCAAAGTTTTGCAGGCCGGATAAGACGTTTACGCCACATCCGGCATGAATAAAGTGTTTGGTGTCGACAATCTCAGGCGGGGAGGCCGCACTGTTTATTTTTTCCAGAAATCATCGAAAACCGTAATTGGTGGACGACGTTTATGCTCGGTTTTCAGATACCAGTTCTCAATCGTTCTGGCGACCTGTTCCGGGACATTTTTCCCTTCCAGATAGTCATCGATATTTTCATACGTTACACCGAGCGCGACTTCATCTGGCAGTGACGGGCGGTCATCTTCCAGGTCGGCTGTTGGTGCCTTCTTATAGAGATGCTCAGGGCAACCTAACGCCGCCAGTAACTGTTTACCCTGACGTTTGTTCAGACGATACAGAGGGTTAATGTCTGTGCCACCATCACCATATTTAGTGAAGAATCCAGTAATGGCTTCTGCCGCATGATCGGTGCCAACTACGACGCCATTAGTCATACCCGCAATGCTGTATTGCGCTTTCATGCGCTCACGTGCTTTTTCATTGCCACGCACAAAATCGCTCAGTTCGATACCTGCTTCCCGCAATGCCTGTTCACTGGCGAGTACCGCGCCCTTGATATTGACGGTTAATACGCGATCCGGCTGAATAAAGGCAATGGCGTCCTGGCAATCTTGTTCGTCGGCCTGAACACCGTAGGGAAGGCGCACGGCGATAAATTGCAGTGATTCATTACCGGTTTCCTGGCGCAGTTCATTAATTGCCATCTGACACAGCTTACCGGCAAGGGTAGAGTCCTGACCACCGCTAATGCCGAGTACCAGTGATTTAATGAACGGGTAGGTTTGTAGATAGCTTTTCAGAAAATCGACGCTGCGACGAATTTCCTCTTCAGCATTAATCTGCGGTTTTGCGCCCAGCGCCTTTATTATTTGTTGCTGCAATGTCATTGAACCCCTCCAGACAAAAAAATAAAACTTCCTTAAAGCTAACCCGTTGCTACAGAAACGACAAGCGACAGCAGGTTGAATGGTGGTTAAAACGTCATACAGGAATCCTCTGAAAGCGAAACCGTTTCGCTCTCAGGCTTGAAAAAGCCCCCGATGTATTCCAGGCTTATCTAACACGCTGATAAACAAGAGGACGGAATATGAACAAGAATATGGCAGGAATTCTGGGTGCAGCGGCGGTATTAACCATGCTGGCAGGTTGTACGGCGTATGATCGTACCAAAGACCAGTTTGTACAGCCTGTGGTGAAAGACGTCAAAAAAGGCATGAGCCGGGCGCAGGTTGCACAAATTGCGGGTAAACCTTCGTCTGAAGTGAGCATGATCCATGCTCGTGGTACTTGCCAGACCTACATTCTGGGTCAACGTGATGGTAAAGCAGAAACCTATTTTGTCGCGTTAGATGATACCGGGCATGTGATCAACACTGGCTATCAGACCTGTGCCGAATACGACACTGATCCGCAGGCTGCGAAGTAATTTCTTCATCTGTAAGCTTGAGTTACAACGAAAACCGGCCATTGTGCCGGTTTTTTTATGGGGGAAGCTTATTTGTTGACGCGAATTATTTAACCGAAATGTGAAGGTGGTCAAAACAGTAGGTCAAGGAGAGACAATTTGTATAGTCAAAGAAATACTATTGCTCAGGTCAATACCGTATACTCTTTTCAGCCACCAAAAAAAGTCATGTTGGTTTCGCAAGTTACCCAGAGCATGGAAGCAGGTGAAGGCTTGCGGAGTGTCTGGCTGACAGATAATCGTTGATGAGGGCAGTTTTATGGAGAAGAAACACATTTATCTGTTTTGTTCTGCGGGCATGTCTACCTCTTTATTGGTATCAAAAATGCGCGCGCAGGCAGAAAAATATGAAGTTCCGGTCATTATTGAAGCATTTCCAGAAACGCTGGCTGGTGAAAAAGGGCTGAATGCCGATGTCGTTTTATTAGGGCCGCAGATTGCTTATATGTTGCCCGAAATTCAGCGTTTGTTACCCAACAAACCGGTGGAAGTAATTGACTCGCTGTTATATGGCAAAGTCGATGGTTTAGGCGTGCTTAAGGCTGCAGTTGCAGCAATTAAAAAAGCCGCAGCAAATTAATTTTTAAATTTTCCCGTCAAAGAGTTATTTCATAAATCTATACCGCAATATTTGAATTGCGGTTTTTAAGGGTATTTTTCTATGAGTAATGTTATTGCATCGCTTGAAAAGGTACTCCTCCCTTTTGCTGTTAAAATAGGAAAGCAACCGCACGTTAATGCAATCAAAAACGGTTTTATTCGCTTAATGCCGTTAACCCTCGCAGGGGCTATGTTTGTATTAATTAATAACGTTTTCCTTAGCTTTGGGGAGGGGGCGTTTTTTTATTCCTTAGGTATTCGCCTCGACGCCTCGACCATTGAAACACTCAATGGTCTGAAAGGTATTGGCGGAAATGTTTATAACGGAACATTGGGGATTATGTCTTTAATGGCACCGTTCTTTATCGGCATGGCGCTGGCAGAAGAGCGTAAAGTCGATGCGCTGGCAGCGGGATTGTTATCCGTTGCGGCGTTTATGACCGTCACGCCTTATAGCGTCGGCGAGGCCTATGCCGTCGGCGCTAATTGGTTAGGCGGCGCGAATATCATCTCCGGGATTATTATCGGCCTGGCGGTGGCAGAAATGTTTACCTTTATTGTCCGCCGCAACTGGGTAATTAGACTGCCTGATAGCGTACCTGCGTCGGTATCGCGTTCCTTCTCGGCATTAATTCCCGGCTTTATTATTCTTTCCGTGATGGGGATTATTGCCTGGGCGTTGAATACCTGGGGCACAAACTTCCATCAGATCATTATGGATTCTATCTCGACGCCGCTGGCATCGTTGGGCAGTGTGGTCGGCTGGGCGTATGTGATTTTTGTTCCACTGCTCTGGTTCTTCGGTATTCACGGCGCGCTGGCGCTGACTGCACTGGACAACGGCATCATGACGCCGTGGGCGTTGGAAAACATCGCGACCTACCAGCAATATGGTTCCGTCGAAGCGGCATTAGCTGCCGGTAAGACCTTCCATATCTGGGCCAAGCCGATGCTGGACTCCTTTATTTTCCTCGGTGGTAGTGGTGCGACCCTGGGCCTGATTCTGGCTATCTTTATTGCTTCTCGCCGTGCTGATTATCGTCAAGTGGCAAAACTGGCGCTGCCGTCCGGCATCTTCCAGATTAACGAACCGATTCTGTTTGGTCTGCCGATTATTATGAACCCGGTGATGTTTATCCCGTTTGTGCTGGTACAACCTATTCTGGCGGCAATCACCCTGGCGGCATATTACATGGGCATTATTCCACCAGTGACCAACATTGCGCCGTGGACCATGCCAACCGGTCTGGGAGCCTTCTTTAACACCAACGGTAGCGTCGCCGCCTTACTGGTCGCACTCTTCAACCTCGGTATCGCCACGCTGATTTATCTGCCATTTGTTGTGGTGGCTAACAAAGCACAAAACGTGATTGATAAAGAAGAGAGTGAAGAAGATATTGCTAACGCGCTGAAATTTTAATCGATATCGGCACAGGTAACGCTGTGCCGGGTAAGGAAAGTGAGGAACTGAGTATGATGGATCTCGACAATATCCCGGATACGCAAACCGAAGCCGAAGAACTGGAAGAAGTGGTGATGGGGCTTATCATCAATTCCGGGCAGGCGCGCAGTCTGGCGTATGCGGCGCTGAAACAGGCAAAGCAGGGCGATTTTGCGGCAGCAAAAGCGATGATGGATCAGTCTCGAATGGCGTTGAATGAAGCGCATCTGGTACAGACGAAACTGATTGAAGGCGATGCGGGCGAAGGTAAGATGAAAGTGAGTCTGGTGCTGGTCCACGCCCAGGATCATTTAATGACCTCAATGCTTGCACGTGAACTAATTAGCGAATTAATTGAGCTTCATGAAAAATTGAAGGCATAAGGAGTTGATGATGCAGCCAGTGATTAATGCGCCGGAAATTGCCACAGCCCGTGAACAACAACTGTTTAATGGCAAAAACTTCCATGTGTTTATCTACAACAAAACTGAGAGTATCAGTGGGCTGCATCAACACGACTATTATGAATTCACTCTGGTGTTAACAGGTCGTTATTACCAGGAGATAAACGGTAAACGCGTGTTGCTGGAGCGGGGCGATTTTGTCTTTATTCCGTTGGGCTCGCACCATCAAAGTTTTTATGAGTTTGGCGCCACGCGTATATTAAATGTTGGGATCAGCAAACGTTTTTTTGAGCAGCATTATCTGCCGTTGTTGCCTTATTGCTTCGTCGCATCACAGGTATACCGGACCAATAACGCTTTTCTCACCTATGTGGAAACGGTCATCTCTTCACTGAATTTCCGTGAAACCGGGCTGGAAGAGTTTGTTGAGACAGTGACTTTTTATGTTATCAACCGCTTACGTCATTACCGTGAAGAACAGGTAATTGATGATGTGCCGCAGTGGCTGAAAAGCACGGTTGAAAAGATGCATGATAAAGAGCAGTTTAGTGAAAATGCACTGGAAAATATGGTGATACTGTCGGCGAAATCGCAGGAATATTTGACGCGTGCGACCCAGCGATATTATGGCAAAACACCAATGCAGATTATTAATGAAATTCGTATTAATTTTGCCAAAAAACAACTGGAAATGACCAACTATTCGGTAACGGATATTGCATTTGAAGCTGGTTATAGTAGCCCCAGTCTGTTTATTAAAACGTTTAAGAAACTGACCTCGTTTACACCCAATAGCTATCGTAAAAAATTGACTGAATTTAATCAGTAGCCATTGTATCAGAACACTAAATTTACATGCTTGCTCTGTATAACCTGGTGTTTCCGGGTTATTCCTGACTTAGCGGCAGGCACGACGAATATCAGTATTTCCTAATGAAGGGAGAAATTATGAGCCAGAAATTAAAAGTCGTCACTATTGGTGGCGGGAGCAGCTATACCCCGGAATTACTGGAAGGGTTTATTAAACGTTATCACGAATTGCCGGTGAGTGAATTATGGCTGGTGGACGTCGAAGAGGGTAAAGCGAAGCTGGATATTATTTTCGATCTCTGCCAGCGGATGATTGATAACGCTGGTGTACCAATGAAGCTTTTTAAAACGCTCGATCGCCGCGAAGCATTGAAAGATGCCGATTTCGTCACCACCCAGTTGCGCGTAGGTCAATTACCAGCACGCGAACTCGATGAACGTATTCCGTTAAGTCATGGTTATCTCGGCCAGGAAACCAACGGTGCAGGTGGCCTGTTTAAAGGTCTGCGTACTATTCCGGTGATTTTTGACATAGTCAAAGATGTTGAAGAACTCTGCCCCAATGCCTGGGTGATTAACTTTACGAACCCAGCGGGAATGGTCACCGAAGCCGTTTATCGTCATACCGGATTTAAACGCTTTATCGGCGTGTGTAATATTCCGATTGGCATGAAGATGTTTATCAGCGATGTTTTAGCGTTGAATGAGAACGATGATTTATCTATCGATCTGTTCGGGCTGAACCACATGGTGTTTATTAAAGATGTGCTGGTAAATGGCAAGTCTCGCTTTGCCGAATTACTTGATGGTGTGGCATCCGGGCAGTTAAAAGCGTCTGGCGTAAAAAATATTTTCGATCTGCCGTTTAGCGAAGGCTTAATTCGCTCACTGAATCTGTTGCCGTGCTCGTATCTGCTTTATTACTTCAAGCAAAAAGAGATGCTGGCGATTGAAATGGGTGAGTATTATAAAGGCGGCGCACGTGCACAGGTGGTACAGAAAGTCGAGAAACAACTCTTTGACCTGTATAAAAATCCAGACCTGAAAGTTAAGCCGAAAGAACTGGAACAGCGCGGCGGGGCATATTACTCAGATGCAGCGTGTGAAGTGATTAATGCTATCTACAACGACAAGCAAGCAGAACATTACGTTAATATCCCGCATCATGGGCATATTGATAATATTCCGGCAGACTGGGCGGTAGAAATGACCTGTACACTGGGGCGCGATGGCGCGACGCCACATTCACGTATTACACACTTCGATGACAAAGTGATGGGCTTGATTCATACCATCAAAGGTTTTGAGATTGCCGCCAGCCACGCAGCTCTTAGCGGTGAATTTAATGATGTGTTACTGGCGCTCAACCTTAGCCCGCTGGTGCATTCCGATCGTGACGCGGAACTGCTGGCAAGAGAGATGATTCTGGCGCATGAGAAGTGGTTGCCAAACTTTGCTGACTGCATTGCAGAACTCAAAAAAGCACATTAACTGAGGCTGATTATGGAACGCTTACTGATTGTTAATGCCGATGACTTTGGCTTAAGTAAAGGCCAGAACTACGGCATTATCGAGGCCTGTCGTAATGGTATTGTCACCTCAACGACGGCGCTGGTGAATGGGGAAGCTATCGACCATGCGGTGCGGTTAAGTCGTGATGAGCCGAGTCTGGCTGTTGGGATGCACTTTGTCCTGACACTGGGTAAGCCGCTGACTGAGATGCCTGGGCTGACCCGGCAAGGTGTGCTGGGTAAATGGATCTGGCAGCTGGCAGAAGACGATGCCTTACCACTGGAAGAAATTTCCCGGGAACTTGCCAGCCAGTATCTGCGATTCATTGAATTGTTTGGCCGCAAACCAACACATCTTGATAGTCATCATCATGTGCATATGTTCCCGCAGATTTTCCCGATTGTGGCGAAGTTTGCGGCTGAAGAGGGGATTGCGTTGCGTATTGATCGCCAGCCAGTATTTAACGACGGTGATTTACCCGCAAATCTGCGCAGTTCACAGGGCTTCAGTAGTGCATTCTATGGTGAAGGGATCAGTGAATCACTGTTCCTGCAAGTGTTGGATGATTCCAGTCATCGCGGTGAACGCTCGCTGGAAGTGATGTGCCATCCTGCGTTTGTCGATAATACAATTCGCCAGAGTGCTTACTGTTTCCCGCGGTTAGCGGAACTGGATGTGTTAACGTCGGCGTCGTTGAAGTATGCCATTGCCGAGCGTGGTTATCGGTTGGGTAGTTATCTGGATGTGTAAGGAAGTTGGTAAAGTCACTCCCCAGGGGGAGTGACTTTATTCATATTTACGCCGGAATTTTGTCAATCTTAGGCATACGTGACCACACGCGATGCGCCGCCATTAGCGTTAACAGTTCATCCATAAAACTACCGTCGGCGCTGTCGGCTTCCACAACTCCTTCTTCGCTTTTGTCATCCACCTTAATTGTCGCTTTGAATTTGCGGGCGTCTCCCGCCAGCGCAATCGGTTTAAGGTGTTTGTAGGCTTCCATCAGGTAATAGTTCGCATCGCCGTTGTCTGCGATATCCGCAATATTACCGCAAGGGACAATGACCGCATCCACCGTCAGCGAAGGCGCTCCGGCAAAGGTAGCAGCAATTGGCAACACCGTGCCGTCGTCGGCGGTCACTTCGCCCATCCGTGAATAAAGCAGTTTGGCATGAACGCCTTTGGCTTTCAGGGCCTTGAGAATGACCAGCAGGTCTGCCGATCTCACTTCATCATTAAGCAAAATCGCTACCACACGGCCTTTCACATTACCGTCAGGAATGGCATACAGGCTTAACGCCGGATCTTTCTTCAGCCCGTTTACGTCCGGTGGCGGCGTAATATTCAGCTGGTCGTCAATCAGTTCGATACCGAGATTTTTTGCTACCGCCTGCGCCAGGTTAAGATCGATATGCGCTAACTGATCAACGACGCGTTCACGAATATACGGACGAGCAACTTTGCTCAATTCAAAGCTGAAAGCGTCGATAATGTGGCGCTGTTCAAACGGCGTCTGGCTTAGCCAGAACAGGCGCGGATGGGAATAATATTCGCCAAACGATGGGCTACGCTCGCGGACTTTGTTGCCTTCTACACGTTCCTGGTATGATTCAAATCCGCCGCGTTTCGGCCCCGGCGGTGTTTCGCGCGGCCAGTTGTCGTTGATCGAGTTTGGTTCGTAGTTTGCCGGATTGGTGTCGATTCCCATGCGGTGCATGCCGTCACGCTGGAAATTATGGTAAGGGCAGGTCGGGCGGTTAATAGGAATTTCATGGAAATTCGGCCCACCAAGACGACTGATTTGTGTATCGGTATAAGAGAACAAACGCCCCTGCAATAGCGGGTCGTTAGTGAAATCCAGACCGGGGACAATATGCCCTGGATGGAAAGCCACCTGTTCGTTTTCGGCAAAGAAGTTATCCGGGTTGCGGTTAAGCACCATTTTGCCGACGCGCTGTACTGGCACCAGCTCTTCCGGAATAAGTTTGGTTGGATCGAGAAGGTCGAAATCAAACTTGAATTCGTCTTCTTCCGGGATTAACTGGAAGCCCAGTTCGTATTCCGGGAAATCGCCTGCTTCAATGGCTTCCCACAGCTCGCGGCGGTGGAAGTCCGGGTCACGTCCGGTGAGTTTCTGCGCTTCATCCCATACCAGCGAGGCTTTACCGGCCAGTGGTTTCCAGTGGAAACGCACAAACGTCGCTTTCCCTTCGGCGTTAATCAGGCGGAAAGTGTGAATGCCGAAACCTTCCATCGTACGGTAACTGCGCGGGATCCCGCGATCTGACATCGCCCATATCACGTTATGCAGCGTTTCCGGTTGCAGGGAAACATAATCCCAGAAGGTGTCGTGGGCGCTTTGCCCTTGCGGAATTGCCCAGTGCGGTTCTGGTTTTACCGCGTGAACAAAATCGGGGAATTTATGCGCATCCTGAATAAAGAAGACAGGCGTATTGTTACCCACAAGATCAAAAATACCTTCTTCGGTATAGAACTTGGTGGCGAAACCACGGATATCACGCACAGTATCTGCCGAACCAGCGCCACCCTGAACGGTAGAGAAACGCACGAACACCGGGGTAATTTTGTTCGGATCTGACAGGAAGTCGGCTTTGGTAATATCGCTTAAGTTTTTATACGGCTGGAAATAACCGTGAGCGGCAGAGCCACGCGCGTGAACGATACGTTCCGGGATACGTTCATGGTCGAAGTGGGTGATTTTCTCGCGCAGAATAAAATCTTCCAGCAGCGTTGGACCACGGCTACCGGCACGCAGTGAGTTTTGATCGTCAGCGATGCGCACGCCCTGATTGGTGGTCAGCGCATAATTTTCACTACCTTTGCGTACGTCTTCCAGAGAATTGAGTTTTTCGTTACGTGTATCAGGGGCTTTCAGGCTCCCTGGTGCGGTCGGTTGTGCGCCTGGCGGTGTCGGTTCAGCCGCCGGACGATGAGAACCGTCCTCAGGTGCCAGTGAGTCCATTCCGGGTTTCGCTTCGCTCGAATCGTGCAGGGGTGACTGGTGCTGATGTGGGTTCTTTTCGTTATGTTGCGACATTGAACTCGTCTCCTTAATTTATTACTAAAAGGGCCGCTGTTTTGGTCAAAAAACCATCTAACTATAGACCATCAGGGGGATCTCACTCTGGAAACGGTGTCAGAGAAGGTATTCGGGAATATACGCAAAGCAGGACGGACGGGGGGTAAATCAGCTAAACTACAATTTTTCTGATTTTTAATATGCGTTTAGTGAAGCCAGTAATGAAGAAACCGCTACGTCAGCAAAACCGCCCGATTATTAGCTATGTCCCGCGCACGGAACCTGCGCCGCCGGAGCATGCGATTAAAATGGATTCGTTTCGTGATGTCTGGATACTACGTAGCAAATATGTGGCGTTTGTTCTGGTGGGGGAATCATTCTTACGCTCACCGGCGTTTAGTGTGCCGGAGGCGGCCCAGCGCTGGGCGAATCAGATTCGACAAGAGAATGAGGTCGAAGAGTGAAAAAAACGCCTGTCGGGATGACAGGCGTTTTGCGTTATAAGCCAGGGTTAACGGTGAGCCAGTTCGGCGTCATCTTCGCTATCCAGAAT
The DNA here is from genome assembly GCF_005843885.1 of Escherichia sp. E4742. NCBI lineage: Bacteria > Pseudomonadati > Pseudomonadota > Gammaproteobacteria > Enterobacterales > Enterobacteriaceae > Escherichia > Escherichia sp. E4742. The sequence goes on along the minus strand of NZ_CP040443.1, from coordinate 4,845,869 downwards.
GGATTTATCGGTCTGCTTCAGCCACTGGCTGGTCAGTGTACCTGCGGTCATAGAACCGCTGACGTTCAGTGCCGTACGGCCCATATCGATAAGTGGTTCAACGGAAATTAACAATGCCACCAGCGTTACCGGCAAGCCCATTGCAGGGAGTACAATCAGTGCGGCGAATGTTGCACCGCCACCAACGCCTGCAACACCTGCTGAACTCACAGTGACGATACCAACGAGTGTCGCAATCCACATTGGGTCCAGCGGGTTAATGCCCACCGTTGGCGCAACCATCACCGCCAGCATTGCCGGATACAGCCCGGCACAGCCGTTCTGACCAATGGTCGCACCGAAAGAGGCGGCGAAACTGGCGATGGATTCAGGAACACCCAGACGACGCGTTTGTGCTTCTACATTCAGCGGAATAGACGCAGCACTGGAGCGACTGGTGAAAGCAAACGTCAGCACCGGCCACACTTTGCGGAAGTATTTCAGCGGGCTTACGCCATTAATACCCAGCAGAATGCCATGCACTGCAAACATAATGATAAGACCGAGGTAGGACGCGACAACGAAGCTACCCAGTTTAATGATGTCTTGCAGGTTGGAGCCAGCAACGACTTTGGTCATCAGCGCAAGCACGCCGTAAGGGGTCAGTTGCATGACCAGGCGAACCAGTTTCATCACCCAGCTTTGCAGTGTGTCGATAGCGGTTAAGACTCGTTCACCTTTCGGCGCATCATCTTTCAGCAGTTTCAGCGCTGCAACGCCCAGGAAAGCCGCAAAAATTACCACGCTGATAATTGACGTCGGATTGGCACCGGTCAGATCGGCAAACGGGTTTTTCGGGATAAAGGACAAGACAAGCTGCGGAACGCTCAGGTCAGAGACTTTACCGACATAGTTGCTTTCGATAGCGTTCAGGCGAGCAGTCTCTGCGCCCCCCTGAACCAGACCTTCAGCAGTCAGACCAAACAGGTTGGTCACCAGCACACCGACCAGCGCCGCAATCAGCGTGGTAAACAGCAGCGTACCGATGGTCAGAAAACTGATTTTGCCTAACTGAGATGCGTTATGCAGGCGGGCAACCGCGCTCAGAACTGAGGCGAATACTAACGGCATAACGATCATTTGCAGTAGCTGAACATAGCCGTTACCGACAATGTTAAACCACTGTACAGAATCTTTAAGTACCTGGCTGTCAGAACCATAAATGGTATGCAGAGCAAGGCCAAACACCACGCCCATCACCAGACCTACCAGCACTTTTTTTGCCAGACTCCACTGTTTGTGGCGAGCCTGAGCCAGCACAAACAATAGAACAACGAACACCACGATGTTCGCAATTAATGGAAAGTTCATCCCCGTTCTCCTGATCTTATTATTTCTATCACTGTGTAACAGTCATAGTGTTGGCGCAAGATTAACAGAACTGTGAGCTGGCTCTTATATTCAAATGGAATTGCTTATTCCAGAAAGGTGATTTTTGCCTTTTTAGTATTCAACCTGGTGCTTAATAAGGCGATGAAACTCGATCTGCAAGGTATTAATCATTTGCGATGACCAACGCACGGCACTGTTTTCGGGCAGTGAATGGGGCATCCACACTGACCAGACAAACAACGCCATGCAGAGAAAACGTTCTAACTGGTTGCCTTTTTGTGGAACCAGAATTGGCAGACGGAAACGCCATCGGCATGGCCAGAGTAGGGGAACGCCAGCAGGGGTCAGCATATCAGCAAGGATATGACTCAAATAACCGAGAACCATACCTTGCAGAGCATCAGCCGGAATAAACCAGCTTTCCGGAACTTTCAGATAAAAGGTCGCCAGTAGAGCAAACACCGCCAGCAGACTGTGGGTAAAGCCACGGTGACCAAAAGCGCGGGCAATGGGTTTTGATATCCACTTTAATCGCTGCCCAAGAAACGACTTTGGATGGTCAATATCCGGTAAAAGACAAGTTAATATTGCGGAAGGGACAATATGCCACCAGTCACCCTGTGCCAGCACGGGTGTAAGCTCGGCATTTTTAGCAAACACCGCACAAGCAATAGAAAAGAGGAGGTGACCTTCCGCCGTCATGATAAAACTCACTAAACTGTCGATACGTACAGTATAGGGTTTTTATACAGTGCGCGGAAGTGGTGACGGTGTAACTCTTCATCATAATATGATGATAAAATCGTCAGTTGAACGTAATTTCAGATAAGCAACCAGGGGCCGTGTCACCACGCCCCTTTTTATTAACCGAGGAGGTCTTTCGCGGTGAGTTCGGTCAAGGATGAAAGTTTTACATTCGCCAACACAAAACGTGGATCATTTTGCGCTTCTGGTGCTGGAACGACGATGGAGCGCATTCGTGCTGCCTTCGAGGCGATCATGCCATTAACAGAGTCTTCCAGCGCCACGCAGGCGATTGGGTCAACGCCCAGTTTTGCTGCGCAGTCGAGATAAACCTGCGGATGTGGCTTGCTATAAGGCAATTTTTCGGCGGAGGCGAGGGCATCGAAACTGTCACGTAGGTCAAACATGGCCAGCACTTTTTCAAGCATATGCAGCGGTGACGCTGAAGCCAGGCCAACCAATAAGCCCTGCTCTTTACATAAAGCAACGGCTTCACGCACGCCAGGCAGTAATGGACGCGTCTCTTCAATCAGCGAAATGGCCCGGGCAATTACCCGATCTACAACTTCCTGACGACTCGGTCCATTCCACGGTTGCCGGGCATACCACAGATCAACCACCATATCGATGCGTAAACCTAAGGTGTCCGGTAGCTCATTACGACGGGAGATGTCCACCCCCAGGCTTGCCATCACATCCAGTTCGGCCCGATCCCATAATGGTTCGGAATCGATAAGTAATCCATCCATATCAAAAATTGCAGCAAGAATCTGTCGTGGGGTTGACATTACAACCTCTCCTTTAGAGCATTATGTGTAAGGTATTAAGCAGTGCTTATGATTAAGCGCCTATCATATCGCCTTTAAAGAATGGGCGAAAACAGATATCTACAGGTAAACTAAGTGAATCGACGCGTCTTAATCAAGGAGAACTCATGACGTATCAACAAGCTGGACGCATTGCTATTTTGAAAAGGATTTTCGGTTGGGTGATTTTTATACCAACACTTGTTTCCACGTTGATTTCCTTGCTGAAGTTTATGAATACCCGGCAAGAAACCCAGGAAGGCATTAATGCGGTAATGCTCGACTTTGCCCATGTCATGATTGATATGATGCAGGCGAATACGCCTTTTTTGAATCTGTTCTGGTATAACTCACCGACGCCCAATTTTAATGGTGGTGTAAACGTTATGTTCTGGGTGATTTTCATTCTGATTTTTATCGGGCTGGCGTTGCAAGACTCTGGAGCACGCATGAGTCGTCAGGCGCGCTTCTTGCGCGAAGGCGTTGAAGATCAACTCATTCTGGAGAAGGCTAAAGGGGAAGAGGGGTTAACGCGTGAACAGATCGAGTCGCGCATTGTCGTTCCACGCCATACTATCTTCACGCAGTTTTTTTCACTCTATATCCTGCCGGTCATTTGTATTGCTGCGGGATACGTGTTCTTTTCTCTGCTCGGTTTCATTTAATACAAAGGCCGCGCGGTGCGGCCATTATCATCGACTCCCGTTACGCGGCTAACAATCTATCCAATGATTGTTGGGCAATAACCAGATGTTGACCACCAAACAACCTTGCACGGTTTAGCAAAGTGTAAAGCTGGTAAATCGGTTGGCGTTCGAGGAAATCGATCGGTAGCGGTGAAACTGATTGATAACCATCATAGATTTGCGGAGGCTGTTCGGTATGTAGCGGCAACATCGCCAGATCGCACTCTCTGTCGCCCCAGTAACAAGCAGGGTCGAAAATATACGGACCATTCGGACCTAGCGCACAATTCCCTGACCATAGATCGCCGTGTAACAGTGATGGTTGCGGCTGATGTGAGGCCAGGCGCTGCTGGATATGCTCGACGATGGCGTCGATATTGCCGAAGGCGATCCCTTTTTCTGCTGCCAGCTCCAGTTGCCAGCCAATCCGTTGTTCAGCAAAAAACGTTGACCAGCGGCGTTGCCAGGTATTGGGTTGAGGGGTAGTAGAAAGGGCGTTGTCGAAATCGAGGCCAAATTGTGGCTGGTCGCTCCATTGATGTAGATGCGCAATTTGCTGCCCTAAAATAAAGGCGTTATGTGCATCCAACGGCCGAGGAGGGAGATAATCCATCACCAGAAAACTGTAGTCACGGTCAGCGCCAACTGCCCACACCCGGGGTACGGTGACGGTTTTACTGCGAGACAATAACTCCAGTTGGTCGGCTTCGGCGGTAAAACCGGGAAGCAATTCTCTTTCATCACATTTGACGAAAAAGTCGCGTCCTGCATAGCGCAAATGCCATGCGGCATGGACTTCCCCGCCAGGCAGTTCATTACGCAGTTCGATTTCGCCTTCACCTAACTGCTCGCTCAAAAGACGACTGATTACCTGCCACATGATGTCTCTCCCATGCTGTCTGCCAGATCATAAGGTTAGCGCAAGAATAAGGTGTAAAAACACGAGCTAACGCACACCACAGACTGATTATTGCCCAAAAAATCTTTATTTGTTGCTATTCCATTCCTCCCAGGTGGTGATCCTTATCTCGGGGTCTTTGCCTGTAGCGCTCTGGGCGAGCCCGGCAACGAGTTCTCTTATCTCATCTTCGTTTTGCGTACTGATAAGTCCAAAGGTATTCGTCCCTAGTTCATGGATATTCCCATCATCGTCAGTCATGGTCAGTGAAAAGCCATCGCGTGTCAGAAAGTTATTTAACTCATTAATTTCAGTTAATGTATCTTCATGCAACATGACGGTAATGACATAACGGACAAGATCGCCACCGGCCATAATTCACCTCTTTGTTATCACGTGATTTTTTAGCATAGTCGCAGAAACGCGTTGCCGACAGGTTTGTGGTGATTCCCCCAACCGATGGGGGAATGTCTCGATTAGCGGGAAAGGTAAGCGTAAATTTTTTGTGTATCGTCATGGGAGCACAGGCGTGTTCCCTGATTGAGTGTTGCGGCACTACCGGCAGCGACGCCAAAACGAACCATTTCATCAAGCGAGGCATTTTCTGCCAGCTTCAGCGTCATAGCCCCTACCATACTGTCGCCAGCACCGACGGTACTTTGGCTTTTTAGCGGTGGTGGTACAACCTGAATGCAGTTTTCGCTATCTACCCCCAACGCTCCTTGTGGACCAAGGGAAACGACGACCCGTTTGGCCTTACCACTATTAACAATTTCCTGCGCGGCTTTACGCACATCATCGGGTTGAGTGAGTTCGCGACCTACCAGTGCGCTGAGTTCTTTTTGGTTAGGTTTAACTAACTCGATATTGCCAATCGCCAGTGCTGCGCTTAAGGCTTCGCCGGAACTGTCGACGATGCAGCGTATTCCTTGTTTTTGCGCAGCAGAAATAAGCTGCGTTAACTTTTCCAGTTTCACGCCTGGTGGCAGGCTTCCACTAATAACCAGAATAGCCCCTGACTCGATTTCCAGAACTTGTTCTTCAAGTTGACGAAATTCATCTTCGCTTAAAGCTGCTCCGGGCATGACAAAGCGATACTGCTCCCCGCTGGATTCCACATGTACATGCAGATTCTGGCGGGTCCAGTCCTTCGCTTCGACAGTGGCAACAGGGACATTTTCATCGGCCAGCAGAGCGACGAGATGTTCCCCGGTCGCGCCACCGGCCGGGAATATAGCCGTCGCGCTCCCGCCCAGATGAGCAATAGCGCGAGCGACATTAATACCGCCGCCACCAGGTTCAAACACGGGGGCAGTACAGCGCAGTTTTCCTTCGGGGTAAATTTGCGGGGTAATTGTTGCGCTATCGAGAGAGGGCGCAAGTGTCAACGTATAGATACGTACCATCATTTCCTCCTATAGGCTGATTTCAGTCTGGCACTGAATCAGTGGAAAGTGAAGGAATTAACAATATGATTTATTAGATATTTATATAAAATTAATAAGGTAAAGATATATAAATAAATATCTGTTTTCGCAACGCGCTTATTCAAAAAATGAAATAAGAAGTCATTGCTAAGTTTTTCACTCCTTTTTATAATTTGTCACCTTTCCAGGGACGCTACTCTTTGATCCTTAAGAAAGTTTCCGGGACCGCGATGGTCTCTTTTTTTGTTGTACGGACTTTTAATAAATGAAGCTTTTGAAGACAGTTCCTGCCATCGTTATGTTGGCGGGGGGTATGCTTGCGTCTCTGACTGCAACTGCCGATGATTCCGTTTTTACTGTCATGGACGATCCTGCCAGCGCAAAAAAACCTTTCGAAGGTAATCTGAATGCAGGTTACCTTGCACAATCAGGCAACACGAAAAGTTCCTCACTAACGGCTGATACCACCATGACGTGGTATGGGCATACCACAGCCTGGTCGCTGTGGGGGAATGCCAGCAATACTTCTTCTAATGATGAGCGTTCTTCTGAAAAATATGCAGTAGGTGGTCGTAGCCGTTTTAATTTAACTGATTATGATTATCTGTTTGGTCAGGCAAGTTGGCTGACAGACCGTTATAACGGTTATCGGGAACGAGATGTATTGACTGCGGGTTATGGTCGCCAGTTTTTAAATGGCCCGGTACACAGTTTCCGTTTTGAATTCGGCCCTGGCGTGCGTTACGACAAATATACCGATAATGCCAGTAAAACGCAGCCGCTGGGGTATGCCTCCGGAGCTTATGCATGGCAGTTGACCGACAACGCTAAATTTACCCAAGGGGTATCCGTTTTTGGTGCTGAAGACACTACGCTGAACTCGGAAAGCGCATTAAATGTTGCCATCAATGAACATTTTGGTCTGAAGGTGGCCTACAACGTTACATGGAACTCTGAACCGCCTGAGTCTGCGCCGGAACATACCGATCGCCGCACCACGTTATCGCTGGGCTACAGGATGTAATAATGTGCTGGACCGTGTTATGCGGTCTGGCTGCATTGTTTGTTGATAGCGCATCACCATTCAGCCCCAAATCATCGCTGCCCAGCGTAGCAACAGCATCGCGCCGCAAATAGACAGCAGGACTACCACCATCTTCCAGTGTTTTTTGTTGAAACGTTTTGTCGGCATGCGTTTTTCCAGGGGATTTCCAGTCTTCAATAATCGAGTGTAACAAAAGGGTCAGGTGTTGCCTGTATTGATTTATATCATATCGAACATGATGATTGTCGCTTTGCCCGACAACAATTACCGTGTAAACTGCCAAGCGGTATTATCAGAAAGTGGGTGTAGGTCTGGCATCGCCAATCAGCATGCTGTGACATATTTCGCAGAGTGAAGCGGGAATCAGCCCAAACCTTTTTGATAAATTTCATATGAATCTTTGTATGTGATCTTTCGTGTGGGTCACCACTGCAAATAAGGATATAACATGCCTGTTATTACTCTTCCTGATGGCAGCCAACGCCATTACGACCACGCTGTAAGCCCCATGGATGTTGCGCTGGACATTGGTCCAGGTCTGGCGAAAGCCTGTATCGCAGGGCGCGTTAATGGCGAACTGGTAGATGCGTGCGATTTGATTGAAAACGACGCTAAACTGGCGATCATTACCGCTAAAGACGAAGAAGGTCTGGAGATCATTCGTCACTCCTGTGCGCACCTGTTAGGGCACGCAATTAAACAACTTTGGCCGCATACCAAAATGGCAATCGGCCCGGTTATTGACAATGGTTTCTATTACGACGTTGATCTTGACCGCACGTTAACCCAGGAAGATGTCGAAGCACTCGAGAAGCGGATGCATGAGCTTGCTGAGAAAAACTACGACGTCATTAAGAAGAAAGTCAGCTGGCACGAAGCGCGTGAAACTTTCGTTAAACGCGGCGAGAGCTATAAAGTCTCTATCCTGGACGAAAATATCGCCCATGATGACCAGCCTGGCCTCTATTTCCACGAAGAATATGTCGATATGTGCCGCGGTCCGCACGTACCGAATATGCGTTTCTGCCACCATTTCAAACTGATGAAAACGGCAGGGGCCTACTGGCGCGGCGACAGCAACAACAAAATGTTGCAACGTATTTATGGTACTGCGTGGGCAGATAAAAAAGCCCTCAATGCATACCTGCAGCGTCTGGAAGAAGCCGCTAAACGCGACCACCGTAAAATCGGTAAACAGCTCGACCTGTATCATATGCAGGAAGAAGCGCCGGGTATGGTGTTCTGGCACAATGACGGCTGGACCATCTTCCGTGAACTGGAAGTGTTCGTTCGCTCTAAACTGAAAGAGTACCAGTATCAGGAAGTTAAAGGTCCGTTTATGATGGACCGCGTCCTGTGGGAAAAAACCGGTCACTGGGAAAACTATAAAGATGCAATGTTCACCACCTCTTCTGAGAACCGTGAATACTGCATTAAGCCGATGAACTGTCCGGGTCACGTACAAATCTTTAACCAGGGGCTGAAGTCGTATCGCGATCTGCCGCTGCGTATGGCCGAGTTCGGTAGCTGCCACCGTAACGAGCCGTCAGGATCCCTGCACGGCCTGATGCGTGTGCGTGGTTTTACTCAGGATGACGCGCATATCTTCTGTACTGAAGAACAAATTCGCGATGAAGTTAACGGATGTATCCGTTTAGTCTATGATATGTACAGCACTTTTGGCTTCGAGAAGATCGTGGTCAAGCTTTCCACTCGTCCTGAAAAACGTATTGGCAGTGACGAAATGTGGGATCGTGCTGAGGCGGACCTGGCAGTTGCGCTGGAAGAAAACAACATCCCGTTTGAGTATCAACTGGGTGAAGGCGCGTTCTACGGTCCGAAAATTGAATTTACCCTGTATGACTGCCTCGATCGTGCATGGCAGTGCGGTACAGTACAGCTGGACTTCTCCTTACCGTCTCGTCTGAGCGCTTCCTATGTAGGCGAAGACAACGAGCGTAAGGTTCCGGTAATGATTCACCGTGCAATTCTTGGGTCGATGGAACGTTTCATCGGTATCCTGACCGAAGAGTTCGCTGGTTTCTTCCCGACCTGGCTTGCGCCGGTTCAGGTTGTTATCATGAACATTACGGATTCACAGTCTGAATACGTTAACGAATTGACGCAAAAACTATCAAATGCGGGCATTCGTGTTAAAGCAGACTTGAGAAATGAGAAGATTGGCTTTAAAATCCGCGAGCACACTTTGCGTCGCGTCCCATATATGCTGGTCTGTGGTGATAAAGAGGTGGAATCTGGCAAAGTTGCCGTTCGCACCCGCCGTGGTAAAGACCTGGGAAGCATGGACGTAAATGAAGTGATCGAGAAGCTGCAACAAGAGATTCGCAGCCGCAGTCTTAAACAATTGGAGGAATAAGGTATTAAAGGCGGAAAACGAGTTCAAACGGCGCGTCCTAACCGTATCAATGGCGAAATTCGCGCCCAGGAAGTTCGCTTAACAGGTTTGGAAGGCGAGCAGCTTGGTATTGTGAGTCTGAGAGAAGCTCTGGAGAAAGCTGAAGAAGCCGGAGTAGACTTAGTCGAGATCAGCCCTAACGCCGAGCCGCCGGTTTGTCGTATAATGGATTACGGCAAATTCCTCTATGAAAAGAGCAAGTCTTCTAAGGAACAGAAGAAAAAGCAAAAAGTTATCCAGGTTAAGGAAATTAAATTCCGTCCTGGTACAGATGAAGGCGACTATCAGGTAAAACTCCGCAGCCTGATTCGCTTTCTCGAAGAGGGTGATAAAGCCAAAATCACGCTGCGTTTCCGCGGTCGTGAGATGGCGCACCAGCAAATCGGTATGGAAGTGCTTAATCGCGTGAAAGACGATTTGCAAGAACTGGCAGTGGTCGAATCCTTCCCAACGAAGATCGAAGGCCGCCAGATGATCATGGTGCTCGCTCCTAAGAAGAAACAGTAAGGCCATCAAGTAATCATTCCTGTGGGCCTCGGCTCACAGGGTGATTCGCCTTTGTTTCTGTTTATCAACAATGCGAAGTGGAAGTTATTAAAATGCCAAAAATTAAGACCGTACGCGGTGCTGCTAAGCGCTTCAAAAAAACCGGTAAAGGTGGTTTTAAGCACAAGCACGCTAACCTGCGTCACATTCTGACCAAAAAAGCGACCAAACGTAAACGTCACCTGCGTCCGAAAGCCATGGTTTCCAAAGGCGATCTGGGCCTGGTAATCGCGTGCCTGCCGTACGCATAAGCCGTTAACGTTTTTTAACTTTTTAATTAGAATATAGATACAGGAGAGCACATATGGCTCGCGTAAAACGTGGTGTTATTGCACGCGCACGTCACAAGAAAATTTTGAAACAAGCTAAAGGCTACTACGGTGCGCGTTCTCGCGTATACCGCGTTGCCTTCCAGGCTGTTATCAAAGCTGGTCAGTATGCTTACCGTGACCGTCGTCAACGTAAGCGTCAGTTCCGTCAACTGTGGATTGCGCGTATCAACGCAGCAGCACGTCAGAACGGTATTTCTTACAGCAAATTCATCAATGGCCTGAAAAAAGCCTCTGTTGAAATCGACCGTAAGATCCTGGCTGATATCGCAGTATTCGACAAAGTAGCGTTCACCGCTCTGGTTGAAAAAGCGAAAGCAGCTCTGGCATAAGCCAGTTGAAAGAGGGAGCTAGTCTCCCTCTTTTCGTTTCAACGCCATCAAAACATTGACTTTTATCGCCGTAGCCTTTTCAATAAAGGTCTTTTGAAAAGTACCAAAAGGTAACGCAAGCAATGAATGCTGCTATTTTCCGCTTCTTTTTTTACTTTAGCACCTGACTCCAGGAGGCTAGCGCGTGAGAAGAGAAACGGAAAACAGCGCCTGAAAGCCTCCCAGTGGAGGCTTTTTTTGTATGCGCGTTTTGAAAAATAAAAAGCCTGTCTCATCAGGCGTAATTGTCGCAGCCAGTTTGGACACGGCCAGCGCGGAGAAACCGGTGCGTACTTAAGTACGTGAGGATTTCGAGCACTGCCCAGGACAAAATGGCAAGTAAAATAGCCTGATGGGATAGGCTCTAAGTCCAACGAACCAGTGTCACCACTGACACAATGAGGAAAACCATGTCACATCTCGCAGAACTGGTTGCCAGTGCGAAGGCGGCCATTAGCCAGGCGTCAGATGTTGCCGCGTTAGACAATGTGCGCGTCGAATATTTGGGTAAAAAAGGGCACTTAACCCTTCAGATGACGACCCTGCGTGAGCTGCCGCCAGAAGAGCGTCCGGCAGCTGGTGCGGTTATCAACGAAGCGAAAGAGCAAGTTCAGCAGGCGCTGAATGCGCGTAAAGCTGAACTGGAAAGCGCAGCGCTGAATGCGCGTCTGGCTGCAGAAACTATCGATGTTTCCCTGCCAGGTCGTCGTATCGAAAACGGCGGTCTGCATCCGGTTACACGTACCATCGACCGTATCGAAAGTTTCTTCGGTGAGCTTGGCTTTACCGTGGCTACCGGACCGGAAATCGAAGACGATTATCATAACTTCGATGCTCTGAACATTCCTGGTCACCACCCGGCGCGCGCTGACCACGACACTTTCTGGTTTGACGCTACCCGCCTGCTGCGTACCCAGACCTCTGGCGTACAGATCCGCACCATGAAAGCCCAGCAGCCGCCGATTCGTATTATCGCGCCTGGCCGCGTTTACCGTAACGACTACGACCAGACTCACACACCGATGTTCCATCAGATGGAAGGTCTGATTGTTGATACCAACATCAGCTTTACCAACCTGAAAGGCACGCTGCACGACTTCCTGCGTAACTTCTTTGAAGAAGATTTGCAGATTCGCTTCCGTCCTTCCTACTTCCCGTTCACCGAACCGTCTGCAGAAGTCGACGTCATGGGTAAAAACGGTAAATGGCTGGAAGTACTGGGCTGCGGGATGGTGCATCCGAACGTGCTGCGTAATGTTGGCATCGATCCGGAAGTTTACTCCGGTTTCGCCTTCGGTATGGGGATGGAGCGTCTGACCATGTTGCGTTACGGCGTCACCGACCTGCGTTCATTCTTCGAAAACGATCTGCGTTTCCTCAAACAGTTTAAATAAGGCAGGAATAGATTATGAAATTCAGTGAACTGTGGTTACGCGAATGGGTGAACCCGGCGATTGATAGCGATGCGCTGGCGAATCAAATCACGATGGCGGGCCTGGAAGTTGACGGTGTAGAACCGGTTGCCGGTAGCTTCCACGGCGTTGTCGTTGGTGAAGTGGTTGAATGTGCGCAGCATCCAAATGCTGACAAACTGCGAGTGACCAAAGTCAACGTCGGTGGCGATCGCCTGCTGGATATCGTCTGCGGCGCGCCAAACTGTCGTCAGGGCCTGCGTGTGGCGGTAGCAACTATTGGTGCTGTACTGCCGGGCGATTTCAAAATTAAAGCCGCGAAACTGCGCGGTGAACCGTCTGAAGGGATGCTGTGCTCCTTCTCTGAGCTGGGTATTTCTGACGATCATAACGGTATTATCGAACTGCCTGCCGATGCGCCCATTGGCACCGACATCCGTGAATACCTGAAACTTGATGACAACACCATCGAAATCAGTGTGACGCCAAACCGTGCCGACTGCTTAGGCATTATCGGCGTAGCGCGTGATGTTGCCGTGCTGAACCAGCTTCCGCTGGTTGAACCGGAAATTGTCCCGGTTGGTGCAACCATCGATGACACGCTGCCGATTGCGGTAGAAGCACCGGAAGCCTGCCCGCGTTATCTTGGCCGCGTAGTAAAAGGCATTAACGTTAAAGCGCCAACTCCGCTGTGGATGAAAGAAAAACTGCGTCGTTGCGGGATTCGTTCTATCGATGCAGTCGTTGACGTCACCAACTATGTGCTGCTCGAACTGGGTCAGCCGATGCACGCTTTCGACAAAGATCGCATTGAAGGCGGCATTGTGGTGCGGATGGCGAAAGAGGGCGAAACGCTCGTACTGCTCGACGGTACCGAAGCGAAGTTGAATGCTGACACCCTGGTCATCGCCGACCACAACAAGGCGCTGGCGATGGGCGGCATTTTTGGTGGCGAACACTCTGGCGTGAATGACGAAACACAAAACGTTCTGTTGGAATGTGCTTTCTTCAGCCCGCTATCTATCACCGGTCGTGCTCGTCGTCATGGCCTGCATACCGATGCGTCTCACCGCTACGAGCGTGGTGTTGATCCGGCACTGCAGCACAAAGCAATGGAACGTGCGACCCGTCTGCTGATCGATATCTGCGGCGGTGAAGCTGGCCCGGTTATCGATATCACTAACGAAGCAACGCTGCCGAAGCGTGCGACCATTACTCTGCGTCGTAGCAAACTGGATCGTCTGATCGGCCATCATATTGCTGATGAGCAGGTAACGGACATTCTGCGTCGTCTCGGCTGTGAAGTTACCGAAGGCAAGGACGAGTGGCAGGCTGTTGCACCGAGTTGGCGTTTCGACATGGAGATTGAAGAAGATCTGGTCGAAGAAGTGGCGCGTGTTTACGGCTACAACAACATCCCGGATGAACCAGTACAGGCGAGCCTGATTATGGGGACTCACCGTGAAGCCGATCTGTCGCTCAAGCGCGTGAAAACGCTGCTCAACGACAAAGGCTATCAGGAAGTGATCACCTATAGCTTCGTTGATCCGAAAGTGCAGCAGATGATTCATCCGGGCGTTGAAGCCTTACTGCTGCCAAGCCCGATTTCCGTTGAAATGTCGGCAATGCGTCTTTCTCTGTGGACAGGTCTGCTGGCAACTGTAGTGTACAACCAGAACCGTCAGCAAAACCGTGTGCGCATTTTTGAAAGCGGTCTGCGTTTTGTGCCAGATACCCAGGCGCCATTGGGCATTCGTCAGGATATGATGTTAGCCGGTGTGATTTGCGGTAACCGTTACGAAGAGCACTGGAACCTGGCAAAAGAGACCGTTGATTTCTATGATTTGAAAGGCGATCTTGAATCCGTTCTCGACCTGACCGGTAAACTGAATGAGGTTGAGTTCCGTGCAGAAGCGAATCCGGCACTGCATCCGGGGCAATCCGCAGCGATTTATCTGAAAGGTGAACGTATTGGTTTTGTTGGGGTTGTTCATCCTGAACTGGAACGTAAACTGGATCTTAACGGTCGCACTCTGGTGTTTGAACTGGAGTGGAACAAGCTCGCAGACCGCGTGGTGCCTCAAGCGCGCGAGATTTCGCGCTTCCCGGCAAACCGTCGAGACATCGCGGTTGTGGTTGCAGAAAACGTTCCCGCAGCGGATATTTTATCCGAATGTAAGAAAGTTGGCGTAAATCAGGTAGTTGGCGTAAACTTATTTGACGTGTACCGCGGTAAGGGTGTTGCGGAGGGGTATAAGAGCCTCGCCATAAGCCTGATCCTGCAAGATACCAGCCGTACACTCGAAGAAGAGGAGATTGCCGCTACCGTCGCCAAATGTGTAGAGGCATTAAAAGAGCGATTCCAGGCATCATTGAGGGATTGAACCTATGGCGCTTACAAAAGCTGAAATGTCAGAATATCTGTTTGATAAGCTTGGGCTTAGCAAGCGGGATGCCAAAGAACTGGTTGAACTGTTTTTCGAAGAGATCCGTCGCGCTCTGGAAAACGGCGAGCAGGTGAAACTCTCTGGTTTTGGTAACTTCGATCTGCGTGATAAGAATCAACGCCCGGGACGTAACCCGAAAACGGGCGAGGATATTCCCATTACAGCACGGCGCGTGGTGACCTTCAGACCCGGACAGAAGTTAAAAAGCCGGGTCGAAAACGCCACACCCAAAGACGAGTAATCTGATCTAACTAAAAAGGCCGCTCTGCGGCCTTTTTTCTTTTCACTGTCGAAGAGTCACCGTAAAATCAACGGAATGACACTTCAGCAGAACGGATACCATGCTGACACTTGCCCGCCACCAACAGCGACAAAATATTCGCTGGTTATTATGCCTGTCAGTTTTGATGCTGCTGGCGCTTCTCTTAAGTCTTTGCGCTGGTGAACAATGGATTTCACCTGCCAACTGGTTCACTCCTCGTGGCGAACTGTTCGTCTGGCAAATTCGCCTGCCACGTACCCTGGCTGTATTGCTGGTTGGCGCGGCGCTGGCGTTATCAGGCGCGGTCATGCAGTCGCTGTTTGAAAACCCTCTTGCGGAACCGGGGCTGCTTGGCGTCTCTAACGGTGCTGGAGTGGGGCTTATCGCCGCTGTATTGCTCGGGCAAGGGCAGTTACCGGACTGGGCGCTGGGGCTGTGTGCGATTGCTGGCGCGCTTATTATCACCTTAATTCTCTTGCGTTTTGCCCGCCGTCATCTTTCAACCAGCCGATTACTGCTGGCTGGTGTTGCGCTGGGTATCATTTGTAGCGCGTTAATGACGTGGGCCATCTACTTTTCCACGTCTGTTGATTTACGCCAACTAATGTACTGGATGATGGGCGGCTTTGGTGGTGTAGACTGGCGGCAAAGTTGGCTGATGGTGGCCTTGATTCCGGTGTTGTTGTGGATTTGCTGTCAGTCCCGCCCAATGAATATGTTAGCGCTGGGTGAAATTTCGGCGCGACAACTGGGATTACCACTGTGGCTCTGGCGCAATGTGCTGGTCGCGGCTACCGGTTGGATGGTCGGTGTCAGTGTTGCGTTGGCTGGCGCTATTGGGTTTATTGGCCTGGTTATCCCGCATATTCTGCGGCTGTGCGGATTAACCGATCACCGGGTATTACTTCCCGGCTGCGCGCTGGCAGGTGCTACTGCGTTGCTGCTTGCCGATATTGTTGCTCGACTGGCGCTGGCTTCCGCAGAGTTACCGATTGGTGTGGTCACCGCCACCTTGGGCGCGCCGGTGTTTATCTGGTTATTGTTAAAAGCAGGACGTTAGCCGCATAAAGACGGTCTATGATTAAAAGCTAAGATTTTTACTGACCTTATCCAGGAGACACGATGCAAGATCCCATTCTGACCACCGTAGTGAAGACGATTGACGGGGAAGTGACCACGCTGGAGAAATATGCCGGTAATGTGCTGCTGATTGTCAATGTCGCTTCAAAGTGTGGCTTAACGCCGCAATATGAACAGTTGGAGAACATCCAGAAAGCCTGGGCCGATCGTGGTTTTGTTGTGCTGGGATTTCCGTGCAACCAGTTCCTTGAACAAGAACCAGGTAGTGATGAAGAAATTAAAACTTATTGCACCACCACCTGGGGCGTGACGTTCCCAATGTTCAGTAAGATTGAGGTCAATGGCGAAGGGCGTCATCCGCTATATCAAAAATTGATTGCCGCAGCGCCGACGGCGGTGGCACCGGAAGAGAGCGGTTTCTATGCGCGAATGGCCAGTAAAGGCCGTGCGCCACTGTACCCTGATGATATTTTGTGGAATTTTGAAAAGTTTCTGGTGGGTAGAGACGGAAAGGTCATCCAGCGTTTTTCCCCGGATATGACGCCGGAAGATCCTATTGTAATGGAAAGCATTAAACTGGCGTTGGCAAAATAATGTCTATTGTGATGCAGTTACAGGATGTAGCGGAATCAACCCGCCTGGGGCCGCTTTCTGGCGAGGTCCGGGCAGGGGAGATCCTGCATCTGGTGGGGCCGAACGGCGCGGGCAAGAGCACCTTGCTGGCCCGAATGGCGGGGATGACCAGTGGTCAGGGAAGCATTCAGTTTGCAGGTAAACCACTGGATACCTGGCCCGCAACAAAACTCGCCCTGCATCGCGCTTATCTTGCACAGCAGCAGACGCCACCGTTTGCTATGCCGGTCTGGCATTACCTGACCATGCACCAGCACGATAAAACGCGAACCGATCTGCTAAATGATGTCGCAGGGGCGTTGGCCCTTGATGACAAACTCGGTCGAAGCACCAATCAACTATCCGGTGGTGAATGGCAACGCGTCCGTCTTGCTGCTGTAGTGCTACAAATTACGCCGCAAGCGAATCCGGCAGGTCAATTGCTTCTCCTTGATGAACCCATGAACAGCCTTGATGTTGCCCAGCAAAGCGCGTTAGATAAAATTTTGAGCGCGCTATGTCAGCAAGGCGTGGCGATTGTGATGAGCAGTCACGATCTTAACCACACATTGCGTCACGCGCATCGGGCGTGGTTACTTAAACAAGGAAAACTGCTTGCCAGTGGGCGGAGAGATGAAGTACTAACGCCGCCGAATCTGGCCCAGGCTTATGGGATGAGCTTCCGTCGTCTGGACATTGAAGGTCACCGAATGCTGATTTCGACCACCTGATTTCATTAGCATCTTGAAAAACGGGTAATTTCGACGCTAAATTAATGCAAGAATAAAAAACAGAGGATTCGTACGGAATGCGTTTCTGCCTAATTTTAATTACAGCACTGTTTCTGGCCGGGTGTAGCCATCATAAAGCGCCGCCGCCAAACGCCAGGCTTTCTGACTCCATTACTGTCATTGCCGGTTTGAACGATCAACTACAGAGCTGGCATGGTACGCCGTATCGTTATGGCGGCATGACTCGACGTGGAGTGGACTGTTCGGGTTTCGTGGTTGTGACGATGCGCGACCGTTTCGACTTACAGTTGCCACGCGAAACAAAACAACAGGCCGCTATCGGTACCCAAATTGATAAAGAAGAATTGCTGCCAGGCGATCTGGTCTTTTTCAAAACAGGTTCCGGGCAAAATGGTTTACACGTGGGTATTTACGATACCAACAATCAATTCATTCACGCCTCTACCAGCAAGGGGGTGATGCGTTCTTCCCTTGATAATGTCTACTGGCAGAAAAATTTCTGGCAGGCGAGACGAATCTAGTATCTCAATAAATGGACGGTGATGATACCGCACCGTCTGTTAACTCCTGAATACAGTAGTATTTTGCAGACAAAAATACCGCAAATGGAATATTCGTTTATACTCAGGATAATCTAAAAAAAGGACCCCTGAAAAAGTGGTTAACATGGAACAAATGAAAGTTATTTCTTCTGTATTTGTTATGCCTTATGGCCTCAAACTTTTTATCTGGATGTTGAAAAAAATCCGTAGAGAGGGGCTGTTACCATGAAGGTCTTACTGGAGAATCTTTATCATTCTGATTACTATTTTCTATCGATAAGAGACAGCCAACAAAATCTTGTTGGGGTTGAGTTAATAACCCATTTCTCCAGTGACGACGGTACGGTTCGCATCCCGACGACACGGGTTATTGCACAACTTTCAGAGGAGCAGCATTGGCAATTATTTGCCGAAAAGTTGGAATTACTAAAATCATGCCAACATTTTTTTATTCAACACAAACTTTTTGCCTGGATTAATTTAACGCCACAAGTAGCAAAATTATTATTAGATAGGGATAATTACGCAAGCAAACTATTAAAAATTCCCTTTGCTGAATTGATGATTAACGAAAATTATCCGCATCTTAATGAGGGAAAAGATAATTACGAACTTTTTCACTTGTCGCAAATTTTTCCATTGGTTTTGGGAAATTTGGGTGCGGGCAACAGTACAATGAAGGCTGTTTTTGATGGGCTTTTCACTCGCGTCATGCTGGATAAAGGTTTTATTCAGCAACAAATAGTCCATAAATCTTTCGCTCCTTTTATTCGTGCGCTCCATGCGCAAATTTCACCTTGTTGCAATTGTATTATTGCTGCTGGTATTAATACACCGGAGATGTTGGCGCAGATGGTGCCGTTTGGTTTCCATGCTTTTCAGGGATGCTTGTGGCCCGCAGTTCCCGTAAGCCAGATAACAACGCTGGTCCAGCGATAACCCTCTTGTTTGCTGGTGTTTAAGACGAGAGTAACCGTCTACACTATCAAACAGGAGGATCTATGACCCTGTCTTTTATTACCCGCTGGCGTGATGAATTGCCGGCAACATATACATCGCTTTCCCCTACGCCTTTAAATAATGCCCGATTGATTTGGTATAACGCCGAACTGGCTAATACGCTGGGTGTTCCATCGTCGCTGTTTGAAAGTGGCGCGGGTGTCTGGGGCGGCGAAACTTTACTGCCAGGCATGTCGCCACTTGCCCAGGTCTACAGTGGCCACCAGTTTGGTGTCTGGGCGGGGCAGCTTGGCGACGGGCGCGGTATTTTACTCGGCGAGCAACAGCTTGCCGACGGCACCACCATGGACTGGCATCTGAAAGGTGCGGGGCTGACGCCTTATTCGCGAATGGGCGATGGACGTGCGGTTTTACGTTCAACAATTCGCGAAAGTCTTGCCAGTGAGGCAATGCATCACCTTGGCATTCTGACGACACGCGCCTTAAGCATTGTTACCAGCGATACGCCGGTTTACCGGGAGACGGTCGAATCAGGAGCGATGCTGATGCGCGTAGCGCAGAGTCATTTGCGATTTGGTCACTTCGAACACTTTTATTATCGCCGCGAGCCGGAAAAGGTTCGCCAGCTGGCTGACTTCGCCATTCGCTATTACTGGCCGCATCTTCAGGATGAAGAGGATAAATACCGCCTCTGGTTTACCGATATTGTCGCACGTACGGCTTCGTTAATCGCCAGCTGGCAGACGGTCGGTTTTGCTCATGGTGTTATGAACACTGACAACATGTCGATTCTCGGGCTGACGCTTGATTACGGGCCGTTCGGCTTCCTCGATGATTACGAGCCTGGCTTTATCTGTAATCACTCTGATCATCAGGGTCGTTACAGCTTTGATAATCAACCTGCCGTTGCGTTGTGGAATTTACAGCGTCTGGCACAGACATTATCGCCATTTATTTCTGTAGATGCGCTCAATGCGGCGCTGGATAGCTATCAACAGGTTTTGTTGACGCATTATGGAAAACGTATGCGGCAGAAACTGGGCTTTATGACGGAGCAAAAAGAGGATAATGCGCTACTGAATGAATTGTTCAGTCTGATGGCGCAAGAGCGCAGTGATTATACTCGCACATTCCGCATGTTAAGTCTGACCGAGCAGCACAGTGCGGCTTCACCACTGCGCGATGAGTTTATTGACCTCGCGGCGTTTGATGACTGGTTTACGCGTTATCGGGCGCGCTTGCAACAAGACGGAGTTGCCGATAGCGAACGTCAGCAACTGATGCAGAGCGTTAACCCTGCGTTGGTATTGCGAAACTGGCTGGCACAACGCGCCATTGAGGCGGCAGAAAAGGGCGATATGACAGAATTACAACGTCTGCATGAAGCGTTGCGAAATCCTTTCAGCGACAGGGATGATGATTATGTTAGCCGTCCACCGGACTGGGGCAAACGGCTGGAAGTCAGCTGCTCGAGTTAAACGCTACTTGGTCAGCAGCAGTTTACCAGCCTGGGTTTTACGGAGCAGATATTCTTGCCCGTCATGATCAATGATCAGTTTGCCATCCGGACCTAACAGTGTCTGGCTGGCAATTCGCCGAATGGGCTGCGGGGAAGCGGTCTTGTGATTGGCATCCGTTTCAGGCGTGAGTTTTCTGCTATCCGTATAACGCATAAAAATTAATAATAATTGATATAACAATGATTCTTATTATCAATATAATATTGCGTCAGGGCAAGTAATAATTCGTTGAGAAGACAACAGGTTGAGCAGAAATGCCCATTCCCGACGGAATGGGCACGCATTCAGAAGCGGGTATCTACCGCAGAGGCGAGTTTTTCGACCAGGCGTTCGGTATCTTCCCAACCTAAACAAGGATCGGTAATTGACTGACCGTAGGTGAGCGGCTGACTGCTGACGATTTTTTGTGTACCTTCGCGCAGGAAACTTTCTGCCATAATTCCGGCAATCGCCGTAGAGCCATTGCGGATTTGCTGACAAATATCCTCGCAGACTTCTAACTGGCGACGATGCTGCTTCTGGCAGTTACCGTGGCTGAAATCCACCACCAGATGTTCAGGTAAATCAAACTCGTGCAGCGTATCGCAGGCTGCGGCGATATCATCGGCATGGTAGTTCGGTTTTTTGCCGCCACGCATAATAATATGGCCGTATGGGTTGCCGCTGGTCTGATAGATGGTCATCTGACCGTTTTTGTCTGGCGAGAGGAACATATGGCTGGCGCGCGCCGCGCGAATCGCATCCACGGCAATACGCGTGTTGCCATCAGTACCATTTTTAAAGCCTACCGGGCATGAGAGCGCGGAAGCCATTTCGCGGTGGATCTGGCTTTCGGTAGTGCGTGCGCCAATCGCGCCCCAGCTAATTAAGTCAGCAATAAACTGACCGGTCACCATATCGAGAAACTCGGTCGCGGTGGGAACGCCCAGCTCATTTACCTGCAACAGCAACTTACGTGCCATTTCAAGGCCGTGATTAACGCGATAGCTGCCGTTTAAATCCGGATCGGAGATGAGTCCTTTCCAGCCGACAACGGTACGCGGTTTTTCAAAATAGGTGCGCATTACAATTTCCAGTCGTGACTGGTACTGGTTGCGCAGCGACTGCAGACGAGTGGCGTACTCCATTGCAGCGGTGAGATCGTGGATCGAGCAGGGGCCAATAATGACCAACAGTCGCTTGTCTTCACCATTCAGTATTTTTTCAATTCTGCGGCGGGAGTCGGTGACATGGGTGGCGACGCCAGGCGTTACGGGATACCGTAGCGCGAGTTCGGCGGGCGTTACCAGACTCTCGATACGCGCAGTACGGAGTTCGTCAGTTCTGTTCATTACAAGTCTCAGAAATTTGTTGCTTCAACGGCAGGACTACCGGGAAGTGATGCGCATCACGATAAACCAATCGCAGCTGATTTCAAGTGCGAGGTGTGTCACACCTCGCCGGGTGGTTAGCATGATAACAAAAAAACAAGCTAATGCACTAGTTCTCTAGTACATTCGACGGCTAAGGCCCATGATATCGAGGATCTTGGTGGCAATCTCTTCTACCGAATAATTGGTACTGTTAATCCACGGGATCTGATTTTTACGGTACAACGCTTCCACTTCCGCAACCTCCATCCGGCACTGGCGAAGCGAGGCATAGCGACTGTTTTCCCGACGCTCTTCGCGAATCGCCGCCAGACGCTCTGGGTCGATGGTCAGCCCGAACAGTTTATGCTGAAGCGGCTTGAGCGACGCGGGTAGCACCAGATTATCCATGTCATCGGCAATAAAGGGGTAGTTTGCCGCGCGGATACCAAACTGCATCGCCAGATACAGGCTGGTGGGGGTTTTACCACAACGAGAAACACCGAGCAGGATCACCTGAGCCTGGTCCAGATTGCGCAA
Organism: Escherichia sp. E4742; assembly: GCF_005843885.1. NCBI lineage: Bacteria > Pseudomonadati > Pseudomonadota > Gammaproteobacteria > Enterobacterales > Enterobacteriaceae > Escherichia > Escherichia sp. E4742. The sequence goes on along the minus strand of NZ_CP040443.1, from coordinate 4,823,754 downwards.
CGAAATGCCGTCATCGTGTGCGAGGGTGTAATCAATCGCCGCAATACGCGCATCATATTTATTGAGATTATTAGGGTTCAGGCCGTGGGTACGATGAGCAATCGGCGTTGGATCCAGTTTCATCTCTTGTTGTAACGGGGCAACCAGCGCCTGAACGATATCCTGGCAAAAGCCTTCACTTTGCAAGATGATGGCGCGAATCTCCGGCAACACGATGGAGTAGAAGACCAGCGGGCGCACACCTGTCTGGTGATAAATTGCGTCAATCTGATCCTTCACTGCCCGTGCACGGCTTTCATTTTCGACAAACGGCAGCGTAATGCTGCTGATAGTAACGGGAAATTGTGACATCACTGCGTGTCCTAATACCTCCGCAGTTATTGCCGTACCATCAGAAATATAAAAAACGTGGCGATCAACAGCATTATCCATTTTGTTCTTCCCGTAATGCAGACATAATTCTATGAAAGCATAAATTAAAAACGTACAGAAGCGTAGAAGGTTATGCCTGGTTTATAAAATGAACCTTTAATTTTATATTTTATGAAAACAGTATTTCATTTTTACGCTTTCGTTTATACCGATGGTTTATGTGGAAATTACTGAAGATAAGCGGATTTGCGCAACGCTGGGATCAGTCTTAAAAAGTAAAAAAATATATTTGCTTGAACGATTCACCGTTTTTTTCATCCGGTTAAATATGCAAAGATAAATGCGCAGAAATGTGTTTCTCAAACCGTTCATTTATCACAAAAGGATTGTTCGATGTCCAACAATGGCTCGTCACCGCTGGTGCTTTGGTATAACCAACTCGGCATGAATGATGTAGACAGGGTTGGGGGCAAAAATGCCTCCCTGGGTGAAATGATTACTAACCTTTCCGGAATGGGCGTTTCCGTTCCGAATGGTTTCGCCACAACCGCCGACGCGTTTAACCAGTTTCTGGACCAAAGCGGCGTAAACCAGCGCATCTATGAACTGCTGGATAAAACGGATATTGACGATGTTACCCAGCTTGCGAAAGCGGGGGCGCAAATCCGCCAGTGGATTATCGACACTCCCTTCCAGCCTGAGCTGGAAAACGCCATCCGCGAAGCCTATGCACAGCTTTCCGCCGATGACGAAAATGCCTCTTTTGCGGTGCGTTCCTCCGCCACCGCAGAAGATATGCCGGACGCCTCTTTTGCCGGTCAGCAGGAAACCTTCCTCAACGTTCAGGGTTTTGATGCCGTTCTCGTGGCAGTGAAACATGTCTTTGCTTCTCTGTTTAACGATCGCGCCATCTCTTATCGTGTACACCAGGGTTACGATCACCGTGGCGTGGCACTCTCCGCCGGTGTTCAGCGGATGGTGCGCTCCGACCTCGCATCTTCTGGGGTGATGTTCTCCATTGATACCGAATCCGGCTTTGACCAGGTGGTGTTTATCACTTCCGCATGGGGCCTGGGTGAAATGGTGGTACAGGGGGCGGTCAACCCGGATGAGTTTTACGTGCATAAACCGACGCTGGCGGCGAATCGCCCGGCTATCGTGCGCCGCACCATGGGGTCGAAAAAAATCCGCATGGTCTACGCGCCGACCCAGGAGCACGGCAAGCAGGTTAAAATTGAAGATGTACCGCAGCAACAGCGTGACATCTTCTCGCTGACCAACGAAGAAGTGCAGGAGCTGGCAAAACAGGCCGTACAAATTGAGAAACACTACGGTCGTCCGATGGATATTGAGTGGGCGAAAGATGGCCACACCGGTAAATTGTTTATCGTGCAGGCGCGTCCAGAAACTGTGCGTTCTCGCGGTCAGGTGATGGAACGTTATACGCTGCATTCACAGGGCAAGATTATCGCCGAAGGCCGCGCTATCGGTCATCGCATCGGCGCGGGTCCGGTGAAAGTCATTCATGACATCAGCGAAATGAACCGCATTGAACCTGGCGACGTGCTGGTCACTGACATGACCGACCCGGACTGGGAACCGATCATGAAGAAAGCGTCTGCTATCGTCACCAACCGTGGCGGGCGTACCTGTCACGCGGCAATTATCGCCCGTGAACTAGGTATTCCGGCGGTAGTGGGCTGTGGTGATGCGACCGAACGGATGAAAGAGGGTGAGAACGTCACCGTTTCTTGTGCCGAAGGCGATACCGGTTACGTCTATGCTGAGTTGCTGGAATTTAGCGTGAAAAGCTCCAGTGTGGAAACGATGCCGGACCTGCCGCTGAAAGTGATGATGAACGTCGGTAACCCTGACCGTGCGTTTGACTTTGCCTGCCTGCCGAACGAAGGCGTGGGCCTTGCGCGTCTGGAATTTATCATCAACCGTATGATTGGCGTCCACCCCCGCGCACTGCTTGAGTTTGACGACCAGGAACCGCAGTTGCAAAACGAAATCCGCGAGATGATGAAAGGCTTTGATTCTCCGCGCGAATTTTACGTTGGCCGTCTGACCGAAGGGATCGCGACGCTGGGCGCCGCGTTTTATCCGAAACGCGTGATTGTCCGTCTTTCTGATTTTAAATCCAACGAATACGCCAATCTGGTGGGTGGTGAGCGTTACGAGCCGCATGAAGAGAACCCGATGCTGGGCTTCCGTGGCGCGGGCCGCTACGTTTCTGACAGCTTCCGCGACTGCTTCGCACTGGAGTGTGAAGCGGTGAAACGTGTGCGCAACGACATGGGACTGACCAACGTAGAGATCATGATCCCGTTCGTGCGTACCGTAGACCAGGCGAAAGCAGTGGTTGAAGAACTGGCGCGTCAGGGGCTGAAACGTGGCGAGAACGGGCTGAAAATCATCATGATGTGCGAAATTCCGTCCAACGCCTTGCTGGCTGAACAGTTCCTCGAATATTTCGACGGTTTCTCTATCGGCTCAAACGACATGACACAGCTGGCGCTCGGTCTGGACCGCGACTCCGGCGTGGTGTCTGAACTGTTCGATGAGCGCAACGACGCCGTGAAAGCACTGCTGTCGATGGCTATCCGTGCTGCGAAGAAACAGGGCAAATATGTCGGGATTTGCGGTCAGGGTCCGTCCGACCACGAAGACTTTGCCGCATGGTTGATGGAAGAGGGGATTGATAGCCTGTCTCTGAACCCGGACACCGTGGTGCAAACATGGTTAAGCCTGGCTGAACTGAAGAAATAAAATAAATACCCGGCGGCGTGTTGTCGCCGGGTTAACGTGATCCCTGAAGATGAAGCTTATTCAATCACTTCGCAGACATCCTGAGTTAATCGCCGCATAATATCTTTCCTTAACAAAAACTTTTGTATTTTACCTGATGCAGTCCGCGGTAATTTTTCGATCACCACGATATGTTCAGGGTATTTATATTTCGCGACCCGTTTACGGCTAAAAAATGCCACTACATCTTCCAGCGATAATGAATGATGCGGTGCTTTCAGCACTACATAGGCGCATGAACGTTCACCTAAGCGTTCATCGGGCATTGCAACCACACAAGCATCGTGAATTTTAGGATGCTGCAATAGAATATCTTCCACTTCACGGCTGCTAATATTTTCGCCGCCGCGGACAATAATATCTTTCTTGCGTCCGGTTATTTTTATATAGCCAGCTTCATCCATGCGGCAGAGATCGCCACTGTAATACCAGCCCTCTTCATCCAGCGCGCGAGCGGTTAATTCAGGTTCATCAAAATAACCCATAAACACATTAGGGCCGCGCGAGGCCTCTTCACCTTCGCAACCTGGCGGTAAGATCTTGCGTGCATCATCGACCACTTTAATTTCCACGCCTGCGGCAGCGTAACCATCGGTATGCATAAAGCGCGACAAAGGATCGTCGAGATTCACCACTGCATGTGGCGAGCTTTCTGTGGAACCATAAACGCTTAATAATTTAATGCCGCGCTGCTGGCATTCACGCGCCACTTTTTTGGGGATCGTGGTGCCGCCGCAAAGAAAGAAACGCAGCGCAGAAAGGTCGGCAGGCTGTTTCTCAAGTAGATTCAAAAGGTCATAAACAAACGGCGTTGCTCCGAGCATACAGGTGCAACGTTGTTGCTCAAGCAGCGAGAGACAGGCTTCCGGGGTAAAAATATCTAACAACACGCTGCGGGCGCCAAGTAAAAACGGCGCTGTTACGCCATGCAGAAAGCCCGTTGCGTGACCAAGTGGCGCAGGCATCATAAAGACATCCAGCCAGGTCAGATTCAGCCGTGCGCAATAAGCCCGCTCACTGGCGAGAATATTGTTATGCGTTAGCATCACGCCCTTTGGCATGCCCTCAGTTCCGGAGGTAAATAGCACCGCCGCTAATTCATCGCCGTGGACCGATGTTGCGGCGACCAGCGGGGGATTGTCGGCAATAATCTGACTTAACGAGAGAGACGAGGTGGCGGGAGCCAGCTTATCCACGCCGACGATCTGTTGTAGTTGTGGAAGCTGATTTTGCAGTGGCAGGATTAAATCTACCGGACGCGTTTGTTTAAACAATGTCGGTGCAAAAAACATTTTTGCCTGACACTTATTGAGCACCCACACCAGTTCGGCTTCTCGCCAGGAAGGCAACAACGGCACGGAAACTGCACCGGTTTTCAGGCAGGCAAGATAGATAACAGTAAATTCACACCAGCCCGGCAATTGAAAAGCGATACGATCGCCCGATTCAATACCGTTAGCCAGTAACCAGCTTGCCAGACAGTTCGCAGTGTGATCGAGTGCACCATAGGTGTACGATTCGCCATGATTATCGACAACGGCTATTTTGTCTGGCATCGCGCATGCAGTCTGCCGCCAGTAGTCGGCCAGCGAAGCATCGCCCCACAATCCTTGTTGTCGATAGGCTGCACGACGCTGCGCGTTAAACGTTAATGTCACTTTCATTTTGAACTCACGAAACAGAACGTCAGGCCCGAGGTGCGGGCCTGTGGGAAGCGTAATTAGCCGTAACGGAAATCAATACCGAAGGTGCCTGCGGGGTATTGCCATTGTTCGAGAATAGTGTTGCCACACAGCACCCGACAGGTGCCGCACTCCAGACAACCGGCGGAATCAAAATGAATGTTTCCCGCGTCATCCTGCTTATACAGTCCGGCAGGGCAGGCTTTCATTAATTTTTGAAATTCATTGATGTCGGGATTTGCCGCCAGAATGATATGCGGGTGGCCCTCATCCACATGGAATTTGTTGACGCCTAATTTGACGTCAACGTTGATCGTAGCGTTCTGGCTCATAGCGCGGTTGCCCCCTTAATGCCATCTTTCAGCAGATTAATCAGTCCGATTTTTTTCGCATGTCCGAGAATCATTTTTCGTAACGGCTGGTTTGGTTTGCCGTCAATAGTGAACATATCGTTCATGATATCGGCGACCATGCGCGGATACTGACTAAACAGGCGCGGGTTTTCCATCAGCGCCGGGATCTTGCGAAAATGCTGCATATCACGCATGACACAGCTTTGTTCCAGCTCGTGCTTGTATTGCGCCAGACTGCTGGTGGAGAAATCCGCGCGTTCTTTGGCGGCAATCACCGTTGTGGCAGCCGCCAGGGCCGATGCGATGGCTAAATCCATTCCGCGAACCGTAAAGCCCAGATTGAGGCAGAAGCCTGCTGCGTCACCGACGATCATCACACCATCGTTGACCAGTTGCGGTACCATTGCCAGACCGCCTTCCGGCACCATATGCGCGGAATATTCAAGCAGTTTGCCATCGCTAATCAGTGGGCGAATGGCGGGGTGCTGTTTAAAATCCTCCAGCATTTGCGGCACGCTTTTTTGCGCATGGGCGATATCACCCAATCCACAAACCAGACCCAACGATACGGAATCCTTGTTGGTATAGATGAATCCGCCGCCCATCAGGCCGTCAGAAGGGGAACCGGCAAACAGCCAGGCGGCACCTTCGTCGTCAGTGACGTTAAAGCGATCGTTGATTTGCTCCGGCGTGAGGCCAATGACTTCTTTAACGCCAACAGCGTAATGATGCGGATCGGAGGCGGGAACCATTCCCAGCGAACGGCCAAGCATTGAATTAACGCCATCAGCCAGAATCACCACATTGGCTTCGAGAATATCATCCCCGGCCTGGACGCCAGTGACCTTGTTACCTTCACGAACCAGCGCATCGACGCGAACGCCCGGGATAAACTGCGCACCCGCCTGTTCGGCTTGCTCCATCAACCACGGGTCGAGACGATTGCGCAATACGGTATAAGAAGCGTGTTGTGGAACATCTGGCTGCTCGCGGTGAAAATCGAGGGTAACGGCGCTCTCTTCGGTTAAGAAGGAGATTTTCTCGCGTGTGACTTTGCGTTCTACCGGCGCTGATGCAGCAAAGCCTGGAATGATCGCTTCAAGCGTGTGGGCATAAAGACGCCCGCCGGTCATATTTTTACATCCGGCACTGTCGCCGCGTTCTATCACCAGGACATCCAGTCCGGCTCGCGCCATGACCAATGCGGCAACGCTACCGGCAACGCCCGCACCGACCACAATGGCATCAAATTTGTCATCCGACATGCGTTATGCTCCCTTCCCGCTGCGTTTACAGCGGGAGAAGTGTTTGAAAGGGAATTAGCGACTCAACTGGCTAATCAGGGCAGGGACAACTTTGTAGATATCGCCCACCAGACCGTAGTCGGCATAGTTGAAGATTGGCGCGTTTTTATCTTTATTGATGGCGACAATCACTTTTGCGCCATTGCCGCCAACCATATGTTGGATCTGCCCGGAGATCCCCAGCGTCAGGTAGAGGTCGGATTTCAGCAACACGCCGGAGACGCCGATATAACGTTCGCGCTCCATCCAGTTCTCGCCTTCAGCAATCGGGCGTGAGCAGCCGACTTCAGCATTGAGTGCCGCCGCCAGTTCGTGAACCATTTTCAGGTCAGCCTGCGCCGCCAGGCCACGCCCGACGCCGACCACGCGTTTTGCTTTACTCAGATCCACACTGCTTGCCGCTTTCGCACGGCGTTCGCGACTAAGAATTTCATGACGCGGAGCAACGTAAGGCACCGTTTGAATCGGACACTGATGCGAGGCGTCACTGGTGCAAGGTTCCTGAACACCGGGCGCAAGGGTAATGATCGCCAGCGGGCTATTGATCTTTTCCTGGGCGAACGCTAGCCCGCCATACATACGGTGCTCGGCGTAAACGAGACCATCGACCACATCAACCGCAGTGGCATCGTTCACCAGCGCCGCATTCAGTTGCACACTTAACCGTGCAGCAAGAGCTTTACCGCGTTTTGTCGCGGCCAGCAGCAACATTGATGACTTTTGATCTTTTAGCAGGGCTGCAATGCTTTCAGCGTAATTTTCAGTGCGTTGCAGTGCATCGTTTTGCTCAAGAACATAAATACATTTTGGACCGTAAGGCATAACAGCCTGTGCCTGGTCGGTATTTTGTACAATGGCATACACCTGTTGGCCCCATTGCGGCGCACCGCTAAACAGTTCGGCATAACGTTCAGGATTATCGCTAAAGACCCAGACGCTGTTTAATTGACTCATCGTTTCTTCTCCGTAGGCTTTAGTTCAGGGCTTTCTTCAGATGTTCCGCCAGCTCGGCAATGGCTTCCGGCGAATCGTTATCGAGAATGATGTGTTTGCGTTCTGTTTGCGGCGGTACGCGAACGCCGATCAGTTCAGCAAGCGGCGTGGCCTGGTTCCAGCCGATATCACTCGCCTGCCACTGATGTACCGTTTTTTTGCCCGCGCCGAGAATGGCTTTCATCGATGGAATACGTGGCACGTTAATATCTGACGTGACGCACAGCACGGCTGGCAGTGAAAGCTCAACGACTTCAACTTCCTCTTCCAGAGCGCGTTCGATAATCAGGCTGTCGCCCTGACGTTGAATGGCACTCACCGCGTTGATCACCGGAAGTTGCAACATTTCTCCCACCAGCAGGCCAACCTGTTGGGCATAGAGATCGCCAGAACCTTCACCGAAGATCAGTAAATCGAAGCCGATCTTTTCTGCTGCTGCCGCCAGAGCCTTTGCGGTATCGAGAGGCAGCGCGTGCTCAAGCTGGGCATCCTGCACCAAATACAGGCTGTGCGGTCCGCGGGATAACACGTCTTTACGCACTTTTGAGTTCTGCAACAATGAACCGCCAACGGTCAGCGCGGCTATCTCATCATCATCCGTTGCAAGCTGGCTTGCGGCTTCAATGGCATTGAGATCGAACTGGCTAATTTTGGCGTCGGCATTGTCGAAATTGAGGGTGTACTCGGGAGTGACAACAATGTCCTGTTCTTCAGGCACCAGCTTAAAGCAGGTTATTATTTTCATGATTTCTCCTGTGGGTCGCATACGGAACCATCTCCGATGGAAGGTAAAAATTGCCTGAAAATAGTGTGCGATAGCAGGAAGGGGTTTTCGACGGAGCAATCTGTTTTCCTTGCAAACAATCTTGCAAAAAAAATGAGATCGTTAAAACAAAAGCACAATAAGCGGCAATATTATGCCGTCGTGGACGTACTATCTTGCATTCAGTGTAAATAATCTTGTTCAGCTCTCGCTAAACGCGGTTGTATAACCGCAATACGCGCCGTATTTTATCCGGCATATATTGTTTTTGCTTGATCATGGAATAGGGAGGTTGTCATGTATCAACGCTGTTTTGATAATGCCAGCGAAACGCTGTTTGTCGCCGGTAAAACGCCACGACTCTCGCGCTTTGCGTTTAGTGACGATCCTAAATGGGAGTCGGGACATCACGTTCATGATAATGAAACCGAGCTGATTTATGTTAAGAAAGGGGTGGCAAGGTTTACCATTGACTCTTCGCTCTATGTGGCTCATGCCGATGATATTGTGGTGATAGAACGTGGCAGACTGCACGCGGTGGCTTCAGATGCTAACGACCCGGCAACGACCTGTACCTGTGCGCTATACGGTTTTCAGTTTCAGGGCGCAGAAGAAAATCAGTTACTGCAACCGCATTCCTGTCCGGTAATTGCCGCAGGGCAGGGAAAAGAGGTCATCAAAACGCTTTTTAATGAATTAAGTGTGATTTTACCGCAAAGTAAAAATGGCAACACATCTTCAGTGTGGGATGCATTTTCCTATACGTTAGCGATTCTCTATTACGAAAATTTTAAAAATGCGTATCGTTCGGAGCAGGGGTATATAAAAAAAGATGTTCTGATAAAAGACATTCTTTTTTATCTTAATAATAATTACCGCGAAAAAATCACCTTAGAACAGTTATCGAAAAAATTTCGTGCCAGCGTCAGTTATATTTGTCATGAATTTACTAAAGAGTATCGTATTTCCCCCATTAACTATGTGATTCAACGGCGTATGACGGAAGCGAAATGGCTGCTGACCAATACCGATTTGTCGCAGGCAGAAATCTCATGGCGCGTGGGTTATGAAAATGTCGATCACTTTGCCAAACTGTTTTTGCGCCATGTTGGCTGTTCTCCCAGTGATTACCGCAAACAATTTAAGAATTGTTTTGCTGAACAAGAAATCTTATCTGAATTTTCTGAACCTGTAAGTCTTGCCGGATAAATCTGGCGGCGCAGTTTTTGTCAGAAGCTGCGCCGCCTGAAGATTATTTATTCTGGTAATCTTTCAGGATCTGCCGACCTGCAACGTAAATCATAATTTCGTCAGTACCACCGCCAATCCGTTCACAGCGGACATCACGCCAGAAGCGGGAGACGCGTGCCTCATCGGTGTAGCCCAGACCGCCCATGATTTGAATCGCATCGTCAATGACTTCCATCGCAGTACGCGCGCAGTACAGTTTTGCCAGCGCCGCGCTGGTGCGCAGTGACTGATGCTGATCAGCTTGCCACGCCACTTTCAGCACCATATTGCGCATGTTGTCGATCTTAATCGCCATCAGTGCCAGTTTTTCCTGGATCATCTGGTTATGACCAATTGGCTTACCAAAAGCGATACGCTGGTTGGCATAGCGGGCTGCATCTTCGAAGGCGCATTCGGCAAAGCCGGTGCTGCGCGCGGCGTTGATCAGGCGCTCCATCTCGAAGTTGTACATCACATTGAGGAAACCCATTCCTTCTTCGCCTACCATGTCGCTCTCTTCAACTTCCACGTTGTCGAGATAAACTTCGCAGGTGCTAAGCATATGCCAGCCGATTTTATGTAGCGGATTGATCTTAATGCCGGGCTTACTGGACTCAACCCACCACAGGGTGAAGGCTTTTTTCGGATCTTTCGGTTCTGGATCGCGCGCCAACACCAGCATATACGGGTACTCTTTCGCACCGGTAATAAAGGTTTTCTGTCCGTTGATGTAAACCTTGCCATTTTTACGCGTGTAAGTGGTGGTGGCGCTGTTGTTATCTGAGCCAGCGCCTGGTTCCGTCAACGCCAGGGCATAGGCGGGGTCGCCGGTTTCCAGGGTACTTTCTGCCGTTTTACGTAGCTGCTCCTCAGAACCGAAACGGCGCATGCTGTGAATACACTGACCGTTGGTAATCAAAAACGCCGGAGCACCGCATTTTGACACTTCCATCAGCGCCAGCATCTGAGTGACGTAATCCGCAGGGATGCCGCCGAACTCTTCCGGCACGCCAAGCATAGAAATGCCGTTATCCGCCAGCGCCCGCATAAACTCACGCGGATATGTACCATTTTGATCGCAGGTGCGGAAATACTCTTCCGGAAAGTTAGTCGTAATCAGTTCGCGAATACTGGCCAGCAGTAGTTCTTGTTCTTCAGTTAAAGAAAAATCCATCGTAATACTCCTGTTAATGAGCCGCTTCAGGCAGGACAAAACCCATCGCCGCATCGATAAATAATCTTTTGTCCATCATTCTCAGTTCTGGCGAAATAACTGGGGTGAAATCCATTTTGTCGAGAATATCTTTTTGCAAATCGACGCCAGGGGCAATTTCGATTAAATGCAGGCCATCTTCTTTCAGGGTGAATACAGCGCGTTCAGTGATATAACGAACATCCAGTCCCCGTTCGAGAGCGATTTTCCCGCTAAAAGTAATTTCCGGCAATTCACGGATGAATTTATTTACCCGCCCTTCCTGGACGATATTTAATTTACCATCGGCAATTTCTGTTTTTAAACTTCCCGCAGTTAACGTGCCGCAGAAAATAATTTTCTTCGAGGTGGCGCTGATATCAATAAACCCACCGGTGCCCATAATTTTGCCATTGAATTTATGCACGCCGACGTTACCGTGCTGGTCGACTTCGGCAAAACTCAAATAACAAACATCCAGACCACCGCCGTGGTAAAAATCGAACTGGGAAGTCATATCCAGAATGGCGCGGGTATTCACGTTCGCGCCAAAGGCGATACCTTGCGAAGTAATACCGCCAATCGGACCCGTTTCCACCGTCAGAATAAAGTCATCAGCACATCCTTCTTCCCGGGCGACCAGGCCAATACCGTCGGCAATACCGACGCCGACATTCCCCACCGCACCTTTGCGCATTTCAAATAATGCGCGCCGCGCGACCAGTTTGCGTTGATTAAGCGGCAGACTAAGTTTGGCACTGTCATCAAGGGTGAAGTCGCCAGAAATAAAACGATTAACCGGTGCGCCGCCATACAACTGGGTTTGATCCGGATCGACAACGACAATATCCACCAGATAGCCCGGAATGCGTACTGCCTTCGGATGCAGCGTGGCTTTCTTAACCATTTTCTGCACCTGCATCATTACGATACCGCCGTTATTGTGCACCGCCTGAGCAATGACCAGCGCGTCGAGATACATCACTTCATCTTCAAAGGTGGCATAGCCTTCGCTGTCGCAGGTAGTGGCGCGAATAAAGGCGATATCCGGCGCAATCGCTTTGTAATAGAGATATTCTTTATTATCAAACTCGACCAGTTTAATCAGATCTTCTTTAGTCACTTCATTCAGTTTACCGCCTTGTTGGCGAGGGTCGATAAACGTTCCGATACCAATATCGCTAATAATTCCTGGCTGGTGGGCAGCAGCAGCGCGCAATGTTTGAGTGAGCACACCTTGTGGATAGTTATAGGCAACTATTTTATTTTGTTCTGCGAGTTCAGAAATACGCGGTGATTGTCCCCAATGGCCGCATAATGCCCATTTCACCAGGCCTTCTTGCGCCAGCGGACTAATACCTCGATCGGCGCGATCGCCAAGCCCTGTAGGGCTAATAATTGATAAATTACGCGGTGTCTGGGTTTGTTTATATTTGTCAGCAAGAGCGGTAATTAATGTGGTGGCTTCCAGAATACCGCCACCAGCACCTAATACACAAAGCGTTGCTTCGTCGGGAATATAACTTACCGCTTCCTGTGCCGACAGGACCGGCACTCGTCCATTAATACGAGGTGGTTTTACAGGTTTCATTATTTTTTCCTGATTCAGGTGTGAATTTCCCTGCGCCAGCCAGAAAAATAGCGCGCAGATATTCACGGAATATTTTTATTAAATACTCTTAAAACACTTATTTTATTTCGGCGGGTGAGAGTGTTCCCGCCGGAATGTTATTTATTACGCCTGATGCAAAATAGTTAATACTGTGCGTAAATCATTCACCGATATTTGCCCAGGGGCAGAGGCTTTTTTTACTGCGCCAAAGGTTGCCGCCGAACCGAAAACTTCACCAGCCAAACGGGAAATTACGCCAGTTTTTGCCATCGACATCGTAATGATTGGACGATCGGCATACTGTTCCTGCATCTCCAGAGTCGCGGCAAGTAACGTCAGCACATCGCTGGTGCTTTGTGGCATCAGCGCAATTTTGGGAATATCGGCGTCGAAGGACTGCATTTTGCGCAGACGGGCAACAATCTCTTCGGCCTCCGGTGTTTTATGGAAGTCATGGTTGGACATGACAACTTTCACATCATGCGCATGGGCGTAGGCGACGGTTTCTTTAACCTGATCATCGCCGGTAAATAACTCCAGATCGATCATATCGACCAGACCGCTGTCGATGGCTGCGCGATTGAGTGCAATATAAGCCTCAGTGGAAATCGCCTGCTCGCCGCCTTCTTTAGCGCTACGGAAGGTAAACAGCAGTGGTTTTTCTGGCATTACCTCACGGATAGCTTTTGCTGCTGCCATGACCGACTCTACGCAGGAGAGGTCGGCAAAGTGATCCACGCGCCACTCCAGAATATCAAAGTCTGCTTCACGATAGGCGAGAGCTTCAGATTTCACGCTGGCGATATCTTTCGCCATCAGCGAGACGATGATTTTTGGTGCGCCCGTACCAATGACGAGATCTTTTACAGTTACGGTTTTCATTTTTTACCCTTTCTGCACGCGGTCAGCCAGTCAGGCGCCGAACCCCATGACCTGTTTAACGTATTCCAGAGGGAAATCTTTGCCAGTCCATAACGTGAACTGTTCAGCCCCTTGCCACAACAACATGCCGTATCCATCAATCGTTTTGCAACCTGCTTGTTGCGCCTGCTGCAATAACTTCGTCATATGCGGGTTATACACGCATTCAGTGACCAGCAGTCCTGGATGTAACAGACTGATATCATTAACCAATGATTCATTCTCAAGGGGTTTCATACCCACTTTGGTGCCGTTGGTTAAAATTTCAGCAGAAGCCAGCGCCTCGGCAAAGGCCTGCTGATCGGCGAGATCGGTAACTGTGACGACGCAATCGGTGTTTTCGTTGACCCGTTGCGCGAAGGCGAGGGCTTTATCGAAGAATTCATCCCGACGGTTGAAGATTTTAATCTCTTTTAACCCTTCAATCGCGCCCTGCGCGCCAATCGCCGTTGAGGCACCACCGGCACCTAACAGCACCATCGTTTTGCCTTTGATATCAAAACCGCTCTCTTTAATGGCGCGAATATGGCCCGTGCCGTCGGTGTTATAGCCACGCAGGTAGCCGTCATCATTAACAATGGTATTGATGGCGCCAACCAGTTTTGCCGCAGGTGTTAATTCATCGACATATTCGCAAGCCAGTTGTTTGTTTGGCATCGACACACCGGTTCCGCGCATTTTTAAGGCTTTTAATCCTTCAATTGCACCGGCAAAGCTATCGTTATCCACTTCAAAGGCCATATAGGTAAATGGCAATCCCGCTTTTTCTAAGGCTTTGTTTTGCATTTCAGGCGATAAACTGTGGCGAATAGGATAGGCCATCAGGCCAATCAATTCGTATTTAGCGGTAACATCCATAATTAACTCCTCTAATTTTTTTGCTTAATTGTGTTTAACAGGGGTGCTAAGATTGCGTTCGCCAAACCGGACATCATTTTCAGGAATAATAAAGACGCGGTAATAGCGGATGAAAACAATAATTGCGGTAATCAGGGCCAGCAGCGCGAAAGTAAAATCGAGAACGATGATGTATTGCAGACCTATATTCGACAGATAACCGGTAATCAGCGGAATAACAAAATTGGCCAGACCACCCATCATCATATAAATACTGGTGACTTTGGCTTTGCTTTTTGGAAAAAACTCGGACATGACTGAAACGCCAAGCTGTAAAATACCGCCAGCAGCAGAAAAACCGATAACAAAAGCCCCAGCATTACAGACCAGTGGAGAAGGGTACAGATAAATGATAGCAGCGGTTACCGTTGCCAGTGCAGAGTTAAATACGTTAGCCCAGATGGGACGTACCATTTTTTTCAATAGTGCGGCAAAAATAAAGACACAGACCAGCGAACCCATACTGTAATAAGAGATAGTTTTTAATGCCTCGGATTCCGACATACCGGCAAATGCCATCGCATATTTGGGCATCCACACGACAATTACATAAAAGGTCGAGAACGCAGCAACACCGAACAGTACTGATGAAACACCTTCCAGCCAGACTAACGGCTTACTGTTCATTTGCGGTAGTTCACCAGCTACGCTTGCATCCACCAACTGACCTGGGAATTTACTTTTCAATAGCATCAGCGTGATCAGCACAAACACGATGCCTGGAATAATCAGCCCATAACCGTACCAGATGTTATTCAACAGCATATAACTCACTAGCATCGGATAGAGCATTTGCCCGAACGATATCATTGCCTTAACCAATATTACGGCTGAACCCGAGGCTTTCGGAAAGCATTCCATCAACGCCGGATATCCACCGGTATCCAGGGCTGAGTTGGCGATACCAACGCACACTGCCAGACCGTAAGCGAGAGCTAAACTTGGGCAGGCCGGAATACCAAAGAAAAACAGCATATACATGGCAACGGCCATGAATATTACTGCTCGCCGACCAAATTTATCGGAGATTACACCGAAGAATAAAATACTTATCAGACGGCCCAGACCGATACCAGAAATTAAATAGGCGATACCGGCGTTATCGGTCGAAAATTTTTCTGCCAGAGATGACATATTTTGTGCAAGAGTAATAACACTAATGCCGTGTAGGAAATAACTGAAGTAAATACAAAGAACAGCCAGGATAAATGGCGTGCTGAAAGCCTTATTTTGAGACATTTTCACAGCTCCTTGCTGAAAGATAATTTTGTTACCGTACGTGTTGTTCTCCGCCGGTTTTCATAACCACTATACTGAAGATGATTTTCTCTGGGTACATGACATAAAGTTTATATTTCCAGGAATATTGCATGTGATAGTTTGTTTTTGATCGAGATTTTCCTTAATTAGCGCAGAAAGAGTAATTTATCCGTAAGATCTTGCATGACCTGAAAAGAATATTGCATTACCCGCCCGTAGCAACATTCTCCTTTAATGATGGATGTTGTGCTTCTTTTCGACTGCGTACGCCAATAAACAGCGCCAGTAAAAAGCCGATAGCAGCGATGGCGGCATCGAACCACATAATATCGGCAATACTTCTTTGCGAAAGATGAGCCGTAATCAACGGAATAGTAAATGTTGCAATGCTGCCCGCACTGTAATAGATCCCCGTTGCTTTTCCTTTGGCATGGGGAAAACGTTCCGCCATTAACGTCAGGCCAATTTGTACAACACCACCTGCGGAGGTAAAACCGATGACGAAAGCAAATATTATCACCACATAAAATGTGGGATGCAGGCAGACGGTGAGCAGAGCGATAAATGAAATAAAAGTGTACAGCATCAACAATGTTGTTGAGTGAATGGTTTTACGAATGAGTGGAGCAGTAATAAATACACACAGCAGCGAACCCACGGTATAGATACTGAGTAATTTGATCGACATGGTGTATGACATGCCTGCGACAAATTGCCCGTATTGTGCCAGCCACTGGCTAACCAGATAAAAGGTTGCCATTGAAATATAGCCATAGAGGGTGTAACTGGCTAAATCAATAATTGAGCAGCGATGCCCCGCGGAAGTGGTCGCTTTCTTTACCACAGGCAAGCGACGGCCCGGATGTGGTGGAAAGGTACAGCGATATAAAAACAGACCGTTAACGATCATAATTGCTGCGGCAATCATAAAAGACCAACCGAACCACAGTTCAGCCCACACTAACAGGCTGATGATTAGTGGCAATAAAAATTGCCCGCTGGAGACAAAGGCTTTAATTAAAATATTGGCAGTACCCGGTGAATGAGGAAAGGCTTCCATCAAACTGGGATAGGTACCAGCATCGAGAAAACTGTTCGCCATGCCCGCCAGAAAACCAAAAGCATAAGCAATAATGATGTTATTGGTGTGCAGGATGCCAAAAAAGAAGGCCATATAGCAGCACATACCCAGAATAATAAAAGGACGGCGACCAAAACGATCGGATAATAATCCTGCAAAAAGCAAGACACTCAATCGTCCTATACCTAATGATGAAATAACAATCGAAACGCCCGCGGCATTGGTCTGCCACAGCGTCTCAAGCGAGGCCATATTCAGGCTCATCAAAATGACGCCCATACCATGCACCAGGTAATTGAAATACAGCCCCAGTGCGGTAGGGAGATAGGGATTTTTCATAAGATCTACTTAGCAATATTGCTTAAAAAGTTGCTGTTATTATGTCAGCATCCGTTTATTATTTTTGTCATGACGTCCGTTGTATCCCGTTAAAATATCAACACAGGCGTTCCAGATCGTGAGCATATAATTCAGCTGCGACAGACTGGTAAATCTTCCAGTCAATAAAATTGCCGTCAGGGTAGACTTGTTGAAACGCGGTTAAGTCGGGGAAAAAACGCATGGTGTTGTTGCCGATGCGGTTATTTATTTTCTCTATGATGGCATGAAGATGTTTTTTTCTTTGCTGACGCATAGCCAACAGTTGCTCGACCACACGATCAGGAATGGCGCATTTGCCATTTTCCCACTGACGCCAGCTTTCACTGTCACCGGACTGGGCAATCCAGGTCGCGCATTCATCAATAGTCATGGCAAAAATATGGCGTAGTGCCTGGAGTTCATAAGCGTTCATCGTGTATTGGCTGCATGAAAAAAAGAATAAAATATAAATAACATTATCAGCCTGCTTACGGCTTGAAGAGAGTCACAGTATCTTGTGCAACATTATTGGAAAGAACGAGAGACGGGGTAATGAAGCAAAAAATGTTAAAAAAAAGCCCATCGTGGGAGATGGGCAAAGACTACACACAGCAATTCGTTGTTTCACTCAGGGGATTTCCATGCTTATAAATCAATATGTTGATTTATAACCGTGAGCTAATAGTAGGCATACGGACTTTTTGCGTCGATCAGATTCGTCTCATTAGTTTAAAAACTGTAAAGGATTTGCGACAGGTACTACCAGCTGAATGGCAGTAAGCAGGAAAATACGGACTGGAGGAATGAAATATCAATTAGCAGTGATTAACAATCAGGCGGCAGAGCCGCCTGATGAGAAATTACTTATTCGGTTTCTCGATTTCGCCCAGCTCTTCGAGAATTTCCTCTGGTTGGTCAGTCGGCGGCGGGACTTCTTCAACCCACGCAGCAAACAGACGCCAGGAAACAGCCAGTAGTACCGGACCAATAAACAGACCGATCATACCGAAAGCAATCAAACCACCAATAACCCCGGAGAGGATCAGAATCAGCGGTAAATCTGCGCCCATGCGAATTAACATTGGGCGGATGACGTTATCCAGAGTGCCAACCACACCACTCCACACCAGCAATACCGTGCCCCAGGTAGTATCACCGGTCCAGTAGAGCCAGATAATCGCCGGAATCAACACCGGTAGCGGGCCAAGCTGGACAAGGCAGGAGAGGATCATTAATACCGTTAGCAGCGTGGCGTAAGGCACACCGGAAACGGCCAGACCGATACCGCCAAGCACTGCCTGCACTAACGCAGTTACCACCACGCCCAGCGCCACCGCACGGATAGCTTGTGCCGCCAGCAGAACTGCCGCATCACCACGAACGCCCGCCAGACGAGTCGCAAAATGGCGAATGCCTTGCGCCACCTGTTCACCGCGCCAGTACAGCAGTGCGCTGAAGAGCAGCATCAAGGCACAATGCACCATAAAGCGCCCGATATGCGCGGCTTGCCCGACGAACCAGGTGGTAGTGGTGCCAATATAAGGACGGACTTTCGCCATGATCGCCGTGCCGCCCATATCCAGCAAATTGTGCCAGCCTGCGTACAGCTTCGCGCCAATCACCGGAATGGTATTAAGCCACGCTAAATCCGGTAATGTCATATCTCCACTGGAGATGGCCTTAATTAACGGGCCACTGCCGTCGACGATACTGTTAACCAGTAAGGCGATAGGGATGATAAACACCATCACCAGGAGCAACGTCATTACCAGAACGGCGAGAGAGCGGCGGCCAAACATGATCTTTTGCAAACGTAACAATACCGGCCAGGTGGCGATAACCACCGTACCAGCCCATGCAAAGCCGAGAACAAAGGGTTGAACGATCCACAGACATGCCACAATCATGATGGCTAAAAACAGCACCGAAAGCAGAATTTGTGCGACATCCCTGGGCTGACGAACATTTACCATAACTACTTTTCACCTTTTTTGTGCGTCAAATCGTCGACGCGACGTGAACACGCGAAACTCACCTGCATAATGATGAGCAATTTCAGCGGTTTTTAACAGGCCGATTCTGCCCTTAATTCTGATGGGCGTGTTAGAAAAAAATGTGGTACAACAACTCAGGCAACACGCAAACGATTTACTCGTCGTATTTCAAGTGGCATGTGCTGCGGCTACGTTCGTTCACCCCAGTCACTTACTTTTGTAAGCTCCTGGAGTTCACTCGCTTGCCGCCTTCCTGCAACTCGAAATCCATAGAGTAAACAAACATCACCTTTCAGTGCGCTATTGCAGCAGCCTGAAAGAACAGTGTATCGACCTACATCACAGACCGCAGGAAAGGGTCAATATAATGATTCCACAGATTTCCCAGGCACCCGGCGTCGTTCAACTGGTGCTTAATTTTTTGCAAGAGCTGGAGCAACAGGGTTTTACTGGCGATACGGCAACAAGCTATGCCGATCGTCTGACAATGTCGACCGACAACAGTATTTACCAACTTCTCCCCGATGCGGTGGTATTTCCGCGTTCAACCGCAGATGTGGCGTTAATTGCCCGTCTGGCCGCGCAGGAACGCTATACATCGCTGATCTTCACCCCGCGTGGCGGCGGTACTGGCACTAACGGTCAGGCGCTCAACCAGGGGATTATTGTTGATATGTCCCGCCATATGAACCGCATCATCGAAATTAACCCTGAAGAGGGCTGGGTGCGCGTTGAGGCCGGGGTGATAAAAGACCAACTGAATCAGTACCTGAAACCATTTGGCTACTTTTTTGCGCCAGAACTTTCGACCAGCAACCGGGCAACACTCGGCGGGATGATTAATACTGATGCTTCCGGCCAGGGATCGCTGGTCTATGGGAAAACGTCAGATCACGTGTTGGGCGTGCGGGCGGTGTTGTTGGGGGGGGATATTCTCGATACGCAACCTTTACCCGTCGAACTTGCTGAAACGTTGGGTAAAACCAATACCGCTATCGGGCGGATCTACAACACTGTTTATCAACGCTGCCGCCAGCAACGCCAGTTAATCATCGACAAATTCCCCAAACTTAACCGCTTTCTTACCGGTTACGATCTACGTCATGTCTTTAACGATGAAATGACCGAGTTCGATTTGACACGCATTCTGACCGGCTCAGAAGGGACGCTGGCCTTTATTACCGAAGCGCGGCTGGATATTACGCGCTTGCCTAAAGTGCGCCGTCTGGTGAACGTCAAATATGACTCTTTTGACTCCGCGCTGCGTAATGCGCCGTTTATGGTTGAGGCGCGTGCGCTTTCGGTAGAGACGGTAGACTCAAAAGTGCTGAATCTGGCGCGGGAAGATATTGTCTGGCATTCCGTCAGCGAACTGATTACCAATGTGCCAGACAAAGAGATGCTCGGGCTGAACATTGTTGAATTTGCCGGAGATGATGAGGCGCTGATTGACGAGCGGGTAAATTCACTCTGTGCGCGGCTGGATGAACTGATTGCCAGCCAGCAGGCAGGGGTGATCGGCTGGCAGGTGTGCAGTGAGCTGGCAGGTGTTGAGCGTATTTATGCAATGCGCAAAAAAGCCGTCGGCTTGCTCGGCAATGCCAAAGGAGCAGCCAAACCGATTCCATTTGCCGAAGATACCTGCGTGCCGCCGGAACATCTGGCAGATTATATTGCTGAATTTCGCGCACTGCTCGACAGCCACGGCTTGAGTTATGGCATGTTCGGTCATGTTGATGCGGGGGTATTGCACGTCCGTCCGGCGCTGGATATGTGCGATCCGCAACAAGAGATCTTGATGAAGCAAATCTCTGATGACGTGGTGGCGCTGACTGCAAAATACGGTGGCTTGTTGTGGGGCGAGCACGGTAAAGGTTTTCGTGCCGAATACAGTCCGGCGTTTTTCGGTGAGGAGCTTTTCGCAGAACTGCGTAAGGTTAAAGCGGCGTTTGATCCGCATAACCGACTAAATCCAGGGAAAATCTGCCCTCCAGAAGGTATTGACGCGCCAATGATGAAAGTGGACGCGGTGAAGCGTGGTACATTTGACCGGCAGATCCCCATCGCGGTACGCCAGCAGTGGCGCGGGGCAATGGAATGTAATGGCAACGGTTTGTGCTTCAACTTTGATGCCCGCAGCCCGATGTGTCCGTCAATGAAGATTACTCAGAACCGCATTCATTCACCGAAAGGGCGTGCAACGCTGGTGCGTGAATGGTTACGTTTGCTGGCGGATCGCGGCGTTGATCCTCTGAAACTGGAGCAAGAGCTACCAGAGTCTGGCGTCAGCTTGCGCACGTTAATTGCCCGTATGCGCAATAGCTGGCATGCAAATAAAGGCGAATATGACTTCTCGCACGAAGTGAAAGAGGCAATGTCGGGCTGCCTGGCCTGTAAAGCCTGTTCGACTCAGTGTCCGATCAAAATTGACGTACCGGAGTTCCGCTCTCGTTTCCTGCAACTCTATCACACACGTTATCTACGCCCATTGCGCGATCATCTGGTGGCAACGGTCGAAAGTTACGCACCGCTGATGGCGCGTGCGCCAAAGACTTTTAACTTCTTCATTAACCAGCCGCTGGTGCGCAAACTCTCGGAAAAACACATCGGTATGGTCGATTTGCCGCTGCTTTCAGTGCCGTCGCTGCAACAACAAATGGTGGGGCATCGCTCGGCAAACATGACGCTGGAACAGCTTGAAGCGCTCAGTACAGAGCAGAAAGCGCGCACGGTGCTGGTGGTGCAGGACCCCTTTACCAGCTATTACGATGCGCAAGTGGTGGCGGATTTTGTCCGTCTGGTCGAAAAATTAGGTTTCCAGCCTGTGTTACTGCCATTTTCGCCAAATGGCAAAGCCCAGCATATCAAAGGTTTTCTTAATCGTTTTGCGAAGACGGCGAAAAAGACGGCGGATTTCCTCAACCGTATGGCGAAGCTGGGGATGCCAATGGTGGGTGTCGATCCGGCTCTGGTGCTCTGTTATCGCGATGAATATAAACTGGCTCTGGGCGAGGCGCGTGGCGAGTTTAACGTCTTACTGGCGAATGAATGGCTGGCAAGCGCGCTTCAGTCACAGCCAGTGACAGCAGTCAGCGGTGAATCATGGTATTTCTTTGGTCACTGTACCGAAGTTACCGCCTTGCCGGGTGCACCAGCACAATGGGCCGCGATATTTGCCCGTTTTGGCGCGAAACTGGAAAATGTCAGCGTGGGTTGCTGCGGCATGGCAGGGACTTACGGACATGAAGCGAAAAACCATAAAAATTCGCTCGGGATCTATGAGTTATCCTGGCATCAGGCTATGCAGCGACTGCCGCGTAACCGCTGTCTGGCGACCGGATATTCCTGCCGCAGCCAGGTAAAACGGGTTGAAGGCACGGGGGTACGCCATCCCGTGCAGGCATTACTGGAGATTATTAAATGATATGGAAACGTAAAATCACCCTTGAAGCACTGAATGCCATGGGTGATGGAAACATGGTGGGGTTGTTGGATATTCGCTTTGAACATATTGGTGATGACACCCTTGAAGCGACAATGCCAGTAGACTCGCGGACAAAGCAGCCTTTCGGGTTGCTGCATGGAGGTGCCTCCGTGGTACTGGCCGAAAGTATCGGTTCAGTTGCCGGGTATTTATGTACCGAAGGTGAGCAAAAAGTGGTTGGTCTGGAAATCAATGCTAACCACGTCCGCTCGGCACGAGAAGGGCGGGTACGCGGCGTATGCAAACCGTTGCATCTCGGTTCGCGGCATCAGGTCTGGCAGATCGAAATATTCGATGAAAACGAGCGTTTGTGTTGTTCATCACGATTGACGACCGCCATTTTGTGACGTTGTCACCAGAAAAGTGTGATGCATATTGCTTTTGGTTATTATCTGC
The DNA here is from genome assembly GCF_005843885.1 of Escherichia sp. E4742. Lineage (NCBI taxonomy): Bacteria > Pseudomonadati > Pseudomonadota > Gammaproteobacteria > Enterobacterales > Enterobacteriaceae > Escherichia > Escherichia sp. E4742. The sequence goes on along the minus strand of NZ_CP040443.1, from coordinate 4,801,049 downwards.
GCAGTAAACGGTGGTATACTGTGCAGGTCTTGTCTAAAGCGAGGATGCTATGTCTACTCAACTTGATCCCACCCAGCTGGCCATTGAATTTTTACGCCGTGACCAAAGCAATCTTTCACCCGCTCAATATCTCAAGCGTCTGAAACAACTAGAGCTTGAATTTGCTGATCTGCTTACTCTTTCGTCTACGGAACTGAAAGAAGAAATCTACTTCGCCTGGCGTCTGGGCGTGCATTAATCCCTACTGAACATAGTCTGAACGCCCATCGACCTGGATTAACTCCAGTCCAGGTCTGACGACTTTCTTCTGACTTCCCCCATTTTTACCCGCTTGATCTTGTTTAAGAAGAATACTAATCGCAGTTTGTGTTAAAACGCCGGCTTAGCTTTATGAGATTATTCTTATCGCCCCTTCAAGAGCTAAGCCACTGTGAGTGCCGGAGATAAGCGCCGGATGGGGTAGAAACCCTTAAGTCTGTGTTGAACAGACTTAAGGGTTTTCTTATTTCTGAACTCACCACTTTTTTACCTATCTCTTAAATAGTCATTTTCGATACAACTTTTTCTTTTCCATCACAGTCTTAACGCCAGTTCGATAATAATCATTATCTAACAATGAGATACCTAATTCTTAGCATGCCTGTTAACCCTCTCATCAGGGTCTATGCTTATTAAATACAGGCAAAAAGCATGTTTTACGCTAAAGCCCCTGCGTTTGCTGGGTTGAACTGATAATCATTATCACTAACATGCTGTTATCCGCTGAAAGCGATGAAGTGAGGTAAATCGATGGACATGCATTCAGGAACGTTTAATCCACAGGATTTCGCCTGGCAAGGCTTAACGTTAACACCCGCAGCCGCGGCGCATATACGTGATTTAGTCGCGAAGCAGTCGGGTATGGTTGGCGTGCGTTTGGGCGTCAAACAAACAGGCTGCGCGGGCTTTGGCTATGTGCTCGACAGCGTCAGCGAGCCAGAGAAAGATGATCTGCTGTTTGAACGTGACGGCGCGAAGCTGTACGTCCCGCTACAAGCGATGCCGTTTATTGATGGCACGGAAGTCGATTTCGTTCGCGAAGGACTCAATCAGATATTCAAATTTCACAACCCGAAAGCCCAGAATGAATGTGGCTGTGGCGAAAGCTTTGGGGTATAGGCGGTACTATGTCTCGTAATACTGAAGCAACTGACGATGTCAAAACATGGACCGGCGGCCCGCTGAATTATAAAGAAGGATTCTTCACCCAATTAGCGACTGATGAGCTGGCTAAGGGCATAAACGAAGAGGTGGTGCGCGCAATTTCGGCGAAGCGTAATGAGCCGGAGTGGATGCTGGAGTTTCGTCTCAGCGCCTATCGCGCATGGCTGGAGATGGAAGAGCCGCACTGGCTGAAAGCGCACTACGACAAGCTGAATTATCAGGATTACAGCTACTACTCGGCACCATCGTGCGGTAATTGTGACGACAACTGCGCGTCTGAACCCGGCGCGGTGCAGCAAACTGGCGCGAACGCCTTTTTAAGTAAAGAGGTGGAGGCGGCGTTTGAGCAGTTGGGCGTTCCCGTGCGGGAAGGCAAAGAGGTGGCGGTGGATGCCATTTTCGACTCTGTTTCGGTTGCCACCACTTATCGCGAAAAACTGGCGGAGCAGGGAATTATCTTCTGTTCCTTTGGCGAGGCGATTCACGATCACCCGGAACTGGTGAAGAAATATCTCGGCACCGTGGTACCCGGGAATGACAACTTCTTTGCCGCGCTTAATGCGGCGGTGGCCTCTGACGGTACGTTTATTTATGTGCCTAAAGGCGTGCGCTGCCCGATGGAGCTCTCCACCTATTTCCGCATTAACGCGGAAAAAACCGGGCAGTTTGAGCGCACCATTCTGGTGGCCGATGAAGACAGCTACGTCAGCTACATTGAAGGCTGTTCCGCTCCGGTGCGTGACAGCTATCAGTTACACGCGGCGGTGGTGGAAGTCATCATCCATAAAAACGCTGAGGTGAAATACTCCACGGTACAAAACTGGTTCCCTGGCGATAACAACACCGGCGGTATTCTCAATTTCGTCACCAAGCGTGCTTTGTGCGAAGGCGAAAACAGCAAAATGTCATGGACGCAATCAGAAACCGGGTCAGCCATTACGTGGAAATATCCCAGCTGCATTCTGCGCGGCGATAACTCCATTGGTGAGTTTTACTCAGTGGCACTGACCAGCGGTCATCAGCAAGCGGATACCGGCACCAAGATGATCCACATCGGTAAAAACACTAAATCAACCATTATCTCGAAAGGGATCTCCGCCGGACACAGCCAGAACAGTTATCGTGGATTAGTGAAAATCATGCCGACGGCAACCAATGCACGCAACTTCACTCAATGCGACTCAATGCTGATTGGCGCCAACTGCGGGGCGCATACCTTCCCGTATGTCGAGTGTCGTAACAACAGTGCGCAACTGGAGCACGAGGCAACCACATCGCGCATTGGCGAAGATCAACTGTTTTACTGCCTGCAGCGCGGGATCAGCGAAGAAGACGCCATCTCGATGATTGTTAATGGTTTCTGCAAAGATGTGTTCTCGGAACTGCCACTGGAATTTGCCGTTGAAGCACAAAAACTCCTCGCCATCAGTCTTGAGCATAGCGTCGGATAAGGAATAAATATGTTAAGTATTAAAGATTTACACGTCAGCGTGGAAGATAAAGCTATCCTGCGCGGATTAAGCCTCGACGTTCGTCCCGGCGAAGTTCACGCCATTATGGGACCAAACGGTTCGGGTAAAAGTACCTTATCGGCAACGCTTGCCGGGCGCGAAGATTATGAAGTGACGGACGGCACAGTTGAGTTTAAAGGCAAAGATTTGCTTGCGTTGTCGCCGGAAGATCGCGCAGGCGAAGGCATCTTTATGGCCTTCCAGTATCCGGTGGAGATCCCTGGCGTCAGTAACCAGTTTTTCCTGCAAACGGCGCTCAATGCGGTGCGTAGTTATCGCGGTCAGGAAACGCTCGACCGCTTCGATTTTCAGGATTTGATGGAAGAAAAAATCGCTCTCCTGAAGATGCCGGAAGATTTATTAACGCGTTCGGTCAACGTTGGTTTTTCCGGTGGTGAGAAAAAGCGCAACGATATTTTGCAAATGGCGGTGCTGGAACCGGAGTTATGCATTCTTGATGAGTCGGACTCCGGGCTGGATATCGATGCATTAAAAGTGGTTGCCGATGGCGTGAACTCGCTGCGTGATGGCAAGCGTTCGTTCATTATCGTGACGCACTACCAACGCATTCTTGACTATATCAAGCCTGATTACGTCCACGTGCTATATCAGGGGCGAATTGTGAAATCCGGTGATTTCACGTTGGTCAAACAACTGGAGGAGCAGGGTTATGGCTGGCTTAGCGAACAGCAGTAACGCGCTGCAACAGTGGCATCACTTGTTTGAGGCTGAAGGGGCAAAACGCTCCCCGCAAGCTCAGCAGCATTTACAGCAATTGCTGCGTACCGGTCTGCCGACACGTAAACATGAGCACTGGAAATATACGCCGCTGGAAGGGCTGACCAATAGCCAGTTTGTCAGCATTGCGGGTGATATATCCCCGCAACAACGCGATGCCTTAGCGTTAACGTTAGACGCCGTGCGGCTGGTGTTTGTCGATGGACGTTACATGCCAGCGCTTAGCGATGCAAGTGAAGGCAGCGGGTATGATGTAAGCGTTAACGACAACCGTCAGGGGCTGCCCGATGCCATTCAGCCAGAAGTCTTTTTGCATTTGACGGAAAGCCTGGCACAAAGCGTTACGCATATTGCCGTGAAGCGCGGTCAACGGCCTGCAAAGCCATTGCTGTTAATGCATATTACCCAGGGCGTGGCAGGTGAAGGGGTGAACACCGCTCATTACCGCCATCATCTGGATCTGGCGGAAGGTGCCGAAGCGACGGTGATTGAACATTTTGTCAGCCTTAATGATGCGCGCCATTTTACCGGCGCGCGCTTCACTATCAACGTCGCAGCAAACGCCCACTTGCAGCATATCAAGCTGGCGTTTGAAAACCCGGTCAGCCACCACTTTGCCCATAACGATTTACTGCTGGCGGACGATGCCACCGCATTTAGCCACAGTTTCCTGCTTGGTGGCACCGTGTTACGGCACAACACCAGTACGCAACTCAATGGCGAAAACAGCACGCTGCGGATCAATAGCCTGGCGATGCCGGTGAAAAATGAAGTATGCGATACCCGCACCTGGCTTGAACACAATAAAGGTTTTTGTAATAGCCGCCAGTTGCACAAAACTATCGTCAGCGACAAAGGCCGCGCGGTATTTAACGGTTTGATTAACGTCGCGCAGCATGCCATCAAGACTGACGGCCAGATGACCAATAATAATCTGCTGATGGGCAAGCTGGCGGAAGTGGATACCAAACCGCAGCTGGAAATCTATGCCGATGATGTGAAATGCAGCCACGGCGCGACGGTGGGGCGTATTGATGATGAGCAAATGTTCTATCTGCGTTCGCGTGGGATCAATCAGCAGGATGCCCAGCAGATGATCATCTACGCCTTTGCTGCCGAACTGACGGAAGCCTTGCGCGATGATGGTCTTAAACAGCAGGTGCTGGCTCGAATCGGCCAACGACTGCCGGGAGGTACAAGATGACTTTTTCCGTCGACAAAGTGCGGGCCGACTTTCCGGTGCTTTCGCGTGAGGTGAACGGTCTGCCACTGGCTTATCTCGACAGCGCCGCCAGTGCGCAGAAACCGAGCCAGGTAATTGACGCCGAGGCTGAGTTTTATCGTCACGGCTACGCCGCGGTGCATCGCGGTATTCATACGTTAAGCGCCCAGGCGACCGAGAAAATGGAGAACGTGCGCAAGCGGGCATCGTTGTTTATCAATGCCCGTTCGGCGGAAGAGCTGGTGTTCGTCCGCGGCACGACGGAAGGGATCAATCTGGTCGCCAATAGCTGGGGCAACAGCAACGTGCGGGCAGGCGATAACATCATCATCAGTCAGATGGAGCACCACGCTAACATTGTTCCCTGGCAGATGCTTTGCGCACGCGTTGGTGCAGAGCTACGGGTGATCCCGCTTAACCCGGATGGCACGCTGCAACTGGATACACTGCCCAATCTGTTCGACGAGAAAACCCGACTGCTGGCAATTACTCACGTGTCTAATGTGCTGGGGACGGAAAATCCGCTGCCGGAAATGATCACGCTTGCGCACCAGCATGGCGCAAAAGTGCTGGTGGATGGCGCTCAGGCAGTGATGCATCATCCGGTGGATGTTCAGGCACTGGATTGCGATTTTTACGTGTTTTCCGGGCATAAACTGTATGGCCCCACCGGGATTGGCATTCTTTATGTCAAAGAAGCCTTGTTGCAGGAGATGCCGCCGTGGGAAGGTGGCGGTTCTATGATCGCCACCGTCAGCCTGAGTGAAGGCACTACCTGGACTAAAGCGCCATGGCGGTTTGAAGCCGGTACGCCCAATACCGGAGGTATTATTGGCCTTGGCGCGGCGCTGGAGTATGTTTCGGCGCTTGGGCTTAATAACATAGCCGAGTATGAACAGAATCTGATGCATTACGCATTGTCGCAGTTGGCAGCGGTGCCGGATCTTACGCTCTATGGTCCGCCGGACAGACTTGGCGTTATTGCCTTTAATCTCGGTAAACACCACGCCTATGACGTCGGCAGTTTTCTTGATAACTACGGTATTGCTGTGCGTACCGGACATCACTGTGCAATGCCATTAATGGCCTATTACAATGTCCCCGCGATGTGTCGGGCGTCGCTGGCAATGTACAACACCCATGAAGAAGTGGATCGTCTGGTAACTGGATTGCAACGTATTCATCGTCTACTGGGGTAAAAGGGAGGCTCTATGGCTGTATTGCCGGATAAAGAAAAATTGCTGCGTAACTTTTTACGCTGCACCAACTGGGAAGAGAAATATCTCTACATTATTGAACTGGGACAGCGTCTGCCAGAATTACGCGACGAAGACAGAAGCCCGCAAAATAGTATTCAGGGATGCCAGAGTCAGGTATGGATTGTAATGCGCCAGAATGCGCAGGGAATTATTGAATTGCAGGGCGACAGCGATGCGGCCATTGTGAAAGGGCTTATTGCGGTCGTTTTTATTCTCTACGATCAAATGACGCCGCAGGATATTGTCAATTTCGATGTGCGCCCGTGGTTTGAAAAAATGGCGCTCACCCAACATCTCACCCCATCACGCTCACAAGGTCTGGAAGCGATGATTCGCGCAATTCGCGCCAAAGCCGCTGCACTTAGCTAAACTAAAGGAACAGCTTTCATCCGGTAGGCTCACTTTGCCGGGTGGTCGATGTTTACACTGGCCTGCACAGGAGTGTTTCGGTTTCAGGTAAACATAAGCGCCATCCGTCGTTTCAGCGTGAGCCACCGGCAAATACAGGAGGTTTACAATGAAACGCGCGTCTTTACTAACACTGACTCTTATCGGCGCTTTCAGCGCCATTCAGACAGCCTGGGCGGTAGATTACCCGCTCCCACCAACCGGAAGCCGACTGGTTGGGCAAAATCAAACCTATACGGTGCAAGAGGGGGATAAAAACCTTCAGGCTATTGCCCGCCGTTTTGATACTGCGGCAATGTTGATCCTTGAAGCCAATAACACAATTGCTCCGGTGCCAAAACCAGGCACGACAATAACCATTCCTTCGCAACTGTTATTACCTGATGCACCGCGCCAGGGGATAATTGTGAACCTTGCGGAACTGCGTCTTTATTATTATCCGCCGGGAGAAAATATCGTGCAGGTCTACCCGATAGGCATTGGCTTACAGGGGCTGGAAACGCCGGTGATGGAAACACGGGTAGGGCAGAAAATCCCCAATCCTACCTGGACGCCCACGGCGGGTATTCGTCAGCGTTCACTGGAGCGAGGCATCAAATTACCGCCTGTTGTTCCAGCCGGGCCGAATAACCCTCTGGGACGCTACGCACTGCGCCTGGCGCACGGCAACGGCGAATACCTCATTCATGGCACCAGTGCGCCGGACAGCGTTGGTTTGCGCGTCAGTTCAGGCTGTATGCGTATGAACGCGGCGGACATTAAAGCACTGTTCTCCAGTGTGAGAACGGGAACGCCGGTAAGAGTGATCAACGAACCGGTAAAATACTCTGTAGAACCGAACGGGATGCGTTATGTTGAAGTGCATCGACCGTTATCGGCAGAAGAACAGCAGAACGTTCAGACAATGCCGTACGCACTGCCTGCAGGCTTCACGCAATTTAAAGACAATAAGGCTGTAGATCAGAAGTTAGTCGATAAAGCATTGTATCGTCGGGCAGGGTATCCGGTAGCGGTAAGCAGCGGAGCGACACCCGCAGCCAGCAATGCGCCTGCAGTAGAGTCAGCGCAGAATGGTGAACCAGAGCAAGGAAATATGTTACGAGCGACGCAATAGGCGTAATTAGCAGGCAAAAAAATGGCGCACAATGTGCGCCATTTTTCACTTCACAGGTACTATTACTTGCGGTATTTAGTAGCCATGTTGTCCAGACGCTGGTTAGCACGAGCTGCGTCATCTTTAGCAGCCTGAACGTCGGAACGCATTGCGTTCACGTCGTTGCTCAGCTGGTCAACTTTAGCGTTCAGAGTCTGAACGTCAGAAGACAGCTGATCGATTTTAGCGTTGCTGGAGCAACCTGCCAGCAGAGTAGAACCCAGGATTACCGCGCCCAGTACCAGTTTAGTAGCTTTCATTATTAATACCCTCTAGATTGAGTTAATCTCCATGTAGCGTTACAAGTATTACACAAAGTTTTTTATGTTGAGAATATTTTTTTGATGGGAAGGCACTTATTTTTGATCGTTCGCTCAAAGAAACATCGAACGCTTGGTTTTAGATAAAAAAATTGAGAGAAAACAGGATGGTTCCATCGGATTCATCTTAGATAAAGTGAGATTATATAGTGAAATCCGATTTGATTTTTTATTGCTTCTGGTTATCGATTAAATAAAAAAAGCGCCCATCAGGGCGCTTCGATATACAAATTAATTCACAAAAGCAATATTACAGGACGTGAACAGATGCGGTGTTAGTCGTACCGCTCGGTACTAGCGCGCCAGAAACCATGACTACGACGTCGCCTTTGTGCGCCAGACCGCTCTGCAGCGCCAGTTCTTTACCCAGACGGTAGAAATCATCAGTAGAGGTAATTTCTTTAACTAGCTGCGGTACAACGCCTTTGCTCAGTACCAGCTGATGAGCCGTTTTTTCGTTGGTGGTCAGCGCCAGAATGGTTGCATCCGGGAAGTATTTACGTACTGCACGAGCAGATTTACCGCCCTGGGTCGCTACGACGATCAGCGGAGCATCCAGTTTTTCAGCAGTTTCAACGGCGCCACGGCAAACCGCTTCGGTGATACGCAGTTTACGGTTGTCGTTGTTGAACTCGAGACGGCTGTTCATCACGCGGTCGGTACGTTCGCAGATGGTCGCCATGATAGAAACAGCTTCCAGCGGATATTTACCTTTTGCGGATTCACCAGACAGCATTACTGCGTCGGTGCCGTCGAGGATGGCGTTGGCTACGTCACCGGCTTCTGCGCGAGTCGGACGTGGGTTTTTGATCATGGAATCCAGCATCTGGGTCGCAGTGATAACGACTTTACGTGCACGGATACATTTTTCGATCATCATCTTCTGGGCGAAGATAACTTCTTCAACCGGAATTTCTACACCCAGGTCGCCACGTGCAACCATGATGCCGTCAGATGCTTCGAGGATTTCGTCGAAGTTATTGAGGCCTTCCTGGTTTTCGATTTTGGAGATGATTTGGATGTTTTCGCCGCCGTGCGCTTTCAGGTGCTCACGGATTTCGACAACGTCAGAGCGTTTACGGATAAAGGAAGCAGCAACAAAGTCTACGCCTTGTTCGCAACCGAAGATCAGGTCCTGTTTGTCTTTTTCTGCCAGTGCCGGCAGGGCGATGGAAACGCCTGGCAGGTTCACACCTTTGTTCTCGCCCAGGTCACCGTTGTTCAGTACTTTACAGATAACTTTGTTACCTTCGATAGCGGTAACTTCCATACCTATCAGACCATCGTCAACCAGTACGGTGTTGCCGACGGACAGGTCGGTGGTGAAACCTTCATAAGTTACCGCAACCATTTCGCTGTTGCCGATAACAGATTTGTCAGTGGTGAAAGTAAAGGTCTGGCCTGCTTTCAGAGAAACGTCGTTACCGCCTTCCAGTTTCATGGTGCGGATTTCCGGACCTTTGGTATCGAGCAGGATAGCGGCAGTTTTACCGGTTTTGCTCATCACGTTGCGCAGGTTCTGAATGCGCTGACCGTGTTCTGCATAGTCACCATGAGAGAAGTTCAGACGCATGACGTTCATGCCCGCGTCCAGCATTTTAGCTAACATCTCTTCAGATTCGGTTTTTGGGCCGATGGTGCAAACAATTTTGGTCTTTTTCATGACAGTCTTAGTCTTTAAGTTGAGAAGGATAGGAGAAACTTGCTTTCTGGGCGCACTGCCGGAAAGCGAATCCGGTATTACGAAAGTGATGGTGCCTCGCTCTAAGGATAGGTGACATCGAAAAAGCGTGCAGAGGAATGTGTGCTTGTGTCTCAGCCCAACGTGAGTGTCTGTTTTTGAGTCGTTGAGTTCTACAGTCCAAAGTGCTGAAACCATTCAAGAGTCAATTGGCGCGGATTATACGCTGAATTTAATCAAAAAGGAAAACAAAAACAGCGTTTCAAAAACATTCATGCATATACACAATAAACTGTGATCAAAGATTTAACGTCCTCGATAGCAGATTACGCAAAATGATCGCTGTTTGCGCAACGGGAAGGCGATGGCTGGAAGGTGGAGGATGACTGGAGTAAAGACAGAGTGCATACCCTCGTTACACAACAGATGTAATTATAATAATTTATCGATTTATTTGTTTGATTTTGTTTGTTTTTTGTTTAAGTAATGAGATTGATATATGCTGATAACTGGCATGATAAATGGGTGTGAATAATGGGCAACCGGACAAAAGATGATGAGCTGTATCGCGAAATGTGCAGAGTGGTAGGGAAAGTGGTGTTGGAGATGCGTGACCTGGGCCAGGAGCCAAAACACATCGTCATCGCTGGTGTGTTGCGTACAGCATTAGCAAATAAACGCATCCAACGCAGCGAATTAGAAAAGCAGGCGATGGAAACAGTCATTAATGCACTGGTGAAATAATTGTACGGGGATAGCGCGTAACGCCTTATCCCCTCTGTTTTATTATATCGTCACATGTAAGTTTATTTTTATAAATGGATGTAAGGCAGCCCTATTAATTGCGATGTGTATTTAATTTTATAGCGAATTAGCTATTTCTATATTCTGGAATGTATGTCACAAATTATTGTAGAGTAAATGAAATTCATTTCAAATGATAACAAATATCACTCCGCTTTTAATCTTCTGCTTTCCGTTATTAATTGATAACGATCAATGTTAAGGATTAAGAATAATCACATTATTTTTTCTCCTAACCATAAAGGATTAGTTTGCTTGCGTTAAATCATGTCTCATACGCTATCGGGTTAGGGCAAAAATATCTGGTGTTGGAGGCATAGTCAGCAGCGTATTAGTTGAATGCTTAATATCAGGCTGCTGAATTGTCAGCACTGTGTTTGCGAAGAGGATGCGAAATAAATGAACCCGGTTGAACGTCCACTATTAGATATTGGCTTAACGCGATTAGAGTTCTTGCGTATATCAGGAAAAGGTCTTGCTGGTTTAACAATAGCCCCTGCGTTATTGTCGCTTTTGGGCTGTAAACAGGAAGATGTCGATAGCGGCACGGTGGGGCTGATAAACACGCCCAAAGGAGTGTTAGTTACCCAGCGTGCGCGTTGCACCGGCTGCCACCGCTGTGAAATCTCCTGTACCAACTATAACGATGGCGCCGTTGGTACTTTTTTCTCCCGCATCAAAATCCATCGTAATTATTTCTTTGGCGACAAGGGCGTAGGTTCCGGTGGCGGCTTATACGGCGATCTGAATTATACCGCCGACACCTGCCGCCAATGTAAAGATCCTCAATGCCTGAAGGTCTGCCCGATTGGCGCGATTACCTGGCAGCAGGAAGAGGGATGTATAACCGTCGATCATAAACGTTGCATTGGTTGTAGCGCCTGTACCACTGCGTGTCCGTGGATGATGGCCACCGTAAATACTGAAACTAAAAAATCCTCGAAATGTGTGTTGTGCGGTGAATGCGCAAACGCCTGCCCAACAGGGGCGTTAAAAATTATCGAGTGGAAAGATATTACTGTGTGAATCTTGCAAAGGAAAAAATCATGGCTAACGGTTGGACTGGCAATATATTAAGAGTCAATCTTACGACAGGAAATATTACCCTCGAAGATTCCAGTAAGTTTAAAGATTTTGTCGGTGGTATGGGCTTTGGCTACAAAATTATGTATGACGAAGTACCTCCAGGCACCAAACCTTTCGATGAAGCAAATAAATTAGTTTTTGCTACGGGGCCGTTGACAGGGTCTGGTGCACCCTGTAGTTCTCGCGTAAATATCACATCACTTTCCACATTTACCAAAGGAAATTTAGTCGTCGATGCCCATATGGGCGGCTTTTTTGCTGCACAAATGAAATTCGCCGGATACGACGTCATTATTATCGAGGGTAAAGCGAAATCACCGGTCTGGCTAAATATAAAAGATGACAAGGTTAGCCTGGAGAAAGCCGATTTCTTGTGGGGGAAAGGGACGCGTGCAACCACGGAAGAAATTTGCCGTTTAACCTGCCCTGAAACCTGTGTAGCGGCTATTGGTCAGGCGGGTGAAAATCTTGTGCCTCTCTCTGGCATGCTGAATAGTCGTAACCACAGTGGCGGCGCGGGAACTGGCGCAATAATGGGCTCCAAAAACCTGAAAGCGATTGCGGTTGAAGGGACAAAAGGAGTCAACATTGCCGATCGCCAGGAGATGAAACGGCTCAATGACTATATGATGACCGAACTTATTGGCGCTAATAACAATCATGTCGTGCCAAGTACGCCGCAATCGTGGGCAGAGTACTCTGATCCCAAATCACGCTGGACGGCACGTAAAGGGCTGTTTTGGGGCGCAGCGGAAGGCGGCCCGATTGAAACAGGAGAAATCCCGCCTGGCAATCAGAACACGGTCGGTTTCCGCACCTATAAATCCGTCTTTGACTTAGGTCCGGCAGCAGAAAAATACACCGTCAAAATGAGTGGCTGCCACTCATGCCCAATTCGTTGTATGACCCAGATGAACATTCCTCGGGTTAAAGAGTTTGGTGTACCCAGTACAGGTGGTAACACCTGTGTTGCTAACTTTGTCCATACCACCATCTTCCCGAACGGGCCGAAAGATTTTGAAGATAAAGATGATGGACGGGTGATTGGTAATCTGGTTGGTCTGAATCTGTTCGATGACTACGGGCTGTGGTGTAACTACGGGCAGCTGCATCGAGATTTTACGTATTGCTACAGCAAAGGCGTGTTCAAGCGCGTTCTGCCTGCTGAAGAGTATGCGGAAATTCGTTGGGATCAGCTGGAAGCGGGCGACGTTAACTTCATTAAAGATTTTTACTACCGTCTGGCGCACCGCGTGGGTGAGTTGAGTCATCTGGCTGATGGCTCGTATGCCATTGCTGAACGCTGGAATTTGGGTGAAGAGTACTGGGGCTACGCAAAAAATAAACTCTGGTCGCCGTTTGGTTATCCGGTTCACCATGCCAATGAAGCGTCGGCGCAGGTCGGTTCTATTGTTAACTGCATGTTCAACCGTGACTGTATGACGCATACGCACATCAACTTTATCGGATCCGGTTTGCCGTTGAAACTGCAGCGTGAAGTGGCAAAAGAACTTTTTGGCTCTGAAGATGCTTACGATGAAACCAAAAACTACACGCCGATCAATGACGCAAAAATTAAATATGCCAAATGGTCGCTGTTGCGGGTTTGTTTGCATAACGCCGTCACCCTGTGCAACTGGGTCTGGCCAATGACCGTTTCGCCACTTAAAAGCCGCAATTATCGTGGCGACCTTGCGCTAGAAGCCAAATTCTTTAAAGCAATCACTGGCGAAGATATGACGCAGGAAAAATTAGATTTAGCTGCTGAGCGTATCTTTACGTTACATCGTGCCTACACGGTAAAACTGATGCAAACCAAAGATATGCGTAATGAGCATGACCTGATCTGTTCCTGGGTATTTGATAAAGATCCGCAGATTCCGGTCTTCAGTGAAGGTACTGACAAAATGGACCGCGATGATATGCACCAGTCACTCACGCTTTTCTACAAGGAAATGGGCTGGGACCCACAGCTTGGTTGTCCAACGCGAGAAACGCTTCATCGACTCGGGCTGGAAGATATTGCCGCCGATCTGGCGACACATAACCTGCTACCAGCATAAGGAACCGGCGTAATGAGCCAGCAGGAGGAAATGACACAACTGGAAGCACCTGATATTGACGTGACTAAGCGTCAATGGTTGCACAGTATGCGTCAGCCCGATGACACTGCGAACGATGCGGTTACAGGACCTGAACCGGCTGAAATTCTGGCGGAGTTTATCCGCCAGCATTCGACGGCGGGTCAACTGGTTGCACGCGCCGTGTTCCTGTCGCCGCCATATTCGGTTGCTGAAGAGGATCTTTCTGCATTGCTGGAAAGCATACGGCAGAGTTCAGATTTCGCAGATATCGCCTGTATGACGGGCAGTAAAGATGATTATTACTACTCAACGCAAACCATGAGCGAAAACTATGCCGCTATGTCTTTGCAGGTTGTTGAGCAGGACATCTGTCGGGCCATTGCACACGCCGTTCGCTTCGAATGCCAGACGTATCCCCGGCCTTACAAGGTCGCCATGTTGACGCAAGCGCCATATTACTACCAGGAAGCGCAGATTGAAGCTGCGCTCGCCGCGATGGATATCGCTCCTGAATATGCCGATATACGCCAGGTGACGTCATCAACGGCTGTGTTGTACCTGTTTAGCGAGCGTTTTATGAGCTATGGCAAAGCTTATGGCTTATGTGAATGGTTCGAGGTTGAGCAGTTTCAGAATCCCTGAAGTTTCAGGGAGATATCATGGATAGGGTGGACAGTCGCAGCCACAGCATTAGAGGATAATAAGATGTCCTTCACTCGACGCAAATTTGTTCTGGGGATGGGAACGGTAATCTTTTTTACCGGTTCAGCACCTTCTTTGTTGGCGAACAGCAGACAAGGAAAGGAAGTTCGATATGCCATGATTCACGATGAATCACGGTGCAATGGCTGTAATATTTGCGCCAGAGCATGCCGTAAAACTAACCATGTACCGGCACAGGGAAGTCGTTTGTCTATTGCGCATATCCCGGTCACCGATAACAATAACGAAACGCTGTATCACTTTTTTCGCCAGTCATGCCAGCACTGTGAAGATGCTCCTTGCATTGACGTTTGCCCCACAGGGGCATCGTGGCGTGATGAACAGGGGATCGTGCGGGTAGAAAAACCACAATGCATTGGCTGTAGCTACTGCATCGGCGCATGCCCGTATCAGGTTCGTTACCTTAATCCACTGACCAAAGTGGCGGATAAATGTGATTTCTGTGCCGAGTCTCGGCTGGCAAAAGGTTTTCCGCCCATCTGCGTTAGCGCCTGTCCGGAACATGCGTTAATCTTTGGTCGCGAAGATAGCCCAGAAATTCAGGCGTGGTTACAGGAAAATAAATACTATCAATATCAGCTGCCTGGTGCCGGGAAACCGCATCTGTATCGCCGGTTCGGTCAACATTTGATTAAAAAGGAAAATGTATGAACCCGTCGCAAAATGCTGAACAATTTCATAACCAGTTGGCAAACTATGTACCGCAGTTTTCTCCCGAATTTTGGCCTGTGTGGTTGGTCATTGCCGGGCTGCTGCTGGTCGGGATGTGGTTAGTGTTGGGGCTTCACGCCTTACTTCGCGCTCGTGGTAAAAAGAAATCCTCCACTGGTCATGGCGAGAAGGTTTATCTCTACAGCAGGGCGGTGAGATTATGGCACTGGTCGAATGCGTTACTCTTTGTCTTGTTGCTGGCAAGTGGGCTAATCAATCACTTTGCGCTGGTGGGCGTTGCTGCAGTCAAAAGTCTGGTTGCCTTACATGAAGTTTGTGGATTCCTGCTACTGGCATGCTGGCTTGGCTTTATTCTCATTAATGCCGTTGGGGGTAATGGTCATCACTACATTATCCGCCGTCAGGGCTGGCTGGGGCGAGCGGCTAAACAAACGCGGTTTTATCTGCTTGGAATTATGCAAGGGGAAGATCATCCATTTCCTGCAACAACACAGTCTAAATTCAATCCATTGCAGCAGGCAGCCTATGTTGGTGTGATGTATGGATTGCTGCCGCTGTTACTGTTGACGGGGCTGCTATGCCTTTACCCGCAAACCGTGGGGGACGTGTTCCCTGGCGTAAGATACTGGTTATTGCAGGCGCATTTTGCTCTGGCAGCTATAAGCCTCTTTTTTATCTTCGGCCATCTCTATCTTTGCACCACGGGGCGTACTTCGCACGAAACCTTTAAATGTATGGTCGATGGCTATCACCGGCATTAACGAATGATCATTACACGAGCTGACCTGCGAGAGTGGCGTGTAGGAGCGGTTATGTACCGCTGGTTTCTGCGCCGTTTTCCGCAAGGTGGAATTTATGCCGATATTCACCACGCCCTGATTGGCGAAGGATTTACTGACTGGGCGGAAAGTCTGGTTGAGTACGCCTGGAAAAAATGGCTGGCAGACGAAAATTTCGCCCGTCAGGAAGTTTCCTCAATGCAAAAACTGGCCAGGGACCCCGTAGAGATACCCTTTTGCAGTCAGTTCGCCCGGGCCGACGATCACGCACGCGTCGGCTGTTGTGAGGATAACGCCAGAATCGCTACCGTGGGGTATGCTGCGCAAATTGCCAGCATGGGTTATAGCGTGCGGATTGGCAGTGTCGGCTTTAACAGCCATATCGGTAGCTCAGGTGAACGTGCTCGTGTTGCTGTAACCGGTAATTCCTCGCGGATAAGCAGCGCCGGAGACAGCAGTCGTATTGCGAATACCGGAATGCGAGTACGCGTTTGTACATTGGGTGAACGGTGTCATGTCGCCAGTAATGGCGATCTGGTGCAAATCGCCAGCTTTGGCGCAAACGCCAGGATTGCCAACAGCGGCGATAACGTTCATATCATCGCCAGCGGTGAAAATTCAACGGTAGTGAGTACGGGCGTGGTGGATTCAATTATTCTCGGGCCAGGAGGCAGCGCCGCGCTGGCTTATCATGACGGCGAAAGAGTGCGCTTTGCCGTAGCCGTTGAAGGTGAAAATAATATTCGCGCCGGAGTTCGCTATCGTCTGAATGAGCAGCATCAATTTGTGGAATGCTGACTCTTTTACCTTAATCAAACGACAGACGTCGGCGTGCGCGGGATGCTGGCTTCACGACGGCCTGCGCCATAGCCTCGCCAATTTCAGCACAAGCCGTAAGCCCCTGAACGAAAGGCCGATCGTGCATTAGCCAGGGCAACGCGCCGAACGCCACGCGACCACGAACCTCTTCCGGTTGCTGTAGCGTATAATCTTCACCGACATCAGGGATTTCATCGCCTGTTTTCTGTAGCTGTGCACGTAGTCCAGGGAAAGGAATGTCTTTCACTTTGAGCGGGCGTTGCCCACGAGCATCAATAAAAACGTCAAACGAGTAGCTGTTGTCCGCTGTTTTCAGCATTGTGTGCGTTTTGTCGATTTCCATCTCGTATTCCTCACCGAGAGCGAGAATATGGATAATTCCCGCCTCGCGCAAAGCCAGTAATCGCTTTATAGATTCAGAAGGAATAGCTGCATAATTGTCGATAAATACTCTGGCAAGGCCTTTACTGAACCGTTTATGGTCGTGCTCATTCAGATGCGGAACAATTTCCTGTACGGCTTCATGCAGGCGAAGAATGACATAACGCCAGAGAACGGTATGTTTTTCACGTTTATTTCGCTCGACTTCTGCCAGGTTTTTTTCTGCCCAGGCAAATGGATCATGCTGTTTACGGTCAGCAAACCAGGCTTGCGCGAAGGTATCGACATTCAGGCTCTCTATCGCAATATGTCGGCTCCAGTCAGGATCAGCCGAAATAATCTCTCGCACTATAAGTTTAAATACCCGTTCCAGAAGGCCCTGTGCACCTTTTTCAATTTCCGCGTTCAGGGTCTGTTCAGTGACAATGCATAGAGGTTCGTAGGGAATTGGGCAATAGAAATCGGCTTCTGGCAAAATACCTGTGCGTGACATCAATGTAATACTGAGTTTTTCACTGTCGCTATCGCGCTGAAACAGAATGCGTTGATTATCTTTTTCAATAAAGGAACCATGCTGGATAGCAACCGCCATTGCAGCATCCAGTCCGCTCAAGGATGTTCCCATAATGCCCACGCTACAGGCTTCAATTTTCGCTTCCATTAACCCTGACCACGGGCTGGGGAAATATGTTCGGCTTGCCTGTTCTTCGTCAGGCCAGACGTGACCGGTGGCTATTAAGGCTAAATCAAACGTCTCAACTGGCAAATCCCGATCTGTGAAGATAAGCACGCCAGAGTCTGTGACTTGCAGATCAGTCACCTGACAAGATTCATAAACGTTGATTTCAAATTGCTGCTGCCGGGCTTGCTCTACCAACCGTAAAAAGCGATCGCGGAAATATTCTCCTAACAAAATCCTCGGCAAAAACTGGCGATCGTGCAAGCTTTCTTTTTTAACGCCATAACGTTGCAGATGGCTGGCCTCTTGCTCTTGCAACCATTCCAGATAAGTACAATAAATCGGCGGTATTTCAATGCTGGCAATATTTGCCAGCATCATTTTAGAGTTTTCTTCATCATTGTACGGCATACCGACACCCGCCTCGTCGGCTTGCTCGAAGAGAGAAATGGAGAGTGGCGTTTGCTGCTGCAAAAGTGATCGGAAAGTGTAGATCCCTGTTGGTCCGGCACCCACAATGGCAATTTTTTTCATTGTTACTTACCTGTATGCTTTTTTTTGAATTTGGTGTTATCAGATAAGTGTGGTGGAAATATTTAGAAAAGGAGAAATTTCAGACAGGGACGAAAAGGGCGCGTATCGCCCTTCATTAATCTCTGTCAGGCGAGTTTTGCCTGATTGATTTGACTCAGTGACTCATTGACATCGAAAACTTTGGCAATAACTTCTGCGACACCAAGATTTTTCAGGCGGGCAGTATGTTTGTCCAGATAATCCAGGGCGCTTTTTTCATCTATAAAAAGGTAGATCCCACCGGCTTCATGGTTCTTTTCACTTTCTGTCCACACCTTCCACAGAAAACCGGGTTCCTGATTAATCGACTCGGCAAGCGGTTTAAGTTGCTCAGCCATTTCGTCGCCAAAGGGGCCATTAAAAGCGAAATGAAGTTGTAATAAAGTCGCCATAGCTATTCTCCTTCTGATAACGCATACGAGGATAGTGTAAATCTTTTAACGTATTGGATACAGAGAAGAAGCAGGAGAAACAAAAGGGAAGAGAAGACCAGATTAAGAAAATCTGGTGCGTCCGAGTGGACTCGAACCACCGACCCCCACCATGTCAAGGTGGTGCTCTAACCAACTGAGCTACGGACGCAGGATGGTGCGTTCAATTGGACTCGAACCAACGACCCCCACCATGTCAAGGTGGTGCTCTAACCAACTGAGCTATGAACGCAACGTTGTAGGTGACAACGGGGACGAATATTAGCGGCAGAGCGTGAAGGTGGCAAGAGGCAAATCGTAATTTTCTGCGGTATTTCTATCGTTTGCAGAGCTTTTAAACAAATTGGCGATATTTTGTTGATTTGCAAGGGCGATTTTTGGCCAGAGATCATATTTAGATCTGATACAGCCGATTATCCCTCGACTCACAATGTAAAACAGAGACTTTGCCACCATATCAATTCTATCGTGGATAAATCCTTCGTAGCCTTTACACTTAGGTAGCGATAAAGGCACACAGATGCAGCAAAGGAATAAGTCATGGGATCTGATGCAAAAAACTTGATTAGCGACGGGAAAGTGCAAATTGTTCATGCTGGAGACGTTATCGGCGCGACTCAACTTACTGATGGCGAGTTGATTGTTGAGGCAGGCGGAAGAGCAGAAAATACCGTGGTCACAGACGCTGGCTGGCTGAAAGTTGAAACTGGTGGAATCGCCAAATGTACACAGTACAGCAACAATGGCACGTTATCAGTCGGTGACGGCGCAATAGCCACTGACATTGTTCAGTCAGACGGTGGAGCGATTAGCCTTTCAACGCTCGCGACTGTTAATGGCCGCCATCCCGAAGGTGAATTTAGCGTTGATCAGGGCTATGCCTGCGGTTTATTGCTGGAGAATGGCGGTAATCTGCGGGTACTCGAGGGCCATCGCGCGGAAAAAATCATTCTGGATCAGGATGGTGGTTTGTTGGTCAACGGAACCGCATCAGCAGTTGTTGTAGATGAAGGTGGTGAACTGTTGGTTTACCCTGGTGGAGAAGCCATCAATGGTGAGATAAACCACGGCGGCGTTTTTATGCTGGCAGGTAAAGCCAGTGATACGCTGATTGCGGGTGGCACCATGAATAATCTCGGCGGCGAAGACATTCATACCATCGTTGAGAATGGCGCCGTTTATCGCCTGGGGACAGACGGTCTGCAACTCTACAGTTCTGGTAAGACTAAAAACCTGACAGTTAAAACCGGTGGGCGGGCTGAAGTGCATGCCGGTACGCTGGAAAACGCAGTGGTACAAAGTGGGACAGTGATTGTGATGTCTCCCACCAGTGCGGATGAAAAATTCGTCGTAGAAGAAGACTGTGCTCCGGTTGAACTTACGGGGAGCGTTGCCTTACAGGACGGCGCTTCTATGATTGTTGGCTATGGCGCTGATCTGAAACAATCAACGATTACGGTCCAGCAGGAAGGCGTGTTGATCCTCGATGGCAGCACGGTTAAAGGTGACGATGTCACTTTCTATGTTGGCAACCTGAATCTCGATGGTGGAAAAGTGTGGCTGATAACGTCAACAGCAACGTCTGTGCAGTTGAAGGTGAAACGTCTGCGAGGAGAAGGAACGATTTGCCTGCAAACCAGTGCGAAAGAAATTTCTCCAGAATTCATCAGTGTGAAAGGGGAAGTCAGCGGTGATATTCACGTTGAGATAACGGATGCCAGTCGGCAGCCTATTTGCAGCACACTTAAATTGCAGCCGGACGAAGATGGCATTGGCGCAACGCTCCAGTCAGCCTAAAATTAAGGCGCAATCTTTGCGGATTGCGCCTCATTTTTTTATCGAGATGCACGTTGCAAAATGATAGCCGATGGTAGACGTTGCAAGAAACGCATACGTAGCATCATCATAATGGCAGCAGAAGTCAGACCGATAATAAAGCCTATCCAGAAACCTGCCGGCCCCATCGGCTCAACCACCAGATTGGTCAATGCCAGGATATAACCACTTGGTAAACCCAACACCCAATACGCGATAAAGGTAATATAAAAAATAGATCGCGTATCTTTATAACCACGCAAAATCCCGCTACCGATTACCTGTATCGAGTCAGAAATCTGATACACCGCCGCCAGCAACATCAGGTGTGCAGCCAGTGTCACAACTTCTGGATTATCGTTATACAGAAGAGCGATCTGCTCCCGCAGTGAGATTGTAAAAATTGCCGTCATCGTTGCCATACAGACGCCAACCATAAGCCCGGTTCGTGCGGCAGTTTGCGCATCCAGCGTGGAACCCTGACCCAGACGATAACCCACACGGATAGTCACAGCCGCTGCCAGTGACATCGGAAGAACGAACATTAGCGAACTAAAGTTCAGGGCAATCTGGTGGCCTGCCACATCGACAATACCGAGCGGAGATACCAACAGCGCAACCACCGCAAAAAGTGTTACTTCAAAGAACAGTGCCAGCGCGATAGGTAAACCAAGTTGCACAAGTCTTTTCATTACTGCCGGGTCTGGTTTCGCGGTGCCTTTTTCGTTGCGGATATCGCGCATAGAACGGGCATGTTTAATATAAGAAACCATAGCAAAGAACATTACCCAGTACACCGCCGCAGTCGCCACACCACAGCCGACGCCACCGAGTTCAGGCATGCCGAAGTGACCATAAATAAAGATATAGTTAACCGGAATGTTCACCAGCAGGCCAATAAAGCCCATCACCATGCCCGGCTTGGTTTTTGCCAAACCTTCACACTGGTTACGAGCGACCTGGAAGAACAGATAGCCCGGAGCCCCCCACAATAGTGCACGCAGATAACCCACTGCTTTATCGGCGAGGGCCGGATCGATATTTTGCATGGAGCGGATGATATAACCCGCATTCCACAGCACCAGCATAATAAGCACGGAGACGAAACCGGCCAGCCAGAAACCTTGTCGCACCTGATGCGCAATACGTTCACGGCGACCTGAACCATTCAATTGCGCGATGACTGGCGTCATTGCCAGCAGCAGTCCGTGACCGAAAAGAATCGCCGGGAGCCAGATAGAAGTACCAATGGCGACTGCCGCCATGTCGGTGGCGCTATAGCCGCCCGCCATGACGGTATCGACAAAACCCATCGCTGTTTGGGCGATTTGCGCGAGAATCACCGGGATTGCTAATGCTAATAACAGACGCGCTTCACTAATGTATTTCTGCACGTGAACACCTTTTATATTGTTGTTATATGAGAGACTAAAAAACCGCCTGAATGGGCAGCAAAAAGAAGAAGCAGGGGAAATTCAGTCTATTGTAGCGAGGATTTATTAATTCTCCAGTGAAAAAATAACCACTCAACCCCCTTTACTGGTAAGGACGTTTCCCACCTGCTATTGTGCTGAACAGAATGTCCTAACTGATTTCAGGAGTTGTAAGTATGTTTACGGGGATAGTGCAGGGCACCGCGAAGTTGGTGTCGATTGACGAGAAAGCAAATTTTCGAACCCATGTAGTGGAATTACCTGATTACATGTTGGATGGTCTGGAGACAGGCGCTTCTGTCGCGCATAACGGTTGCTGCCTGACTGTAACGGAAATTAACGGCAACCGTATCAGCTTTGATCTGATGAAAGAAACGTTACGAATAACAAACCTTGGCGATTTAAACGTTGGGGATTGGGTAAACGTAGAACGAGCTGCTAAATTCAGCGATGAAATCGGCGGACATTTAATGTCAGGTCATATTATGACCACCGCAGAAGTATCGAAAATAATAACATCAGAAAATAACCACCAGATCTGGTTCAAAGTACAGGATGAGCAGTTAATGAAATATATCCTGTATAAAGGGTTTATTGGTATTGATGGTATCAGCCTGACGGTTGGTGAAGTGACAGCGACCCGCTTTTGTGTGCATTTAATTCCGGAAACGCTGGAACGTACCACTCTCGGTAAGAAAAAACTCGGTGCACGCGTCAATATCGAAATCGATCCGCAAACTCAGGCCGTGGTCGATACTGTAGAACGTGTGTTGGCGGCACGGGAAAAGAAATAAGACTGCATTTGAAATGACATCGCCCCCAAAATGGGGGCGATGAAATAACACTTAACGCGCAACGCGAAGGCCGCTTTCGACCCCACGTGAGAACACCACTTGCCAGAGCTGGATATCACGGGCGCGGAAGGCACCAGCGCAAGCATTCAGATAATACGTAAACATCCGTTTAAAGCGTTCACTGTAGTTATCGGCAATTTCCGGCCAGGCGGCGAGGAATCGCTCATACCAGGCCATCAACGTCGTGTCATAGTCAGCGCCAAAGTTATGCCAGTCTTCCATCACAAAGTGTCGTTCACTGGATTGCGCAATCTGGCGTACAGAAGGCAGGCAACCATTCGGGAAAATATATTTGTTAATCCACGGGTCAACATTCAGATCGGTTTTTTTCGAGCCGATAGTATGTAGCAGGAAAATGCCTTCTGGCTTCAGATTACGATCCACCACCTCAAAATAGGTATCGTAATTTTTCGGTCCGACGTGCTCGAACATACCAACCGAAACAATACGGTCAAACTGGTCGTTCAGGTCACGGTAATCCTGTAGCAAAATGGTGACATCCAGACCTGCGCAGCGTTCCTGGGCCATTTTCTGTTGTTCTGCAGAAATCGTGACACCAACCACACTTACGTCATAATTAGACGCCATGTAATGCGCCAGTCCGCCCCAACCGCAGCCGATATCCAGAACCCGCATGCCCGGTTTTAACTGCAATTTTTCACAAATCATTTTGAGCTTCGCTTGTTGGGCAGATTCCAGATTATAGGCATCTTTCCAGTAAGCGCAGGAATACTGCATGAAGGGATCCAGCATACGGCTGAAAAGGTCATTACCAAGGTCGTAATGCTCTTTACCTACTATCCAGGCACGCTTCTTACTTTGCAGATTGAAGAGCCGTGCTCCAGCAATGCGTAGTGTGTCTTTGAAATGATGGGGGAGTTGGTTTTCAAGCCCAGCGCGTAAGACTTTGCTAAAAAACATATCCAGTCGGTCACATTCCCACCAGCCATCCATATAACTTTCGCCTAACCCCAACGATCCTTCCTGTAGAACGCGTTTAAAAAAATCGGGGTTTTTAACTCGAATATCTGCCGGGGCAGAGCCATTAATGGCGATGCCTGCACGGCTAAGTAATTCGTTGGCGATACGGTACCAGTTGTCATCCGGTACGCTGACTTCTTCTATACACGATGAACTCATAGTTTCTCCATCACTGGTCGGTGATCAGAACCTTAAAACAGCGTAGACGCTTTTTGGGCTTTGTGAGAAATCTCGCAGGAAAACCGCGAGTCTATAATCCGACGTAGAACAGAGGAAAGGAGGAACCCTTGCCGAAATGACCATCCATAGTGACCCGGGAACGCTCCTGTCCCCGTAAAAACATAATATTTATCGTAATATTAACAACTGGAACTCAGTATAGGCTGCTAATCTCAATCATACAACAAAATTTTGTTAGCAGCCTAATTATAACGATATCGCTATAGATCAATGTGATTCACTATGTGCGACTTCCGTCTCGCCATGATTCTGGCAGTGAGATTCAGTTTGATGTTGCATCTTATAGCCGATGGCAACCAGCACCACAGTCGATAACATTACGCTGGTGGTGGTGAACAGCGGCGTGCTGACGCTGATGAGCCAGGAAACCCCCAGGCTTGCGAGGAAGCACAGACCCAATTGCAGGGTATTCTGCAATGCAGCAGCGCGGCCAGTCGCATGCGGGAAGGGGCGTAGCGCCTGGGCGACCACAATCGGGTAGATTGCCCCGTTGGCAATGGCCATCACACAGAATGGGATCAGAATTTCGGCCAGCGACACATGGCTAATGAAGCCCGCAGCCCAGGTTGCTACCACGCTGACGGCAAACAGCGCCAGCAGCCACGGTAACAACTGCTTACCCTGCCATTTCTGCAATGCGGCGCGACAGCCGTAACCACCAATAAGAAACGCGATGGTTTGCGGAACATAACTTAATCCGATTACTGCCGGACTGTAGCCCATTTCGCTGAGGATAAACGGTGAACCGGTTAGCCAGGCAAAGAAACTGGCTGAACAGGCCGCATAAATCAGCACATTCCCGCGATAGGTTTTTGAACGCAGCAGATCGGTAAAGGTCAGTCCATCCTGACTATTATTGCGTGCTTTCGTGGTGGGTTTAAGCCAGAAAATGGGCAGAATCAGCACTACGGCAATGGCAAACAGAGTGGCGAAAATCGCCTGCCAGGAAAAATGGACCAGCAGCCAGCTACCTAACAGCGGAGCAAGCGCCGGAGAAAGCCCCACTAAAGGCATAATGGTCGCGAAAATACGGTTAACTTTTTGTGAAGGATAGTAATCCGTCACCAATGCCTGCCAGATAACGGCCGCGGCACAGACACCCACTGCCTGTACAAAACGCAATACCAGCAGCGTGGCAGCGTTTTCCACCCATAACATCCCCAGACTACCCAGCGCAAAAATTGTCAGGCCGATCAATAACACAGGTTTACGACCATAACGATCGGAGAGCGGCCCCCACAGGAGCTGGGCAGCGGCAAAACCGGCAAGGAACAGACTAAGGCTGGCACTGACAGCAGACGCAGGCGTTTGCAGGTCGGCCTGAATGGCGGCGAAAGCAGGCAGATACATATCGGTTGCCAGAAAACCGAGTACGCTCAAACCCGCCAGCCAGACTAAAAATCTTTTCCCAGGTTGCATGTATATTCTCTAAATTCCTCAATTAAACACCGTCGCAAAGTGTAGGGAGTGAAATTCCTGTTGTGAAACGGTAATATTTGATGACTGGTTTCAAAAATTTTGCAGGCAAACTATGTGGTCTGAATATTCTCTCGAAGTGGTTGATGCAGTGGCGCGAAATGGCAGCTTTAGCGCTGCAGCCCAGGAGTTGCATCGCGTTCCTTCTGCGGTCAGCTATACCGTGCGTCAGCTGGAAGAGTGGCTGGCGGTGCCGCTGTTTGAACGGCGTCATCGTGACGTGGAACTGACCGCTGCCGGGGCGTGGTTTCTCAAAGAAGGGCGCTCTGTTGTCAAAAAAATGCAGATCACCCGCCAACAATGTCAGCAGATAGCGAACGGCTGGCGCGGTCAATTAGCTATCGCGGTAGATAATATTGTCAGGCCAGAACGCACGCGGCAGATGATTGTTGATTTCTATCGCCATTTTGATGACGTCGAACTTCTGGTTTTTCAGGAAGTGTTCAACGGCGTCTGGGATGCGCTTTCCGACGGGCGCGTGGAACTGGCGATTGGCGCGACACGAGCGATTCCGGTCGGTGGCCGTTACGCCTTCCGGGATATGGGAATGTTGAGCTGGAGTTGCGTTGTTGCCAGTCATCATCCGCTTGCGTCGATGAATGGGCCGCTCAGCGATGACACGTTGCGCAACTGGCCGTCGCTTGTGCGCGAAGACACGTCGCGGACGTTGCCCAAACGAATTACCTGGCTGCTGGATAACCAAAAAAGGCTTGTCGTACCTGACTGGGAATCATCGGCAACCTGTATCTCGGCCGGTTTATGCATTGGCATGGTGCCTACGCATTTCGCCAAACCGTGGCTTAATGAGGGAAAATGGGTGGCGTTAGAACTGGAAAATCCATTCCCTGATTCGGCATGTTGCCTGACATGGCAGCAGAATGATATGTCGCCAGCGTTAACCTGGTTGCTGGAGTATCTCGGCGATAGTGAGACGCTGAATAAGGAGTGGCTGCGGGAGCCGGAAGAGACTCCCGCAACGGATGATTAACGACGATAGTCGCGGAACGGACCGTCAGCCACGGAGCGGCGTTCAATAAGCCGCGGATGAACTTCGATAGACTGCGGTTCTTCGCGTTTGTTGACGATACGGTCCAACAGCATGTTGAACGCCGTTTCGCCCAGTGAATCTTTTGGCTGATGGATAGTGGTCAGCGCCGGGGTAAAGTAGCGGGCGTTGCGTACGTTATCATAACCGATCAGCGAAACATCCTGTGGTACGCGCAGACCCATTTCATCAGCAGCGCAAAGTGCGCCCATTGCCATGATATCGCCACCACAGAAAACCGCAGTAGGGCGGTGTGGCTGCGACAGGATTTGTTGCATGGCGCGATAACCCGATTCAGGTTCAAAGTCACCCTGCACAATCCAGTTTTCTGGCACCTTGATCATCGCTTCTTCCATCGCCTTCATAAACCCTGCCAGACGACCCGCGCCGGTATTACGTTCCAGAGGGCCAGGGATGACACCAATTTCGCGATGGCCGCGTTCGATCAGATAGCGTCCGGCCATGTAGCCGCCTTCAAACGCGTTATCGATGACCGCATCGGTAAAGTCGGCTTTTGCTTCGCCCCAGTCCATTACCACCATCGGGATATGGCGATACTCTTCCAGCATCGCCAGCAACGGTTCCGGATACTCAGAACACATGACCAGCAGGCCATCGACGCGTTTTTGCGCCATCATCGACAGATAGGCTCTCTGTTTCTCCAGATTGTTCCACGCGTTGCCGAGGATCAGCGTGTAACCTTTCTGGAAGCAATTTTTTTCAACCGCTTCGATGATCTCCGCGAAATAGGCTGCTTCGCTGCTGGTCGCCAGCAAGCCGATAGACTTGGTATGGTTAACCTTCAGGCTACGCGCTACCGCGCTAGGGGAGTAGTGTAATTCTTTAATCGCTGCCCACACGGCGTTGCGCGTTTCTTCAGCGACGAAACGAGTTTTGTTTATAACGTGTGACACAGTTGTAGTGGAAACGTTTGCTCGCTTCGCTACATCTTTTATTGTTGCCATTCCATTTCACTCCAGACCCTAACTTCAGCTCCTGCAAAATCGCAAGGTAAACGTTTGCCTTTACACACCTTACGCGCAACAAAAGTGTTGCGGTACGCCGGAAAAACGACACAGAGCGTCAGGAAGGGGTCAATGGCCAGTACGCAAATAGTGTAAGCGTGGAATTTTGGCCGATCTTGATGAAAAGGGGAAGTGGTAAAAACACTTATCATTATAAATGGCGGGAGATTTTTTCTTCACAGTGTGTAAAAATGCGTAATATCACTTTTTGTAGGGTAATAAAAAAGGAGAAAACTTGATGAGTACCGACCTTAAATTTTCACTGGTAACAACCATTATTGTCCTCGGTTTGATCGTGGCCGTAGGTTTGACTGCCGCGCTGCACTGATTTCCCTTCGAGGGAGCGCATCCTCCCTCGCACTCTCTTCCCTTTTGTTAGCAAAATGGCAAAAGTGTTTTCTCTTTTTGTTATTTTCAATTTTTTGTGATTGCTGTCATGCTTTCGCCACTTTGATGAATATCGTGTAATGACGCGAAGAGGTGGAGATTAGACATGAAAATTAACTATCCGTTGTTGGCGCTGGCAGTTGGCGCGTTTGGTATCGGGACAACGGAGTTCTCGCCAATGGGCCTTTTACCCGTCATTGCGCGCGGTGTGGATGTCTCGATTCCTGCTGCGGGCATGTTAATCAGCGCCTATGCGGTTGGCGTGATGGTTGGCGCGCCGCTGATGACATTACTGCTGTCTCATCGCGCCAGGCGCAGTGCGCTTATTTTCCTGATGGCCATTTTCACTCTTGGCAACGTGCTTTCCGCCATCGCGCCGGATTATATGACGCTGATGCTTTCACGCATTCTGACCAGTCTGAATCACGGGGCATTCTTTGGTTTGGGTTCAGTCGTGGCCGCAAGCGTTGTGCCTAAACACAAACAGGCCAGCGCTGTCGCCACTATGTTTATGGGCTTAACTCTGGCAAATATTGGCGGTGTTCCTGCGGCGACCTGGCTTGGCGAAACTATTGGCTGGCGGATGTCGTTTCTGGCAACGGCGGGGCTGGGCGTAATTTCAATGATTAGCCTGTTCTTCTCGTTACCGAAAGGCGGCGCAGGAGCTCGACCGGAAGTGAAAAAAGAGCTGGCTGTATTGATGCGTCCGCAGGTGTTATCAGCCTTGCTGACGACGGTACTGGGGGCTGGCGCAATGTTTACCCTCTACACCTATATTTCACCAGTACTGCAAAGTATCACCCACGCAACGCCGGTGTTCGTAACAGCCATGCTGGTGCTGATTGGCGTCGGGTTTTCTATCGGTAACTATTTAGGCGGTAAACTGGCAGATCGTTCGGTCAACGGCACGCTGAAAGGCTTTTTGTTGCTGCTGATGGTGATTATGCTGGCGATTCCGTTCCTGGCGCGTAATGAGTTTGGTGCGGCTATCAGCATGGTGGTGTGGGGCGCAGCAACTTTTGCGGTTGTACCACCGTTACAGATGCGTGTGATGCGAGTTGCCAGCGAAGCGCCGGGGCTGTCTTCCTCAGTGAATATTGGTGCCTTTAACCTGGGCAATGCTCTGGGTGCCGCGGCAGGTGGCGCAGTGATTTCGGGTGGTCTGGGGTACAGTTTTGTGCCGGTGATGGGGGCGATTGTCGCAGGACTGGCATTGTTGCTGGTGTTTATGTCAGCCAGAAAACAACCTGAAGCAGTTTGCGTTGCCAACAGCTAATAAAACAAAACGCAGAAGGGGATACCTTCTGCGTTACAGTTTGCAGGCAAATTACGTTTTATCTTGCCGCAAGCGCCTTAACCGACCTACATTGGTGATCCGCGTAGGCCAGATAAGCGTAGCGCGTCAGGCAATGTTGCATTTGCCATCAGTTATTATGCAGCGAGATTTTTCGCTACGAATTCCCAGTTCACCAGCGCCCAGAAGTGCTCCAGATAGCCAGGACGCGCATTGCGATAGTCGATGTAATAAGCGTGTTCCCAGACATCAACGGTCAGCAGCGGGGTCGCATCGGTGGTCAGCGGAGTACCAGCATTAGAGGTAGAAACGATAGCCAGTTTGCCATCGCTGTTTTTCACCAGCCAGGTCCAGCCAGAACCAAAGTTTTTGATTGCAGCGTCAGTAAATTGTGCTTTGAAATCGGCAAAGCTACCGAAAGATGCGGCGATAGCTTCAGCGACTTCGCCAGTCGGTTCGCCACCGGCGTTCGGTGCCAGGCAGTTCCAGTAGAAAGTGTGGTTCCAGACCTGAGCTGCGTTGTTGAATACGCCACCTTCAGAGCTGCGAATAATCTCTTCCAGTGATTTACCTTCAAACTCGGTGCCTTTAATCAGGTTGTTCAGGTTAGTGACGTAAGTCTGATGATGTTTGCCGTAGTGATACTCAATGGTTTCCGCAGAAATGTGTGGAACCAGAGCGTCTTTAGCATATGGTAGTGCAGGTAATTCGAATGACATTGCTACTCTCCTTTATTATTCATTGGTATACGCACAATAGCCTTATTGTGAGTACGGATAGGGTAGCAAATTAAAAGGTGATACAAAAGATGAACTTACCCTGTTGCCTTAACAACAGGGTAAAAGATTTAGCGAAGTGTTTTTGGGGTCATTACCCGACGAGCGCCAACATAGTGACGTTGCCAGTAATCTTCACTTAACGACGTGATTTGAATTTCCTGGCCACTGCGTGGTGACTGAATAAATTTACCATTGCCAACGTACACGCCTACGTGATCGGCAGTCCCACGTCCTTGCGTGCGGAAAAAGACCAGGTCGCCGTTTTTCAGTTCACTGCGATCGATGGGTGCCGCATCGCGCAGGTGATACATTTCGTTTGCCGTGCGCGGAATACGGATCTTAACCAGGTCTTTATAAGCGTAATAAACCAGCCCACTGCAATCAAAACCGGTACGCGGTGAGCTGCCGCCCCAACGATATGGCTTGCCAATTTGCTGCATCAGTTTATTCATCGCCACTTTAGTGGCTTTCTGAACTTTGGCTTTGTGCGCGTCGGCAATAGTGCCAGGGGCGGCATTTTTGACTTTCACGCAATGCGACTTATTGCCCTTTCGTTTGGTGCACTTTTCCGTAAAGCTGGCAGACGCCGTTTTAGTGACAACATTTTTGCTGCGAGTTTTAGCGTTTTTAGAAGCGGTAATGGAGGATTTTTTAACGGAAGAAGCGGTTTTACTTTTGGTCGTACTTTTACTGGCGACTTTTTTGGCGGTTTTCAGACTGGCTTTATTATTGGTCTTTTTGGTGGTTGCCGTGCTTTTCTTTTTATCTGCTTTTTTGGTGATGTGAGTGGTAGCAGAACTCTCCCTGGCTTGCTTGGAAGCATAGGCCATAGGCATTAAAGGCAGGGTGGTAAAAAGTAAAGCACAGAGCGTGATCGAAATACGGTTTATCCGCGCCACTGAGCGTCCCTCTGTTAAGGCAGGTCTATCATGCCTGCGTCTGATTTACAAAACTTGATGATTCTAATGCATAGAAGAAGGGAAAGTTAATAGCTTTTATTGTTAAAAAATATATTTCGTCGGTGAGCGCAAAAAGATGCAGCAGTGAAAACTAAAAATGGTCATAAATACGCCAGTTTGCAGCGCAATAGAGAAGAAACGAATATTTGAAATGCAACATTTAGAGCAAAGGGATAAAATAGCAAAAGCGTGATGAAAATGTTATTTTCCGATGCCGCACTGACCCGCTACAATGTCAGATTACTGCCGTAAAGAAGTTTGAGGAAGCAAGACAATGAGCACCACTATCGAAAAAATCCAACGCCAGATTGCTGAAAACCCGATCCTGCTGTACATGAAAGGTTCACCGAAACTGCCGAGCTGCGGTTTCTCTGCCCAGGCAGTCCAGGCGCTTGCCGCATGTGGCGAACGTTTTGCCTATGTTGATATCCTGCAGAATCCGGACATTCGTGCGGAACTGCCGAAATACGCTAACTGGCCGACTTTCCCGCAACTGTGGGTTGACGGCGAACTGGTAGGCGGCTGTGATATCGTGATCGAAATGTATCAGCGTGGCGAACTGCAGCAGCTGATCAAAGAAACTGCTGCTAAATACAAGTCTGAAGAGCCGGATGCTGAATAATCCGTCCCGCAATACTGACGGATGCTAACCGGCATCCGTCAGTGCGTTTTATCCCCAATCCAGTCCTTGTGGTGAACTTGAAAATCCCGCCTCACGCAGCAGCGTAAACATCGGCGTTTGCCGGACCGGTTGGTCATTCACTTCTGTCAACGTAAACCGTAGCCGTGGTTCTCGTCGCAACGCGGTAGTTAGCGCCAGGAAAACCTCCGGTGGTAATAATTCATCTTTTTCCTGCCAGACCAGCATTTTTTTGCCACCTTGCGCCAGATAAATCAATAATTTGCCGCCAGAAATGACCACCAGCGCGCCTGCCCGACGAGTCGGAACCAGCGCCGCCGGATGTGCAGGCCAGGGTAACAGATTCCCCCACAAATTGGCCGGATCGTTGGCACTAAGGGCCACGGGCACATATTGTCGCGTCTGCGTGGCATGGGGCGCCAGGTCGCGCAGACGGTCAATGGTCTGGCGATCAGCAAATTGTGCACCACCCAAACCTTCAACAAATCGACCCCGCATAATTCGCCCGGAATCTTCCATACTGCGGCAAAGCGTTTGCATCGACGGAAATCCGCCAGGAATATTTTCAGCAATCACCGCCTGACGGCTGATGATTCCGTAGCGGTCGAGCATATTTTCCGCCAGCGCCAGCATCCTTTCGGTATCGTTTAGTGGCTCCACCTGCAATAACGACCAGCGTCCAGCCAGCTTTGGTGTGTTGTAAGATACCAACGGCATAGCTGGCAGTGCATAAACCGGACGTCCACGACGAGCCCGACTACTGCGGCGAGTTGAAGGGCGTGCGCTGGTAGTACTGCGGGTAAGGGCGCGCAACGGTGCCCAAATATCACAGGTGATGACGCCCTGCCAGACCAGTTCCCAAAGCGCCTCTTGCAGGGCTGAAGGATCTACGGGCTCGCCGATTTTCTCGCCTGTTCGCTGGCTGATTTGTTGCGCAAACCAGGCGCCCCCGTCAGTCAGAACCTCGATAATTGCCTGCTGAAGCGCTGAACGTTTCGCGTGATCATTTTCTGCAGGAATGTACGATTCGGCAGCATATTCCTGTAAATGCAGTGCCACCAGCCCGTCATCCTCGCCGAGTTTTTTTTGCCCCGACCAGATAACCGTACCTGTTGCCAGCAGTTCATCGAGCATTTCTGGCGAGTAATCGCGTACGCGGGCGGGCAGGATCTGGCTTTCCCACAGCGAGGCGGGTAAACCGACACCAGCAAGCTGTTCGATAACCCGCATGACGCCATCCACGCCTTCATAAACGCCAGGCGATGTTGAGGCAAAGAGCGCCGGGCTACCATCGGTGGCGGGGAGCACGCCCTGACGTTCCAGCAGCAATCGTGCATAGGCAATGGCAGGTACCGGACGCGTAGCTTCTCTGGCAGCCTGCAGGGAACGTAAACGCAAACGACGAAAAACTTCATCGCTCACCCAGATGTCTTGTTGCAAATTCATCACCAGCCCCTGTTCGCGCAATTGATGAAGTTGCTCTTCGACAATGGCAATACCGAGGCTAAACTCATGAGCTAGTTGTTCAGCCGTGACCAGAGCATGTGTCCGGAGATAGCGCAGAAAGAGATCGCGAAGCGGGTAATTGACACGGTGCAAGTAAATATCAGGCAGCGAGTCCGGCAGTTGCACTCCGAGAGCATCGCGCAGCCTGGCGGCATCATCCATACAGGCCAGACGCTCCTGTCCGCTAATCATCGTCGGGAAGATTCGTTTTACTGAGAGAAGATTTTCCAGATACGACGCAATCTCTTCACTGCTGCCTGTATGCCGTTGCGCCAGCTCATCAACGGTCATTGGCCCCAGTTCGCGCAGTAGGTCGAAAAGACCTTCGTCACCTTTCGCTCTTCTGCCGGGGGCCAGCCGCTGTAACT
The DNA here is from genome assembly GCF_005843885.1 of Escherichia sp. E4742. NCBI lineage: Bacteria > Pseudomonadati > Pseudomonadota > Gammaproteobacteria > Enterobacterales > Enterobacteriaceae > Escherichia > Escherichia sp. E4742. Next base: position 4,767,721 of record NZ_CP040443.1, on the reverse strand, counting down.
CTTCTTCCACCTGACGAATGATCTGCGGGTCGAGTAATTCCCCCGGATCAACCTGACCGAGTAGATTGCGCAGTAACTCGCTGTCCAGCGACAGTACGGATGCCCGGCGTTCTGCCAGCGGGGCATCGCTCTGGTACATAAATTCCGCCACATAACCGAACAATAAACTGGCGGCAAAAGGTGAGGGCGTCGCGGTGGTGACATCGGAAACTTGAATTTCGCCACTGTTCAGGCGACGCATCAAACGTTCCAGCGCGGGAAGATCATAAACATCTTGCAGACATTCGCGTAGGGTTTCGAGAATGACTGGAAAATCCGGATAACCCTGGGCGATTTCCAGTAACTGGCTGGCACGCAGCCGTTGTTGCCAGAGCGGGGTTCGATGGCCCGGCGTGCGGCCCGGCATTAATAATGCCCGCGCGGCGCATTCGCGAAAACGGGCGGCGAAAAGTGCTGAGTTGCCCACTGCCTCGCGGACAATTTGTAGCAATTTTTCCGGTTCAAACAAAAAAACCGCGGCGTCAGGCAATTTGCCGTCGGTGTCAGGAATGCGCGCAACAATACCGTCATCGCTGGCGACTACCGAGGCATCAGCGCCCCATAGCGCATGCAGTCGTCCGGCAATCGCCAGCGCCCACGGTTCATGCACTCGTCTTCCATAGGGAGAGTGTAAAATAATGCGCCAGTCGCCAATCTCATCACGGCAGCGTTCGAGAACCAGGTGGCGGCTTCCAGGGACAACGCCCGTAGCGTTACGCTGTTCGTCAATCAGCCCCTGAATATTGGCGAGTGTATTTTCTTCTGCCAGCCACGGCGGGATATTTCCGGAAAAGAACGCGCCATCCGCCAGCAGATGGAGAAAATCGCCGATCATTTCCCCCAATTCAGCGGGGCGTCCATTACCTTCGCCACGCCAGAAGGGAAGTCGGGCAGAGCGACCTGGTGCAGGTGTCACAATGACCTGATCGCGGGTGATTTGTTGGATCCGCCATGAGGTAGCGCCGAGAGTGATGATGTCATTCACTCGCGATTCATACACCATCTCTTCATCAAGTTCGCCCACCCGCCGCGAACTGGACTGTTCTTCACCTTCGGGTAATAGCACACTGTACATGCCACGATCCGGAATGGTGCCACCGCTGGTAACAGCCAACAGCTGAGCGCCAGGGCGGGCGGTCAATATCCCCGTCTCCCTGTTCCAGACCAGTTTTGGTCGAAAAGCAGAAAAATCGCCTGAGGGATAGCGCCCGGAAAGCATATCCAGCGTGGCGTCAAAAACTCGTCTTGGCAGATCTTTCCACGGTGCAGCACGGCGTACGCGGGAGTACCATTCGTCTACTTGTAATGCATCCATCGCCGCGGCGGCAACGGTTTGCTGCGCAAGGACGTCGAGTGGATTATGCGGTGGCGTCAGGTTTTCCAGCCTGCCTGCAAACATACACTCGACAATGACGGCGGAATCGACTAAATCACGCCGGGTACGGGGGAAAAACAGCCCTTTAGATACACCGCCAACCTGATGTCCGGCGCGACCAATGCGCTGTAGCCCGCTGGCGACAGAAAGCGGCGTCGCCACCTGAATCACCAGATCCACCGAGCCCATATCAATCCCCAGTTCGAGACTGGAAGTCGCGACCACACAGCGCAATTCGCCTGATTTCAGTGCTTGTTCGGTTATCGCCCGTTGTTCTTTAGATACGGAACCGTGGTGCGAGCGGGCAATGAAAACGTCGCTACTTTGTATGCGGTTAGAGGTTGCGCCGGAGGTAGACTCGAAATGAGCGGCGTCTATGGCAATGGCCGGGGAGCGCTGTAATCGTGCGGCGTAAAGCTCATTCAGCCGTGCCGTCAGTTTTTCCGCCAGCCCGCGAGAATTGGTGAAGACAATGGTCGAGCGATGGCGCAACACTTCATCAAGGATACCCGTTTCAATATACGGCCAGATTGAGCCTTCTCTGCCCGCATGGCTGTCTTCGCCGGTGCCGCTGGCGACCGATGATACATCATCCATGTTGGCGACAGGAACGACAATACGGATTTGCGGATGGCGCATTGCGGGCGGGTTGACCACCGTAACCGGGCGATCGCCACCAAGAAATGCTGCCACATCGCTGGCTGAGCGTACAGTCGCGGAAAGGCCAATTCGCTGTGCTGAGGTGTGTAGCAGCGCATCGAGCCGTTCCAGGCTTAACGCCAGATGCGCACCGCGTTTGCTTCCCGCGACCGCGTGGACTTCATCAATAATCACCGTTTCGACGCCGCGCAGCGTCTCGCGTGCGCGGGAGGTCAGCATCAGATAGAGTGATTCGGGCGTGGTTATCAGAATATCCGGCGGATTGCGGGTCAGTTTGCTGCGTTCCTGCGCGGGCGTATCGCCAGTCCGGATGCCCACGCGGAGGTTGACTTCCATTTCGCCGCGCCGACGCCGTTCCTCTGCAATGCCTTGTAACGGGATCTGCAAATTGCGCTGAACGTCGGTGCCTAAGGCTTTAATCGGTGAAATATAGAGGATGCGCGAGGTTTTACGCTTATGCGCCTCGCTGGCGTTGTCTCCGCCTTCGCGGAAGAGCTGATCGAGGGCATAGAGAAAAGCGGCCAGCGTTTTCCCGGAACCGGTCGGTGCAATCACCAGCGCATGTTCACCGCGTGCCGTCACGCTCCAGGTTTGCGACTGGACAGCGGTCGGCTGTTTAAAGGCGCGGAGAAACCAGTCGCGGGTCGCTGGTGAAAAAACGTCCGGCAGCGACGATGAAAGATTTGAGTTATCTGCCATTAACGCTATTCCCCGTGAATATCATGCATAATGCGTGGAATAGCCTCACTATAGATGCCTGAATCATTGCATGTCATCAGGCACCGACTCGATTACACCTCTTCGGCGGCAGGCAGCGGCCAGCCTCCCAGACGTTTCCAGCGATTGACGATTTCACAAAACAGCACAGCAGTGCGTTCGGTGTCGTACAGCGCGGAGTGCGCCTGGGTGCTGTCGAAGTCCATACCCGCGGTCTGGCAGGCTTTTGATAATACGGTTTGTCCGAGTGCCAGCCCGGCCAGTGCCGCGGTGTCAAAAGTGGCGAAAGGGTGGAATGGGTTACGTTTCAGTGAGGCGCGTTCTGCGGCGGCCATCATAAAGCTGTGATCAAAATTGGCGTTGTGCGCCACCATAATGGCGCGGTTACAGCCGCTCGCTTTAATGCCTTTACGTACAACTTTAAAAATTTCGTGCAGCGCCTCGTATTCGCTGACCGCGCCGCGATCGGGATCATTCGGGTCAATGCCGTTGAAGGCGAGGGCCTCTGGCTGCAAATTTGCGCCGACAAATGGTTCGACGTGGAAATGTAATGTGGTGTCCGGCATCAGCCAGCCTTGTTCATCCATTTTCAGGGTGATGGCGGCAATCTCAAGCAGCGCATCGGTATTGGCGTTAAATCCGGCTGTTTCAACATCGATCACAACAGGATAAAAACCACGAAAACGGTCGCACAGACCGGTAAGTTGAGCGTTATCGGACATCTGATTCTCTTAATACGGATAAATTGCAGCGCGCATTATGACAAATATTAGTTGTCGATGCAGTAAAGATGCGGGCGCGATGAGTTCGCGCCCGGCAGGAGATTAGTTGCCCAGACCGCGACCGGCGTCTTTCTCTTCGATTAATTCAATTTTGTAACCGTCCGGATCTTCCACAAACGCGATAACCGTAGTACCGCCTTTTACCGGACCCGCTTCACGGGTGACGTTACCCCCGTTCTGACGGATTTTTTCGCACGCTTCAGCGGCGTTATCAACGCTAAGCGCGATGTGACCATAAGCAGTGCCGAGTTCGTATTTATCCACGCCCCAGTTGTAGGTCAGTTCAATCACCGCTTCTTCGGTTTCCGGGCCGTAGCCAACAAACGCCAGGGAGTATTTGTATTCCGGGTTTTCGCTGGTACGCAGCAGTTTCATGCCCAGTACTTTGGTATAAAAATCGATGGAGCGTTGCAGATCGCCAACGCGCAGCATGGTATGAAGAAGACGCATCTTTATATCCTCAAAATGGCTAACAGATTCAAAATGTTGTTTTAGTATAGCGGCGGCTTTACGCCGCTCGCAATGTTGGATTACAGCGTCGGGTAATCGGTATAGCCTTCCGCACCGCCACCATAGAAACTTTCAGCACGCTGTGGGTTAAGCTCAGCTTTGCGCTGCAAGCGAGCGACCAGATCTGGATTCGCAATCCAGTCACGGCCAAACGCCACAGCATCAATTAACCCTTTGCCGATCAGCGTCTCCGCTTTTTCTACAGAATATGCGCCAGCCCCGATAATCGGGCCGTGGAAACGGGCGCGTACTTTTTCGCGAAACGCCTCGGTATATGGTTTGCCGCCTGCCCAGTCTGGTTCTGACATATGCAGGTAAGCAATGCCGCGTTTGCCCAGTTGTTCAATCAGATACAGCGCATCGGCTTCTTCATTTGGGCCGTTATCCGTATTCTGGAACGTACCGATTGGCGAAACCCGAATGCCAATGCGATCGGCTCCCCATTCTTCAATCCCGGCATCAACGACTTCCAGCACCAGACGTGCGCGATTTTCCACGCTGCCGCCGTACTGATCGGTACGATGGTTTGAAGAAGGGGAAAGGAACTGATGCAGCAAATAACCGTGAGCAGAGTGGAGCTCCACCAGATCAAACCCGGCTTCACGGGCGTTAGCGATGGCCTGACGGAAATCGTTGACGATACCCGGAATTTCTTCCAGTTCCAGTGCCCGCGGCATGGATGTTTCGACGCGGGTCGCCTGACCATTTTCATCGCGCAGAGAAGTACGCGTTCCCGCACTAAGTGCCGAAGGCGCTACCGGAGCCTGGCCGCCAGGTTGCAGGCTGGCGTGAGAAATGCGTCCGGTGTGCCACAGCTGTACGGCCATATGACCATTTTCAGCATGAACGCCAGCGGTGATTTTTTTCCATGCGGCAATTTGTTCCGGACTATGGATGCCAGGCGCGCCTGCATATCCTTTTGCCTGGGCAGAAATTTGCGTGGCTTCGCTAATAATCAAACCGGCACTGGCACGTTGGCGATAGTATTCCGCCATCAACGGAGTAGGGATATCACCCGGTTCAATGCTGCGCAGACGCGTTAGTGGTGCCATAAAAATACGGTTTGCCGCCGTGATCGCGCCCACTTTCAGTGGGGAATACAGTTTTTCAGATGACATAAAGGCTCCCGGTCGTCTGGTGATAAAAAAGCCTACTAAACGGCAGGCGTCGCAATAATGGTTTTTACATGTGCTAGCGCGTTTTCCAGTGGCTCGGAATTGCGCGAAATTTTGGCCTGCAGATTCGCACCCAGCCATAGTGCGTAAAGCACTTGCGCCTGTTGCAGCGGTTCGCCACAAAAGGTTAAACAGTGGCTGGCACGACCATTTTCCAGTGCCTGCGAGAGCAGGGCGATCACGCCACTAGCGCCTTTATCCATCGCGCTGCGCATATCTTCTGACAGATCGCACACTTCGGCAGAGAGTTTTACTGTCAGGCAACCACTGATGGTTCCGTGTTGGCAAAACTGGTTCAGCGTCTGCTGGTAATAAGCCAGTATGCGATCGCGGTAATTACCTTCGCCGGATTGCAGTAACTCTGTTAGTCGCTGGTGGTATGCTGCGTAATGACGTTCAAGCATGGCAACGCCAAACGCTTCTTTAGAACGAAAGTAGTGATAGAAGGATCCTTTCGGCACTTCAGCGGTCTTCAGTAATTCGCTTAATCCCATCCCGGTGAATCCACGTTGCAGGCAAAGTTGCTCACCCGTCGCCAGGAGATGTTCGCGAGTATCATGTTCGGTGTGTTTGTTCATGCGCTCGAGTGTAGTAGACCAGTCGGTCTAGTGCAAGCAAAGTTGCTACTTTGGGCATTAAGAGCTTCAATAGTGGTAATAATCTCATTTCAGGAGGGCGAAGTGGCGGAGCAACTAGAGTTCTTTCCCGTCCAGAGCCCGTGCCGGGGAATTTGCCAGTCTGATGAGCGCGGATTTTGTCGCGGCTGTTTTCGTAGCCGGGATGAGCGTTTTAACTGGAATAATATGAGCGATGGCGAAAAACAAGAGGTGCTGCGCCTTTGTCGCCAGCGGCTGATGCGTAAATTACGCGCGAATAAGCCAACGTCATCAGATGAACCGGAGCAACCATCACTCTTTTGAGCATAATCTTGCGTATACTCCTCTCATATCTGATAAGAGGAAGCGATTATGGTTCAGCGTATTACTATTGCGCCGCAAGGCCCGGAGTTTTCCCGTTTTGTGATGGGCTACTGGCGACTGATGGACTGGAATATGTCTGCCCGTCAGTTGGTTAGCTTTATTGAGGAGCATCTGGATCTCGGCATTACCACCGTGGACCATGCTGATATTTATGGCGGCTATCAGTGCGAAGCAGCGTTTGGCGAGGCGTTGAAACTGGCGCCTCATCTGCGTGAACGGATGGAAATCGTCAGCAAATGTGGCATCGCAACAACTGCACGTGAAGAAAACGTTATTGGTCATTACATCACTGACCGCGACCATATTATTAAAAGCGCCGAACAGTCGCTGATTAATCTTGCGACCGATCATCTGGATCTGCTGTTAATCCACCGTCCCGACCCGTTGATGGATGCCGATGAAGTGGCGGATGCGTTTAAACATCTGCATCAGAGCGGCAAAGTGCGCCATTTTGGCGTATCCAACTTCACGCCTGCGCAATTTGCCCTGTTGCAATCACGCCTGCCGTTTACCCTTGCCACTAACCAGGTGGAAATATCCCCGGTGCATCAGCCGTTGCTGCTGGATGGTACGCTCGATCAGCTACAACAACTGCGTATTCGCCCGATGGCCTGGTCTTGTCTTGGCGGTGGTCGTCTGTTTAATGATGATTATTTCAGGCCGCTACGAGATGAACTTGCTGTGGTGGCGGAAGAATTAAACGCGGGCTCTATCGAGCAGGTGGTTTATGCCTGGATATTGCGTCTGCCATCGCAGCCGCTGCCGATTATCGGCTCCGGTAAAATTGAGCGCGTGCGGGCAGCTGTCGAAGCGGAAGCATTGAAAATGACCCGCCAACAATGGTTCCGTATCCGTAAAGCGGCACTGGGTTACGACGTACCATAAACACTTTTAGGAATAGCCGCCGTTCAAATATGTGTCACTGGTTTACACTTAACGGGTATGCACATTGAACGGAGGTCCTATGAAACGTTTTAGTCTGGCCATTCTGGCGCTGGTTGTTGCGACCGGCGCACAAGCTGCCAGTGAAAAAGTCGAGATGAACCTCGTTACGTCGCAAGGGGTTGGGCAGTCAATAGGTAGCGTAACTATTACTGAAACCGATAAAGGTCTGGAGTTTTCGCCCGATCTGAAAGCATTACCACCCGGTGAGCATGGCTTCCATATTCATGCTAAAGGAAGCTGCCAGCCAGCAACGAAAGATGGCAAAGCCAGCGCCGCAGAATCCGCAGGCGGACATCTTGATCCACAAAAAACCAACAAGCATGAAGGGCCGGAAGGTGCGGGACATTTAGGCGATCTGCCTGCGCTGGTGGTCAATAATGACGGCAAGGCGACCGATGCCGTTATTGCGCCTCGTCTGAAATCACTCGATGAAATCAAAGACAAGGCGCTGATGATCCACGTTGGCAGCGATAATATGTCCGATCAACCTAAACCGCTGGGCGGTGGCGGTGAACGCTATGCCTGTGGTGTTATTAAGTAGTTAAGAGGCCAGCGTACCTTGCGGCGGTGCTTGCTCAAGTTGCGAAAGCGAGCAGTATAGTCGCCAGACAATCGCTGCCAGCTCACGGGCGGCAGGCTGATGATGCCGGGCAAGGCTGTCGCAAATCCGCTGTAATTCTTCAAGTGTGGCTGCCAGCGATTTTTGCTGAACGCCACGCTCACTCATCACTCCCCGCAACAGCGAAATACAGTTATCCCGCACTTGTGATAACGGATCAGAACGCGACTCCCACTCGCGTAATTGCCAGACAACATGCGAACAGTTCAGTAGCACCACCCCCCAACGTAATAACCAGCGGCGCGCCAGCGCATCCTGGCTGTTGCTCAACTGACTGACGTGATGATAAGTGAGCGATTCAAATTCGCTTTCACTCAGTGTTGGATGGCGGCTTAGTTGATCGACAAAATCTCGGCGCAGGGCGTGAATATGGCGACGGCTTTTGCGGGCATCCGACCCAGGTCGCAGAATGGCAAACGCTAACCACGCCAACGCCACGCCAACGATTTTCGCCAGATTATCATTGAGAAAATCAGCAAAATCATACACCGGCGGGTTGGTGACGGCGATAAACGAGCCCATAAAAACAATCAGTTGCCCCCATAATGCAGCTTGTTTTGGCAATTGTATTTTGAGTAGCTGCATCGTTGCCAGCAGGGGGAAAAGAAACAGCAAAAATTGCCACAGCTCGCTAATTTGGACCATCAGGCCAAATTTAACCACAAAGCTAAAGAACGAAAGTAACACCAGCGTGCGCATCAGCAGCGACAATGACTTAAACGGCGCTGCGACGGCGGAGTAAAGGACGCAGCTAATCGCAGCCAGGGTTAATGCATTGGCTCCGGCATCCCATTGCGAGGCAATACTCCACGCACCAATCATCATCAACGTACAAAATGTCCGCAGCCCGCTCCACATGGCTTCTGCATTATCGGTATGACGTGCCAGCCCGGACGCGCGAGGGAGTCTGGTTTGATCATCTACGCCGCTTTGCAGACGATGTAATTCCTGACTACTTTGCAGATAAAGGCGGCAAAAATAACGTAGTCGATGCCAGAAGGCGACGTGCCGGTAGTCAGCCGAGTTCGTCGGGCGTAGCGGGGCAATAATGCGTGCGACGGTGTAAAAATCCGTTTGCCCGCTGGCGAGGGCAGTTAGCAACTGTTCAAGAATTTCCCGTATAGCCCCAGGGGGTGATGGCCAGTTGAGCAACATACGCCGCAAGCTCGAAATTACGCTGGTCATGCGTAATTGCTGGTGGAGTAACGCATTGAGGCGCGCGTTTTGCTGGCGGAAGCGATAGTGGCTCCAGAAAGCCTGGATACGCAGCAAATTCATGGTCAGTATCTGCCCAATCACCCCTTCATGTGCGGTACGAATGGCATCGGTTGTTTCAGGCTGCCAGAGTAAACTGGCATGTTCCAGTAAACGGGCGTGCATGTTTTTCAATGCGGTTAAAAGGGCAGTGGCATCGGAAGTGCTCGGCAGAATCATCATCATCATCCCACCGCAGAGAATACCGACGATCACTTCGCAAACGCGCGCCTGGGCGATGTCCCACAACTGGCTTGCTTCAGTGATATTGACCATCGGGAAGGCGATAATCGCTGCTGTGTAACCCGCCAGTTGAAACGCATAGGCCACGTTATTCGAGAAATGCGCGCAGGCCCAGGTACAAAAACCAAGCCATGCCGACATGCTCAACAGGAAGAACCACGGCTCGTTGAGAGTATGCCCGGCAAGGATTAGCGCCGCGATAGCCCCCAGCAAACTGCCAGCGATGCGCCCCAGGCTTTTGCTGATGACACCGCCAACTGTCGGAAAGCTCACTACCGCGGCTGACGTCATCGCCCAATAGGGCTCGTCCAGATTTAAATAATAAGCAACAGTCAGAGCCAGACACATGGCAAGGGTATTGCGCAACGCATAGCGCCATTGTGCCAGCGTGGCCTTAAACCAGGGCAGATTGCGCAGAGACCATGACCAGGCGTTCATTACTGACCTACTGCGATACTACAGGTTGTGCCGGATACCAGCGTGACATCGCTGGGAACATTATCAAGGGCAAAGCGAACCGGGACGCGCTGGGCGAGACGAACCCAGGGAACGTTAGGTTTAACGTCTGGAATCAGGCTGGAATCGTTTTCCACACTCTGATCATAAATTGCCCGACCGATACTGGAGACGTGACCCTGTAACGTTTTGTTGTCGCTATAGAGCGTAATGTGTGCTGGCGCACCGTCGCGGATATGCCGCAATTTGGTTTCTTCAAAATAACCAATGACGTAAAACGAGTGGCTGTCCACCAGGGCAAACAGCGGTTTTCCTGTGTCGGCGTAGTCGCCGATGCGGGTAGTGAGGTTGGTGACCCATCCGCTGACCGGGGCGCGAATTTCCGTTTGTGCCAGTTGCCATTGTGCCTGTTTCAGCGTTGCTTGTGCGGCATCGACACTGGCCTGCATCGCTTTAACATTGAGGTTTGCCGTATCCAGTTCTTCGGCAGAGATAAAATTTTGCGAGAGATGACGGCGGCGGTTGGCCTCATTATTGGCTCTGGCAAGATCAGATTGCGCTTTCGCCAGTTGGGCCTGGGCATTCAGTTCGGCAATCTGGAAGGGGGTTTTATCGATAGTGAACAGAATATCGCCAGCGTTAACCAACTGGTTGTCTTTTATATTCATCTCAACAATACGTCCGGACACTTGTGGGGTGATAGCGACCTGTTCCGCGCGTATTTTGCCATCCCGCGTCCACGGTGACTGCATGTAATAGTTCCAGAGCCACCATCCGGCGAGAACGGCAACTACTGCTACAATTATTGTTGAGAAATACTTAATGGTTTTAATTGACATAGTTACCACGCAATCAATATTGCCAGGGCGGAGCATACGCAGATCGCAAACAGCGACAAATCCATTAACAAGGGATGCCAGATGTCGCCCGCGTAGATCCAGTCGCGAAGCAGGCGGTGCAGGACAAGCCAGACGACGAATCCAAGCGCGAAGGCTTTGAAAAACGGAGGAAAGTAGACGGATGCACCGAACACCAGATCTTGTAGGGGCAATCCTGTTGCACTATGCATAAACTTCACAAAATAGATTCCTTTGAGGCTGAGTTTATTGCTTTAGATTAATAAATATTGTTTATGTGAGAGAAAATTACTCGCTATTTCTGAAAAGCATGTCTGACGGTAAGCAAATGCAGCAATCCATTTGTTTTAGCAATACAATTGCTGCACACTATTCTAAAAGCCGTATAATATCTTAGCAAGCTAATTATAAGGAGATGAAATTGGAATCGCCACTAGGTTCTGATCTGGCACGGTTGGTGCGCATATGGCGTGCTCTGATAGACCATCGCCTGAAACCCCTGGAGTTAACGCAAACCCATTGGGTGACGTTGCACAATATACATCAGTTACCTCCAGACCAGTCGCAAATTCAACTGGCAAAAGCGATCGGCATTGAGCAGCCATCACTGGTTCGTACGTTGGACCAACTGGAAGAAAAAGGGTTAATTTCGCGTCAAACTTGTCCCAGCGATCGGCGGGCCAAACGTATTAAACTGACGGAAAAGGCGGAGCCGCTGATTAGCGAAATGGAAGCTGTTATTAACAAGACCCGGGCGGAAATTTTGGATGGGATTTCAGCAGAGGAACTGGAACAACTGATTAGGCTCATTGCAAAACTTGAGCATAATATTACTGAGTTACAGGCCAAAGGGTGAAATAAAGGGGGCGTGTGGCCAGGTACCTGACCACACGTCAACTTGTTTAGCGCGGGGAAACCGTCACCTGGCTGCCGTTGCTGGCCAGAACTACACGTTGTCCCGGAGAGAAATGGGTATTGCCCTGTTTCTGTACCACCATGATGGTGTTGCCATCATCTTTACGAATTTCCAGCTCCACACCCTGTGTTTTGTTCATTGCGCTCTGTACGCCCTGACCGGCTACGCCACCCGCGACGGCACCTGCTGCGGTAGCCAAAGAGCGTCCCGTACCACCACCAACGGTATTACCAAGAAAACCACCGAGAACTGCACCGCCAATTGCGCCGATGACGTTGGAATCATCACCGCCCTGAATTTGTACCTGTCGTACGTTAACGATTGTGCCGTAGCTGACATTCTGCACTTGCTTCGCTTCAGAGGCAGTATAAACATCACCAGATAGGGTATCGTTGTTAACACAACCAACAAGAGAAAGACCTACCATTGATACAACCAGTACGCGTTTAATCATTGAAAAATCTCCTGATTACCATGAAACGCCTCACGAGCATCCCTAATGGTCAAAGTTATTCGCATTAGTATAACCATGATTACATGTTCCACTAAAACATGATTAAATCATAATTAGAGTAGGGTTAACCAAGTATAAACAAAACATTCATATTAGTTATTGATGTGAATATAATCTTTTACTACCAACAATAAAAATCGGCCCTTATGCATGGAATTCGCGAAAGGTTTGTGTTTGAGTGGAACGCAAACATCAGGTTGAAAAAGGATGAACTATGAAATCAGGCCGCTTTATTGGTGTTATGTCAGGTACTAGCCTGGATGGTGTCGATGTTGTGTTGGCGACGATCGATGAACACCGGGTGGCGCAGCTGGCTAGTTTGAGCTGGCCGATTCCTCCATCACTCAAACAGGCGGTGCTGGATATTTGCCAGGGGCAACAGCTTACGCTCTCCCAGTTTGGTCAACTGGATACCCGACTTGGCTGCTTGTTTGCGGATGCCGTTAATGCACTATTAAAAGCAGAAAATTTACAGCCGAAAGATATCGTAGCTATCGGTTGTCATGGCCAGACCGTCTGGCACGAACCCACGGGCGTCGCGCCACATACGCTACAGATAGGTGATAACAATCAAATTGTTGCGCGGACTGGAATTACTGTCGTCGGGGATTTTCGCCGTCGCGATATCGCCTTAGGTGGCCAGGGCGCACCGCTGGTACCTGCTTTTCATCACGCATTGCTGGCCCATCCAACTGAGCGGCGAATGGTGCTTAATATTGGTGGAATTGCCAATCTGTCACTACTCATTCCAGGAATGCCGGTAGGTGGCTACGATACCGGACCGGGCAACATGCTAATGGACGCATGGATCTGGCGTCAGGTCGGTAAACCTTACGATAAAGACGCTGAGTGGGCGCGGGCGGGCAAGGTTATTCTGCCGCTGCTGCAAAAAATGCTTAGCGATCCCTATTTTTCCCAGCCAGCACCCAAAAGCACCGGGCGCGAATACTTTAACTATGCCTGGTTGGAGCGTCATCTACGCGATTTCCCTGGCCTGGATGCGCGAGATGTTCAGGCAACACTGGCGGAACTCACCGCCGTGACTATTTCTGAACAAGTCTTGTTGAGCGGTGGCTGCGATCGATTGATGGTATGTGGTGGAGGAAGTCGCAATCCGCTGCTCATGGCGCGTATGGCTGCATTACTGCCAGGGACTGAAGTGACCACCACCGATGCCGTTGGTATTAGCGGTGATGACATGGAAGCGTTAGCCTTCGCATGGCTTGCCTGGCGAACGCTGGCTGGGCTGCCCGGCAATCTACCTTCCGTTACCGGCGCAAGCGAGGAGACGGTGCTGGGCGCTATTTTCCCTGCCAACCCGCGATATCAGAGTTAACTGAATTTTTCTTACTGCGTCTGCCGTTACACTTGGAAGTTGAGGAGGGCGTTTTGCCCTCCGGACCAGGAAAGTCTTCGGGATATGTTTATGAAAAAACTGTTACTACTTTGTCTGCCGGTATTTCTTACCGGCTGTGGCGCGTTTAATCAACTGGTTGAGCGCATGCAAACTGATACGCTGGAATACCAGTGTGATGAAAAACCGTTGACGGTCAAACTGAATAATCCGCGTCAGGAAGTTAATTTTGTTTACGATAATCAACTGCTGCACCTTAAACAGGGTATTTCAGCGTCTGGCGCACGTTATACCGACGGTATCTACGTTTTCTGGTCAAAAGGTGATGAGGCGACGGTCTATAAACGTGACCGCATCGTCTTGAATAACTGTCAGTTACAAAATCCACAGCGTTGAGATTTTTCCAGGGGCGGCGCACAATAGCGTCACCCACTGACAATCTGTAAAGAAAACCATGGCTGATAACGACGAATTGCAGCAAATCGCGCATCTGCGCCGCGAATACACTAAAGGCGGTTTACGCCGCCGCGATCTTCCCGCCGATCCTTTAACCCTCTTTGAACGCTGGCTTTCTCAGGCCTGTGAAGCCAAACTGGCCGATCCTACTGCGATGGTCGTCGCCACCGTTGATGAACATGGCCAACCCTATCAGCGCATTGTTTTACTTAAACATTACGATGAAAAAGGCATGGTGTTTTACACCAACCTTGGTAGCCGTAAAGCACACCAAATCGAAAATAACCCACGCGTTAGCCTGCTTTTTCCGTGGCATACCCTGGAACGCCAGGTGATGGTTACCGGTAAAGCGGAACGTCTTTCGACACTCGAAGTGATGAAATATTTTCATAGCCGCCCGCGTGATAGCCAGATTGGCGCGTGGGTATCGAAGCAGTCCAGCCGTATTTCTGCGCGTGGGATCCTTGAAAGCAAATTCCTGGAATTGAAGCAGAAGTTTCAGCAGGGCGAAGTGCCGTTACCGAGTTTTTGGGGCGGTTTTCGCGTCAGCCTTGAACAGGTTGAGTTCTGGCAGGGCGGTGAGCATCGACTGCATGACCGCTTTTTGTACCAGCGTGAAAACGAGGCGTGGAAAATCGATCGCCTCGCACCCTGAAAAGATGCAAAAATCTTGCTTTAATCGCTGGTACTCCTGATTCCGGCACTTTATTCTATGTCTCTTTCGCATCTGGCGAAAAGTCGTGTACCGGCAAAGGTGCAGTCGTTATATACATGGAGATTTTGATGGCAAGCAGTAACTTGATTAAACAATTGCAAGAGCGGGGGCTTGTGGCCCAGGTGACGGACGAAGAAGCGTTAGCAGAGCGACTGGCGCAAGGCCCGATCGCGCTCTATTGCGGCTTCGATCCTACCGCTGACAGCTTGCATTTGGGGCATCTTGTTCCATTGTTATGCCTGAAACGCTTCCAGCAGGCGGGCCACAAGCCGGTTGCGCTGGTAGGCGGCGCCACGGGTCTGATTGGCGACCCGAGCTTCAAAGCTGCCGAGCGTAAGCTGAACACTGAAGAAACTGTTCAGGAGTGGGTGGACAAAATCCGCAAGCAGGTTGCCCCGTTCCTCGATTTCGACTGCGGAGAAAACTCTGCTATCGCAGCGAACAACTATGACTGGTTCGGCAATATGAATGTGCTGACCTTCCTGCGTGATATCGGCAAACATTTCTCCGTTAACCAGATGATCAACAAAGAAGCGGTTAAACAGCGTCTCAACCGTGAAGATCAGGGGATTTCGTTTACCGAGTTTTCCTACAACCTGTTGCAGGGCTATGACTTTGCCTGCCTGAACAAACAGTACGGTGTGGTGCTGCAAATCGGCGGTTCTGACCAGTGGGGTAACATCACCTCTGGTATCGATCTGACCCGCCGTCTGCATCAGAACCAGGTGTTTGGCCTGACCGTTCCTCTTATCACCAAAGCAGACGGCACTAAGTTCGGTAAAACTGAAGGTGGCGCAGTATGGCTGGATCCGAAGAAAACCAGTCCGTACAAGTTCTACCAGTTCTGGATCAATACTGCTGATGCTGACGTTTACCGCTTCCTGAAGTTCTTTACCTTTATGAGCATTGAAGAGATCAATGCCCTCGAAGAAGAAGACAAAAACAGCGGTAAAGCGCCACGCGCTCAGTATGTGCTGGCGGAGCAGGTGACGCGTCTGGTTCACGGTGAAGAAGGTTTGCAAGCTGCGAAACGTATTACCGAGTGCCTGTTCAGCGGTTCTCTGAGTGCGCTGAGTGAAGCGGACTTCGAACAACTGGCGCAGGACGGCGTACCGATGGTTGAGATGGAAAAAGGCGCTGATCTGATGCAGGCGTTGGTTGATTCTGAACTGCAACCTTCCCGTGGTCAGGCACGTAAAACTATCGCCTCTAATGCCATCACTATTAATGGTGAAAAACAGTCCGATCCAGAATACTTCTTTAAAGAAGAAGATCGTCTGTTTGGTCGTTATACCTTACTTCGTCGCGGCAAAAAGAATTACTGTCTGATTTGCTGGAAGTAATGCATTAAGTGGAAAGGGGGGGTGAGAAATCACTCCCCCTGATTTTTATACAGGGAACACGATGAAAAATATTCTCGCTATCCAGTCTCACGTTGTCTATGGTCATGCGGGTAACAGCGCGGCAGAGTTTCCAATGCGCCGCCTGGGCGCGAATGTCTGGCCGCTCAACACCGTTCAATTTTCTAATCACACCCAATACGGCAAATGGACCGGCTGTGTTATGCCGCCCAGCCATTTAACCGAAATTGTGCAAGGCATTGCTGCCATCGATAAGTTGCACACTTGTGATGCCGTATTAAGCGGCTATCTGGGGTCGGCGGAGCAGGGCGAGCATATCCTCGGTATTGTCCGTCAGGTGAAAGCGGCGAATCCGCAGGCGAAATATTTTTGCGATCCGGTAATGGGACACCCCGAAAAAGGCTGTATCGTTGCGCCAGGTGTGGCGGAGTTCCACGTGCGTCACGGTCTTCCTGCCAGCGATATCATCGCGCCAAATCTGGTTGAGCTGGAAATCCTCTGCGAGCATCCGGTACATAACGTCGAAGATGCGGTTAAAGCTGCGCGCGAACTTATTGCTCAGGGGCCTGAAATCGTACTGGTGAAACATCTGGCGCGTGCCGGTTACAGCACAGATCGTTTTGAAATGCTGCTGGTCACTGCCGATGAAGCATGGCATATCGACCGGCCTCTGGTTGATTTTGGCATGCGTCAGCCAGTAGGCGTTGGTGATGTGACGAGCGGATTACTGCTGGTGAAACTACTACAGGGCGCAACGTTGCAGCAGGCGCTGGAGCATGTGACCGCGGCGGTATACGAAATTATGGTAACCACCAAAGCAATGCAGGAATATGAGCTGCAAGTTGTAGCGGCCCAGGATCGTATTGCTAAACCAGAGCACTACTTCAGTGCGACGAAGCTCTGAAAAGTGTCTTGTCGGCCCACAGTATCCTGCGGGCCGATAAACCATTACTGCAAGCCTTCTGCTGTTAGCGCGGCTTTTACCGTCGGACGTTCAGCCATACGCTGCATATAGGCGGCAATATGCTCTAAACCTTCCAGATTCAATTTCACCCCATATGCCCAGCGCAGTACAGTAAACAGATAGGCGTCAGCAATAGTAAAACGTTGCCCGCAAATCCAGTGATCCTCTTTCAGCGCATCGTTAACGTACTGCAGTTTTTTCTCCAGCTGTGCGCGTGCAGTCGGTTTGAACTCTTCCGGTGTAGCCGGGTGAAACAGCGGAGTAAAGCCTTTATGCAACTCAGTGGCGATATAGTTCAGCCATTCGATGGTTTTATAGCGAGAAATACTGTTTACCGGAGCCAGTAACTGGCGGTCGGGGACGCTGTCGGCAAGATACTGCATAATGGCCACGCCTTCCGTGAGCAGAGTGCCATCGTCCAGCAGCAGAGCAGGAACCTGCCCTTTAGGATTAATCGCAAAGTAATCATCGCCGTTTTCCAGACGTTTTTTCATTAAATCCACACTGGTGAGCGTAAAGTCCTTTCCGCTCTCACGCAGGATGATATGGGAAGCAAGAGAGCAGGCGCCCGGTTTGTAGAACAGTTTCATCGGTAACTCCTTTTGGCTGTGGTTTAAAGTATGGTAGTGCGTTGCTGAACAAAAAAAAAGCCGCTAACGAAAAGTTAGCGGCTTGTAAAAGAGTTTCCCTGAAATTTACGCTACGGCAGCTTTCGCCGCTTTATCAGCAGCATCGTCCTGAGTCATACGATGCAGTTTCGGCGCGGTCAGCAGCATCAGCACTGCGATAACGGCAGTCGCGACACCAATCTGCAAGAAGACGCGACCATACACTTCCAGCGACATCAGCGGATCGGTTACGTTATCCGGTACTGCCATCATACCCGCAACATAACCACCAATCAGGTTCGCACCGGCAGTGGTCAGGAACCAGCTACCCATAATGAAGCCCATCAGGCGCTGCGGAACGAGCTGTGCAACCATCGCCAGACCCAGACCAGAGATCATCAGTTCACCGATACTCTGCAGGCCGTAGCTTGCTACCAGCCAGCTTACAGAAACGATACCAGCGTCGGACGCGAATTTCGCACCCAGCGGCAGGATCAGGAACGCACCAGAGCACATCACCATACCGATTGCAAACTTAGTCGGCATCGGCAGGGTATCGCCCATCTTGTTATAGATAGCGGCGAGAATCGGGCTACCAATGATGATCCAGAACGGGTTCAGTGCCTGATACTGTTCAGGTTCTACAGCCAGACCCAGAATGGTGTGCTCAACGTTACGGATTGCAAAGAAGTTCAGAGACGTCGGCATCTGGCTGTACAGCACGAAGAAGATGATTGCTTCAAGCATCAGGATGAAAGCAACGATCATTTTACGACGTGCAGCACCTTTCATTGCAAAGGCTTCTTTACCGAAGATAACCACGATACCCAAGGCAACAACGCCCAGCGCCATACGTGCTACTTCCTGGTTATGCAGCAGCCAGGTGGCAATCGCAATCAGCGCGACAACACCAATAATGGTTAACAGCAGATTACGGTAGTTGACTGGTTCAAAGTCAGGTTTTGAACCGTACTGCTTAACCCAGCGTTGGCAGAAGGCGAAGTTAACGATGGTGATCAACAGACCGACTACGCTAAGGGCGAACGCGACGCTCCAGCCATACTTGGCTGCTAACCACGGCGTTGCAATCATAGAGAAGAACGAACCGATGTTGACGGACATGTAGTACATGGTAAATGCACCGTCCAGACGTGGATCGTTTTTCTCGTAGCAAGTTGACAGCAGTGAGGACGGGTTGGCTTTAAACAGGCCGTTACCGACCGCAATCGCCGCCATACCCATATAGACGATACCGGCATCGTGACCAGACCAGGCAACCAGCGCATAACCAATAGCCAGCACAATAGCACCAAGCATAATGACGCGTTTTGTACCCAGTACCTTATCGCCTAACCAACCACCAATAGCGACAAGACCATAAACCAGGGCGCTAAAGGAAGAGAAAAGTGTGATTGAATCCGCTTCAGACATACCCAGTTGTTTAACCAGGTAGACAGCCATAATTCCTTGTAGGCCGTAATAACCAAAACGTTCCCATAACTCGATCGAGAAGATGAGATAGAACGCCTTCGGTTGTTTGAAAGCGTTTAAACTAACGCTTTCTGTTGGTTTTTGGTTTGCAGTGGACACTTTTACCTCTTTTTTTACATCCCATATTAACGGGGGTGCTTTCTCGCGTGATGTCTAATAAACATACGCGCAATTGTTATAGTGGGAGGGGAAACGGCAGGTAATGTTCACTATCTTGCACTTTCAGACAAGTCCTTTGTAATAATCTGTTACATATAACTGGTGTGGAGAAATCATCGGCCCATTGAAATGTTATCCAGCGTTAAATTTTTCAAAAAACGTAACGGCAGATTTTTTCACTACCAGAAGAGGGGGGATACTGATATTTGGCGATATGTTCTACTGTAAGGTGTTTTATGTAGTGAGATAGTCCATTATCTGAAAAATAGACAGTGTAATGTTTTGTAGGTTTATGCCCTGGTTGAATCAATGCCTTGTCAAATTTAACTTAAACAGAGCAATAGTTTTACATTATGACATCAATGTGATCTTGATCACGAATAGATAGAAAATTTCGCTATTAAAAAAACAATTAACCTGCATTTTTGGTTATTCACAAACGGATTGCCTGATAATGATGCCGCGAGGCGGCATCATTGACGTTAACAAGATGTTTTGTAAGAGGATGAGAAATAGTTATGAATGGGATAACGATGTTACACCTTTTCGTCAGATGTCAACTTTCTCTTTGTATTCACAAAGATCTTCAATAATGCAGGAGCCACAGCGAGGCTTGCGGGCAATACAGGTGTAACGCCCGTGGAGGATTAGCCAGTGGTGGCAATCGACTTTGAATTCTGCTGGAACCACTTTAAGCAGTTTTTCTTCAACCTGTTCGACATTTTTCCCCGGTGCAAATTGGGTGCGATTACAGACGCGGAAAATGTGCGTATCTACAGCAATGGTCGGCCAACCGAAGGCGGTATTCAATACCACGTTTGCTGTTTTACGCCCTACACCGGGCAGGGCTTCCAGCGCAGCGCGATCTTCCGGAACTTCGCCATTATGCTGTTCGAGCAAAATACGGCAGGTTTTGATGATATTTTCTGCTTTGCTGTTATATAGCCCAATGGTTTTGATATACGTTTTAACCCCATCAACGCCCAGTTCGAGCATTGCGGCAGGTGTATTGGCCACCGGGTAAAGCTTTGCCGTCGCCTTATTGACGCTAACATCGGTCGCCTGGGCGGAAAGCAGTACAGCAATCAACAATTCAAAAGGCGAACTGAAATTAAGTTCGGTTGTAGGATGAGGGTTGTTCTCACGCAGGCGAGTGAGGATCTCCAATCGTTTTGCTTTGTTCATCAGACATTCCCTGTTTCACCGTTTGGCAACTCGCGTGTAGCAGCTGCTTCAGCACGGCGCTTTTTCATTCTTTCATCAATCAGATATTTTCCCGCCAGCATCAGCCCCAGACCAATGAATGCGCCTGGCGGTAACATTGCTAACAGGAAGGGAGAATCGGTATGGAAGATCTCTACCCGCAGTACTTTGGCCCAGCTACCCAACAGCGCATCGGCACCGTCAAACAATGTTCCGTTGCCGATGATTTCGCGTAGTGAACCCAGTACGAACATGGCGCAGGTTGCGCCCATGCCTATCGAAAAACCATCAAGTGCGGAGAGCGCCGGACCTTTTTTAGCGGCGAAGGCTTCCGCACGGCCAACAACGATACAGTTAGTGACAATCAGAGGAATAAAAATCCCTAACGATTGATACAGGCCAAAGGCGTATGCGTTAATCAGCATTTGTACGGCGCTGACCACCGAGGCGATGATCATCACGTAAATCGGGATTCGGATTTCGGCTGGCGTCCAGTGACGCAGCGTCGAGATGGTCAGGTTGGTGAGAGTCAACACCAGCGTTGTCGCAAGCCCTAAACCCAGTGCGTTGGTGGCAGTGGAAGTGACCGCCAGCAGCGGACAGAGGCCAAGTAACTGGACCAGCGCGGAGTTGTTCTTCCATAACCCCTGAACAATAACGTCTTTAATTTCGCTCACGGTTTATTCTCCACAGGCCGGAAGTTGAGAAAGTTGTGCTGGCAACGTTTGGGCATACAATCCGGCGCGTTTTACCGCATTCACCACCGCGCGAGGCGTAATGGTCGCCCCGGTGAACTGGTCGAAATCACCACCATCTTTCTTCACCGCCCAGTGAGCGTCATCCGCGCCGCTGATTTGTTTACCCGCAAAATGGGTGATCCAGTCAGAAAGGCGCAGTTCGATTTTGTCGCCAAGTCCCGGCGTTTCGTGATGTTCTGTCACGCGGGTGCCAAGTACCGTGCCGTTAAAATCGGCCCCAACCAACAACTGAATCGCACCGGAATAACCATCCGGCGCGGTGGCCTCCAGAACGGCAGCTACCGGTTTATCATCCTGTTTTGCGATGTAAATCCGATGTTCACCTTTTCCTAACGCTGGCGCAGTCACTATATAGCAACTTTGGGCCAGCTCGTTGTTATAGCGATCGGCTGGTAACACCTGATCAAATAACGCTTTTTGTTGCAGGCTAGCCTGTTCAGCGATCGTGGCTTTGGTCATCTGGTTGATGGCAGCCGTTAAACCTGTTGACCCTGCGGCGAACAGCGCCAGCGTAATACCGTGTTTTCGGATAGTCTTCAGCATGGTTTATCCTTAGCGATGGCCGTATACGCGTGGACGCGTGTAGTAATCGATCAGAGGAACCGTGATGTTCGCCAGCAGGACAGCAAAGGCAACGCCGTCAGGATAGCCACCAAAACTGCGGATCAGCCAGACTAATAATCCCGCCAGCGCACCGAAAATCAGACGACCACGATTGGTGGTAGACGCGGTTACTGGATCGGTCAGAATAAAGAATGCACCGAGCATGGTCGCGCCAGACAGCAAATGAATCTGCGGTGAAGCTAGTGTTTCGGGGGCGAACAACCAACCCAGCGTTGCGCACAGGGCCAGTGTCACTAAGAAACTGACGGGAATATGCCAACGAATCGCTTTCTGCCATAGCAGCCACACGCCACCAACCAGCCAGGCGAGGTTTACCCATTGCCAGCCAGCGCCCGCGAGAACACCGCTGTAGATTGGATACTGCATAATCTGTTCAACCGAATGACCGGCGCGTACAGATGTTTTGAACGTATCCAGCGGTGTCGCCTGGCTAATGCCATCGATACCTAAGCGAAGTGTGTTCATATCACCACCACTGGCGGTATGACCGCTGAAGATAATCTGTACAGCGTCAATGAATCCAGGGATGTTGACCGCAATCTCATGCGGCGGCAACCAGCTGGTCATCTGTACCGGGAAGGAGATCAGTAATACCACATAACCAATCATTGCCGGGTTAAACGGATTTTGCCCCAGACCGCCATACAACTGTTTAGCGATGATTACGGCAAACACAGTGCCGAGTACCACCATCCACCACGGCGCAAGAGGCGGAATACTTACCGCCAGTAATAAGCCCGTTAGCAATGCTGAGTTATCTTTTAAGGTTGCAGTTACAGATTGCTTGCGCAGTTTGAGTACGAGGGCTTCGGCTAAGAGTGCACTGACCGAGGCCAACAGGATTTGAACGAGAGTACCCCAGCCAAAAAACCACAGTTGCGCAGCGATACCTGGGACGGTTGCGACCAGCACCAGCAGCATGATGCGCGATGTCTGGCGCTGGTTATGGGTATAAGGGGAGCTAGCTATTCTGAATACCATTTAGTCCTCGTTTACAACCTTTTGCTGAGCGGCTTTTTTTGCCTGAACCCGGGCGATAGCCGCGGCAACTGCAGCTTTGCGGGGATCAACCTGTTCTTCCTGCTCTACGTTGGCCTGCTGCTGCTCCAGCTTGCGCGCTTTAGCACGGGCGATAGCGGCTTCAACGGCAGCTTTACGCGGGTCAATCTGTTCTTCTGGCTCTACGTTGGCCTGCTGCTGTCCCTGCTTGCGCGCTTTAGCACGGGCGATAGCGGCTTCGACGGCAGCTTTACGCGGGTCAACCTGTTCCTGCGGTTCTTCGTTAGCTGGCTGCTGTTCCAGCTTGCGCGCTTTAGCACGGGCGATAGCGGCTTCGACGGCAGCTTTACGCGGGTCAACCTGTTCCTGCGGTTCTTCGTTAGCTGGCTGCTGTTCCAGCTTGCGCGCTTTAGCACGGGCGATAGCGGCTTCGACGGCAGCTTTATGCGGGTCAACCTGTTCCTGCGGTTCTTCGTTAGCTGGCTGCTGTTCCAGCTTGCGCGCTTTAGCACGGGCGATAGCGGCTTCGACGGCAGCTTTACGCGGATCAACCTGTTCCTGCGGCTCTTCGTTAGCAGGCTGTTGCTCCTGCTTGCGTGCTTTGGCGCGAGCAATTGCGGCTTCCACTGCCGCTTTACGCGGATCGGCAACGGTTGCGGCTTCGTTAGTCTGTTGCAATTCAGCCTGTTTCGCTCTGGCTTGCGCTTTACGCGCTTCCCGTGCCGCAATAATCGCGCTGTTATCCGGGCGTTCGCCAGTTTTGATCACAATAGGTTGTGTGGCCTGGGCCTGTTTTTCTTTTACGCGAGCCAGTGCGGCAGCAATCGCATCTTTGTCTTTGGCCGCTGGTTGAACCGCCGCGTTCTTGTGTCGTTCAAGACGAGCGGCTTTTTCACGTTCCAGACGTGCCTGACGAGCTTCAAAGCGTGCTTTTGCTTCGGCTGCGCGTTTTTCTTCCTGACGAATGGCGGCAATCTCGGCTTTTTCCTGACGGAAATATTGCACAAGAGGGATATTGCTTGGGCAAACCCACGCACAGGCCCCGCATTCAATACAATCGGCAATGTTATGTGTAGTGGCTTTATCGTGCTGCTGGCCTTTGCTGAACCAGTACAACTGTTGCGGCAGGAGATCTGCAGGGCAGGCATCAGCACAGGCGCTACAACGGATGCAGCTTTGTTCTTCCTGTGGTTCGCCAAGTTCATTGGCAGATGGTGCCAGTAAACAGTTGGTTATTTTTACGACCGGAACATCCAGCCACGGCAAGGTAAAGCCCATTAGCGGGCCACCCATAATCACCATTTGATCGGCAGAAGGGCAGAATCCTGCATCGTCCAATAAATGACGGACCGGCGTACCCAGTCGTGCCCAGACGTTGCCGGGGCGTGCAATTGCTTCGCCAGTCAGCGTCACGACACGCTCGGTAATCGGCTCGCCATCAATAACGGCTCGTTTCACAGCGTAAGCCGTGCCGACGTTTTGCATTAACACGCCGATATCTGATGAACGACCGCCGTGTGGAACCTGCTTTCCCGTCAGGATGTAGGTTAACTGTTTGGCGCCGCCAGAGGGATATTTGGTCGGAATAACTCGCAGAGAAATATCGTGAGAATCCGCCAACACCGCACGAAGCATGGAAATTGCCTGCGGTTTGTTATCTTCAATGCCGATCAGAATTTCGCGTGGCTGTAGAATATGCCCAAGAATGCGAATACCTTCTACGACCTGGGCGGCGCAATCCTGCATCAGGCGGTCATCGGCGGTAATATACGGCTCGCATTCTGCGGCATTAATGATCAACGTTTCGATTTTATCGCCGCCGCCCTGCAATTTAACGCCAGTAGGGAAGCCAGCACCACCCAGTCCGGCGACGCCAAATTGATGAATGCGTTCGATTAATTCTTCCCGAGTGCGTGAGCGGTAATCGGTCCAACCGTCACGTGGGATCCAGCAATCTTCCCCATCGGCGTCAATAATCACGCTTAATTCAGCCAATGCTGATGGATGGGCAGTAGAGTGGGGCGCAATAGCCGTAACGGTGCCAGACGTTGGTGCGTGAACCGGTAGCATTTTGCCGCGTCCACGGGTGAGTGGCTGTCCGCGCAGTACCTTATCACCAACGTTAACGCACAGCTCGCCTTCAGCACCAATATGCTGTTTCAGTGGAATAACAAATCGCTGCGCCAGCGGAACCTGGCGCAGGGGAGTACCGTTGGACTGAGTTTTCATCTCCGGTGGATGAATGCCGCCATCGAAGTCCCAGATTTTATTTTTTTTGAAAGCAGAGAATAACTTAAGCATGGTGTTCCACGGGAATGATGCGCACGGGAATGGTGTTCAGATCCCATTTCCAGCTGTCTGGCGTTTCTGCAACCGGTTGTAAGGAGATGCAATGCGTTGGGCATGGGTCTACACACAGATTACAACCTGTGCACAGATCGCTCATGACGGTATGCATTGCTCGGGTAGCGCCGACAATGGCGTCCACCGGACACGCCTGAATACACTTAGTGCAGCCAATACAGTTATTTTCATCGATAACCGCTACCATACGCGCAGGCGTCAACTCCTGCGCTTCGCCATCCAGCGGCTGTGGTTCGACGTTGAGCAACTCGGCAATTTTCAGCATTACAGCTTCGCCACCAGGGGCGCAGCGGTTGATTTTTTCACCGTTGCAACTGATAGCCTCCGCATACGGGCGACAGCCAGGATAACCGCATTGACCACACTGGCTCTGCGGTAAAATTTCGTCAATTTTCTCAACGACCGGATCGTCTTCCACCGCAAAACGGCGGGAGGCATAACCCAGAATGGCGCCAAACGCCAGGCCCAGCAGGCTTATGGCGGCAACGGCAATCCAGATAGCATTCATTACAACTTCACCAAACCACTAAAGCCCATAAAGGCCAGAGACATAAGACCTGCGGTAATCAGCGCAATGGCATTACCACGAAAAGGTGCCGGGACATCAGCCACAGCCAGGCGCTCGCGGATGGCTGCGAAAAGCACCATCACCAACGAGAAGCCGACAGCTGCTGAAAAACCGTACAGCGCCGACTGCAAGAAATTATGACCGAGATTAATATTCAGCAACGCGACACCAAGCACCGCACAGTTGGTGGTAATAAGCGGCAGAAAAATCCCCAGCAGACGATAAAGCACCGGGCTGGTTTTACGCACGACCATCTCGGTGAACTGCACGACAACAGCGATCACTAAAATAAACGCTAGCGTGCGCAGGTAAATCAGATTGAGTGGAATCAAGATCCACGTGTCGATAAGCCAGGCGCAAATTGACGCCAGCGTCATCACAAATGTTGTTGCCAGCCCCATCCCCATTGCAGTTTCCAGCTTTTTGGAAACGCCCATAAACGGACAGAGGCCCAGAAACTTAACCAGTACAAAGTTATTGACCAGTACAGTTCCGACAAACAGTAACAGATAGTCAGTCATTTTTCGGCCTGAAATAAAAAAGCCGCCTATTATCCGTTAATCCAGAGCAGGCGACAACAGGTTAACTGTAAGGTTATTACGGATTCACAAACGTCGCTTTGACCCGCAACGAGCGTTTGAAATAGGGGACTATCAATGCGGTTGCCAGCAAAGTGAACAACAACTGGCGCACGGCTACGCCATCTGCAACTGGCGAAAAAGCGAAGGTTTTAACAGCCAGTAATACGGAGATCAGTAGCCAGATAATATAGTGTTTAGGAACACAACGCCGACGTTTAAAGAAAGCGATGGTCAACCACAAAGTGTAATACCACATGGCGATGGCGGTAATAAAAGAAACGCCCCATAAGATTTGCGTTGTCAGTGCTTGTTCGCCGATCGTTTTATATGTTTGAGGAGAAGATAACGCTGCGGTATACAGTAACAGCGTCAGCGTCGTACTCAATAGAGCGACTAACAGCCAGGCCAAAGGGCCAAGCAACCAGCCTCCAATACGTTGTGGCGTTGTGGTGGTCATAGGTTCTCCAGAATAGCGACAGCAAACAGGCAAATCTAATTTTAGGGGCGTTATTATAAGGTTTTTATTATCAATCGCTACTTTCTTTATTGGACATAATGCCAGACGGACTTCGGCACCTGGCCTAGGTCAAACAAACGCCCGCCAGACACCAGCTCTGCGCGGCGGTGATCGGCGGCGCGATACATGTTGATAAGGTCCTGATCGTCCGTCAGTGTGTAATTAAGATGATCGTAGAGTTTTTCCAGGCTTTCGAGTGAACTGATTTTGCGAAATTTTAATAAGTAGTCCTGAACAGTCATAAAAGGCCCATAAAATAATTAATACCAAAGTGGTAGGTATTATATGTAATGATAAAACTTCACCAAAAGTGAACGCTTATGTAATAACAATAATAAGAATGTGCTGATGGTAAATATTCAGGGATGAAATACTGTCATGAAAAGAGTAACGCGCTTTACTATCCCTGCCAATCGCCGACAACACACCACAAGATAATAAATTCCTGGTTTAATACCCGACAAGTTAAAACATGCATCCGGACGGGCTGCATGCTGGTCTGCAAGTGCAGGTATTACTTATGTTGTACTGGTGTACTCTGTTCTGGCGGCTGGTAGTTGTCAATGTGACTCGCCACGCCAAGGAGAATGACAGAAACGACAAGAACGATCCAACCTGTTAATTCAATAAGACGATTCATTACTGCCCACATCTATGTTGAGTGATCCATTAACTTCAGGGGGTAAATGTTACTTAGCAATAATTGCCCCAGCAAGATTTTTGCTGAGGTTTTTGCGATATTTAGCTTTTATCATTAGAAAATTCGCCATTTCTTTGACTTAAGTTAAATAACATCCCTTATTGCGGACAGGTTATTAAACTGTTGAGAGAGGGTAAAGGATAGTGTCAAATAGCGATTGTACTTCTCTGAGAGGCAATGACATGAGCGACAACATCCGTGTTGGGTTGATTGGGTATGGTTATGCGAGCAAAACCTTCCATGCGCCCCTGATAGCGGGCACGCCCGGACTAGAACTGGCAGTAATTTCCAGCAGTGACGAAACAAAAGTAAAAGCCGACTGGCCAACAGTGACGGTTGTCTCTGAACCAAAGCATCTTTTTAATGATCCCAACATAGACTTGATTGTCATTCCCACACCAAATGATACCCATTTCCCGTTAGCCAAAGCGGCGCTTGAAGCGGGTAAACATGTGGTCGTCGACAAGCCTTTTACCGTGACACTGTCACAAGCTCGAGAACTGGATGCGTTGGCAAAAAGTCTGGGTCGCGTATTGTCGGTGTTTCATAATCGTCGCTGGGATAGTGATTTTTTGACACTAAAAGGTTTGCTCGCGGAAGGCTCGCTGGGTGAAGTTGCGTACTTTGAGTCTCATTTTGACCGCTTCCGGCCGCAGGTGCGCGATCGCTGGCGTGAACAGGGCGGCCCTGGCAGCGGTATCTGGTACGATTTGGCACCGCATTTGCTCGATCAAGCTATTACGCTTTTTGGCTTACCCGTCAGTATGACGGTGGATTTAGCACAGTTGCGCCCGGGGGCGCAGTCGACTGATTATTTCCACGCCATTTTGTCCTACCCACAGCGGCGGGTCATTTTACATGGCACCATGTTGGCAGCAGCTGAGTCAGCACGTTATATCGTGCATGGTTCCCGTGGCAGCTATGTTAAATACGGCCTCGATCCGCAGGAAGAGCGGTTGAAAAATGGTGAGCGTCTGCCGCAGGAAGACTGGGGCTACGATATGCGTGACGGTGTACTAACCCGCGTTGAAGGCGAGGAACGTGTTGAAGAAACGCTGTTGACCGTGCCGGGGAATTATCCGGCTTACTATGCTGCCGTTCGTGATGCGTTGAATGGCGACGGTGAAAACCCGGTGCCAGCAAGTCAGGCCATTCAGGTAATGGAGTTGATTGAGCTGGGTATCGAATCCGCCAAACATCGCTCGACTTTGTGCCTTGCTTGAAAAGGGGATGGTGCAATTAGCACCATCCATTTTTGTTACTTCGCTGCGACTTTTTCTCGCAGTGCGCGTTTTTCCTCTGCGCTGAGGAAAGCCATTTCCAGACCATTAATCTGCGCCTGGCGGATTTGCTCGCGAGATAAACCAGCAGCGGGCGCGGCAACGGTATATTCGTGAATGATATCGACGCCCTGAACACCCGGGTCATCGGTGTTAATACTGGCGCAGATACCATGTTCAAGGAACGTTTTCAGCGGATGTGCCGCCAGAGATGCCACGGTACTGGTCTGAATATTGGAGGTCAGGCAGGATTCTATGCCAATTTGTTGCTCGGCGAGGAAATCCATCAGCGCCCGATCTTCAATGGCTTTTACGCCATGCCCAATGCGTTCAGCTCCCAGCTCACGAATGGCTTGCCAGATACTTTCTGCCCCGGCAGCTTCGCCTGCATGGACGGTAATATGCCAGCCTGCATCACGCGCGTGGTTGAAGTGAGAGAGGAACAAACTCCCCGGAAAACCAAGTTCATCACCGGCTAAATCCAGTGCGGTAATCTGATCACGGTGGGCCAAAAATGCCTCCAGCTCTTGCTGGCAGGCTGCTTCACCAAAGGTCCGGCTCATAATGCCGATAAGTTTCGCCTGCACACCAAAGGTGCGGCAACCTTCACGTACGCCGTCAATAACGGCTTCGACAACGCCCGCAACAGGCAACTGATGCGTCATTGCCATATAACCTGGCGAAAAACGCAGTTCGACATAGTGCAGACCGTTTCGGGCAGCATCTTCAATATTTTCAAACGCCACGCGACGGCATGCGTCGAGCGAGGCGAGAACTTTAACGCCCCAGTCAAGTTTAGTCAGAAAACTCACCAGATCGGGTTCGTTAGCAATGACCTGAACGTGTGGAATTAGCGTTTCCAGGGATTGTGCAGGTAGCGAGATATTATACTGGCGGCCAAGTTCAAGGATGGTCTGGGGACGAATGTTGCCATCAAGGTGGCGATGGATATCAGTTAATGGCAGGGTGGTATCAATCATGGTCGCACTCTTTTTCTGGATATAAAAGTGCGCACCATTATAAAAACAAAGCAGGGTAAAAATCTACGATTGCGCAACGATTATTTGCGTTGCGCAATCACAATTAGCGTACAGCTCGGATGGCGTTAATTAATCCAGCGACACCTTTTTCCAGTTTAGAACGTGGGCATCCGGCATTGAGCCGAACAAAGCCACGGCCTTCTTCACCGTAGGTATATCCCGGCATAATTGCGACTTTTTCTTGTTCAATCAGGGCTTTTTGCAACGCGTTGTCATCAATGTTCAACGGACGTAAATCAAGCCATGCGAGATAAGTGGATTGGGGAATCTGCCAGTTGAGTTCAGGGAACGCGGCGTTCATCGTCTCTGCGATATACGTCAGGTTATCTTTCAGATAGACGCGTAAGGCATCAAGCCATGGCGCGCCTTGCTGATAGGCGGCGATATGGGCGGTTAACGCCAGTACCGCAGGGGAGGAAAGCCCATCACGGCTTTTCAGGGCCGATAAATACGCTTCACGGCTGTCGTTATTTTCAATAATCCCGTAAGCCCCGGTCAGAGCCGGAATATTGAAACTTTTCGAACCAGAAGTCAGTAGCGCCCAGTCGCCGCGAGCTACATTGCTCCAGGGAATATGCGGTTGCTCTCCCCATACCATATCCATATGGATTTCATCGGAGATAACGCGCACACCATAGCGTTCGCACAGGTCAGCCATTGTTTCCAGTTCATCGCAAGTCCAGACTTTACCGGTAGGATTCTGAGGGCTACACAGGAGCATAATTTTACACTCCGGTTTCGCCAACACGGCTTCCAGTTTGCCCATATCACAAAACCAGCCATCAACCCGCTTCTCTAAAGCAACGGGCATCACGGTGCGCTGATTACCTTCGATGGCTTTGTAAAATGCGTCGTAGGCCGGGGTATGGATCACCACACCTTCACCGACAGCGGACCACTGACGAATCAGTTCCGACACCATATAGATAACGGAAGGGCCATATACCACCGACTGCGTTTCAATGGCGGTGTAATGCTGTGTGGAAAACCAGTGGGCGATAGCCGCGAGAAATTCATCGTTTTTCCAGCGACTGTATCCAAACACGCCGTGCATCAGGCGCTGGTTCAGCGCCTCGATAATGCAGGGAGCCGTGGCAAAATCCATGTCTGAAATCGTGAACGGTAACAGGTCAGCAGTGCCGAAACGGTCAGCGACATAATCCCACTGTGTGCACCATGTGCCATGACGATCCACGACCTTCGAAAAATCGAACATATCTTATCCTTATGCCTGAACAGTACGCATCAGACCGGCCATTTCATCTTTGACTGACTGAACTTGCGGCCCGATAACAACCTGCAGGTTATGTTGATTAAGTTGTACTACGCCAATTGCCCGATTGTCCTTCAGTGCCTGCACATTAACAAGGGACATATCTTTCACTGACAAACGCAGACGAGTAATGCAGTTATCGAGGCTGACAATATTGTCGGCACCGCCTAAGGCTTCGAGGATTGCCGGAACGTTGTAACCTGATTTACCCGGCGTACCGGCAACGGCTTTTTCGATTGAGCTGGCAATTTCGCTATCGCGGCCAGGGGTTTTCAAATTGAAGCGGGTGATAGCGAAACGGAAGATGACGTAGTAAACAACAAACCAGATTGCCGCCACCACTGGCACCATGTACCACTTGGTTGACAGGCCATGCAGAATACCGAACACCACAAAGTCGATGATATTGCCGTCGGTATTACCGATGGTGACACCGAGCACAGACATGACGGTGAAGCCGAGGCCGGTTAATAGCGCGTGGATGACGTACAGAACTGGCGCTACGAACAGGAACAGGAATTCCAGCGGTTCGGTAGTGCCGCCAACGACACAGGCGATCAGGCCAGAAATCAGCAGGCCTTTAATTTTATGGCGATTTTCCGGGCGCGCACAGTGATACATAGCTAACGCTGCACCTGGCAGACCGCCGAGGAATGCAGGCATTTTGCCCTGCGAGAGGAAACGCGTGGCGCTTTCAGAGAAACCGTGAGTGGTCGGGCAACTCAATTGCGCCTGGAAGATGGTTAGTGCGCCGCTGACGGTTTGACCGCAGACTTCCTGCGTGCCACCTGCGTCGGTAAAGCGAATTAATGCCACCAGAATGTGATGCAGACCAAATGGTAACAGCAGACGCTCACCCGTGCCAAACAGCATAGGTCCGAAATCACCCGCGCTGTTAATCATATGGCCTAATCCACTAATGCCCATAGCGAAGATCGGCCAGACCAATGGAATCACCAGACCGACAAGGCCCATCACCAGCGAGGAGATTATTGGTACGAAGCGCGTACCGCCGAAAAACGCCAGCGCATCTGGCAGGCGGATATTATGGAAACGTTCATGTAGCATCCAGACGATAATACCGGCGATCACCGCACCGAGGATCCCGGTGTCGATCGACTGGATCCCAAGAATGCTTTGAATGTTATTGGCTTTCAGCACGGCAGCATCGGTGGTCGGCAGAATGCCTTTATTGGTCAACCAGAAGTTCACCGCCAGGTTCATCACTGCGTAACCAACAAAACCAGCGAACGCCGCGACACCTTTGTTTTCGCGCGCCAGACCCAGCGGGATGGCGATACAGAACATCACTGGCAGGAAACTAAACGCGAACGAACCAACCTTACTCATCCAGGTAAAGATGGCCTGCAGCACAGGGTTACCCAATGCCGGGATCAGTGTGATGACATCGTGGCTACTAAGGGAACTGCCAATCCCCAACATAATGCCGCAGAACGACAGTAATGCGACAGGTAACATAAAGGTTTTGCCTAACTGCTGGAAGAATTCCCACAGCGTGACTTTCGGTGCTGCTTTCGCCGTCATAAAACGACTCCTCGTAGAGAACAATCTGGTTTCAATAAATTGCGCGAGAAGATAAAACGTTTTATCAAATTTTAGTGAGGCATAAATCACATTACGCAACGATAATAGCGGGTATAAGATAAATAAAAGGTAAAACGTTTTATCTGTCACATAATCAGGGAGTAGGTCATCTGCATGGCTACCGCCAAAAAAATCACCATTCATGATGTTGCGCTCGCTGCGGGCGTGTCGGTCAGTACCGTTTCGCTGGTGCTTAGTGGCAAAGGGCGAATCTCTACCGCCACAGGAGAACGTGTTAACGCCGCCATTGAAGAACTGGGGTTTGTGCGCAATCGCCAGGCGTCGGCACTACGCGGCGGGCAGAGTGGTGTGGTTGGCTTAATTGTGCGTGACTTATCGGCGCCGTTTTACGCTGAATTAACAGCCGGGCTGACGGAGGCACTGGAAGCGCAGGGGCGAATGGTTTTTTTGCTCCACGGCGGTAAAGACGGCGAGCAACTGACCCAGCGCTTTTCACTGCTACTGAACCAGGGCGTCGATGGTGTCGTCATTGCCGGTGCGGCAGGGAGCAGTGATGACCTGCGGCGCATGGCAGAAGAAAAAGGTATCCCGGTGATTTTCGCTTCCCGCGCCAGCTATCTTGATGATGTTGATACTGTTCGCCCGGATAACATGCAGGCAGCGCAGTTATTGACGGAGCATCTCATTCGCAATGGACACCAGCGTATTGCCTGGCTGGGAGGGCAAAGTTCCTCTTTAACCCGTGCGGAACGAGTGGGTGGCTATTGCGCGACACTATTAAAATTCAGCCTGCCGTTTCACAGTGATTGGGTACTGGAGTGTGCCTCGAGTCAGAAGCAAGCTGCGGAAGCCATTACGGCGCTTTTGCGCCATAACCCGACCATCAGCGCCGTGGTTTGTTACAACGAAACCATAGCAATGGGGGCATGGTTTGGCTTGCTGAAAGCTGGACGACAAAGTGGCGAAAGTGGCGTCGATCGTTACTTTGAACAACAGGTTTCACTGGCGGCATTTACCGATGCGACGCCAACTGTACTTGATGATATACCCGTTACCTGGGCCAGCACGCCTGCGCGGGAACTTGGTACGACACTTGCGGATCGCATGATGCAAAAAATCACCCATGAAGAGACGCATTCACGCAATCTTATTATTCCTGCCCGGCTCATTGTGGCGAAATAATCCTCTCTTTATCTGCTATACCTGGTAGTGTCCTTTACTCAAAGTTAATGATAAAAAATGTGGCACACAGGCGGTGCCTTTTATTTTTACTGAAGTTCACAGGAGGTTTATGTGTTTAATTCTGACAACCTGAGACTCGACGGAAAATGCGCCATCATCACAGGTGCGGGTGCAGGTATTGGTAAAGAAATCGCCATTACATTCGCGACAGCTGGCGCATCTGTGGTGGTCAGTGATATTAACGCCGATGCAGCTAATCATGTTGTAGATGAAATTCAACAACTGGGTGGGCAGGCATTTGCCTGGCGTTGTGATATTACTTCCGAACAGGAGTTATCTGCTCTGGCAGGCTTTGCCATCAGTAAGCTGGGCAAAGTTGATATTCTGGTTAACAATGCTGGTGGTGGTGGTCCTAAACCGTTTGATATGCCAATGGCGGATTTCCGCCGCGCATATGAACTGAATGTGTTTTCTTTTTTTCATCTGTCACAACTCATAGCGCCTGAAATGGAGAAAAATGGCGGAGGCGTTATTTTGACCATCACATCTATGGCGGCAGAAAATAAAAATAAAAACATGACCTCCTATGCGTCATCTAAAGCTGCGGCCAGCCATCTGGTCAGGAATATGGCGTTTGACCTGGGGGAAAAAAATATTCGGGTGAATGGCATCGCGCCTGGGGCAATATTAACTGATGCCCTGAAATCCGTTATTACACCAGAAATTGAACAGAAAATGTTGCAGCACACGCCAATCAGGCGTCTGGGCCAACCGCAAGATATTGCCAACGCGGCGCTATTCCTCTGTTCACCAGCTGCCAGCTGGATAAGCGGGCAAATACTCACCGTCTCCGGCGGTGGGGTACAGGAACTTAATTAATACGCTAACAGGCCGGTAAACAACCGAGTGAGTGTTGTTTACCGGCACCGCTTGTAGAGTAGGGAAAAACCTCTGCCAGACAACTGGTAGCCAAATTCCGCTTGCTGGTTGACCAATTGTCGTGCAAATAGTAAACGAAACGGGTGTACCTTCGCACAATTCAACTGCAATGATAGGCGCTCACCGGACAACGCGGTAAACTAGTTATTCATGCTAACTATATTGGTTTAACGATGGATAACATGCAAACTGAAGCACAACCGACACGGACCCGGATCCTCAATGCTGCCAGAGAGATTTTTTCAGAAAATGGATTTCACAGTGCTTCAATGAAAGCCATCTGTAAATCCTGCGCTATCAGTCCCGGGACGCTTTATCACCACTTCATTTCGAAAGAAGCCTTGATTCAGGCGATTATTCTCCAGGACCAGGAGAGGGCGTTGGCCCGTTTCCGGGAACCGATTGAAGGGATCCATTTCGTTGACTATATGGTCGAGTCGATAGTCTCTCTCACCCATGAAGCCTTTGGACAACGAGCGCTGGTGGTCGAAATTATGGCAGAAGGGATGCGCAATCCACAGGTTGCCACCATGCTTAAGAATAAACATCTGACCATCACGGAATTTATTGCCCAGCGCATGAGGGATGCCCAGCAAAAAGGCGAGATAAGCCCTGACATTAACACGGCAATGACCTCTCGTTTACTGCTGGATCTGACCTATGGCGTGCTGGCCGATATCGAAGCGGAAGACCTGGCGCGAGAAGCGTTATTTGCCCAGGGGCTGCGCGCGATGATTGGCGGTATCTTGACCGCATCCTGATCCTCACTTTCCGCGGGCCGGTGAAGAGAGTGCCCGCGTTCAATGTCTCAACACTGCTGAACAAAAAACGTTCTCCCCTGGTCGAAAAATCCCACTAAAACATTCGTCGAAACCATATTTCATGGGAATTTATCGCTTTATAAGCAATCGAACGAACGCTCGATTGCTTATTTTATGTCTTCTGTCAACGCTGTTTTAAAGATTAATGCGATCCATATCACGCTGTGGGTATTGCAGTTTCTGGTTTTTTGATCGCGGTGTCAGTTCTTTTTATTTCCATTTCTCTTCCATGGGTTTCTCACAGATAACTGTGTTCAACACAGAATTGGTTAACTAATCAGATTAAAGGTTGACCAGTATTTTTATCTTAATGAGGAGTCCCTTATGTTACGTCCTGTAGAAACCCCAACTCGTGAAATCAAAAAACTCGACGGCCTGTGGGCATTCAGCCTGGATCGGGATAACTGTGGAATCTCTCAGCGTTGGTGGGAAAGCGCGTTACAAGAAAGCCGGGCAATTGCTGTGCCGGGCAGTTTTAACGATCAGTTCGCCGATGCAGATATTCGTAATTATGTGGGCAACGTCTGGTATCAACGCGAAGTCTTTATACCTAAAGGTTGGACGGGCCAGCGTATCGTCCTGCGTTTCGATGCGGTCACTCATTACGGCAAAGTGTGGGTAAATAATCAGGAAGTGATGGAGCATCAGGGCGGCTATACGCCCTTTGAAGCCGATGTCACGCCGTATGTTATTGCCGGGAAAAGTGTACGTATTACCGTTTGTGTGAACAACGAACTGAACTGGCAGACTATCCCGCCGGGAATGGTGATTACCGACGAAAACGGCAAGAAAAAGCAGTCTTACTTCCATGATTTCTTTAACTACGCCGGGATCCATCGCAGCGTAATGCTCTACAGCACACCGAACACCTGGGTGGGCGATATCACAGTGGTGACGCATGTAGCGCAAGACTGTAACCACGCGTCTATTGACTGGCAGGTGGTGGCAAATGGTGATGTCAGCGTTGAACTGCGTGATGCGGATCAACAGGTGGTTGCGACTGGACAAGGCAACAGCGGGACTTTGCAAGTGGTGAATCCGCACCTCTGGCAACCGGGTGAAGGTTATCTCTATGAACTGTGCGTCACAGCCAAAAGCCAGACAGAGTGTGATATCTACCCGCTGCGCGTCGGCATCCGGTCAGTGGCAGTGAAGGGCGAACAGTTCCTGATCAACCACAAACCGTTCTACTTCACTGGTTTTGGTCGTCATGAAGATGCGGACTTGCGGGGCAAAGGATTCGATAACGTGCTGATGGTGCACGATCACGCATTGATGGACTGGATTGGGGCCAACTCTTACCGTACCTCGCATTACCCTTACGCTGAAGAGATGCTCGACTGGGCTGATGAAAATGGCATTGTGGTGATTGATGAAACTGCTGCCGTCGGCTTTAACCTCTCTTTAGGCATTGGATTTGAAGCGGGTAACAAGCCAAAAGAACTCTACAGCGAAGAGGCAGTCAACGGGGAAACTCAGCAGGCGCACTTACAGGCGATTAAAGAGCTGATTGCGCGTGACAAAAACCACCCCAGCGTGGTGATGTGGAGC
Organism: Escherichia sp. E4742; assembly: GCF_005843885.1. Taxonomy (NCBI): domain Bacteria; kingdom Pseudomonadati; phylum Pseudomonadota; class Gammaproteobacteria; order Enterobacterales; family Enterobacteriaceae; genus Escherichia; species Escherichia sp. E4742. Next base: position 4,730,605 of record NZ_CP040443.1, on the reverse strand, counting down.
ATCGCCAACGAACCGGATACTCGCCCACAAGGTGCACGGGAATATTTCGCACCACTGGCGGAGGCAACGCGTAAACTCGACCCGACGCGACCGATCACCTGCGTCAATGTAATGTTCTGCGACGCTCACACCGATACCATCAGCGATCTCTTTGATGTGCTGTGCCTGAATCGTTATTACGGTTGGTATGTCCAAAGCGGCGATTTGGAAACGGCAGAGAAGGTACTGGAAAAAGAATTGCTGGCCTGGCAAGAGAAACTGCATCAGCCGATTATCATCACCGAATACGGCGTGGATACGTTAGCGGGTCTGCACTCGATGTACACCGACATGTGGAGTGAAGAGTATCAGTGCGCCTGGCTGGATATGTATCACCGCGTCTTTGATCGCGTCAGCGCCGTCGTCGGTGAACAGGTATGGAACTTCGCTGATTTTGCGACCTCGCAGGGCATTATGCGCGTTGGTGGCAACAAGAAAGGGATCTTCACTCGCGACCGCAAACCGAAATCGGCGGCTTTCCTGCTGCAAAAACGCTGGACTGGCATGAATTTCGGTGAAAAACCGCAGCAGGGAGGCAAACAATGAATCAACAACTCTCCTGGCGCACCATCGTCGGCTACAGCCTCGGTGACGTCGCCAATAACTTCGCCTTCGCAATGGGGGCGCTCTTCTTGTTGAGTTACTACACCGACGTCGCAGGCGTCGGTGCCGCTGCGGCGGGCACCATGCTGTTACTGGTGCGGGTATTTGATGCCTTCGCCGACGTCCTCGCCGGACGAGTGGTGGACAGTGTGAATACCCGCTGGGGAAAATTCCGCCCGTTTTTACTCTTCGGTACTGCGCCGTTAATGATCTTCAGCGTGCTGGTATTCTGGGTGCCTACCGACTGGAGCCATAGCAGCAAAGTGGTGTATGCATATTTGACCTACATGGGCCTCGGGCTTTGCTACAGCCTGGTGAATATTCCTTATGGTTCACTTGCTACCGCGATGACCCAACAACCACAATCCCGCGCCCGTCTGGGCGCGGCTCGCGGGATTGCCGCTTCATTGACCTTTGTCTGCCTGGCATTTCTGATAGGACCGAGCATTAAGAACTCCAGCCCGGAGGAGATGGTGTCGGTATACCATTTCTGGACGATTGTGCTGGCGATTGCCGGAATGCTGCTTTACTTCATCTGCTTCAAATCGACGCGTGAAAATGTGGTGCGTATTGTGGCGCAGCCTTCGTTGAAGATCAGTCTGCAAACGCTGAAACGAAATCGCCCGCTGTTTATGCTGTGCATTGGGGCGCTGTGTGTGCTGATCTCGACCTTCGCGGTCAGTGCCTCATCGTTATTTTATGTACGCTACGTTCTGAATGATGCAGGATTGTTCACGGTGTTAGTGCTGGTACAGAACCTGGTCGGTACAGTGGCGTCGGCACCGATGGTGCCGGGGATGGTCGCCAGGATCGGTAAAAAGAATACCTTCCTGATTGGCGCGCTGCTGGGGACTTGTGGTTACCTGCTGTTCTTCTGGGTATCCGTCTGGTCTCTGCCGGTGGCACTGGTTGCGTTAGCCATTGCCTCAATTGGTCAGGGCGTTACCATGACGGTGATGTGGGCGCTGGAAGCCGATACCGTAGAATATGGTGAATACCTGACCGGTGTGCGGATTGAAGGACTTACCTATTCGCTATTCTCATTTACGCGCAAATGCGGCCAGGCAATAGGAGGGTCAATTCCCGCCTTTATTTTGGGATTAAGCGGATATATTGCCAATCAGGTGCAAACACCGGAAGTTATTATGGGGATCCGCACATCAATTGCCTTAGTACCCTGCGGGTTTATGCTACTGGCATTTATAATAATCTGGTTTTATCCGCTCACGGATAAAAAATTCAAAGAAATCGTAGTTGAAATTGATAATCGCAAACAAATGCAGCAGCAATTAATCAGCGATATCACTAATTAATATCCCATAAAAATAATCAGAACATCAAAGGTGCAACTATGAGAAAAATAGTGGCCATGGCCGTTATTTCCCTGACGGCTGCCTCTGGCCTTACCACCGCTTACGCTGCACAACTGGTTGACGATGAAGCGGGACTACGCATCAGACTGAAAAATGAATTACGCAGGGCTGACAAGCCTAGTGCTGGCGCGGGAAGAGACATTTACGCATGGGTTCAGGGAGGATTGCTCGATTTTAATAGTGGCTATTATTCTAATATTATTGGTGTCGAAGGCGGCGCGTATTATGTTTATAAATTAGGTGCTCGTGCTGATATGAGTACCCGGTGGTATCTTGATGGTGATAAAAGTTTTGGCTTTGCCCTGGGGGCAGTAAAAATAAAACCCAGTGAAAATAGCCTGCTTAAATTAGGTCGCTTCGGAACAGATTATAGTTATGGCAGCTTACCTTATCGTATTCCGTTAATTGCTGGCAGTTCGCAACGCACATTACCGACTGTTTCTGAAGGAGCATTAGGTTATTGGGCTTTAACGCCAAATATTGAATTGTGGGGAATGTGGCGTTCACGAGTATTTTTATGGACCGATTCAACAAGCGGTATTCGTGATGAAGGGGTTTATAACAGCCAGACGGGAAAATACGATAAACATCGCGCACGTTCTTTTTTAGCCGCCAGTTGGCATGATGATACCAGTCGCTATTCTCTGGGAGCATCGGTACAGAAAGATGTTTCCAACCAGATACAAAGTATTCTCGAGAAAAGCATACCGCTCGACCCGAATTATACGTTGAAAGGGGAGTTGCTCGGCTTTTATGCGCAACTCGAAGGCCTAAGTCGTAATACCAGCCAGCCCAATGAAACGGCGTTGGTTAGTGGACAATTGACCTGGAGCGCGCCGTGGGGAAGCGTATTTGGCAGTGGTGGTTATTTGCGCCATGCAATGAATGGTGCCGTGGTGGATACCGACATTGGCTATCCCTTTTCATTAAGTCTTGATCGTAACCGCGAAGGAATGCAGTCCTGGCAATTGGGCGTCAATTATCGTTTAACCCCGCAATTTACGCTGACATTTGCACCGATTGTGACCCGCGGCTATGAATCCAGTAAACGAGACGTGCGGATTGAAGGCGCGGGCCTCTTAGGTGGCGTGAACTATCGGGTTAGTGAAGGGCCGCTACAAGGGATGAATTTCTTTCTTGCCGCCGATAAAGGGCGGGAAAAGCGTGACGGCAGCGCGTTGGGCGATCGCCTGAATTACTGGGATGTGAAAATGAGCATTCAGTATGACTTTATGCTGAAGTGAGAAAAAACGCCGGAGTGAAAATTCTCCGGCGTTTCAGATTGTTGACAAAGTGCGCGTTTTTTATGCCGGATGCGGCGTAAACGCCTTATCCAGCCTACAAAAGCTCATAAATTCAGGATGTTGCAGGAAAAGGTAGGCCTGATAAGCGTAGCGCATCAGGCAATCTCTGGTTTGTAATCAGACGAATACGCCGGAGTGAAGATTCTCCGGCGTTTTGGCTGTGAATTACTGCTGCGGAATTGCCGGTACAGCCGGAACGTTAAGAGCTGGCATCGCAAACATGCCAACAAAATCTTCTAACGACATTTTCTGTCCATTTAACGTGATCTGACCGTTAGCATATTGCAGGCTGGTGGTGATGGTGTTGTCCTGCAAGGTGGTCAGACGGAACATCTGCCCCATTGCTGACGCACCTTCAACTTGCTGTTTCGCCAGTTTTTTCGCTTGATCTTCCTGATATCCCTCCAGCTTCGCTACCTGAGTCATCAGCTCAGTTGCCATATCCACCGGAATGGTCAGTTTCGCCTCCAGAGATTTGACCGAGCGGTCCACTTCCTGTGCCAGCGTTTGCGGCGCTTCTTTAGTCGTTGCTGGATCTTTCAGGAACAGCGACAGATTCAGCGCACTTTCACCCTGACTGTTTTTCCAGCTTAACGGAGCGACAGTTATCACCGGATCGCCTTTCAACATCAGTGGCAGGGCGCTAAAGAAGGCTTCCGTCACTTTCTCCTGATAAAGTTCGGGATTATTGGCAATCTCTGGCTGTGCCAGCAGCGACTGAGTTTGCGCGTTATATTGCTGGCTGAATTGATGCCAGGCTTCACCGTCGATCTGGCCGACTTTTAAGGTCAGCTTGCCACTGCCCAGATCCTGATTCTGAACCTTCAGGCTGTTTAGCGAGTAATCCAGTTGGCTATTGATCGTTTTACCGTCATTGACCAGATCCGATTTACCGCTGATCTCCATGCCTTCCAGCAGTGCCAGTTCTTTGCCTTCCACTGAAATGGTCATTTTTTCCAGCGACAGTTTTTGGTTACCTACGCGCTCACCAAAACTTGCCAGCGTGCTGGAACCGTCAGTTTTCAGATTATTAAAGGTCAACTGTACTTTCTGGTTATATTCATTAACCGCGTCCACCCGACCGCTTTGTGCTTCCCCTGACAGGGAGATGGCTTTGCCGTCTCTGTCAGCATTTAACTGGAACTCGCCGCCGCTAAAGGCGACCTTTTCATCCTTTTGCTCGTAATTCAGTGGCTTGAGCGAAATATTGGAACTGGAATCACCGCTGTAACCAATGCGGGAGTTAATCTCAAAAGGCGTTTCACCTTTTGCCATATCAAACAGTGGTTTGCTTACTTCGTTATTGACCAGCGTGGTTTGAATTGATGCCATCGACGGAATCAGGTTCAGTTTTTTAAGCTGGGCAAGGGGGAAGGGACCATGATCAACCGATTCGTTGAAGATGACGCTCTGACCGCTTTTAATCCACGGATTTTCTTTCCCGGCAATGGGTTTCACCACCAGTTGCAACTGGCTGCTGAATACGCCGCGATGATAGTTTTGATAACTCACTTCCAGGTTGGATTCAGGAGCTGTCAGTTTGAGTTGCGCGTTCGCCTGCGCGACCATGTCTTCGAGATGGGTTTCAATCTTCTTGCCTGTGTACCATGCGCCGCCTGTCCAGACTACGCCGAGCGCAACAATGACGCCTACCGCTACCAGCGATTTATTCATAATGATTATCCATAAAATAAAATCAGGCGGACTGGCCGCCTGAAGGTGTTATAAGCCTTTAATAAGCTTAGCAAGAGATGTTAATTTTTTCAGTAAGCTATTACAGCTTGTTGTAAACCCGCGCTAAACGGCCGTGGCCTTTGACCGTCACCGGTGACTCGTTGGCGGCAATAAACGCTGATTCACCCGGTTTAAGCTGTAACTGCTGAGAACCTTTACACAACGTTGCATCACCCTCGACGCAGAACAAAATCGCGGCACTTTGCTGGCTGATGGTGGTTTCTTCATCGCTAAGGTCATGCAGCGAGAAGGCAAAATCATCAACCGGAATCGGGAAGTCCAGCTCTGAGCCTTGTTTCACCGGCTGGGTCAACAACTGGTTGGCCGGTTTGGCTTCAAACTTCACGTTGGCAACCAGCTCTGGAATATCAATGTATTTAGGCGTCAGACCCGCACGCAGCACGTTATCGGAGTTCGCCATCACTTCTAGTGCCACGCCTTGCAGGTAAGCGTGCGGTGTTTCAGCGAACAGGAACATCGCTTCGCCAGGATTCAATTTCACGACATTCAGCAACAGCGGGGAGAACAGACCGCTGTCATCCGGGTAAAATTCAGAAATTAAACGAATCGTTTGCCACGGTTCGCCCTGCTGACTGTCGAGCGCCGATTTCAAAATCACCAGCGCGCGGGATTTCTCTTCACCCTGCATATTTAACAGGCTGGCAAACAGTTCGCTTAAACGTTCGGCATTGGGCTGCTGCAAAAAGTGAGCAATGGCCGGATGTGCGCCAGCGACTGGCTGAAGCAGGGAGACAATGTCGGAAAACTCACGAAACGCGTTCATTGCGAGGAATGGTGTCAGCGCAAAAACCAGCTCCGGCTTGTGGTTAGGATCTTTATAGTTACGCTCGGCTGCATCCATCGGAATACCGGCCGCATTTTCTTTGGCAAAACCGATTTCAGAATTGCGTTTGTTCGGATGCACCTGAATGGAGAGCGGCTGGGCTGCGCATAATACTTTGAACAGGAAAGGCAACTCGCCAAAGCGTTTGGCTACGGCATCTCCCAAAAGAGTCGCTTTATCACTCTCAATCACATCACGCAGTGAAACGATATCTCCTGCGGCATCTTGCACACGTGAACTGCTCTTTGGATGCGCGCCCATCCACAACTCGGCCATCGGCTGGCTGGACGGATTTTCCATGCCATAAAGTTCAGTCAACGCCGTTTTGCTGCCCCAGGCATAGTTTTGCACTGAGTTAATGAGTTTTTGCATGATCAATCCCTGTTTAGATGTGGAAATTAATCTCGCTATTAAAGCAAGAATCCTACGGGAAGTAACCTGGAGCCGCAAAAAGTCGTACTAGTCTCAGTTTTTGTTAAAAAAGTGTGTAGGATATTGTTACTCGCTTTTAACAGGGCAATGGAACACCCGCCCAGAGCATAACCAAACCAGGCAGTAAGTGAGAGAACAATGTCAAACAAACCCTTTCATTATCAGGCTCCTTTTCCACTCAAAAAAGATGATACTGAGTATTACCTGCTAACCAGCGAACACGTTAGCGTATCTGAATTTGAAGGGCAGGAGATTTTGAAAGTCGCGCCCGAAGCGTTAACTTTGTTGGCGCGTCAGGCGTTTCATGATGCGTCATTTATGCTGCGTCCCGCTCACCAACAACAGGTAGCCGATATTTTGCGTGACCCGGAAGCCAGCGAAAACGACAAGTATGTGGCACTGCAATTCCTGCGAAACTCCGATATCGCCGCAAAAGGCGTTCTGCCAACCTGCCAGGACACCGGCACCGCGATTATCGTTGGTAAAAAAGGGCAGCGAGTATGGACCGGTGGTGGCGATGAAGCGGCGCTGGCGAGCGGTGTCTATAACACTTACATCGAAGATAACCTGCGCTACTCGCAAAACGCGCCGCTGGATATGTATAAAGAGGTGAATACCGGCACCAACCTACCAGCGCAGATCGATCTTTATGCCGTTGATGGCGACGAGTACAAATTCCTCTGTATCGCCAAAGGTGGCGGTTCGGCAAACAAGACGTATCTCTATCAGGAAACCAAAGCGTTACTGACGCCGGGGAAACTGAAAAATTATCTGGTTGAGAAAATGCGCACACTGGGTACGGCGGCGTGTCCTCCGTATCATATTGCGTTCGTTATTGGCGGAACTTCTGCGGAAACTAACCTTAAAACGGTGAAACTGGCTTCCGCTAAATACTATGACGAACTGCCAACGGAAGGGAACGAGCACGGTCAGGCGTTCCGCGATGTGGAACTGGAAAACGAATTGCTGATTGAAGCGCAAAATCTCGGTCTGGGTGCGCAGTTTGGCGGGAAATATTTCGCCCATGACATTCGCGTGATTCGCCTGCCACGCCACGGCGCATCCTGCCCGATCGGTATGGGCGTCTCCTGTTCTGCTGACCGTAATATCAAAGCGAAGATAAACCGTCAGGGGATCTGGATCGAAAAACTGGAACATAATCCTGGCAAATACATCCCTGAAGAACTGCGTAAAGCGGGAGAAGGCGAAGCGGTACGCGTTGACCTTAACCGTCCAATGAAAGAGATCCTTGCACAGTTGTCGCAATATCCTGTTTCTACTCGTTTGTCGCTTAACGGTACTATCATCGTCGGTCGTGATATCGCTCATGCCAAACTGAAAGAGCGGATGGATAACGGTGAAGGGCTGCCGCAGTACATTAAAGATCATCCCATTTACTACGCGGGTCCGGCCAAAACGCCGGAAGGTTATGCCTCCGGTTCTCTTGGCCCAACGACTGCCGGACGTATGGATTCTTACGTCGATCAACTGCAAGCGCAGGGCGGCAGCATGATCATGCTGGCGAAAGGTAACCGCAGCCAGCAGGTGACGGATGCCTGTAAAAAACATGGCGGTTTCTATCTCGGCAGTATCGGCGGTCCTGCGGCAGTGCTGGCGCAGGGGAGTATTAAGAGTCTGGAATGTGTTGAATATCCGGAACTGGGAATGGAAGCCATCTGGAAAATCGAAGTGGAAGATTTCCCGGCGTTTATCCTGGTGGATGATAAAGGAAATGACTTCTTCCAGCAGATACAACTCACGCAGTGTAGCCGCTGCGTGAAATAAGCAGAGCCGCCCTTCGGGGCGGCTTTTTTACATGGCACGAAATACCAAACATTTGTTATCAAATAGTAAATAATGAGTGAGCTAAAAGTTGCTTAACGTAAGCAAAGAAGAAAAAAATTAATCAGGTGAGGAGCAGGCCATGAATACAGTACGCAGCGAAAAAGATTCGATGGGTGCGATCGATGTCCCGGCAGATAAGCTGTGGGGCGCACAAACTCAACGCTCGCTGGAGCATTTCCGCATTTCCACGGAGAAAATGCCAACCTCACTGATTCATGCGCTGGCGCTGACCAAGCGTGCAGCGGCAAAAGTTAACGAAGATTTAGGCTTGTTGTCCGAAGAGAAAGCGAGTGCCATTCGTCAGGCGGCGGATGAAGTGTTGGCGGGACAGCATGACGACGAATTCCCGCTGGCAATCTGGCAGACCGGTTCTGGCACACAAAGCAACATGAACATGAACGAAGTACTGGCCAATCGGGCGAGTGAACTGCTCGGTGGTGTGCGCGGGATGGAACGTAAAGTTCACCCTAACGATGACGTGAACAAGAGCCAGAGTTCTAATGATGTCTTTCCAACGGCAATGCACGTTGCGGCGCTGCTGGCGCTACGCAAGCAACTCATTCCACAACTTAAAACCCTGACACAAACTCTGAATGAGAAATCCCGTGCGTTTGCCGATATTGTCAAAATTGGTCGTACCCATTTGCAGGATGCTACGCCGCTGACTCTGGGGCAGGAGATTTCTGGCTGGGTAGCGATGCTGGAGCATAATCTCAAACATATTGAATACAGCCTGCCGCACGTGGCGGAACTGGCGCTGGGGGGGACTGCTGTAGGGACGGGGCTGAACACCCATCCGGAGTATGCCCGTCGCGTGGCGGACGAGCTTTCGGTCATTACCTGTGCGCCGTTTGTTACCGCACCGAATAAATTTGAAGCTCTGGCGACCTGTGATGCGCTGGTTCAGGCACACGGCGCATTGAAAGGGCTGGCTGCGTCACTGATGAAAATTGCCAATGACGTCCGTTGGCTGGCCTCCGGTCCTCGCTGTGGAATTGGTGAAATCTCAATCCCGGAAAACGAGCCGGGCAGTTCAATCATGCCGGGAAAAGTGAACCCAACGCAGTGTGAAGCATTAACCATGCTTTGCTGCCAGGTGATGGGGAATGACGTGGCAATCAACATCGGCGGCGCTTCTGGTAACTTCGAACTGAACGTCTTCCGTCCGATGGTTATCCACAATTTCCTGCAATCGGTGCGCTTGCTGGCAGATGGCATGGAAAGTTTTAACAAACACTGCGCGGTGGGAATAGAGCCAAATCGCGAGCGTATCAACCAATTACTCAATGAATCGCTGATGCTGGTGACCGCGCTAAACACCCATATTGGCTATGACAAAGCTGCGGAGATCGCCAAAAAAGCGCACAAAGAAGGGCTGACCTTAAAAGCTGCCGCCCTTGCGCTGGGCTATCTTAGCGAAGCTGAGTTTGATAGCTGGGTACGACCAGAACAGATGGTCGGCAGTATGAAAGCAGGGCGTTAATCTGCAACATACAGGTGCAGTCGGGGAATGATCAAACGAAGCGGCTGCGGCTGGGGTTTAAAACGATGTTGCACATTGTCGGCATCGTAATTTAACAGCTCGCCAACGTCCGGCATGCCTGCGCCGTTATCCCGATTAATCAGCGCGATAAGCGGTGTCGGGCAGGCGTGCTGAACTTGTTTTTGATCCCCCTTGTACCAGACACGGGCAATTGGCTGAACCTTCACCGGACGTTTGATTTTTAACTTCGCGTCCTGTGGCAGGGCGGCAATATCCTGATACTCGCGTTCCAGTTTTCCCTGCCACTCCTCGCGCGTCCACGGTGCAACGCTACGTGGCGATTTCAGGCTCTTTTCCAACTGCGCCAGCACCTCATCACGATGCAAATTTTTAATAATATGTTTATTCGCCCAGCCAAAACGTAAAGTAGCGGGGTCGTGCAGAACGGTGAGCGTGCGATAAGCGTTAAGGGTAATCAGCCCCGGCAAATGACGATGTACCCATTCAAAACGCGCTGCCGTAGGCAGTTCTGACTCAACCGTAACGATATGCTCGAAAGTGGTTTTAAGTTGGTTGATGCGCTGTATATGACTTGCCAGCGCCGTTTGTGAAAGGTTATCGACCTGATAGCACAACACTCCAGGCAGACGAACAGCCGCCTTGCTGCTGCGATTTTCGGACTGTTGTTGAATAAACAAATGGCGGAAATGACGCAGTGCCAGCGCCTGCGCTTCTTTCCCGAGATGTTGCTTAACCTCAATGCGATTAAGCGGATTATGCTCATCCTCCTTTTTGACCTCCGGTAACGAGAACACGCGGGCAACCAGCAACTTGTGCTGTTCAAGTTCAGCGGCAAACGCTGCCAGTTCTTGTTCCATCTGGCGAAAGATCGTATTGAGTCGGTCAACAAGATCGTAAGGGGCCATAAAATTACCACTTTAGTTACAACATACTTTATTTATAGCATATTGACGACAACTTAACCACCGTGCGTTTGGCGTCAGGCAGAAGTAAATTGGGGGATGTTGTGCCACAGTGGCCAGCTGAACGCGAAACGGGCGCCCCCCAGGTCACTGGTGTCACAATTGACTGTGCCGCCCATAGCCAGAGCGATAGAGTGGACTATCGCCAGTCCCAGCCCACAGCCGCCAGTTGCGCGGTCCCGACTAGGATCGAGGCGAACAAAGGGTTCAAAGATATGCTCGCGATTTTCTGCCGCAATTCCCGGACCATCATCTTCAACAATCAATGTTGCTCTGTTTCCTGCCAGTAGCAGGCTGGTTTCAACGGTTGAATGGCAGTAGCGCAGGGCGTTGTTGAGTAAGTTATCCAGCACGCGCTCCATTAAGCGCATATCCAGCGCCGCGTAATGACCTTGCATGATGGTTTTTATCCGTACCGTTTTATCGGGAGTTAGTGCCTGAATATCTTGCAGATGTGTTGACAGCCACAACGGCAGGTCTGGTTCGCTAAGATGCAATTCATTTTGTGGGCGATCGAGCCGGGCATAAGTCAGCAGTTCTTCAATTAAGGCTTCCAGTTGACTGATATCGCGATTCAAGGCCTGGGACTCTATGGCGTTCAGGTTGTCGCTCATCTCCAGCCGATAACGCAGACGCACTAATGGCGTTCGCAGTTCATGGGCAATGCCATCGATAAGCTGCTTTTTACTGGCAATCAACGCGTTGATATTGTCCGCCATCTGGTTAAACGCCACGCCAAGTCGCTCAAAGCTTGAACCATCATCAAAGTGAATACGTTCATTGAGATGCCCATCGCCGAATCGTTGCGCCGCCGCTTCCAGTTTTAACATGTCTTTCCAGTGCGGACGCATCCAGATAAACACCGGAAAGGCGAGGGAGATGGCAATAAAGGCGATCAGCACGATATCAAGCAAACGCATTTGATGGAGGAAATAAAGATAAGGAACGGGACCCACGGCAAGCACGTAGTGGCTGCGCGGGATACGCTGTAAAAAAGTGTACTGATCATCCAGAGCAACAATCTCTCCGCCACGCAATCGGTGCATGGCGTTTTTATCGAGATGATATTTACTCAGCGGCTCGACGCGCAGATCGAAAGAGAGATTTAAATCCATCTCCTTCAGCGTTTTTCCCCAGTCGTGCGGAGGGATCTCGCGTAATTCGCTACGCATCAGATACAGCGAACTGTTCATCAAATCATCCAGCGACTGTTTGCCTGCACGTTCGGCGGTAAATTTGTACACCAGGCCAACCAGTAGAGACATCACCAGAAAGCAGACAAACAGCAAAAGATAAAACTGGATAAACAGTTTTTTCATCGTTTATTCCCACGCATGAGGCGCAAAAAGATAGCCTTTGTTACGAACGGTTTTAATGCGGTAGGGTTCGGCAGCGTTATCGAGCAGTTTTTTTCGTAACCGCGAAATAGCTACATCCACGCTACGATCCAGCCCGTCATAACTGACGCCGCGTAAATTCTTCAGCAGCGCATCGCGGTCCATAATTTGTCCGGCATGGGTGGCTAGTTCCCATAACAATTCAAAATCAGCCGTCGAGAGTGAAATCTCATGGTTAGCAAGCGTTACTACTCGGTTGATGGGGTCGATAGTTAACGTACCGAAATGCAATGGTTTGTAAGGTGTCAGAGACGTTTCCTGAATACCTTTGGTCAGCGTCGCTTGTTCGTTCTGACGCAAATGTAAACGTAAACGCGCCAACAGAACAGCGGGGGGCGTTGTTTTGAGAATATAGTCGCAGGCGCCCATTTCCAGCGCCAGAATGTGGTTCATATCGCTATCGAGAGAGGTCAGCAGAACAATCGGCCCGGACCACTTTGCGCGTAAATCGCGGCAGATGGACATTCCGTCTTTGCCAGGCAGCATGATATCGAGCAGCACCAGATCCGGATTTTCCCGCAGAATTGTCTCTTCGGCATGGTCGCCGCGCGGTTCCACGGTAACCTGCATATCATGCTTTGCCAGGTACGCAGCAATCAGTGAACCGACTTCTGTGTCATCTTCCACAAATACGATAGTGTTCATATTATTCACGGCAGATATAAAAGCGTCACAATACACCGCGCTGATTTTACTTACTATCAATCGTTTCTAAACAAGGTTGCATCGGGTATTCTACAGATGACTTGTTATGGAAGTGTTAAGGCAAAAAAATGGGGCTGGTAATCAAAGCTGCGCTTGGTGCGCTGGTGGTGGTGTTGATTGGTGTATTAGCAAAAACGAAAAATTACTATATCGCCGGGCTGATCCCGCTTTTCCCGACCTTTGCGCTCATCGCGCATTATATTGTTGTCAGTGAACGCGGCATTGAAGCTTTACGCGCCACAATCGTTTTCAGTATGTGGTCGATTATTCCCTATTTTGTTTATCTGGCGTCGTTGTGGTATTTCACCGGAATCATGCGCTTGCCCGCTGCTTTTGTGGGTTCTGTTGCGTGCTGGGGGTTAAGCGCATGGGTGCTAATTATTTGCTGGATGAAGCTGCATTAACGCAAATGACGGCCGCCATCAAGCGGGAAACTGCGTCCGGTTACAAAGCAACTGGTGAGTAAGTAATCGACAAGATCGATAACTTCTTTCTCACCAGGCGCGGTTTTCATCAGTGATTTATTCAGCGCCTGTTGGCGATATTCGGCATCATCATGCTCGTTAAACAGGATCAGCGATGGCGCAATAGAATTCACTTTCACTTCCGGTGCCAATTTGCGGGCAAACGAACGGGTCATATTATCCAGTGCCGCTTTGCTTGCAGCATAGGCAATATGTTTGTCGCTTCCGCGCTCCACCACATAATCGGTGAAGTGAATTATATCGCTGGCGGCGTGTCCGTGACCGCGCAGTAATCTTTCCAGCGCATGGTTGAGCAGGTAGGGGGTATTAACATGGATCTGCATCATGCAGGCCAGAACATCAGTCAGTGGAGTACCTGGTTTTTCTGCCATCCACGCACTGGCGTTATGCAAAATGGCACGCAGGCCGTGGGTGGTTTTTAACACTTCATCGGCAAACGCCATCACGCCGTCGTTCGTTGAAAAATCAGCCTGAATACACAGCGCACCCGCATTAATCAGTCCATCAATGGCAGGATAGTGCGTTCGATAGCTGACAATCACAGGTTGCTTTTGATGAATGAAATGCCAGGCGAGAGCGAGGCCGATACGACGGCCTCCACCAGTGATTAATATTGGCAAGGGCTGGGTTTTCCCCATCGTTAATCTCCTTTGCAAGCATACGATGGGACGAAAGTTATCCCACCAGCATCCAGGTTGCCGGAACTGCGGCAATTAACAGCATGCCAATCAGCACCATTTCCTGACGATTCAGTACATTATCATGTGTATGCGTTTTACGCGCGTACAGGAAAACCAGCAGCCCTGGCGCATACAGAACGACGGACAACAACAGGTGCATTGGGCCTGAAGCGTATAATAACCATAAGCCATAAATGCAGGCACCGACACCTACCGCTTTATGCAGCGGACGAGTAGCGATTTTCAACAAGAACGCGCCAACCAGGAAATAGGGCACCAGAATCATTTCTGAGGCGATGGTCAGCAACGTGTTGTAATCGGAACCCGTCAGCCAAATCAGCACCAGACAAATTTGCACGCAGATGTTGGTCAGCCATAGCGAGGCAGACGGCGCTGCTTGTGCATTCTGGCGCGCAAAAATACGCGGGAATGCCTTATGGGTAGCTGCCAGGAAGGGGACTTCTGCCGCCATAATGGTCCAGCTTAAATACGCGCCACAAACAGAAACGATCAATCCGGCAGCGATGATAATCTCGCCCCACGGCCCCATCATTTTCACCATCAGACCGGCCATAGACGGGTTACGAATCTCAGCCAGTTCAGGACGAGCAACCACCCCTAGCGAAAGCAGCGTGACCAATAAATAAACGCCCAGTGCAGAAAGCACCGCCAGAAGCGTTGCTTTGCCAACATCATGTTTATTCCGCGCGCGTGAAGAAACAACCACCGCACCTTCCACACCAATGAATACCCACAGTGTGATTAGCATGGTGTTTTTCACCTGTTCCCATACCGGCACGCCAAGCGCAAGGCCAGTAAAGTCGAGCTTGAAGGTGTCCAGTTTGAACATCATCATCGCCAGCACAATAAACAAACCAAGCGGCAATAATTTTGCCAATGTCGCCACCAGGTTAATGCTGGCGGCGGTTTGTACGCCGCGCAGAATCAAAAAGTGAACAATCCACAACAATGCCGATGCACCGACGATCGATTGCCAGGTGTTACCATCGCCAAACAGGCGTAGTTCCGGCGTATCGGTGAAGAAACTTAATGCGGAAAAGACGATAACCAGATAAGAGACGTTGGCGATAACCGCACATAGCCAGTATCCCCATGCGGAGCAGAAGCCGATTAACTCGCCAAATCCTTCCCGTGCATAGGTAAAAATACCGCCGTCAAGGTCGGGACGAATGCGTGTCAGGATCAGCATGGCAAAGGCCAGCAATAAGATGCCAGCGCCAGTAATACCCCAGCCGATGAGCAGTGCTGCCGGGCTGGCAACCGCCGCCATATTTTGCGGCAGACTGAAAACACCCGCGCCCAGCATTGAGCTTAATACCAGCGCGGTGAGTGCGCTCAGTCCCAGTTTCTTTTCCATCGATATCCAGTGTTTAAAACGTGTTCAGAAGAATAAATATTAGGGCAAAACGCATAAAAATGGTGAATGCCACTAAAGCGCGGGATTTTACGAAGAGAAGTGGCGGCATGCAATGGTTGCGGGAAAATTTGTAGCTAAAAATCTGAAAGGCGGCATAAAGCCGCCTTAATGTGATACTGAATAGTTATTTATACAGGTCTGCACTGATGGTCAGGTTGTTACCACGTTCCTGCCACTGGCGGGTGATGTGGTAATACTTAGCACCTTTCTTCGCGGCACGTTTAGCAACCTGGTAGGAGACTTCGGTCATGTTGCCGTAGTTACCCGAGAACTTAATGCTATCGAACGGGACCATCATTGCTGCGGTCGCTTTGTTCAGTTCTTCTACTTTGGTGCCGTCAGGAAGCGTGACAGTGTAACGTCCACCTTTTGAGGACTGAGTTTCAAAGAAACGACCAACTTCAGCACTTGGTGATGCAGTGGTGGCAACGCCCGGGATTTCAACTTTCTTCGCGGCTTCGCCACCTGCGGCCAGTGCCGCGCGACCAGCATCAGAATCCGCAGGGATCACATCCGGGCTCTGGACGATGCGTTTTTTAGCATCTTGTTTGTAGATGAACGCAGTAATACGCTGGTTGCCGCCCTGGTTGGCATCTATCTGGCGAACGATGTAGTAAGAGTAGGCACCTTTCGCTTTTGCTGCTTTGGTGATGGCATCGTTCACTTCCGGCTGGCTGCGGAAGAAGCCCTGGACGGTAACGGTGTCATACGGTTCGATCAAAACAGCCTGGTCTTTAGGCAGTTCAATAACACCATTAAAAACGCGATTCTTATCAGCTTCTGCTTTTTCAGCATCGGCTTTATAAAGATCGGCAACTACACGCCAGTTACCGCTGTTACCGAAATCTGAAGTGTCGACAACATAAAAAGAGGCGGCGCCTTCTTTATCAGCGCGACGGGAAACGGCTTTAACCGCTTCGCCAATGGCATTGAAACGACCGGTAACCACTACACGGTCAAAAGGTTTAACCGCTGCCGCTTGCTCCGGTGTCAGTTCTGTTGCTGCGTTAACGGAAAATGCCGTAGCAGAAAGCAGTGCCGACGCCAGGAGGGTGTTCTTAAGCTTCATAAAAATAATCCTTCGCCTTGCGCAAACCAGGTACTGGTATTGTTATTAACGAGAAACGTGGCTGATTATTGCATTTAAAGTGTGTAACTGTCTGCGTGATTTTTTCATATCAGACTTCTTGATTTGATTTTAAATCTGATCGAATGAGCATCCGCGCTTAAAAAATAGCCACAACAACAGAAGAATGACTGAACTGGCTGAATTGTATAAGTTAATTTAATGTTAACCGGTAGCTGGCGTCGGTGAAATCTCATGTTTTACCTGATTATCAAAGACAATTATCGCCCATTATCCTGTGTTCTATGGTGTTTATCCCGCTATCAAGGCTGAATCGTTAATATTTTGCGAGTTCACGCCGAAATACTGATTTTTGACGCTAGATCACAGGCATTATTTTCAGTACGTTATAGGCGTTTGTTACTATTTTATTTTAACGGAGTAACATTTAGCTCGTACATGAGCGGCTTGTGTATCAAAAACACAGGCAAACCATCATCAATAAAACCGATGGAAGGGAATATCATGCGAATTGGCATACCAAGAGAACGGTTAACCAATGAAACCCGTGTTGCAGCAACGCCGAAAACAGTGGAGCAGTTGCTGAAACTAGGTTTTACCGTCGCGGTAGAGAGCGGCGCAGGTCAACTGGCTAGTTTTGACGATAAAGCGTTTGTGCAAGCGGGCGCCGAAATTGTAGAAGGGAATAACGTCTGGCAGTCAGAGATCATTCTGAAGGTCAATGCGCCGTTAGATGATGAAATTGCGTTACTAAATCCGGGAACCACGCTGGTGAGCTTCATCTGGCCCGCGCAGAATCCGGAGTTAATGCAAAAACTCGCAGAGCGTAACGTGACGGTGATGGCGATGGACTCTGTACCACGCATTTCTCGCGCGCAATCGCTTGATGCGTTAAGTTCGATGGCGAATATCGCCGGCTATCGCGCCATTGTTGAAGCGGCTCATGAGTTTGGGCGTTTCTTTACCGGGCAAATCACCGCAGCAGGTAAAGTGCCGCCAGCAAAAGTGATGGTTATTGGTGCGGGTGTTGCAGGTCTGGCCGCCATTGGTGCAGCAAACAGCCTCGGCGCAATTGTGCGTGCATTCGATACCCGCCCGGAAGTGAAAGAACAAGTTCAAAGTATGGGCGCGGAGTTCCTCGAGTTGGATTTTAAAGAGGAAGCAGGTAGCGGCGATGGTTACGCCAAAGTGATGTCGGAAGCGTTCATCAAAGCAGAAATGGAGCTCTTTGCCGCCCAGGCAAAAGAGGTCGATATCATTGTGACCACCGCGCTTATTCCAGGCAAACCGGCACCGAAACTGATTACCCGCGAAATGGTTGATTCTATGAAGTCGGGTAGTGTGATTGTCGACCTGGCAGCGCAAAACGGTGGTAACTGTGAATACACCGTGCCGGGCGAAATCTTCACCACGGAGAATGGCGTCAAAGTGATTGGCTACACCGATCTTCCTGGTCGCCTGCCGACGCAATCCTCACAGCTTTATGGCACCAACCTTGTCAATCTTCTGAAACTGTTGTGCAAAGAGAAAGACGGCAATATCACGGTTGATTTTGATGATGTGGTGATTCGCGGCGTGACCGTAATCCGTTCTGGCGAAATTACCTGGCCGGCGCCGCCGATTCAGGTTTCAGTCCAACCGCAGGCAGCACAGAAAGCGGCACCTGATGTTAAAACCGAAGAAAAATGTGCCTGCTCACCGTGGCGTAAATATGCGCTGATGGCGCTGGCAATCATCCTTTTCGGCTGGTTGGCAAGCGTAGCACCGAAAGAATTCCTCGGGCACTTTACCGTTTTCGCGCTGGCCTGCGTCGTAGGTTATTACGTGGTGTGGAATGTCTCCCACGCGTTGCATACGCCGCTGATGTCGGTTACTAACGCGATTTCAGGGATTATTGTTGTCGGAGCTCTATTGCAGATTGGCCAGGGCGGCTGGGTTAGCTTCCTTAGTTTTATCGCGGTGCTTATCGCCAGCATTAATATTTTCGGTGGCTTTACCGTGACTCAGCGCATGCTGAAAATGTTTCGCAAAAACTAAGGGGTAACATATGTCTGGAGGATTAGTTACAGCTGCATACATTGTTGCCGCGATCCTGTTTATCTTCAGTCTGGCCGGGCTTTCTAAACATGAAACGTCTCGCCGTGGTAACAACTTCGGTATCGCCGGGATGGCGATTGCGTTAATTGCAACCATCTTCGGGCCGGATACTGGCAATGTTGGCTGGATCCTGGTTGCGATGGTCATTGGTGGCGCGATTGGTATCCGTCTGGCGAAGAAAGTCGAAATGACCGAAATGCCGGAACTGGTGGCGATCCTGCATAGCTTCGTGGGGCTGGCGGCGGTGCTGGTTGGCTTTAACAGCTATCTGCATCATGACGCGGGAATGGCACCGATTCTGGCCAATATTCACCTGACGGAAGTGTTCCTTGGCATCTTTATTGGTGCGGTAACCTTTACCGGTTCGGTTGTGGCGTTCGGTAAGCTGTGCGGAAAGATTTCGTCTAAACCGTTGATGCTGCCAAACCGCCATAAAATGAACCTGGCTGCATTGGTCGTTTCCTTCCTGCTGTTGATGGTGTTTGTTCGTACCGATAGTGTTGGCTTGCAGGTGCTGGCATTGCTGATAATGACCGCTATAGCGCTGGTCTTCGGTTGGCATTTGGTGGCTTCCATCGGTGGTGCAGATATGCCAGTGGTGGTGTCGATGCTGAACTCCTACTCCGGTTGGGCGGCGGCAGCGGCGGGCTTTATGCTCAGTAATGACCTGCTGATTGTGACCGGTGCGCTGGTCGGTTCGTCGGGCGCGATTCTTTCTTACATTATGTGTAAGGCGATGAACCGTTCCTTTATCAGCGTCATTGCGGGCGGTTTCGGCACTGATGGTTCCTCTACTGGTGATGATCAGGAAGTGGGCGAGCACCGCGAAATCACTGCGGAAGAGACGGCAGAATTGCTGAAAAATTCGCACTCGGTGATCATCACCCCTGGCTACGGCATGGCGGTCGCGCAGGCACAATATCCGGTGGCAGAAATCACCGAGAAATTGCGTGCCCGTGGTATCAATGTGCGTTTCGGGATTCACCCGGTTGCGGGCCGTTTGCCAGGGCATATGAACGTGTTGCTGGCGGAAGCGAAAGTACCGTATGACATCGTGCTGGAAATGGACGAAATCAACGATGACTTCGCTGATACCGATACCGTACTGGTGATTGGTGCCAACGATACGGTTAACCCGGCGGCGCAGGACGATCCGAAGAGCCCGATTGCTGGCATGCCTGTTTTGGAAGTGTGGAAAGCGCAGAACGTGATTGTCTTTAAACGCTCGATGAACACCGGCTATGCTGGCGTGCAAAACCCGCTGTTCTTCAAGGAGAACACCCACATGCTGTTTGGTGACGCCAAAGCCAGCGTGGATGCAATCCTGAAATCACTGTAACCCTGACGGCCTCTACGGAGGCCGTCACTCTTTATTGAGATCGCTTAACAGAACGGCGATGCTTTGGCCTCCCGCCGTTTGCTCAAGTGCAATTTTGACAATAATCGTCAACGGCACAGAAAGCAGCATTCCCACGGGACCTAACAACCATCCCCAAAAAATTAATGACAAAAAAACCACCAGTGTGGAAAGTCCTAACCCGCGCCCCATAATGCGTGGCTCCAGAATATTGCCGAAGACCAAATTAATCAGCAGATATCCAGCCAGTACAAGTAACGCCTCGTAGAAACCATTAAACACCAGTACCTGAGCGATAGGGGGAATCGCTGCCAGAACTGAACCAATATTGGGTATGTAATTAAGCGCAAAGGCCAGCAATCCCCAGACAAAAGCAAAGCGAACGTCCAGTGCAGCGAGCATCGCCCAGGCGACCAGACCGGTGATGATGCTGATAGCCGTTTTTAGTACCAGGTAATGCGACACACTGTCAATCGCGCGCTGAATTGCCGCCATCCCTTCAACCGGGCGCGCCATCATTTGCTGGAGTTTACCGGGCAGTTGCGGCACTTCGAGCAGCATAAACAACACCGTCAGCAACAATAAAAATATTGACGACATGGCATTAGATAACTGAGTCAGTAAGTTGGTGAGCAACGTCATTGCTGAGTTCGGATCAATGTAATGAGCCAGTTGGTCAACTGAGACATCAATACCCACGCGCTGTAATAAAGGTTCCAGAGCCTGCAGGGGTTTTATGATTGAGCTGCGATACTGTGGCAAAGTGCGGGTCAGTTCATTGAGTGTTGAACCGAGATAGGCCAGCATTAACACCATCGCCATCACGATAATGGTCATCAAAATTGACACCGCCAGTACGCGCGGCACTCGCCAGCGAACCATGCGTTGTACCAGAGGATTAAGTATTACCGCGATAAATAGAGAGAGGATAAAGGGGACGATGATATCGGCGGCAAACCGGATACCGCACAGAATAATGACCAGCATTCCCAGCATAATGACGATTTTTAAGCCATTGAGCGTGATGATCGGCTTTGCCATGTTTATCCTCGTTTTTCTTCCTTCGCTAATAATATTTTCTTTTTTGCTGCGGCATTATAACGAAAATCAAACCACTCAGGTAAAGAAGTGAAAATGTTTTGAGTTAATTCTTAAGCTATGATACAAATCAGACGTGTTCAACTACCGAGGACAATTATCATCCGCGATGACGAGAAGCAACACTGCGGATAATTGTAATTTTATGGACAATTTGTTCAGGACGTTATTTTCTACATTTACCCATCTTCGTACCTCATCCACTATCTTGCTCGCAGCTGAGCAGCACTGGCGCAACGCGCTTTAGTCCTTTCTTCTGCCAAAGCTTGCGCTATGCGCTGGGCTTGACCACTTTACTTTCGCTGAATTAAGCGAATATTAAAATAATTCTCTTGCAGGAGAAGGACGATGTATTTTTATTGGATTTTATTAGGTCTGGCTATTGCCACAGAAATTACCGGCACGTTATCTATGAAATGGGCTAGCGTCAGTGATGGAAACAGCGGGTTTATTTTAATGCTGGTGATGATTTCTCTGTCATATATACTTCTCTCTTTCGCCGTTAAAAAAATTGCGTTAGGCGTAGCCTATGCGCTGTGGGAAGGTATCGGTATTTTATTTATTACGCTGTTTAGCGTTCTGTTATTTGATGAAAGTTTATCGCTGATGAAAATTGTCGGGTTAACAACTCTGGTTGCCGGGATTGTATTGATCAAATCGGGTACACGTAAAGTGCGTAAATCTACGCTGGAGCAGAATCATGGCTCAGTTTGAATGGATTCACGCCGCCTGGTTGGCACTGGCGATAGTGCTGGAAATTATTGCTAACGTCTTTTTGAAATTTTCTGATGGCTTTCGCCGTAAAGTCTATGGCTTGCTGTCGCTGGCGGCGGTACTTGCTGCTTTTAGTGCACTATCCCAGGCAGTGAAAGGGATCGACTTGTCAGTGGCGTATGCGCTGTGGGGTGGGTTTGGTATTGTCGCCACATTAGCAGCCGGTTGGGTCCTGTTTGGTCAGCGGTTAAACCGCAAAGGCTGGGTTGGTCTGGTCCTGTTGTTAGCCGGAATGATCATGGTGAAACTCGCCTGATGTTTATGCTGCCCGTATTTTCGGGCAGCATTTGAACGCTATTGCCGGGATAACTCTTCCAGTTTGTCGCGAAAGCCGGTAACAGAAATAGCCCGGTTATCAGCCCGCCAGCGATCCTTAGCCGCAGGCGCCGAACTTTGCACGCCAATCAACTGCCAGCCGTCATCAGTATGCAGCATTAGCGGCGAACCGCTGTCACCCGGTAGGGTATCGCACTGATGCGACATCACCGACGTTTGCGCCCAGCCAGTCACTTCGCAATTTTTATGACTGTACAACGTATCCAGGTGATCCTCGGGATAGCCTGCCTGGGTCACTTTACGACCTGCCGTTTTTAATGCGGCGGTGAGTGCTGCTTTGTCTCCCTCGAAAAGTGGTAAGGGTGTAATGCCTGAAGGCGGATTGCGCAGCACAATCAAACCAAAATCCCACGGCGCGGCAGCAGGCGGGACAATCCAGCCATCTCCATTAGCCTTTAACCGTTTACCTAATGTCGGATCAACGCGGCCTTCAATGTTGTGGATCTCATAGCGCCATAGCCCCTTATTCGCCACAAAACGCAGCGCAATTGCTTTGTCTGGTTTGCCTTTTGGCGGCGTTAATAAACAGTGACCCGCCGTTAATGCGAGATTGGGCGCAATCAGGGTGGCCGTGCAGAGATTTCCACTGGCAGTCTCCAGTTGCCCAACCGCATCCCACGGAGATTGGGTTGTGTTAATTACTGGCACTCGATCGTCATGACCGAAAAAAAGGGTGCTGACTTCATCATTAGCCGATTCAGGACTGTCAGGTTTATCTGCAAATACCAATGCAGATGTCAAACTAATTGCACCCAGCACTACAGCAATGGTTGTACGCATATCACACTCTGGTGGGTAATTATGATTATTAAAAGCAAACCCTCATAAATACTATAGCCGGGACGGGATTAAAGTGGGAGTGAAATCAGATAACTACGATCAGAAAAGATAAAATCGAGTGGCAATCAATGCGCATAAAATAAGGATGATAAGAATGAACTCATAGCGATAACGGCCCACCATAGTACCCTCCGCTTAAGGCGGCGCTAAACGTTATCCGTCTAGCGCCGTAATTTTCAGGCGCGAGGGGGCGCGCCATTATTGCTGTTGAAAACTTAAGCTGCTGGTTGGACAGCTGGTTTTGCAGGTTGCTGATGGCTGTGTTTCTTGGTGTGTTTTTTCGCGGCTTGTGCTTTTTGTTCCGGAGCTTTCTGTTCAGTTTTCGCTTTTTTATGATGCTTTTTAGCCGCCTGCGCTTTTTGGGCAGGTGCTGCTTTATGCTGTTTTTTATGATGCATGGTTTTTGCAGGTGCAGCTTTGGTGGCAGTAGTTGCAGGGGCAGGTGTGGTCGCAGTCTCTGCGGCAAAGGCGGCAGAAGAGAGACTCATTGCAGCGGCAACAACCAGAGCTAATACTTTTTTCATTGTCATACCCTCAATTTGGTTTTTTTATGCAACCCCACTACGGGGCCGATGTAATGACTATATCTCGGGTAATGAGAGGCTTCCGTGAGTGGTTGGTTTCGGCATGTAACGATATGTACAAAGTAAATTGGTAAATAATAACGCGATGTGACTTAAGGTAAATTCCCTACTAATATCAGTAGTCTTGATCGAGTTTACTATTTCTCTGTTCCCAAAACGGTAGAATTACTTTGCATCATCAATAAATGACACACAGTAAATGAATCCGCTAATTTGGGTATTTATTATCCTGATGACATTAGATGCGCTGCGGGAATTGGCTGGCGCTTCGTCTATTTTAGGATGGTTATTAACGTTGAGTTGAGCAGACAATAAGCCCGGGTGGGTATTTTACTCAGCCCGGGCTTATTTTTTCAGGCGTGCAATCGATGGTGCAAACGTGTACCCACTATAATCGCGACCACCAGCATCGACGCAATAAAAGCGCCAACGCCGTTCCAACCGTAGGTATGCCAGAAGACCCCACCTAATGTTCCGGCAATACTTGACCCCAGGTAGTAACTGAACAGATACAGCGAGGAAGCCTGGCCTTTGGCGCGTTTAGCACGGGGGCCAATCCAGCTGCTGGCGACCGAGTGAGCAGCAAAGAATCCGGCGGAGAAGAGCAACATCCCGGCAAAAATCAGCCATATCGAACTGAACAATGTCATTAACAGGCCAACAAGCATGACACCTGTCGAAGACAGCATCACCGGACCGCGTCCGAAGCGGGTGGTCATGGTTCCGGCTTTTGGTGAACTCCAGGTACCGGTCAAATAGGCCAGCGATAATAGACCCACCACCGCCTGGCTGATATGCCAGGGGGAAAGCATCAAGCGATAGCCAATATAATTAAACAGGGTGACGAATGAGCCCATCAGCAAAAAACCTTCTGCGAATAATAAAGGCAATCCCTGGTCGCGCCAGTGCAGACGGAAGTTGATAAACAATGTTTTAGGGCGTAGTGAGGAAGGGCGGAAATGGCGAGATTCAGGAAGAATTTTCCAGAACATTAACGCCGAGGCCAGTGCGAAACAGCCAATCGCTGCCAGTGCAATTCGCCAGCTGAAGAAATCGGTGAAGACACCGCTAATTAAGCGTCCGCTCATGCCGCCAATCGAGTTACCGCTGATGTACAACCCCATCGAAAAGGCGACAAAACTCGGGTGGATCTCTTCGCTAAGGTAGGTCATGCCCACCGCAGCCACGCCGCTTAATGAAAGGCCAATCAAGGCGCGCATCACCAAAATTCCGTGCCAGCTGGTCATCATCGTCGAAAGTAACGTGCAGATGGAGGCCAATAACAGCGCCGTAACCATCACTGGCTTGCGACCAATGGCATCGGAAAGCGGGCCAGTAAACAGCAATCCGATAGCCAACATTGCCGTTGAAATTGACAGTGAAATACTACTGTTTGCGGGTGTTAAGCCAAACTCTTGCGAAAGAACCGGAAGGATAGGTTGCACACAATAGAGAAGTGCGAAGGTTGCCAGTCCGGCAGAAAAAAGCGCCAGGGTCACGCGCATAAATTGCGGCGTACCGCGTTTGATGAACAGGTTTGGCTGGGAAACGTTTTGCTTGTCAGTGGCGCTTGCCGGATCGCCATCAACAGTTGTGGTACGACTCACTTGAAATCCTTACTAAATATGCGCGTTGTGTTAGCTCAGGAATAGAGTAGGAAAATCGAATTGTTATGTCTAATATATTAATAGTCTCAAATAATATGTATTAAATATGAATATCGAATTGCGTCACCTACGTTACTTCATCGCCGTTGCAGAAGAATTGCATTTTGGTCGTGCTGCTGCGCGCCTGAATATTTCTCAACCGCCACTAAGCCAACAGATTCAGGCGTTGGAGCAACAAATTGGCGCGCGCCTGCTGGCCAGGACCAATCGAAGCGTCGCGCTCACCGCTGCAGGCAAACAATTTCTTGCCGATAGTCGTCAAATTCTTTCTTTGGTGGACGATGCCGCAGCGCGAGCAGAACGACTGCATCAGGGGGAGGCGGGAGAGTTACGCATTGGTTTTACCTCATCGGCGCCATTCATTCGCGCAGTGTCAGATACCTTATCGTTATTTCGCCGCGAATTTCCTGATGTCCATTTGCAGACGCGCGAGATGAATACCCGCGAGCAAATTGCGCCCCTTATCGAAGGGACGCTCGATATGGGACTGTTACGCAATACTTTGCTGCCGGAGACGTTGAACCATGCGGTAATTGTGCATGAACCGCTTATGGCGATGATTCCGCACGATCATCCGTTAGCCGGTAAATCTGTAGTTACGTTGGCGGAACTGGCAAAAGAGCCGTTTGTTTTCTTTGACCCTCACGTCGGGACAGGGCTTTATGATGACATTCTGGGCCTGATGCGACGCTACAATCTTACACCGGTTATTACCCAGGAAGTGGGCGAGGCGATGACCATCATTGGCCTTGTGTCTGCCGGTTTAGGCGTTTCGATTTTGCCCGCCTCATTTAAGCGTGTTCAGCTTAATGAAATGCGTTGGATACCTATTGCTGAAGAAGATGCGGTTTCTGAAATGTGGTTGGTCTGGCCGACGCATCATGAACAAAGTCCGGCAGCGCGAAACTTTCGTATTCAGCTGCTGAATGCTCTCAGGTGAGGTAAAATTCAGCTAAAAAACCCGAAAAGTGTGCTGTTAATCACATGGCTAAGTAAAAATTTGACGGCACGCATTGAAGTGTTTCACCATAGCCTACAGATTATTTCGGAGCGCGAAAATATAGGGAGTATAAGGTGGTTGCTGAAAACCAGCCTGGACATATTGATCAAATAAAGCAGACCAACGCGGGTGCTGTTTATCGCCTGATTGATCAGCTTGGTCCTATTTCGCGTATCGACCTTTCCCGCATGGCGCAACTGGCTCCCGCCAGTATCACCAAAATTGTCCGCGAAATGTTAGAAGCGCACCTGGTGCAAGAGTTAGAAATTAAAGAAGGGGGAAACCGTGGCCGCCCTGCGGTGGGGTTGGTGGTGGAAACAGAAGCCTGGCATTATCTTTCTCTGCGCATCAGTCGTGGTTTAATTTTTCTTGCCCTGCGTGATTTAAGCAGCAAGCTGGTGGTGGAAGAGACACTGGAGCTGGCGCTTCAGGATGAATTGCCTTTGCTGGAACGTATCATTGCGCATATTGATCAGTTTTTTATCCGCCATCAGAAAAAACTCGAACGCCTGACATCCATCGCCATTACTTTACCGGGAATTATTGATACGGAAAATGGTATTGTGCACCGGATGCCGTTTTACGAGGATGTGAAAGAGATGCCGCTCGGCGAAGCGCTGGAGAAGCACACAGGTGTACCGGTTTTCATTCAGCATGATATTAGTGCATGGACGATGGCCGAGGCATTATTTGGAGCCTCTCGCGGTGCGCGCGATGTGATTCAGGTGGTAATTGATCACAATGTTGGCGCGGGCGTGATTACCGACGGTCACTTGTTACATGCCGGAAGCAGTAGCCTGGTAGAAATTGGTCATACCCAGGTGGATCCGTATGGTAAACGCTGTTATTGCGGTAACCACGGTTGTCTGGAAACCATCGCCAGTGTGGACAGCATCCTCGAACTGGCGCAATTACGCCTTAATCAGTCAATGAGTTCGATGTTGCACGGGCAGCCTTTGAGCGTGGATTCATTATGCCATGCGGCGTTGCAGGGTGACTTGCTGGCAAAGGATATTATCACTGGCGTAGGCGCGCATGTTGGGCGCATTCTGGCCATCATGGTGAATTTATTTAACCCACAAAAAATACTGATTGGCTCGCCGTTAAGCAAAGCGGCAAATATTCTGTTCCCTGTGATTTCTGACAGCATCCGCCAGCAGGCGCTTCCAGCATACAGCCAGCATATTAGCGTTGAGAGCACTCAGTTCACCAATCAGGGGACAATGGCAGGGGCCGCGCTGGTAAAAGATGCGCTATATAATGGATCTTTGCTGATTCGTCTGTTGCAGGGTTAACATTTTTTAACTGTTCTACCAAAATTTGCGCTATCTCAAATTGAGTGCAGAAAGCATAACTTAGACTTTCCACGTTGAATTATTTTCCTGGCTTATATTAGTGAAGCATAACGGTGGAGTTAGTGATGCTGAAGCGTTTCTTTATAACAGGTACAGACACTTCTGTAGGGAAAACGGTGGTTTCCCGCGCATTGCTACAAGCGTTAGCCTCCCAGGGAAAAACGGTTGCGGGATACAAACCCGTAGCGAAGGGGAGCAAAGAGACACCTGAGGGGCTGCGTAATAAAGATGCCCTGGTGTTGCAGAGTGTTTCATCAATTGAACTGCCTTATGAAGCAGTCAATCCCATTGCGTTAAGCGAAGAAGAAAGTAGCGTGGCGCACAGTTGTCCAATCAATTACACGCTCATTTCAAATGGTCTGGCTAACCTGACTGACAAAGTTGATCATGTTGTCGTTGAGGGGACTGGCGGATGGCGCAGCCTGATGAATGATCTGCGTCCGCTCTCTGAATGGGTGGTCCAGGAGCAGCTACCGGTGTTGATGGTGGTGGGCATTCAGGAAGGCTGTATTAACCATGCGCTTCTGACAGCACAAGCGATTGCGAACGACGGTCTGCCGCTCATTGGCTGGGTGGCTAATCGTATTAACCCCGGGTTAGCGCATTATGCTGAAATCATTGATGTGCTGGGTAAAAAACTCCCGGCACCGCTCATTGGTGAACTGCCTTATCTGCCCCGGGCTGAACAGCGAGAACTGGGTCAATACATCCGCTTAGCCATGCTGCGTAGTGTGCTGTCGGTAGATAGAGTCAGGGTGTAAGGTCCGCGACATTACCGATGCGATCACGCAGGCAATCAATAAACCGGGGAGTAGCTGATACTCCCCGGTCATTTCACATATCATCAATGTCGACATAATTGGCGCATGCGTGGTCGCAGCCAGCAGTGTTGCCATTCCTGTTAGTCCGAGTAAAAGCGTCATTTCTTCGCCGCCTGGAAGCCATAACCCCAGGCTACGTCCATACAGCATGCCAATTGCAAGCCCGATAAATAGCGTTGGCGTAAACACGCCGCCAGGCGCGCCGGAACCGCTACTGGCCAGCACGGCAAAAAGTTTGCAGATGAAGATCGCAGCAATGACCGTAAACAGTGGTGGGGTGGTTAAAAAGGATTGCACCGTACTATAACCATTGCCCCATACGGCAGGCGTGAGCAGGGAAAGCAGGCCGACGATCAACCCCCCTAACGCCAACTGCCAGGGCGGCGTCAGTTTTAGGTGAACAAAACCTTGATGACTGGCGCTCATCATTTTCAACAGTAATGGTCCGCAAAGACCAGCCAGCACGCCGGTACTGATAATTAGCGCATAGTCCCGCACATGCAGCGTCACCTCGAGCTGAACGCTGTAGAGCAATGCATCGCTGTGATTAATAAGATTGCTGACAAGTAATGCCACCACGGCTGAAATCACCACTGGGCCAAGAGAGGCAAGCATCATGGTGCCAAACAGCACTTCGGCAATAAATAAACTCCCGGCAAGCGGTGCGCGATAGGCTGCAGCCATGCCTGCCGCAGCACCGCAGGCAATCCATAATTTCCACTCTTCACGCGGCGTAAAACGTTGGGCAAACCAGGATGCAGCAAGAGCCGCCAGCAGAATCATCGCGCCTTCACGGCCAATTGCGCTACCGCTTGTCACCACCAGCAGAGAGGCAAGTGATTTTACCAGGCTTGCTGCGTAATCGAACTGCCCCTCGCTCTGCAACGCTTCCATATAATCGGTCGGCGCACGGGGTCGTTGCTGCGTAACTCTCTGCCAGCCCATGAGTAATAAACCTGCCGCCAGACCGCCGAGCGCAGGAGTTAACAAGCGTCGCCACGGAGAAAGGTTTGTCGCAGCATTGACCAGACTCCCGGAATCATTGCTCAGGAATGACCACTCCAGTAACAGCATGGCATGACGGAATCCGGCAACGGCAAACGCCGCGAGAATACCGATTATCGTTGCGATAAGCAGACGACGAAACATGGTGCGCAGATCCGGGTAAAGGTGTAGATGATGCATGAGTAGGAATGGCAATTTAAACACGGGCATCTATTTTGCGGGAAAAGATGTCAGGCGCAAAAGCTGTACGTGCTTTAAGTGGGGAAATGGTGTGACACTGTAACTTATTTTATATGGGATGGCGCGCTAATGTCGCCATCCGGTAATGCTACGGGAACCTTAACGAAACAGTGGCTTAGCTGCGACGGGAATCAGCAATTGTGACTGCCACTCAGCCAGCGTTAAGCGAGCCAGTTCACCAAGTGTGCGGTAAAAAGGGTGTTCTGCTTTTTCGATAAACACCTCGAGAAAGCGCGTCGACCAAGGTAAAAGATGCCACGCCAGCAACTCTTCGCACTCAGTCTGACGACCACTCTCCGCCAGCCAGGCCGCCATCAGTAGCAAGGAACCAAAATGATCTTCAGGCTCGTTTTGCTTCATCTCAAACTGAATGCCTTTTTCGCGCATCCATTGACGAAGTGCCAACGTTGAATCGCCAAACAGTACCGATTCACGATCCAACCAGACCGATCCCCACGGCGGGGACGGCAACGCCCACGGGCCAACGAATAAACGCTGCCAGGCCTGCGTACGCGACTCTTCACTCTGTTGCTGAAAAGCCGTTACCAGCGGTACTAAAGACATTTGCGGTAGAGGCCACTGAGTTTCCCAGCCATCGTTGGTCATTGCAGAAACCAGAGGCGCGGCTTCCTCGCTTTCTGGGGCGTAATAAAACAGCGCCCCCAGCACACGCGCCGCGACAGAAAAATTATCTTGTTGTGAAAAATGCGTCATTCCTATCATCCTGAAACGTGCGGCTTACCCCGCACCAAGTTGTTAACCTGCGACGGCCATTCCGACCGTCATGTGCAGGCCATAAAATCGCGCTCGCCCGATCATCTCACCGCCCGGTTTGAGAGTTAACCCTAACACAAGCACGTTGCAGAATGTAGACCTGATAAGACGCGCCAGCGTCCATCATACTTTTTACTGCGGTTCGGCAGGCGCGCCATCCTGAGTCGGTTGTGCAGGGGCAGAATTGTTACCGCTGGTGGTGCGGTTATAGAGAATTTTATGCGTATCATTGGCACAATGGCCAACCACCCTGGTGTCAGGCTGATCGACCTGATCATTCGGCACAATACTTAAAGTAAAGCTACTTTCTGGCACACCGTTATTGATAATACGCTGTGAAATATCGCTCTTTATCCGTTCACAAGAATCTGGCGCGGCCAGCACGGCAGGTGAGGCAATTGTGAGCAGTAGTGCGGCGCAATAAGTTGAGATTTTCATCATTGGCTCCTTAAATGAATATTACTAACTAAGCATAGCATTTCGCGTGTAAAGTACTGTATTTACTACTATGATTGATAATAATCTCTACTGTCTGGTGACTAAAGTGAATTTCAAATTACTGCCATGTTTGCTCGCGATAATGCTTACAGGATGCGATCGCGCAGAAGTGACGTTTTCTTTTACGCCAGAGATGGCCAGCTTCTCTAATGAATTTGATTTCGATCCGCTGCGTGGTCCGGTTAAAGATTTCACCCAGACATTAATGAATGAACAAGGGGAAGTGACGAAACGTGTTTCAGGCAGCTTATCGGAAGAAGGTTGCTTCGATTCGCTTGAATTATTGGATCTGGAAAATAATACCGTGGTTGCCTTAGTGCTGGATGCGAATTATTACCGTGACGCGCAGACACTGGAGAAAAAAGTACGTTTACAGGGTAAATGTCAGTTAGCAGAATTACCTTCCGCCGGAGTGAGTTGGGAAACCGATGATAATGGCTTTGTAGTTAAAGCCAGCAGTAAACAGATGAAGGTGGATTATAGGTATGATGAACAGGGCTATCCGCTGGGTAAAACCACAGTAAGCAACGATAAAACGTTATCAGTCACGGCAACACCGTCAAATGATCCAATCAAAAAGCTCGATTACACGGCGGTTACTTTACTGAATAATCAACAAGTTGGTAATGTTAAGCAAAGCTGTGAATATGACAGTCACGCCAATCCGGTGGACTGCCAATTGATCATTGTTGATGAAGCGGAAAAACCCGCCGTCGAACGGGTTTACACTATCAAAAATACCATTGATTATTATTAACGCTATTGCGCGGTCGGCTTCAGCATCGCCTGACCCGGCGTTTTATGTTCCGCCAGATACTGATGCTGGAATATACACATGCGAATGGCATTGCGATATTGACCATTAATAAAGAATTCATGCATCAGTTCACCTTCGACCGTAAAGCCGAGCTTACGGTAAATGTGAATCGCTTTTTCATTTTCTTTATCTACAATCAGATACAGCTTATAGAGATTAAGAACAGTGAAGCCATAATCCATTGCTAATTTCGCTGCGCGTGTTGCCAGACCTTTACCCTGGTATTCCGGGGAGATGATTATCTGAAATTCTGCGCGGCGGTGGACATGGTTAATTTCAACCAGTTCCACCAGACCCGCTTTTTCACCATCGCACTCCACCACGAAACGGCGCTCACTCTGATCGTGAATATGTTTATCGTACAGATCAGAGAGTTCAACAAAGGCTTCGTAGGGTTCCTCAAACCAGTAACGCATCACACTGGCGTTATTGTCGAGTTGATGCACATAGCGTAAATCTTCACGCTCCAGCGGACGTAGCTTAACACTGTGGGCGCTTGTCATAACGTGTCCTTACATTCCTTATATCAATAACAGGTTAGGGGGTAATTACGCGGCCAGTACGACGGTCCAGGCAACGTAAAGTATTCGGTTCCCAGTAGGCATTAATGTTGGCACTTTGTTCGCATTTATCGCGGCTATCGAATGCGGCGTCAACCTTATCCCATTCTTTCTCGGTGCGTTTATTGACTTTTTGACGCAGATTGCGAGTTTCATTCCATTGCTCTTTTTGCATTGTCGCCTGTTGGCGACTCTGTGCGCTGTCGCCAGACTCAATCACCAGTTTATTGGTTTCTGCATGAGTAGTTGCGCTAAATGCCAGTGCGCAAGGTAGCAGAAAAGCGAGCAGTCCGAGCCGTTTGCAGAAAGTAATATTCATGATTCATTCCTTACATGAATGTTTAAAGGGGAGTTTACACGATCCACTGCGAACGCAAAACGTACCAGAAGGATGTATAGGGTGATGATATTATGTCGAGCCATAAATATACATGATGTCAATGAGTGACAAAGATGATTAAAACAACGTTACTGTTTTTTGCTACCGCCTTGTGTGAAATTGTCGGATGCTTCCTGCCCTGGCTATGGCTTAAACGGAACGCCAGCGTATGGTTGCTGGTTCCGGCGGGGATTTCCCTGGCGCTTTTCGTCTGGCTGTTAACATTGCATCCGGCGGCCAGTGGGCGAGTGTATGCAGCTTATGGTGGCGTTTATGTTTGCACGGCGCTGCTGTGGCTGCGGGTTGTGGATGGCGTAAAACTCAGTCTCTACGACTGGACTGGAGCATTGGTCGCGCTATGTGGGATGTTGATTATTGTTGCTGGCTGGGGACGAGCTTGATTTTGTCGGGAATGATCAATGTCTTTTATTATTAATAAGATATGCTCTACCCGGTGTCCAGGATAACAGCAAAGTCTGGCTTTTTTTAGATTTATTCACGGCGCTAATACGCTCTTTTTTTTGTGATCACGCTTCCCTTTTCCAATATTTATACTTGTATGGTAGTAGCTCAGTTGCGTAGATTTCATGCATCTCGACAAGCGATGCAAGGAATCGAACATGAAGATCGTAAGGGCTGAAGTTTTTGTTACCTGTCCGGGGCGTAATTTCGTCACCTTAAAAATCACCACCGAAGACGGTATTACCGGTCTTGGCGATGCCACACTGAATGGACGCGAGCTTTCCGTTGCGTCTTATCTGCAGGATCACCTTTGTCCGCAGCTTATAGGCCGCGATGCTCACCGTATCGAAGATATCTGGCAGTTTTTCTATAAAGGGGCGTACTGGCGTCGCGGTCCAGTCACCATGTCGGCCATTTCGGCTGTGGATATGGCTCTGTGGGACATTAAAGCCAAAGCCGCCAACATGCCGCTTTATCAGTTACTGGGTGGCGCGTCTCGCGAAGGGGTTATGGTTTATTGTCACACAACCGGTCACTCCATTGATGAGGCACTGGATGATTATGCTCGTCATCAGGAGCTGGGGTTCAAAGCCATCCGCGTACAGTGCGGCATTCCAGGCATGAAGACCACCTATGGCATGTCCAAAGGCAAAGGGCTGGCTTATGAACCTGCGACAAAAGGGCAGTGGCCGGAGGAGCAGTTGTGGTCGACGGAAAAATATCTCGACTTCATGCCAAAACTGTTCGACGCGGTACGTAACAAGTTTGGTTTTGATGAACATCTGCTGCATGACATGCACCATCGCTTAACGCCTATTGAAGCGGCGCGCTTTGGTAAAAGCATTGAAGATTATCGCATGTTCTGGATGGAAGACCCGACGCCTGCGGAAAACCAGGAGTGTTTCCGCCTCATTCGCCAACACACCGTCACGCCAATTGCAGTGGGTGAAGTCTTCAATAGCATTTGGGACTGCAAACAACTGATCGAAGAACAACTCATCGACTATATCCGCACTACGCTGACTCATGCGGGCGGCATCACCGGTATGCGTCGGATCGCTGATTTCGCATCCCTGTATCAGGTACGCACTGGCTCACACGGTCCTTCTGATTTGTCGCCTGTCTGCATGGCTGCGGCGCTGCACTTTGATCTGTGGGTGCCGAATTTCGGTGTTCAGGAATATATGGGCTATTCAGAACAAATGCTCGAAGTCTTCCCGCATAACTGGACTTTCGATAATGGCTATATGCATCCGGGCGACAAACCGGGTCTTGGCATCGAGTTTGATGAAAAGCTGGCAGCAAAATACCCCTACGAACCCGCTTATCTGCCAGTCGCACGTCTGGAAGATGGCACGCTGTGGAACTGGTAAGGAGAAAAATAATGAAAAGCATTTTAATTGAAAAACCAAATCAACTGGCAATTATCGAACGTGAAATACCCAACCCGTCTGCGGGTGAAGTACGGGTAAAAGTGAAACTGGCCGGGATTTGCGGCTCTGATAGCCATATTTATCGCGGTCATAATCCGTTTGCAAAATATCCGCGCGTCATTGGCCACGAATTTTTTGGCGTGATTGATGCCGTCGGCGAAGGTATTGAAAACAGCCGGGTAGGTGAACGTGTTGCGGTAGATCCGGTAGTGAGCTGTGGGCATTGCTATCCGTGCTCAATTGGTAAACCGAATGTTTGTACAACGCTGGCTGTATTAGGTGTTCACGCTGACGGTGGTTTTAGTGAATATGCTGTTGTTCCGGCAAAAAATGCGTGGAAAATCCCCGATGCAGTGGCAGACAAATTTGCGGTAATGATCGAGCCCTTTACCATTGCGGCGAACGTTACCGGACACGGTAAACCTACTGAAGATGACACCGTGCTGGTTTATGGCGCAGGTCCGATTGGCCTGACTATTGTTCAGGTATTAAAGGGGGTTTATAACGTCAAAAACGTGATTGTTGCCGATCGCATTGATGAACGACTGGAAAAAGCGAAAGAGAGCGGGGCGGATTGGGCGATTAATAATGGTCAGACTCCGCTTGGTGAAATATTCGCTGAAAAAGGAATCAAGCCAACATTAATTATTGATGCTGCTTGTCATCCTTCAATTTTGAAAGAAGCTGTTACGTTGGCTTCTCCAGCTGCACGTATTGTGTTAATGGGCTTCTCCAGTGAACCGTCTGAAGTCATTCAGCAGGGAATTACCGGAAAAGAACTTTCTATTTTCTCCTCTCGGTTAAATGCCAACAAATTCCCGGTCGTGATCGACTGGTTAAGCAAAGGGTTAATTAAACCTGAAAAATTAATTACCCATACGTTTGATTTTAAGCATGTTGCTGATGCCATAAGTTTATTTGAACAGGATCAAAAACATTGCTGCAAAGTCTTACTCACTTTTTCTGAATAATACCAATAACAGCGAGTAAGTAGTACGCATCTTACCTCTTATTTAGAGATATCCATTATGACAATAGAAAAACACGAAAGAAGCACTAAGGATTTGGTGAAAGCAGCAGTGTCGGGATGGCTGGGGACTGCGCTTGAATTCATGGATTTTCAGCTATATTCGCTCGGCGCAGCGTTAGTGTTTCATGAAATATTTTTCCCGGAATCATCAACCGCAATGGCGTTAATTCTGGCAATGGGGACCTACGGTGCAGGCTATGTGGCACGTATTGTCGGAGCATTTATTTTCGGCAAAATGGGCGACAGAATAGGGCGTAAAAAAGTACTCTTTATTA
Organism: Escherichia sp. E4742; assembly: GCF_005843885.1. Lineage (NCBI taxonomy): Bacteria > Pseudomonadati > Pseudomonadota > Gammaproteobacteria > Enterobacterales > Enterobacteriaceae > Escherichia > Escherichia sp. E4742. The sequence continues at coordinate 4,694,771 of NZ_CP040443.1, read as the reverse complement.
CCATCACCATGATGGGGATCTGTACCACCCTAATTGGCGTGTTGCCGACCTATGCGCAGATTGGTGTTTTTGCGCCAATCTTGCTGGTGACGCTGCGTATTGTTCAGGGGTTGGGAGCTGGCGCGGAAATTTCTGGTGCAGGTACTATGCTTGCTGAATATGCACCGAAAGGAAAGCGCGGAATTATCTCCTCGTTCGTCGCGATGGGAACGAACTGCGGAACCTTGAGCGCAACAGCAATCTGGGCCTTTATGTTCTTTATTCTCAGTAAAGAAGAACTGCTGGCATGGGGATGGCGTATACCGTTCCTGGCGAGTGTGGTAGTGATGGTCTTTGCTATCTGGCTGCGTATGAACCTGAAAGAAAGCCCGGTCTTTGAGAAGGTTAATGACAGTCAGCAGCCTGCGCCAAAAGCTGTGCCTTCTGGTAGTATGTTCCAGAGCAAATCTTTTTGGCTGGCAACGGGTCTTCGTTTTGGACAGGCAGGAAACTCCGGCCTGATTCAAACATTCCTTGCAGGTTATTTAGTACAGACGTTGCTGTTTAATAAAGCGATTCCGACAGACGCCTTAATGATCAGCTCAATTATCGGCTTTATGACTATTCCATTCCTGGGATGGTTGTCCGATAAAATTGGTCGTCGTATTCCCTACATTATTATGAATACTTCAGCCATTGTGCTGGCGTGGCCAATGCTGTCCATTATCGTCGATAAAAGCTATGCCCCGAGCACCATTATGGTTGCGTTGATTGTGATTCATAACTGTGCGGTGTTGGGATTATTTGCCCTGGAAAACATTACCATGGCAGAGATGTTCGGCTGTAAAAACCGCTTTACCCGGATGGCAATTTCTAAAGAAATTGGTGGTCTTATTGCCTCCGGTTTCGGTCCTATCCTGGCGGGCATTTTCTGCACCATGACTGAGTCCTGGTATCCGATTGCGATAATGATTATGGCTTATTCTGTTATCGGTTTAATCTCCGCGCTGAAAATGCCAGAAGTTAAAGACCGCGATTTGAGTGCGCTGGAAGATGCGGCAGAAGATCAACCGCGCGTTGTAAGAGCTACGCAACCTTCAACAAGTCTGTAAATCCAGAATCCCTTCTCCTGGTGAGGAGGGATTTTTTATTCATATAACAAACCATTCAGCTTGCCATATTGAAATTAAAGGAATTGTCATGGGAAATAATTTGTTATCAGCAAAAGCGACACTCCCTGTTTATGATCGTAATAACCTGGCGCCCAAAATTGTTCATTTAGGTTTTGGCGCATTTCATCGCGCGCATCAGGGCGTGTATGCCGATATCCTGGCTGCCCAGCATCACAGCGATTGGGGCTACTATGAAGTGAACCTGATTGGCGGTGAACAGCAAATCGCCGATCTTAAACAGCAAGATAATCTCTTTACCGTTGCGGAAATGTCGGCCGATGCCTGGACCGCTCGTGTAGTGGGGGTAGTGAAAAAAGCGTTGCACGTGCAAATAGACGGTTTGGAAGCTGTGCTTGCTGCCATGTGCGAACCGCAAATTGCAATTGTTTCTCTGACTATTACAGAGAAAGGCTATTTTCACTCTCCGGCGACCGGGCAGTTAATGCTGGATCACCCGATGATCGTTGACGATCTAAACAATCCCCACCAGCCGAAAACGGCAGCAGGGGTTATTGTGGAGGCGCTGGCCCGGCGCAAGGCCGCAGGCTTACCGGCATTTACGGTAATGTCGTGCGACAATATGCCGGAAAATGGTCATGTAATGCGTGACGTTGTCACTTCTTACGCGCATGCAGTCGATACAGAACTGGCGCAATGGATTGTCGAAAATGTGACTTTTCCTTCGACAATGGTTGATCGCATTGTTCCGGCGGTGACGGCAGAAACGCTGAATAAAATTGAGCAGCTTACCGGCGTGCGCGATCCAGCAGGTGTAGCCTGTGAACCGTTCCGTCAGTGGGTTATTGAAGATAACTTTGTTGCCGGACGTCCAGAATGGCAAAAAGCAGGTGCTGAACTGGTCAGCGATGTGCTGCCTTATGAAGAGATGAAACTGCGTATGCTCAATGGCAGCCACTCATTCCTGGCGTATCTGGGCTATCTGGCCGGATATCAGCATATTAACGACTGCATGGAAGATGAAAATTATCGCCGTGCGGCACATGCCTTGATGTTGCAGGAACAGGCGCCGACGCTGAAAGTGCAGGGCGTGGATCTGCAAAATTATGCGGATCGACTGATTGAACGCTACAGTAATCCAGCGTTACGCCATCGAACCTGGCAGATTGCGATGGATGGCAGTCAGAAACTCCCACAGCGTATGCTGGATTCCATTCGCTGGCATCTGAAACAGGGCTGCGCGTTCGATCTGTTGGCGCTTGGCGTTGCTGGTTGGATGCGATATGTCGGCGGTGTTGATGAGCAGGGTAATCCTATCGAAATTAGTGACCCGTTATTACCGGTCATTCAGGAGGCCGTGCAAAGTAGTGCAGAAGGGCAAGTGCGCGTGCAGTCCTTGATGGCGATTAATGCGATATTTGGTGATGATTTGCCGAAAAATGCGTTGTTTACTGCAAAGGTGACGGAAGCGTATTTGTCTTTATTAGCGCATGGTGCGAAAGCGACCGTGGCGAAATATGCGGTGAAGTGATAAGTGACAGCAATGCCGCCATCGGCGGCATTCACACGCTTAGTTCATGCCGAGACGAATCAGGTCCAGAGGTGCGAGTTTTTCATCACAACCTTCAACTACTACGGTTTTACCGCGGCGGATTTGCTCTGCGGTCAGACCTTCAGTATCAATCGACAGGATCTTGCCAGTGTGACCGGTGCCGCTAACCATAACACGGCTGCCAGTAGTGATTGCGTTACGGTTACGATCGTAGGTCGTCATAGGTGTTTTCTCCTTTCTGATTTACAGTCGAAGCCCACGTAACGGGCGCAATATAAATACTCCTGTCGAGTGAATTTTTTTTTGTTTATGATCAAGTTCACATCTTTTTTGATGCTTGCATAATCCAGAAGAAGGGGGATGAACTCTCACCCCGAATGGGATGAGAGGTAAAGAATTACTCTTCGCTGAACCAGTCGCTATTTTCCTGGCGTATTAGCTGTACGGACTCGCTAATCTCCTGCAAATGCAATGCCATTGCCTTTTCAACGGCATCACCATCATGTGTTTGCAGCGCAGAGAAAATATCCATGTGCTGGCGAAGCAGCATTTCCGGCGGCGAAACGTGGTCAAAACTCATGTAGCGCACCCGGTCAACGGTCGCTTTCAGGTTTTCAATGGTGTCCCAGGCGAGCTGACAGTCAGCAATATCGGTAAGGAGTTGATGGAAGTTATCATCAAGTTCAAAAAAATCATCCAGTTGTTTGCGCTCAATGGCAATGCGTTGCTGGTGAAGATTTTGCTCAAGTTGGTAGCACTGGCTTTCAGTGATCATGCTCGCTGCCCGCCGTGCCACCGCGCACTCAATGGCCTGTCGAATAAAACTGCCATTGCGAACCTGGGTCATGGAGATTTTATTGACGTAGCTGCCACGCTGCGGGCGAATTTGAATCAGGCCGTTTTCAGCCAGTTTAATGAAGGCTTCGCGAACCGGCTGGCGTGACACATTGAAACGAACAGAAACTTCTTTTTCCGACAATGGCGTACCTGGTGCAATCAGACAATGCACAATGTCGCGGCGAAGAATACGGTAAATTTGCTGATTGACAGGCTGTGTGGGATTAAGTTGTGTTTCGACGGTCATTCGTTATTGCTTTTGAGTGGGTTAACTGCAAGAGTCTACCACTTTTTTGTGACAAGCAATAACCCGGCGGTGAGGCCGGGTATAAAAATTAATGCCGATGGACATTCAACCCGGCATAGCTTTGGGTAACCGGCATCATTTCCAGAGTATTGATGTTAACGTGAGCGGGGAGAGTGGCTACCCACCAGACGGCTTCGCTGACATCTTCTGGCGTCAGTGCAACGGTATTTTGATAGGTTTTTTCTGCTTTGCCGTCATCGCCTTTAAAGCGGACATTGGAAAATTCGGTGCCACCCACCAGCCCTGGTTCGATGTCTGTGACACGTACTGCTGTACCGTGCAGATCTGTGCGTAGATTCAGGCTGAACTGACGAACAAACGCTTTTGTCGCGCCGTAGACGTTGCCACCTGCATATGGCCAGCTACCCGCCGTTGAACCAATGTTAATAATGTGACCACGATTGCGCTCAACCATGCCCGGCAGGACTGCGCGCGTCATATACACGAGGCCCTTATTGTTGGTATCAATCATGGTTTCCCAGTCTTCAACGCTCGCTTTATGTGCAGGTTCCATACCCAGCGCCAGTCCAGCATTGTTCACCAGAATATCAATGTCACTCCACTCGGCAGGAAGCAATGCCAGCATTTCTTCAATGGCGGCGCGGTTACGGACGTCCAGTTGGGCAATATACAGATTATCTCCCAGCTCGTCTTTTAACTCCTGCAACCGCTCCTGACGACGGCCAGTGGCGATAACTTTATGCCCTTGTTGAATAAAACGACGAGTAATGCATTCACCAAAACCTGCCGTTGCTCCAGTTACTAAAACGATCATCTCACTGTTCCTCAACGCTTTTGTGTGTCACTAACATAGCACGTGATGCTTAAGAGCGGGTAATACTGGTTTGCAACATTGCACTCCGTTATCAGTAAGCCTACGCTATGGAACACCTCGTTTTCAGGAGTAGAAAATGTCAACGACGAATCCTTTTCTTACGCAGAGCACGCTGCCTTATATGGCGCCCCATTTTGATCAGATTGCAAATCATCACTATCGCCCGGCATTCGACGAGGGAATGCGGCAAAAGCGGGTTGAGATAGAAGCGATAGCGTTAAACCCACAGACGCCCGATTTTACTAATACTATTCTGGCTCTTGAAAAGAGCGGGGAATTACTCACACGTGTGACCAGCGTCTTCTTCGCTATGACCTCGGCGCATACCAACGATGAATTACAGCGTCTTGATGAACAGTTCTCGGCAGAACTTGCAGAACTGGCTAATGACATTTACCTGAACGGCGAATTGTTCGCTCGGGTCGATGCCATCTGGCAGCGCCGTGAATCTTTGAGTCTTGATAGCGAATCTATTCGACTGGTCGAGGTGATTCATCAACGTTTTGTTCTTGCCGGGGCCAAACTTGCAGAGGCCGATAAGGCAAAATTAAAAGTGCTGAATACAGAGGCGGCGACCCTTATCAGTCAGTTTAACCAGCGGTTATTAGCGGCGAACAAATCCGGTGGGCTGGTGGTTGACGATATTGGGCAACTGGCCGGGATGAGTGAGCAAGATATTGCCCTGGCGGCGGATGCAGCGCGTGAGAAAGGTCTGGATAACAAGTGGCTTATCCCACTGCTGAATACCACCCAGCAACCGGCGCTTGCCGAACTGCGCGATCGCGCGACGCGTGAAAAACTGTTCACTGCGGGCTGGGCTCGGGCAGAAAAAAAAGACGCTAACGATACCCGAGCCATTATTCAACGGCTGGTGGAGATCCGCGCGCAGCAGGCGAAACTGCTTGGTTTCCCTCATTATGCTGCATGGAAAATCGCCGACCAGATGGCAAAAACACCCGAAGCCGCACTTAACTTCATGCGTGAAATTGTCCCGGCCGCGCGTAAGCGAGCAGACGATGAACTGGCGTCTATTCAGGCGGTTATCGAAAAGCAGCAAGGCGGATTTAGCGTCCAGCCGTGGGACTGGGCATTTTATGCCGAGCAGGTAAGACGCGAGAAATTCTGTCTCGATGAAGCGCAGCTCAAACCTTATTTCGAATTGAACACAGTGTTGAATGAGGGGGTATTCTGGACTGCAAATCAGCTTTTCGGCATTAAATTTGTCGAGCGCTTTGATATACCGATCTATCACCCGGATGTGCGCGTATGGGAAATATTTGACCATAACGGAGTCGGTCTTGCGCTATTTTACGGTGATTTCTTTGCCCGTGATTCCAAAAGCGGCGGTGCGTGGATGGGGAATTTTGTTGAGCAATCTACGCTCAATGACACACGTCCCGTTATTTACAATGTTTGCAATTATCAGAAACCAACGACAGGTGAACCTGCATTGTTATTGTGGGATGATGTTATAACCTTATTCCATGAATTTGGTCATACGCTGCACGGCCTGTTTGCCAGCCAACGTTATGCGACGCTTTCTGGCACCAACACGCCGCGTGATTTCGTCGAGTTCCCTTCACAAATCAACGAACACTGGGCGACAAATCCGCAGGTATTCTCTCGCTATGCGAAGCATTACCAAACCGGAGAAACCATGCCGGAAGAGTTACAACAGAAAATGCGCAATGCCAGCCTGTTCAATAAAGGCTACGAGATGAGCGAGTTACTTAGCGCTGCGCTTCTTGATATGCGCTGGCATTGTCTGGATGAGAATGAAGCATGGCAGGACGTGGACGATTTCGAACTTCGGGCGCTGGCTGCGGAAAACATGGATCTTCCCGCTGTACCGCCGCGTTATCGCAGTAGTTATTTCGCTCACATTTTTGGTGGCGGATACGCGGCGGGTTACTACGCGTATCTGTGGACGCAAATGCTGGCAGACGATGGTTACCAATGGTTTGTCGAGGAGGGTGGTTTAACGCGTGAAAATGGGCAACGTTTTCGCGATGCTATCCTTTCCAAAGGTAATAGCGAAGATTTAGAACACCTGTATCGCCAATGGCGAGGTAAGGCACCACAGATTACACCAATGCTGCAACATCGCGGCTTGAACGTATAATTTTGCAAGAGTGAGCCGGATTGACTGCAATCCGGCTTACAAATTAATGTCGTTGTAAATTTTTATCGATAATAACCTGTGGTCGGGAAATTATCTTAAGTTTATTATGTATTCTGCAATATTATGTTGTTGATGATAATTATCATCACTTAATAAGTTTTAGGTTTTAATCGGCTGATTTTAACCGAGTTATGATAATTAGACTAATTCTTAGTGGCCATTTCACAAAACAGCAACCAGACTTAATAAGTTAAACTAAACGCCATTAAGGAGTCAGTATGAAATTTCAGGCTATTATATTAGCGAGTTTTCTTGTCATGCCTTATGCGTTGGCAGATGAACAGGGTGGTTTAAAACAGGATGCGGCGCCACCGCCGCCGCATGCAATAGAGGACGGCTATCGCGGAACCGACGATGCGAAAATAATGACCGTTGATTTCGCGAAAACGATGCATGATGGCGCTTCAGTTTCATTGCGGGGTAATTTGATTTCTCATCAGGGAGAAGACCGTTACGTTTTCCGCGATAAGAGCGGTGAAGTTAATGTTGTTATTCCTGCCGCTGTCTTTGATGGGCGAGAAGTTCAGCCTGACCAGATGATCAACATTAGCGGGAGTCTGGATAAAAAAAGCTCCCCAGCTGTCGTACGGGTCACTCATCTGCAGAAATAGTCATAAAAATAAATTAGCCTTATGGCCCAACATGTTGGGTCATTGGGCTTTTGTTGTTTTGGCTGTTTATCTGTGTTTTACCAGCGAAAGTGCAGAGGCAATTACAGAGTTAAACACTTTTTTTTGGGGTGATTTAGTTCTAAATCACAATGTTATCTTTAACATCACTTCCTGATTAGGATTTCTATGAAAATATTGACGTAAATTTTCTTTTCTCCAGTTAGAATAAAGCGCACAAGGAACTGTGAAAAAGGAGTGGCAATGATCAAGAAGACAACGGAAATCGATGCCATCTTGTTTAATCTCAATAAGGCTATCGATGCCCACTACCAATGGCTGGTGAGTATGTTTCATAGCGTGGTCGCGAGAGATGCCAGTAAGCCAGAAATAACGGATAGCCATTCTTATGGGCTGTGCCAGTTTGGTCGGTGGATTGATCATCTGGGGCCACTCGATAACGATGAATTACCTTACGTTCGGCTAATAGATTCTGTCCATCAACATATGCATAACTGTGGTCGGGAATTAATGCTGGCTATTGTTGAAAATCGCTGGCAGGACGCTCATTTTGAAGAATTTCAGGAAGGGTTGCTTTCTTTTACCGCAGCATTAACAGATTACAAAATTTATTTGCTGACTATTCGTAGCAATATGGATGTATTGACGGGATTACCTGGCCGTCGGGTACTTGATGAATCCTTTGATCATCAATTACGTAATGCTGAACCATTAAATCTTTATTTAATGCTGCTGGATATAGACCGATTTAAACTGGTTAATGATACCTACGGACATTTAATCGGTGATGTGGTATTACGAGCCCTGGCGACTTACTTAGCCGGTTGGACGCGTGACTACGATACGGTTTATCGCTATGGTGGTGAAGAGTTTATTATTATCATCAAAGCGCAAAATGATGATGAGGCGTGTCGTGCCGGGCTACGTATTTGTCAGTTAGTCGATAACCATGCCATAGCGCATCCTGGCGGACATATCCCAATAACAGTGACCGCTGGCGTGAGCCGCGCGTTTCCTGATGAACCGTTGGATGTGGTTATTGGAAGGGCTGACAGAGCAATGTACGAAGGCAAGCAGACCGGAAGAAATCGCTGTATGTTTATTGACGAGCAGAGTGTGATTGCCCGAGTTTAAGCTCTGTTTAACATTCATTGAGAAAAATAATGCTACTGTGTCAAAGAACCGTTACCAGTGCAGAGAAATGCCTGATAGCGTAAAAGCAAAACACAAATCGATCCATGCAAGCATTCACCGCCGGTTTACTGGCGGTTTTTTTTCGCCGTCAGAAAATCAGGCCCCTTGCACGCAATTGTAACAAGGGGCCGGTTAGGTGAGGGATTATCTCCGTTCATTAGTCATCCCATTTGTAGCTGAAATATGCGGCCAGAAAGCCAGAAAATAAAATTATTCCCAGAACAGCTATAAAAACATTCATATTACCCAACATTATTTTCCTCCGTTTATTGTGTGGTGTGTTTCCTCGCTTACCTTAATTTTCATCTCAATGAGAAAGATATTAGCAGAGATTACCTAAACAAAGGCTGAATCAGGCGGTTATTGTGATGGGAAACGGCTGTTTTTACGATATTGCGAAGGGGATAATAAAAAACGTTGGTGAAAGTGATGACGCAATAACGCTGAATTGCCAAAACCCGTCAGCTCGGCAATTTTATCGATGTTAAAAGCCGAATTTTGCAGATAATCCTGTACTCGTATTAATCGTTCATTGAGCAGCCAGCGGGCGGGCGTCATGCCGGTTAACGCCTCAAAACGTCTCAAAAAAGTGCGCGGACTCATATTTACCCGCTCGGCGAGGGAAGACACAGTGTGTGTTTGTGCCAGATTCTGCTGCAAAAAGTCGAATAATGCACCTAACGTCTGGCTTTCACGCGGTGAGGCCATTGGGCGCGTCAGATTTTGTGGTTGATCCCCCTGGCGATGTGGCTGTATGACCAGCCGCCGGGCGACATTATTAGCAATCTCATGGCCAAAATCTTTGCGCACGATATGTAAACACAGATCGATCCCCGCGGCGCTTCCGGCGGAGGTCATCACTTGTCCTTCATCCTGATATAACACATTGTCACTTACGCTGATTGAAGGATAACGATGCCGGAGTTGTTCAGTGTAGCGCCAGTGGGTGGTCGCTTTTCGCTGGTGAAGAAGGCCCGCAGCAGCAAGGACAAACGCGCCAGAGCATATCGATACCAGGCGGGTACCGCGCTGGTGTGCCTCGCGCAATGACTGACATAACATCTCTGGCACTTTTGCATCTATTCCACGCCAGCCAGGAATAATAACCATATCGGCGTTGGGCAATAATTCCAGCCCTCCATCTGCAACCACGTGGATCCCCCCGGTGGCTTGCAGCACACCAGGTTCTACCGCAGCAACGGCAAAACGATACCAGTTATCGCCCAGTTCCGGTCGTGGCAGGCCGAATATTTCAACGGCTACGCCAAATTCGAAAGTACATAGCCCGTCATAAGCCAGTGCAACAACCAGCGGACGTTGTAACGTTGTCATCATTTTGCTCTTTTCTGGCATATCGGGAGGCGGTCAGTGAAAAGTAGATTGGTTACATTATTGTTAACACAACAAACCAAAAGGAAAAAGCACTATGCGTTATGTCACTGAATTTACCACAGCGAAGCCGGAAGTTGCTGAGGCGCATTTTCTCGCGCGCCTGAGTGTCGAAACAGATTGTGCCGATGTTCATGACTCTCTGGCTTATATTGGCGATGATTTCGTTTTACTTCATGTGGTTGGACGTGAAGAGGACTTCGCGCGTCGGCATATCCCAGGCGCTCTTCATCTACCCCATAAGCAAATGACCGCAGAGAGAATGACCGAATGGCCGGACGATACTCTATTTGTGGTGTATTGCGCGGGGCCACATTGTAACGGTGCAGACCGTGCGGCACTCAAACTGGCTCGACTCGGAAAGTCGGTTAAAATCATGCTCGGCGGGATAACCGGCTGGGAAGATGAAGGCTATGCCTTTGCCACAGAAAAATGATTAGCGAAGCCGTGCCAGTAGTGGCACGGCACGAACGTCAACAGAGTGCTGGCTGCCCCTGGGGTCTGGCGTTAATACCTTTTAACATCAGCGCCCACGCGGCAATGATGACTACCGCCAGGATGATAAACAGCGAGGAAGACGGGAGAGTGGTCAGTACCACACCACTTACTAATGGATTTACCGCTGCCCCCAACCAACCTAATGACTGAGCGGAAAAATAGCTGGCTTTCATTCCCGGCGGCGCAATATGGTCAATCAACATATACTCACCGGGAGCATAAATAATTTCACCAACAGTAAATACCGCGGCTGAAATTCCCCACAATAGCAGGCTGTTTCCGGAAAAAATAAAACCGACCAGACCGACGACAAAACAGAGTGTGCCTACCGTCATCAGCGCGCGGATGTTGGTCGGGTTAATTCGTCGCCCAACGGAATACTGCAACGTAACCACCATCGCGGCATTAACAGGCAGGACCACTGCGACTACTTTTTCAGCAAAACCACTATCCGCTATGACCATCACATATTGCGAGATACAAGAGGCAAAGGCACCGCTCACGAAAGAAGCCAGAAAGGCAGAGCAGGTGAACCACAGCAGCGCTTTATCCCGTAACAAAACCTTTGGCGACCAGACGCTGCCTGTTTCTGTGGCGATGATTTTCTCGCTGCGCTTTACCCAAATTTGAATGAAAACCATGGGAAACGCTGAGCAGATAGCTGCCAGCCAAAAGGGCAGATTGATGCTCTGCATGACTAACAGGGTGCCGAGTGGTGGGCCGACGGTCCAGCCAATGTTGAGCATGGTGTAGTTGATCGAGAAGATCTTCGTTTTGCTGGTGGATGAAAGATTGTCGGCAAACCAGGCTTTCAATACAGTGGCAAAAACGGAATAGGCACAGTTGATGAGTGCGAAAAAAAGTACCACCAGCGTGACGCTGTCCACCAGGGGAATGGCGATAAAACCGCTGGCGAAGGCCGTAATTGCCAGTAACATATAGCGTTTCTTGTCGAACTTATCCGCCAGGATACCAAAACCGAGGCTAAAGACGACGCCAATAGTGAGCGCAATTGTCATCGCATAACCAATGAGATCGACACCCAGGCTGTACTGGCGACTCAAGTAAATAGTCATAAATGGCAGCGTGGCGCCGCGTCCGATAGTTAATAACAACGACGAGGCGAGAAGGGCGCAAGTAGAGCGTCTCAGAGATAAGTTCATTTGGCTGTCCGACAATGCATTTCGTTATGTTTTGTTTTTGAGATGTAAAGAAATAGCATGGCAAAAATCCGAAGTATAGCGACTTATTTGCCATTAATGCCGTGGTAAACGGTGATTAACGAATGAACTGTTAAAGAAAAGTAAATTCAGCTAAGTTGATTGCTGACAAAAAATGAAAATTCAGAGGCGGGAAAATGTCGCGGAAAGATGGGTTGTTGGCGCTATTAGTCGTCGTTGTATGGGGGCTTAATTTTGTGGTCATCAAAGTGGGGCTCCATAACATGCCACCGCTGATGCTGGCCGGTTTACGCTTTATGCTGGTCGCCTTCCCGGCAATCTTTTTCGTGGCGCGACCAAAAGTACCGCTGAATTTACTGCTGGGGTATGGTTTAACCATCAGTTTTGCGCAGTTTGCCTTTCTTTTTTGCGCCATTAACTTCGGTATGCCGGCAGGACTAGCCTCGCTGGTCTTACAGGCTCAGGCGTTTTTTACTATCGTGCTCGGTGCTTTTGCTTTTGGTGAACGGCTGCACGGTAAGCAACTGGCGGGGATTGCGTTAGCGATTTTTGGCGTACTGGTGTTAATCGAAGATAGCTTTAACGGTCAGCATGTGGCGATGCTCGGTTTTATTTTGACCCTGGCGGCGGCATTTAGTTGGGCGAGTGGCAATATCTTCAATAAAAAGATCATGTCTCATTCATCCCGTCCGGCAGTGATGTCTCTGGTCGTCTGGAGCGCATTAATCCCGATAATCCCGTTTTTTGTCGCCTCGCTCATTCTCGATGGCTCCGAAAAAATGATTCACAGTCTGGTCACTATCGACATGACCACCATTCTGGCGTTGATGTATCTGGCATTTGTGGCGACGATAGTTGGTTACGGGATCTGGGGTACGCTGCTTGGACGCTATGAAACATGGCGTGTCGCACCATTATCATTACTGGTGCCGGTAGTCGGTCTGGCAAGTGCAGCGTTACTGCTGGATGAACGCCTAACAGGTCTGCAATTCTTAGGTGCCGTGCTTATTATGACCGGACTGTATATCAATGTGTTTGGTTTGCGGTGGCGTAAAGCGGTGAAGGTGAGAGGCTAACAAGCCCCGATATGCCGGGGCCTGAATAAACTATATGGCGTGTTGGTTATAATAGGGCACGCCCAGCGCATCCGATTTGTCACTGCCTGTACCCATGTGATTTAAATCGAACGGTGGTTGTTCCTGCGATGGGGGAACAATCACCACATCGCCACAGGAAGTAACGACCGGTTGCGAGGTTTGCTCCGCAAAGCTCTGCGCGGAAAAGAGAATAAGCGCGGTTACCATTGCGGATAAAAGTGGTTTCATGATTGCCTCAGTGACGTTGTCACATTTTTATTAACTGTTGTAATGGTTCAATGGATGCAAATACCGCGACTCGCACTGCATATTGGTCATCCGATATTTATGCGGTGGAACATCAAAGTAATTTTTGAAGGTACGAGTCAGCGTTTGCTGTGACTCGAAACCATAACGTTCTGCCAGATAGAGGATGGGCTCGTTGCTTTCTTTAAGCTTTTGCGCGATTTCTGTCATCTTACGGCTGCGGATGTATTGACCTAATGAATGGCCGGTTTCTTTTTTAAACATCCGTTGCAGGTGCCATTTGGAATAACCTGAACGCTCTGACACTTTTTCCAGTGACAGTGGTGATTCCAGGTTGTCCTCGATCCAGTCCAAAATGCTATGAATGGTAATAGCGTCAGTATTGCGTCTGGACATCGTCATACCTCTTTTTTTGTTTACGGCAGGACTTTCTTAAGCAAATGCTCAAGCGTTGCCACTTCGTCCGCCGTCAGGTTTTTTGTTAATTCTTGATGCAGGTCCTGGCCAACTAATTGATGGCATTGTTCACATATTGCCGCGCCGCTGCTGGTGAGTTTCACCAACACGCCGCGCTTATCATTCGGGTTCGGCAACCGCTCAATCCAGCCTTTGCAGACCAGGCGATCCAACATGCGGGTCAGCGCGCCAAGGTCAACCGAAAGGACTTTTTTCAGCTCAACGGGAGTAATGCACGCCGCGCAGCGGATAGAGCAGAGCACCTTAAACTGTGCCGCGGTGATATCGAGCGGTGACAGATAATCGTTAAGCAGACGGTCTTTCTTCTGATTAACCATATGGATTAAGCGACCTAATGGAATGATTTCATTGAACAGGTCGCTGGTACTTTTCACAATGGTTGCCCTGGCAAGTAATTAGTTGCAGGGGATAATATTGCCCAGGCAAGTATAAGTCAAATGAATGAATCCCTGGATGCCACGATTTGCTAAATCGGTTCAAGTATTGCGCAGTGTGCTGCAAGATTAGTTAAAGAGTGAAACTTTCTCCTTGTTTACCCTTTATACTTTTCGCAGATAACTAGCGACACAGGATGACAACCACCAATGTTAGATTTGTTTAAAGCGATAGGCTTGGGGCTGGTGGTGTTATTGCCGTTAGCTAACCCGTTAACTACCGTAGCGTTGTTTCTCGGGCTTGCAGGTAACATGAACACCGCCGAACGTAATCGTCAGTCATTAATGGCCTCGGTATATGTTTTTGCCATCTTGATGGTGGCGTACTATGCCGGACAACTGGTGATGGACACATTCGGGATTTCGATTCCCGGTCTGCGTATTGCTGGCGGCTTAATTGTCGCTTTTATTGGTTTCCGTATGCTCTTCCCCCAGCAAAAAGCGATTGACTCACCGGAGGCGAAAAGCAAATCCGAAGAGCTGGAAGATGAACCCAGTGCCAACATCGCCTTTGTTCCACTGGCAATGCCAAGTACTGCCGGACCGGGGACCATTGCGATGATCATTAGCTCGGCATCCACAGTACGTCAGAGTTCAACCTTCGCGGACTGGGTATTGATGGTTGCGCCGCCGCTGATCTTTTTTCTGGTTGCGGTCATTTTATGGGGAAGTCTACGTAGCTCTGGCGCAATTATGCGGCTGGTAGGCAAGGGGGGAATTGAAGCGATTTCCCGCCTGATGGGCTTCTTACTGGTGTGTATGGGGGTGCAGTTTATTATTAACGGTATCCTGGAAATCATTAAAACGTACCATTAAAAAAGGCCCGAATGGGTCTGAGCCAGATGACAAACGCAACATTGCCTGATGCGCCACGCTTATCAGGCCTACGTAATCTCTGCAATGTATTGAGTTGTAGGCCGGATAAGGCGTTCCCGCCGCATCCGGCATAAACAAAGCGCACGTTGTCAATAATCTGAAAGGCTCGTTCGTGCATGGAAGCTATTGCGTCTGTTCTTCGAGTTTCACTGGCCAGCGGCGGAATATGACGATTGACCATATTAACGCAGCGAGAGCAGGCACCGCGCCAACATAGCCAATCATCGACATCGACCAGTGAAGACTCACCTGATTACCCACCAGCGCCCCGGCGCCGATACCAATATTAAATATCCCCGAAAATAGCGCCATCGCAACGTCGGTAGCATCCGGTGCCAGCGCCAGCACTTTTACCTGCATCCCAAGGCCGATGATCATCATCGCAATCCCCCAGAAAACGCTCAGTACGCCGAGGTGCATCTCACTGTTCGCCGCAGGTAACAGTAGCGCCAGGCACACCAGCAATAACGCAATTGCCGCACTCACCAGCGTAGACGCATACTGATTGCCGAGTTTGCCGAAAATCACGCTACCAATAATGCCTGCGCCTCCGAGCATTAACAGCAATGCTGTGGCAAAATTGGCACTGAACCCAGCTACGTTTTGCACAAAAGGCTCGATATAGCTGTATGCCGTGTAATGCGCGGTAACCACCACTACCGTCAACAAATAAATGCTCATCAATGCAGGGCGGCGGAACAGCTGCGGAAGACTTTTCAACGACCCGGAGTGCTCGCTGGGGAGTAATGGAAGTAATTTAATCAGGCATAGCAGGGTGATAAGCGCTCCAATACCAATGGCAAAAAACGTCGTTCGCCAGCCGAAATATTGCCCCACAATTCGACCAATGGGTAAACCTAATACCATTGCCAGTGCTGTACCGGTAGCGATTAAACTCAACGCCTGCGCTCGTTTACCTGCTGGCGCCATGCGAATCGCCAGAGACGCCGTTATCGACCAGAAAATAGCATGTGCGAAAGCAACGCCGATTCGACTGATCACCAGAACGGTAAAGCTCCACGATAAAAATGACAGCACATGGCTGGC
Source organism: Escherichia sp. E4742 (assembly GCF_005843885.1). Classification (NCBI taxonomy): domain Bacteria; kingdom Pseudomonadati; phylum Pseudomonadota; class Gammaproteobacteria; order Enterobacterales; family Enterobacteriaceae; genus Escherichia; species Escherichia sp. E4742. Next base: position 4,678,881 of record NZ_CP040443.1, on the reverse strand, counting down.
AATAAACACCACGAACAGGCAGATCAGCAATTTGCGGCGTTCAACCTGACTGGTCATTAGCATAAAAGGCAATGACATTAGCGCTACTACCCATGCATAAATGGTCAACATGATGCCGACCTGAGCAGTTTGCATGTGAAAACTTTGCGCAATGTCAGAAAGCAGGCCAACAGGGACAAATTCGGTAGTATTGAAGATGAAGGCGGCTACTGCCAGCGTAACTACCCGTAGCCACGCCACTTTGCGGGAAACAGTGTTTGTTGTCATAACAGATTATCGGGTGAGTTGCAAAAAGGTGATGAAATGATCTTAAAACGGTTAATGATGTGAATACAATGACTTTGTGATCTACATCTCATTTTGCCGCATCATGCTGTTCCAGCGATGTGTCAAGCAGCTCAATAAACGCCTCAAGCTGACGAGTCTTCGCGCCACGACGCCAGACCAGCCATGTCGTTAACCAACGCCATTGCTCACCTAATGGCCAGGCTTCAACCTGATGATGCCCCGGCATACTTTCCAGCATGGAACGAGGAATAAGCGCAATTCCCGCTCCGGCGATTACACAGGCCAGCATACCGTGATATGACTCCATCTCATGAATTGTCCCCGGCGCTGCGCCGTCGGCATGAAACCAGCTCTCAAAGTGGCGGCGATACGAGCAGTTAGCGCGGAAGGCATAGATATTACAACCATTAACCTGACTGGCGCGGGTAACGGGAGTATGTCCTTGCGGCGTAACGATCATCAACTCCTCACGGTACACCGGCATCCCGTCAATGGCTGTATGGTTAATCGGACCATCAATAAATGCCGCATTCAGTTTTCCCTCAAGTACACCGTCCAGCATAGTCCCGGAAGGGCCAGTAGAAAGGGAAAACTGAATTTTAGGATAACGACGGTTAAATTCTGCCAGTGTAGCTGGGATGCGTACAGCCGCGGTGCTTTCCAGCGAACCGAGAGAAAACAAGCCTTGTGGCTCATCGCCAGCAACAACATTTCGCGCTTCGTCGACCAACGCGAGAATTTGTTGGCTATAGCGCAAAAAATTATGCCCGGCAGGAGAGAGACGTAAACGCTGATTCTCGCGAATAAACAGTTCCACGCCGAGTTCTGTTTCCAGCTGGCGGATACGGGTAGTCAGGTTAGATGGCACACGATGCACTTTTGCTGCCGCCTGGGTAATGCTGCCAGCCTCGGCAACGGCGTTAAACATCTCCAGTTGGGTCAGATCCATAGCATTCTCAATTCGTGAACAAGTGGCTTAATATTATTCATTTTCACGAAAGAGTAAATCTGCGTATCTTCACACCATAACTCACGAAGGAGACACCCGGATGACCATTACTCCGCTTACCCATGCTATTTCAATAAATCCAGCCAATGGCGAACAACTTTCTGCACTGCCGTGGGCTGGCGCTGACGATATTGAACACGCACTTCGGCTCGCGGCGGCAGGCTTTCGCGACTGGCGCGTAACAAACGTAAATTATCGCGCAGAAAAACTGCATGATCTCGGTGAGGCTTTACGCGCCCGTAGCGAAGAGATGGCGCAAATGATCACTCGAGAAATGGGGAAACCGATCAAACAGGCGCGTGCCGAAGTGGCGAAATCGGCAAACTTGTGCGACTGGTATGCAGAGCATGGCCCGGCAATGCTGAAGAGCGAACCTACGCAGGTAGAAAATCAGCAAGCGGTTATTGAATATCGTCCTATGGGGACGATCCTGGCGATTATGCCGTGGAACTTTCCGTTATGGCAGGTGATGCGAGGGGCTGTTCCCATTATCCTGGCAGGTAACGGTTATTTGCTTAAGCATGCGCCAAATGTGATGGGCTGTGCACAGTTAATTGCTCAGGTCTTTAACGATGCAGGTATCCCACAAGGCGTATATGGCTGGTTGAATGCCGACAATGACGGTGTAAGCCAGATGATTAAAGACCCGCGCATTGCTGCGGTTACAGTCACCGGAAGTGTCCGTGCGGGAGCAGCCATTGGCGCGCAGGCTGGGGCGGCACTGAAAAAATGTGTGCTTGAACTGGGCGGTTCCGACCCATTTATTGTGCTTAACGATGCCGATCTGGACCTGGCCGTGAAAGCCGCGGTTGCCGGACGTTATCAGAATACCGGGCAGGTTTGTGCAGCAGCAAAACGCTTTATCATCGAAGAGGGGATTGCCTCTGCATTTACCGAGCGTTTTGTGGCGGCGGTAGCGGCGTTGAAAATGGGCGATCCGAGTAATGAGGAAAACGACCTCGGACCGATGGCGCGTTTCGATTTGCGTGATGAGTTACATCATCAGGTTGAAAAATCACTGGCACAGGGCGCCCGTCTGTTACTCGGAGGGGAAAAGGTAGCAGGCGCAGGAAACTACTATCCGGCAACGGTTCTGGCAGACGTCACGCCAGAAATGACCGCGTTTCGTGAAGAATTGTTTGGACCCGTCGCGGCAATCACCATTGCGAAAGATGCTGAACATGCGCTTAAACTGGCTAATGACAGCGAGTTTGGACTTTCTGCAACCATTATTACCTCTGATGAAGCACTGGCGAAACAAATGGCAGCACGTCTGGAATGTGGAGGGGTGTTTATCAATGGTTTCAGCGCCAGTGATGCACGGGTAGCGTTTGGCGGTGTGAAGAAGAGCGGCTTTGGTCGTGAACTTTCCCATTTTGGGTTACATGAGTTCTGTAATATCCAGACGGTATGGAAAGACCGGATCTGACGTCACATATTTAGCTCTGTTATACTCGCAGGTCTTTTCAGACCTGCGAGCAAGGAGCAGAGAGTGGCAGTCGCCATGGATAATGCAATTTTAGAAAACATCTTGCGGCAAGTACGTCCGCTAATTGGTCAGGGGAAAGTCGCGGATTATATTCCGGCACTGGCAACGGTAGAGGGTTCCCGACTGGGCATTGCTATCTGTACCGTTGACGGGCAGCTTTTTCAGGCCGGAGACGCGCAAGAGCGTTTTTCAATTCAGTCTATTTCCAAAGTGCTCAGTCTCGTTGTTGCAATGCGTCATTACTCCGAAGAAGAGATTTGGCAACGAGTGGGCAAGGATCCGTCGGGATCGCCATTCAATTCTCTGGTGCAACTGGAAATGGAACAGGGTATTCCACGAAATCCTTTTATTAATGCCGGTGCGCTGGTGGTCTGCGACATGCTACAAGGGCGATTAAGCGCCCCACGGCAACGTATGCTGGAAGTGGTGCGTGGACTAAGCGGCGTGTCTGATATTGCCTACGATACGGTGGTAGCGCGTTCAGAGTTCGAGCATTCTGCGAGAAATGCGGCGATAGCCTGGCTGATGAAGTCGTTTGGCAATTTCCATCATGATGTGACAACAGTACTGCAAAACTACTTTCACTACTGTGCACTAAAAATGAGCTGCGTTGAGCTGGCCCGAACGTTTGTCTTTCTGGCAAATCAGGGGAAGGCTATTCATATCGATGAGCCAGTGGTGACGCCAATGCAGGCGCGACAAATTAACGCGCTGATGGCAACCAGTGGTATGTACCAGAACGCGGGCGAGTTTGCCTGGCGGGTGGGACTTCCGGCGAAATCTGGCGTTGGTGGCGGTATTGTGGCGATCGTCCCACATGAAATGGCCATTGCGGTCTGGAGTCCGGAACTGGATGACGCAGGTAACTCTCTTGCCGGTATTGCAGTACTTGAACAATTGACGAAACAATTAGGACGCTCGGTTTACTAATGCAGTCTCTTGATCCACTCTTCGCGCGTTTATCCCGTTCAAAATTTCGCTCCCGCTTTCGTTTAGGCGTGAAGGAGCGTCAGTATTGTCTGGAGAAGGGCGCGCCGGTTATCGAACAACATGCGGCGGATTTTGTCGCTAAACGTCTTGCCCCGGCCTTACCGGCGAACGATGGCAAGCAAACTCCCATGCGCGGGCATCCGGTGTTTATTGCCCAGCATGCTACAGCAACATGTTGTCGCGGCTGTCTGGCTAAGTGGCACAACATTCCGCAGGGTGTTTCGTTAAGTGAGGAACAACAACGTTATATTGTGACGGTTATCTACCACTGGCTGGTTATTCAGATGAATCAGCCATAAGAATGTCAGATTTCGACAAAGCCGTATCGGATTAATATCTTTATTTGTCACCGCTGCCAGTGAACATGCTATCCTTTATGAGAATTTACTTATTGCGTTAAAATAATTGCAGCCTGCAATTGTATGGACAGATAATTAATGCGTGTACACCCCATCTCAACTTTCCATTTGTTCCTGGAAGGCCATTTGCTACGTAATAGCATCGCGATTTTTGCGCTAACCACGCTGTTCTATTTTGTTGGCGCAGAGTTACGTCTGGTTCATGAACTTTCTCTCTTCTGGCCGCTGAATGGTGTGATGGCAGGGGTTTTTGCCCGTTATGTCTGGCTCAATCGACTGCATTACTATGCAATCAGTTACGTGGCGATGCTGGCTTATGATGCGATGACTACCGAATGGGGTTTAGTTTCACTGGTCATCAACTTGTCCAATATGATGTTTATTGTGACCGTGGCTCGGTTAGTGGTGAGGGATAAGCGACTGGGGAAAAATAAGTATGAGCCAGTAAGTGCCTTACGCTTGTTTAATTATTGCCTTATAGCCGCATTATTATGCGCAATTGTCGGAGCGGTTGGTTCAGTAAGTATTGATAGTCTGGATTTCTGGCCCTTACTTGCTGACTGGTTTAGCGAACAGTTTTCGACGGGCGTGTTAATTGTTCCGTGTATGTTGACGCTGGCGATCCCCAGAGTGTTGCCACGCTTTAAAGCAGAACAGATGATGCCGTTTATTGCGCTCATTGTATCGGTTATTGCCTCGGTAGTGATTGGCGGTGCGGGGAGTCTGGCGTTCCCATTGCCTGCATTGATCTGGTGTGCGGTACGCTATACCCCGCAGGTAACGTGTTTGCTGACTTTTTTGACGGGAGCGGTGGAAATCGTGCTGGTGGCAAATTCGGTGATAGATATCGCCGTCGGTTCGCCGTTCTCTATCCCACAAATGTTCTCCGCTCGTCTGGGGATTGCTACCATGGCAATTTGCCCAATCATGGTTTCCTTTAGCGTGGCGGCAATTAATTCGCTGGTTAAGCAAGTTTCTCTGCGTGCCGATTTTGATTTTCTCACCCAGGTTTACTCGCGCTCAGGTCTTTTTGAGGCGTTAAAAAATCCGTCACTACAACAGACACAACATCTGACGGTGATGCTGCTTGATATCGACTATTTCAAAAGCATAAACGACAACTATGGTCATGAATGCGGCGATAAAGTTTTAAGCGTGTTTGCCCGGCATATACAGAAGATAGTTGGTGATAAGGGGCTGGTGGCACGGATGGGCGGCGAAGAATTTGCGGTTGCAGTGCCTTCAGTGAATCCTGTGGATGGTCTGCTGATGGCGGAAAAAATCCGTAAAGGCGTAGAAATGCAACCGTTTATCTGGCAACAAAAAACGCTTTACTTGACGGTTAGCATTGGTGTCGGAAGTGGAAGTGCAACATTTCGTACGTTAATAGATGATTTCAACAAACTAATGGTAGAAGCCGATACTTGTCTTTATCGCTCGAAAAAAGACGGGCGAAATCGTACCAGCACTATGCATTATGGCGAGGAAGTTGTCTGACAAATTTGCGAGTTTTTGTGGGGGACATCTAATTTGTTCTACCAATTTGAACATTCCCCACTTTTACCGCGAATCATGATTACAAGCTTTAACTTTCCGGAACCTTGACCAGCAGCACATTTTTCGCCAAAAACCGTGAATTGTTCACCGCGAGTTGATCAAAACAGGGGTTCAGTGTATCAAAGTTTGCTAACCTGTCGTACCAATTCAAACAGGTTGTATGACTAATCAAAAGGGAACCCATTGTGAAAACACTAAATCGTCGCGATTTTCCCGGTGCACAGTATCCAGAACGTATCATTCAGTTTGGTGAAGGTAACTTCCTGCGTGCCTTTGTCGACTGGCAAATTGATCTCCTGAATGAGCACACCGATCTGAATTCTGGTGTGGTCGTAGTTCGTCCGATTGAAACTTCATTCCCGCCGTCACTGAGCACTCAGGATGGTCTGTATACCACCATCATTCGTGGTTTGAATGAGAAGGGCGAAGCGGTTAGCGATGCGCGTCTGATTCGTTCTGTTAATCGTGAAATCAGCGTCTACAGTGAATACGATGAATTCCTGAAACTGGCGCACAACCCGGAAATGCGCTTTGTTTTCTCTAACACCACCGAAGCAGGCATCAGCTACCATGCAGGCGACAAATTTGATGACGCGCCAGCGGTAAGCTATCCGGCAAAACTGACTCGCCTGTTGTTCGAACGTTTTAGCCATTTCAACGGTGCGCTGGATAAAGGTTGGATCATCATCCCGTGTGAACTGATCGACTATAACGGCGATGCGCTGCGTGAACTGGTGCTGCGCTACGCGCAGGAGTGGGCGCTACCAGAAGCATTTATTCAATGGCTGGATCAGGCTAACAGCTTCTGTTCAACGCTGGTGGACCGTATCGTTACCGGTTATCCGCGTGATGAAGTGGCGAAACTGGAAGAAGAACTGGGGTATCACGATGGTTTCCTCGATACCGCTGAACACTTTTACCTGTTTGTTATTCAGGGGCCGAAATCCTTAGCGACTGAGCTGCGTCTGGACAAATATCCGCTCAACGTATTGATTGTAGATGATATTAAGCCATACAAAGAGCGTAAGGTTGCAATCCTGAACGGTGCGCATACGGCGTTGGTGCCAGTTGCGTTCCAGGCAGGGCTGGATACCGTAGGTGAAGCGATGAACGATGCTGAAATTTGCGCATTCGTTGAAAAAGCCATCTACGAAGAAATTATTCCAGTACTGGATTTGCCTCGTGATGAACTGGAATCTTTCGCCAGTGCAGTCACCGGGCGTTTCCGTAACCCGTACATTAAGCATCAGCTGCTTTCCATCGCGCTCAACGGCATGACCAAGTTCCGTACCCGCATCCTGCCGCAGCTGCTGGCAGGGCAGAAGGTGAACGGTAAACTTCCGGCCCGACTGACCTTCGCGCTAGCGGCATTGATTGCATTCTATCGTGGAGAACGTAACGGGGAAGAGTATCCGGTACAGGATGATGCCCACTGGCTGGAACGTTATCAGCAACTCTGGAGCCAGCATCGTGACCGTATCATCGACACCCAGGAGCTGGTCGCTATTGTGCTGGCAGAAAAAGACCACTGGGAACAGGACCTAACGCAAGTGCCTGGCCTGGTCGAACTGGTTGCTAATGACCTGGATTCCATTCTGGAAAAAGGGATGCGCGAAGCTGTACGTCCGTTGTGCTAATAACACCGTTACTTCTGAACCCGGTTTCGACCGGGTTTTTCACCAACCTAATTTAGTTACAACATCCTATACGCCGTTTATCATAACCAAGTGCCATATGTCACACTGTTAATGTTGTAAGCTTGTAGGTAATTTGTAAGTATCGTCTTGAGAATGTGATCGTAATCACGTTTAATAGGGCGACTTGTCCACGCCTGAAGATAACCATGATTGTTCGTCCACAACAACACTGGCTGCGCCGTATTTTTGTCTGGCACGGTTCAGTATTATCCAAGATATCCTCGCGCTTACTACTCAATTTTCTCTTTTCTATCGCTGTTATTTTCATGCTGCCCTGGTACACGCATTTGGGCATCAAATTCACCCTCGCACCGTTCAGCATTCTTGGTGTCGCCATCGCCATTTTTCTTGGTTTTCGTAATAATGCCGGTTACGCCCGTTACGTTGAAGCACGAAAACTTTGGGGGCAGTTGATGATTGCTTCACGGTCATTATTGCGTGAGGTAAAAACGACATTGCCGGATTCGGCAAGTGTAAGGGAGTTTGCCCGACTGCAAATCGCCTTCGCCCACTGTTTACGTATGACATTACGCAAACAGCCTCAGGCGGAAGTGCTGGCTCATTATCTCAATGCCAAAGATCTTCAGCGAGTCCTGGCTTCAAACTCTCCAGCTAACCGTATTTTGTTGATAATGGGGGAATGGTTGGCGGTTCAGCGACGCAATGGACAGCTTTCGGACATTCTGTTTATTAGCTTCAACGATCGGCTTAATGATATTTCAGCGGTTCTGGCAGGCTGCGAGCGCATTGCCTACACGCCAATTCCCTTTGCCTACACCCTGATTTTGCATCGTACCGTTTATCTGTTTTGTATCATGCTGCCGTTTGCGCTGGTCGTGGACCTGCATTACATGACGCCTTTTATCTCTGTGCTGATTTCCTACACTTTTATTTCGCTGGATTGCCTGGCGGAAGAACTTGAAGATCCGTTCGGTACAGAAAACAACGATTTACCACTGGATGCCATCTGCAACGCTATTGAAATTGACCTGTTACAGATGAACGATGAAGCAGAAATTCCAGCGAAAATTCTTCCCGATCGCCATTACCAGCTGACGTGATAATTACTCCGTACGTCGTGCAACAATAAACAGACGCGGAAATGCCAGCAGTATCTGTCCGTTCTCTTGCAGTGGATACTGCTCTTCCAGCATCTGATGGTAGCGCGTTAGAAAATGCTGCTGTTCGCTCTCAGTCAGATCCTGCAACCACGGGCGTAATCCAGTGGCGGTCACCCAATCGATAATCGCCTGGTGCGACGGCATCTGGTGATAGTAAGTGGTTCGCCAGATATCAATCTCGCATCCGGCTTCGCTCAAAATATCGTAGTAAGCATGAACGCCAGCCAGCGGCTCACGCCCACGATCCGGATAGTTTTGTTCCCAGGCGACTTCGCGCATGAGCACATGGGTAGGCTCCAGCCAGTTATCTGGCATCTGTACTGCCAACACACCATGGAGATTAAGTAACGAAACCAGATGAGGAAACAATTCGTAGTGGTCGGGCAGCCATTGCAGCGAGGCATTAGCAAAAATCAGATCGAGTGCCTGTTTCGGTTGCCAGCTGCGGATGTCCGCTTCCACAAACTGGCAGTCCGGCAAAGCACTGCGCGCTTCAGCAATCATCGCCGGAGACGAGTCGATGCCAGTTATCTTCGCCGCAGGCCAACGTTGGTGTAGAAGGGCGGTGCTGTTACCTGGGCCACAGCCAAGATCGGCAACGTATTCGACATTCTCCAGCGGCACTCTGGCAACCAGCTCCACCGCCGGACGCGATCGTTCAGCGGCAAAGTGCAGATATAAAGAGGGGTTCCAGTCAGACATTTTTTTACTCCCGTCAGCGCGTTACCCCAATTGTAGATAAAACTGATGAATTCGCCTCACGGCATCAACCCATTGAACACGCGTTTTTTACGCGGCCCGGTCATTAGCGGTTCCAGTTTCGCGACACAGGTTTTGTAGTGGGACGTGGTTTTATGGAACGCCACTGCGTCTTCATCTTTATAGGCTTCGTAAATATAAAAGCGCGAATTCACTTCCGGGTCCTGTAAGACATCGAAGCGCAAATTACCTTCTTCCTGTACCGAGCCCAGGTGGTTCTGGCGAAAGACCTCGATAAACTCGTCAACCTTGTCTTCATGAACGTTAATTTCAACCAGTGTGACGTGCATGATTCTTCTCCTTAAATCCGCAGTTACTGTTTTTCACTCAGATAGAGTTCATATGCCCGATCAGCCGTTTCGTTATGGTGTACCACCGCCTGTACGGCTTTCATCATCGCCACCGGATGGTCTGACTGGAAAATATTACGCCCCATATCCACACCAGAAGCGCCCTGATCGATAGCCTGCCAGCACATTTCCAGCGCCTCGCGTTCCGGTAATTTTTTACCGCCAGCAATAACAATGGGTACCGGACATCCGGCAACAATCCGTTCAAAACCTTTATCGACATAATAGGTTTTGATAATTTGCGCCCCCATTTCAGCGGCGATTCGGGTCGCGAGCGAGAAATAACGCTGATCGCGCACCATATCTTTGCCCACGCCAGTGACTGCCATGGTAGGCATTCCCACTTTCATTCCAGCATCGACCAACTGAATAATATTTTTGATCGACTGATGTTCATATTCGCTGCCGATATAAACCTGCGCCGCCACAGCACAACTGTTCAGGCGCACGGCGTCATCCATCGATAACGCTACTGCTTCATTGCTTAATTCCGCCAGAATAGAGTTCGCACCTGACGCCCGCAGTACCACTGGCTTATTAGTCGCGGGCGGCACTACGCTGCGCAAAATACCGCGCGTACACATTAATACATCGGCATGTTCAAACAGCGGGGCGATATTTATATCGATGCGTTCAAGTCCGGTAGTCGGCCCCTGAAAATAACCATGGTCAAAGGCCAGCATCACGGTTTTACCCGTTTTCGGATTAAATATCCGCGATAAACGAGACTGCATTCCCCAGTCCAGTGCACCGCAACCTTTGAGGGTAAAAGGGATATTTTGTTGCGGTTGATCGGTGCGAAAATCTTTACCATCTTTAATATCGTCTAAATCTGCCATAACTTACTCCGGTTAAGTAATGCACATCAGAAATCGTATTTGCCGATATTTTCTTTATTGAAAACCACGCGCTCCGGTAACAGTACAATGCCATTACCGTCCGCTTCGTAGTCATAGCCCTGAACGCTGTTTGGCGAGACTTCCACCTGACCTACGCCCTGAATATCCAGCTTGTCGCCCGTTTTCATTGATCCTTTTTTCAATAATGCATCCGCGACATAAACTGAAATTTTGCCTTGCTGAACCACATCCCACAGGCCAAATTCTTTCACCGTGCCGCGCTCTACATACGGACGCATCACATTTGGCGTACTGAATCCGACAATCGCAACTTTGTCATTTTTCAGGTTTTCTGCGGCTTGTGCGGCAGCGGGCAGGGCGTTGGCGTCGGGGGCGATAATGACATCGAGATCGCTATAGGCTTTTAATATGCCTTCCGCGGTTTGTAACGATTTAGTGGCATCGTTATAGCCAAACTGCGTAGTGACAATTTCCCAGCCTGGATGCTCTTTGGCGATTTTCGCTTTCGCTTCTTTCACCCACTGGTTTTGGTCCGTAACGGTGGGGCTGGAGTAGAAAAACGCGACTTTGGCTTTGTCTTTATTCACCTGACGCGCCGCCATATCCACCAACATACCTCCCAACTGGGCGGGCGTTCCCTGGTTAATGTAGTAAGAACGGCACTCCGGTTTGGTGTCAGAATCCCAGGTAAGTACTTTCACCCCACGTTGCATGGCGCGTTTCAGTGCCGGACACAAGCCATCAGGCGAAACCGCAGAAACGATAATGGCGTTATATCCCTGATTGACGAAGTTATTAATCAACTGTACCTGACCAGAAACACTGGGTTCTGTCGGCCCGTCGTAGGTCACATCAACGCCCAGCTCTTTACCAGCTTGTTGTGCGCCGTTGCCACCGCTGGTAAAAAATCCCACGCCAACCAGTTTGGGAATAAATGCAATACGCTCTGCGGCCTGCACATTCATAGAGATTGCGGCAATGCCAAGGGCGCTAAGTAAGGCGATTTTCTTAAAGCGATGAAGTGTCATGAAGATATCCTTTATGGCAATGGGTTATTGGCCCGACGCGCCAGCCACTCTTTAATTTGCTGGCGATGCAGGCTAACGGAACGACCAACGACAACGACGATAAGCAGCGCACCGGAAAGGGCGCTGGACACCTGATTTGGCACTCCTGCCATTTGCAAACCTTGTTGCAAATATCCCACTAATAAAACCGCAATGGCAGTGCCGATAATGGAACCAGAACCGCCATAAATATTGGCACCGCCGAGCACCACTGCGGTGATGGCGGGCATCAGAAACGACGCACCGAGATCGGAACGTGCTGAACCAAAATACGATACCAGCAGCACCGCGGCGACAGCAGACGCCAGCCCCGTCATGGCATAGAGCGCACATAAGGTGCGGTTAACTGGAATCGCGCTATAAAGCGCCACGCGCGGGCTTTGTCCAATTAAAAACACGTTACGTCCGGCATTAGTTTTATGCAGCCAGAGCCAGAAAACGAGGAGACATATCAGGAAGATAATCAGCGGAACGGGGAGTCCAAGCACATCCAGGTTAGCGAAATCTGTAAACGCCATCGGGAATCCGCCAATACCTTCGTACCCCGTCGCTCCGGCCATCCCGGAAAGCAGCAGAGCACTTCCGGCAAACAGATACAGCGTGCCAAGCGTAATCACCAGCGGGTTAACTTTGGTATAGATAATTAATCCGGCGTTAATCACTCCACACAATGCGCCGAGCAGAAAGGTCAGAAGAATCGCCAGCGGCATCGGCACACCACTTTGAAACAGTACGCCTAATGCAATGGCGCACAAGCCGATGGTCGAACCAAACGAAATATCGATCCCGCCACTGACAATCACCATCGTCAGCGGTAGGGCGACAATGCCAATGCAGATAAAGTCACTGGTGCTGAACAGCAGCATATTGAGATCTAACATCCGCGGGTTAATTGCACCAAATGCGACAATCTCAATAACCAGCAGTGCGGCAAGGGCCAGTTCCCAACCGTAGCGAATACGCATTACGCGGCCTCCCGTTTTTTATCTGACGACGCGGGTTTAACGGATAGCGGTGGCGTCATAAAGCGGGCATATTTTTGCCGCCGCAGATTACGTTCCAGCGCGCAACGCAGGCGTCCATCAAACACCAGCACCGCCAGCAGAACCAGGCCCGCGATAAAATCATTCCACCATGCCGGAATGCGCAACAGCACCAGTACGCTATCGATCTGCGTCAGGAACCAGGCACCGAGTACCGCACCGATGATCGCACCGGAACCGCCGAGCAAACTAATGCCGCCCAGCACGCAGGCTGCAATCGCTTTCATCTCCAGCCCGGTACCGGTCTGGTTGGGGATAAAACCAATCTGCGAAGCAAACACAATCCCCGCCAGTGCCGCCATGCAGCCGTTCAACGAAAATGCCACAATCCGAATGGCTTCCGTACGAACGCCCAATTGACGAGCGCCCTGCAAATTATCGCCCGTGGCATAAAAACTGCGTCCAAACGCCGTCTTCGCCAGCAGCCAGGCCATAAATGCCACCAGAATTATCGTCAACCAACCAATCGCGGATACGCCAAACAGTAGCGGGGCGGAGAGTTGTTTCAGTTCGGCGGGTAACCCTTCAATCCATTTTCCGCCAGTCCACAGCAGCATGATGCCTCTGTACAATCCTAATGTTCCGAGCGTAGCGACAATGGCAGGGATCTTTAGCCACGCGACCAGTAAACCGTTGAAAAATCCCGCGAGCAAGCCGAGCAGTAACGTCGCGACACAAGCAACAGGCAGTGAATACCCAGCGTTCAGTAATATCCCCAACAGCACCGCGCACATACCCGTAATTGAGCCTACCGAAACATCAATATTGCGCGTCAGCATCACCAGCGTCGCGCCCATTGCCAGCAGGATCAGGATTTGTGCGCTGCTATAAACCATGGTCAGCGTTTGCAGACTTAAATACTGACGGTCGAGAAAACCGGGTAATACAAACAGCAGCACCACCGCCAGCAGTGCCGTGATTTCACGGTTGTTCTGAATAAACTTCAGCATGACGCCTCCTGACGCTGACTATCGCCGAAGGCAACGCGCATAATGGTTTCGACATTAATATCGCGCCCGGTCAGTGCCGAGTGGGTAATTTCACCCTGATGCATCACATACACGCGGTCAGCCATCAGTTCGATCTCTTCCAGATCGGAGGAGATAAGCAGCACGGCCACATTTTGTGCGGCGATGCTGCGCAACAGCTGGTAGATATCATTACGCGCCGCGACATCCACGCCGCGCGTCGGCTCATCAACAATCAATACTTGCGGCGAAGCTTCCAGACATTTGGCAATCAGGATTTTTTGCTGGTTGCCACCGGATAAAGTTCGTGCAGCTTGTTCCGGTTGGTTAAATTTAATATTCAGCGCGCGACGATATCGTTCCAGTGTGGCGTTATCTTTCGCGGTTTTTGCCCAGAATCCGCGTTGATTATGGGTGAGGGCGCAGACGTTCCACGCCAGCGAAGCATCGAGATTCAATCCTGAGGACTGGCGATCTTCTGGTAGATAAACCAGACCGCGATGCAAACGTTCTCCGGTAGATAATTTATTGATCTCTTTACCATTCAACATGATGCGCCCGCCACGCAAAGGCCGCAGACCATATAACGTTTCTGCCAGTTCAGTGCGCCCGGCCCCCACTAGCCCAGCCAGGCCAAGAATTTCTCCGGCATTCAGCGTCAAGCTGACATTCATAAAACCTTCGCCAGTCAGATTTTCCAGCGCCAGTACCGATGTTCCAGCTGCATGTTGTGGGCGATTACCGGGCAACTCCAGCCATAACTTTTGACTGGCTGAGAGAGATTTTTCCCGCGTTGCTGGCGTAATGGCCTGAATGATGTCGTCGGTAGACAGCTCGCTGGTTTTGCCACTTAACGCGATAGTTCCGTCGCGCATCACGCTAATCCGATCGGCAATCTGGCGAATTTCCGGCAGCTTATGTGAGATAAAAACAATACCCACGCCAGTGGCGAGTAGTTCCCGCAAACGGCCAAACAAGCGTTCGGTTTCCGCAGGGGTAAGCGACGCTGTAGGTTCATCGAGAATAAGAATTTGCGAATCGCGCATCAGACCGCGCAGGATTTCCACCATTTGGCGGTCGGCAACATCCAGTGAGCCCGCCAGACTATGGAGATCAAACTGGCAGCCCAGCGCCGCCAGCAAGTTGTTCATCTTTTGCATGGAGATCTGTTTTTTTGCCAGACCAAACAAGATGTTTTCTTTTATCGACAGGCTTGGGAAAAGCAGCGGTTCCTGGGGAACGAGATAAATACCCAGCTGATGAGCATGAACTGGCGTTAATCTGGTGTAGTTGTTGCCCCCAATCTCCAGCGTGCCGCTATCAGCGGGGGTAATACCGGCGATGATTTTCATTAGCGTCGATTTACCCGCACCGTTACCGCCGAGCAGGGCGTGGACTTCCCCCTGATGCAACGTAAAATCGATGCCTTTCAGAACATTAACCCCTGAATACTGTTTATAAACCGAGCGGGCGCAAAGTAGCGGTAACGCGCGGGTATCACTCGTTTGCATATTTCCCCCATTCAGTTTTGCAGGTGAGTTTTGAACAAATGTAATTCTGCTTTTAATTTGTTCATAACCTTAGGTGGACATTGCACATATTTCCGACGAATAGATCACAATTTATGCTATTTTGATTTTTACGGTTGCGTTTGTTCATGTCGAATAGTCAAACTGTGGTTGCTATCACAGATATAAATGCGCAAGAACTGAACAATTGCATTAAAGATTTAAATATGTTCAAAGTGAAGAATGAATTATGACAATCAACGATTCGGCAATTTCAGAACAGGGAATGTGCGAAGAAGAACAGGTCGCGCGGATCGCGTGGTTTTACTATCACGACGGGCTGACCCAGAGCGAGATTAGCGATCGCCTCAGGCTAACGCGTTTGAAAGTGTCGCGGTTACTGGAGAAAGGGCATCAGTCCGGCATTATTCGCGTGCAGATTAATTCTCGCTTTGAAGGCTGTCTGGAATATGAGACGCAATTACGTCGCCAGTTTTCATTACAGCATGTGCGGGTGATCCCTGGACTCGCAGATGCAGATGTCGGCGGGCGCTTAGGAATCGGCGCAGCGCATATGTTGATGGGATTGCTCCAGCCACAGCAAATGCTGGCGATTGGCTTTGGCGAGGCAACGATGAACACGCTGCAACGCTTAAGTGGTTTTATTTCGTCACAGCAAATCCGCCTGGTCACGCTCTCCGGTGGCGTCGGCTCTTATATGACAGGCATCGGGCAACTTAACGCAGCGTGCAGCGTCAACATCATTCCGGCGCCATTACGGGCATCTTCGGCTGAAATTGCCCGTACGCTGAAAAATGAAAACTGCGTCAAAGATGTCCTGTTAGCCGCACAAGCTGCGGATGTGGCCATTGTCGGCATTGGCGCCGTGAATCAAAAAGAGGATGCGACGATTATTCGCTCCGGTTATATCAGCCAGGGCGAACAGTTAATGATTGGTCGAAAAGGGGCCATTGGGGATATTTTAGGTTACTTTTTTGACGCTAAAGGTGACATTGTCACGGATATCAAAATACATAACGAACTGATTGGCTTGCCTTTAACAGCGCTGACAACCATTCCAATTAGAGTAGGTGTCGCAGGGGGCGAAAATAAAGCCGAAGCGATCGCCGCTGCGATGAAAGGCGGCTACATCAACGCGCTGGTTACCGACCAGGATACTGCCGCTGCGATTTTACGTGGTTAATTTAGCATCACCTTATTACCGGGAACGATGGAGAACGTATAGAGGAACAGACAGAACGCTTAAGCCGAGGATAATCTAATGGCTCGACTCTTTACCCCTTCAGAATCAAAGCATTACCTGATGGCGCTGGACGCTGGCACCGGAAGTATTCGGGCTGTGATTTTCGACCTGGAAGGCAATCAAATCGCGGTAGGACAGGCGGAGTGGCGGCATCTGGCAGTACCTGACGTTCCCGGTTCAATGGAATTTGATCTGAATAAGAACTGGCAACTGGCGTGCGAATGTATGCGCCAGGCGTTACATAATTCTGGTATCGCGCCGGAATATATTGCTGCCGTTTCGGCATGTTCGATGCGCGAAGGCATTGTTTTATATAACAATGAAGGAACACCGATCTGGGCCTGCGCCAATGTAGATGCCAGAGCGGCGCGGGAAGTCAGCGAACTTAAAGAACTGCATAACAATACCTTTGAAAACGAAGTGTATCGCGCGACCGGACAAACGTTGGCTTTAAGCGCCATTCCCAGATTACTTTGGCTGGCGCACCATCGTTCTGATATCTACCGACAAGCGTCGACCATCACCATGATCAGCGACTGGCTGGCCTATATGTTAAGTGGGGAACTGGCGGTCGATCCGTCTAACGCAGGCACCACGGGACTTCTCGATCTAACCACCCGTGACTGGAAACCTGCATTGCTGGATATGGCCGGACTGCGGGCTGATATTCTTTCTCCTGTCAAAGAAACCGGCACATTGCTGGGCGTGGTAAGTTCACAAGCTGCGGAACTTTGCGGCCTGAAGGCTGGCACTCCGGTGGTCGTGGGAGGAGGGGACGTGCAACTCGGTTGTCTGGGGTTAGGCGTTGTGCGTCCGGCACAAACCGCTGTTCTTGGCGGCACATTCTGGCAGCAGGTAGTGAACTTAGCTACACCATTGACCGATCCAGAAATGAACGTGCGCGTTAATCCCCATGTTATTCCTGGCATGGTACAAGCTGAATCTATTAGCTTTTTTACCGGACTCACCATGCGCTGGTTCCGCGATGCCTTTTGTGCTGAAGAAAAACTGATTGCCGAACGTTTAGGTATCGACACCTATACGCTGCTGGAAGAGATGGCCAGTCGGGTGCCGCCTGGGTCGTGGGGCGTGATGCCGATATTCTCCGACAGAATGCGCTTTAAAACCTGGTATCACGCTGCGCCTTCCTTTATTAACTTGTCCATTGACCCGGATAAATGTAACAAAGCGACATTGTTCCGTGCACTGGAAGAAAATGCGGCGATTGTATCAGCGTGTAATTTACAGCAAATTGCTGATTTTTCGAATATTCATCCTACATCGTTGGTCTTTGCAGGCGGAGGTTCAAAAGGGAAATTATGGAGTCAAATTCTCGCTGATGTCGCGGGATTACCCGTTAATATTCCGGTGGTCAAAGAAGCCACCGCATTAGGATGTGCCATTGCAGCTGGCGTCGGTGCCGGGATTTATTCATCAATGGCAGAAACTGGAGAACGTCTTGTACGCTGGGAACGAACGCATACACCAGACCCGGAAAAGCATGAACTTTATCAAGATTCACGCGATAAGTGGCAGGCTGTATATCAGGATCAACTGGGGCTGGTTGATCACGGACTGACGACATCGTTATGGAAAGCGCCTGGGTTATAGTTTTATTGACAGCCACATCCTGATAACCGTGGCTGTTAATTTTTGAGTATCGGTATTCCTATTTCTTTTCTTTATTAGGTGATAAAGGCTATAGCGATACTCAGGGCATGCCGGGAGTGAAATATATCTGCTAAACCGTATCAAGCCGCATGCCGAAGATGGTATGCGGCTTAGTATTGCCGACTTTAGTTAGCAACTTCAATCGGCGCATCAGCGCCGTTTTTTAAATTATCCCTTTTATCCGCGATCGCGGATATCGCAGCATTTATCCCGTATAGCGGATAAAATGCGTTTACAGATTGACTTTATCCTCACTAAGGGATAAAACTAAAAATATCCCCTTAAGCGGATAAACTTCTTGTGGACGTATGACATGATAAGCTTTCCGATGATCTATAGCCCAACGCAATTAGCGAATGCAATGAAACTGGTTCGTCAGCAAAATGGCTGGACACAGAGCGAGCTGGCGAAAAAAATCGGCATCAAGCAGGCGACGATTTCGAATTTCGAGAATAATCCCGATAACACCACGCTGACGACATTTTTTAAGATATTACAGTCACTTGAACTCTCAATGACGCTATGCGACACGAAAAACGCTGCGCCAGAATCAACAGAACAGCAAGATCTGGAGTGGTAATGCCTAAACTTGTCACTTGGATGAACAACCAGCGGGTAGGCGAGTTAACGAAGTTGGCCAATGGCGCGCACACTTTTAGGTATGCGCCGGAGTGGTTAGCCAACCGTTATGCCAGGCCTTTGTCGCTATCGCTGCCATTGCAGAGGGGGAATATCACCTCTGATGCCGTGTTTAACTTCTTCGATAACCTGTTACCCGATAGCCCGGTTGTACGCGACCGGATCGTTAAACGTTATCATGCTAAATCCAGACAACCGTTTGATTTATTGTCAGAAATAGGGCGAGACAGCGTTGGCGCCGTGACATTATTACCAGAAGATGAAACCGTAACGCACCCGATAATGGCATGGGAAAAGCTTACTGACGCCAGACTTGAAGAAGTATTAACGGCTTATAAAGCAGATATTCCGCTAGGCATGATAAGAGAAGAAAATGACTTTGGCATCTCGGTTGCTGGCGCGCAGGAGAAGACCGCGCTGCTCAGAATGGGCAATGACTGGTGCATTCCGAAAGGAATAACGCCGACGACGCATATCATTAAATTACCGATTGGTGAAATCAGGCAGCCCAACGCGACGCTCGATCTCAGTCAAAGCGTGGATAATGAATATTACTGTCTGCTGCTGGCGAAAGAACTCGGGTTGAATGTTCCGGACGCAGAAATCATAAAAGCGGGTAGAGTGCGCGCGTTAGCGGTCGAACGCTTTGACAGGCGCTGGAATACTGAACGAACGATTTTACTTCGCTTGCCACAGGAGGATATGTGTCAGACATTCGGTTTACCTTCATCGGTGAAATATGAATCTGACGGAGGCCCAGGCATCGCGCGGATCATGGCGTTTTTAATGGGTTCCAGCGAGGCGCTTCGCGATCGTTATGATTTTATGAAATTCCAGGTATTCCAGTGGTTGATTGGCGCGACGGACGGCCATGCGAAAAATTTTTCGGTTTTTATCCAGGCCGGTGGCAGTTATCGACTCACGCCATTTTACGACATCATTTCAGCATTCCCGGTATTGGGTGGCGCGGGAATACACATCAGCGATCTCAAACTGGCAATGGGGCTTAACGCATCCAAAGGCAGAAAAACGACAATCGATAAAATTTATCCGCGACATTTTTTGGCGACAGCAAAGGCGCTGAAATTCCCGGAAGTGCAGATGCATGAAATCCTGAGTGACTTTGCCAGCATGATTCCCGCAGCACTGGATAACGTGAAGACTTCATTACCGGCAGATTTTCCGGAGAATGTGGTGACGGCAATTGAAACCAATGTGTTGAGGTTGCACGGTCGGTTAAGCCGAGAATACGGAATTAAGTGAGATGTGGGGTTGGTCGTGGCTAATGAGCAGGACAATCATGACCGCTAAAGACTGGATTTTCCCTTTGTTTATCTTTGTCTCGGCTGTTTTTAAAGGTCCGCTTTGCAGCTAAATTAAGATGTCCGCATGTGGGTTATGTTTCAGCTTTTACCAAAGATTTCTTCGCTTCTTGTCTGGAGTTGCTGCAGGGCTTCCAGCATGTCGTCCTGATTCAGGCTTCGTTGTGATTTCTTTCCGGGCTGTTTCTTTCTGCGTGAGGTCTGGCCGTCCAGTGATGGCAGAGCCTGCGAACGGGTGTTGTCACGTTTGTCCTGAACCAGTTTTATCATCTCCAGTGCTCGTCCCAGTCGCTTGTTGTCGACTATGGCGCCCTGGTCCAGTTCTCCCAGACGGTCATAGGTTATGAAGGGCAGGGAAGTACCATTAGCCCGGAGTTCGATAGTGCCATCCGGATACTGCCAGACATCAATGTATTTGCCCTGAAAACGCCGGTTTTCCTCATTATCTTCAAGGAGATAAAGCCTCTTATCATACTGTAGTGTCAGGTTTTTTGAGACCTTACGTTGTTCACGCCAGGTGAATATTGCCTCCAGATTCTCATTATTCTCAAGCGGACGGTGAACGTCGAAATCATGACGAGGCGGCTTTGCAAACCGACGGTTGTAGTCAGCCATGAACTCTTCGACAAAGGCGTTTGCAGCCTCAGGTGTACTGATACCACGGAGCCGCAACTCCTTGACCAGGCGATCCTGTAACGTGAGGTGCGCCCGTTCAACGCGGCCCTTGGCTGAACTGGTGTTGGCACAGATACCGGTGATGTTCAGCTCGTTCATGGCTCGACCGAACTGAGTCTGACCATCGCCACCGGTGGCCTGTTTGTTGTTGATCCTGAAAACGCTGGCTTTGTCGCTGTAAAACGCCAGAGGCTTACCGTAGCGCTCGAGATAGCCCCGGGTGGCTTCAAAATAGGTGAAAGTAGACTCGGAACTAACAAACAGAAGTTGCATCAGCCGACTCGTTGCATCATCAACGTAAACGAGAAGTGTGCAGGCAGGGCCTCGCTCCTCGAACCAGCGATGCTCGCAGCCATCAATCTGGATCAGCTCTCCGGTACAGGCACGTCGCGGACGTGGCTGATGTACACGCGGTGGCCGTAACTTGCGGGGGATCCATAAACCAGCCTGTATCATCAGCTTGCGTACTGTTTCTTTGGCCAGATACAGACCATGGAGTTCGGCGAGCTTCTCACAGACTAACGTCGGACCAAAATCAGCGTAGCGTTCACGGATAATAAGCAGTGCACGCTCAGCGAGGCCCGGCATCAGTTGCCGATTACCTGGCTGCCCACGGCGACGATTTACCAGCGAAAGTGGTCCGTGTTCGCGGTAACGTTCAAGCAGACGGCGGCAGTGTCTGTCAGAAATCTCCAGCCGGCTGGCTGCGAGACGTGTAGTGAGGCGTCGGTCGATAACGTCCTGGAGGATCCTGAGTCGGTTTACATCGTTCATTGAGAAAAACTCCGTTCCGTATGCCGTCATGAGTCCCATCCTTTGAAAGCAGTGATCGCTGTGGTGAGACTGTAGCGCGGACATGTCTATTTAGTCAGAGACGGACATCTCAATTTAGCTACTACACTCTTGGTGCGCATAACATAGATTATGTTAAATTTAGTCCGCCGTTCATTTAGTTCATAACCAGCCCCAGACTACGATCAATCATACACTTACCTATCCCTCTATCTTCTTCTTGCATGACGTTATGTTTGTCGGTTACTTTGTTCATACCCACACCATTTACGATGGTTAAATGCCGCGTGTTCATACTCACACAACTCAATATCAACCAACGGCAGCGTTTATGGGCACTGATGGATACTCACACGCGCCAGCCGCTTTTATATCCGTAATATATCTTATAGACCATCTTGCTTTGCGTTCATCAGCCACGCAATCCTCTTCACTTCAAGCGCTCAAGTTTTTCTATGAATTCTGGCACCAGAAACATGGCGTGACTTTTTGCTTCAGTTTCTATTCCTCGAACCACAATCCATTGATTGCCATTGATGAACTTACAGCCTTTTTTCATTATCTGGAAAATACGCATTTATATGTACCAGCGTTAACCATAAGGTCTACGACGCAGACCACGCCTCAACGTCGTACAAATATCAGGCATGTACATTCGGTTATTCGTTTTATCAGATATTTGATTAACACGTATATCTCGCCGAGATATATAGATGGCTCACCTAAAGAGCTCACACGACTTGCCACGCAGTTAACGGGACGGTTATCGATACATAAAGCAGAATTCCGTACTCTTACCCATTCTCGTCAGATGAACAATGGCACGACCCATAAGCGCTTTCGAAGTCTGACTGCTGAGATGGTCATGGCTTTTTACCAAATCATTACACCCGGTTCAATTTCAAAGAAAAACCCACTTAATCCCTTCCCCGCTGGTGAAATCCAGCTACGTAATTTTCTGATTTGCAGATTGCTTTTAAATTACGGATTGCGTGTCAGTGAATTACTGCTTTTGGAGTGTCATTCGATCAAACCAAATCTCCGAGGGGATCAGTTCAGCCTGATTGTGACCACAGTAGATGACGACGTTTCGGATCAGCGAAAAAGATTGCCTTCATTAAAAAATGTCTATGCAAACCGGGTGCTGGCATTAGATAAACTGGACTTTCATTTTCTAAATATATATATCAATAAAATTCGCCCTCAAGCCTCCCATAGTTTTCTGTTCACTTCCACCCAAAAACCACACCCGCCACTGTCATACCATGCAGTTTATGATATCTTTACCCGGATTGATGACATTATGAGTGTGCGGTATCCTGAATATAAAACAGATGAATATTATGATGCCATTGAAAGCATCTCGCCTCATATAACCCGGCATACCTGGGCTTATTTGACACTTCAACGCATTTATCGTGAAAAACTTCAAAAAACTAAGGCCGACTCACTCCAGGCTGTCATGGATTTTTCTATCGTTGGATTGATGGATGAAGCCAAGGATGAATTACGACTGCTTGGCGGCTGGAGTCACAATAGCCATATGCCTGATGTTTATGCCAAAAGATTTCTATCACAGCAGGCTAATACGGCCAATCTTCACCGAATCGCTATGGATAACGAGGCCCTGAGAGCAACCTTTTCTCATGTATGTGACGAATGGAGTGCATATGAGTCGAATCAATAAACAGTTAAATGAGTCGAATAGTACCATTTATACACCTGCATTTGTTGAAAGTATTTCAAAAGTTGATATACCTGCTGGCATTTATCTCAAGTCGGCAGATTATTTCGATGATAAATATATTAATTCAACAAGTGACAGTTGGGTATTCGATTATTCAGGCAGCCGCTGCTATGCCCACTTCCGACGGGATAAAATCAGCAACCAATTAACCAAATATATTTGCTTCCGTTATGCATCTGCCAAGTGTCCAGCCCAGATTCCTGGTGTACTCCATGCCTGGTCTTTGGCAACTGATCATTGCATAACCCAATCTGCTTTCACTTTTACGGTGTTGAAAGATTACCTTGAAACTCAGGAAATTGATCCTCGATATTTCTACTACATCATTTTCGGCCTAAAAATCCTCTGTGCCGAAGCATTCCCCGGTTTCACCCTCGACGATTACGAAGACCTCGAATTTATCCCTCGCCCGCATTCCCACGACTGGGACATCTATCAGGAAATCGACCATGTTCTGGATCCGCTCGAAAAAAGCATGATCAGTAAAGGCTTGTTTGAAATGGCTACGTCGATTCGCTATGGCGAAAACTACAGTTTGAACACCATTCGAGATGCAGCAATTCTGGGACTGACTTATGTCACCGGAGCCCGCCCGGCACAACTGGCCAAGCTGGCAACAAAAGATTTGCGCATTGATACCCGAAACCCCGAAACCGGGTTAATACGCTATAGCTTACTTCTGCCCTACGCCAAACAGCGGCGCGTAACGACTGAACGTCTGTTTTTGGCGATTCCAGCGGAAATCGGCGCGTTGATTAGGCACTATATCGAGCGAGCGCAACTAAAACCTGATGGCAAGTTATTTGAATTTAGTCACTCTGCATCATTTTATGTGTCCAAGGCGATTAGCAAGGCCATCCTCAGATTCAGTCCTCCAGATTATCAGGCTGCCGTAGCGCGTGGCGAAGCGGCTTTGCCAACCATTACGCCGACCGACTTGCGCCACAACGTGGGCCATTCACTGGCTATGCAAGGGGGCAGCGCCGAAGAAATTGCGCATATTCTGGGACATACCTCACTTACTGTTGCCAAGTATTACATCCTGGCGACGCCTGCGCTGGCACTGATTCGAGCCAAAGCATTGGGTACCAATCCGGTATGGCAAAACATGGTAGCTATGATGTTGACAGGTGAACTGACCTCTTCAACGGAATGGCAAGGCCAGCGCGTGGTCGGCATAGTCGGTGATCAGTTGCATGATGGGATTGGTGGTTGCTCCAGAGATGATGGCGAATGTCCGTTCTGTGAAGTACGCTGCTGCTACGGTTGCCTGTATTACCGCCCCTTTACTGATGGTGACCACCAGGCGGTGCTGGAGAGTGTAGTTAAAGAAGTCGATGAATTGATTTCCATTTCAGACAGTGTTGGCAACGCCCGCAATCCACTTATTTCCATCCATGAAACCACACAATTTGAAATTCAATCCGTGATTGCCCGTTGCCGTTTTCATCAAGAAAAAGGCGGTGTGCGATGAAAAAACATTTTGCGCAGTTTCACGCCTTTATCACCGAGCAGCAAAGCTGGTTTGAACAGCATCTGGCGGCAGACTTCGATCAGTCATGGGATGACCCTGTTTGGGTCTGCGGCAGCAATGGTAGTGGCTGGTTACGTGGTAATGGCAAAAATAAATTACGCTTTGATGAAATCAGCCGTACCAAAGGTATTGAGGGGCGTCATGCCGTGGAAGAAGACTATGCCCGGTTTATGAAAGCCCTGCTGGTACTGGTGTATCGGAGGAGAAATCGAAGTATATCCCCAGCGGTGGCAGTGGCAACACTGATGATTTTGAAGCGCTGGTACCACTCACTATTTGAGTTGACCGGGCAAACCCACCCAGTGTATCTAACCACAGGGGTAATTCAACGGTCGATGGATAACCTCAGCACAGCTTCATCTCTAGGGGATCCCAATACCGCCAATTACAAAGGACGTTGTGTCAGTCTGCAAAAACTGGTTAATCACCAGTCATTCACACTGGTGACATTGCAATATGTGTCCGATGGGCAATATACCAATCAAACCAACCTCACCCGCAAAGCCCGGGAAACCATGGCGCTGAAACAGCAGTACACGCTGGCTGATACCACTACCGATGGTGAAGATGCGTTGATTACCATTCGTGGTTTTCTGAACATAGTTGCATTAATCCAGCGGGTGGAAAGTGATGCTGAGAAAATTGCGTTAAATTGCCTGTTGTTATTGGTTATCACCGGCTTTCGCTCCATTGAAACGTTTAATCTCAGACAGGATGCGCTGTTTAAACGCCAGATTGATGATCCGGCAATCCGCAAGCGGTTTCAGGACAAGGGATTACCCGATTATTTCCTTGGTATCCGTTATGTTGGTGTCAAAGGTGCAGGGGAGCGAACGCATTGGGTAGAACCGCTGGCAGCACCTCTGGTCGAGAGTATATTCAGTTCCGTTAAAATATTGACCGCACCAATACGCAGTCATCTGACCTATCTACGGGCGAAATCTTTTACTGATTACCTGCCACAGGCCATCAGCGCCCTGCCCGGTGAACGAGTCGAACTGGATGATGTGGTGACGTACATCACACAAACCACCTCAAGCTTTCGTGGCCGGGCAGGACAACGAGACAAAACATCCAAAGCCCTCAGCAAACGAGGTGTGCTGCCCGTTCAAGAAATGCCAGGGCCAAAAAACAGCAAATCTATCTATTATTCCAAGACTGACCTTAATCAGTACATCAAGACCGAATTTGGCCTGACGAATGCCAACGAACCCTGTACGCACGCCTGGATGGAAAATGGCAAACGCTACGAAGTTAACTACGAAGACCTGTTATTTCTACATGAGAAGGGTTCGCTGGCATTAAAGCGCACACTGGCTTTGCTGGCTATACCGATACCCTTCACTAACACACTTATGAATAAATTTTTAGGCAATGTTGAGCCTGATGGATCAGTATTCAGCAAATATCAATTACTGGAAGAGAATGGTACCCCCACCCGGATGCGTACCCACATTCCCCGGCACAACATCAATACCTTTCTTGCCATTGCGGATATCGCTGACCACTTACAGGCAATGCTGATGGGGAGAGTGGACATCACGCAGAATCAGCACTATCAGCATCTGGCGCTTGCAGAACGGCGAAAAGCAGCCTCGTTGGTGCCCTTGCAGCCGATATCGACAGCACTAACTGCCGCGCCCTCTTCGTCCTCCGTTGCTACGCCACTGGAAATCGTCAAACGGACCGGCCAACTGGCGGTCACGGAACACATGACTTTGGACAATACCATCAAAGCCAACCTGCATACTTTTGACGATCGGGATGATGTAGCTAGGTTTGTCGAGGCGTCATTTGCTGACGGCCTCTTTGAAGATGTTGCTGCCGCCTTTGAAGAAATCCGCGACGCAGAAGGACCAGAGCAAGCCTCTGCCATGGTGGCAAGACATGCCGTGATGTATCCGCTGAAATTTGGCTCCTGTATGCGGGAAGTTAACCTCTGGGGATGTCCTTATCGACTGAAATGCCAGAGTGCTGCCTTTTGTGAACATTTCACGCTGACAGGCCGGATAGATGAGCTACCCAATCTGATTGCCAAAAAACAGGCGTTACAGCAAGCACATTCGAAGTTGACCCAACTTACACAACATCAGCCTGACTACCAGACCAGACTGGCCGACATCGAACGACGGTTACAGCAACTCGAGGCAATACAAGCACAATGGCAGCGTCGTGCCAAGACTCAACAACTGGTTGCTGCGGAGAGTGTGTTGTCTGGTGGAGTAATCACCGAGGGCAAAGTCCGTACACTGGCCCAGCTTTTTGCACTTGAATACCAACAATTGATGCAGGAGAACGACTGATGCGCGGCAAGGAACTGGACACACTGATCGAGCACGAATTACAACTGATGCTGGTTGAAGGCTTTGACAAGTCCCCTATTTCCGCCAAGGCCCTGCATATTCGGCTCAAGGCAAAAGGTATCGTTAACGGTGGTTTAAGTACGCTGAGCAGCCTTGAGCGAAAACGCCTAATTGCTGCCTATGTTGATCAGCAACTTGGCCCATTGAATCTACGCCCAAAAGAAAAACAGCAATACGTCAACCGCAAAACCCGTCAGGCCTTGCTGGCCAGAAACCAGCAGTTGCAGGCGGAAGTCAGTGAGCTGCGAGACCAACTGGCGCAGAATACCCTGTCGTTGATAGAAATTGTCAAAGCGGTAAAAATCAATACGGTTATTCCGGTGGAAAGTCTGTTGGCCAAACATGTAATTCGGGAGTTACACAAGTCGTCATAATGCTGGTTGTAATTTTTCGGCAAAGGGCATGGACGATTTCTTTCCGTCATTCTGTATATTGCTTACCTTCCCAAATTTCTCCAACCGTTAGTTGGAGAAATAAGATGGGTCGTAAATCATGAATAAACGCCTTGCTCTATTCGAAAAATGAGCATGGCAACTTTCAACGCCCCCTCTTCTGAGTCCATTATCTCAGAGGGCGTTTTCCACTGTAATGCTCTGTTTGGTTCATTGCACCAGTTTAATGCTGCACTTTCGTTACCTTCAAAAAGATCAATAGCCTTTTGTATAACATCATTTTTTGTCAGCATATTTTACACCTGAAGACGTTTTTAGTGCTTCGATAAGGTTACTTCGCTCTTCCTCTGTCATTCGGGAGATGAGTAATGCAAGTTCTGCTGTTGTCTGATCATCACAAAAAAAATAGTTCAACGGTACGTTTAACTCTGCCGCCATTCGTCGAAGCGTATCAATATCGGGGACATGGCGTCCTTTCTCATAATGATTCATACGACTGCTAGCCGATGCGGGATCAAAGCCAACAAGGAGACCCAGAGAGCGCTGTGATAAACCCGCCCTGCATCTCGCTTCCTTAAGTCGTTCTGGTATTGGATTTTTTTCAGACACTGATTCATCTTCATTGGCCTCGAATGCTTAGATTGTCTAAGTATCTGTCATTGTTGTATACTTAGCAATCCTAAGTTAACAGCCTTGTTTTGTCATATGAATAGTCGAGTAACCAACCCTGAGTCGTACATATTTTCTGCAATCATCTTAATTGGCAAAGATAACTTCACCAGTAACGAAGTAGCAAAAATTCTTATCGAGCGATTTTCACTTCCGAAAAATTATTTAAAGGCAAAAGCTTTTGCTTATAACCAAATTCAATCCCTGGTTAGAAAAGGATTATTAAACAAAGTAAGAAAAACAGGCGTGTATCAATATTTATACTCAGTCACATCAGAATTTAATATCGCAACAGAATGCGTGGAATTAATTGAGGCAACCCCAAAGTCTTCCTGTCAACTTGTTTCAAGTGCTACCAACCATGAACACAGAAATGTAAATATCCAAATAAAGTCTCTTATTGAAAAATACAGCAGTGAGTTGGCGAAAGTATCAGGAGCAAAGGAGATTTATGAAGAATTGATAGTTGCTGTGCCGAGCAGAGAAAATGAATTCAGGAAGCTTTCTCTTGAACAAGAGAAAAAACACATCAAGATAAATGAAAAAATAAATACATTAATTGGAATTATTAATCAATCCCTTGCAGTAACGCAATGAATTTTAACAAGTATTTGAAGCTAAATGGAGTCATGAAAAAGAGAGGGCAAAGCCGAGCCCGCCCTCTCCCTTCATGCACTGACAAGCCTCATTAAAATGAGATTAACAGCGACACCCCTATATGCTAGACGTATATAAATATAATGTCAGCCAGTCCCGGATGCAACTCCTTAATGAAGTTCAGTACTCTCTGTTTATTAGTTACCGAAATGATAGTTGGTTATAGGTTTGTAAAATTCCGCTCGGGATGAAGCAAAGCAAACATTCGGTAAAGGGCTTTTTTATTATCGGTGACCCGTCCTGAATAACTACCTATCAGCCAACAGCATCCCGGCTATCCCGTCCAGGCGTTTTTTTACCTTTTCCCAACCCGGCATAACCTGCCCCATCAGCCGGTAAAATTTCTCGCTGTGATTGTGCTCAGCGACATGGCATAACTCATGGAGCAATACATAGTCGATGCATTCCGAGGAAGCCTTTACCAGCCACGGGTTAAGTGTCAGGCAGCCTTTTGCAGAACAGTTTCCCCATTGCGTCTGCATGGCTCGTAAACGTATCGGAGGACGCTCACTTACCCATAAGGTTTGCGGTATCAGTAAATCCAGTCTGCGTTGAAACACATCTCTGGCGCGCTCCCGATACCACTCAGCCAGCACCGCCTTAACGCGTTCAGCGGATTTGTGTCTGACGGTGACTTCCAGACGGCCCCGCAACATTTTCACTTTTTGCGGAACAGCAGCATCTTCTGTTACTTTCAACTGGTATTGTTTGCCAAGATAGTAATGGCTTTCGCCACTCACATACTGACGCGGGACGATATGCGTTTGTTGCTCCCTGAAGTCGCTTAGTTGCTGATATATCCAGCGCCCTCGCTTTTTCAGCGAAGATATCACATCCTGCTCCGGCGTTCCGGGTGGTACAGATGCGACTACCCGGCAGTCCGGATGAACCTTGATAAGTATCCTGCCTTTAACAACCTTCCGTGGGACACACTGAACCACGATGGTTTCATCACCATAAACAAAACGTACAGCATTCATAGATAGTGACTTTTTCTCACTCATGATTTCATCAAACCAACGCGCAGGATCTGGATGATGGTTTCAACGATACGGTTTACCTGGTTCATTCCAGCACCGATCTCTCGACAGGCAGTAAACAGTCGCGGCAACAGGCTTGTCTTAACGGCTTTCTCAATATCCTGAGGATTGAGGGAATTTTCCGAAACCGCTTTGACAATAATAGTGTCCACTTCGAAAGCCAGCTTCGTCCATTTATCCTGAACCTGATCATCGTTTACCGCGAAAACCTCAGGTAGCTCTTTTTTAAATACTCCGTAGTATGCTTGCGCATGTTTGTTTACGGCCAGCGCATCCGGGATGTCGCTGAGTTTGCGGGTTTCCACCTGCGCCTCAAACTCGCGGAAAAGAAGATATTGCTTCAGCGGATGGTCAAACAGTTTTTCTGCTTCTTCGATAGCCATACGCAGAAGTTTGGAAAATGCCTCCTGAGCATACGGGTCATCACGCAGCTCCTGCTCAATCATCTTCGTCACGCGGGTTTTAATGATGTCGGTTTCATTGCGGGTTTTGTTGCTGTCCCACTCTTCGGGCTTTTCGCTCTTGCCCATTTTACCGACTTCATACACGCCATCCGGTTCACGAACCTCAACGCCGGTGACATGCTTATCCAGCAATTTTTTCACCTGCTCCGAGTAGTCGTCATAATTGACCTGCTCACCACTGACCTGCATCGCCCACTGGCGCAGGCTGGACATCTGTTTTACGGTTTCTTTATAGAGATTTCGGTCTTGTTCCGTAAAGCTCTTGTCGGTGAAGAAGGTGGCGGACTGCAGCGCTACTTTCAGGCATCCGGCAAAGGCCGTTAGCGCCTCGAAGAAATCATCACGGGTTTTCTGATGGATATCGACCATCTCTCCGTCACGTTCTTCCATTTTTGGCACCAGTACTGCACGTAACTGCTCAGTATCATTTTTGTTTTTAACACCGGCAAATATGGCCCACAACTGGTTATACAGATGCGGCAGACGTTTATATTCAGAACTCATGGCGCTGTACAACCCGTCAATATCCTTGATGTCGTATCCTCCCTGAGTTCGGGAGGCGAGATCCTGATATTTACCGATCGTCGTGTCCAGTTCAGCCAGAATGCCGCGATAATCAATCAGCAGGCCAAACTTTTTCAGTGGATGCAGTCGGTTTACCCGGGCAATAGCCTGAATAAGATTATGGGATTTAAGCGGTTTGTCGATATACAGCACGGTATTCTTCGGTTCATCAAACCCGGTGAGCAGTTTATCGACGACAATCAGCAATTTAAGCTTATCATCGGTATCGAAACGACTGATGATATCGCGGGTGTATGCGGATTCATCCTGCGTACCGACATTATCCTTCCACCATTTCGTTACTTCCGGCAGCTTACTTTCATCCACCTCGGTATTCCCTTCCCGGGTATCCGGGGGGCTTATCACCACCGCTGATTCAAACAAACCGGCTTCATCAAGATACTTTTTATATTTAATGGCAGAGATTTTGCTGTCGCAGGCAAGTTGTCCTTTCAGACCCTCATCAATATTTTTCGAGAAGTGTGTGGCGATATCCAGCGCAATCAGGCGAATACGATCATCTGCACTGTAAACCTCACCTTTACGAGCATACTTACGCTTGAGGTCAGCCTTTTGCGCATCGCTCAGACCATCGGTAATGCGGTCAAACCAGGCATCAATCGCCCGATCATTCACTTCCAGATCCGGAATACGTTCTTCATACAGCAGAGGCGTAACGGCTTTATCTTCGACAGCCCTCTGCATAGTGTAGGCGTGGACAATCGGGCCGAATTTATTGGTGGTCTTATCTTCTTTCAGCAATGGCGTACCGGTAAATGCCACAAAGGCGGCATTCGGCAGGGCCAGTTTCATACGTACATGGTTTTCACCGCCCTGACTGCGGTGTCCTTCATCAATCAGTACGATGATATCGGGGCTGGTATTGACGCATTCAGGGAGTTTTGTCGCTGTATTAAATTTCTGGATTAGGGTGAAAATGATGCGTTCTTTACCGGAACCAATCTGTTTCGCCAGCATCTGCCCGGATGTCGCCATTGCATTGGCTTTATCTTTTTTCCCGGCCAATTCGCCGCCGGACGCAAAGGTACCGCTGAGCTGTTCCTCAAGATCTATGCGGTCTGTCACGACAACGATACGACACTGCTTCAGGCTGTCATGTAGAATCAGCGCCTTACTGAGAAATACCATTGTATAAGATTTTCCGGAACCCGTGGTATGCCAGATGACACCACCTTCCCTGCCGCCGTCTGGTCTACGGGTACTGATGCGTTCCAGTAGTCTTTTAATGCCGAACACCTGCTGATAGCGGGCGACAATCTTCCCGGTCTTTTTATCAAACAGGGTGAAAAAGCGCGTCATCTCCAGCAGACGTTCCGGCGAAAGCAGACTGATGAGCAGTTTGTCCTGTCCACTAACGGCCAGTTCACCCCCGGCGATTAACTGCTGATACCAGTTGAGATCGGCTGACGGACGATGATCAAATAACGCATGAATCTGTTCAGTCGATAACGGATGGTTGCGCAGAGCATACATCTGCGCATCCGTAATATCTTCTTCCCGCCATGCCGCCCAGAATTTCATTGGCGTATGGCAGGTACCGTAGCGACCGTCATGCCCGTTAATTGAAAGCAATAGCTGGCTATAGGCAAACAGCTGCGGGATTTCATCGTTGAACTGGTTGCGGATACTCTGAGATATCCCTTCGTCAATGGTTGGCCCTTTCTTACCGTGACCTGCCGGGCTTTTCGCTTCAATGACTGCCAGCGGGATACCATTCACAAAGCAGACAATATCCGGTCTGCGGGTTTCGACACCGCCTGACCGCAATACCGTAAATTCTTCGGTAAAGTGAAACTGGTTATTTTCCGGATGTTCCCAGTCAATCAGCGCAATGGTGGGGGTCACCTTCTTGCCGTCGACAAACTCCGTGACGGCGATACCGTAGAGCAGATGGTTATACATCCGCTCATTGGCTTTCAGCAGTCCTTCATTCAGCGCCGGAGAACAGACCTGCGATATCAGGTTATCTAGCGCCTTTTCCGATAACTGGCAGATTTTGCCACCCGCCATAAAGGAACGCTTCGACAGCTCTTCACGCAGAACCGGACGCAGCACCACCTCATCCTGTTTATAGCCCCGGTAATCCATAATCTGTTTCGGGGATAAAAACGTCCAGCCGAGGCTGGTCAGTAACGTCAGCGCCGGGATTTTGGCGCTGTATTCTTCCTGGAATTTTGGCGTGTACGGCTGATTCATGAGTGTTCCTTGTTCTCCACGTTATGCGCTAACGGTTTCTTCCGATTCTACTTTGACACGGCGTTTCCCGGTCAATAACTGCTGCATCAGGGCTTTTTTCTCTTCTTTCAGGCAGGCGAGTTTTTTCTCCAACATGGACATTTCGGCGTCGGCAGCAGACAGGACGGCGGCGATTTTTTGTTGCTCTTCAAAGCTAGGAACCGGAACTTTTAATGAAAAAAAGTCTGAAGGTTTTACATTTAGCAAGCCATGAGCCCGTCCACCTTCATGAGCGATTTGAGACAAACTGTTATTCAAAAGGCCTGACTCAAAATAATGCTCCCAATAGTCACCGAATGATTCTTTGGGTGTAGAAATTTCGAAACATATATACAGCGTTGTTACCACTCCTTCCGGGTATCGATTTAATCGTTTTATTGCACCCATCGGATAGCCATTAGAATAACTTTTATTGTACGCAAACTGACCTTTCTTTAATAAGAAATAACCATCAAGGGTATCTGAAGCTACTGTTTTCTTGAAAAAGTCTTCCTGTTTAATCAAACCATGTTGTCCTGAAATGGTTACAACATTAGTGCTTTTTCCGTTATTTTTTTTTGTAACGCGCTGAAATAATTTCGCAAAGGTATACAGCTCCCAAGTTTCAGAAAACCTCACACCATTATCATCCAGCAAACGTTTCTTACCGGTAAGCAATTGCTGCATCAGGGCTTTTTTCTGCTGCTGGCTGTTGACGAGAAGCTTTTCCGTTACCGCAACTGCCTTATCCCAGGTTGACAGGATTTGGGCGATTTTTTTTTGTTCAGCAATAGGAGGGAGTAACAAAGGCATTTTTTCAAGGGATGCTTTGTTTAGTTTGTACCGACCCGCCCCTTGCCGACTCAAGAAGCTGAAAATGTCCCTGTGCATAAAATAGTAGTAAAACCATTCTCTTGTGGCCTCTTGAGTTCCTTCAATAATATGAGCATGGTTATTAACTGTACATTTTCCATCCACCAACTGCGTCATTGACTGTTTTTCAAACTTCAGGAAGTGATCACCATCTTCTCCAATCAAAGCATAACTTCCATCTTGTTCATAAGTACCAATATAACCTTGGATCTTAGTCGGACCGTAATAAGGATAGTTGCCCGGACTCATACTACGTTCTTCTTCGCTAATTGGCTTCCGCAAGTTATTACGGATGGAAAACACCTTGCCTACATAAGTGAATTGCCACCCATGAGGCACATTTTTAATTCTTGCTTGCATCAATTCGAGTTGATTTATCTCGTAATTAAACGCCATAACCCAACTCCTTCAAATACTCTGCCATCTCCACTTCCAACTTCGCCAGTTCCACTTTCAATTGCTCACGTTCGGCGCGCACCGCAAGCAAATCAATCTCGTCTTCCTCTTCGAAGGTGTCGACATAGCGCGGAATATTGAGGTTATAGTCGTTGTCCTGAATCTCCTTCAGGCTGGCGAGATAGGCGTATTTCTCGACGTTATCGCCTTCTCGATAGGTGTTAACGATCTTCTGGATATTTTCTGCGCTGAGCTGGTTCTGGTTTTTACCCGCCCTATATTCACGGCTGGCGTCGATAAACAGCACCTTGTCATCTACTTTCTGCTTTTTGAAAATCAAGATAGTAGCCGGAATACCGGTACCGTAAAACAGTTTTTCCGGCAGACCAATCACCGCATCCAGCAGGTTTTCATCAATGAGTTTCTGGCGGATTTTACCTTCGCTGGCGCCACGGAACAGCACACCGTGCGGCACCACTACGCCCATGCGACCAGTTCCCGGTTTCAGCGTTTCAATCATATGCAGAATAAAGGCGTAATCCCCTTTGGTTTTCGGCGGCACGCCGCGACGGAAGCGACCAAACTTGTCGTGCTCGGCCTCGTCATGACCCCACTTATCCAGACTGAAAGGCGGGTTGGCGGTCACGATATCAAACAGCATCAGGTCGCCGTTTTTATCGAGTAGTTTCGGGTTGCGAATGGTATCGCCCCACTCGATTTTGTGGTTGTCTTCGCCGTGCAGGAACATGTTCATTTTCGCCAACGACCACGTGGAGCCAATCGCTTCCTGGCCGAACAGAGCATAGTTGCGGCTGTTATGCCCTGAGACGATTTTACGCCCGCACTTCATTAACAATGAGCCAGAACCACAGGCTGGGTCACAGATGGTGTCACCGGGTTGCGGGTCAAGCAGCTCAGCAATCAGGTCCGAAACTTCAGGTGGGGTATAGAACTCCCCTGCTTTCTGCCCGCCGCTGGCAGCAAAGTTTTTAATCAGGTATTCGTAGGCGTTACCGATCACGTCCAGTGTACCCACACGGCTCGGTTTCAGGTTCAGAGCGTCACCGGCGAAGTCTTCCAGCAACTGCCGCAGGATGGTGTTCTTCTGCTTTTCTTCACCCAGACGGTCGGTATTAAACGAGATATCCTGGAACACGCTTTTCCCGGCATCTTTCAGTTTGGTGCCGTTGGCTTCTTCAATGGCGTGTAACGCCTGGTCGATACGCTCACCGTTGCCCGGCTCATGACGGCGCTCATACAGTGCATAAAAACTGGCGTTTTTCGGCAGCACGAAGCGTTCGTTAGCCATCATCGCTTCAATCAGCTCCGGCGCGTCACCATACTGCTTTTTATATTCGTCATAGTGATCCTGCCAGACATCCGAAATGTACTTAAGGAACAGCATTGTAAGGATAAAGTCTTTATAGGTATCGGCGCTGATAGTGCCACGGAAGGTATCGCACGCGGCCCACAGGGCTTTGTTGATAGTATCCTGAGTGATTTTGTCGTTCATGAATCATCCTGCTATGAAGAAAACCTTACGATATGTTGTATTCATCGTAGAAAATTTGGTGCAGATGATACCTTAAGGTGCGTCTTCAGGCACGTCAAAGCCGCATCGTTCGAAGTGGATTTTTCCTGAGGGGAATAGGACTCTTTTGCCCGTAATGTGGTGGACTGGTCGATGAAACAAACACTAACGCGCGGCTTGGTACTGGATACACTGTCGATGGCGGTCTGGTAGCGCCGACGTCATTGTGTACAGCGTAATGGTAGGGTTCTGCCGGGATACTTACAATTCCTTTTGCTCGAAGAAAAGGAAGAAACGCGTGTATTTAGGGTCGGACTAAAAGATGCGATAAATCTGTCTATCAGCTCACCTAACAAAAGCATTAGAGAGTCAGCATCAATTATCCGTGAACAACGTAGATACCAGGGGGAAGGACGCGTATCGCACCGTTCAATAGGCTAAACTCTTCTTCTGAAAGGGCTGGAATGCGATCACGCGCTGATACTGGATGTGGGAAACATGGGGGCAAGTGATTTGTATGTTGCGCTCTCCAGGGGGCCAAATCTGTTACGGTCTTCTCTGGTCGTGATGAGTTTACACCCTGAAATTCCCCATGGACTGACCCCACGGCCGTAGACATATCCTGTCCTCACGACGAGGCCTGTTCAAAGACCTCTGGGCTGATGCCCCCCAGGTGGCTGTGGCGCCGGGCCCGGTTGTAAAACACTTCGATGTAATCGAAGATATCGGCCCGGGCCAGATCCCGGGTTTTGTATATTCTCTTCCTGATGCGTTCTTTTTTCAGTGAACTGAAGAACGATTCGGCCACAGCATTATCCCGGCAGTTGCCACGCCGGCTCATGCTCGGAGCCAGGTTATTGGCCTGGTAGAACCGTTACCCGCGACCTTTGCTAGCCTGAAGTTAAGTCGTAGCGTAACGTACCAACTAACTAGAAACCGCTCCAAGTCCATATCGTGAGGATAATGACTGTAGAGACACTCCATAATAGTATTGCTGAAGTATTGATTTAGTTTTATTATCCTATGAACGGTGAGATTCATAAATGTTAAATTTCAAAGAGTTAGATAAAGACGGGAAAGAATTTGAACTCCTTATTAGGGAGTTGCTTTTTTCTAAAGGGTTTAAGGTCTATTGGAGTGGTGTGGGGCCAGATGGTGGTCGAGATCTCGTTTGTATTGAAGAACATAAAAGCTTCTTCGCACCCAGTCAAAAGAAGTGGTTAATTCAATGTAAGCATAATGCTAACGGAGGCGGATCGGTAGGAATCAAGGATCTTGATGATATTGTTGATTCATGTTCTCAACATGGTGCTACAGGCTTTATTTTGGCGTGCTCGACTCAGCCATCATCAGCTGTTGTCGACCGACTTGAATCAATTACTAATAATCCAAAGAATGATATTACAGCCATATATTGGGATTATGTTTTTATTGAGCAGGCGCTTTCAACCCCAGCCCTTTGGCGAGTGGCTCAACGTTTTTTCCCAGTATCATCAGAAGCAACTTCTTGGAAAGTATATGCGACTGAAAATCCTAATCATTGGGTAGTAAATTATAAAGGTTACTATTTTCACTTAGCCAATAGAATCGGCTCATATCATGAGCACCATTTTGAAAGTATAAGTAAAAGAATTGAGGAGATTGAGTCAATTGAAATGCCGAAAAATCATTTCATACGGGTTAGGTCAGTATATTTTGACGACAAAAATGGAAATTATACATGGTACTTGGATTACATGTATCCAAACGCAGATAGGCCAAAATATAGCTCCGCTGAAATTAAACATTACTTAGGCGACGGGTACGCTTTAGAGGATGGACAATGTTATTTATTTGATGTAAAACTAAGATCATACTTCCAGTTTAGTGACCACTATGACCCAGATCACTACGATTACTATTCACCTTATATCAACAATTATTTATATGGTATGAAGCGGGAGGGTAACTGGGATGATCACGAAGAGGCATACCGTTCGGATCAGGAACTAATAGAGAAGTTAGAAGCATGTCGAAATGTAAGTTTTGAAAAGCTGGCTGAAAAGTTTAAAGAACTTGATTTTTGTCGATTGATGCGGTCATCAAATGCGCGTCTGGAAGATCTAGATAAATTCCATCTACAACGAAATTGGTCTGACTTGATATCTTCCTTAGACATTGAAACTGATAGGTTTTTTTCGGCCTGGTTTATTTTTGACGTCAATAATGTTAATAGATTTCATGAGTTAGTGTCATATATACCTCAGCACGTACTTTATAACTTTAGACTGACCAGGGCTTATATTTATTTACCTGAACGTGACAATAGAAGCGTTCTGGATTCAAATGATGATGAGTACATATTCGAATTAACATTATCAATTCATCCTGCAGAGCTTAATAATAAGTTCATTGCAAGAGAGAAGTTAAATGAGTATTTTGATTTGATTATCAATGGAATTAATGAATTCCAGTCTAAATACTATTAAGTTCTAAGACTACCTCTTATTTTAAGAGAGGCGAAGTACCTGGTGATCTACGGGGCTAGTCTAAGAGTGAGAAATCAAATAACACCACCTGGAGCTTACAAAATAGCCCTTTTCAGGGCTTATTTTGATTTTCTGACAGCTAGCAGTCCTGCGTATTTCCTGCCCTTAGCTCTTCGATTACGCTGAATCATCGTTCCGCCACCAGACATGACCGGGATAAACTGTCCGTATTTTGCATCATACGCAAAAATCTGGCCGTCCTTCGGAGCAATCCCTGAATGGTCAAGATGTACATCCACCGCTGAGTTTCTCCATGAAAAAGCGCAGCTGCTCTTACACGTATAGGGTGACGAATTGATGTTTGTACTGAGGCTGCAGCGACACTTTTCCGGCTGCCCTTCCATTCTCCATTATTCTTCACTAACCCCTATCCAGATGGGAGTCAGCGGCCTGGTTTCCGCAGACTTCCGGGCAATTGATGACAATGGAATAGCACCATGGCGCTTTCCCTTGCCAAACCACAATGCTATTTTGGATCATTTAATCAAATCATGCTCTTGTATGCAATTTATCTGCAACTAGGTTCCGTTCACATTGAGGGACGCCTCTCGAATATTCTGAATGAATAATTTGGCGCTGTGCTGGACATTGTTAGTGAACCATCCTGTATTTTTTTGAAGTGTAGGTGCTTTGAAGTTACAAAACAACATCGAGAATGGCGGGGATTACTCCCGCCATTCTCTCTTACTGAGCTTAGCGTGCTACCTCCGTATGGTCGCTTCGTAAGCAAACCTCGCAGATATCCTTTCTCGAAACCAGTACCAGCATGTTGCCACCAGATAACGATAAGATCGACAAACATCACCTTTTTCTGTTAGTTCATGAAGTTATATATGTAGCCAGTAGGATTGTTAATTTAAATAATGATTTAAAACAATATCATACTGATGATTTTTTTCATGAACTGAATTCTCGCACAACATAAGTTAAATAGCATCCATAGGTCTTTTACTTCATGGTTCACTGGTGAGGCCACAGAAATCAGCATGTTGTGAAATTTGAGACACCTCCCTTTTCTTGCATTAGGTCTGTCGTACATTTAGTTCACCGCATTTTGATTGTTGAGTGTTTCGATGTACTCACTTACCCAGATTGTAAGTTCAGGTGGCCGAAGGCAATGGATTCTGATGGATGTGAAAATCTGTTTGCCTGCACTTTATCCGCTCAGGTATCTAGTTGACCACCTGGAGTATCGCTCTCAACTCAATCAGTTTCTCTTCAAGCGAGTGAGCCTGCTGTCCGGCGAGAACGACATGGCCCAGCCTACTGGTTTTCTTGCGAACAGGTCGAGAACAACGGCGAGGTACGCCCAGCGCTTACCCAGATATAGGTCACATCACCGCACCACACCTGATTTGGCTCGGTCACGGCGAACTGCCGTTCAAGGTAGTTAGGGATAGCAACATGTTCATGACCACCACGTTTATACCGGTGAGCCGGCTGCTGACAGCTGACCAGCCCCAGCTCTTTCATGAGCCTGCCAGATAGCTGTTTCTGATAGTGTCGGTAATGCTCACAATCCACTAATTTCCATCCACGAAACAACGCAGATCGAAGTCAAGTCAGTGATAGCCCGTTGTCATTTGCATCGCACCAAAGGTTGTAAACAATGAAAAAAATATCGAGGACTTTGACACTTTTATTACGGAACAAAAAACCTGGTTCGACGAGAATCTGGCAGAAAATTTTGCAGAGCCATGGGATAGTCGCACTTGGGTATGTGGGAGTAAAGGCTCCGGCTGGTTACGTGGCAATGGGGCCAATATATTGCGTTTTGATGAAATTACTCGGCTCAAAGGGATTGACGATCGCCAATTTCTCCTGCGGTTGCTGTTGCAACACTGATCATTTTGAAACGTTGGTACTGCGCTCTCTTCAAGTTAACCGGACAAACTCATCCCATCTATCTGACTACAGGTGTCGTACGTAGCGCAATGGATACTCTGACGGCTAGGTGATCCCAACATAGCCAACTACAAGGGACGGTGCGTAGGGATTCAAAAATTAGTAAATCATCACGCCTTCACCTTAGTAACTATTTTAAGTTTAATCATGCTGAATTCGTAGATATCGAGCATATAACTCGAAATTAATGAATGTAAATATACATATTAAGATTTTTAGTATTGCCTCCCCTAAAAACACAAGTAATAATAAACTCATCTTTAGTCTAAATACAGAAATGATATTTTCACTTGTAGTTAATGACTATGGAAATAATTGGTTTAACAATTTTGCTTAAATCATGGATTATCTTTATTTGAACTTTATACGGTGATTTAATAATGTCCTTGACGTTCTCATATTGTTTCCAAAACCCTTTAAAAAACCTCACTAACTTCAATGGCCGAACCAGGAGAAGGGAATATTGGTTTTATCGCCTAGGTGTTGTATTATTTATTATAGTCCCGCTTGCAGCAGTTTTACTCCTTGGGGGGATGGATAAAGAAATAGCCAAGTTAATATGTAGGATCATACACATCTTACTTGTTATATCCATTACAGTTAGACGATTACATGACATCGACCGTTCTGGGTGGTGGATTTTATTGGTTTTAATCCCCATCATTGGTGATATTGCACTATTAATCTTCATGTGTCAAAAAGGCACTGAGGGTGAGAACCGCTTTGGCAAAGATCCTACAACTCAGTGCTGAGTAACGCGCAATACAGGTGCACAAGAAGAGGATCTGTTGTTGTCAAAATGACCCATTTTGACAACATTGGATTAAAAAGCTAAATTTTAGTTTTTATCTGGTATTATTTTCTTGGTTATTTGATGTTTTTGGCTTTTTATACTGTTAATGGAGTTTTGGAAAATTCAGAAAACTGACAGACATCAATGCCATGTCGTTACAGAAGGGAATTGATACGGGGGATTTTATTGATTTAAATCAAATAATCTTTAATTAATTGTTGTTTGCATAACATGTGTTTTTTAACATTTGTAACAGCAATACAGGCAGTTTACAGTTTGGGTCAAAAAGTTGCTTTTTCGCCCTTTTTGACGGCTTCCATAGCCGTTCAAAGCGGGCCGAATTTGAAGCTGTATAAATCACCGTATGCCGGATATTCCGGTGTCCCAGGTAATCCTGAATCAGGCGTGTATCGATGCCGTTATCTGCCAACGCGTAACCACACCCATGTCTCAACATATGTGGATGAACAGCAACAGCCAGCCCGGCGTTTCTTCCTGCTTCAGCCAGCAAGTTATAAAATCGTTGACGGGTAAGCGGACGCCCTGATCTGGAAATAAATAGCCAGTCCCTCTCTTCTTCTGCTGCAGGCAATTTTATAGTTTCCCGAGCTTTGAGCCAGTTCCTGATACATTGTACTTCTTCGGTCAGTAAGGGATGCACGGTACTGAAGCCGTTTTTCAGTCGCTGAACGCACAGCTTTCGGGACTCGAGCTCAAGGTCAGCAAGACGTAACGAAAGCATTTCGCTGACCCTGAGTCCGTGGATAAAAGCAAGAAGAATCATGCAGGCATCACGTTCCGGGTGGCGCCCCTTCAGCACCGCCCGTAACAAAAGGCTGACTTCATGGTGAGTAAGAAATTTTCGGGAAGACATCAATAGCTCCGGTCAGATGAAACAGAGCGGTCAAGAGTGACACGATGCCCCCATCAGGCTATGGCTAAACGTGCTAAAGTCAGGAAAGCAGAATAAAACTCCGATTGCTCTTAAGAACAGTCAACTGGCATGGACCCACAGGTATATCAAATGAATTTAATCCAGCAACTGGCGGGAATTATCGAAGGGAATCTGAACAGTTCACTGTCAGTAAAAGTTCTTGCTGAACGTTCAGGCTATTCAGAGCGCTGGTTGTACAAACTGTTTCAGGATGTAACAGGGATCAGTGTAGCGCAGTATATACGTCGCAGAAAACTAACACTTGCCGCTTTACTTTTGCGTCATACCAGTCGCCGGATAACAGACATATCACTAATGTATGAGTTCAGTTCGCCCCAGGCTTTTTCCCGTGCTTTCAGGCAACAGTTCAAGGTGTCACCAGTGCAGTATCGCAATGCGGATGCCTGGGATATGCAGTATGCCCAGCCCGTATTGTACAGAACCACACCGTGCACAAAATTCAGAATGATTGAGATAGCTGAGGGCAATCATCCTTCTGTTTCAAACCTTAAAATGCCTGTGAATCTGGGAATGGACTTTATCCATACCCAGAGCGGCGATCATTTTATTTATAACCGTAACCTTTTTGAGTCCATAATATCAATTTATGGTCCTGTTAATGAAATGTCTGACTTTATGATTTCAGGCGAAATGATACCCTCCAGAGAAACGGATTCTGAACTAATTTATACTTTTAAAGAAATAAACAGTTTTTCCCTGCCAGAGACGCTTCTTCCTGATGGTTTATATGCCAGCCAGGAATTTACTGGGACATACAAAGAGATTTTTGATTTTCATATATATGATGCCATGGGTGCGCTGTGTATTAATAAATGTGTTATAAAAAGAGGCCCTATATATACACTATTTCACAGAACAGATAATAAAAATATTATGGATATGCAATTCCTCATTCCTTGCGTAAAAATTTAACTTCGCCAGACCCGATGAAAACGACCAGGATTACTGGCTGTATACAGTACAGTATGATGAATGTTCCTGTGTCCCAGATAATCCTGAATCAGACGAGTATCCAGTCCCTGATTAGCAAGAGCATAACCACAGGCGTGACGCAACATGTGTGGATGAACCTTAATTCTCAGACCCGCACGTTGACTATATCGTGCGCAGAGTTTATAAATCCATTGTCTGGAAATTTTTTTTCCATGGCTTGACAGAAAAAGATAATCATCCTGACTACCTTTAGCGTATCTTTTTCTAATCAGGAACCAGCGTTGCAATAATTCTATTGTTTCTGGCTGTAATGGATGTGAAGTTGATAATCCATTTTTCAGTCGCCTAATAAAAACAATTTTTTCAGTCATATCAAGATCTCCCAGTCTAAGGTCTATCAATTCACTGACGCGAAGCCCATGAATGTAAGCGATTTGCAGTAATGCTTTATCACGGATTTCATTTCGCGTACCCGTTATAGCATTAAAAAAAAGCGTCCATTCGCTGTGAGTGATGTATTTACGCATTTTTCCTCCTGTCAGAGTTATACGTAAAGTTTACACTCTTAATTAAAAGGAAAACTTATCAGTTTCGGAAGTTGACGTGTAAGCGTTCCCGAACGCCGTATTGACGTTATCTCCCCTGGCCTCCAAAGATAATAAGTGGGCGTCCATATGACACGTAGAGTAAAAATCAGTTTACATCCAGGGCAACAACTCCTTTACGCAGTTACCTATACCGGGGTATTACTACTGAAACAATAACCTACCCCATCAACATCGTTGGTGGGAATTCTGGTAATTATCTCTTTTTTATTCGATAATCTTTAAAAACGTTTAAAAAATTAAACGCTAACTAATATTGATATTTTACTGGCTCATTTTTACGTGACACTTACGGTAGATGAAATAACACATTAAAATAACGCTAAAAACCTCGATGCAATCATCAACACATGTTCTATCCTTTTGTTTTTACTTGAAAAAATATAACTAAATTATTATCAGTGACAAAATAAAATTAGGATTTTGTTATTTAAAACTCAGACCTTAAAGCTTGCTTAGTTTATCGATAAATCCTACTTTTTTATTGCGATCCAATCATTTTAAGGAGTTTGAAATGGATAAGAAGCAAGTAACGGATTTAAGGTCGGAACTACTCGATTCACGTTTTGGTACAAAATCTATTTCCACCATCGCTGAATCGAAACATTTTCCGCTGCATGAAATGCGTGATGATGTCGCATTTCAAATTATCAATGATGAATTATTTCTCGACGGTAACGCTCGTCAGAATCTGGCAACTTTTTGCCAGACCTGGGACGACGAAAATGTCCATAAATTGATGGACCTGTCGATCAATAAAAACTGGATCGACAAAGAAGAATATCCGCAATCCGCAGCCATCGACCTGCGCTGTGTAAATATGGTTGCTGACCTGTGGCACGCGCCTGCACCGAAAAACGGCCAGGCCGTTGGCACCAACAC
Organism: Escherichia sp. E4742; assembly: GCF_005843885.1. Classification (NCBI taxonomy): domain Bacteria; kingdom Pseudomonadati; phylum Pseudomonadota; class Gammaproteobacteria; order Enterobacterales; family Enterobacteriaceae; genus Escherichia; species Escherichia sp. E4742. Next base: position 4,634,387 of record NZ_CP040443.1, on the reverse strand, counting down.
CATTGGTTCTTCCGAGGCCTGTATGCTCGGCGGGATGGCGATGAAATGGCGTTGGCGCAAGCGTATGGAAGCCGCAGGTAAGCCGACCAATAAACCTAATCTGGTCTGCGGTCCGGTGCAAATCTGCTGGCATAAATTTGCCCGCTACTGGGATGTCGAGCTGCGTGAGATCCCTATGCGTCCCGGCCAGCTATTCATGGATCCGAAACGCATGATTGAGGCCTGTGACGAAAACACCATCGGCGTGGTGCCGACTTTCGGCGTGACCTATACCGGTAACTATGAATTCCCGCAACCACTGCACGATGCACTGGATAAATTCCAGGCCGACACCGGTATCGACATCGACATGCACATCGACGCCGCCAGCGGTGGATTCCTTGCGCCGTTCGTGGCGCCAGATATTGTCTGGGACTTCCGCCTGCCGCGCGTGAAATCGATCAGTGCTTCAGGCCATAAATTCGGTCTGGCTCCGCTGGGCTGCGGCTGGGTTATCTGGCGTGACGAAGAAGCGCTGCCGAAAGAACTGGTATTCAACGTTGACTATCTCGGCGGTCAGATTGGTACTTTCGCCATCAACTTCTCCCGTCCGGCGGGTCAGGTGATTGCGCAGTACTATGAATTCCTGCGCCTCGGTCGTGAAGGCTATACCAAAGTACAGAACGCCTCTTACCAGGTTGCTGCTTACCTGGCGGATGAAATCGCCAAACTGGGGCCGTATGAGTTCATCTGTACGGGGCGCCCGGATGAAGGTATCCCGGCGGTGTGCTTCAAACTGAAAGACGGGGAAAATCCAGGATATACCCTGTATGACCTTTCCGAACGTCTGCGTCTGCGCGGCTGGCAGGTTCCGGCATTTACCCTCGGCGGTGAAGCCACCGACATCGTGGTAATGCGCATTATGTGCCGCCGTGGCTTCGAAATGGACTTCGCTGAACTGTTACTGGAAGACTACAAAGCCTCCCTGAAATACCTCAGCGATCACCCGAAACTGCAGGGTATTGCCCAGCAGAACAGCTTTAAACATACCTGATAACGTTTAAGCGGTAACGGTGTCCCGAAACGAACCGTTTCGGGACAATTTCCGAAGTCTGTTCACTGGCATTAGCAACGGAAAAAATTGTTCTGAAGGCACTTCAGAGCAAAACAGGTGCGGTTCCACAGGACAACCGTTTTAGGGGGATAATATGGCTACATCAGTACAGACAGGTAAAGCTAAGCAGCTAACATTACTCGGATTCTTCGCCATCACGGCGTCGATGGTAATGGCTGTTTATGAATACCCTACCTTCGCAACATCTGGCTTTTCATTGGTCTTCTTCCTGCTCTTAGGCGGGATTTTATGGTTTATTCCCGTTGGTCTTTGTGCTGCGGAAATGGCCACCGTGGACGGCTGGGAAGAAGGTGGCGTGTTCGCCTGGGTATCAAATACCCTGGGGCCGAAATGGGGATTCGCTGCAATCTCATTTGGCTATCTGCAAATCGCTATTGGCTTTATTCCAATGCTCTATTTCGTGTTAGGGGCGCTGTCCTACATTCTGAAATGGCCAGCACTGAATGAAGACCCGGTAACGAAAACTATCGCGGCGCTGATTATTCTTTGGGCGCTGGCATTAACTCAGTTTGGCGGTACTAAATATACTGCGCGAATTGCGAAAGTTGGTTTCTTCGCGGGTATTCTACTGCCTGCATTTATTTTGATTGCATTAGCAGCGATTTATCTGCACTCCGGAGCACCGGTTGCTATCGAAATGGATGCCAAAACCTTCTTCCCTGATTTCTCGAAAGTTGGCACTTTGGTTGTGTTTGTTGCCTTCATTTTGAGTTATATGGGGGTAGAAGCTTCCGCGACCCACGTCAATGAAATGAGCAACCCCGGGCGCGACTATCCGCTGGCAATGTTACTGCTGATGGTGGCAGCGATTTGCTTAAGTTCAGTAGGCGGTTTGTCCATTGCGATGGTGATTCCGGGTAATGAAATCAACCTGTCCGCAGGTGTAATGCAAACATTCACCGTGCTCATGTCTCATGTGGCACCGGAAATTGAGTGGACGGTTCGCGTTATCTCTGCCCTGCTGCTGCTGGGGGTTCTGGCGGAAATCGCCTCATGGATTGTTGGCCCTTCTCGTGGGATGTATGTCACCGCGCAGAAAAATCTACTGCCCGCCGCGTTCGCTAAAATGAACAAAAATGGTGTGCCGGTAACTCTGGTAATTTCCCAGCTGGTGATTACCTCTATCGCGTTGATCATCCTCACCAACACTGGTGGTGGTAACAACATGTCCTTCCTGATCGCACTGGCGCTGACGGTGGTGATTTATCTGTGTGCTTATTTCATGTTGTTTATTGGCTACATTGTGTTGGTTCTTAAACATCCTGACTTAAAACGCACATTTAATATCCCTGGTGGTAAAGGGGTGAAACTGGTCGTGGCTATTGTCGGTCTGCTGACTTCAATTATGGCGTTTATTGTTTCCTTCCTGCCGCCGGATAACATCCAGGGTGACTCTACCGATATGTATGTCGAATTACTGGTCGTTAGTTTCCTGGTGGTACTTGCCCTACCGTTTATTCTCTATGCCATTCATGACCGTAAAGGCAAAGCGAATACAGGTGTTACACTGGAGCCAATTAACAGCCAGAACGCGCCGAAAGGTCACTTCTTCCTGCATCCACGTGCTCGTTCACCGCACTATATTGTGATGAACGATAAGAAACACTAACCGTGTCTGAGTGGTAATAACACAAGGGAGCGAAAATTAATCGCTCCCTTTTGCGTACTTATTGCCGTATTGACTTGCCCCAGATAAGTACGAGAATAAGCGCACATCTGTTTACCGGAAATAAGCATATATGGATATCTGCTCCCGAACTGTGAAATCCGCGATTAAAAGGCCAGCGGCACTGGTTGCACTGGCTCTTTTACTGTGTAGTTGTAAAAGCACGCCTCCAGATTCAATGACGACACCACCAGCAGGCTCAAAACCACCAGCGACCGCACAACAATCGTCGCAACCTATGCGCGGTATCTGGTTGGCCACGGTGTCCCGCCTCGACTGGCCCCCCGTCTCCTCGGTTAACATCGGCAACCCCACCAGCCGGGTTCGCGTGCAACAGCAGGCGATGATCGACAAACTGGAAAACTTGCAACGACTGGGAATTAACACGGTTTTTTTCCAGGTGAAGCCCGACGGCACTGCCCTTTGGCCGTCGAAGATTTTGCCATGGTCCGATCTAATGACCGGCAAAATTGGTGAATATCCTGGTTACGATCCGCTGCAATTTATTCTCGACGAAGCCCATAAGCGTGGGATGAAAGTACATGCCTGGTTTAACCCCTACCGCGTGTCGGTTAATACAAAGCCCGGAACTATCAGGGAACTGAATAGCACCCTGTCTCAACAACCGGCCAGTGTTTATGTTCAACATCGCGACTGGATCAGGACGTCAGGTGACCGTTTTGTTCTGGACCCAGGGATCCCTGAGGTTCAGGACTGGATCACATCAATAGTCGCGGAAGTGGTTTCCCGCTATCCGGTAGATGGCGTGCAGTTTGACGACTATTTCTATACTGAATCGCCGGATTCACGGCTTAACGATAACGAGACATACCGCAAATACGGTGGTGCATTTGCGTCAAAAGCTGACTGGCGGCGCAACAATACCCAGCAGTTAATTGCTAAAGTGTCGCACACCATTAAAAGCATTAAGCCGGAAGTCGAATTTGGTGTAAGCCCTGCAGGCGTCTGGCGCAATCGCTCACACGATCCGCTCGGTTCTGATACGCGCGGGGCCGCAGCTTATGATGAATCCTACGCAGACACTCGTCGTTGGGTCGAACAAGGCTTACTGGATTATATAGCTCCGCAAATTTACTGGCCGTTCTCGCGTAGCGCAGCACGTTATGACGTGCTGGCAAAATGGTGGGCAGATGTCGTCAAACCAACCAAAACCCGTCTTTATATTGGTATCGCCTTCTATAAAGTCGGCGAACCTTCAAAGATAGAACCAGACTGGATGGTTAACGGCGGCGTGCCAGAACTGAAAAAGCAGCTCGATCTTAACGACGCCGTGCCAGAAATTAGCGGCACAATTTTGTTCCGCGAAGACTATCTGAACAAGCCGCAAACTCAACAGGCAGTTAGCTATCTGCAAAGCCGTTGGGGAAGCTAAACGCTCTTTCTTACTTTGTGACACTGCCGGTGCTTTAAACACCGGCTTGTCATCAACAAAACACACTCAACTAATAATCAAATCAGCTTAAGTCGAATTGTTATAATTCCCCTGATAAAAACGTATGAATATGAAAAACCATACGATATTAACCATCACCGAAAAATAATTACGATAGGCTATACTCTTCAGAAGACCAGTAGCGTAGATTAAAACTGTCATAAGTCACTTATTTCGTTTCAGTATATCTTCATATTTCAGGAGAATATGGTGCCATAAACCTATCCAAACGAGTTGCGTTTCGTTTTTCAATTCCGTCTGCCTTTCCAGCCGTATAAGGGTATGAATTATGGAGATGTATTTTAAAAGAATGAAAGATGAGTGGACCGGATTAGTTGCCCAGGTCGACCCCCTCATTCGTAACAAAGCGGCAGAAATTGCCGTAACGCATGCTCATTACTTAAGTGTTGAGTTTTATCGAATTGTACGCACTGACCCGCATGCTGAAGAGTTTTTGAGTAACGAACAGGTCGAAAGGCAACTCAAAAGTGCGATGGAAACGTGGATTATCAATGTGCTCTCTGCACAAACGGACGATGTTGAAAGACTTATACAAATCCAACATACCGTAGCCGAAGTCCATGCTCGTATTGGCATCCCGGTAGAAATTGTCGAGATGGGTTTTCGCGTGCTGAAAAAAATCCTCTACCCGGTAATATTTTCCTCTGATTATTCACCTTCTGAAAAACTTCAGGTTTATCACTTTTCGATTAACAGTATCGACATAGCCATGGAAGTGATGACCAGAGCATTTACCTTTAGCGACAGTAGCGCGGCTAAAGAAGACGAGAACTATCGTATCTTCTCATTACTGGAAAACGCCGAAGAAGAAAAAGAACGACAAATAGCCTCATTACTTTCATGGGAAATAGATATTATTTATAAAGTCCTGTTGGATTCTGATTTAGGCAGCAGCTTACCGTTAAGTCAGGCTGATTTTGGCCTGTGGTTTAACCATAAAGGTCGCCATTATTTTAGTGGCATTGCTGAAGTTGGTCATATCTCTCGCCTTATTCAGGATTTCGACGGGGTTTTTCATCAGACAATGCTCAATGCCAAAAATTTGAGTAACAAAAGTCTGCGTGTGAAGTTTTTATTACAGATACGAAATACTGTATCGCAAATTATCACCTTACTGCGTGAACTCTTTGAAGAAGTCTCGCGTCATGAAGTGGGTATGGATGTACTGACGAAATTACTTAACCGCCGTTTCTTGCCGACTATCTTCAAACGTGAAATTGCCCATGCCAATCGGGCCGGTACACCATTGTCTGTTCTGATCATCGATGTAGATAAATTCAAAGAGATCAACGATACATGGGGACATAACACAGGCGATGAGATTTTACGTAAAGTCTCACAGGCGTTTTACGACAACGTACGTAGCAGTGACTATGTTTTTCGCTACGGTGGCGATGAATTTATCATAGTGCTGACTGAAGCTTCAGAAAATGACACTTTGCGTACCGCAGAGCGGATCCGCAGCCGGGTGGAAAAAACCAAACTGAAAGCCGCAAATGGCGAAGACATAACTCTTTCTTTGTCCATTGGCGCTGCCATGTTTAATGGGCATCCTGATTATGAACGCTTAATTCAAATAGCCGATGAAGCTCTGTATATCGCGAAAAGACGAGGTAGAAACCGTGTTGAACTCTGGAAAGCCAGTCTTTAGATGCTCCCGGATGCAGAGGTAATCATGAAGCTAACCGATGCAGAAAATGCCGCCGACGGCATTTTTTTTCCCGCCCTTGAGCAAAATATGATGGGCGCGGTGTTAATTAACGAAAATGACGAAGTAATGTTTTTTAATCCTGCGGCGGAGAAGCTCTGGGGGTATAAGCGCGAAGAGGTGATAGGCAATAACATTGATATGCTGATTCCCCATAATTTGCGCCCTGCGCATCCAGAATATATTCGCCATAACCGCGAAGGCGGTAAAGCGCGGGTCGAAGGTATGAGCCGGGAATTGCAGCTGGAGAAAAAAGACGGCAGTAAAATCTGGACCCGTTTCGCGCTATCCAAAGTCACTGCCGAAGGGAAAATTTATTACCTGGCGCTGGTACGTGATGCCAGCGTAGAAATGGCACAGAAAGAACAGACCCGGCAGTTGATTATTGCCGTTGACCATCTCGACCGCCCGGTCATTGTGCTGGACCCGGAACGCCATATCGTGCAGTGCAATCGCGCGTTTACTGAAATGTTTGGTTACTGCATCAGCGAAGCCAGCGGTATGCAGCCCGATACTTTGCTTAACATCCCTGAATACCCGGCAGATAATCGTATTCGCTTACAGCAACTGCTATGGAAAACAGCGCGTGATCAGGATGAATTTCTGTTGTTAACACGCACGGGGGAAAAAATCTGGATTAAAGCTTCTATTAGCCCAGTTTATGATGTGCTGGCTAATCTGCAAAACCTGGTGATGACCTTCTCCGATATCACCGAAGAACGACAAATTCGTGAGCTTGAAGGTAATATTCTCGCCGCGATGTGTAGCAGCCCGCCATTTCATGAAATGGGCGAAATCATCTGCCGGAATATTGAATCCATTCTTCATGAATCCCATGTGTCGTTGTATGCATTGCGTAATGGTATGCCGGTGCATTGGGCGTCGTCCTCTCATGGGACGGAAGTAAAGAATGCGCAAAGCTGGTCAGTCACCATTCGCCAGCGCGATGGCGCACCTGCCGGGATTCTGAAAATCAAAACAGCGTCCGGGGCGGTAACCAGCGCGTTTATCGAACGAGTAGCGGATATCAGCCAGCATATGGCCGCCCTGGCGCTGGAACAGGAAAAAAGTCGCCAGCATATTGAGCAGCTCATTCAGTTTGATCCGATGACCGGTTTGCCAAACCGCAATAACCTACACAATTATCTCGATGACCTGGTAGAAAATGCCGTCTCTCCGGTGGTGTATCTTATTGGCATTGACCATATTCAGGATGTCATCGACAGCCTTGGTTATGCGTGGGCCGATCAGGCATTGCTGGAAGTGGTCAATCGCTTTCGCGAAAAGATCAAACCTGACCAGTATCTCTGTCGTATTGAAGGTACACAGTTTGTCCTCATCAGTCCGGAAAACGACGTCAGTAACATTACCCAAATAGCCGATGAACTTCGCAACGTCGTGAATAAACCGGTCATGATTGACGATAAACCATTCCCGCTAACCTTAAGCATCGGTATCAGTTACGACGTTGGTAAAAACCGGGACTACCTGCTTTCGACTGCCCACAATGCGATGGATTTTATTCGCAAAAACGGCGGTAACGGCTGGCAATTCTTTAGCCCGGTAATGAACGAAATGGTGAAAGAGCGTCTGATTCTTGGTGCGGCGCTGAAAGAAGCTATCAGCAACAACAAACTAAAACTGGTTTATCAGCCGCAGATCTTTGCGGAAACCGGCGAACTGTATGGTATCGAAGCCCTCGCTCGCTGGTATGACCCACAGCATGGTCATGTTCCCCCTTCACGATTTATCCCCCTTGCTGAAGAGATTGGCGAAATCGAAAACATTGGTCGCTGGGTTATTGCTGAAGCCTGCCGCCAGCTAGCAGAATGGCGTAGCCAGAATATTCATATCCCGGCTTTATCCGTTAACTTGTCTGCGCTGCACTTTCGCAGCAATCAACTACCCAATCAGGTGTCTGATGCAATGCAAGCATGGGGTATTGACGGCCACCAGCTGACGGTGGAAATCACGGAAAGCATGATGATGGAACACGATACCGAAATCTTTAAGCGCATTCAGATCCTGCGTGATATGGGCGTAGGTTTATCTGTCGATGATTTCGGCACTGGATTTTCTGGTTTATCCCGTTTAGTCAGTCTTCCGGTAACGGAAATCAAAATTGACAAAAGCTTTGTCGATCGTTGTCTGACCGAAAAACGCATCCGTGCCTTACTTGAAGCCATTACCAGCATTGGGCAAAGCCTCAATTTAACCGTCGTGGCGGAAGGCGTCGAAACCAAAGAACAATTTGAGATGCTACGCAAGATCCACTGTCGCGTTATTCAGGGATATTTATTCTCACGTCCTTTGCCCGCCGAAGAGATCTCTGTCTGGATGTCTACTGCGCTACCGCTTCAAATCGACGCTTAGTACATCTTGCCCGTGCAGACGGGCAAGATTTCATGTATTCATATTCAGCCATTCACCCGACGCTATATTAAAATCGATACTGAATGCCAGCGCCAATAATGTAATTATAGTTTTGCATCCCCGGCGAATCTTTCTCTTTTACACTTTCACCATTTTCTTTATGATAAATTATAGTATTCCCAATATCATTAGAGAATCTACTCCATGACATTTCTGTGAAAATACGCGTCTGTGAATTAATGTTATACCCCACATTAATAAGACCTGAATAATATTTTTGGTTGGATACTTCATCTTTAAATGTAATGTTGCGCAAATAATGCTGATCCGTACCCTTCCCTTCTCCCCAGGCGCTATATTTAAATTGAGCAATAATATCAAAATCATGATAGAAATATTTACCAGAGAGACCTAAATAAGGAGCACTGAATTTTTGTTGGTAGCCAATAACTCTTTGGTTATGAGGAATGTCTCCAGTGTCGGCACCATTATCATAACTATAGTAACCTCCTTTCGCGATCCAACTGAAACGCGTCTCCTGATAGCCTAACATGGCGCCAAGTTGGTAGTTTTGCTCCTTTAAAAACCAACCTGTCATATTGAGATCAAACTGATTTGCAAAATTCAACCGCGTTGCCGGATGATGTGACCAATCGCTCCAGTGGTGCTGCCCCGGCTCCAGCCAGTCATAATCATCCATCAGCGTGCCGGCAGACGCAATCGTCGTCCAGCCTTTAGCATTAAGCGTCAGCCATGAAATTGCATCCCAGGTTACCCCCATTTTAGCAATGGGGGTATTTTGGATTTTCCAGTCCAGTTGGCTAAGTTTGCCACCATTGCTATAAACAAACTCACCTGACTCACCATTCAGAAATGAAAGAGAAGCATCAACAAAAACATTGTCAGATAAGAAATTAAATTCTGAAGATGCACTTGCATACTGACTTAGGGAAATTAAAGCAATGGCAAAAGAGACCTTTTTCATCAACATAATTTCATCCTTATTAAACAATGTTAATTAGCTCATTAATTAAATTTAATTAATTCAGGTTAATTAAATCAACTGAATCTTACAATGCCATAAATGTTTCTCACCATCAAACAGAGAACATAAATAAACAAAGTTTTACTGTTATTCTGAACGAAACAGGAGTTTACAACCTGATGCAATAATGATTGTTCGAGAACAGGCAGGAATAACGAAAAAAATGAAGATGCAGTTTAAATGCGAGGTTTCATTGGGATAAGCAGAAAATATCTGTGTAAATGCTTGCCGGATGACAACATCATCCGGCGAGTACTTATGCTTTCAACTGATAATCCAGCGTAATTTCCGCTTTCAGTACCTGAGAAACCGGGCATCCGGCTTTTGCTTTCTGGATAATGCCATCAAAAGTGGACGCATCAATACCCGGCACGGCAACTTCGCTCTTCAGTGCGATTTTAGTAATCGCAAAACCAGCATCCACTTTATCCAGCGACACATCGGCGGTGGTATCAATTGATGTTGGCGTGAATCCCGCTTCCCCCAGCATCAGCGAAAGCGCCATTGAGAAACATGCGGCATGCGCTGCGCCAATCAGTTCTTCAGGGTTAGTTCCTTTTTCGCCTTCAAAACGCGTGTTAAACCCATACGGCTGTTGGTTCAGCACGCCGCTCTCGGTGGATACTGTTCCCTTCCCGCGTTTGATATCGCCTTCCCAGTGTGCCTGACCTTTCTTATGGATTGTCATTCTTGCTCTCCTGTGGGCTTAAAAAGGAAATTATAGACTACGTGAGAATCAGCACGAGGATAAGCAGGATATTCCGAATAAAATCCGGCGAAAATATTTCTACCGCACTTAAATTAAACTCCCACAATAGATATCCGGAAATATATAACTCTAGAGATATTTCCTCAATACAAATCAACTCATTACAATAACAATCCCCATCAATATAATGCAGTTAAAATATAAAAATCATCAACCAGGACTAATCTTAACAACGAAGCGGTAAATATTTGTCATGCTGAATGTGCTTTATAAATCTGCAATCCGTAGCAGACACCATAAATACACAGACACGGAGAATCACTATGTTTACTTATTATCAGGCAAAAAATTCAACAGCAGAACCCGCTCTGGTTAATGCCATTGAGCAAGGCCTTCGGGCAGAGCACGGTGTTGTCACTGAAGATGACATTCTCATGGAGCTGACCAAATGGGTGGAAGCCTCTGATAACGACATCCTCAGTGACATCTACCAGCAAACGATAAATTATGTGGTCAGCGGCCAGCACCCTACGCTTTAAGCTGCTATGCTTGATCGGCAACCTAATTTAGGGGTTTAGCACGTGTTTCTTCGCTACGGCGATGTTGTCCTTAAAACTAGCTACAGGATTGAGGAGTACAAATGAAATCGAACCGTCAGGCACGTCATATTCTTGGACTGGATCATAAAATTTCTAACCAGCGCAAAATAGTTACCGAAGGTGACAAATCCAGCGTGGTAAATACCCCAACCGGCAGAAAACGCCCCGCTGAAAAGTAATTCATAACCATCAGTCCTCAATGACGATTAAACACCATTGCCTGCGCAATGGTGTTTTTGTTTTTATCTGCTTTATACTTGGGGCCGACGCCCTGGCGGTAAAGCAAAGAAGATAAAAGCACCCCAGGGATGGATATTCAAAAAAGAGTGAGTGACATGGAACCAAAAACAAAAAAACAGCGTTCGCTTTATATTCCTTACGCTGGCCCTGTACTGCTGGAATTTCCGTTGTTGAATAAAGGCAGCGCCTTCAGCATGGAAGAACGCCGTAACTTCAACCTGCTGGGGTTACTGCCGGAAGTGGTCGAAACCATCGAAGAACAAGCGGAACGTGCGTGGATCCAGTATCAGGGATTCAAAACCGAAATCGACAAGCACATCTACCTGCGTAATATCCAGGACACCAACGAAACCCTCTTCTACCGTCTGGTAAACAATCATCTTGATGAGATGATGCCTGTTATTTATACCCCAACCGTCGGCGCAGCCTGTGAGCGTTTTTCTGAGATCTACCGCCGTTCACGCGGCGTGTTTATCTCTTACCAGAACCGCCACAATATGGACGATATTCTGCAAAACGTGCCGAACCATAATATTAAAGTGATTGTGGTGACCGACGGCGAACGTATTCTTGGCCTCGGCGACCAGGGTATTGGCGGGATGGGCATTCCGATCGGTAAACTGTCGCTCTATACCGCCTGTGGCGGTATCAGCCCGGCGTATACGCTCCCGGTGGTGTTGGACGTTGGGACTAACAACCAGCAACTGCTTAACGATCCGCTGTATATGGGCTGGCGTAACCCACGTATTACAGACGACGAATACTATGAATTTGTTGACGAATTTATCCAGGCTGTGAAACAACGCTGGCCGGACGTGCTGTTACAGTTTGAAGACTTCGCGCAAAAAAATGCGATGCCACTGCTTAACCGCTATCGCAATGAAATTTGTTCCTTTAATGATGATATTCAGGGAACCGCGGCGGTAACGGTAGGCACACTGATCGCAGCCAGCCGCGCGGCGGGTGGTCAACTGAGCGAGAAAAAGATTGTCTTCCTCGGTGCAGGTTCAGCGGGATGCGGCATTGCCGAAATGATCATCGCCCAGACTCAGCGCGAAGGATTAAGCGAGGAAGCGGCGCGGCAGAAAGTCTTTATGGTCGATCGCTTTGGCCTGCTGACCGACAAGATGCCGAACTTGCTGCCTTTCCAGACCAAACTTGTGCAGAAGCGCGAAAACCTCAGTGACTGGGATACCGACAGCGATGTGCTGTCACTGCTGGATGTGGTGCGCAATGTCAAACCGGATATTCTGATCGGCGTCTCCGGACAGGCCGGGCTTTTCACCGAAGAAATCATCCGTGAGATGCACAAACACTGTCCGCGTCCGATCGTGATGCCGCTGTCTAACCCGACCTCACGCGTGGAAGCCACACCGCAGGACATTATCGCCTGGACCGAAGGTAACGCGCTGGTCGCCACTGGCAGTCCGTTTAACCCAGTGGTATGGAAAGATAAAATCTACCCTATCGCCCAGTGTAACAACGCCTTTATTTTCCCGGGCATCGGGCTGGGCGTTATTGCTTCCGGTGCGTCACGTATCACCGATGAGATGCTGATGTCGGCAAGTGAAACGCTTGCTCAGTATTCGCCGCTGGTCCTGAACGGCGAAGGTCTGGTACTACCGGAACTGAAAGATATTCAGAAAGTTTCCCGCGCAATTGCGTTTGCCGTTGGCAAAATGGCGCAGCAGCAAGGCGTGGCGGTGAAAACGTCTGCCGAAGCTTTGCAACAGGCCATTGATGATAATTTCTGGCAAGCCGAATACCGCGACTACCGCCGTACCTCTATCTAAGCCTGCGCCCGGTAGTGAACACTGCCGGGCAATTTTTCTCTCCCTTTTTCAGATCTCATCCATACTGGGTAGTGGCGAATAAATCTCATTTGCCTCACCTGCTATGCAGAACATCATCCGAAAAGGAGGAACTATGAAGGCTGCAGTTGTTACGAAGGATCATCATGTTGACGTTACGGATAAAACACTGCGCTCACTGAAACATGGCGAAGCCCTGCTGAAAATGGAGTGTTGTGGTGTATGTCATACCGATCTTCATGTTAAGAATGGCGATTTTGGTGATAAGACCGGTGTGATTTTGGGTCATGAAGGTATTGGTGTGGTGGCAGAAGTTGGCCCAGGTGTCACCTCATTAAAACCAGGCGATCGTGCCAGCGTGGCGTGGTTTTACGAAGGATGCGGTCATTGCGAATACTGTAACAGCGGTAACGAAACCCTCTGTCGTTCGGTAAAAAATGCCGGATACAGCGTTGATGGCGGGATGGCGGAAGAGTGCATCGTGGTCGCCGATTACGCGGTAAAAGTGCCAGATGGCCTGGACTCGGCGGCGGCCAGCAGCATTACCTGTGCGGGGGTCACCACCTACAAAGCCGTTAAACTGTCAAAAATTCGTCCAGGACAGTGGATTGCTATCTACGGTCTTGGCGGTCTGGGTAACCTCGCCCTGCAATACGCGAAGAATGTCTTTAACGCCAAAGTGATCGCCATTGATGTCAATGATGAGCAGTTAAAACTGGCAACCGAAATGGGCGCTGATTTAGCGATTAACTCACGCACCGAAGACGCCGCCAAAATTGTGCAGGAGAAAGCGGGTGGTGCACACGCTGCGGTGGTGACAGCGGTAGCTAAAGCCGCGTTTAACTCGGCGGTTGATGCCGTTCGTGCAGGCGGGCGTGTCGTGGCTGTCGGTCTGCCGCCGGAGTCTATGAGCCTGGACATCCCACGCCTTGTGCTGGATGGTATTGAAGTGGTCGGTTCGCTGGTCGGCACGCGCCAGGATCTAACCGAAGCCTTCCAGTTTGCTGCCGAAGGTAAAGTGGTGCCAAAAGTCGCCCTGCGTCCGTTAGCGGACATCAACACCATCTTCACTGAGATGGAAGAAGGCAAAATCCGTGGCCGTATGGTGATTGATTTCCGCCGCTAAGGGACCTTTGCTGCGACTGCCAGTCCTGGTGTCGCAGCATCGCACACTCTCCCACATGAAATGGCTACGAGCTGAACGTCAGCCTTCGCGAGTTTGCCAGAGCAATGGAAATTGCGCCCTCAACGGCAAGTCGATTGCTGAGCGGAAAAGCGGCTTTGACGCCGGAAATGGCGATTAAACTTTCCGTGGTGATCGGCAGTTCGCCGCAAATGTGGCTGAATCTGCAAAACGCGTGGAGCCTGGCAGAGGCTGAAAAAACGGTGGATGTGTCGCGACTGCGCCGTCTGGTTACGCAATAAAAAAATGGCACCTTATAAAGCGCCATTTGAAACTGATGACAAACGCAACATTGCCCGATGCGCTACGCTTATCAGGCCTACACGTTCACTGCAATCTATTGTATTTGAACGGTTTGTAGGCCGGATAAGGCGTTCATGCCGCATCCGGCATGAACAAAGTGCACGTTGTCTACAATAAAAAATGGCGCCTTTTACAGCGCCATTTTCTGTTTAAAGTTCAAAAGAGATTATATCCCTTCTTCACTCTCTTTTTTCGCTTCCGCCTTCTCGATTTCACGATACCAGCGCGGATGGTGTTTCTTCGCCCAGCGACGGCTCACCTTCCCTTCGATCATCCCTTTAATCGACCCTTTCACCCAGAATGCCATATACATATGGATCAGGATGGCGTGGATTAGGATGATACCCGCAGCTGCGTGAATCAGCAGGCTGTAGCGAACAACCTGCATCGGGAAGTACTGCGCAAAGTACGGACGCCAGATAATCACCCCGGTCACCAGCAGCACGAAAATCATGCTCATGATCGACCAGAACATCATCTTTTGCCCGGCGTTGTACTTACCAACATCCGCCACTTTGTGCTCATTGCCTTTTAATACTTCGACAATGTTCAACAGCCACGGAATATCTTTCTTATCCGGGATGTTGTGATGCACAAAACGGAAGAACATAAACATCAGCGCGACGAAAATCGCAATGCCGAAGAACGGGTGCAAAATGCGCCCCATCTGCGGCGTACCGAAGGTTTGCGTCAGCCATTGCAGCGTCGGGAAGAAGAACGAAATCCCGGACAGCGCCACCAGGAAGAAGCAAATCACCACGGTCCAGTGACAGGCGCGATCAATAAACTTTGTGCGCACAATCATTTTCGACTTACTCATGATGCTCCTCCTCGTCATCGTCCACTTCCTTATTCGGGCCAATACCGATGTAGTGGAAAATCAGCCCGGCAAAAGTGGCGATAAAGCCAGCCGCTGCCAGCGGTTTCAACGCACCTTTCCACAGATTCACCGAAGTATCGATCTTCGGATCTTTCGGCAGACCGTGATACAGCTCCGGCTGATCGGCGTGATGCAGCACGTACATAACGTGTGTACCACCGACCCCTTCCGGGTTGTAGACGCCAGCATGTTCGTAACCACGCGCTTTCAGTTTCGCCACGCGCTGTTCCGCCAGCTCCAGCATCTCCTTCTTGGTACCAAAGTGGATAGCTCCGGTCGGACAAGTTTTCACACAAGCCGGTTCCTGGCCTACGCTGACGCGATCGACGCAGAGCGTGCATTTATATACCCGGTTATCCTCTTTGTTGAGGCGCGGAATATTAAACGGACACCCGGCAATGCAGTAACCACAGCCGATGCAGTTTTCCGACTGGAAATCGACAATCCCGTTAGCGTACTGAATGATTGCACCTGCAGACGGGCACGCCTTCAGGCAGCCCGGATCTTCACAGTGCATACAGCCGTCTTTACGGATCAGCCACTCCAGCTTGCCGTTCTGTTCGGTTTCGCTAAAGCGCATCACCGTCCAGGACTTGGCGCTCAGATCGGCGGGGTTATCGTAAACCCCGACGCAGTGCCCCACTTCATCACGGATGTCGTTCCACTCCGAACACGCCACCTGGCAGGCTTTACAGCCGATACAGGTGGAAACGTCGATAAGTTTCGCGACTTCTGCTTTGTAATCACGCACCTGAGAAGGCGGCGTGATGGAGTTAGTTGCGGACCTTTTGATAATGTCCTGCGTTTCCATAGCCATCTGTTCGCCCCCTTACGCCTTCTCGATGTTGACTAAGAACGCTTTATATTCCGGCGTTTGCGAGTTTGCATCACCGACATTCGGCGTCAGAGTGTTAGCGATATAACCTTTACGCGCGACACCCTCAAAGCCCCAGTGGATTGGAATACCCACCGTTTCAACCTGCTGACCGTTTACATTCAGCGGTTTCAGACGACGCGTTACCACAGCCACTGCGCGGATAAAGCCACGTTTGCTGGAGACAGTGACACGATCGCCATTGGCAATGCCTTTCGCTGCCGCCAGCGTTTCGCTGATTTCCACAAACTGTTCCGGCTGGGCGATTGCGTTGAGCAACGCGTGCTTGGTCCAGGTGTGGAAGTGCTCGGTCAGACGATAGGTCGTACCCACATACGGGAACTGCTCTTTTTTACCCATCCGCAGCGCGTCTTGTTCATACAGACGAACAACCGGGTTAGAAACCACGTTCGGATGCAGCGGGTTAGTCCCCAGCGGCGTTTCAATTGGCTCGTAGTGTTCCGGGAACGGACCTTCCGCCATTTTGTTAATGGCAAACAGGCGTCCCATCCCTTCCGGCTGCATGATAAACGGCCCTGTTGGCGTGCCCGGTGCGGCATTGCCGAAGTCTGGAATATCGTTACCCGTCCACTTGCTGCCGTTCCACTGGATCAGCATTCGTTTCGGATCCCACGGTTTACCGTTGATATCCGCCGAAGCACGGTTGTAGAGCACGCGACGGTTGAGCGGCCACGCCCAGGCCCATCCCAGCGTATTTCCCAGACCGGATGGGTCGGAGTTATCGCGGTTAGCCATCTGGTTGCCCTGCTCTGTCCAGCTACCGGTGTAGATCCAGCAAGAAGATGCGGTTGTACCGTCATCACGCAGATGCGCAAAGCTACTCAGCAACTGACCTTTCTTCGCAATCAGCACGCCATTGGCATCATAGAGATCTTCCAGCGCATAGCCGTTGTTCTCTTTTGCCACTTCGTCAGACTGCGGTTCGTGCGGCTGCTTGTAGTTCCAGCTCATCTTCATCAGCGGTTCTACGCCTTTACCACCTTCGGCTTTGTACAGCTCGCGCAGATGATGGTAGATACCCGCCAGAATTTCGCCGTCGTTACGCGCTTCACCCGGAGCGTCCTGACCTTTCCAGTGCCACTGCAACCAGCGACCGGAGTTGGCGATAGAACCATCTTCTTCAGCAAAGCAGGTTGAAGGCAGACGGAATACTTCAGTCTGAATAGACGCCGGATCGACATCGTTCGACTCGCCGTGGTTCTGCCAGAAGGTGGAGGTTTCAGTCACCAGCGGGTCGATAACCACCATGTACTTCAGCTTGCTCAGGCAGCTAACCACTTTGTTTTTGTCCGGGAAGGACGCAACCGGGTTAAAGCCCTGGCAGAAATAACCGCTGACTTTGCCTTCGTCCATCATATTGAAATACTTGATGACGTCGTAGGTCTGGTCCCACTTCGGCAGCCAGTCGTAGCCCCAGTTATTCTCTTTCTGCGCGGCATCGCCGTAGAAAGATTTCATCAGGCTAACGAAGAACTTCGGATAGTTGCTCCAGTAGTTCACCTGATCAGCCAGCGTCGCTTTCGGCGTGTTCGCTTCCAGATACGACTGCAAATCAACCTGTTTTTCTGACGGCAGCGTCAGATAACCCGGCAGGCTGGTAGAGAGCAGGCCTAAGTCAGTCAGGCCCTGAATGTTGGAGTGACCACGCAGTGCGTTCACGCCGCCACCGGCCATACCCATGTTACCGAGCAGCAACTGGATCATCGCCATAGTACGGATGTTCTGCGCACCGACGGTGTGCTGCGTCCAGCCCAGCGCGTACAGGAAGGTGGTTGTGCGATCCGGCGCGCTGGTGGAGGCCAGCACTTCACACACTTTCAGGAAGTCGGCTTTTGGCGTACCGCAGATGTTTTCAACGACGTCCGGCGTGTAGCGGGAAACGTGCTCTTTCAGCAGGTTCCACACGCAGCGCGGATGAGTCAGCGTGTCATCGCGTTTCGCATAGCCATTTTCATCGAACTGGTAGTTCCAGGACGACTTATCGTACTGGCGTTTTTCAGCGTCATAACCGCTGAACAGACCGTCTTCAAAAGCAAAATCATCACGCACCAGCAGGCTGGCGTTGGTGTAATGCTTAACGTATTCGGCGTTGATTTTGTTGTTTTCGATCAGGTAGCGCAAAACGCCAGACAGGAACGTAATGTCCGTACCGGAACGAATAGGCGCGTAAATATCCGCTACAGAAGCGGTACGCGTAAAACGGGGATCGACAACGATCAAGGTTGCATCGTTGTTGTTTTTCGCTTCCATCGCCCAACGGAAACCGACGGGATGCGCTTCAGCAGCATTACCGCCCATTACCATTACGACGTTAGCGTTTTTGATATCCACCCAGTGGTTGGTCATCGCACCGCGACCAAATGTTGGAGCAAGACTTGCTACCGTTGGTCCGTGTCAGACGCGCGCCTGGTTGTCTACCGCCAGCATCCCGAGGGAGCGGGCAAATTTCTGGGTCAGCATCCCGGTTTCGTTGCTGGCACCGGAGGCACACAGCATACCGGTGGAAAGCCAACGGTTTACCGTTACGCCCTGCTCGTTCTTTTCAATAAAGTTAGCGTCACGGTCAGCTTTCATCAGCTTCGCAATACGGGAGAATGCTTCTTCCCAGCTAATGCGCTGCCATTTGTCAGAACCTGGCGCACGATATTCCGGGTAGCGCAGACGGTTTTCGCTGTTGACGTAATCCAGCAAACCGGCCCCTTTCGGACACAGCGCACCACGGCTTACCGGATGATCCGGGTCACCTTCAATGTGATAAATCGCTTCTCTGGCGTTTTTCGCGCCATCACCCAGGCTATACATCAATAGCCCGCAACCTACGGAACAGTATGTGCAGGTGTTACGGATCTCTTTCGCGCGTAATAATTTATAGTTTCGCGCCTGAGCCAGTGCTTGCTTCGGGGCAAAGCCCAATGCTGCTACTGTTGTTCCAGCCATACCGCCCGCGCAGATTTTAAAAAATTGTCTGCGACTGACGTCCATTGCTTTCCTCTTTTTTCAGGGGTATTACTGCGCGAGGAAACTAACAGTAAAATTCTGAATCTTTTTGCGCGAAATCAAAAAGAACACGTGTTTGCCACAAAATAATCCGCCTGCGCAAATTGACCTACCTCAATGGCGGTAGAAAAACACACCACTGCCTGACAGCCTGGTTAAAAAAATGCTATAAATTTCAGCTTAATTTTTAACGGCAAGAGAGACTAGACAGCGAGCATGACACGACAAAAAGCAACGCTCATAGGGCTAATAGCGATCGTCCTGTGGAGCACGATGGTAGGATTGATTCGCGGTGTCAGCGAGGGGCTCGGCCCGGTCGGCGGCGCAGCTGCTATCTATTCATTAAGCGGGCTGCTGTTAATCTTCACGGTTGGATTTCCGCGCATTCGGCAGATCCCCAAAGGTTATTTACTTACGGGGAGTTTCTTATTCGTCAGCTATGAAATCTGTCTGGCACTTTCCTTAGGGTATGCAGCAACCCGTCATCAGGCAATTGAAGTGGGCATGGTGAACTATTTATGGCCCAGTCTGACGATACTTTTTGCCATTCTGTTTAATGGCCAGAAAACCAACTGGCTGATTGTACCAGGATTATTATTAGCCCTTGGTGGCGTCTGCTGGGTATTAGGGGGTGAAAATGGCCTCAAGCCGGATGAAATTATCAACAATATCACTACCAGCCCGTTAAGTTATTGCCTGGCGTTCATTGGCGCTTTTATCTGGGCAGCCTATTGCACGGTCACCAATAAATATGCCCGTGGATTTAACGGTATTACCGTTTTCGTCCTGCTGACAGGAGCAAGTTTGTGGGTTTACTATTTTTTAACGCCGCAACCGGAGATGGTATTTAGCACGCCCGTCATTATAAAACTTATCTCAGCGGCATTTACCTTAGGATTTGCTTACGCTGCGTGGAACGTCGGCATTTTACATGGCAACGTCACCATTATGGCGGTAGGTTCGTATTTTACGCCTGTGCTTTCGTCGGCGCTTGCTGCGGTACTGCTTAGTGCTCCGCTATCGTTCTCTTTCTGGCAAGGCGCATTGATGGTCTGCGGCGGTTCCCTGCTCTGCTGGCTGGCAACGCGTCAACGATAAGCAAAGGCTACGACAATAAAGCCACGATTCATACGGCAACAAATACGTTTGCCGTATGTTAGTCTAAAAATCAGTAAAAAATATGATGCATCACTGTTACATTCAGTAACACATATCCATTCAGATAATCAGCTTTCTCCCCCCGCAGTTTCGCTTTGTTATCTATTCTTTCAATCAGCACTTCACTCTATTTACTCTTAATTCTAATAACGGACCATTGCGTCCAATGCCCTGCCTTGTCTTTTTTTCATTAACAATGTGTGCATGTGAGGAAGAATATGGCACTACAAAATGAGAAAAATAATCGTTACCTTTTGCGCGACTGGAAGCCAGAAAATCCGGCCTTCTGGGAAAATAAAGGAAAACACATTGCCAGAAGAAACCTCTGGATATCAGTAAGTTGTTTACTCCTTGCCTTCTGTGTCTGGATGTTATTTAGTGCAGTTGCCGTTAATCTCAATAAAATCGGCTTTAATTTCACTACCGATCAGCTTTTTTTATTAACCGCCTTACCTTCCGTTTCCGGCGCATTATTGCGTGTTCCCTACTCCTTTATGGTGCCTATATTTGGTGGACGCCGTTGGACAGTTTTTAGTACCGCGATTCTGATTATTCCTTGCGTCTGGCTCGGTATTGCTGTGCAAAATCCGAATACCCCTTTTGGGATATTTATTGTTATTGCTTTGCTCTGTGGTTTTGCTGGCGCGAACTTTGCTTCGAGTATGGGAAATATCAGTTTTTTCTTCCCGAAAGCCAAACAAGGCAGTGCATTAGGGATTAATGGCGGGTTGGGGAATTTAGGCGTCAGCGTGATGCAACTGGTTGCGCCGCTGGTGATTTTTGTACCGGTATTTGCTTTTCTTGGCGTCAATGGCGTACCGCAGGCCGATGGTTCTGTGCTGTCGCTGGCGAATGCTGCATGGATTTGGGTACCGCTACTGGCGATTGCCACTATCGCCGCCTGGTCAGGGATGAATGATATTGCCAGTTCACGTGCGTCAATTGCTGACCAGTTGCCCGTTTTGCAACGGTTGCATCTGTGGCTGCTGAGTCTGCTCTATCTCGCTACCTTTGGCTCGTTTATCGGTTTTTCCGCCGGATTTGCCATGCTGGCAAAAACACAGTTCCCGGATGTGAATATTCTGCGTCTGGCGTTCTTTGGCCCATTTATCGGTGCCATCGCGCGGTCGGTGGGTGGTGCTATTTCCGATAAATTCGGCGGCGTTCGGGTGACGTTGATCAACTTCATTTTTATGGCGATTTTCAGCGCCCTGCTGTTCCTGACCCTACCTGGCACGGGTTCCGGCAATTTCATCGCATTTTACGCTGTGTTTATGGGGTTATTCCTAACCGCTGGTTTGGGAAGTGGTTCTACTTTCCAGATGATCGCTGTCATCTTTCGCCAGATAACGGTTTATCGCGTCAAGATGAAAGGCGGCAGCGATGAACAGGCCCAGCGAGAAGCAATCACTGAAACGGCGGCGGCGCTGGGCTTTATTTCGGCCATCGGCGCGGTGGGCGGCTTCTTTATTCCACAAGCATTTGGCATGTCGCTGAATATGACCGGCTCGCCAGTGGGCGCGATGAAAGTGTTTTTAATCTTCTACATCGTTTGTGTGCTACTGACCTGGCTGGTTTATGGTCGGCGGAAGTTCAGCCAAAAATAAGAGATCGATGCCAGACACGTCTTATCAGGCTACAACCGTGTCGCATCCGACAAGGCATCAGATCCCAAATCATTCCTGGAGCAGGAGTCATGTCATGAGTAAACTTTTGGATCGCTTTCGCTACTTCAAACAAAAGGGCGAAACCTTTGCCGATGGTCACGGACAGGTGATGCATAGCAACCGCGACTGGGAAGATAGCTATCGTCAGCGTTGGCAATTTGACAAAATCGTGCGTTCCACCCACGGCGTTAACTGTACTGGCTCCTGTAGCTGGAAAATCTACGTTAAAAATGGCCTGGTGACCTGGGAAATTCAACAGACCGACTACCCGCGCACTCGCCCTGACCTGCCCAATCATGAACCTCGCGGCTGCCCGCGTGGCGCAAGTTACTCCTGGTATCTTTACAGCGCTAACCGCCTGAAATACCCGCTAATTCGTAAACGACTGATTGAACTGTGGCGCGAAGCCCTTAAACAGCACAACGATCCGGTACTGGCGTGGGCATCGATTATGAATGACCCGCAAAAGTGCCTGAGCTACAAACAAGTGCGTGGGCGCGGCGGCTTTATCCGCTCCAACTGGCAGGAGTTAAACCAGCTGATTGCCGCTGCTAACGTCTGGACCATCAAAACCTATGGCCCGGATCGCGTTGCCGGTTTCTCGCCGATCCCGGCGATGTCGATGGTATCTTACGCCGCCGGAACGCGTTATCTGTCGCTGCTTGGCGGCACCTGTTTAAGTTTCTACGACTGGTATTGCGACCTGCCTCCCGCCTCGCCAATGACCTGGGGCGAGCAAACCGACGTGCCGGAATCCGCAGACTGGTATAACTCCAGCTACATCATCGCCTGGGGATCTAACGTACCGCAGACGCGCACGCCGGACGCTCACTTCTTTACTGAAGTGCGCTACAAAGGCACCAAAACTATCGCCATTACCCCTGACTACTCGGAAGTAGCAAAACTGTGCGACCAGTGGCTGGCGCCAAAGCAAGGCACTGATAGCGCGCTGGCGATGGCGATGGGCCATGTGATTTTAAAAGAGTTTCATCTCGATAATCCCAGCGATTACTTTATCAACTACTGCCGCCGCTACAGCGACATGCCGATGCTGGTAATGCTGGAACCTCGTGAAGATGGCAGCTACGTTCCCGGGCGCATGATCCGCGCTTCTGACCTGGTTGATGGACTGGGCGAAAGCAACAATCCGCAGTGGAAAACCGTGGCGGTTAATACCGCAGGTGAACTGGTGGTGCCGAACGGTTCGATTGGTTTCCGCTGGGGCGAAAAAGGCAAATGGAATCTGGAATCCATTGCCGCCGGTACGGAAACCGAATTGTCGTTAACCCTGCTCGGTCAACACGACACCGTCGCAGGCGTGGCCTTCCCCTACTTTGGCGGCATTGAAAATCCGCACTTTCGCAGCGTAAAACACGATCCGGTACTGGTGCGTCAATTACCCATTAAAAACCTGACATTAGCCGATGGCAGCAACTGTCCGGTCGTCAGCGTTTATGATCTGGTACTGGCGAATTACGGCCTCGATCGCGGGCTGGAAGATGAAAGCAGCGCGAAAGATTACGCTGAAATCAAACCGTACACCCCAGCCTGGGGTGAGCAAATTACCGGAGTGCCGCGCCAGTATATTGAAACCATCGCCCGCGAATTTGCCGATACCGCCCATAAAACGCATGGGCGCTCGATGATTATCCTCGGCGCAGGTGTTAACCACTGGTATCACATGGACATGAACTACCGCGGGATGATCAATATGCTGATCTTTTGCGGTTGTGTCGGGCAAAGCGGCGGCGGTTGGGCGCACTATGTCGGTCAGGAAAAACTGCGCCCGCAAACCGGCTGGTTGCCGCTGGCCTTTGCGCTCGACTGGAACCGTCCACCGCGCCAGATGAACAGCACCTCGTTTTTCTACAATCACTCCAGCCAGTGGCGCTATGAAAAAGTCACCGCGCAGGAATTGCTCTCACCGCTGGCCGACGCCAGTAAATACAGCGGTCATCTGATTGATTTCAACGTTCGCGCCGAGCGCATGGGCTGGCTACCTTCTGCGCCGCAGCTGGGGCGTAACCCGCTCTCCCTGAAAGCCGAAGCCGACAAGGCCGGATTGTCACCCGCCGAATTTACCGCCCAGGCACTGAAGTCAGGCGAATTACGCATGGCCTGCGAACAGCCGGACAACGGCAGCAACCATCCGCGTAACCTGTTTGTCTGGCGTTCAAACCTGCTTGGCTCTTCCGGCAAGGGCCACGAGTATATGCAGAAGTATCTGCTGGGTACGGAAAGTGGCATTCAGGGGGAAGAACTTGGACCGACGGAGGGAATCCAACCGGAAGAAGTTGAGTGGCAAACTGCAGCGATTGAAGGCAAGCTCGACCTGCTGGTGACGCTTGACTTCCGCATGTCCAGCACCTGTTTATTCTCCGATATCGTCCTGCCTACCGCGACCTGGTACGAAAAAGACGATATGAATACCTCGGATATGCATCCGTTTATTCATCCGCTTTCTGCGGCGGTCGATCCGGCCTGGGAATCTCGCAGCGACTGGGAAATCTACAAAGGTATCGCCAAAGCATTCTCACAAGTCTGCGTGGGACATCTCGGCAAAGAAACGGATATTGTACTGCAACCGTTGTTACACGACTCTCCGGCGGAACTCTCCCAGCCGTGCGAAGTTCTCGACTGGCGCAAAGGTGAATGCGAGCTGATCCCCGGTAAGACCGCGCCTAATATTGTGGCAGTGGAGCGCGACTACCCTGCTACCTACGAACGCTTTACCTCGCTGGGGCCGTTGATGGACAAACTCGGCAACGGCGGTAAAGGGATTTCGTGGAATACCCAGGATGAAATCGATTTCCTCGGCAAACTCAATTACACCAAACGTGATGGCCCGGCGCAGGGGCGTCCGCTGATTGACACCGCCATTGATGCATCAGAAGTGATTCTGGCGCTGGCACCGGAAACCAACGGTCATGTGGCGGTCAAAGCGTGGCAGGCACTGGGCGAAATCACCGGACGCGAACATACCCATCTGGCGCTGCACAAAGAGGACGAGAAGATTCGCTTTCGCGATATTCAGGCGCAGCCGCGCAAAATTATCTCCAGCCCCACCTGGTCGGGCCTGGAAAGCGATCACGTCTCCTATAACGCGGGGTACACCAACGTCCACGAGTTAATTCCGTGGCGCACGCTGTCGGGCCGTCAGCAGCTGTATCAGGATCATCCCTGGATGCGTGCTTTTGGTGAAAGTCTGGTGGCTTATCGCCCGCCTATCGACACCCGCAGCGTCAGCGAAATGCGCCAGATCCCGCCAAACGGCTTCCCGGAAAAAGCACTTAACTTCCTGACGCCGCACCAGAAATGGGGCATTCACTCTACCTACAGTGAAAACCTGCTGATGCTGACGCTCTCTCGCGGTGGACCGATTGTCTGGATCAGCGAAACCGATGCCCGCGAACTGACCATTGTCGATAACGACTGGGTGGAAGTGTTTAACGCCAACGGCGCGCTGACTGCCCGCGCGGTGGTCAGCCAACGTGTACCGCCGGGCATGACCATGATGTACCACGCCCAGGAACGCATTATGAATATCCCCGGCTCGGAAGTAACCGGCATGCGCGGCGGCATTCATAACTCGGTCACCCGCGTTTGCCCGAAACCAACGCATATGATTGGCGGTTACGCGCAGCTGGCCTGGGGCTTTAACTACTACGGCACCGTCGGCTCGAACCGCGACGAATTTATCATGATCCGCAAGATGAAAAACGTTAACTGGCTGGACGATGAAGGTCGCGATCAGGTACAGGAGGCGAAAAAATGAAAATACGTTCGCAAGTCGGCATGGTGCTTAACCTCGATAAATGTATCGGCTGCCATACCTGTTCGGTGACCTGTAAAAACGTCTGGACCGGGCGCGAAGGCATGGAGTACGCGTGGTTTAACAACGTCGAAACCAAACCGGGCATTGGCTACCCGAAAAACTGGGAAGATCAGGAAGAGTGGCAAGGCGGCTGGGTCCGCGATGTCAACGGCAAGATCCGTCCGCGTCTTGGCAGCAAGATGGGCGTGATTACCAAAATCTTCGCCAACCCGGTAGTCCCGCAGATTGACGATTACTACGAACCTTTCACCTTCGACTACGAACATCTGCATAGCGCACCGGAAGGCAAACATATTCCCACCGCCCGCCCTCGTTCGCTGATTGACGGTAAGCGGATGGACAAAGTGATCTGGGGGCCAAACTGGGAAGAACTGCTGGGCGGCGAGTTCGAAAAACGCGCCCGCGACCGCAACTTCGAGGCCATGCAAAAGGAGATGTACGGGCAGTTTGAAAACACCTTCATGATGTATCTGCCGCGCCTGTGCGAACACTGCCTCAATCCCAGCTGCGTGGCGACCTGCCCCAGCGGCGCTATCTACAAACGCGAAGAAGATGGCATTGTGCTGATCGATCAGGATAAATGCCGTGGCTGGCGTTTGTGCATTAGCGGTTGTCCGTACAAAAAAATCTACTTCAACTGGAAAAGCGGCAAGTCAGAAAAATGTATCTTCTGTTATCCGCGAATTGAGTCAGGCCAACCAACCGTGTGCTCAGAAACCTGCGTGGGTCGTATCCGGTATCTGGGCGTGCTGCTTTACGACGCCGACCGCATTGAGGAAGCGGCGAGCACCGAACGCGAGGTTGATCTCTATGAACGCCAGTGCGAAGTGTTCCTCGATCCGCACGATCCCTCAGTGATCGAGGAAGCCCTGAAACAAGGTATCCCGCAAAACGTGATTGAGGCAGCCCAGCGTTCGCCTGTTTACAAAATGGCGATGGACTGGAAACTGGCGCTACCGCTGCACCCGGAATATCGCACCCTGCCGATGGTCTGGTACGTGCCGCCGTTGTCGCCAATTCAGTCTTACGCCGACGCGGGCGGACTGCCGAAAAGCGAAGGCGTGCTGCCCGCCATCGAAAGCCTGCGTATTCCAGTGCAATACCTCGCCAATATGTTGAGTGCCGGCGATACCGGCCCTGTACTGCGGGCGCTGAAACGGATGATGGCAATGCGCCACTATATGCGCTCACAAACCGTGGAAGGCGTAACGGATACCCGCGCGATCGACGAAGTAGGTTTGAGCGTCGCTCAGGTCGAAGATATGTATCGCTATCTCGCTATCGCCAACTATGAAGATCGTTTTGTCATTCCGACCAGTCATCGTGAAATGGCGGGCGACGCCTTCGCAGAACGCAACGGCTGCGGCTTTACTTTTGGCGACGGTTGCCACGGCTCGGACAGCAAATTCAACCTGTTCAATAGTAGCCGGATTGATGCCATCGACATTACCGAAGTACGCAATAAAGCGGAGGGCGAATAATGCAGATCCTCAAAGTGATCGGCCTGTTGATGGAGTATCCGGACGAGCTGTTATGGGAATGCAAGGAGGACGCGCTGGCGTTGATCCGCCGCGACGCGCCGATGCTTACGGATTTCACCCGTAACCTGCTTGACGCGCCGCTGCTGGATAAACAGGCCGAATGGTGCGAAGTGTTTGACCGTGGACGTACCACATCGCTGCTGCTGTTCGAACACGTTCATGCCGAGTCCCGCGATCGAGGCCAGGCAATGGTGAACCTGCTGGCGGAGTATGAAAAGGTCGGTCTGCAACTGGATTGTCGGGAACTGCCTGATTATCTGCCGCTGTATCTCGAGTATTTAAGCGTACTGCCGGACGATCAGGCGAAAGAAGGGTTACTCAACGTTGCGCCGATCCTCGCCCTGCTTGGCGGACGCTTAAAACAACGCGAGGCACCGTGGTATTCGTTGTTTGACGCCCTGTTGCATCTGGCGGGTAGTACACTTTCAAGTGACAGTGTCACTAAACAGATTCGCAGCGAGGAGCGCGACGACACCCGTCAGGCACTGGATGCGGTGTGGGAAGAGGAACAGGTGAAGTTTATTGAAGATAACGCCACGGCGTGTGACAGCTCGCCGCTTAATCAATATCAGCGACGCTTTAGTCAGGATGTCGCACCGCAGTATGTGGACATCAGTGCGGGAGGTGAGAAATGATTCAGTATCTGAACGTCTTTTTTTACGATATCTACCCGTACTTGTGTGGCACGGTTTTTATCCTTGGAAGCTGGCTGCGCTACGATTACGGGCAGTACACCTGGCGTGCCTCCTCCAGCCAGATGCTGGATAAACGCGGAATGGTGCTGTGGTCGAACTTGTTCCATATCGGCATTCTGGGGATCTTCTTCGGTCATCTGTTCGGCATGTTAACGCCGCACTGGATGTATGCGTGGTTTTTGCCGGTAGCGGTAAAACAGCAGATGGCGATGGTTCTCGGCGGTATTTGCGGTGTATTAACGTTGATTGGCGGTGCGGGGTTGCTGGTGCGCCGTTTAACGAATCCGCGTATCAGGGCGACGTCTTCTGGTGCGGATATCCTGATCCTCGCTATTTTGTTAATTCAGTGCATTCTTGGGTTAACCACCATTCCCTTTTCAGCACAACATCCGGACGGCAGTGAAATGATGAAGCTGGTGGGATGGGCGCAAAGCATCGTCACTTTCCAGGGCGGCGCATCGACGCATCTTGATGGCGTAGCTTACATCTTCCGCGTTCATCTGGTGTTGGGAATGACCATCTTCCTGCTCTTCCCGTTCACCCGACTGGTGCATGTCTGGAGCGCGCCGTTTGAGTACTTTACTCGTCGGTATCAGATTGTGCGTTCGCGGCGATAATCATCACCCTGGCCGGATAGCCCTTCGCTCTCCGGCCTGTTGCAGGCTATGATAGTTCTCCAGCCACAGGAGAACGTTAATGAAACCGCAGGTTTACCACGTCGATGCTTTTACCTCTCAACCGTTTCGCGGCAATTCTGCCGGTGTTGTTTTCCCTGCCGATAATCTCAGTGAAGCGCAAATGCAACTTATCGCCCGCGAATTAGGCCATTCGGAAACTGCGTTTCTGCTGCACAGCGACGACAGCGATGTGCGCATTCGCTACTTTACGCCAACGGTTGAAGTGCCGATTTGCGGTCACGCGACCGTGGCAGCACATTATGTACGTTCGAAGGTATTAGGTTTGGGAAATTGCACGGTCTGGCAAACGTCGCTGGCAGGAAAACACCGCGTGACTATCGAAAAGCACAACGATGATTATCGTATTTCGCTGGAACAAGGTTCTCCTGGCTTTGAGCCACCGCTGGAAGGTGAAACACGTGCGGCGATTATCAACGCGCTTCATCTCACTGAAGACGATATTCTGCCAGACTTGCCAATTCAGGTCGCAACCACAGGACACTCAAAAGTGATGATCCCACTGAAATCGGAAGTGGATATCGACGCCTTTTCGCCTGACCTTGCTGCACTGACCGCTATCAGTAATCAGATTGGCTGCAATGGTTTCTTCCCATTCCAGCTTCGCCCAGGCAAAAACGAAACCGACGGTCGCATGTTCTCACCTGCCATTGGTATTGTGGAAGATCCGGTGACCGGCAATGCCAATGGCCCGATGGGCGCATGGTTGGTGCATCACAACGTATTGCCCCACGATGGCAGCGTGTTGCGTGTTAAAGGCCATCAGGGGCGCGCATTGGGTCGTGATGGAGTGATTGATGTAACGGTGACAATTCGCGATAACCAGCCGGAGAAAGTTACCATTTCCGGCACGGCGGTGATTCTTTTCCATGCTGAATGGGCAATTGAACTCTGAAACCGTTGCAATTATGGCAGAAAAACAAATTGCCTGATGCGCTTCGCTTATCAAGCCTACAACCGCCGGATAAGGCGTTTACGCCGCATCCGGCACTCTGGCACAAACTATTTCCCCGCATCCGGATGTGTATCAAACGCTGCCATCACCAACGCTAACTCATCCACAGTAAATCCATGTTTCGCATCATCCACGCCCAGTCCAAACTGCTCCTGCATCACCGCATACAACGACACCACATCCGGTAGATTTAGCTGCTCCACTGCATGTCCATTTTCATAATGGGTGAAATGAAAATTGGTCAGTGTCAGCTTGCCACCGTCCGGCAAATGGCGGCACATTAACAAATGATGGCGAAAATGCGATTGCGGCCAGTGCGCCGACCAGAAATTACCTATCACATAATCGCTTTGTTGCTGCTCGCAGAGATCAAAACGGTACATCGACTGCCAGTGCTGATGATGATTAAACTGCAAAACCCAGTCATCCCCTTCCTGTAACAGCCGATATTCGCCATGTGGCGTTGTTTGCGCGATATCCGGCACTAAACGGATTGGCGCGGTCAGCGTCTGACCACCAAAACCAACGTCGGCAATCCATTGTTCACCTTCCAGTTCTACTAACAACAGACGGTGCGTGCGCGGCGGTAATGATGGTGGATTAGATAACACTACGCGCCCTAACAGACTACGTACATGAAAACCCAGCTCGCGTAATACCCGCTCAAACACGCCATTCTGTTCAAAGCAATAACCGCCACGCCGGGCGAACACCAATTTCTCTTCCAGAGATTGATCATCAAGCTGCATTTCCCTCGGCAGCAGAACATCAAGATTTTCAAATGGAATGGTGCAATTGTGTTTCAGGTGTAATGCACGAAGCGTATCGATATTGACCGCAGCAGCTCCCGACCAGTTAATGCGGGCAAAATAATGATTCAGAATGGGCGTCATCAGGCGTTTCCGTTAGTGGTTTTATCAACTTATAACCTAGAATAGACGCCGCACAGGCTATTTTGTGCGATCGCGGACATGCATCACGTTCGCAAATCGCCGATCCCGTTAATTTCGTTGCTTATTGCGTTACGAGCTACGCTTTTAAAACACCCTTCATAGCGAGGCGATACCGTGAGCCGATTCATCCCCGTAGAATTACACCATGCCAGCCGTCTGTTAAATCATGGCCCAACTGTCATGATCACCAGTTTCGATGAGCAATCCCAGCGGCGTAACATTATGGCTGCAGCCTGGTCAATGCCGGTGGAGTTTGAACCCCCACGCGTCGCGATTGTGGTAGATAAATCGACATGGACCAGGGAGTTAATTGAACGTAACGGTAAATTTGGCATCGTTATCC
This sequence comes from Escherichia sp. E4742, assembly GCF_005843885.1. NCBI lineage: Bacteria > Pseudomonadati > Pseudomonadota > Gammaproteobacteria > Enterobacterales > Enterobacteriaceae > Escherichia > Escherichia sp. E4742. Next base: position 4,603,548 of record NZ_CP040443.1, on the reverse strand, counting down.
CGGGCGTTGCAGCGACTAACTGGACGTGGGCAGTGGGAAGTGTATCTGGGCGTGAAGAAGATAAATTTAATTGCTATGGCATTCCGGTAGTGAAAGGCCCGGTACTTGGTTTGCCTCTGGTTGAGGAAAAATGTCTGGCGTGGATGGAGTGCCGATTGCTACCAGCGACTTCCGCGCAAGAGAAATACGACACGCTGTTTGGTGAAGTGGTATCAGCAGCGGCAGACGCACGGGTATTTGTCGAAGGCCGCTGGCAGTTTGATGATGATAAGCTCAATACGTTACATCATTTAGGTGCTGGCACGTTTGTTACCAGCGGCAAGCGTGTCACGGCTGGCTAAGCATTACATGCTGTAACCAGGTTTCTTTATCAAGGCATCCATTTGGGGCGCTATTTCGGCGTCCCAGATAGCTTGCCATGATTCTGGTCGAATCTGCTGTAGCGCAATGCTTATCGAACTGTCTTTACTGTTCAGATGGCGAATAATAACGTCGGTAATATCTGCAGCAAGCGCTGCTTTTTGTTGTTCGTCCAGTTCACGCGGAAAACATTTAATGTCTATGTGCGGCATTTTTGTGCTCCTTTTGAAAGATGTCAGTAAAATTAACACACGTTGTGAATGTCGTGTGTCCGGTAATGCGTTTTTACGGCAATAATGCCTGCTTGAAATTGTACATATTTGTACTACACCCTTTTAAATAAAGCACCAACGAAAACGTTAACTTGCAGAATATATTCTTCGCCAACATACCATTAAGAAAACTTCAAGTTCCCGGTTTGCCAATTTATTAACGCCCATTATAGTTATTCTTACCCGCACAAAAAATTTTCATCCGTAATTACACCAATAAAAATCCATTCTGGAGACACTTAAGATGCAGCTTAATCATATTGTTAAAAGTCTGCTAATAACGGGATTATTCACCACCAGTTCCTTACCTCTCCTCGCGGCGGAAGCCCCTAAAAACGCCACCGCAGCCACGCAGCAAGCAAACAATTTACTCTATAACCAGTTGCCGTTTTCCGATAACACTGACTTTACTGATGCCCATAAAGGTTTTATTGCCCCTATTCCTCAGGATATGATTAAGGGCGAACAAGGAAATATTATATGGGATCCACAACAATACGCTTTTATAAAAGAAGGCGACAAAGCCCCTGATACGGTGAATCCAAGTTTATGGCGTCAGGCGCAATTGATAAATATCAGCGGATTATTTGAAGTGACTGAAGGTATCTATCAGATTCGTAACCTCGATTTATCAAATATGACCATCATTGAAGGCAAAGAGGGTATTACCGTCGTTGATCCACTTGTTTCAGCAGAAACAGCCAAAGTTGGGATGGATATCTATTACAAAAATCGCGGCCAGAAACCGGTAGTGGCGGTTATCTACACACACAGTCATGTCGATCACTACGGTGGTGTTCGCGGCGTAATTGATGAAGCTGACGTTAAATCAGGCAAAGTTAAAATCTATGCGCCAGCCGGATTTTTGGAGGAGGCCGTTTCCGAAAATATTATGGCTGGCAATGTGATGAGCCGACGAGCCAGTTATATGTATGGCAACTTATTGAAACCTGATGTTAAAGGCCAGGTCGGCGCGGGACTGGGAACAACCACTTCAGCAGGAACGGTCACGTTGATTGCTCCTACTAACTACATCACCAAAACCGGGCAAAAAGAAACTATTGACGGGTTGACCTATGATTTTCTGATGGCGCCTGGTTCCGAAGCGCCTTCTGAAATGCTGTGGTTTATTGAAGAAAAGAAACTGATCGAAACAGCAGAAGATGTCACGCACACCCTTCACAACACTTATTCGCTGCGTGGTGCCAAAATTCGCCAACCGCTGCCGTGGTCAAAATATATTAACGAAGCACTCAATTTATGGGGCGATAAAGCCGAGATTATTCTCGCTCAACATCACTGGCCAACCTGGGGCAACGATAACGTGGTCAAACTGCTTAAAAGCCAGCGTGATTTGTATCGTTACATCAATGATCAAACTCTCCGTATGGCAAATCAGGGGATGACCCGTGATGAAATTGCCGCAAACTTTAAACTGCCCTCTTCACTGGCTAACACCTGGGCGAATCGCGGCTATTATGGTTCGGTAAGTCATGACGTAAAAGCAACTTACGTGCTTTATCTCGGCTGGTTTGATGGTAATCCCGCAACGCTTGATGAACTGCCGCCAGAAGAAGGCGCAAAGAAATTTGTCGAGTATATGGGCGGTGCTGATGCCATTTTACAAAAAGCCAAACAGGATTATGACCAGGGTAATTTCCGCTGGGTTGCTCAGGTTGTCAGTAAGGTGGTGTTTGCGGATCCAAACAACCAGGCAGCGAGAAATCTGGAAGCTGATGCGCTTGAGCAGTTAGGCTATCAGGCTGAATCTGGGCCGTGGCGTAATTTCTATCTCACTGGCGCACAGGAATTGCGTAACGGCGTACAAAAATTACCAACACCAAATACTGCCAGCCCTGACACTGTGCGTGCAATGACGCCAGAGATGTTCTTTGATTATCTTGCCGTCCATATTAATGGTGAGAAAGCGGCAGACGCCAAAGCCGTGTTGAATTTCGATTTTGGTGAAGATGGCGGCACCTATAAAGTGGAGCTTGAAAATGGTGTTCTCAATCATACCGCTGGTGTAGAAGCTTCGGATGCTGATGCCACTATCACTCTGTCTCGTGATGTATTGAACAAAATTGTACTGAAAGAAGAGACGCTGAAAGAAGCCACAGACAAAGGAGATGTCAAAATTACCGGCAATGCGGAAAAACTCAACGAGCTGTTAGATTATATGGATAATTTTGAGTTTTGGTTCAATATAGTGACACCATAAATTCAGTATAAATTGGGCAGGTTTCCTGCCCTTTTCTGGTTATAAGAAATGGCTGAAAGAAGAAAAACGCATCACTCGTGGAAAACCCGCCGCGACATGGTTATTCGCGGTATGACAATTAGTTTGCCATGGTTTGCTTTTATCAATGTCAGTTTTGCATTGATGATTTTGCTGCGCCGTGTTCTGTTTAATGACCTTACTCCTCCCTGGTTAAATGAAAAAAGCCTCATACATTCTATTGATATATCTGCAACGGGTATTCTGTTGATTTGCTGTGGTTTACTACTCATCCCTCGGCAAAAAACACTACCTATCCAGGTACTATTAGTTGCCCTGAGCCTGCTATGGTCATGGTGTAGTTATCACTTTATTGCACACTGGACGCTGCAGTTTGCTTATCCACTATGTGTATTATTAATGCTTAGTGGCGTTGTCGCACTTTATTTCCATACCCCATCATTGCTCGCATTTGTCATTCCCTTATGGCTCACCACTCCAATAGCGAGCCTTATGCTTAATCAACAGATCAATATTCATTTCGCTGTTATCTGGAGCCTTTTTTCACTGGCGCTATATGGTGGGCGACTTATTTTATTACGTTGGTTTGAAGAAGCATGGCAACAAAACAAGTACAACAACCAGTTAATTAATCGCCTTGATGCATTAGCACATCGTGATCCTTTAACTGGGATAGCAAACCGACGTGCAATGAACAGTATCTTACACGACGCGATAGATAACGGCGGGTCATTTGCTCTCATTATGTTGGATGTTGATTTTTTTAAACGCTACAACGACACCTACGGGCACCCAGCGGGCGATAAATGTTTGATACAAGTTGCCGACGCCCTACAACGCGCAATACGCCAGCCTGAAGACATAGTCGCTCGTTATGGTGGCGAAGAGTTTGCCATCCTACTTTTTAATGCAACATTGCCGGAAGCTGAGGCGGTAGCAGCCAGAGTGAAGCAAGAACTTAAATTGGCAGCTATCTCGCATCAGGCATCTGCTGTTAGTGCATTTGTTACGGTTAGTCAGGGGATTGCCTGTTCTGCTCCCGCAAAAACGGCTGAACAAATTGTTTCAGATGCCGACACCGCGTTATACCGGGCGAAAGAAAATGGGCGAAATCGATGGGCTTTATAAGCATTAGGGGACTGGATAGATTACGTCTCTCCGCTCTTAACAAGGGCTGACGGGTGGTAATATTTGTCCAGAGCTATCTTCTCTGCGATGTCTTTCTGGCATTCATTGGAGCGGTGGTGATTATTTTTCCTTTAATGCCCATCATGTTAAGACGTTCAGAAATCACGTAATCTCATTGGATTTTTCATCCGTCTTGATCTTCACGAAGACCAGACTGTGCATTGTTGAGAATGCACCAATAACGAGAGTCGCTCCCCTGCGACGACTTTTATCTTAAGAGTGCCGGAGCGTTTTTCCATCAATTGCGATGACGTCTTTATCATCTGAAGAGTGACATTCACGCATCCAGTTAATAAAACACTCGCGAAATTTTGTAGGACTGATACAGGATACAACTCTGGCAATGGTATCGTGAACAGGAATACTATTTTCAAAATCACCATATCGCTTCAAAAAATCGAGATGTGTTTCTCCAAAATCCTCTATATCCAGGGCAAGATTACGAAAGCCCGCACCCCGCAAGGACTGACGCGAGGTAGTCTCTGTCCATAGCGGCTTTTCTCATCTTACGTCTTCACCCGGCCTTGAATATTTTATCCTTCGTCAAAATATTAATAGCGATGTGCCGTATCCCTGAAAATAATTCTGCTGCGTTTCCTCTTCTTATTTTGCAGTCGTCTTCATTCATTACCACGTCCAGACGCCAGTGCAGCTTATTCTCCACGTGCCTGCGGTTTCGGATTGCTGTGGCGAACTTCTCTGCGGTTAAATCAGCAGAACTGATATAATATCTGACCGTCATTTCTGGCTCTTTCTTTTGTTCTGCTATTATTGACCGAAAGGAGACTGCCACGCATGATTTTTTCAGTCCTTTCCATTCAAACGTGAAATCAATAAGTTCATCAGGGACATCGCAAACAATATGAAGACGGATTTCTTCTCTGCCGTGACTCTTTTCACTAATTGCGTAACTGTCATGCTCTGGATTATTTAATTCTTTCAGTGGGAATTTTTCCTCGAAGGCTTTATTTAGCCGTCCCTGGTTTCCTTTTACAGCGAATAAATAATCACCTCCCTGTTTTTGTATCTTCTCTGCAATATCTTTCTGGCAACCCATCGCATCAGTTGTGATTATTTTTCCTTTAATATCCAACATGTTAAGAAGTTCAGGGACAGCTGTAATCTCATTAGATTTCTCATCCGTCTTGATCTGTCCGATGACCAGACTGTGCATTGTTGAGAACGCACTAATGACATGAATCGCTCCCCTGCGGCGACTCTTGTCATAAGAGTGCCGGAGCGTTTTTCCATCAATTGCAATGACGTCTTTATCATCTGAAGAATGACAATCACGCATCCAGTTAATAAAGCACTCATGAAACTTTGCAGGGCTGATACAGGATACAACTCTGGCAATGGTATCGTGAACAGGAATACCATTTTCAAAATCACCATATTGTTTTAAAAAATCGAGATGAGTTTCCCCAAAATCCTCTATATCTTCCCAACCCTCTGCACCAGAAATAACGGCACAAATAGTCAACAGTAGAATATCCGACAATTTATGTTCCACTTTCCAGGCTTGTCTGTAATCGGGGATAACAGAAATATGTTCCATCAATTTTTTAAGTTCCATTTTGTTCTCCTTAATTATGTAAGGAGTATTTGATCATGTATAAGCAATAAAAAACAGCTTTAGGCAATGAGGAATGTCTCAATTTTTAAACATAAAATGCGAATTATTTAGTACAGAAAGTGTACTTCTGATGATCTTTCCCTGGACGGGGTGTTTAGTGTGCTGAACGAAAGTTAAATAATAAAAAAGCCGGGAAGATTTAATTTCCCCCCCGGCTTTTATTTTAGCTTAAAAGTATTTTTTCGATATATTCACTAACCTTTGAATTAACTCCTGATATATATTCATTATCTTTACCAGAGTAAAATTTTAAAGAACCTTCCAAATTATCATGAAGAACAAGAAGATCATAAGCAAGTAATTTTGGGATAAGCGAAGCACTTTGATAATCAGTCATTACTTTATCAAGTGACATATATAGCCTATCAATTATGTTTGTATCTAAATCATCCGCTAATCTAATCATTTCCACTACATCAATAATAGTTTTATTAAAATCAAAATTATTATCGTTCATAATCTACCTATTAAAGAGGATTAATCGCACCCGCTGGAATGGGGCCGTCAAACAACACTTCTGAAGAACCTTTAGCCAGCCGCCTTGCAAATTGATTACCTAAGAGATCGAGTCCTTTAGGGGATGATATATCAATTGCGCCGCCAGAAACTTTACTCAAGTCTATTTCAACAATACGATTCCCTGATTTCGCAGCCCATTTTTCAGCAATGCTTAAATCTTTTGTTGCTGATATAAACTGAGATGGAGAGCGACTGCCTGATGTTACATGCCCTGCAACAGTTTTTATATTATTTGGGTTAAGGGAAAATAACCCGGATAAAGGATCTTCATCGGGCCTAATGACTCTATAGACTTTCCCGGTAGTTACACGGTCAAATTCACCAGTAGGCGCGCATGGTTTTAATCCGAGGGGATCAATATAACTTAAAGGATTCGGTGCATACTGATAAAGATTCAGTCCCCCCGCCAGCCCTATCGGGTCTGGCGGGGTAAACCGCCCACACTCCGGTGCATAAAATCTGAACGTATTATAGTGAAGCCCCGTTTCCGCGTCAAAATACTGCCCCGCGAACCGCAGGTTTTGCTCCACTGTCAGAACCGTATGCGCGCTTGCCGCCTCCGTTTCTTTCCCCCACAGTTCATAACGCGCTTCATACACCAGTTGCCCTGACTCACTGGTCATCGCTTCCGGCAGGCCGTTCAGCGCCGTGTGGTAGTAATATACCATGGTTTTCGGCGGGCGCGTGTCCTGCGGTTCTATCACCTGCCGGGTAAAACGATCCACCCTGGCCAGCGGCTCATAACTGTCTCCGTTGTAGACATACAGGACATCTGTGGCCTTACCCGGACTGTCTTCACCCCGCAGCCGCATCCCGTCCCAGATAAAACGCACCCTCTCCGGAGCCGGTTCCGCTTCGCCCTCATCATGCCACCGGTACAGCCGTTTCCCCGTCCGCCGTCCGAGCAGATCGTAGTCGTACTCCACCCGCTGCCACCGGGAATGCGTCCTGTCCGCAAACCGCACTTCCACCATCCGGTTATCGCTGTTATAGCGGTAATCCTGCGGTTGCGCCTGTTCATCCGTGCGCCTGCTCATACGCCCGAAGGCATCATACTGGTAGTGCCAGCCCCGGTACTGCATTAACTGGTTATTCTTGATCGCCGGACCGCGCTCCTCCATCAGGTTTCCGGCCAGATCGCAGTACTGCCGCACCGTGAAGTGCTGCTGTGCGCTCAGGATCTGCCCGGCGCAGTCATACTGGTACCAGGTGCTGCCGCTGCGTTCCTCCGGGGAAAGCAGCGCCTGCGCATCCTGTGTCCGGTGGTAACGGCTCATCAGGAAGCCACGCTGATCCCAGCTGTAACGCCGCTCCAGCAACGGTGTTCCATGTCGCTGATGCGCCATCTGCGCCAGACGGGCTGTTACCCGCCCGGCGGCATCATATTCCGTGCGCAGTGTCAGGCTGCCCTGGGTCCGGCTGATTTCCTGGTGCAGGCTGTTACGTTCAAACTCAGCCAGTACCGTCTGCTGCCCGTCGTGGTCTTCCAGATTGAGCTGTTGCAGGTGGCCGCTGCCGTAGTACAGCCGCTTCAGGCGGCGACCATCCGGCATCTGCGTTTCTGTGCGGTTGCCCAGTTCGTCATAGCGGTGGGTAAAAACGCCCGCCGGGTTATGCTCTTCCAGCAGGCAGCCATACTCATCCGTAACCAGATGCAGCGTGTCCTGCGCAACGACGTTTTCATCCCCGTGCTGTTTCTTCTGCCAGTCATCCGGCGTAAATCGCTGGAGTGTCAGCGTATTTTTTCCATACTGGTAACAGACAGCGCCATCCCCGTTCTCCCGGTACTGCACCCGTCCTGCGGCATCATACGCCAGCCGGGTGACCTGCGGTAAAAGTGCCTCCTGACCGGACGCCACGCGAGCGGGATAGCGGGTTATCCCACAGATATTGCTCCGGCTGTCGTACTGGTACACTTCGCGGCATTCTGTCAGATCGCAGGACTCTTCCAGCCGCGACAGGCTGTCACGGCTGAAACGGTATGTTTCATTTTTCTGGTTATACAGCGCAATAAGCTGCCCGTTGGCATCATATTCGAAGCGCACCTGGCGCTGTTGAGGGTCAGTGTGGCGGATAACCTGCCCGCGCAGGTTATAGTCAAACCGGCTGCTCTGACGAGCCGGATCGGTCACACCGGTAAGCTGTCCACGGGTATTGTAGTGGTAAGTGGTTTCGCCACCATCAGGGCGGATTTGATTTTGCAGGCGGTTCGCTGCTGAAAACGTCTGCCGGGTGCGGTTACCCTGTGCATCCGTCACGGCAGCCAGCCGCCCCTGTTCATCATAATACAGGTGGGTGGTATACCCGGAACAGTCCGTCTGCTGCGTTAACTGCCCACGATTATTCCAGCCGTAGCGGTACAGGTTGCCCCGGGCATCCTGTACGCTCTCAACCAGCCCGGAAGCATCATGGTTATAGCGGGTGATGAGGCCTGCCTGGTCAATGGTTTTGATGCGATCGCCAAAGACATTGTAAACATGGCGTAAGACCAGCCCTTCGGGATATTCCTCTTTCAGCGGAAAGGCAAAATCCTGGTCCCAGTCAAACCGGTATTCCTGACCGACAGGATCAACCACCTGGATCAGGTTGCCGCGCTCATCGTACTTAAAGCCGTATTCATACTGTGCGGGATCAACCACCCGCAGGAGTTCCCGGTTATCCCCCCATTCATACAACCAACAGATATCCGGGGCTGGCTGCCAGCGGGTAATGTTGAACTGCTCATCCCATTCATGCAGGCTGTCCGGCCTGCCATCACCATAATGCAGCGTGGCCCGGCGTGCCGCCGGATCGTAATCAAACCGGATCTCCCCGCTGCGCCGCTCGCCTTCCTGTAGCCAGTGCCGGGCAACATGAAAATGACCGGGAAGACCGGAAGTGGGTTGCCAACGGTAATGTGCCTGGATGCCATCCGCCGTCTGGTGCATGGTCAGGCGCTCGTGCTCCGCATCCCAGGCAAAACGGCGCATCACAACCCCGTCAGCATCCACGACGGCGGTGAGCTGCGCCTGTTCATTATATTCATAACGAATACGCAGTACGCCCGGCCGGGTATCCTCCTGTCGGTACTGCTGGTATACGGTCTTCAGACGGGAATGCTGCGGGTGATAGTCCAGATGCAGACAGATGGCCTGAAGATCATCCTCGATCCGCACCGGAAGTCCCCGGTCATCGTAGTAATAACGGATACCGTTCAGATGTCGGTCGCACTCCTGAGTCAGGCGGAACCGACTATCATGCAGGGGATCTGCCTCAAAAATCTGGTACTGTCCCTGTGCGCTTTCCAGCACGAACATACCAGCCAGGGGATGATAAAGTCGGAAACCTTCGTCCACATAGAACATGGCTCCGCCGACCGGAACATCTCCCAGCCCCAGCTCCCTGCCGGACATGTCATGAAAAAATATCTGCGCGCTGTCCTGCGTTCCCGGTACAGCAGCAGGCTCCTGATGCAGGAACACTTCAAACGGCAGGCACCAGCCCCGACCAAGAATACCTTCATTGCCGTTAAGGCTGCTGTAAACCCGCTGCCATGCCAGCGGGATTAACCCGTCACAGGCAAAATCCAGTTCATCCTCTCCGCCCAGTATTTTTACACCAGAGGCGATGTGTACCGGCCTGGCAGTCTGTGATGACGCTTGTTGCCCTGAAAACAGGGACGATAATGAAGTGGAAAGTGTTCCTCCTACGAGTATCCCCAGCGTATTGCCCAGGACTGAACCCAGCATCAGGCAGGGCAACTTCCCCGCAAACACCTTAGCTGATGTCCTGCAAAACAGAGCCTGAACCGAGCTGACCAGAAATCCTCCGGCAATAAGCCCAGAATAGTAAGCGAGCATATTTTTGCCGGTGTGTATTTCTTTCACCACCAGGCTGCGCCCGCCAATACGGACTTTCGCACTGGCCTGGGTATGGGCAATCACCGCCTCGCAGGTACTGCGATCACCGTTACGGCAGGCGGGCTGGCTGTTAATACGTACGGTTTCTGAACCTTCAGCCAGATACTGTATCGGTTGCGGGGGATGTTTATCACAGTGAATCGTGTCCAGCAGTCGTGGCTCGACATGCAAAGCCGGATCGGGGCCATCCACCACCGGATTGCTGATGGATTCCCAGACCTTACTCCAGAATCCCTGTTCATCCTCCTGAGACGGGGAACTTTCCCCTTTGAGGTAAGCAGCAAGTTTCTTGCCTGCCATCCTGCCCAGTTCTGCCGGCAAAAGAGGTAGTTTGGCAATCATAATAGTTTTTGCCACAATCCCTTTAACGAGTTGCATCCCCTTACTGTCCGGTGGATTAGCCGCTTCCGCCTCCAGCAGTGCCAGTAATATTTCATCCGGCACAGCACCTGCCGCACGGGCGGCTGGCCTGGATTTCACATTAACGTTGTTTGAGCCTGAGGTTATCGTTCCTGCAACATCCGGGGGAAACCAGCTACTGACCGTATCGCCAAGTTCAGAAATAACATCGCTGAAAATAAAGCCGGCAGTCAGCCCTACCGCCAGTCCAACAGGGTTGGCAGAGGCACAAAAAAGTACCCCATAGCATACCCCTTCGACCAGGCCCCCCATGAAATCCCCCAGGGCAGACGTGTGCTCAAGAGGATCTTCCATTTTGGCCGCCAGATAATCTGTTCCCATGACCTTACTCCGTTACCGTCTCACGCGGGACAAAACTGGCCAGGATATTCTGCCATGTCTGGTGGTCCTGCTCTGTAAACGGATGAGCGAGCGTCCATGCGAAGGCCAGCAGCGATTGTCCGGACAGGATAATGTGTTGTTGCTGGTAATGAACCAGCCCGGAAATCTCTGCCTGGCAGGCAAACTGACAGACACGTTTTCCTGCCTGCGCGTCAGTAAACTGCGGCTCCGGGATTTGCACATGGCGTGCATCGCGCTTAATTTTTTCAATCTGGGCGGTGACATAATCTTCCAGTGTCATGGCTCCTGACAGAATGTCCCGCGAGATAGTCAGAACAGCCTGTAATTCCGGCAGTCGCAAAACATGCGTGGTGCAGTCCCGTCCTGAAGCCGGTAACGTAAGCTGCCCTTCATTAAAGTGATAATCCGGCATTATTTTTTCTCCGGTTGCTGCGGGGGAAACTCGGCGGCGACACGCTCAGAAATAGCCGACGGCGTCAGTGGACCGGGCTGTTCGATACCTGACTTTGCGCCGTCCATATTCAGATCCAGTATCTGGGCTGCGGTGATTTGTCCTCTCTGGGCGGCATAAATGTTGAAATTGGTGCAGGACAGGGCAACCGTACCGTTGGCCAGCATGACCAGTTCAGACTCACCACATTGCAGATGAATGGCGTTTCCGGCGGCAAGATGCAGCGTATCCTGTACGAGAACTTCATGATCCCCGCCGGTCACTATCGACTGCCCCTGTAGCACCGCAACCTGACGTAAACTTTCGACATGTGTGAACTGAGTCGATTTAACGCTGGTACTTTGCATCCCGGTCACTGAGATATCCTGGTTGCCTCCCACCGTTTCGGTATGGTTTACCTTCACATCCGTGGTCCGGTTATTCAGCACCTCGGTATCCATGTTCTTCTGGGCGTGGATGTAGACCTGTTCTTTCCCTGTCGCATCGTCAAACTTCAGCTCGTTAAATCCGCTGCCCATGTACGTTTTTGAGCGGATGGTCATCTGCGTCTTCGTCCCCGGCAGGCTGCCCGGCGAGCGGTTATCTTCGTGGTAAGTGCGCCCCATAATGATCGGCTGATCCGGATCACCGTTGAGGAAGTCCACAATCACCTCCTGACCCACACGCGGTATCGCCAGGTTGCCGAACCCCGTTCCCGCCCACGCCTGTGCCACCCGTATCCAGCACGAGCTGTCCTGATTTGCCGGGTTATAACGGTCCCAGTTGAATTTCACCCGCACGCGTCCGTGTTCGTCGCAGAAGATTTCCTCACCCTCCGGCCCCGTCACGACGGCGCTCTGCGGACCGTCCACCAGCGGTTTAAGCTGCGGCTGTGGTCGCCATGTCCGGTCTGCCGGGATTACCACAAAATGGTTCTCAAGCGCCGTCCCCGCGCCACGCCATCCCGGCACCGCTTGTGGCTGTTCGCCGTGCAGTTCACTCGCCACCACCTGCCATTCCTGGTTCAGGTTCGCCTGTGGATGCCCCGTCAGCACAATTCGCCGTCCCGGCCATATCTCCGGCGAGCGGCTCATTCCCCGCGCGGTCTCTGCGTTGTTTCGCCAGCCGTCCATCTGCCAGCGGGCAAAGTTCTGCCCGTGGGCGCTCTTGAAACGCCCCGGCCAGTCATACACTTCATACTGTGTGCGCTGGTAATCCTGGTGCTGGCCTTCCTGGTCAAAACGTCCGGCCCAGCCCGGCCGTTTAAAGGTGTAGTCTTTGGTCACCACAGAGGAAGGACGGATTTGTGCGCTGTAGCGGAACTGGCTGATGCAGAGGGTGCTCACCTCGGTACGAGTGTTCGGGTTCCAGGGGATTTCAAAGGATTCCGGCAGATAGCGGACCGTGTCACACAACACCAGACTCTGGTCGGTACTTTTCTGCGCGTGCTCCTCATAAAAGAAGATGCCTTCCTCCGCTGCCATCCGGCAGAGAAAGTCGTAATCGGTTTCGCCGTACTGGACACAAAACTCACGGGAAGGATGCGGCTCGCTGAACAGCGGGCTCCACTCCGTGACGTCGTTTTCCTGCAGTATGGTGCCAAGGATGCTTCGGATGTCCTCATTCTGGAAGATACGGAAATTCTGGCGCAGCCCTGCCCGCCACAGCGGCGGGTGCACCTTCATGCTGTACAGCATCTGGTTTTTGTCGTTCTCCCCCAGTTCAAAACAGGTCACCACGCCTTTCACCCGGCGCTGTACGTCACCGCCCTGCCATACCGTCAGGTAGGCCATTTTGTCCAGCACCTGCGCAAATTCAAGGGAGAGAAACTGCTGACTGACCAGAGAAAGGTCGAGGGAAAAGAGTGAAGAGAGTGATTGAGTCAGATGAAAGGAAACCACCGCAAAAGCATCCGGTGGCAGGCCGTCCACTTCCAGTGTGAAACGTAATCCGGTTGACATAGCAACCTCCGTGAAAATGAATAATAATCCGCACATATTGCATGTACAACATGTCGGGCGGATGAGATAAGCGAGCCGACTTCTGGCTTTACCGGGGAATATCAGAAAATGTCATGGTTATGTGATGATTTTGTCGGAGATTTTACTTCAGAGAAACGGGTGTCTGTTTAGTCAAAAAAATAATCACAAACGCAACGGATGGGTTCTCGACGTTATTCACGACAGGCTCGTACATTACAGCGAGTAACAAAAAAACACCTGATATGCAAAGTCAAACCAATATTCATAATATTTTTTATTCACCATAATAAATAATTCAATAACAATCATTGAAGTGAATGATGGTTTGTATGAGGAATATACGCTACCGCCCCACCCTGATAACATGATCTGCACATTGCCATCTTAACGTCGGTAAACACTGGCTTAATAGTGGATATTTTAAATTAGGAATTTATTAAATTTACCTGATGAATATATTAAGCAAATAGCATAGAAAATAATAACAACTCCCCCGAGAGGACCATTTTCAAAGCACTACACCACCACCTGGTGCCCTGATGATCTTGCTTCAGTGGTAAGAGTACCTGATTCATTGTTCCCAAAATGGTGTTTTCCCCTGCCCCTTCAGTGATGTGTGGCTCTCACGTGATAATCTATTGATTAGGTTATATTAAGAATCAACATTTAAAATACATCCATTTTCTTGAATAAATCAGCATATTTATTTACCAATAGCTGTTTTAGCTCTGACTCATCAAGCTCTCCATATTTATACTACAGATAATCGCGAATAAATACAGAAAGCGCCATTTATCCTTTTAGCATACCTGCCAGATATTTTTATTTGTATTAATGTTAATTGCATCTCCAACTCCGAGCATATCCATCATTAAAAATATTTTGAGATTATAGAGTGCCTGTGATAACAACTGAAACATCTGCACAATGTGAATAGTTGGTTTCTTTTCAGAGGAAATGAAATAGACAATCTGAATGGAAGGGAGAGTGATATAAATTAAAAAACATAACATAATTCTAATTAATTACGCCAGTCACTGTGGATAAAGTTACTGAATAATAAATAACATAATCCTCTGGTATCCCACTCAAATAATTTCATTCCTTTTTAGTACTTCTTGTAACTTTGGTATCTGGCATACAGCATCAGCAATCGCACTGATATTCTGCGCATTATCCTGAAACCATTCATGCCCAGGCCTCCATGTGCGTATGGTGCAGAGATAACAGTCCACCAGCGTTAGTTGCTCACCAAAGGCATAAGGTTCAGCGGTCAATTGTGAATTCAACCAGATATAAAGCGATTTGCGATATTCAATAACATTCTTCTTTAACTGTTCAGGTGCGTCAGATGCCCAACGCTCAGGGTAATCGGCGAAAGTGAACGTTGGATAGACATTAGCAACCAACCAGACCAATAGCCGTTGAAACTGCTGACGTTTGGCGCTCCCAACCGGTGGAGCAAGGTCCGGGCGACGATCGAGAACCATCAATGCAATCGCCGCTGTCTCCGTCATAATCTCGTCATTTTCCAGCGCCAGTGTCGGAACCTGACACAACGGGTTCAGGGTTTTCAATAACTCGCGTGAAGTACCCTCGCGGTCAAAACCACCGACATCAACGAACTGATAAGGAATATCAGCCAATGTTAGCATCAGCTCACTGATTGTAGAGCCCCATCCGGGTACGCCATACACCTTAATCATATGCCCCTCACAATCTTTTAAAGATTAAGTGTAGGACAGCACACAGGTTAACCAGTTAAAGGATTTGTCATTTTTTCGTCAGTTGTATTAATCCCCTTCAGGATTGTAAGGGGATGTTTTGCATCGTTTATCGATAACGGGTAGGATGCTGCGCCGATAGTTTTATACCCATAAAGAATAATGGTGATAACTATCATCGCCAGGATGAATAAACATTGTTCATGGCAACTTATATGACTTTTTCATTAAAGCAATCAGGGAGAGCAATGAGTAAACACGACACCGACACTTCAGATCAACACGCCGCGAAACGCCGCTGGCTTAATGCCCACGAAGAGGGGTATCACAAAGCGATGGGCAATCGCCAGGTGCAGATGATCGCCATTGGCGGCGCGATTGGCACCGGCTTGTTTTTAGGTGCAGGAGCCCGACTGCAAATGGCGGGCCCTGCGCTGGCACTGGTTTATTTAATATGTGGCTTGTTTTCGTTTTTTATTTTGCGTGCATTGGGTGAGTTAGTATTACATCGCCCTTCCAGTGGCAGTTTTGTCTCTTACGCCCGAGAGTTTTTAGGAGAGAAAGCCGCTTACGTTGCTGGCTGGATGTACTTCATCAACTGGGCGATGACGGGGATTGTCGATATTACCGCCGTCGCTCTGTATATGCATTACTGGGGTGCCTTTGGCGGCGTGCCGCAGTGGGTCTTTGCGCTCGCTGCGCTGACCATCGTTGGCACCATGAATATGATCGGTGTGAAATGGTTTGCGGAGATGGAGTTCTGGTTTGCGCTTATTAAAGTGCTCGCCATTGTGACCTTTTTGGTCGTGGGTACAGTGTTCCTCGGTAGCGGTCAGCCGCTGGATGGCAACACCACTGGCTTTCATTTAATTACCGATAATGGCGGCTTCTTCCCACACGGTTTGCTGCCTGCGCTGGTGTTGATTCAGGGCGTAGTGTTTGCTTTTGCCTCCATTGAAATGGTTGGTACAGCTGCCGGAGAATGTAAAGATCCGCAGACCATGGTGCCTAAAGCGATTAACAGTGTGATTTGGCGTATTGGTCTGTTTTACGTCGGCTCCGTGGTGTTGCTGGTTATGTTATTGCCGTGGAGCGCGTATCAGGCGGGACAAAGTCCGTTCGTGACGTTTTTCTCTAAACTGGGTGTGCCTTACATCGGCAGCATTATGAACATTGTGGTGCTGACCGCTGCCCTCTCCAGCCTGAACTCAGGTCTGTACTGCACTGGACGTATTCTGCGCTCAATGGCGATGGGCGGTTCCGCACCGAGTTTTATGGCGAAAATGAGCCGTCAGCATGTGCCATATGCCGGGATTCTTGCGACACTGGTCGTTTATGTTGTTGGCGTATTCCTCAACTATCTGGTGCCGTCTCGCGTATTTGAGATTGTGTTGAACTTCGCGTCGCTGGGAATCATCGCCTCGTGGGCGTTTATCATCGTGTGCCAAATGCGCCTGCGTAAAGCGATTAAAGAAGGCAAAGCAGCGGATGTCAGTTTTAAACTGCCTGGCGCGCCCTTTACGTCGTGGCTGACGCTACTGTTTTTGCTGTGCGTGCTAGTGCTGATGGCGTTCGATTACCCGAACGGGACTTATACCATCGCGGCGCTGCCGATTATCGGTATTTTGCTGGTTGTGGGTTGGTTTGGTGTGCGCAAACGCGTTGCCGAAATTCACAGCACTGCGCCAGTCATCGAGGAAGATGAAGAAAAACAGGAAATTGTGTTTAAGCCTGAAACGGCAAGTTAATTGCAAAATTGCCCGGTTTAAAGCCGGATGCGGCGTAAATGCCTCGTCCGGCCAACAAACTCTAAATAAATAAAATAATTATGCACGTTGCAGGCCGGATGCGGCGCTAGCGCCTTATCCGGTCTACGAAAGACAAACTCCCCTGTGTCGATTACAGCGCAATACGAATCACATCGTCCGGCTGGGTAGCTTCCTGCTGTTTAGTGGATTTTTGTTTAACACTGACATACAGCGTTTTGCCATCGGCAGACAACGCCAGGCTATTCGGATGAGTCGGCGTATCGAACGTTTTCACCACCTTATAGCTTTTCGCATCAATCACACTAACTTTACCCGCCTGACGATGCGTCACGTAGGCTTCATTACGCGCCGGGTTAAACAGCACAGCCAGTGATTCCGGTGCCGCTACCTTCGCCAGAATATTGCCATTACGGGTATCGACCACTAACACTTCTGCCGCTTTAGAGTCGGTGATAAATGCACGCTGATTGGCGGTATCGAGGCTGATGTTGATAAAGAAGTGCTCTTTGCCGTCATCCAGCAGCTTTTTACGGCTGAGGATTTTATTGTCTGCGGTATCGATGGTAATCAATTCACCGTCAGCGTTAGTGGTGTAAAGACGTTTGCCTTTACTATCCAGCGCTAAACCAGTGCTCATTTTACCGGTGTTCTGGATGGCGGTTTTCAGTTTGATATTCTCGCCATCAACGACCCAAATCACGCTCTCTTTGCCAATACCACTGATGTAAACCGTGTTCGTGGCATCGTCAGCTACCAGTTCACGCGGTTGCAGCGGGCGCACCTCTTCCGTGCGCTTACGATCATCCAGCACCAGACGCCCTTTCACTTCGCCCGTTTTGGCATCTATCGCCGTGACTGCGCTGTTTACGGTGTTACCAAACCACAACGTTTGAGTAGCGTTGTTAATGGTGGCGCCAAACGGCTTGAGATCGTTATGAATCGCCAGAGTCACTTCCAGAGTGACCGGATCGAGACGATAAACCACGCCGCCTTTATCCAGTTTGCGGCTTTGCGAAGTAGCAAGCCACAGCGCGTTCTCCTGCTGGCTATAAGCCATTTCGTAGGCACCTTTACCTACCGCTTTACGCAGCATTTCTTCTGCGGCCTGCGTACTGAATGATGAAGCAACGAGCAATGAACCTAACAGTAATGAACCACGCAGGCGCGATGAAAACAGATGACGTAAATGCATGACGACTCCCTTTGATGAACCGATATTTTTGCTGCTTCACAATGCTTCGCTGAGCGTAATCATCGTTACACTCTTGTTATAAATGGGAATGGTAATCATTATTTCCTCAAATGTGGAGTGTTTCTTGCCGTTACGACTACAATTCTCTCAATTACTTAACGTGTCGTGCCGTTTCGTTTTCCATAAATTTACAATTTTATTACCATGACGGCGTATTCCCATTCTTAACCTGGCTTTTTTCATGAAGATCTTTTCCGTCCGACACACCGTTTTGCCCGCACTTCTTGTCCTTTCCCCCGTTGTTTTTGCCGCTGATGAACAGACCATGATTGTCAGTGCCGCGCCGCAGGTGGTTTCAGAACTGGATACCCCAGCAGCCGTGAGCGTGGTGGATGGCGAGGAGATGCGCCTGGCAACACCGCGCATCAACTTGTCTGAATCACTGACCAGCGTGCCTGGTTTGCAGGTACAAAACCGGCAGAACTATGCGCAAGATTTACAGCTGTCGATTCGCGGATTTGGTTCCCGCTCCACTTACGGAATTCGGGGTATTCGTCTGTATGTGGACGGTATTCCCGCCACCATGCCCGACGGACAAGGGCAAACATCCAACATCGATTTAAGCAGTGTGCAAAATGTGGAAGTGCTGCGTGGCCCCTTCTCTGCCCTGTATGGCAACGCGTCTGGCGGGGTGATGAATGTCACTACTCAAACCGGGCAACAGCCGCCAACCATTGAAGCCAGTAGTTACTATGGCAGTTTTGGCAGCTGGCGCTATGGGCTGAAAGCAACGGGCGCAACGGGCGACGGCACACAGCCTGGCGATGTCGATTACACCGTCTCAACCACACGCTTTACGACTCACGGCTATCGTGACCATAGTGGTGCACAGAAAAATTTAGCCAATGCCAAACTGGGCGTACGCATTGATGACGCCAGCAAATTAAGCCTGATTTTCAATAGCGTGGATATCAAAGCAGATGATCCTGGTGGATTAACCGAAGCAGAATGGAAGGCAAATCCACAACAAGCGCCACGCGCTGAACAGTACGACACGCGAAAAACCATCAAGCAAACTCAGGCTGGGCTGCGCTATGAGCGTAGCCTGAGTTCGCGGGATGATATGAGTGTGATGATGTATGCCGGCGAGCGAGAAACGACCCAGTATCAGTCAATCCCAATGGCACCGCAACTTAACCCGTCGCATGCGGGCGGCGTGATTACTCTGCAACGCCATTACCAGGGGATAGACAGTCGCTGGACACACCGTGGTGAACTGGGCGTTCCGGTCACGTTCACCACAGGTCTGAACTACGAAAACATGAGTGAAAACCGCAAAGGCTACAATAACTTCCGCCTGAATAGCGGCGTGCCGGAATACGGGCAAAAAGGTGAGTTACGCCGTGACGAACGCAATCTGATGTGGAACGTCGATCCCTATTTGCAGACACAGTGGCAGCTGAGCGAAAAACTTTCGCTGGATGCTGGCGTGCGCTACAGCTCCGTATGGTTTGATTCCAACGATCATTACGTTACTCCGGGTAACGGCGATGATAGCGGTGATGCCAGTTATCACAAATGGCTACCAGCCGGATCGTTAAAATATGCAATGACCGATGCCTGGAATATCTATCTGGCAGCCGGGCGTGGTTTTGAAACTCCGACGATTAATGAACTGTCTTATCGCGCTGATGGGCAAAGCGGTATGAACTTTGGTTTAAAACCTTCCACCAACGATACAATTGAGATCGGCAGTAAAACGCGTATTGGTGATGGATTGCTTAGTCTCGCATTGTTCCAGACCGACACCGATGATGAAATTGTTGTCGATAGCAGTAGCGGTGGACGCACCACGTATAAAAATGCCGGAAAGACCCGTCGTCAGGGCGCTGAACTGGCGTGGGATCAACGTCTCGCAGGAGATTTCCGCGTAAAAGCGTCCTGGACCTGGCTTGATGCGACCTATCGCAGCAATGTTTGTAATGGACAGGATTGTAACGGTAACCGGATGCCAGGGATCGCCCGTAATATGGGCTTTGCGTCTTTGGGGTATGTGCCGGAAGAAGGCTGGTATGCAGGCACAGAAGCGCGTTATATGGGCGATATTATGGCAGATGATGAAAATACGGCAAAAGCGCCGTCTTATACTCTCGTCGGCTTGCTCACCGGCTACAAATATAGTTACCACAACTTAACTGTGGATTTATTTGGCCGTGTCGATAATTTATTCGATAAAGAATATGTCGGATCGGTGATTGTTAATGAATCAAATGGTCGATATTACGAACCAGATCCCGGGCGTAATTATGGTGTCGGCGTGAATATCGCATGGCGATTTGAATAACTACATTGATGCCCGGTATTTGCCGGGCATTTTTAATTTAACGGCTGTATTGCTGGCACAACATAGCAACGTTTTTTTGCATAATTTCAGCAAGACAATGTCTGCATCCCTCTTTGTCTTTTTCTTTTAACGCGGCGAATAGTACATGATAGCCTTCTATACGCCCACGTAATTCAGCTGGATTAATCGCTTCATAAAGATAATGTAAACCAGGTCCCATCCTGACCCATAATTGCTCAATCATTTCACACAGGATGGGCATATTTGAGCGATGATAAATCGCTAAGCGGAATAGTCTGTTTGCATTAATGAGTTGTTCAATATCGCCATTTTCTTGCGCCTGCTGTAATTTCTCGAGCAATTCCTGTAGTTCCGCTATGTCTTGCGAGGAAATGTTTTCAACAGCCTGGGAAACTGCCATTAATTCCAGTTCGTAGCGGATCCGATTGATTTCGTCTAATTGACTTTGCCTTACTTCCGGTACTGTAAATGCTTGTGCAGGTGCGACAGAGAGCGCATTAACCGAAACCAGGCGTAATAGTGCTTCACGCACGGGTGTAATACTCATGCCTAATTGCTCCGCCAGATTTTTAGTGATCAAGCGTGCGCCAGGTTTCAGTGCGCCAACACTAAGCTGATGTTTCAGGTCGTTCTCAACCTGCATAGTCAAACTGATATGCGGCATTTTTTCCGTTCCAGGCATGTTATTTCCTTCACGTGTATTCGTTCCAACTCTGCCGGTATAGCAGAAGTCGTTTACCTGGTGTATGAAGCTGAATAATCATTATCCACTCATCTTTATTGTTATTAGCCGTCGAACCGTGATGTGGTTAGTTAATTAAAGCTGGAAATAAGATTTTTGCCTGGATTTTTGTGGCGGCTTTACGCCGCCGTCGTATCTTTAGTCATCACCCGCGACGCGAATAACAACTTTACCGAAGTTTTTGCCGTTCAGCAGGCCAATAAACGTCTGTGGGGCGTTCTCCAAACCGTTGGTAACTTGTTCACGATAGTGAATTTTTCCCTCTTTTACCCACTGCCCCATCTCTTGCTGAAACTCATGGATGCGGTGACCATAATCTTGACTAATAATAAACCCTTGCAAGCGAATGCGTTTTTTCAGCACCGTTGCCATCAACAGGGGTAAGCGATCCGGACCGGACGGTAGTTCTGTGGCGTTATAGCCACTCACTAAGCCGCAGACGGGAATACGCGCGGATGTATTAAGTAAAGGTAGCACTGCATCAAACACCTTCCCGCCAACGTTTTCATAATAGATATCAATCCCTTCCGGACACGCTTTCGCCAACTGCCCGGCAAAATCATCCGCGTGGTGGTCAAGGCAAACATCGAACCCCAGCACCTCGGTAGCATGACGGCATTTTTCCGCGCCACCGGCCACCCCAACTACCCTGCAACCTTTAAGTTTTCCGATTTGCCCCACCGTCGCACCCACTGGTCCTGTCGCTGCAGCAACCACCAACGTTTCGCCCTCTTTGGGCTGACCGATATCCAGCAGGCCCATATAAGCGGTAAAGCCTGGCATCCCCAGCACACCCAGTGACCACGAAGGATTTTCCGGATGATCGCCAAGTTTCACCAGTTCATCGCCACTGGATATGTCATAGTCCTGCCATCCACTGTAGCCCAGCACCCAGTCGCCAGGCTGGTAATCAGGATGATTCGACTCCACGACACGGCTCACCGTACCGCCGACCATCACCCCGCCAATATCAACGGGCGGTGAATAAGATGGCTCATCACTCATACGTCCACGCATATACGGGTCCAGTGACAGATAAACTGTACGCAATAACACCTGTCCTTCACCCGGTGTGGCGACATCATCTTCTTCAAGACGGAAATTCTCCGGAACCGGCGCGCCATGCGGACGCGAGGCCAGAACCCAACGGCGGTTACGCTGCTTTTGTTGCCCCATAATGCTCTCCTGTGCTTTTGGCATGAATCCATCAATAGTAGCAGGCTCACGGGATTGGTTTTGTTTGCAGCCGTCACATCCCCTCTGCGACACGCGATAATTTCATCAAGGAATCCGTTGCTTCGGGCTGTTTTCGATAGTATTGATAACATCATCATCAATATTTAATCGAGGCCAGACATGTCCATCCGTTTTGCCTGCAAAGCCGATTGTGCTGCTATTGCGGAAATTTATAACCACGCCGTGTTGTATACGGCGGCTATCTGGAATGACCAAACAGTGGATGCAGATAACCGCATTGCCTGGTTTGAAGCGCGGACTTTAGCAGGTTATCCGGTGCTGGTGAGCGAGGAAAACGGCGTAGTGACGGGATATGCCTCGTTTGGCGACTGGCGTAGTTTCGATGGTTTTCGCCATACCGTGGAACATTCGGTTTATGTCCATCCAGATCATCAGGGCAAAGGTCTTGGGCGTAAATTGTTAAGCCGATTGATTGATGAAGCGCGGGATTGCGGGAAGCATGTAATGGTCGCCGGGATCGAATCGCAAAATCAGGCCTCGCTGCATCTCCACCAGTCGCTGGGATTTGTCGTCACCGCACAAATGCCGCAGGTAGGCACTAAATTTGGTCGTTGGCTGGATCTGACATTTATGCAGTTGCAACTCGACGAGCGCACTGAACCGGACGCGATTGGATGAATCAGTCGCTCACCCTTGCCTTTTTGATTGCCGCCGGAATTGGCCTGGTGGTGCAAAACACGCTGATGGTGCGCATCACCCAGACGTCCTCAACCATTCTCATCGCCATGCTGCTGAACTCACTGGTGGGGATTGTGCTATTCGTCTCCATTTTATGGTTTAAACAAGGGATGGCAGGGTTTGGCGAACTGGTTTCCAGCGTGCGTTGGTGGACACTGATTCCTGGCTTGCTGGGATCATTTTTTGTCTTTGCCAGTATCAGCGGATATCAAAACGTTGGCGCGGCAACGACCATTGCAGTATTGGTCGCCAGTCAGTTGATTGGAGGGCTGGTGCTGGATATTTTGCGTAGCCATGGCGTGCCATTACGGGCGTTGATCGGCCCAATTTGTGGCGCAATTTTACTTGTGGTTGGCGCCTGGTTGGTAGCCAGACGCTCGTTTTAATCACAGGATACTGCCGCCTTTGGTTAACTGTTCGTGGCGAGCTTCCATATCTTCTTTATGCTTACGCCCGTGATGAGCGATTGCTGTACGCAAACGCTGCTGCTGAGTGTAACGTTCTTCCCGACTTAACTCTGCGTCATCGCTCAGGGCGATTAATAATTCGTTCATATGGGCAATGACGCTCTCATCAATCGCTGCATCCACGCGTGCGATGACCTCTTCCAGATGCGACATACTTTCTCCTTAGCCACTTGTGAAAATTATCGATTCTCCCAAATGATATAAGTCTGCGTTGTGCCGTCAAGCTAGTGCTCAAGATTTAAAACAGCGAAAACAGCAGCGCCACTGGAAAACTCATCGGCCAGGTCACCGCCACCAGGAAGGCGCTCAGAAAACGAATGTGCTTCTTCTCGTGAGAAAGAAACCAGGTAATAACAAACGCGATAGCTGCCATAACAGCATAAAAAACAAGCAGGTATTGATAAAGAGACATGTACGGGCGTCCAGCCAGAGGAATAAAACGCGCGCAAATATGCGTTATTTTTTGATGTACATCAAGTTTTACACCCCATTTGAGATATTTCCATAACCCGGGAGCTGCCCTTGTCCATCTTCAGAATGAGTATTATTGCGGATTTACTTAACCCGTACTATACACATAAGGGCTATGACAAAAGGTGGCAAAATATGAATGTTTCCAGTAGAACTGTAGTGCTTATAAATCTCTTTGCTGCTGTTGGATTGTTTGCTCTTATCTCTATGAGATTTGGTTGGTTTATTTGATGTAGCGATATTGCACGCAGTACACACTGTCAGAGAGATATCAACTCTCTGACAGTGCGTTAGATCTTCTCACACTCTCACTGGCTACAATATTATCCTTAATGTTTAACCATTACGTGGCGGACAACGGTGTAATCCTCCAGCCCATAAAGTGACATATCCTTGCCGTAACCTGAAAGTTTCTGACCACCGTGCGGCATTTCACTTACCAGCATGAAATGTGTATTGACCCACGTGCAGCCATATTGCAGACGTGCACTAACGCGATGCGCCCGACCTACATCTTTCGTCCACACTGAAGAGGCTAAACCATACTGGCTGTCATTTGCCCAGTTCACTACCTGTTCTTCATTATCGAAGACAGTCACGCTCACCACTGGACCAAATACCTCTCTTTGAACGATAGCATCTTCTTGCAACGCGCCTGCCAACAGCGTCGGCGCATAGTAATAACCGTTACCTTTTCGTTTCTCCCCGCCGGTGATCACTTTAATGTGTCCCGTCGCTTTCGCCTCTTCCACTGCTTTGCTGACGCGGTCGAGATGAGCCTGGGAACTCAACGGCCCCAGTTCTGTTGATTCGTCATCCGGCGCGCCCGATTTCAAGGTTGCGACTGCGGCGCCGAGTTTTTCCACCAGCGCATCGTAAATGCCTTTTTGCGCGTAGATTCGACAAGCTGCGGTGCAATCCTGTCCAGCGTTGTAATAACCAAACGTGCGTACACCTTCGACCACAGCTTCAATATCAGCATCATCAAAAACAATGACAGGCGCTTTGCCGCCTAACTCCATGTGAGTGCGCTTAATGGATGGCGCGGTATGGCTGATGATGTGCTCACCGGTGGCGATAGACCCCGTCAGCGAAACCATGCGCACTTTTTGATGCCCGGTCAGCGGATCGCCCACGGTCTGGCCCCGGCCAAACAGTACGTTGATCACGCCCGGCGGGAAGATATCTTTCGCCAGCTCTGCAAGTTTTAGTGCGGTCAGCGGCGTGATTTCTGATGGTTTAAGTACCACGCAGTTCCCCGCCGCCAGTGCCGGAGCCAGTTTCCATGCTGCCATCATCAATGGGTAGTTCCAGGGTGCAATAGAAGCCACAACTCCCAGCGGATCGCGGCGGATCATAGAAGTATGTCCCTCGAGATATTCTCCTGCTGCCAGACCATTCAGGCAGCGAGCAGCTCCGGCGAAAAAGCGAAAAACATCGACAATCGCTGGAATTTCATCATTGAACGCACTATGCAGCGGTTTGCCACAGTTACGGGACTCCAGTTCGGCAAAAACCTGACTATTTTCTTCAATAACATCAGCCAGTTTAAGCAGGCATTCTGCGCGCACCTTCGGCGTGGTTTGCCCCCATTCGGCAAATGCTGCATCTGCCGCGCGCACAGCAGCATCCACCTGTTCTGCCGATGCCTCGGCAATCTCCAGTAAAACGTCCCCCGTTGCCGGATTATAGACAGGCTGTTTTTCCCCTTCGCCGCTAACCAGTTCTCCGTTAATCAGTAACTTATGTTGCATAGCATATTCCTGTATCAGTGGTTATTGACCATTGTCGCCTTCGCGGGTTAGCCACCAGGCCCCCAAGATCGGCAAGGTTGTTACCAACATAACCAGCAGTGCCACCACGTTGGTTACCGGTACATCACGTGGTCGCCCAAGCTGATTGAGCAACCACAACGGTAACGTCCGTTCATGACCTGCCGTAAAGGTCGTAACGATGATTTCATCGAACGACAAGGCAAACGCCAGCATCCCTCCTGCCAGTAGCGCCGAACTGAGATTCGGTAACACCACATAACGAAAGGTTTGCCAGCCGTTAGCCCCAAGATCCATTGACGCCTCCACCAGACTCCAGGAGGTACGGCGAAAACGGGCGATGACATTGTTAAACACCACCACTACGCAAAAAGTCGCATGACCGACCACTATGGTGAAAAAGCCCGGCTCCAGATTGATGGTTTTAAACGCGGTTAATAGCGCCAGACCAGTGACAATGCCCGGCAGCGCAATGGGCAGCAGCAGTAACAGAGAAATGGCGTTTTTGCCGAAAAAGTCTCGTCGCCACAGCGCGGCAGCCGCCAGCGTCCCTAACACCAGCGCAATTAATGTCGCCAGCGCCGCCACTTTAAGTGACAGTGTCACGGCATCAAGAATATCACTACGCTGTGCTGCCACGTTAAACCAGCGCAGCGTCAGGCCTTGCGGTGGAAAACTAAACGCCGCATCTTCAGTGTTAAACGCATAGGCGGCGATAATCAGGATGGGAAAATGTAGGAAAACCACGCCGCCCCAGGCTGCCAGTTTGAGGAAAAACGGTGCGCGTTCAGAGTGCATCGAACGCTCCCAGACGTTTCACAAACGCCAGATAAAGTGCGATAAGGACAATAGGAACCAGGGTGAAGGCTGCAGCCATCGGCATATTGCCTATTGCCCCCTGCTGGGAGTAGACCATATTGCCGATAAAATACCCCGGTGGGCCAACCAGTTGTGGGACAATAAAATCGCCCAGCGTTAGCGAGAAGGTAAAAATAGACCCGGCTGCAATGCCTGGGATCGCCAGCGGTAACACCACATAACGGAAGGTTTGCCGTGGACGTGCGCCTAAATCCGCTGAGGCTTGCAAAAGTGACGAGGGCAAACGCTCCAGCGCCGCCTGCACCGGCAGGATCATGAACGGCAGCCAGATATAGAGAAACACCAAAAAGCGCCCCAGCCCGGAAGTTGACAGCGTATTACCACCCACTGCCGGTAGTGTGAGAAATGCCGTGAGTAGTGGCTCCAGCCCCAGATGTTGTAAAAACCACTGCGCCACACCGTCTTTAGCCAGCAATAAGGTCCAGGCATAGGCTTTAACAATGTAGCTTGCCCACATGGGCAACATCACCGCAATGTAAAAGAACGCTTTCATTTTGCCGCTGGTATAGCGCGCCATATACCACGCCATCGGAAAGGCCAGAATGGCACTGGCGATAGTGACTGCCACAGCCATTGTCAGTGTGCGGAGAATGATGTCGTAATTCGCCGGATTAAACAGCGCAAGGATATTCGCCAGCGTCAGTTCCGGCGTTACCGACATGGTGAAATCGTCAAAGGTATAAAAGCCCTGCCATAACAACGTCAGCAGCGAGCCGAAATAGACGATACCAAACCACATTAGCGGACCAAGCAGCAGCAAAAACAGCCCCAGCCCCGGATTACGCCAGAAGAAACCGGACACCTTACCCAGACCTGGACGTGAAGGTGATTGCAATACGTTCATCGCCATTCACCTCTCCTCAACCAGTGGCACCATCACATCACGCGCCCAGGAAACCATCACCTGTTGACCAGCCGTGAGCGTGTTGGGTAAGTCTTCGCCCGTTACATTTGCCTGGCTAACCAGCAGTTTTTCACCGCTGTTCAGTTTCAGTTCAAAACGTGTGGTTGCCCCCTGATATTGCACCGCCTGAATTGTGCCATTGGCCTGCACTTCACCTGGTGTATTCAGGCGAATATGTTCCGGCCGCAGGGCAAAACTGCCCATCATGCCGCAAAGATTCTCGGCCATTAGCGGATCAAAAACGTTGGATGTCCCGACGAATCCCGCAACAAACGGCGTGCGCGGGCGCATATAGAGATCGCGCGGGGAATCGACCTGTTCAATGCGTCCATTATTGAAAACCGCCACACGATCGGACATCGATAACGCTTCGCCCTGATCGTGGGTAACGAAAATAAAAGTGATACCGAGAGACTGTTGCAGCTTTTTCAGCTCAAGCTGCATTTGCTCGCGCAATTTGAGATCCAGCGCGCCGAGGGGTTCATCCAGCAACAACACGCGCGGTTCGTTCACCAGTGCTCTGGCGATGGCGACTCGCTGGCGCTGACCACCAGAAAGCTGTGACGGTTTACGTTGCTGTACAAACCCCAACGCCACTTTCTCCAGCGCCTCTTGCGCCATTGCGTACCGCTGCTTTTTATCCACGCCTTTAACCATTAGCCCGTAGGCCACATTCTCGAGAATCGACATATGGGGAAACAGCGCGTAGTCCTGGAAGACGGTATTCACGTCCCGCTCCCACGGTGGCAGATTACTGGCCGGTTTGCCGAAGATAGCAATCGCCCCGCCGGAAAGCTGTTCGAAGCCAGCAATCAGGCGCAAGCAGGTGGTTTTGCCGGAACCGGACGGTCCCAGCATAGAGAAGAACTCACCATCTTTTATCGCAATACTGACGCCATCTACCGCGCGCACGTCGCCGTACAACCGCGAGACGTTGTCAAACTCCACTGCGTACGTCATATAACACCCCAGCGAAGTTAGCGACCGCCCATAATGGCAATGTAATCCTGCGTCCAGCGACTGTAGGGAACAAACTTGCCCCCTTCGGCTATAGGCGTTTTCCAGAAGGCAATTTTATCGAAATAGTTAAAGCCGTTGGTTTCACAGCCTTTATCGCCCAGCAACGGACTGGCTTTGCAGCCTTCCGGTACTACCGGCAGCGAACCAAACCAGGCCGCTACATCGCCCTGCACCTTCGGCGTTAATGACCAATTCATCCATTTGTAGGCACAAACCGGATGTTTCGCTTCGCTATGTAACATGGTGGTGTCAGCCCAACCGGTAACGCCCTCTTTCGGGAAGACGGTGGCGATCGGTTGGCCTTCGCCTTTCAACGCGTTGGCCTGATACGGCCAGGCGCTGGAGGCCACCACGCCCTCGTTCTTAAAATCGCTCATTTGCACGCTGGTGTCATGCCAGTAGCGATGGATCAAGCCATGTTGATCGCGCAGCACTTTCAGTACCGCCTGATATTGTTGTTCGGTGAGTTGGTATGGATCGGAGATACCCAACTGCGGCTGAGTCGCTTTGACGAACAGCGCAGCATCCGCAATGTAGATAGGGCCGTCATAAGCCTGTACGCGACCTTTATTACTCTGACCGTCCGGTAGATTCTGCTCAACAAAAACCACTTGCCAGCTATCTGGTGGTGTCGGGAAGGTTTTGGTGTTGTACATCAACAGGTTCGGCCCCCATTGATATGGCGTGCCATAGACTTTGCCGCCCACGTTAAACCAGTCGCCTTTAACCACGCGCGGATCGAGCGTTTTCCAGTTGGGAATCAATGCAGTATTAATCGGCTGTACGCGTTTACCCATAATCAAACGCAGCGAGGCATCGCCGGACGCCGTGACCAGATCGTAACCTCCTTTGGTCATCAGGCTGACCATTTCATCGGAAGTCGCCGCAGTTTTCACATTGACCGCGCAACCTGTTTCTTTTTCAAATTGCGTCACCCAGTCGTATTGTTTATCGGTTTGTCCGCGTTCGATGTATCCCGGCCAGGCGATAATATCCAGTCTTCCTTCCGGTTTATCTAAATTGGTAGGCTGTTCGGCGGCGTGGGCGGTCATTAATGTCATGGTAAGCGCACACAGGCTGCTGCGGGCAAATGTCTTGCTCATAAAGTCTTACTCCTGTCGTAATTAATTGTTCAGCCGCCGTGCCGTAAAAATATCTCCTTGTTTAACCATAGACGGCGGCTTGCAGGCGCACCCTCGCCCCCGAGAAAATTTAATCAGGATGTGAGCTAACGCGCATTATGCCGTTTGTGAGGCTATCTTCTGGAGTATAGACAATGGGTTAGGAAATATAGCTTCTATTCGAAATTCATATTACCCAACCTGAGAGAAATTAAATGAGGAGCTATTTCAGGTATTCTTTAATAAGGTGACCTAATTGTTTAACCGCCTGTTCTTCGCGCTCGCCCCACTGCCATGCAGTATTAAAACGGAAAAAACGTGACCAACTTTCGCCAGTAGAAAACATTTTACCCGGCGCAATACTGATGTGATGCGCCAATGCCTGAACACTTAATTCGCCCGCATCTAACGGTTCGGGAAGCTCCAGCCAGAGAAAATAACCGCTGTCATTATGATGAATTTTCACTTCCGCAGGCAGATAACGCAGCAGCGCCTGCCAGGCACGTTGTTTACGTTCCGCAAGCTGGCGACGTAGACGACGAAGATGGGCATCGTAACGACGAGTAGAAAGGTAATCCACCAGTGCAAGCTGCATTGGTGAACTTGTGGAAAGCGTGCTCATCAACTGCAATCGCTGGATTTTGCGAGCATGTTTTCCTGCAGCGACCCAACCAATGCGAAAACCTGGCACCAGACATTTAGAAAATGATGAGCAAAGCAGTACACCATCGTGACGATCCCACGCTTTCGCGGGTAGCGGTTTTTCCCGTCCGAAGTAAAGTTCGCTGTAGACGTCATCTTCAATCAGCATCACGTTGTACTGACTAAGGAGTTCTACCAGCCGCGCTTTTTTCTGTGGCGTTAAAGTAAAACCGAGCGGATTCTGGCTATTGGTCATTAACCAGCAAGCTTTCACCGGATACTCCTGCAACGCCAGTTCCAACGCCTGAAGATCTATCCCTTCTTTAACGTCCGTCGCCACCGATAACGCCTTCAGCCGTAGCCGCTCCAGCGCCTGCAACGCGCCATAGAAACAAGGATTCTCTACTATCACCCAATCGCCCGGTTCAGTGACCGCTTGCAAACTGAGGTTTAATGCCTCTAACGCCCCGGCGGTGATTACGATTTCATCGGGTGAAATGGTAATGCCCTGTAAGGCATAGCGACGAGCAATAGCCTGACGCAGTTCTGCATTCCCTGGCGGCAAGTTTTCAATCACGCTCATCGCCGTGGCGGTTTTACTCACCTGCGCCAGTGAGCGGTTCAGTTGCTGTAGCGGAAACAGGTGCGGATCAGGAAAGGCTGAAGCAAACGGTACTACCGACGGATCGCGACTGGCCTGCAACATGTCAAAAATATAGGTGTTAATATCGACCGTTTCATCACGCGTTACCGGAATAGCAGGTGCCTGCGGTGATTTCACCGTGCGCAGCGCAACGTAATAACCTGACTGCGGCCGCGCAATAACATACCCCTGACTTTCGAGCAACTGATAAGCATGACCGACAGTCATAAAGCTCATGCCAGAAAGCGCAACCTGTTCACGTAGAGAAGGCAGGCGATCGCCGGGTTGCCAGATGCCTGACGCAATTTGCTCACGTAATAGTTCTGCGAGCTGCTGGTATTTTTTCATTAATTGGATCGTTATTATGTGCAGGTGATCCGGCAGTCTATATCAGTTGTTAAAAATGACAACTTTACGTTAACTGTAATTAAACCATTACCAGCGATAACTCTTTGCCCAGGGCTTTAGCCGCAAGCTGGACGGCGTCGATTTTTGTCGCATGATGCAAATCAAACAAGCGAGTGACCTCCTGCCTGGGTTTACCAATCCGCCTCGCCAGCTCTTGCTGGGTGATATCTGACTGCAAAAAAGCATTTAACAGCAATACCTTAGAAGCGACACTTAAAGGCACTTCAATAAAGTGATCGTTGTTATTTAATGGCGAAGGCAACGGGATTAGCTCGTTATCTTCAAAATAAAAATCAAATGCGGTGAGTAAGGCATCTTTTGCTGCTTCCATCGCTTCAACAACAGTTTCTCCCTGCGTTAACGCTTCAGGGATATCTACAAAAGAAACCACATAACCGCCTTCCGGCGCAGGTGTAAGAGTGACGGGATAACGCATAATTTTGACTGTCTCTCGCATGTCATTAACCTTCTGATGGCGATTAAATTAAACCGAGTTGTTTCAGGATTGCTTTACGCAATGGTTCTTTTATCTCGTCACTGGGGTGACGCGGCATGACACTACGTCGCCCCTGAAACCTGAGTTTCAAATGGTTGCTGCCATTCGCCACATCGACGCCCTGAGATTCGAGCCAACGTCTGAACTCGCTTTGTTTCACATCGCCTCCCTGCCGCTGAGTATATCAACAAAGTAAACATTAATGTTTACATCCTTTTTTAATTTGCTCGAAAATAGCACTAATTCGCCGCAACGGTGGAAAGCAGTGCCAAATCAGGAAGGCAGGTTCCAGAAATTCTTTGCGCTAATTTGCAAAACAGAATAATAACCCAAAGAAACTATCGGCATCATAGCGGCAAAGTGTAATGAACGGGTGGCGGGATGTTTACGAAAGCGTTATCGGTTGTCTTATTAACGTGTGCGCTGTTCTCAGGACAGCTCATGGCGGGACACAAAGGACATGAATTTTTGTGGGTGAAGAATGTGGATCATCAACTACGTCATGAGGCAGACAGCGATGAATTGCGTGCTGTAGCGGAAGAGTCGGCGGAAGGTTTGCGCGAGCATTATTACTGGCAAAAATCACGCAAACCAGAAACGGGACAACGTTGAGTCGTTTGTTGCCGGATGCGGCATGAACGCCTTATCCGGCTGACAATATCATGCAGATTCAATGAGTTGTGAATATCACTGAAAGCTTGCGTTTTATCCTTTCCGCTTCGGCAATGTTTTCAGCAGATCATCCGGGCTTACAGATGCGACAACGCTTCCCGGTAACGGCATTTTCAGAATATGATTTTTGATTTTACCGATGACGTGCATCTCACACGGGCGGCAATCAAACTTCAGCGTTAGTACTTCATCACCGTTAACCAGTTGCATCGGCGTTGCCTTCCAGCTTTTAATATTACCTTTCGCCTGTTTCGGACACAGATTGAAAGCAAAGCGCAGGCAGTGTTTGGTGATCATCACCGGGACTTCGCCCTTCTCTTCATGCGCTTCATACGCCGCATCAATCAGTTGTACGCCATAGCGATGATAGAACTCGCGTGCTTTATGGTTGTAGACATTAGCAAGGAAGCTCAAATGCGTTTGCGGATAAACCGGCGCAGGTTCAGCAACCGGTTTACGACTGCCGCGCTGGTAGCTGGCAAGACGTGCAGCATCCAGCATTTCGACGGCTTCACGGCGGAACTGATTTAACAGACTGTTTGGCACAAACAGCGCCCCCGGCAAATTAATTTGCACATCGCGGGCGTAATAGATGGTTTGCCCCAGTTTTGCCAGGCCATCTTTCAGGTTATTCAGCGCTTTTTCGGCGTTATTCGCTTCATCGAACTGCCCATCCAGAGTATGAGTGATGCTAACGCCCTCTTCGCTGGTTAACGTCAGAATGAGTTGTTCTTGCCAGCCACCCAGTTCAATGTCTACCGCTACCCGACGCTCGCTGGAGGTTTTGGTCAGTGCCTGTTGCCAGTTATGGTCAAGGTTACGGTTAAGCGGATGATGTGGGCGAATTTTATGCAAATCTGCTGGCATTTCATTTGGCCAGACGCGGTAGTGATTTTCTCCGGTTTTCGCTACCGTATTGGCGCGAAAGCCAACCACTTCACGTTTAATCATTACGTTCAGGCCATCGCCATTTGCCAGTGGCTCGGTGACGGCAACATCGAGATGATCTTTCGCCACTTTCAATACTTCACCCACCGGCAGGCCGATAAATTTCGGCGAATCAAACGCGCCAATGTCACCTTTACGCGCGTTAACAAAGTAGTCTGTGCTACCACGATGGAAGGTTTTTTCTGTCGAAGGCACAAAGAAATGTTCAGTACGACCTGATGAAGCACGAGCCAGATCGCCGCGCTCTTCAATAATGGCATCCAGCATCTGGCGATAATGGGCGGTGATATTCTTCACGTAGCTCATATCTTTGTAACGCCCTTCAATCTTGAAAGAACGCACGCCCGCATCGATCAACGCGCCCAGGTTGGCAGTCTGATCGTTATCTTTCATCGACAGCAGATGTTTTTCATAGGAAACCACCCGCCCCTGATCGTCTTTCAACGTGTATGGCAAACGGCACGCCTGGGAGCAATCACCACGGTTGGCGCTACGTCCCGTTTGTGAATGAGAAATGTAGCACTGACCTGAATATGCCACACACAATGCGCCATGAATAAAGAACTCAATAGTCGCGTCCGTGGCCTGATGAATCGCACGAATCTGCTCCAGGTTAAGTTCACGCGCCAGCACAATCTGGGTAAAGCCAACGTCAGAGAGGAACTTCGCTTTCTCTACAGTACGAATATCACACTGCGTACTTGCGTGCAGTTCAATCGGCGGAATATCAAGTTCCAGAATCCCCATGTCCTGAACAATCAGCGCATCTACGCCTGTCTGGTAAAGATCGGTAATCAGTCGTTGCGCCGGTTCCAGTTCGTCGTCATGCAAAATGGTGTTAAGCGTGACGAAAATTTTTGCGCCATAACGGTGGGCAAATGGCACCAGTTCGGCGATATCTTTCAGACTATTACTGGCATTATGACGGGCACCAAAACCAGGGCCGCCGATATAAACAGCATCGGCACCGTGCAAAATAGCTTCGCGGGCAATGGCGGCATCGCGTGCCGGGCTTAACAGTTCAAGACGATGAGAAGATACGGTCACTTTCTTATCCAGTAGCTGAAAAAAGGCGGTTATTTTAGCCACAAGCGCGACGTTGCGAAATAGTTTTCCTGTTCAACTACGCGGGTAATGGATAATGGAATGAAAATGCACGGTTTGCTCGCCACGGTTGCAATAGGCATGGGCAACATCTGCGGCAAAGCGTTCACCTTCGCCACTTTTAAGGCTTCGCCACTCACCACCAACGCACAGGTCAAGCTGCCCATCAATGACGACAACATGCTCGATAACGCCCTTTTCGTGCGGCGTCGATTCGCTTATTGCACCGGGGGCCATCAGGATCGAGAAATGTTCAAAGCAGAGTTGCGGATCATAAGGAAATAAAGAAGTGATCACCATTGCCTGCTGTTGTGGATCATAAACGGATGGCGTAGCGGTCTGCGGCGGCGAAATAAACGTCGAAAACGGTACGTTCATTCCGGTAGCTATTTTCCATAATGTTGCGACCGTCGGGCTGGATTCATTACGTTCAATCTGCCCTAACATCGCTTTTGAAACGCCCGTCGCTTCTGCCAGTCGCGAAAGACTCCAGCCTCGCTGCTGACGAAGATGTTTAAGCGTAGTGGATAAAAAGCGAGCGAGATTTTCCATGCGACTCCTCCTGCAAAACGGAAGTTTATCACTTGTGCGTTATAACGGACAAATGCTACGGTGCCTGTACGCTATAACGCACGAGGTAACTATGCGTCTGTTTTCCATTCCTCCTCCCACACTGCTTGCAGGGTTTCTTGCGGTCCTGATTGGCTATGCCAGCTCTGCGGCAATAATCTGGCAAGCGGCGATCGTCGCTGGAGCCACCACAGAGCAAATTTCCGGATGGATGACGGCGCTGGGACTGGCGATGGGCGTCAGTACTCTTGCCCTGACATTATGGTATCGCGTGCCTGTTCTTACTGCATGGTCAACACCCGGTGCTGCGTTGCTGGTCACCGGGTTACAGGGACTAACGCTAAACCAGGCCATCGGCGTTTTTATTGTCACGAATGCGCTAATTGTTCTCTGTGGTGTGACAGGATTATTCGCCCGTCTGATGCGTATTATTCCTCACTCGCTGGCAGCGGCAATGCTGGCCGGAATTTTGTTACGCTTTGGTTTACAGGCGTTTGCCAGCCTGGATGGTCAGTTTATGTTATGCGGTAGTATGTTGCTGGCGTGGCTGGCGACAAAGGCTTTTGCGCCGCGTTATGCGGTAATTACGGCGATGATTGTTGGGATCGTGGTCGTTATCGCACAAGGTGACGTTGTCATAAAAGATATCGTTTTCAAACCAGTTCTCCCCGCTTATCTCGTCCCTGAATTTTCGTTTGCTCACAGTTTGAGCGTTGCACTCCCCCTTTTTCTGGTGACGATGGCATCGCAAAACGCACCGGGTATCGCTGCAATGAAAGCAGCTGGGTATTCGGCTCCTGTTTCGCCATTGATTGTATTTACTGGATTACTGGCGCTTCTGTTTTCTCCTTTCGGCGTCTATTCCGTAGGTATTGCGGCTATCACTGCGGCTATTTGCCAGAGCCCGGAGGCGCACCCGGACAAAGATCAGCGTTGGCTGGCTGCCGCTGCGGCTGGCGCCTTTTATTTACTGGCGGGTCTGTTTGGCAGTGCCATTACCGGGATGATGGCTGCCCTGCCTGTAAGTTGGATCCAGATGCTGGCTGGTCTGGCGCTGTTAAGTACCATCGGAGGCAGTTTGTATCAGGCTTTGCATAATGAGCGTGAGCGCGATGCTGCTGTGGTAGCTTTTCTGGTAACGGCAAGTGGGCTGACGCTGGTAGGTATTGGCTCGGCGTTTTGGGGATTAATTGCCGGTGGCGTCTGTTACGTGGTGTTGAATTTAATTGCTGACAGAAACCGTTAATAAGATGCGCCACCTTGCGATGGCGCGACTGTCATTACTTTTTGTTAACGTCAAACATGGTCGCGTCGGTCGCCATGTCATCAATAACTTGCTTAATATTTTCGAAAGCCATTGGTGTGCTTTCGTTGTTCAGGTCCTTACCTTCGCCCTGACGAACCACTTTGATAACCGGTTTGTTGGTAGCCGCATCAATCAGCTCACCTTCAAAGTACAGGCGGGTATCCATGGTACGGTGACCCGTCGCCATTTGCGTCCCCGCTACCACTAATGCGACAGGAACAACTTCATAGAACTGTAACCCTTCTTTGCTGGTATCTACACCAGTAATAGCACCACGGAAAATCAGACTACGAGGCCCAGCGGTAGTAACCAGGGGTTTACGCTGTGAGATGGCTTCTTTCATTTCAGTATTGGTATAGCTCAAAATTCTATCCAGAACTTTTTGCCCTACCTGGGTAGAAGGTTTAGGCACCGGATAATAGGTGATTGGGTTCCAGACGATGCTGTCATATTTACTTTGATCAAAATTTGGATCAACCCAGCGTAATACCGGTTTGCCCGTTGCTGAAGTTGTTTCTTGAAGGTTGGAGTAATTATTTAAAAAACCAGAATATTTATCTGGCTGGGTGATTTTAGAGGCACAACCTGACAGAGCCAACAAGCCGCATAAAGCCGCAACTTTCGCAATTGATGTGGTACGCATGAATAGTTTCCTGAGATGATTATATTACTTTTTAAGTTATAGCAAAAAGTACCGCTTCGTGTTGTGGCAAAAAAAGTGTTGGTGAAAATTAATTTTCCAGCCCCTTTTCTGACAATATAGTCAATGACGAAAAGGGGGCAGAGTCAATCGTCAGTTGTTAAATTTCAGGCAGTTAAGCCGATAAAAAACTTCAACCACTGTGATTTATTTCACATCACATCGATAAAAAATATGCTTACCGAAAAAAAACAGCAGTTACACATCTCAACGTGGGCATTTTCATGCACCTTGCCCTTTAGCTTATTTTTTACGTGCCAGCATCGTGGCGAAACGTAGTTTAATACGATTGCCGTTAGCGTCGGTGCGGTGAAGTTCACCCACGTCTTCATTGTATTTCAGCATCTCCCAGCCTTCGTAATATTGACGTAACTCCCCTTCTTTAAAGGCAAAGGGGAATCCGACGGTACATGGAAAATCAGCTGTGTCCATTGCTGCCACAATCAAGTTATAACCACCGGGTTTGGTGCAACGCTGCATATTGGCAATCAGCCCAGGAATGGTTTTCGCCTCCAGGAACATCAGCACCACGGTAGAAAGAATAAAATCGTATTGTCCATCAAACGTCAGGCTATTTAGATCAACAACCTGGGTGCGCAAATTTTCCAGTTTTTCAATGGATTTGATGCGTTCGACGTTGGCAATGCTCATGGCATTTTTATCCCATGCGTCGACATCATAACCATTGGCTGCCAGGTAAAGGCTGTTACGGCCATTACCACAGCCCAGATCCAGCGTTTTACCCGGCTTAACCACTTTCACCGCATCCAGAACTTCAGAGTGTGTGCGGGTTAATTCATATTTATCAGTGAAGTAGTTTTCATCACGAATGATCATTCTTTGTCCTCAGCTTTCATTAAAACGGCGCGCTCGGTTCTGATTAACAATTTTCCCTGCATCAGAAGCGCGAAAGTACGGATGAGCAGTAATGCGATAATAAAATTGGTAAAAATAAATAGCGGCACAGCCAGGGTATGGAAAAAGCCATTGTCGTTACCGCTTCCTAAATGCAAACCGGTGGTTGCCAGTGCAGATACGCCGAACGAGAAACTCCAGAATGAGGCATTAAACGGCTGGGAGAGATACCACGGCATCAGGCGTAACATAAAAAGAAGTTGCAGCAGACCGTAACCGAAAAGCATTTTCGCCAGCGTATCGCCCTCGCCACCGTTGACGCTCAACCAGGCACTACATGCCACCAGCGCCGGTGCAAGCTGAATACCCAACGATGTACGCAGTGCCGTGGGCAATTCTCCCGAGCTGCGCAGACGCTGAAGGATCACCGGCTCAAGACTTAACCAGGAGAAAACACCAGCCCCTAAAAATACCAGACCGGCATCGGTGTAGCCCAATGCTCCACAGGCCATTGCACTGATGAAGTTGTTGGCAACAGTAGGTAAATAAAGTCCGGGTGTCGTAGCTTCCTCAGGATGGGAACCGCGCCATAAACCGGCTGTTTGCCAGGCAGCATAAGCCAGTTGTATCACCACACCAATACTGAACAGGCCCACCGCCAGCGGACGAAACCAGGGGACAAAACCAATTGCCACCAGCATCGTTGTTGCCGGAAACAAACTCACAAAACTGCTCATCACTGGATGACGCACTTCCGCCAGCACGCTATGCGGAAAGCGTATGAGTCGGGTAATAAATGCGCTAGTCAGTAATCCCCAAATGATCATCGCCAGAATCACCAGCCCATCGCCCAACCAGTGACTGACCTGCCAAACCTGGCTGGCATAGCGCCAGGCAAATCCCATCCCTATCGTCCCCAACACAATGCCAAAGTAACCTGCCGGTAAATTGAGCACTTTATCGCTCTGCATCTTCTTACTCATTTTGTTGAATTTATAAAGTATATTTGAAATGCATTTTATGGAAATTTGCTAAACATAGCCAGAGTCACAGAATTTGCTACGGTTATAGTAGGTCACCTGCGGGAAAACGCTATGCGCAAATATCGTCTTAGTGAAGAACAACGAGCTTTTAGTTATCAGGAAGATAGCGATAAAAAGAGTGTTTTATTGCGGCAGATTATTGCCATCGCTGATTTTAATGACGTAATAGCCGGAACGCCTGGCGGCTGGATTGATAATGAAACCGTATTGGCCCAGGACGGAAATTGTTGGATCTATGACCAGAATGCCATCGCGTTTGCCGGAACGGTGATATCCGGTAATACACGCATCACCGGAAGCAGTGAGCTATGGGGCGATGTGTGCGCGAAGGATAACGTCTGGATCGATAATAGCAAAATCAGTCAGGGCGCCCTAATAAGTGACAACGTCACAATTCATGATTCATTAATATGCGGAAATTGTAGGATTTCTGGTCATGTCTGCATTGATCAGAACTCAATGGTTGTCGCTGCGCAAGGTTTAACGCCCGACCACCATCTTCAGTTGCAAATTTATGATCGCGCAAGAGTCAGCGCCTCGCGCATTGTTCATCAGGCGCAAATATATGGTGATGCCATTGTGAAATTTGCGTTCATTGAGCATCGCGCCGAAGTTTTTGATTTTGCACGTATTGAAGGTAATGAAGAGAACAACGTCTGGCTGTGTGACTGCGCGAAAGTCTACGGACACGCACGTGTGATCGCCGGAACAGAAGAAGATGCCATTCCCACGCTTCATTACAGTTCGCAGGTAGCGGAACATGCCTCGGTGGAAGGCAATTGTGTGTTAAAACATCATGTTCTGGTGGGTGGTCATGCATTCGTACGTGGAGGTCCGGTTTTACTCGACAATCACGTCACCATACAGGGGAACAGCCGCATTACAGGTGCGGTGATGATTGAAAACCATGTGGAGTTAACCGACCACGCCGTCGTTGCAGCCTTTGATGGCGACACGGTTCATGTCCGTGGTCCAAAAGTCATTAACGGTGAAGAACGCATTACGCGAACGCCGCTGGTAGGGTTATTGTGAATCGATAATACGCGCGTATATATTTACATCATCATAAGTGTCGTTGAGAAATTCAGCCTGTTTCAGACATCCTTCAAGCGTGAAGCCATTACGCAGCGCCACCTGATTGCTTTGTAAGTTAGCTACCCGGCATTTGATGACGAAGCGTCTAATTTCTCCACGCTTTGCGTAATGGTGAATAAATGCCTGCAAAGCTTGCGAAATAATCCCCTGCCCCTGATGGGATTCATCCAGCCAGTAACCGATTTCTGCGGCTTTGTTCTGCGGTTCAATACGGTTAAAAGACAGGACGCCAACAAGTTCATCTTCACTAAAGATCATGAACATTTTGGCATATCCACGCTGATGCAACATCATATTACCCTGCACCGTTTTTCGCGTGTCATCTTCGGTATTAACAGACTGTGGCCAGTTTAGCGAATTCTGTAACCAGCTTTTATTTTTACAGATTAAGTGATGAAGCGGCGTGATGTGATTTTCTGCAACGGAACGTAATTCAATTGAGTCACTAACTTTTATCGTCTCGGTCATGTCACCTCCGGTCAATCTGCACGGCAATTTAAAAAGCCGCCCGCCAGGCGGCTTAAGGAATTTTACATCTCTTTGACGCTCTCCTGTTGCAGGATTTTGAGCATCTCATCTTTCAACTGGAGCTTCTGTTTTTTCATGCGGACCACTTCCGCATTGTATCCACGACCATCAGATCCTTCCATTCTGGCAATCTCATGATCAAGTTTGTTGTGCTTATCGAACAAGGACATAAAGCGAGGATTTTCGTTTTTCAGGCGGGATATTAAATCTCGGTATTCTGGAAACATACGCACTCCCTGTTAGTGGCTGACAAAGTGTACATGAAATACACATCATCAGATTACTCAGATAGTTTGGGGAAAAATGCGAGCGGGATCGTGTTTCACCAGACGGCACCTTCCGTCAGAAGGTGCCGAAAAAATGACGATCAATTCATCACGCGATCGTCAACGTATTTGCGCTTATCCGGAGCTGGTGGGAAATACTGATACAGCCATGTTTCACTGATGGCATCGCCCTGACAACGGAGATACATCCGCATATCAACCGGATCGGTAGAGTCCGAAGTCGGATACCAGTCAAATTGAATACGGTAACCATCAATCGGTTCAATGTAGAGAATTTCGATTTGCTTCGCTTCACCGCTGGAGAGCGTGATAACAGGTTCAATCCCCTTAGGCGCAGCCGCTTTCAGGTCACCACCAACAAAATCGACGGCAAAACGACGCGCCCATTTTTCTGGATAATGCTCACCCGGCGCCCAACCTTCCGGAAAACCTCCCATGCCGGTACGCGTCGCCATAACACGTGCCAATGGACATTGAACAGGGGGATGTGCGCTCCAGTACAGACGATACTGGAATGCAAACTCGTCCCCTGCTTTTACTGCTTTTTCTGGCTGCCAGAAGCAGACAATGTTATCCAGCGTTTCACCCGTTGTTGGGATCTCCATCAGGCCAATGGTGCCTTTGCCCCATTTATTACGAGGCTCTACCCACAAACTTGGTCGTTTGTTGTACCAGCCCATGATGTCTTGATAATGGGAGAAATCACGATCCAGTTGCAATAAACCAAAGCCTTTCGGGTTATTGTCGGTGTAGGCATTGAACTGCAATTTCTGCGGATTATTTAGCGGACGGCAGATCCACTCACCATTGCCCCGCCACATGGAAAGACGGTCGGAATCATGGATTTGCGGATGAATAGTATCGCACATACGACGTTCGTTAGTGCCGCAACTAAACATACTGGTCATCGGCGCGATGCCCAGTTGTTTAATGTCTTTACGCGCATACAGGTGATTCTCGACATCCATAATCACCTGGTTCTTCTCACAGTGGATGGTGAACTTGTAAGCACCAGTAATGCTGGCACTATCGAGCAACGCATAAACGGTAAAAGTGGTAGCACCTGGTTTTACTGTATCGAACCAGAAGGCGGTAAAGTCGGGAAACTCTTCTTTGCTGTCGGTGTAAGTGTCGATCGCCAGACCACGCGCCGATAAACCGTATTGATAAGTGTCATCAACGGCACGGAAATAGCTGGCACCGAGGAAAGAAACCACGTCGCGGCGCGCCAGTTCCGGGGCTTTAAATACGCGGAAGCCAGCAAAACCGAGATCGCTTTGCCCTTCCAGTTGTTTGGTATCTACGCCCGCATCATTGTATTTGAACAATTCTGGACGGAAGTGTATTTCGCGCGCCAGATGTGTTGCTGGATCAACAGAGAACATGCGAAC
The DNA here is from genome assembly GCF_005843885.1 of Escherichia sp. E4742. NCBI lineage: Bacteria > Pseudomonadati > Pseudomonadota > Gammaproteobacteria > Enterobacterales > Enterobacteriaceae > Escherichia > Escherichia sp. E4742. The sequence goes on along the minus strand of NZ_CP040443.1, from coordinate 4,561,212 downwards.
GCGGCGGCGAAACCCCATCCCCATATGGAAGAACTGAGCATCCAGCTGGCGGTTCTCAACGTTATGCCAGAGTGATTTTTCGGCGTCATACTGAATGCTGTTATAAGCCTGCGGGGTCATCGTCGCCAGCGTATCGGGCAACGGACGCGGTGCGCCTCGCCACGGTTTTTGCGCTAAATCATGCGCCATTGACTGTAAAACAGAGAAGTCAAAACGCTGGGTTTGCCCGTCGGCAATGTCAAATTCTGCTGCGAACGCAGCCTGAGAAAAAAGAGAAGCAATGCCGCTGGTACCGCACACGGCGGCCATAGCCATTGAACCTTTAATAAATCGTCTACGATCCATACCTGAAAGTGAGTCCTTCTGGTGTAGTGAATGGTCCCGCGCTGGTCGTATTCAGCGGCAAGAAAATGCTTATTAATGACCGCTCACTCTAGACAATATTTATTAATAATCCAATTGTTGAACTCAGAGAATATGCATAAATCGGCAATTTTTTTCTGTCGATGGGATGAGCCTGATTCGTTTGTAAAATCAGGCAAATTTTTGCAAAGCAGGATGGTCCGATTTTAAAGCAATCCACAGCGGCGTTTACTGCGTTCTTCCGCTTCCTTGTATAACTGAAATTCATCAAAAACCTGGCATCCCAGCGCCTGTTCGAATGCCTCACGACTGGCATTACCATGACTGCGCGTCTGCGTTTCGTTACCGAGATTGGACTGGAAGATCCCCGCCGCACTCACCGGCAAAAAATCCTCATAGGTAATAGGTTGTGCGACAACCCAGCCACGTTCGATCAAAGGTTGCGGATCGTCCCCAGGATGTATCACCTGACGATGCGCTTCACCCGATGGTGTCAGTCGATAACGGAACCATGCCAGCCCTTGCTGACGCATCAAAAATTCGCTGTCCGGGAAAGCGCGAAAGGTTTCCTGCAAATGCAGTTGATGAGTGAGATTATCCTGTCCAGTTCCGGCATTACGCAGAAGTTCATCATACAGTCGCCGCCCTTTCGGCGTTAACGCCACTCCGCGCTGCTCTATCTCACCAAATCGCGCGGTATGCCTCCCCTGCTGTTGCCCCACAAACAGAACCGTTTCTTCCAGTGCCTTAAAGCTAGTCTGTCGCAATAAAATAGGCACCTCGCGGCGCGGCGGCCCTTCGATGAGAATTTTTGGTTCGATACCGCATTCGGGCATCATCGACTGCACCCGATCAATGTCCAGCGTGCGTGGCGTCAGGTGATTGATATGACAGCCCGGAAAACAGACTACATCAGCGATCAGCCGATGCTCGTTATGCAACGCGTGATAGGTTTCTTCATCTACCGTTGCTGACTGATGCCAACGGAATGTCTCCAGGGCTTCCCGCACAAACTCCCGCGCTTGCGCTTCGCTAAAACCGCCCTCCCGATCATATTCATCTAACAGTTGCCGACAACGTGGGGTAAAGATATCGCGCTGGCGTAAAATCTCCGCCGCCTTTTGGCGCAATGTTTTGTTTTCGATAAGCTCAAGGCGGAGCAATGAGGTAAAAACGCGGAAAGGATTACGCGCAAGCGAGGCATCATCGATGGGCCGAAATGCCGTAGAATGTACCGGCACGCCAGCCTGCGAGAGATCGTAATAACTCACCGGATACATTCCCATAATGGCGAATATCCGCCTTAATGTGGCAAGTTCCTGCGCGGTTCCTACACGTATCGCCCCATGACGTTCAACGTTAAGCCTCGCCAGTTCATCCGCATTCACCATTTTTTCATGCAGTTGGGGATTATTTTCCAGCACAGCCAGATTCACGTCAGCGACCAGTTCCAGCAATGTACCGTACTGTGGAACTTCTTGTTGATACATGGCTGACATTGCCTGCGAAAACTGTTCCCGAATCTCATCCGCTGTGATGCTGTTCGCCATAATGCCTACCCCCAGTGGTCAATTATCTCGAGTGTAGGTAACCGCATTCACTCTGGTGGGAAGAATTTACAAACTGTGATCTCGCCGCGAAATCATCAATATTATCGATCTTGATGTAACATAATTACTTTAAATGTTAATAATATTTTGCAATCAAGTTATCATAATCAAACAACATCACTTGTCAGCGGCACCGCTTCGTTTTTAACATCGCTTATGGAAAAAAATAGTCTGTTTAGTCAGCGCATCCGTTTGCGCCACCTTCATACATTCGTAGCTGTCGCACAACAAGGAACTCTGGGGCGCGCGGCTGAAACCCTTAATCTGAGTCAACCGGCACTCTCTAAGACATTGAATGAGCTGGAGCAATTGACGGGGGCTCGCCTGTTCGACCGAGGACGTCAAGGCGCGCAGCTCACCTTACCTGGCGAGCAATTTTTAACTCACGCAGTCAGAGTTCTTGACGCCATCAACACCGCTGGACAATCACTTAATCGTAAAGAAGGCCTTAACAATGATATCGTCAGAGTGGGCGCGCTACCTACCGCGGCACTAGGGATATTACCTTCGGTTATAGGTCAGTTTCATCAGCAACAAAAAGAAACCACACTGCAAGTTGCCACCATGAGTAACACGATGATCCTGGCGGGATTAAAAACAGGGGAAATCGATATTGGTGTTGGTCGGATGTCAGATCCTGAACTGATGACCGGACTTAATTACGAGCTGCTGTTTCTCGAATCACTTAAGTTAGTTGTTAGGCCTAATCACCCCCTGCTTCAGGAGAACGTAACGTTAAGTCGGGTACTGGAATGGCCTGTTGTCGTATCACCAGAAGGTACCGCGCCACGGCAGCATTCAGAGGCATTAGTAAAAAGCCAGGGATGTAAAATTCCTTCAGGCTGTATTGAAACGTTGTCTGCATCACTTTCACGTCAGCTTACGGTTGAATACGACTATGTGTGGTTTGTTCCTTCTGGCGCTGTGAAAGACGACCTGCGTCATGCCACGCTGGTGGCCCTGCCTGTTCCGGGGCATGGAGCAGGCGAACCTATTGGAATACTGACCCGCGTAGATGCAACACTCTCTTCCGGTTGTCAGTTGATGATTAACGCCATTCGAAAATCAATGCCGTTCTGAAAAGTAAGGGATCTTACGATCCCTTTTTTATCACACCGTTGCCAAACTCACTGAACTCCCTGTTCCTTGTTGAGCCGCCTGAACTGGTTGTTTCTTCAGACGGAACACATCCACGGCTTCAGTTAACCGCGCCGCCTGCTCTTCAAGAGATACCGCCGCAGCTGAAGCCTCTTCCACCAGAGAAGCGTTCTGTTGCGTCACTTTATCCATTTCAGAAATCGCCTGGCTAACTTGTGTGATACCTCTGCTTTGTTCATCTGAAGCGGCGGCTATTTCTTGCATGATATGTGTGACACTCGCTACGGCATCAACAATAGCGCTCATGGTTTTCCCTGCCGTTGCCACTTCATCGGCCCCCTGGCCAATTAACCTGACGGACTCACTGATCAAGCCTTCAATCTCTTTCGCCGCCTGGGCGCTGCGGCTTGCAAGTGTACGCACTTCGCTGGCGACAACGGCAAATCCGCGTCCTTGTTCACCGGCTCGTGCGGCCTCAACGGCGGCATTGAGCGCCAGGATATTGGTCTGGAAGGCAATACTGTTGATAACAGCCGTGATTTCAGAAATTTTCTTCGAGCTACTGGAGATATTACCCATTGTCCGCACTACACCGGAAACTGTTTGTCCGCCATCACCGGCTTTACTTGAGGCCTCTTGCGCCAGTTTGCTGGCATGATGTGCGTTATCAGAATTTTGCTTCACTGTTGCGGTGAGTTGCTCCATGCTGGCGGCGGTTTGTTCAATCGCTGCCGCTTGTTCTTCGGTGCGTGAGGAAAGGTCAGTATTACCGGCAGAAATCTCACTGGTGCCACGATAGATCTCTTCTGCCCCCTGGCGCACCGTTCCCACCGTCAGCGCCAGCGAATGCTGCATTTGCTGTAGATGGAGACTTAAGCGGCCAATTTCACTACGGCCAGTGGATTCGTCCACCAAAGTCAGATCGCCACTGGCTATTTTTTCAATCCGTTGGGCGGCATGTTGCAGAGGACGAATGACAATCCGGCGTAACACCATAAAGGTTATCAGCGTCATAACCAGCGCAAGTATAAATGCGCCAATCATAAACATCCCTCCCAGACGAGTACGCTGATGCGCCTGTTCCGCTAGCTGGTTAGCTCTGGCGCTACGTATTTCAATGGCTTTGCTTAACTGCTGGTTATAGGCATTATCAAGCGTTCTGATCTGCTCACTTTCATGATTGATAATGGCTTCAAACATGCCATTTTTGGCATATTTCAACATGGGTTGCAGACCGGAAATATAAGCCTGGAAACGCTGATTTAATTCTCCGTCCAGCGCATCGTCAGCGGGCGTTTTCACCAGACGAGTACGGTAAACGTTAAAGCCTTGTTGCGATTGCTTTATTTGCAATTCCGCTTGCGCAATATTTCGCTTCATCTCTTCCATTTCAGCGATACGACTTGCTGCCCCGGCCTGAATCATATTGATCCGGGCTGAACGCAATAAATCAGAGCTGTTTGCTAAACCCGTGCGTATCTGGATCTCGCCGCTGACATCGCGCTGATCGCGGTCTGCCTGCCAGAGAAAATACCCCGCCAGGGATGAACTCAAGGCAAACAGAAACAGGATGCCGCCAAGAATGCAGGCAAATAATGGAACCAGCCTGATGTGATGTAAAAAGCCTAAGCGGTGTGAGGATGTTGTATTCATGACCGTTGTCTCTCTTCCTGGTTTACTCCCGATAGAGAGTCATCGGCAATCGATGGTAATTGCTTACTGGCAAAAACCTGTTCATATCACATTTTTACAACAATTTTTGTGATGAGAGATTATTACCATCGGAATGAAGAGACTTACGAGTAGTTATACCTTGTAAGGCGTATTACGAAAAATTCTGGAAAATGCCACGCAATTTCGTGAAGTGATTATTTCGCTGGTAAGGGTAATTACATAGGATGTTTGCGGGCGCCTGAGACTTTCTGGTTTCAGGCTTACCGGGAATCAGAAAGACGAAGGCCCCGACCGATATTTCTATCAACCGAGGCCAACGAATGAACCTAGCAATTCAGATGTTAGCCTCTTACCTGCCATCCGGCAAGGAGAAAGGCTATGAAGCGCAACCCCCTGGTGGTGTGTCTGCTCATTATCTGTATCACGATTCTGGCATTCACCCTCCTGACCCGACAAACGCTCTACGAACTGCGATTCCGGGACGGTGATAAGGAGGTGGCGGCTCTCATGGCCTGTCAGTCCAGGTAAGGGCCTGCGCGGGGAGCATTCCCCGCGCATCTGGTTGACGAGTTCATTTTCTCATGGCGCCCCTGTTTAGTTAGTGCATGTTTTTTTCGATGCGCTGATAGAACCATCATTACAGACAAATTTGCCGCCAGCAGTACAGTGAGAGATCCCCCCTTTGGCACCAGCACAGGGTTTTCGCCCGGCATCAACATAAAAAGACATCAGTAATCCCATCAGTAAAATAAAGAGCAACTTTTTCATACAACCTCCATGGCTTGCCGAATCTTATGTTCGGTATAAAAGTTATACGCTGCGCGGTCTTTATTTCACTTAGGGAGATCAAGGATTGGGGAAATTGAATTTCAATCTTAACAGTAGATATGTTGATTAAATATCAACCCGTTGAACATATAAACTCGGATTATGGTTTTATTTGTCATACAAATAAATATAATAGGCGCTTCCGATGTAGGCCCGTATTCTTCGCCTGTACCACGGGTCTGGTTTAGTACAGGCGCTTTCTTCTAATACCCTCAGGAGCGCTTACGCGGCATCATGCGCAAAAGCGTGTTGTCTTTCCATAGATAGTGGTGCGCCAGAGCTGCAGCCGCATGAAGCCCGATAACGAAATATCCCAGATTGGCCAACGTTTCATGCCACCACTTTAATCTATCCACCAGGTCAAAATTGGCCTCTGACGCGTAAGGCATCGTCAGACCAAACGCAAACCACGGATTACCCCGGTTATACATCATCACCAAACCAATCACTGGCAATACAATAAACAGGAGATAGATCACCAAATGTCCCAAATGAGCGAGTCCCGTCATCATGGGCCTGGGTTTCGGTACAATGGGCGGCGTTGGGTATTTCAATCTGAGTAACAGACGAAGCACCATCAGCACGAGAATTGAGATGCCACATGAAACGTGGATCATGTTGATCACCGGACGATCGCTACGCGGGAAAAAACCACGAAACTCCATTGCACAATAGGCTGCAATAACCAGCAAAAAGACCAGCCAGTGGATGCCAATTTGTAACCTTGAGTATCTAATTTCCATAACATTTCCTGCTTTAACACAATTTGCCGTTAACATAACGAGCTTTTCTTAAAATTTCATTAAATATTGTTCACCCGTTTTCAGTACGTTACGTTTCATGGCAAAAATGTAGATTGCCCATCCTGTCATCCTGGTCTAAGCCTGGAAAGGACTAATTTTTACCCACAAGTTCTTGACTGGAGAAAACCATGAGCAAAGTTGGTATTAACGGTTTTGGTCGTATCGGTCGACTGGTGTTGCGTCGATTACTTGAAGTCAAAAGCAACATAGACGTCGTCGCTATTAATGATCTCACTTCCCCAAAAATTCTCGCCTACCTACTAAAGCACGATTCAAACTACGGTCCTTTCCCCTGGAGCGTCGATTTCACAGAGGATTCACTTATTGTTGATGGAAAAAGTATTGCGGTTTACGCCGAAAAAGACGCGAAAAATATCCCCTGGAAAGTAAAAGGGGCTGAAATTGTCATTGAATGTACCGGTTTTTATACTTCCGCAGAAAAATCCCATGCGCACCTGGACGCTGGCGCGAAGAAGGTGTTGATTTCCGCCCCGGCAGGAGAAATGAAAACCATCGTTTATAACGTCAATGATGGAACTCTGGATGGCAACGACACCATTATTTCTGTGGCGTCCTGCACAACCAACTGTCTTGCGCCTATGGCCAAAGCATTGCATGACAGTTTTGGGATAGAAGTTGGCACAATGACAACGATCCATGCCTATACCGGCACCCAGTCTCTGGTGGATGGTCCGCGTGGTAAAGATTTACGTGCATCGCGGGCGGCGGCGGAAAATATCATCCCCCACACTACCGGTGCGGCAAAAGCCATTGGTCTGGTGATCCCGGAACTTAGCGGCAAACTTAAAGGCCATGCGCAACGCGTGCCAGTGAAAACAGGTTCAGTGACCGAGCTGGTGTCTATCCTGGGGAAAAAAGTGACTGCTGAAGAGGTGAATAACGCACTTAAAAAAGCAACGACCAATAACGAGTCATTTGGTTATACCGACGAAGAAATTGTCTCTTCCGATATCATTGGCAGCCATTTTGGTTCGGTGTTTGATGCGACCCAAACGGAAATCACCGCAGTGGGCGATTTACAACTGGTGAAGACCGTCGCCTGGTACGATAACGAGTATGGTTTTGTCACTCAACTCATTCGTACTCTGGAAAAATTCGCTAAACTCTGACCAGCACTGGCGGAGGAAAAACCTCCGCCTCTTTCATACCTTACGACTGCAAATAGACCACCTGAGTCTGTAGATACTCATGCAAACCATGTTTGCCATCTGCGCCGCCAATACCCGACTTACGCCATCCAGCATGGAAACCTTGCATAGCTTCGAAGTTTTCTCGATTGATGTAGGTTTCGCCAAACTTGAGTCCTTTGATGGCTTTCATCGCCACGTTAAGATTCTCGGTATATATCGATGACGTCAGGCCATAATCACTGTCGTTGGCCATGGAGATAGCCTGTTCCAGCGTGTCAAAAGCGACTACCGGCAGCACCGGCCCAAAGGTTTCTTCGTGCATAATGGACATTTCCTGTCGGACATCCAAAAGCAACGTTGGCGGATAATAATAACCTTTCCCTTCTACAGCCTTACCACCCAACGCGATTCTCGCGCCCTCTTCTACTGCCCGCGCTACCTTTTGTTCCACCCTTTCCAGAGCCGCAGCGTTAATCAGCGGCCCCATCGCAATGTCGTTACGTTCGGCGGGGTTACCAAATTGAACTGCCTGCATTGCCTCGCCCAGTCGATTAACAAAGCGATCGTAAATACCTTTCTGCACATAGACACGTTCCGCACAGTTGCACACCTGCCCGGTATTTATCACGCGGGAATCAACAATGGCTTTGACGGCCAATTCAAGATCGGCGTCATCCATCACGATAGCAGGGGCTTTGCCCCCCAGCTCCAGACACACTTTGGTGATATTTTTCGCCGCGGTCGCCATGATTTTTTCTCCGGCAGCGACGCTGCCTGTCATGCTGACCATAGCGACTTTTGGATTACCCGCCAACTCCTGACCAACCGTTTCACCGCGTCCTAACACAAGGTTAAACACGCCGCGTGGTAGGCCAATTTCGTCGACGATTTTAGCAAATGCGATCGCATTGTTTGGCGTAAATTCGCTCGGTTTGATGACGATGGTATTGCCTGTGAGAAGAGCTGGCGCCATTTTGCGAGCGATCAGGAAAAACGGGAAGTTCCACGGTAGGATACCGGTCGTTACACCCAACGCACGTTTAAACAGCAGGATGTTTTCCCCAGGTCGATCACTTTGAATAATCTCGCCCTCGTAGCGACGAGCCCATTCCGCCATGTAATCAATATAGTCAGCAGTAAAAGCGACTTCGACTTCGGCCAGCTGTTGAATTTTGCCACCTTCCTCGACGATCAATGAGCTAATTTCACTGGCCCGTTCGCGGATCCCCGCAGAGATTTTCCGTAACCAGTTCGCTCGTTCAATCGCGGGTAATGCTTCCCATTCTGGCTGTGCACGCTCTGCTGCATCGATTGCTTTGCGAGCATCTTCAGCCTGACCATCAGGAATGCGGGAAATCACTGCCTCTGTTGCGGGGTTAACCACATCAATCCATGCGTCGCCGCGCCAGGTGACAAATTGTCCATCGATATACATAGGATGTTGAACGGGTACAGACATGGGCTACTCCTGCGATTGATATGTTTATATTTTGTAATTCACATGTTAATTAACATCAATCACAGCAGAGAAGGCATCGTGGATGTGCAATTTTGTGAAAGGCTTCATAAAAAGAGATACGACGGGAATAAAGAGAGGAAGAAAAAGATCAGATTATTACCCGTTTGCAATCATTTGTTCACAAACGGGCAATTATTAGCGCAGTGAGCGACTCTCCATTGCCTCAATAAGCACTGCGTCATGCTGTAATAGCTGCCATGCCTGCGTAACTTCTGACGGAAAATCGACGTGAACGATAAAATCGCGTCCGCGCGGTCCATAGCCATCGCTGTCATCGCGCAAGCGTGGCAGCTCGCCAGTAAGTAGGGACAAATATCGCTCAACTGGCCATAGTCCTGTAAGCGGATTAGCAAACGTCACGCTGCCTGCATCATTTCCCAACTGTGGTACGAATCCCGGATAACTTAGCCAGCGAGGTGCATCAGGATTATCTCCTGTAATACGACGGAACGTCGCCATGGTTCGGCGTTGCATAGTGGGATCCTGGACGACAATCGTGGTATGGACTCGCTCTGCTAACTGATTCAATAATGCGATACTGAAACGGGCATTTTCTCCACAGTTAGTTGACTGATCTTCAATCCAGATTTTTTCATGTGGAATATACCAAAACTGATGGGCGATATCCGCAAGGATGGTCGCTTCTGCCCTGCCAGTGGTGCGGATAGTGTTGTAGTGCGGATGCTGTGCGATGGCGCTATACAAAAAAGTTGTCGAGTGACCTATACCACCACTAATCAGTAAAGGAATTTGCTGATCTCTTGCAATCTTACAAGCGGCATCGATAGTGGGAATGACAGCATTGCCTGCAAGTATCACGCAATCGGCCTGATACGGAGCTTCACCGGAGAAATCATCCTGCGCCAGCCATCGACCGATAACGTTTATAGCATCAATGGTTGACGCTGAAAGCGTCGGAAACGGGTTAATATTCATGGTCCCTCCTTATCGTTCCCTTAAGAATACTGCGTGAGATAATAAAGAGAAGCGGAGCACTCTGAAAGGAAGAAGCCGTATTTCCTTAACCGCCTCTCCGCAAGCCTGACATATCTTTTACGGAAAAGCTGTAGATAAACATTATTCATCTTGCAGCAGAGAATTGTATTTTTCTGAATTCCCTAATTTTTGCCCTTACCGTTTTTAGAATTAATAAAAAACCCGGCGCTAAATGCTTACCGGGTTTTAGATTTATCAGGCAAATAGAAGGATTAACCGCTAATCTGCTCCATCGCCTGCAAAATACGCTTATCTGAAATCGGATAAGGTGTACCGAGTTGTTGGGCAAAATAGCTGACGCGCAGCTCTTCTATCATCCAGCGGATCTCTTTCACGTCTTCATCCTCACGACGTGCAGGTGGCAGTTTGTTGATCCATTGCTGCCACGCCTGCTGGACGTTTTCGACTTTCAGCATCTGTGCACGATCGCGATGTGGATCAATCGCCAGTTTTTCCAGTCGTTTTTCAATCGCCTGCAAATATCGCAGCGTGTCGCCCAGCCGTTTGAAGCCGTTACCAGTAACAAAACCGCGATAAACCAGCCCGCCCATCTGCGCTTTGATATCCGACAGTCCCAGCGCCATCGTCATATCCACCCGCCCTTTCAGGCGTTTGTTGATATTGAACACCGCAGTGAGGATTTGCTCGACCTGCTTCGCAATATCCACCACCGTGTCATTCAGTTCGGCGCGGACTTTTTCATGCAGCGCAGCAAAGCCTTCTTCCGTCCAGACCGGACCACCATTGGCGTCGATCAGTTGATCCACACCGCAGGAGATACAGTCGTCAATCAGCTCCAGCACTTTGCCATACGGGTTAAAGTACAGTCCCAGCTTGGCTTTGTTCGGTAACTTTTCATGTAAATACTTGATCGGCGATGGAATATTCAGCAGCAGTAGACGGCGAAGACCGTTCCACATTGCCTGCTTTTGCTCCAGCGGGTTATCAAACAGTTTGATCGCCACACTGTCGCGCTCATCCACCAGCGCTGGCCACGCCTTCACTTTGTAGTTGCCACGCTTCTGCTCGTAGCTTTCCGGCAGTTGACCAAAACTCCAGATATGTAAGCCGCTCTGCTCGATACCGTCATCCGCCACCGCAGACAGCGTTTCCTGCACTTTGCCTTTCAGGGCATCTTTTAGATCTTGTAATGAGCGCCCTTCTTTTAGCTTCTTGTTTTTGTCATCCACTACACGGAAGGTGATTTTCAGGTGATCGGGGACCTGATCCCAGTGCCAGTCTTCGCGGTCAACAGTAACGCCAGTCATCCGCCGCAGTTCACGCTCAAGGCTGTCGAGCAACGGCAGTTCCAGCGGCGTGACGCGGCCTAAAAACGCTTCGGCGTAGTTTGGCGCAGGAACAAAATTACGGCGTACCGGTTTCGGCAACGATTTTATCAGTGCAATAACCAGCTCACGACGCAGGCCAGGGATCTGCCATTCAAATCCGCTCTCCTCAACCTGGTTAAGTAACGGCAGCGGGATATGCACGGTCACGCCGTCAGCATCTGCCCCCGGCTCAAACTGATAACTCAAACGCAGCTTGAGATTGCCCTGATGCCAGAAGTTCGGATAATCCAGCTTGCTGATTTTTTCCGCACCTTCTTTGATCAACATGCTCTTTTCAAAGTTGAGCAAATCAGGCGTATCGCGGCAGACTTTTTTCCACCAGCTGTCGAAGTGGCGTGCAGAGATCACATCATGGCTGATGCGCTGGTCGTAGAACTCAAACAACGTTTCGTCATCAACCAAAATATCGCGGCGACGGGTTTTGTGTTCCAGTTCTTCCACTTCGGCCCGCAGTTTCAGGTTTTCACGGAAGAATGCGTGGCGCGTCTGCCAGTCACCTTCTACGAGCGCATGGCGAATAAAGAGTTCACGACACAACGCAGGATCAATTTGGCTGTAGTTAACCTTACGCGCAGCAACAATCGGCAAACCGTAAACGGTGACTTTTTCCGTTGCCATCACCGCACCCTGCGCCCGTTCCCAATGCGGTTCACTGTAGGTGCGTTTAATCAAATGCTGAGCGACGGGTTCCACCCATTCTGGATCGATGCGTGCCGCAATGCGCCCCCACAGGCGGCTGGTTTCTACCAGTTCCGCCACCATCACCCATTTCGGCGGCTTTTTGAATAAACCAGAACCGGGGAAAATGGAGAAACGCGCGTTACGTGCGCCGGTATATTCTTGTTTATCGGCATCTTTCATGCCGATATGGGAAAGCAAACCGGTCAGTAAGGCGATGTGAATTTCGCGATACTCCGCCGGTTCGCTGTTAACCGGAATGCCAAGTTCTTTTACTACCTGGCGCAGCTGGGTGTAGATGTCCTGCCATTCGCGCACGCGCAGATAGTTTAGGTAATCGGTACGGCACAGGCGACGGAAGGCGTTTGAAGAGAGCGCCTTTTGCTGCTCCCCGAGATAATTCCACAGATTCACAAACGCCAGGAAGTCGGACTCTTTATCGTGGAAGCGACGATGTTTTTCGTCCGATGCCTGCTGTTTGTCCATCGGACGCTCACGTGGGTCCTGAATGGAGAGCGCGGAAGTGATAATCATCGCCTCACGCACGCAGCCATGTTTCTGAGCTTCCAGTACCATACGCGCCAGACGCGGGTCGACCGGCAGCTGCGAGAGCTGGCGACCGAGCGGCGTCAGTTTATAGGCGCTGGCCTGTTCATCAGTGGTGATCGCACCCAGCTCTTCGAGCAGACGCACGCCATCCTGAATATTGCGTTTATCTGGCGCTTCGACAAACGGGAACGCGGCGATATCGCCCAGCCCCAGCGCGGTCATCTGCAAAATAACCGAGGCCAGGTTGGTACGCAGAATCTCCGGATCGGTAAACTCCGGGCGCGAGAGGAAATCGTCTTCGGAATAGAGACGAATACAGATCCCTTCTGACACACGACCACAGCGGCCTTTACGCTGATTAGCTGAAGCCTGCGAAATGGGCTCAATCGGCAATCGCTGCACTTTGGTGCGATAGCTGTAGCGGCTGATACGCGCCGTACCTGGGTCAATAACGTACTTAATACCCGGTACGGTCAGCGAGGTTTCTGCGACGTTGGTCGCCAGCACAATGCGCCGTCCGCTGTGCGACTGGAACACGCGGTTCTGTTCGCTATTCGAAAGCCGCGCATAAAGCGGCAAGATTTCGGTATGGCGTAAGTTCAGCTTGTTCAGCGCATCGGCGGTATCGCGAATTTCCCGCTCACCGCTCATAAAGATCAGGATATCACCAGGACTTTCCTGGCTCAGTTCGTCTACGGCGTCAAAAATCGCCTGCAACTGGTCGCGCTCGGTGTCATCGGCTTCTTCAACAATCGGGCGATAGCGCACTTCCACCGGATAGGTCCGACCGGAGACTTCGATAATCGGCGCATTATTAAAGTGGCGCGAAAAGCGTTCCGGGTCGATAGTCGCGGAAGTGATAATGATTTTTAGGTCAGGACGCCGCGGCAGCAACTCTTTCAAATAGCCGAGCAGAAAATCGATATTCAGGCTGCGTTCGTGCGCTTCGTCAATAATGATGGTGTCGTACTGCATCAGCAGGCGGTCTTGCTGGATCTCCGCCAGCAAGATACCGTCAGTCATCAGTTTGACCATCGTGTTATCACTTACGTGATCGCTGAAACGCACTTTGTAACCGATGCAACCGCCCGGCTCCGTTTTCAGCTCTTCAGCAATACGGTTCGCCACCGTTCTTGCCGCCAGGCGACGCGGCTGGGTGTGGCCGATCAGCCCTTTAATCCCGCGCCCCAGCTCCATACAGATTTTCGGTAGCTGAGTCGTTTTACCGGAACCCGTTTCCCCGGCGACGATCACCACCTGGTTGTCACGAATCGCTTCGAGTATGTCCTGTTTTTTCTGGCTAACCGGCAAATTGTCCGGATAAGTGATTTCCGGTCGTGCCGCTTCACGCAGCAGGACTTTCCCTGCCGCCTGGTCAATCTCTTTCGCCATCTCCTGGAAAATGGCCTGTTGTGCATCAGGATTTTTAACCTTCTTCACGCCGTGCAGACGGCGAGAAAAACGCAGTCTGTCACGCAGCATCAGCGAATCCAGCCGCTGCTGCAAGGCATTAAAGGTCAATTTTTGTTGTTCTGTCATAACGTTAGAGGGCAGTAGTCTGCCTGGTTAATTTTCTTTTAAATGATAGATATAGAGTACCACATCGCGGCTTTCTATGCGTTGTTCAATAAATTCGAACATAGGCTTCGATTTATTGCGCTATCTCTGTGGCAGGATTGTGAATAAAGTGTCAACAAGCAACGGGGCATCGCCCATTCAAACATCTATAAGGAAACACCATGAGCAAGGTATTAGTTCTTAAATCCAGCATCCTGGCAGGGTACTCTCAGTCTAATTTGTTGTCCGATTATTTTGTTGAACAATGGCGCGAAAAGCACTCCGCTGATGAAATCACCGTTCGCGACCTGGCTGCAAATCCGATTCCGGTACTGGATGGCGAACTGGTTGGCGCACTGCGTCCGAGCGATGCGCCGCTGACTCCGCGTCAGCAGGAAGCTCTGGCGCTTTCCGATGAGCTGATTGCCGAGCTGAAAGCCCACGACGTTATCGTTATTGCGGCACCGATGTATAACTTCAACATCTCGACTCAGTTGAAAAACTATTTTGACCTGGTTGCACGCGCAGGCGTTACTTTCCGCTATACCGAGAACGGTCCGGAAGGTCTGGTAACAGGTAAAAAAGCCATCGTTATTACCAGCCGTGGTGGGATCCACAAAGATGGACCAACGGACCTGGTGACGCCGTATCTGTCCACGTTCCTGGGCTTTATCGGCATTACCGATGTGAAATTTGTCTTTGCGGAAGGTATTGCCTACGGTCCGGAAATGGCAGCGAAAGCGCAGGCAGACGCCAAAGCGGCAATTGACGCAGTCGTTGCGGCATAAGTTTTAAGAGGCCTCCTGCAAGAGCGGGAGGCTTTTTACTTAATCCACCTTTTTCGCAATGCTGTCCAGCGTTGCCAACACATCATCAGATAGCACTAATTCCCCCGCAGCCATATTCTCACGCAAGTGCGCAACAGAAGACGTCCCAGGAATCAACAAAATATTCGGTGAACGCTGTAACAGCCACGCCAGCGCCACCTGCATTGGTGTTGCACCCAGACTCGCAGCAACATCCGACAGCGTAGAGGATTGTAGCGGTGTAAAGCCCCCGAGCGGGAAGAACGGCACGTAGGCAATGCCATCTCGGGCCAAAGCATCAATCATTGCGTCATCAGCACGATGGGCAATGTTGTATTCGTTTTGCACGCAGACGATTTCGGCAATCTTGCGCGCCTCTGCAACCTGCGTCGGTGTGACGTTGCTCAGGCCAATATGTTTTACCAGACCTTGTTGTTGCATCTCCGCCAACACGGTCAGGCTGGCTTCAATCGATCCTTCCGTCGGGCCGTGACCATCTCCCATCATAACGCGCAGGTTTACCACATCCAGTACGTCCAGGCCGAGATTACGTAGATTATCGTGCACCGCTTTTTGCAGCTCTGCCGGCGAAAAGGCGGGCAACCAGGAAGCGTCATCTCCCCTGCGAGCGCCAATTTTAGTGACAATCGTCAGGTCGTCAGAATAAGGATGCAGCGCTTCGCGAATAATCTGATTGGTAACATGCGGACCATAAAAGTCACTGGTATCAATGTGATTGACGCCCAATGCCAGCGCCTCACGCAGCACGGTAATAGCGACATGGCGATCTTTTGGCGGCCCGAAAACACCGGGACCAGCCAACTGCATAGCACCGTAACCAAGACGATTTACGGATTTAGTACCGAGAATAAATGTATCGCTGCTCATAGCACCCGACTCTGTAGGAAAAAGGATTAAGAAAAATCAGTATAGGAATGAAAAGAGATAAATAATGCGAAGTCATAAACAAGATTACCGGACGCGCTGCAATTATTTCTCCTGAAACATACCAAAACCCAGGCTGGATAAGACGCGTCAAGCGTCGCATCCGGCAATAAAAAACCGCAACCAGTATCAGAGTTGCGGTTTATCTATCACATGCTAAAAGTTAGAACGTTTTCTTGAAGTTCAGCATCACGCCTTTGTCGCTGACGCCATCTTCTTTCCAGTGGTAGGCGTCCAGATTCAGCGAACTTTCTTTGCTGCTGTACTTCACGCCGACGCTTGCCAGGCTGTTGATGCCACCGCCCTGCTGCCCATCATCGACGTTAAAGTGCTGGCTGCCTGCCCCGGCAAGGCTCGCTGTGCGCTGGCTCTTGCTATAGCTCAGGTTTGGCCCGCCTTCCAGCGTCGCGTTGGCGCTCCAGCCATCTTTGCCTGCGTAGTCCAGTTTCAGCCCGACGATGCTGTCTACCGCCGTTTCAATGGTGTTTGAACTACCGTTGCATGTTATTTCCGTATCCACATACCATTTATGCCCTGCACGTATTCACCGGGTTTTGCCTTTTCCACCAGCTTCGTCCCTGCCAGATTCGCCACTTCCTCCAATGGGATATTATGGCTTTCAGCGAGCTTCTGATAACTCTCTTTCCGTGCCTGATTGATATTTGCTACCAGCTCGCGTGTTTCCGGATCAGGGCTTATAGCCGCAAGGTAGCCATTATGCCTTTCACCTACCCGCCCCTGACTTCTGGCTTCATTCAGGGTTAATGCCATCGCACTACTGCTCACCAGACCAATAATCCATACCGCTATGAGTAATGTTCTTTTCATCATTACCTCAAAAAAGATCGCTACGGGTTTTGAGCAAATCTTCAACATCTTTGTCCGCCTTGATGATGATCTCGTGCTCAATTTTAACGTTCATATTAATGGTGATTGGCTCTTTCGGTGCAGCCACCTCAATGCGCGGCGTACAACCAACCAACATAAAAGAGGACGCGAACGCGGCTATCATTATTTTCATTGTTTTTCCTCACACTCTTTTCCTGATGGGCAGCCAGTTTCCGGGAGTCGGGCATTCTGTTCCAACCATGCCTGGAGATTATCGCCAAAGCGTAAACTGCGCCACAGCGTGAAAATATTCTCTTCATGGCTGTAATTGAGATTTACCGTACCGGTTTTACCATCGACGCGACTATTACCACTGATCGTCGCCTGCATGGTTAACACGCCGAGATTATCTAAATTAATTTTTGTCGATGAACGGCTAATTTCCATATAGCGCAACCAGTTGATGGCAGTTCCAGCGGTCATATTGTCTTTTGCCACTGCATCGGCGGTGTCTTTATCCAGGCGCAAAGTCATGGGACCTGCGTTTGCCAGCCAGCCATCTTTCACAATCCATTTTTCATTATTAAGCCATAGCGGCAATGCACCACTAAATGCCCCTGACATAGCGAATTGCTTCGGATTGACGGCGCTCACCAATTCACTGGAAGAGAGATTATTCAGTCGCAACAGCGCCGGATCGTGTTGCGGCATACGTAATTGTTTCATCAGCACGTTACCGCCCAAAACATCAACACTCACATCGGTCAGTAACAAGGGTTCGTCTTCGGTCCACGGATAACGGCCCTGAAGATCGGCAGTGATATTTTTTGCCGTCACCAGGTTAACCACCTCAGCAATACGTAATGACACAGGTCGCCGCGTTCCCAGGTGCCACGCACCGTCGGCAAAACGAAATGGCAAAACAAAGTCGACACCGTTGACCTGGTTGTCTGGCATCCACGCGCTGCCACCTTTCAACACGCCATGCCCACCCGCACGGAAGCCCTGCTCAGGCGCAGCAGAAAATGCCACCTGGGCATACAACTCGCCATCACGTAAGTTCATCTTCCAGTCTGGTGGCACCAGCGGCTGGAATACGGTCAGTGATTGTTTTGGCCACCAGGCGTTGCCGCGCAGGCGAATACCGTCCCAGCGACCATTCACCCGTACCGGGCCGATCTCGCCAGCATGCAAATCCCCTTTGAAGAGGAAATACGTCGGATCGCGTCCATCGACACTAAATTTTAAAGTTGATGGCGGTAACACACTACCGCCCGTGAAAAGTGTTTGTCCTGCATCCAGCGAAAGCGCCCCTCGAAACGAAGGTTTCTGTGGGTCACGTACCCAGACGACGGGCTCGTCGAGAATCAATCGCGGATTTTCTACCGTCATTGTGCCATATTGCAACTGATCGAAACCGGTCGAGAGGTCGGTCAGCGTAATCGTGCTGTCCTGCCACTCACCTTTTCCTGCAACATCCCAGGTGGCGTGCATTGGCGTAAAACTGCCCTTGCCCCAGTAACGCCACTGCCAGCGGCCTGCGTCAGGGAGAAAATCATTCGCCAGCCCATCCATATGCAGCACAAAGTCGCCCAATTCATTTTCATGAGCCTGCAAAATGGCCTGCAAGCGACCGTCCACACCACGTTGCGTCACTTTAACACCTGCTAACGGCCAGCGGATTTCGTCAATGTCCAGCGAATCGATGACTCTCCCTTTAGAGCGTAATAATGCGCCCGGTTCAAAGGCCAGCGTTGGGTCAGCCAGACTTCCGCTTAAGTGAGCAGGTAAGCGAGCATATAAAATGAGATCTGCCTGTTTCGCTTCACCGATCAGTTGCAGTGGCATCTGACTGTTATCCATGCTTAATTTTCCTGGGCCGAAATTAAGCACCGCGTTACCCTTACCCGCTTGCCCCTGGGTCAGCACACTCAGTCGACCACTAACCAACGCGTTCTCAAGCCCTGCCTGCCAGTTGTCGACTTTGATACCCAGCCGCCCACTCAGGGGAAAACCTTCATACGGCCAGCTCCAGCGACCATCGCTAACGGTCAACTGTTGGCGGGTAATTTCCCACGGCAAATCGAGCAACGGATCGCCGTTATCTCGAGCCATTACAATCAATAGCCCACTATTTTCCTGCCACTCCAGCTCGGCATCCACCAGTGACGGTTCCTGCGGCAGGTTCAACGTTGCTGTAGCATGACCACTTACCGGAAGCCCATCCGGCACAAGTGGCATGGTAAATTCTCCCACCAGTTTTACTGGCGGCTGATTTGCAAAGGCGGCAACATCCAGTTCACTGACCGTGAGTTGCTGCCCTTTAAGTTGGCCTTGAAATTTAACTTTTTCGCCCTGATAACGCAGTTGCTGGATATCGGAGGTCAACGATAGAGAGAGTTTTCCCTGCCATTCCTGCCAGGGTGAAAAAATCAGTTTATCAATATTGATCCAGGTGTTAGGCAGCATAGATTGCCACTGCGCAAGAGTTTTCGGCGCGGCTGGCGAGGGTTCTTCCTGTGGCAATTTCGCCAGGCAAGTGGAGTCAAGTTCTACTGTACCGACGTTCAATAACCAGCGGCTGGGATGCGAAAGACTGGCATCGGTGATGTGTGCCAACTGGCAATCAGCAACCAGATAACGGAGATCGGGAATAATTAAACCTTTACGCGTAATGCGTGGGCTTTCATCCAATGCAATGCGTGTACCGAGCGGTAGCCAGATACCCGCCAGCGTGGGAACCCACAGCCCGAGCGTCATCAGCAGCGTCAACGGCACAAGAATAATCAGTAATAGCAGCGCGAGAACGGCTTTATATTTACCCAACATGGGTAGTTAATATCCTGATTTAGCGAAAAATTAAGCAGTCAATACAGGTATTGTGGCATGTTTAACCGTTCAGTTGAAGGTTGCGCCTACACTAAGCATAGATGTTCCTGGAATTTTCAATATCGCCATAACTTTCAATTAAATTTTAAATTTTGTAAAATATTTTTAGTAGCTTAAATGTGATTCAACATCACTGGAGAAAGTCTTATGAAACTCGCCGTATATAGCACAAAACAGTACGACAAAAAGTACCTGCAACAGGTGAACGAGTCCTTTGGCTTTGAGCTGGAATTTTTTGACTTTCTGCTGACGGAAAAAACGGCAAAAACCGCCAATGGTTGCGAAGCAGTATGCATTTTCGTAAACGACGACGGCAGCCGTCCGGTGCTGGAAGAGCTGAAAAAGCACGGCGTTAAGTATATCGCCCTGCGCTGTGCCGGTTTCAATAACGTTGATCTCGACGCAGCAAAAGAACTGGGATTCAAAGTGGTGCGTGTCCCGGCTTACGATCCGGAAGCCGTCGCTGAACATGCGATTGGTATGATGATGACGCTGAACCGTCGTATTCACCGCGCGTATCAGCGTACCCGTGACGCCAACTTCTCTCTGGAGGGGCTTACTGGTTTTACTATGTACGGTAAAACGGCGGGGGTGATTGGCACCGGTAAAATCGGTGTGGCAATGCTGCGTATACTGAAAGGTTTTGGTATGCGTCTGTTGGCATTCGATCCGTATCCAAGTGCAGCAGCGCTGGAACTCGGCGTAGAATATGTCGATCTGCCGACCTTGTTCTCTGAATCAGACGTTATCTCCCTGCACTGCCCGCTGACGCCGGAGAACTACCACCTGCTGAATGAGGCGGCGTTCGATCAGATGAAAAATGGCGTAATGATCATCAACACCAGCCGTGGTGCGCTGATTGATTCACAAGCCGCGATTGAAGCACTGAAAAACCAGAAAATTGGCTCGCTGGGAATGGACGTGTATGAGAATGAACGCGATCTGT
Organism: Escherichia sp. E4742; assembly: GCF_005843885.1. Lineage (NCBI taxonomy): Bacteria > Pseudomonadati > Pseudomonadota > Gammaproteobacteria > Enterobacterales > Enterobacteriaceae > Escherichia > Escherichia sp. E4742. The sequence goes on along the minus strand of NZ_CP040443.1, from coordinate 4,540,623 downwards.
TCTTTGAAGATAAATCCAACGATGTGATTCAGGATGATGTTTTCCGTCGCCTGTCAGCCTGCCATAACGTACTGTTCACCGGACACCAGGCGTTCCTGACGGCAGAAGCCCTGACCAGTATTTCCCAGACAACGCTGCAAAACTTGAGCAATCTGGAAAAAGGCGAACCCTGCCCGAACGAACTGGTTTAATCTTACCGCTCCCCTGTCATACAGGGGAGCTTATTCAGATAATCCTCAAAGATATTTGATCTTCTATTCTTAAAATATGTTTTAAGGACGGATAAGACGCAATCAGCGTTGTATTCGGCAAACAGCACCAAATTTATACCTTAAGTAGAGAACTAAAATGAAGAAAGTTGCCGCGCTAGTCGCGCTAAGCCTGCTGATGGCGGGATGTGTAAGTAATGACAAAATTGCTGTAACGCCAGAACAGTTACAGCATCACCGTTTCGTACTGGAAAGTATAAATGGTCAACCTGTTGCCAGCGAGAAAAACCCGCCAGAAATCAGCTTTGGTGAAAAGATGATGATTTCTGGCAACATGTGCAACCGCTTTAGCGGCGAAGGTAAACTTTCGGACGGAGAACTAAAAGTTAAAGGACTGGCAATGACTCGTATGATGTGTGCCAATCCACAGCTTAACGAACTCGATAACACCATCCGCGAAATGCTGAAAGAAGGTGCGCAAGTGGATCTGACCGCGAATCAGTTAACGCTGGCGACCGCAAAACAGACATTAACGTATAAGCTGGCGGATTTAATGAATTAATAACTGCCACAACTTCCGGCGGCAAGCGACTGTTCGCTACAGCGTTTGCCGTTGGGCAATGCACACATCCCGATCGCTGTACCATCCAGTTGACGGGCAACGGAAAGCGAACCGCCAATCATTGCACAATTTGCCTCTCCGCTACTCGACATTGACGCTTTTAAACCTGGGGCCACATGCGCCGCGGTCGCCTGCTGAACAGGTTCACTACTACACGCCGATAACAATAAAACAGCAGCCCCTACGCACAACATTACTCGCATCTTTACTTCCTCAAATCTTTAAGTCCAACGAAACCGCCGTAATAATAGGCAGCTCAGGCGGCTACGTCGAGAACTGTATGTGAATTGCAACGTTTTTTTACTATTTTGTGGCTATTTTTTTGCCTGGGATTTGATCAAAACATTCATTACGCTGATATAGAGAACACAAAAGCGAAAATGCAGCAGAAAGCCATTTGCTAAAATTAAAAGATTACTACTGGGCGCGCAGCTTTTTCGTGCGCCCCTCATTTGCGCAATGTAAGGGTGTCGTATGATCACAATTGACGGAAATGGCGCGGTAGCTTCGGTGGCATTTCGCACCAGTGAAGTTATCGCCATTTACCCTATTACCCCGAGTTCCACGATGGCTGAACAGGCTGATGCCTGGGCCGGAAACGGCCTGAAGAACGTATGGGGAGATACACCTCGTGTGGTTGAAATGCAGTCAGAAGCTGGCGCTATCGCAACTGTGCATGGTGCTTTGCAAACAGGCGCTCTTTCGACATCATTTACATCGTCGCAGGGTTTACTGCTGATGATCCCGACGCTGTACAAACTGGCAGGTGAGTTGACGCCGTTTGTACTGCATGTGGCGGCGCGTACTGTGGCCACGCATGCGCTCTCTATTTTTGGCGATCATTCAGATGTGATGGCGGTACGTCAGACTGGCTGCGCCATGCTGTGTGCAGCAAACGTGCAGGAAGCCCAAGACTTTGCTCTCATTTCGCACATCGCAACGCTGAAAAGCCGCGTACCATTTGTTCATTTCTTTGATGGTTTCCGCACTTCCCACGAAATCAACAAAATTGTCCCACTGGCCGACGACACTATTCTTGAGCTAATGCCCCAGGCAGAAATTGATGCTCATCGCATTCGCGCACTTAACCCGGAACATCCGGTAATCCGCGGTACGTCGGCTAATCCGGACACTTACTTCCAGTCACGTGAGGCCACTAACCCGTGGTACAACGCGGTCTATGACCATGTTGAACAGGCGATGGTTGATTTCGCTGCCGCTACAGGTCGCCAGTATCAGCCGTTTGAATATTATGGTCATCCGCAAGCGGAACGGGTAATTATCCTGATGGGGTCGGCCATCGGCACCTGTGAAGAAGTCGTGGACGAATTGCTGACCCATGGCGAAAAAGTGGGCGTACTAAAAGTGCGACTTTACCGCCCTTTCTCCGCCAGACACTTACTGCAAGCATTGCCGAACTCTGTACGTACTGTGGCGGTGCTGGATCGCACCAAAGAGCCTGGTGCGCAGGCAGAACCCCTATATCTGGATGTAATGACTGCGCTGGCTGAAGCCTTTAATAATGGCGAGCGCGAAACACTACCACGCGTCATTGGCGGACGCTATGGTCTTTCATCCAAAGAATTTGGCCCGGACTGTGTACTGGCGGTATTCGCCGAACTCAACGCAGCTAAACCGAAAGCGCGCTTTACGGTTGGTATTTATGACGATGTGACCAATTTGTCGCTGCCATTGCCGGAAAATACTCTGCCGAACTCCGCAAAACTGGAAGCACTCTTTTACGGGCTGGGTAGCGACGGCAGCGTTTCCGCAACTAAAAACAATATCAAAATTATCGGTAATTCCACGCCGTGGTACGCACAGGGCTATTTTGTTTACGACTCTAAAAAAGCGGGTGGTCTGACGGTTTCCCATCTGCGCGTAAGCGAGCAGCCCATCCGTTCCGCTTATCTCATTTCCCAAGCTGATTTTGTTGGCTGCCACCAGTTGCAGTTTATCGATAAATATCAGATGGCTGAGCGTTTAAAACCTGGTGGCATTTTCCTGCTCAACACGCCGTACAGCGCCGATGAAGTGTGGTCGCGACTGCCGCAAGAAGTTCAGGCTGTGTTGAATCAGAAAAAAGCGCGTTTCTATGTGATTAACGCGGCGAAAATTGCCCGCGAATGTGGGCTGGCAGCACGCATTAATACTGTCATGCAGATGGCTTTCTTCCATCTGACGCAAATTTTGCCTGGCGATAGCGCCCTCGCAGAATTGCAGGGAGCCATTGCCAAAAGTTACAGCAGCAAAGGCCAGGATCTGGTGGAACGCAACTGGCAGGCACTGGCGCTGGCGCGTGAATCCGTAGAAGAAGTTCCGCTGCAGCCGGTTAATCCACACAGCGCCAATCGACCGCCAGTGGTTTCCGATGCCGCTCCTGATTTTGTCAAAACGGTTACCGCTGCGATGCTCGCCGGACTTGGCGACGCCCTCCCCGTTTCGGCGCTGCCGCCAGACGGCACCTGGCCGATGGGCACTACTCGCTGGGAAAAACGCAACATTGCCGAAGAGATCCCTATCTGGAAAGAGGAACTCTGTACTCAATGTAACCACTGCGTCGCCGCTTGCCCACACTCTGCCATTCGCGCGAAAGTCGTACCGCCCGAAGCGATGGAAAACGCTCCGACCAGCCTGCATTCACTGGATGTGAAATCTCGTGATATGCGCGGGCAGAAATATGTGTTGCAGGTCGCACCGGAAGATTGCACCGGTTGTAACCTGTGCGTCGAAGTTTGCCCGGCGAAAGACCGACAAAATCCAGAGATCAAAGCCATCAATATGATGTCGCGTCTGGAACATGTGGAAGAAGAGAAAATCAATTACGACTTCTTCCTGAATTTACCAGAAATCGACCGTAGCAAACTGGAACGTATTGATATTCGCACTTCGCAGTTGATCACTCCGCTGTTTGAATATTCTGGCGCTTGCTCCGGTTGTGGTGAGACGCCGTATATCAAATTGCTCACTCAGCTCTATGGCGATCGGATGTTAATTGCCAACGCTACTGGTTGTTCTTCTATTTACGGCGGCAACCTGCCCTCCACGCCATATACCACTGATGCCAACGGTCGTGGACCGGCATGGGCGAACTCGCTATTTGAAGATAATGCCGAATTCGGCCTTGGTTTCCGCCTGACGGTCGATCAACACCGTGTCCGCGTGCTGCGTCTGCTGGATCAATTTGCTGATAAAATCCCTGCTGAGTTACTGACTGCGTTGAAATCAGACGCCACACCAGACGTTCGTCGCGAACAAGTCGCTGCTCTGCGCCAGCAACTCAAAGATGTGGCTGAAGCGCATGAACTGCTGCGTGACGCAGATGCATTGGTGGAGAAATCAATCTGGCTGATTGGTGGTGACGGCTGGGCTTACGACATCGGCTTTGGCGGTCTGGATCATGTGTTGAGTCTGACTGAAAACGTCAACATCCTGGTGCTGGATACGCAATGCTATTCCAATACCGGTGGTCAGGCGTCGAAAGCCACCCCGCTTGGCGCGGTAACTAAGTTTGGTGAACATGGCAAACGCAAAGCACGCAAAGATCTTGGTGTTAGCATGATGATGTACGGTCATGTTTATGTCGCGCAGATTTCTCTTGGCGCACAACTCAACCAGACGGTGAAAGCGATACAGGAAGCGGAAGCGTATCCGGGGCCATCGCTGATTATTGCTTACAGCCCATGTGAAGAGCACGGTTATGACCTGGCATTAAGTCACGACCAGATGCGTCAACTCACTGCAACTGGCTTCTGGCCACTGTATCGCTTTGATCCGCGTCGAGCCGATGAGGGTAAACTGCCGCTGGCGCTGGATTCCCGCCCGCCTTCAGAAGCTCTGGAAGAAACGCTTCTTCATGAGCAGCGTTTCCGCCGTCTGAACACGCAACAGCCGGAAGTGGCAGAACAGTTATGGAAAGATGCCGCCGCTGATTTGCAAAAACGTTATGACTTCCTGGCACAAATGGCCGGAAAGGCGGAAAAAAATAGCACCGAGTAACCTTTCTGGATAACTATTATCCAATTCAAAAAAAGCCCGAACGAAAGTTCGGGCTTGTCTTTTTATTCGTTGGAAAAACATGAGTAATGCAATGACCCAACCGAAAATAAAATCTGTGACAATAAAGGCATATAACCCGCGCAGAATAACCCATGCTTTATTAAATGTATAATTTTTATTTTGCATGATTCTCCAACAACCCATTCATCAAACTTATTGCTATTTCCATAGAATTATTTGATTAAGGTTTTACTTAAGGCGTAACAAATGATATTTATCTGCTAACTGAACTTCTCCTTTAGGATGTTTTCATTCCCCAAACAGGGGAAATTAAGGCAAATAAAATAACTAAAGGATTTATTCAATGAAAAGCAAAGTACTGGCGCTCTTAATCCCTGCCCTGCTCGCCGCAGGTGCTGCACATGCAGCAGAAATTTATAATAAAGACGGCAATAAATTAGACCTGTACGGCAAAGTCGATGGCCTGCATTATTTTTCTGATAATGCGAATAGTGATGGCGATCAAACTTATGTACGTTTTGGTTTTAAAGGCGAAACTCAAATTACCGATCAACTGGTTGGTTATGGTCAATGGGAATATAACGTTCAGGCTAATGGCTCTGAAAATGATAAAGGCGACTCCTGGACTCGTCTGGCATTTGCCGGTCTGAAATTTGGTGACTTCGGTTCATTTGACTATGGTCGTAATTATGGTGTGATGTACGACATCGAAGGCTGGACAGATATGCTGCCTGAATTCGGTGGCGACTCTTATACCAAAGCCGATAACTATATGACCGGTCGTGCAAACGGCGTCGCAACCTACCGTAACACCGATTTCTTCGGTCTGGTTGATGGCCTGGACTTTGCGTTGCAGTATCAGGGTGCGAACGAAAACCAGGTTAGTCATGAGCAAGAAGGTACTGCAAACGGTGGCAGTCGTAATATTAAGAATGCCAATGGCGACGGTTTCGGTATCTCCTCTACCTACGACTTAGGTATGGGGGTGAGCATTGGTGCTGCGTATACCAGTTCTGATCGTACTAACCAACAGGCTGAATTCTCTACTGCAAAAGGCGATAAGGCTGACGCATGGACGGCAGGGGCAAAATACGATGCTAACAATATCTACCTTGCAACCATGTACTCTGAAACCCGTAACATGACGCCTTACGGCAATTCAGCAAATACGATTGCCAACAAAACCCAGAACTTTGAAGTTACTGCCCAGTATCAGTTTGATTTTGGCCTGCGTCCGGCTGTCTCCTTCCTGATGTCTAAAGGCAACGATTTGGTCGGTACTGATGGCGATAAAGATCTGGTTAAATACGCCGACGTTGGCGCAACATATTATTTCAACAAAAACATGTCCACCTATGTTGATTATAAAATCAACCTACTTGATGAGGATGACAGCTTCTACGCTGCGAACGGTATCTCTACCGATGATATCGTTGCTTTAGGTCTGGTATACCAGTTTTAATCTTGCCTGCCCGCCGTTTGGCGGGCATTTTCTTCATATTTCTCCTCCCTTGATCTAAATTAAAAATGTGAACTCCGTCATTACACAAAATGAGTCATCTGGCGTTACACTTTATGCGGATACTAAAACAGGAGGTTTTATGAACAGAACGATTCTTGTCCCTATCGATATTTCAGATTCAGAATTAACTCAACGTGTGATTAGCCACGTTGAGGCAGAGGCAAAGATTGATGATGCAGAGGTTCATTTCCTGACGGTAATACCTTCGCTACCCTACTATGCCTCTCTGGGATTAGCGTATTCCGCAGAGTTACCGGCAATGGATGACCTGAAAGCGGAAGCCAAATCGCAACTGGAAGATATAATTAAAAAATTCAAACTGCCGACTGACAGAGTGCATGTCCATGTTGAAGAAGGTTCGCCAAAAGACCGTATTCTGGAAATGGCGAAAAAGATCCCTGCTCACATGATAATCATTGCTTCTCATCGACCGGATATCACCACCTACCTGCTCGGCTCTAACGCCGCTGCCGTAGTACGTCACGCAGAGTGCTCAGTGCTGGTCGTGCGCTAACACTAACGCCCGCAGACCGCTGCGGGCTTTTTGATTCATTTCGCAAATGTGCTGACATTTTCCCCTCTAATCCGTACCATACACGCCACAGTTTTTATATCAGATTTCTTATGCTGGGCGTTCCGGCATGACGCATACTTCTCTGATGCCATATAACGAATTGAGTCGCTATTAAATGTCGCAAAATCAAGAAATTAGTAAGAAAGAACAATACAATCTCAACAAGTAAGGGAAAAAATCACAACCATCTGACACATAAGTATTTTATTTGTTTTTCAATGTGTTAAGTTGAATCAGCGACTACAACAAGCCACGATAACCAACTCTTTTTTTGCCCCATTTCTGCCCCTTTTGCAGCGTTTTGCCCCATTTTTGCCACCATAAAAATCCTAAAAATACTCAATTCGTGAACTGCAGATTGCACCTCTGAATACTTTCCAATAGAATCCATTCCGGCTGGAAATTATTCAATATTCGCACTATCGAAAGTTAACCAGCCGACCGCAGCACGTTCTTGCATACGACGTGTCTGCGGTTTTTTTACATCTGCAAAACTGCACAAGACTCTTTTCATCCCCATGATTGTTTTAGGTCAAATTTCACACCGTTTCTTGTATTTATCTCATAAGCATGACTGATAAAGATTTCTACAATAAATGATGACAGGGGATTTATTTTATTGCGCTATCAGTAAACTCACCTGTCAGACACAACATCCACTCTGTACGCCTGGTACTCGTTGTGTCTTTAATTGAAATATCCCGTTTGTCAGTATGTTTGTTCAGATATTATGTTACCCCGTCTTTGTGTAGAGTCCTGTTATCCATGCTTTAGGTCTCGTTATCACGTACTTGAGACGGGGCTTTTTTTTACCATTCAGCAGAAGTCCGCTATTTTTCTTGCTCTAACTGACTACTAATTGGGCTTTAATAAATGGCGATTTGGTATTTCCGGCACAATGAAAGATGGGATTTTTACAACGCACCGGATAGCTCACCCACAATAAGAGGTTTGTCGGGAAATCTCACAGGTAATTCAGATGTGTCCGTCGCTTCAACTTTTTGGGCATACAACATCCACTCCCTGAGTGATTTTTTATCAGCTTCGCTGATAATCCCAAGTGACAGCCACGTTTGCCACAGCTGTGTTTTTTCCATTATCTCCTGAAGTAATTTTTGCTTCTCCCGTTCAGCGTCACGAATTTTCGCCGCCCTTTCGGCCTCGTCGTCTTTTATCCATTTCGCACCATCCCATCGATGGAATTCCCCCTCTGGCGGTAAAGTGGTGACATCATCCGGCAAAGCCCCCGGACGGGAAATGCACAATGTCTTCCCGGTGGCTGTGTCATATACCGTTTTCCCACGGTGGTCTTCAACAACTTCCCACTGTTGCTGTGCATCGTTGAAAACGGCAACCTGGCCGGGGCCAGCCTCTGGCGGTTCGATAAGCGTGCAGTTCGCCGGTAATCCTGTATTCGGCGGAATATAAACATCTCCTGCGCCTATATACTCTTTTGTATCAGCCCGTATGTTATAAATTTTCAGTGTCCGGGATTCCGGACTCATTTTGAAATTTGTCATGCCAGTCTCACAATGAAGTTAAACGCGATATTTTTAACTGTATTTTCTGCATTACCCGTCTCATCAACTGTGACATCATGACCATGCTCGCCCAGTGCCACGGTATGGGCGTGTGGGCCTATATTGGTACGATGTGCATGTGTACCGCCACTGCTGGTTGTTATATCCGCTATATATCCTGGCGTATCCCATTTTGTTCCACCGTTCCTTGTTGTTGTTCCAGCCCACACACCATTAACAATATGATTATGCTCTCCACCTGACTCTGTGCTTTTAGAGCCATAATCAAAGGAACTTGTCTCCCTTGAACCCAAATCCGTCGGTATCACCTTTGCTGTATGCCCGTGCCGCTTAACACCGTCCTCTTCAAGGGACAGAACAGCTCGCCCGTCGGGTTTGCCTTTTATTATCCACCCTCGCATATCAGGTATTACACCTGACGGAAATACAGCAGCCAGTTGTGGATACGCAGATTTATCGAATGGCTGCCCCTGCATTATTGCAAACCCCTCCGGGGGAATATCCGCTGGCCATGCAAAAGCTATCCCTGCCGGATAAGTACCGACAGATTTCAGTTCATCGACCGCTTTTCTGGCACTGTCACTGTACTCTTTTGCATCCTCTGAACTTTTCCTGGATTCGTCGGCAAAGCGACCAGCTTCGTTTCTTAACTGCGTTGTCAGCTGTGCATTCTGCTCCACAGACTGCGCTGCATCCGTTACTGTCAGGGTATTCTGATGCACCTGGCTGGCATTCTGCGCAACTTCTGATGCCAGACGCTCAACATGCTGTACGTTCTTGGAAACATCGCCTGCATTCTGCTGAATACCTGTCGCCAGGATTTCCACCTGCTTTTCAGTTTTCGCGGCATCCGCTGCGTGCTGTCCGGCACTTTGCGCGCAGCCCGCAGCAGCTTCGGCGCTCTTCCGTGATTGTTCTTTAAATTCCTCCGCCTTATTTTTATTGTCCAGAGCTGTGGTTGCTGCGTTTTTTGCAGCATCAGCGGCCGCTTCCGCTTTCTCCCTGTCACTGCTCACCTGTTCAGAGAGACGGTTGACCGTATCCGCAATTTCCTCAAAACGTTTCACCACATCCGGCTTCAGGTCGTCTTCATCAAGGGCGGTCAGAAAGTCGTTCAGCGTGCCGGGCTTTGAGTCGTAATAAACTGAGATATCACCAACACAGTACTCTTCGCGCCAGTCCTGCCGCAGATAAACGCAGTATTTTCCGACCTGCGCCTCGAACGAATATTCCCCATTATTTCCGGTCACCACGTCAGCAACTGTGCGCATCACCACTTCTGAGGTATTTACCCGGGATTTCAGAATTATGTGGCATCCGGACATGGGGATGCCTGCGCCATCAATCAGCGCTCCTGATATCACTACAGACATATTTTTCTCGCGATAAATAAAATCAGGAAGAGGCTTCCGGAGAGACAGGCCATTCAATGGCTCTGTATGAGGTTTTATCGGTGATAGTGCTGAAATCCATCGCCTGCAGCGATTTCGCGTATATACGCCAGGCTTTCAGCTTTTCTTTGTCTTCGTCGCTGATTAACCCCAGCAGCAGGTCTTTTTCCCATTCACCTGTCCGGAGGCTGACCTGAGCCAGAAGCGACTCACGCTCATCTTCCGCTTTAAGTCTGTAATCAAAAACAAACTTATCATTGCGGTAAAACCAGTAGTCATTTTCTTCAATTCGACGGTATGCGGTAATATCAGGCAACTCGATAACACTCATTCCCTTCGGGTCAATGCCAGTCACGTCCTTTTCAACGGCAAATACCCTGCCTGAAGGAAGGTACGCAATCTTGATGGTATCAGGAGAGAACTTTTTTTGTTCCTCGTACCAGTTTTCCCCGCTCTCAGAGAACAGCCACTCAATACCGTGCTCTTTTGTCAGTTTGTATTGCTCTGCCGTTTTTGGATTACCGGCTGTAATATTTTTTAAATGCAGCATAATTAAAGCGCCGTCACGTTATACCAGGTTCCGTTAATTAATTTCTGAAGTGGACGGTAGCGCATATATGTTACGTGCGTCCCGCGACTCCCCCATACGTCAAGCGTTACCCCGGTCATTACACATCCTCCGGGAACATCTGTCGTCTGTGACGATGCTGTCGGAGAAGCACCCACCGAGCCAAGTCTTATATCCTGCACGATGCCTGTTTTCATCTGATAACGAGCATCAAAATTGCTGTAATTACCCGGTATAACCTGACCGCCTCCGGCGGTGATATTTCCGCTTGAAACATTTAAACCTCCGCCGACAGTCAGCCCGTTGCCCATCGTGACTGCGCCAGTGGCATTATTGATACAGAATGGCCTTAGTCCGTTATAGCTCCCAATGCTGTCGCCAGCATTGGTTAACATAAAATATGTGTTCGCACCGTCGTTTCTGACAAAAAAACCGTAATTACCATAAGCGATACGAAAGCCGTTTGCTGATTTTGATACAACCTCACCATTGATGATGGCATTCACCAGAACATACAGCGCATCCAATTTTAGATTCATCAGGTCTTTGGTTGTGGTTCCAGACTTACTCCGCCACTTGAAATATTCGTTTCCATTATCCCCCGTTTCAAACCACAGATATGAATCGGTGTCTGAATCCGAATCATTTTTAAACCCAATCTTTGCCCAATCTGTATTTCGAATCCACGCAAGGATTGAGTCATTTTCAAACGTTAGCCCGCCCGATAATGCATCACCAGATTTTTTTACATATCGCAGATCAAAATCCGAATAAATATTGCCGGGGTTTATCACACTGAAATAGCTTTTCTCACTATCAAGAAGGCAAATTAAGGGAATGCCTTTAATGATATCGTTCGCTACCAGCTCGGACTGGTTCCCCTTATAAAGTGGGAACGTACCAAGAACCTTTCCGCCCAGTGTTAATTGAAGCGTCGCGGCGTTGGTATTGTTCTGAACGGGGAAAACGATAATCGGGGTTCGTAGCGTCCAGTCCGAGCCTCCATTAACAAAAAACGTCGCGGGAAGTTCAAGCGTCAGTGCATTTGCAGTGCCGCCAGCAACACCCGCAATATAATGACCACTCTGAAGCTGCGCTATCTGTACGAAATAGTTTTCCGATCCACGCGTGGCAAAGTTAGCCACAACGTCATTAAGGGACCAACCTTTCGCGGTTGTTCCTTCCTGCCCACGAATGACTTTCAGCACATCACCGCTTACCGATACCAGGTGACAAATCTCAAATGCAGACTCTTTATTATCGGTAAGCGTAATTTTTGCATAGACGTGTTGCCCGTTTGATTTATTTTCAAAATCGGCAGAAAGCAATTTTGCAAATTTAGCCCCCGTACCAGGCATCACCGGAATATCAGTCTGAATCGTCGTAATATCACCAGCCAGTGCTGAAACAACGTTATTGCCGAATCCAAGAATCATTTTTGAATCACCGTTGTTACATAGGAATAAATAAAAGGGAGTTTTACATATTTCTGGTCAATGGCATCTTTCAGAAAATAGCCGATGCCATCGCCATACTCTGGTATCTGAACAGAAAAAACGCTGTCCAATACTGTCACACTCACATCAAAAGTGTGCTGCAACGGCGGGTCTATTCCGTTTTTTCCATGAATGAACCGCGCCACACGGCGCTTTAACCAGTCAATGCAAAAATGCGAACCGTCAGCCTTATAAAAATTCCACGTTAATATTCGTTTGAAATAATCATCAGGGACATACGATGCCTGCCCCGGAACGTAATTCCGCATTGCTGCGTACGGGATCGTATTGTATTCAATGGTATCGTATGCACCGCGCGCAATAGCCTCCTCTGAAACCTGTAGTAAAGGTCTTTCAACACCGTAAATACCAAGTGCTATCCAGTCCAGCAACTGCCCGGTTATTGATTCCGATGTCCAGCATGGCAATGCCAGATTGTTGAGTGAATCGAGGTATTCCTGAGCAATTTCATTGTATGCTTCAAAGAACGCAACAACATTCGGATCATCTCTGTACTGCACAAACGGATAAGCAGGAAGAATTTTCTCAGTCAGATATTGCATACTTGTTGACCTGAACCTGTGATGCCACCGTTGAAAAATAGGAATAGGTATCGCCATAAACCAGGCTTGTGTCTTTCGCCGGAAGAACAATATGGCCGTTAATACCAATGCTCACACTGATTGTTGAGATCAATGTTGCATCAACCAGCAACCTGACAGAACTGGTAAAAATATCCTGGATACGCAGAAGATTTATCGGGTGTCCGACTTCAATTGAATTGATGTAATCAGCAACGTTTTGCTGCACAGCCATAGCAATACCCGCCGGATCAACATAATCATCTGACACCGTGTTCCAGGTGATTAGCACCATGACGTTTTGTGATGACGGGATAACGAACGGCACCTGATAAACATCCGGCGAAACGGTTATTGAAACCGTGCGTTTTTCCACTGCCGCACCGGATGGATTGCTTACATCGTTGGTCAGTTTCGAAATATCCGGTACAGATTTGTAAATCGCATAAGCCACATCATACGGATCACCGCCACCAACAACCGCAACCCATTTCCCCAGCGACGACTGCCGGAAAGAAATCAGGTTTTCTCGCACACCACTTACTGATTTGAGCATCGCTTTAAAGCAATCCGGTGTTCCCTGCACACCAAACATGCCGGACTCCATGACTTCGGCGCGGTAAGATGCCCACGTTTGCGCCTCCTGACCGGGCATTCCTGCGCTAAGGTTCGTGCACTTTACAGGCTGGTCTTTTGGTACTGAGGTAATGACCTGCGTCACAGTCCCTTCCGGTACAGCCCATGATCCTGACGTTGTAGCCACACAGTAGACTGGCTCAGTCTGCCCGCTTTCTGGTACCACCGTATCGCGGGAAACTGCATACTGGTAGTTACCGTCACCAACCACAAACCCTTTAGGGATGCCAAACCCCGGCAACGCCTCAAACACCACGTATACCGCCGTATTTGTACTTAATCCCTTCTGTGCTCCATAAATGTTTCCGAGTTGCATCAGTAACGGAATATTCGCGCCGTATGGGCTTACGGAGTTAATAAGATCAATACGCGCCTGGTCTATTAATGCCAGCGCCCCGACTGCCGTGCTGGCAAGGTCTGTAATAAGTCCCGCCGGAAGGTTGGCTGTATATCCAGGTACTTTTTCAGCAACTCTGGTGATAAGATTTGCGAGTAAATCATTGGGTGGCGTAGGCTGCGCACCCGCACTGGTCATAGTAATTGGTATTTCTGACATAATTAATCTCAAGAGGATTTTATGAAATTTAACTCATTAGGGATTTTGATTAGCTCACTGCTATTTTCTGGTGTTTCTCATGCAATTGATGCCACAGAGAGAATGAATGACATTCAACAGTTCGGTAAATGGTATTATGCTGAGTTTACCATGCCTACCACTATGGCTTATCGTATTGGTGTTGAATCCAAATTGCCGCAGGATAAATCAACTTTATTTATTGATATATCACCGTTAACTCAATGTGAGCCCGGTGATGTTACTGTCAATCATTTTATTGGATATAAACAAATGGATTTACCACCGTTCCTTCCTGTAAGCTATAAAATCAGTGGACAACAAAAGCAGGACTCTATAACAACCCCATCTATCAATGAAGGTTACTTGTTCAGTCCTATTAGCTCATTAAAGATTAGTGATTTGTTAAAAGCTAAAGGGAAAGGTAGTTTTTCTTTTTGGTACACTCCGCCAGCTGAAAGCAAAGAAAAACCACAAAAAATATTCTTCCCATTAGATGGCCTCCCGGAGGCATATAAGGCTGCAATAAATTCCTGTAAAGAAAACATGTAAAATCAGGCGGTAATTATTTATGATGCACGCCTTTCTCGAAGTAGGTAAACGCTTTGCTACTTGGATCACCGAGCGAATCAGCGAGTATGAATTCGTAGAAAATCAGGACTTTTTGATTATTTTCCAAAATCGGGAAAAAATAGATAGAAGCAGACCAGCTAAAGACTACCACCTCACCCTGGACACCGCCAAAGAACTGGCAATGGTCGAGAGCAACGAAAAAGGCCGCCAGATCCGCCGATACTTCATCGAGTGCGAGAAGAAGCTGCGCGAAGAAACCACCAGCACACAATCCCCTCTGAATGTTGACATCATCATGCGCGTCAGAAACGGTTCTGTTACCCAGATTGAGCACCACAAATCAGGCTCAGTTATCACAATAGAATTGGCAATTCACTTACTACGCAAAAGTGGATGGATTGCCATGCCTTGCGATGAACTTCTTGACACCCCCTGGCACAACTGATGCCCGAGAACTTGCCTCAAACCGGAACCTGCGTCCGGTAACTGGTTCCGTTAAAAAACACAACATCAACGTTATAGGTGGGGTTCTCTGCCCCATCTACCTTTGAAATTGCCAGCGATGCAAAATACCCGGCAAACTGTTGCTGAACCATGTTCACGTAGTAGTCCGGGTAAATCTGCTGCACGATGCACTGCTGCGCTGGAATACCGTAATTCGCGTAAAACGGCGACTCCCCCAACCCCAGCTTTAACGTCTGAATGAGCGTCGTCAGCCAGCCGTAGGAGAAATCACCGCTGGCGTCAGATTCTACTGCAACCCATTTTTTGTTGCCGTTCGCGTCGGTGACGCGGCCCCATGTTCTCATCGTGCCCTCACCACCATCGGATCTGGCCAACAAAATAACCAGACGCCAGAATCAGAAAGACCAACCAAATAAGCAAAAACTTCCAGGTGGATAATTTTTCAGCCATAACTCGAATCTCCCGAATCAGTTTGCTAAAATCAAACACGACTTCTCCTTGCCTTATTCAAGGTCAGAAACAAAAAGCCCCGACTGCTGCAACAGTTCGGGGCTTTCGCTTTATGGATAGAATTTAAAGTGAAATAAACCGGTATTAACCCGGATTTGGTTGCTTCGACGTGATCGTGCTGCCGCCGCTTTGAACGCCAGTCACATCGTGGCTGTGGCCGCTGGCGCTCACGCCGTTGATAACTGCATCTTTCTCGACCTTGAGAGGGCCAATCAGCGAAGCGGTTGTATCCTTCATTTGTTCTTTGTCCTGGACGATTGGACCGTTGAGATGAATTTTCCCGTTCATGAAGATATCTTCGGCCTCGAGGTAAACAGCTTTCGACTTTAGCCTAATTTCTTCCGGTGCCACCGTTACCGAGCTACTGCCGTCCTCTGTTTTGAGGATCGCGCCATCTGGACCGTACAAAACGATTTTTTGCGGATCTTCGTCGGACCAGTCCTTGTTTGCCAGTGGCACGAAAAACAGTGGAGTGAGCGACATCGAGTAAGAGAGCGTCGCCATACCGGTTCCCAACCCGGACACACCGCGCAGGGATACATCAGCGGCAATTGTTACTCCTCGATCGCCCGGCTGTATCGGGTAACGGATATACGGGAATGTGGCGACAGGGATTGTTATCTGCGGAAAGTTGATCCCCTCCGGCAGCATATCAAACTGAACTGTCACTATCTGCCCGCTGACACCGACAACATGGCAGGGCAATTCACGACCTTTAAGCTCGGCTTGCTGGTTACCAGAACTGGTCATCATCTCCGACAGCGTTCGGAGAAACGGTAATTTTTGAGCGTTTGACATTACACCCTCGCCCAGTTCTCAGCATATGCCTCGAATACCGTCACCCAGGCATCGCCATCGGCTGTCAGATACGAACCAATATGTCTGACCGATTTCACAAGAAATTTCCCGGTGAACGTGGTCGAATTTTTTGCGATAACGCCAGGAGCCGTTGTATTAGCCATCACAATCGTCGCAGCGCCTGAATATAGCCCCTCCGGCAGTTTAACCACATCACCACATCTGATATCGCCCCTCATAGGGCATTTAAAGCTAACGGTAAACGGCGCTATCCATGTCGGCTGCCCGACCAGTTCATGGGCATGAATTGTTTTTGGCTCACCCCACTTTGCCGATGCGTTATCGTAGATTCGTATTCTGTCGGAAAGAATACTGATGGCGATTCCGCTATACCTTTCATTACGCATCATCGCAATAGAGGCGTTTTTTACGACCATAGCCAGAGAACCAATCTCCGTATATTTACCCGTCCACGGCTCTGGCAAAACCAGGTTGTCGCTGACTGTGCAATCAATCAATTTATTGGGATATGCTTTTTGCAAAGCGCGGACTAAAACATCGCCAACCCTTTCGCCTGCTTCCCCCTGCCCCTCAATTGAAAAAGGTTTACCGTCATCGGTTTTGCGTATGCTTGGATTTATTACCAGGTTTAAAGTCTGGTTCGTGCCGATCCAGTTGGCATAGGCCAGATAAATTTCACCATAGATTACCTCCCCCTGTTGATCCTTATTTGCCAGTGGTAACCCCTGAACAAAGCCTGCTTTCATACGGACCAGACCCCCCTGCAAGCTTACACTTTGCTTCAGCATGTCAATTGGTAATCCATAGATCGTCAGCATCGTGCCCGAACAGACTACATCCAGGCCGGTTACTTCAAAGTCAAATTCAACATGCAACCCACATCCTGGTGTTTCACTGGTATCAAAAGGTCCAATGGGTTTTCCATTGCTATCCACTGGCGGCTTGCCTGTTTTAGGATTAATAATTTCCAGTCGATAATAACGCATTACGAAACCTCAAACTGATTCGTACTTTCGCGAAAAACAAGTTTCCCCGGTGAGCAAGGCAGCGCCAGATTGATGTCGTAACTGTCAGGTGACGCAATCAGCGGCATGTAAACAATCACGTCTCCAGAACTGTCTTTCAGTTCCAGGTAGTAACGATTTGCATACAGGTTAAACGGAACGCGGGCGAATGTTTCATATTCTCCGATTCTGGCCGTGAACTGAAACGGACCTCGCCCGTCTGGTTTGAAAGGAATTAACGTTGTCATAAGCCAATACCAAACTCCTGCACGACCTGGTTCTTAATACCTGACCACGATAGCGGCCCGTCTGACGGCATCCCTTTATCAAATTTATCCAGAACGCTCGCCAGCGTTTTTACCGTTTGTTCGACAGACGATAATGGTTGCTCAAACTCAATCTGCCAGGTGTGCTGAACCTGCTTGTTCTGCTCAGAGAAACCGGATGTATCGATAAACGACCGCATCAGACAGCGCGTGTAGATAAACGAGGGAGTCAGAACGGTGTAGCAACCGCCATACTGGTTATGCATATCAAGCGCCATTTTCAGCGCCGTAAACGTCATCCCCTTAGTGGTGTAGCCACCGTCCTCCGTTGATGCCGGACGGATCATCTGCATGACTACCCGATTGGGCTTCCTGACGGTCGCATTCGCTGCCGTTACCTGGTTATAGAAATTCAGGTTGCAAATATCCTGCTGGACCAGCGTTGTCCCGGCCATTGGCGTGAATGCCGCCATCGAGCGTGTATGAATCTCTCCATGCAGCAGACCGTTCGCGATACTTAGTCCTTCGGTCAGAACAGCAATCGGCATCACCCCGCCGGGAATTTTCGACGCTATGCCATCAACTAAAAGAATGGGCGAAACTTCAAACGCCAGTTTGAAAGCTTGTCCAAAGTAATTAAGTGACATCTTTTACCCCGGTATTTGTTGCGTTCCGGCGAGTTGTGCCAGTATGTCGGAACCCGGCGATTGTCGCACCTGAAGCTCAATTATTGCGCGGGCATTTTTGCCAGCACCCTGAAGGTTATCTCTGGCATTTCTTAGCTGATTCATAATACCAGGGTGTTGATCCAAGGCTCCCTGTATCTGAGGCAATAATTTAATTAAATATTTTACAGTCTCCATTCTCAAACTTAGATTTCCATCTCTATCAATACGACCTCCGTTATATGCCGTAAGCATTTTTGCCACATCGCCTTTATAACGCCGATTCAGATCATTTAAAAAGCGGCCAGCCGCAAGAGTGGATTTATTTGGGTCATAAACATCATCACCCACCAGACCATACTGTTTTGCGGTGCTATCCCAGAATTGCCACAACCCCTTAGCGAATCTACCTTTTTCATCTGGAGTTCCTCTTGCCAGAGGATTCCACGAAGATTCAACCTCCGCGATAGCTGACATCATATTTTTAGGAAGTCGATAAGTATTATTGGCTTGCTCTACAAAGTTCTGAATATTTCTCTTTAAATCATTAGGCATACGGTAATTTTTATATACATCATCCTGTTTATAAAACTCACCCGTATACTGATTTGTCATCGGGTTTGCTCCCGGCAACGCACCACCGAGATATTTATTTCCAAATGCCGCAAGAACTGGATCTGCCTGTTCAGCACCAACTCCGGTTCCGGGGAGATATTTATCTTCCCCACCGATCCATTTGATAGCTGACCATATTGCTTTTGCAATCCGGCTCACCGCCAGAGAAAAATCGTCAAGATCATTTTTAAATTGTTCGCTATTCAGCCACTTACCAAGTTTCTCCAGCCCTTCGCCAGCCTCAGTGAGAATTTTTTTAAAATTCCCACCATTCAGAAAACCTTCAATATTGGATGTCAGCCCATCAGATGCACCTCTGATTAGTGGGTTATATCTGGCGAGAGCTGCATACCAGGAATTTGATATTCTGTTTCCATTTACCATCAGGTTACTCACCGTGTCCTGATAACCTGACTGCATAGCTGGCGTGAGGTAAGCGCCGAGTAACCTGGTATTTGCTGCAAATTTCTCATTCAGTTGGGGGATCTTGTCCAGATTCGCTTCCATCTGGTTAGTTGTCGCGACTTCAACAAATCCAAGCCCTTGTCCGTTGAGAATCCCCTGAGTAAGTCCTGAACCTTTATATTGCTTAACGAGAGATGCAAGCGCGCTCATAAGTTTGGGCAGATTCTTTGCAGCACCATCTCGCGGATCAATTCCAAGACTAACCAGGCCAGCATAGTTTGGATCGTTCGGGTTTTTCTGTGCGTTAGCCAGATGCTGAACCAGCTCTTCTGTGCCCGAAAAATATGGCGAATAGGTGGCACGTGCGGCCTGCATTTGGGCGGTTTCCATCCCTAACCCCTGAGCCACGCTATACTGCGCCGCGACTTTGCTTGCCATATAGCCGTAGCCAAACGGCCCCGCTACCCCTATTGCAGCTATTTTCGCCCCCCACGAAACCGTGGTTTTAAACAGGCTTTTTAACCGGGAATTAGTCGTTTTAAGCGTTGAATTGATCTGCTTGTAAGTTTTCAGCGTCTGTTTGGCGTTTTTCCCCAGCCCGCTGAGGTACTTATCAAACATCGTTTCGCCGCGACCTTTATAGTTGCTCACCAGCGAATCCGCTGTTTTTCCGCTGCCGACAAAGCGCCCTTTTTCATCCCTTAAACGACCATCAGTGGGTGCTACCGGAACTGGCGCGGATGAAGATGGTTTTCTGGGAGCCTGATTGACTTCTCCACCTGTGGTTGTCTGACGGGATCCACCTCCTGCATCTGTATTCGAAGGTATTTTAATCGGCGCCCCGGCAGGGCCAATCATCAAGCCGTTGCGATACTTTTCAAATATCGCTTCAAGCCGCCTGAGGTGCTCTTCATTTACATCCAGCGTCAGAACAGGCATCTGATTATCTGACATTCAATAACCCTCCCGGCGTCGTGCATTTACGCAGCTCACGAAACTGAGCTGCTGTTTTTACATTCAGACCGGAATTTGCCCAGATGTCGCTGAATCCGTCTCCGGCTGAGTAGTCGAGGATGTCGCTGATAACGTGCTCGCCGTCGCGCCAGAACTGGCGACAGGCTTCAATGTCGGCAATGAAGCAATCCATTCCGTAAGACTCAAGGATGAAGTGCAACTGTTCCACATTCCACTGACTGCCAGCATCATCTGCTCCGTCTGCTCCGGTGTGTTTATCGACGAGACGCATGTAAAAAAAACGAGTTCACCTGCCACATCATCAAATTCAACGATGCCGCGCTCCAGCGCCATATCAAGCGGGATCGTGTCGTAGCCTTTCCCTTCGGCTGGGTAAACCAGATTCGCAAGGCGAATGATTTCATTCACGAGCGTATTGCGAACGCCCTTTTCGCCATCCCAGATATTCATATCTGAGGAGATCCTTTCCAGCATAAGGCAGGCGATACGCGGACCCGCAACGACGCCAAGACCTTCAGAAAAAATGGCAGAAAAGGTTTTACTCAGGATGAAGAAATGCTCTTTAAACACCTCTTTGCTGATCGGCGTGGCATGGATCCAGCCATTACCCTTTTCTGTCCGGACAGGAATAATCAGATTCAGATTTCGGGAGATTTTCATACCAGATCCCACATTTCAGAGTTGATGTAATATGTACCGGTAATGGTGATGGCCACTCCCGGCTCGCCCCCGGCGAAGGTCATATCCTGCACATTGGTGATCGCCGTGTTATAGATATCGAAGTCACCGAACACCGTGCTGTCGCTATACACTTTTGCGTCGCCGATCGTGGCGTTCTTTTCCCATTGCGCCTTGAATTGTTTTCCCAGCGCCTGGCTACGCAGCAGGTGAACACGCGCCTGCAAAATCATGTATGGCTGCGGCGACTGCACGGCTCCCGTCATAGCGGGTAAAAACTCCGTGATATTGCCCTGAAAGGACAATTCGACGCCTTCTTTTGCCAGAAATGAGGCGGACACATTCAGTTCGGAATGAGAGGTGAATTTAACGCTGGCGCGAACCCGGTTAAGGGTGCCAACGGGGATCATTGGATTAGGCACGGTTCAGTCCCTCACGAAAGCTGCATTGTCACATTGATGTTAAAAATGATTTCGACAAATCCGCGCATCGGCGTATAGGTGGCCGACAGGCCTGCATAACGCCCGATACCGTAATCATTCGGATTAGTGTTGATATACTGGCGGAAAGGCACTGCATCGACGACAGGCTGGCCGTTGACCAGGCCGTAAGATACGCCCGTATTGAACACCGCCTGTGCGACCTGCTGTAGACGGTCGATCCCGTCCTGGTTGTAGTAAAGCGGGTTAATTGGGTTATTGCTGCCGTTGATCACCGTGTTGGCGAGCTGCATATCGACATTAATCTGCACCCAGTCCACGGAATACCAGTACGTCATATCGTTACCGTCACTGGTAACGCCTTTCACCAGAATCGTGTTGGAAATTCCACCCTCAGCCCCCGTGTCGACGTAGTTAATATTCTGCTTCGTCATTGTGGTCAGAATGGAATTTTTGCCCTTGTGGGCGTTTACCGCCTGCAGATAGCGAAATGCCATCGGCGGCACCTTGTTGATTTCTGAAGGTGATGCGGAAACATAGTTCCACATTACGGCTGCTGCCGCGTTTGTCGCCGGGTACGTATCATCCGCCGTTGCAATAACCGACTTAATACCGGCATAAGGCGAAACGTAATTCGTGTCGTCCGGCGTTTTCGTCAGCACGAAGAAATACTGCATCGCTTCGTTGGCGGTGTGGAGTTTTGCCAGACTGATAAATTCTGCGTCACCATCCCACGGCTGCGGCACCAGATACGCATAAAACCGCAGGAGCGGATCTTCCATATAAGCTTTCAGTGCAGCGATTTCCTTACTGACCCCGCCTTTCTGTACTCCCAGCTCCAGCAGGTAAATCCCAACTGAATTTCCCTGGGCAAAAAACATGTTTACTGCCGTCACCAGATTTTCACTGCCGACAATGGAAAACTGCTCCAGTGTCACTGGCGAACCGGAAAGCTGAGAATCAGCAATCGTCCAGGTCAGTGTTTTTTCATCCGTGACGGTAGCAGAATATTCGCCATTCCACGCGTCGGGCGAACACCCGGAAACAACAATTTTCACCTCAGAACTGTTTTCGCGTCGGATGTTGCTCCCTTCCGGAAGCGTCATCGTAACGGTGACGTTTGCCGCAGATTTTCCTGCGGCAGCCGCCGACAACGCAGCAATCGGATTTTTAACCAGATCGTTAATATCCTGATTGCTGGTGAGTAATACAGGCTTCCCCGGCTCATGAGTCGTGGAGCCAAACGAGAGAACCGCAGACATCTGCTGCAAATTCGAGGGTATAGCCCCGATGGTCTGGGACACATTCACCGTGACGATATTAAATCCCATTATTTAACCTCATATTTACAAATAACTTTTTCAATCAACTGCCGGGATATTTCCTGGGCGGTGCTCTGGTAGTAATTCACGTCAAAATCGACAATCTTTTTCTTCGCCAGAGCGTTGATTTCAACCTGTCCCGACTTTGCGTCCTGAACCACCGGAATATTAGTTACACCAAACTTTTCCTCCTCCAGCGCCCTGTTCACCACCGAGTCGACAAGATCCAGCGCCATTTTGTTGCTGAATCCGTAAAGCGTCAGGCGAACCGAATCCTGGACGAGCTGGAATCGCTCACCACCGAAAACAACGGGAGCCACCTGCAACGGAATGCTGTTGCGAACATCCACCGCGATATACGGAGGACGAAGGTTCTGAGGTACCAGGTAAGACGGATACACGGCCGCGGCATCTTTCATTTGCAGCCAGATCGGGATGCTGTTGGAGATGATCTGCTCGTCGCTGATATCCTCCTCGCAGTCGATAATCTGAGAACGCATAGTTGGTAAAATCGCCATGCCGCGATAATGAAAAATACCCGACTGCTGATAGCGGCTCTCCATTCGTGAAAAAGCGAACTGGACGCCGCAGTACTCACCGAGATAGATCGCATCGGGATTTTCCACATTAAAATCATCAACCTGCTGAACAGGCGTGAAAATAATGTTGTTCACATCCTTCGAGACAGACTCGTCCTGAATCGCAATAACCTGACGATGCAGGCTGCCTTTGATTTTCAGACGAGTTGGTGACTCAATATTCAGGCGACACAGTTCATCGCAACTGATGATTTCCGCATTAACCCAATAGACAAAACCATCCAGCGGCAGAACCTGCCGGACATAAAGCCTGAATGTGATTTCCTGGTCTGACGAGATGGTTTCAACTGCGGATTTAAGAACGGATGAGAGCTGCGAACTGTGCTGTTCGGCTAATTCCTCAAGACTCGGCATTGTTATCTATCCACGCTATAAAGCTGCCCTTAAACAGGCCGCCGTCTATGAATGACGGACGCCGCTCCCCGGTATATTTGTCCTTAAGCCTGGAGTTAACGCCCAGTAGCGCGGCCTGAGTTGGCACAGGGTTTCCGTTAATCGTCATCCCGGCCATTTCTTCAGTTTCAAGAAAAATATGGAAAATCTTCTCAGTCCCTTCCAGAAAATGCTCGCCTGGTAGCGGAGCCTTATGCTTAAGGTGATTGACCAACTGGTACGCCAGTTCAGTACCTGCCTCCTGGATAATCTCGTCCTTATGCATTTCCCAGAAGTGCGTAAAAATTTCGTATCGCTCCTCGAGGTCACAGGCCACGTCAAACGTGGTTTTTCCCGGTTCGTCGCCGTAGTCATACGGCTGGTCGACAACACCAAAACAGAGTTTCATGGCGTGTAACCCCATACTGTGCCCATCTGCATCAGCACCGCAACAACCTGTCGTCCATACGGATCCTGCAACATCTGCAAATCCAGCAAAGACAGATTACTCAGCGCGTCGCTGATGGTGATCGAACCCGATGTCCCCTGGTCTGCTGCCGCGCTGACAAGCCCGGTAGCCAGTTTCCCAAGGTTGAGTTTTTTTCTCAGGTCAGCAAACCACGAGCCTGGGGCGAAATTCAGGAGGAATGAGGCGGCAGCGTTATAAACCGTTCGCACATAGATGATGGGTAAACGCTCCAGCCCCTGATCGTGAGGGATTAGCTCCATTGCAGACTGAAAGCAACATTCCAGCGTCGGATCATCGTCAGCAATAGCGTGAACCGGTACTTTCATGTCATCACGAACAAAGCGAATAAATCCCTCCAGTGACGGACGCAGGGTCATTATTTTTTAACCTTAATATTTCGCTTTGTGCTGGGCGGATTTTCCTGTTCGGTGTTGATCGCTTCCCCGGTGATTTCCATCTCAATACCGCCAGGTTGAGGTTTTTCGCCGCTCTGAATCACTGCCTGATCCACCGCGTTATTCAGCGATACGGCGCTGGCCGCGAGAATTTCCTCTGACATGGATTCCAGATTTTCCGTTTTCTGCTCCGCGCAATCCTCAATGCGACCGACGCTCACAGGTTTATCGATGGAATAGCAGATACCGGAAAAATTCTTGTCCACCTTGTCACAACGCTGAAATCCGTAAGGTTCATGCTGTCGGATGATGTGGTCGATAATATCGGACTGATTTTCGATCATATGCTGACGTCCGGACGGAATTGTCACACCGAACGACTGCGTTTTTTCGGGGAGTTTGTAGTTGAACGTGTGCGGCTGACGTGAGCAGTTAGCGATGTAGAGCTTCATAAATTTTTCCCACAAAAAAGGGGAGCATTTAGCTCCCCGCGTTATCAGATTGAACGTTTATGCGTATTTGGCAGACAACAGGGTGATCCCCTCAGGGCGGAAGTTCCAGCCCGGCGTCGCGCGCATGGTATACAACGTGGTCAGGCCGCCATCCGGCATAGGGGACGGGATTTCCGTCGGCGCTGCCATGTCGCAGAACATCACGTTGACGGCCTGCTGGTTAGGGACCAGCGTGGAGAAAATATTGGTGTTAATAGCGTGACGCGCTTCCGGAACCTCAATCGTCGGGTTCGTAACGATGATCAGGTCACTACCACCAGCCCCCTTACCAATCAGCGTGTCATCCTGGCAGAAAATGATGTCATCGCCCGTCGCCTTATCGGCGACGTCTTTAACCATCGTTCCCACCGTTCCGGTACCACCACCAGGACGCTAGTAACTGGTCAGCTCAACAATTCCTGTCCACTCCAGCGCCTTCATGAATCGCTGTGGGCTCAGAATAACAGTCGTTAATGGCTGCCCCAACAGCAACATGCGGGTTTTCTGGTCAGCAATCAGGCCAAGCATAAATTTAGCCATCTCGCCGGAATCCCAGGTGGTATATGAATCATTGCCTTTGCTGTCGTTACCCAGATTCAGTGTCACTGCGTTCGGGGAGTTGGTGATCCCCTCGTTATTAGCTGCATTCACGCCATACAGCAGCATATTACGCAACATTTGAGCGTGTCCCTGGCGGTTAGCCAGGCGCAGGCCTTCAATCAGAGAATAGCCCCAGCGATCTGCTGCATCAGTATCGAGATAGCTGTATTGCGAACGGGAAGAAATTCGGTAAGTCATCATCCCGTCATAGCCGCCAGAGATACTGGAAGACGGTAACTGGCCCGGCAGAGACTGGCTGACCTGCGCCTGCGAGGTCATGCGCAGATATTTCTGATAGACCATCAAATCACTGGAACTGATTTTTACCGCTGGAGCACCACCAGCCAGGACTTCAAACGCCCCGGAAGCCATGCTCTGTTGCACGATCATTTCCGGCAGCACCATTGACGGCGACACAAAAGTAGTCGCGGGAGTAAATGCGCTCATTAATTAATATCCCCTTAAATTAAAAACAGGCCGCACGGCTTGCCGATTTCCCAGACAACGTTACCGCCATCCTCTTTTTTCACCGTCAGGTTTCCTTCAACTGAAACCATCAGCAACTTAATGTCCACTTTCGGGTTAGCCCCCGGCGTTCCCGTGTAAACATCAATGACGTTATTTGTCAGATCCCACACAAAACCACTGGCAGCAACGGTGTTATTGCCATCAGCCAACGCAACAACTTCTGCACTGACCGGGAGAGGAATGCGGGCGCCTGAGCCAACGCGGTAATAGTGAACAAAGCCACCCGCGAGATATAACGGCACCGGATTATCCGACGTGGTAATGCCATGAAATGCCTGATTAAAGACTGTAAATGCGTTACAGGCGTCCTTCGTGGCCTGCTTGATAACCGCCCCGTTAACGCTGTCTTTCGCGGGAGCGATGCACTCGATAACACCGACACCACCCCATACCGGTTCAGTGATTTTGCTGTCCAGTCGTCCGGAGCAAAGTTGCAGACGAATTGCCGGATCATCCTGCGCATCCCCCTGCATCAGCCCACGGGATTCGACGTTAAAAAGGCCACCAAATGCTCCACGGTTTTTAAACGGATGAAAGTTAATATCAGCCATTGTTCAGGCTCCCTTGAGTGTTAATTTTTGCCAGACGACGCCCCGGAATTTTGAAGGCACTCAGCCAGACGTTCGGATCGCCCTGATATTCAGTAATGCGACGCCCGGCTTCATCGTTGCGGATACGTTTATGCAGTTGCCCCTGCGTACTCATCATTTCTTTTTCGATGGACTGACGGGCGGCACTGAAAATTGCGTCCTCAAGCACAGCCAGCGTTGCAGAATCCGCAATCGCGCGAATATTGACGTCCTTATGTGCCGGAGAGTGTTTCTGCATAGCGATTAGCGCACGCTTGCGGTAGTCCAGCGCATTTTCACCAGAAAACGGTGCTGGCGCGTTTTTACCGCAGGCACTGAATGCGGAGTCGGCTTTTGCCTGCGCTTCTGCCAGGGCAGAGTCATTGCGTTCTTTTTCTGCCTCCTCGTCAGCCTTACGCTGTTCTTCCGCTTCGGAATCAGCCTTTGCTTTCTCCTCAGCGTCTTTGGCTGCTGCCTCGTCAGCTTTGGCTTTTTCTTCCGCCTCCTTTGCCGCAGCTTCATCAGCTTTACGCTGTTCCTCTGCGGCTTCATCGGCTTTGGCCTTTTCTCCGGCCTCTTTTTTCGCCTGATCTTCGGCGTCCGCCCGCGCTTTGTCCCGCTGTTCCAGAGAGTCCATGCGCGTAACGACACCATCGATTTTCTGATTAATGCCTTGCAGGGCATCGCTCACAACCCCCTGTAACAGGGCCTGGAGTTCTTCTTTTTCCATCTCGATTTCACCTGTGTTTGTCACTTCAACCCCTGCGGGGATCCGGTCTTTATCCCACACGCCCAGCGAGCCGTGGTCTTTCGTCACCAGGGCAATGTGATCAACAAGGAAAGGAACGCCTTCGATTAAAAAATTGGTGTCACCTTCCTGTACCTCCACATTTCCTGATGTGCTGTTGAACACCACCGACGGGCTTGTCGAAACATCCCCCTCAGTGATTTCTTCAACAATGCTCTGGAGGTAAACGCGGCACACCGCCCATACCTCATCACCCCGGATATACGGCAGCATGACGCTACCGACGATCCGCGATTTAAAATCCTCCTCCGTCAGAACTGCGTCGTCAGGATGGTTTGCGATAACCGGAAGGCCATTGCATCGCCTTAAAAACTCCTCATTCAGATAGAGCTTTGGAGCACGCCATACGTGCTCTTTCAGCCCGGCGCGATAGGCGAGCCCGGTTCCGGTTATTCGCAAATTCACCAGCCACATGTTGGAGAATTTCACCGGAGACGGTACGGTTCCGTCCCTGATGCGTTCTGCCACTTCAAGCTCGGTTAAACTCACGTTTGCCCTTCTCCGTTAAAAATTCGTCGGGTAGTTTCTGAGGGGCGTAGATCGGCAGTGCATCGCAACTGCAATAAACCTCCTCCCCGGCAGCAGTGATTTCGTCATAAAAACCATTTACGGGCTTTATCAGCCCCTGCTCCAGCGCCCACGAATCGCGGAGGAGATAAATTGTCTCGTCGCGCTCTTTGTGGTCCTGTCGGTATTTGTAGCCCGGACGCCGCCAGTTCGAATGCCAGCGCAGAGCAATCGCACCACTCTGAACAGCCAGCAGATACTTAACGTTGCTTGCCAGCTTATGCCCCTGGTCAATTGCCACCCGGCGACTGATAAAATCCATATCCTTCACGGATTTCTGAAACCCGGCCTTCACTTCCCGGCGATCAATTTCGCTCACCCCGCCAGGCGGAATGGACGTAACCCACCCCTGAAAACGCTGTATGGTTTTCTCGATGGCCTGTTCTCGGTTGAGTTTTATCAGGTTGGCACTGGCGAAAATTCGCCTGTCGAGTTCCTTGCGAAACTCAGGTTTCAGTTTTTCAACAGTGATTTTTTTAGGGCCGTCAGGAGGCTGATCCCGTAATGCCCCGCCGTCGATGACAAGACGGCTGTAGATAGCGGTGAGGTGTTTTCTGGCTACGGTATCATCAGGGGTTTCTCGCTGAGCGGCTACACGGAGTTTCCGGCACCATTCGAGCAATGATTTTTCGCTATCCCACCCGTGATTTACGTAGTTGTTAACGGCATCCGTCAGAACCTCATACAGCGTCCTGATCCGTTTCTTCTTCCTCACCGCCCGGCTGGAAATTGCCATCAGGCGTCTCCTGCTTCGGTGGTTCATAATTCGCCAGCGCGTCCACATCAATGATGAGTGGAGCTTCGCCATAGGTTTGCGTGGCATTAACAAGGCTTGCCAGCCATTCAGCGAGGGCGGCGCGGTTTTCAGGATCAACCTGTGGCGACACGGCAGAGAAAAGTGCTATCGCCTGTTGAATCACTTTACTGTCGCTTTCCCGGCGTTTGTCCGGCGACTCCTCCACCAGCTCCTGCCACGTCGCGGTAAATTCACGTCGCCACTGGTAAAACGTGGTTTTATAGTCGTCGGTTATGATGTCCGGGTAATCATTTTTCAGCGACTGATAAAATTCCTCGTTCCAGGCGATGTACTGCACCAGGCGTTCGAAATAATCCATCACAGGTTCAATCTGCTGGCGTACACCATCGATATACTGGCTGATGGCTTTCGAGTCCTCCTTACCTTCACCGAATCCGTTACTGAACGCTTCTTCCTTGATAATAATGGCCGGAACGTCACTCCCGGCGGCAATATCAGCAATGATGTTGTCGCGGGATGTATTCAGCGCCCCGTCGATGTTTTGCAGGTTCAGTGAACTTACGTCTTCGTCTTTTCCAATACTCAACACGCCTTTATTTTTGGCGGCTTTCACGTTTTCTCTTTTACGCCCCGTGGCAGCAGCCATGATCCCGTCAATTTTCGAACCGTTCTGCACAACTTTAGCCACCAGTACGCCTGCCTTCTGGCTGACGAGATCATTCGCCTCCATCGTATTGATATAGGATTTCAGGGAATAAAGAACTCGCTGAAACACGCTTCGCCCGGTGAATCCGAACGATGAACTCTGAAACTCCAGATAAATCGGTGTGCCGTTGAAGATTTTCAGTGTGCGTGACGGATGCCAGTCTTTTCCGCCAATCTTCAGCTTTTTATTGGCTTCCTGGAAAAACGGGCTGTTGGGGTTCTGGTCAGTCACCATCGAACCGGAAGCGTTCAACGGATCCCACGCGTTGATATACACATCCTCTTCTGTCAGTCCGAATGTCGGAAGCGGCTCACGACATGGAACACTGTCGGTGCCCACGCCGATCGCTGCGGCACCGTAGCAACGAGACAGAAAAAACAGATTTTTAATCTTCTCGTTGACCTTCATGCGTTCCCATACCTCCTGAAAACGCCGCACAACCCTCTCGTCAGGGTCTGTCTCCACGTTATACTGGCGCGGCTTACACATCGCCATCAGTATGGGTTTTTCAACAAGTTTTCCGCCCAGAGGATGGAATTGCCACAGCAGCTTACACAATTCATAGCCGATATCGGTTCCCGGCTGAATTTCTTCAGCCTCAAGAATACGCATCAGTGCTGAATCGAGGCCGCCAGTAATCTCGATCTCTGCCATCAAAATATCCTGATTTTTACAACGCCGCGTAATTACCGTGCGCGATGATCAATCCGTAGGTATAACAATCGAAAAGGTCATCAGCACGTTTATGCGCGTCTTTGTCTGCCAGGTGGAACCCGGCGATTTGTTTAACGAGGTGGTTTGCAGTGGTGCGTTTGAATGAAACGGTCTTGTCGTAAGCCTCCCGGACGATTTTGCACATCCCCTGATAGTGATATCCGGATGCCATCACCGCCCGTTCGTCTTTGCCTTTGCTGGTTAGTGCCGATTTAATCGGCGTCATATCCCAGCCTTCGGTTTCCGCCTTCTGGTTGAGGATTGCCCCCATCGCAGCGTCTTCCATAAAAATTCCCTGGCTGCCCAGACGCGGGCGGCACAATTTCTCCAGGCGTTCAAGGTTGTCATACACGCCGGGGATGTACTCCGGAAGCAGCGACGCTTTAATCTGGGTAACATCCCAGTCGATAATCGTGAGCTTCGGTTCATCAGAATACGAGGACTCATAAGCGAAATACACCACGCCAGTACCATCATTTTCGGTCCCGCCTTTCAGCGCCGTATCCATCACTGCGAAAATCATGTCGCAGTGCGGCGGCATCTCAATCGGCTGACCGTCCACCAGCAGCTTATCGACATCGAGTAACGCGTCTTTGGACCAGTCCACGAACTCGGCAAGATATTCCTGCTGCCAGACGCGCGGATCGGATTTCTTCTCCGTTTCCTCCAGTTCTTCTTTCGGAATATACGGATTCGATGAAGTTGGCGCATGGTGCATGACAAATCCCAGGGATTCATCGTGGCATATCGCGTAGAAAAAATTGCTCTCGTCGATACCGTTTGGTGTGGAAAATACCCACGCACAGCCACGGTAATCGACAAGCGTCGGGCGTATAGCGCGGGGCCAGATTTCCTCGAGCATTTCCGGCGCTTTAGTGAATGCGGCCTCATCAATCAGTACAGCGTGATACTTACGCCCACGCCCGGCCAGTTTGTTATTGTCCGTTACCCAAAAGTCGATGCGCCCCCCATTACGGAGAATGATGCGCTTTTCATTTTTTGACTGGCTGAGGATCAGCGGTTGCAGAACGGCGCTAATTTCATCCCAGATTTCCTGGTACTGGCGGTATTGTGCGGTAAAAATCCCCACCCTACCCGCGATAAGCTGCCCGGTGGTAGGAACGGCAAATTTCCGCGTCGCGAAACTGGTAGCGATATTCACCAGCATCACCGTTTTACCCCAGCGACGACCACAGCATACCGCGTGGAAGCGTTCCTCTATTGCCGCCGTCCATGCAGCTATTTGCCCCTCATGAGGTTTTGGGAGGTAGATTTCAATCGACATTATTCACTCCCGGCATCGGCAGAGAGTTGTGGATAATTATTTCGTTATTCTCACCACCCACGCCTTTTTTGAGGTTTTCAATCTCAGTGCGCAGCTTTTCATTGCGAAGCCTCAGTCCTTCAAGCTCCAGATCATTGCGACTGTCAGTTGCACCACCAGCAGAACTTCCTTTCGTCGCCATTATCAGCTTGATAAGTTCGCGCCGGGCGGCAGCCTTATCCTCCAGCAGGATCTCAACACCAAATTTCCCGAGCTTTGCCCCTGCATATAATTGCCTCGCATCCCCATCAAGCAGAGTGGTATCAGCCATATAAAGCTGTCCTGTTCCCTCACCGCAGCACTTCGGGCAGTCCGGATTGGGTATGGCGTTATCAACAAAGCCAAGGCCTCCATATTCCGGTTCGAGTTTGCCATCTCTGGAAGCCTGCGCCGCTGCCTTATCGAATTCTGCTATATCGCGCCACTGGTAGTGATGATTCTCGCCCCAGCAATAACGGCAGTTAACACGGCGAAATTGTGCCAACTGATTGGGGTCGGCCTGGACAATGGCCATCAACTGACTCACCAGTAAATCCAGGTCTGCGGTATAGCGTTTCTGGTACTGATTGCGGAACCATGAGATAGCCCGATAAACCTTAGGATTTCTTAGGAGCTGGCTGGCAGTTACGTAGGCCGCATTCCCCTCTGACTCGTATCCTGCCAGGCGATATGCCTCAACGAGTTTTCTCCCCTGTGCAACCAGCATCGCAAATTTCGTCTGCTGCTCTGAGATGCCGAATTCATCGGGATTGAATAAAATTTCCTGATCATTTCCTGCAACGGGAGAAACAACCACTCTGGATTTTTCCTTCCCCGTTTTGCCGGTTCGCTTTTGCGCAGTTTTCTTTTGCGCATCTTTTTGCGCAGTTTTGCGCACTTCTGCCTGCGCATTTTTCGGAGGTTTTTTGATGTAACGACGGGCTGTTGCGTAATTCAGTCCCCTTGCTTCACACCATGCCACCGGAGATATACCGGAGCGGGTGTATTCAGCAATATACTCCTGCTGCAACGCCCCCCAGTCCGGTCTGCTCATCAGTTAGTCCTGATTTTTATCCACCCTGAGTAGTTCGCGCAGAGCAAAGGCATCCCCTTTTCTGGCAAGCTTAAACAATGCCGCCCGTAACTCGGCTTCACCTTTCGCTCTGCCCTTACGGATGGACGCATAAAAATTTGTCATTGCTTCCCGATTTTCTTTCAGTCGATTCAGATCAACATCCAGAACGTCAGCGATTTGTTGTGCAGTCATCCGGCACGCTGCCAGAGACTCGACTTTCGAATACGGAATCATTTGTCACCCCCATTGATATGCAGGGTGTCTTCTTCCTGTATTTTTCGTGAAGAATTTTTACTGCAGCGTTGTTCCAGGTGACCTGGTGGTGAATGCGTTTATGGCTGGCGCCCATCAGTGAGATTTTTACGCACGACGGTGCATACATGACGGAGTAAAAACTTTTAACGTAGGTTCCGGAATCCAGATACAGCTCGGTCATTCCGCCACTGTTTTTCTGCGTCTGTTTCTGCCCTAACTGGACAGCACCGATCGTCATAAACAATTCTCCACGGCGACCGAGATTCGTGTACGTATTCACATCCTCGTTAATGCGTCCCATGAATGAGAACGGTCGGTCAACCGAACAGATAAAGCTGTTCATTGCCTTACGTTTCACCCATGAAGCATGAGCGCCATTGTCACCAAGAAAATCCCCGCCCTGCGACATAGCGATGGAAAGCGCGGGTATTGATTCGTAATACGCCAGCATTTCAGAAAGGATCGCATCCAGTTTCCTTATCGGAAAATAGGCCTGGTCATAGTTGCGATCCACCCGAAACTGGAACTCGTGATAATCATCATCGAGCTGAATGAAGTATTTACACCCGACCATTTTTGCCAGGTCGAAACAGGCATTACGGGCGTAAAAAATTGAACGGCGGTCACCGAGATTATCGGCTTCGTCAAAACGACTGGCGATATCGGCTTTGGAAAACACCAGCACCTGTTCACCAAATTCAGCTACGTACTGATGCCAGGTCTTGTCTTCATCATCGACAATGATAAAAATTTTCCCGGTATAGCCAGCACGACGCAACGTCCGGTAAGTCAGAACTTTGTCCGGTCGCCCGTGAGTCAGAATAAAGGCGCAAAAATCATCACGCACATTCATCCTCCTCCCCGCCATGCATGATCTCCACCATACGCTGCGTCATCCGGACAAATCCATTTTCAATAGCCTGCTGATAATCAATGATCACCAGCGCCGACTCCTCGAAAAGACACTGAATTTCAGCGGGGGCGTGAGCGTAATAGTCCGCAATTCTGCTGAAATTAAACACCGTGTGACGTTCTGCCGCACACAGGAGGAATTTCTCAATATCAGGATCAAGGGGCGCCGAACGTATCCGGTTGATCAGCTCCTGAGTTTTCGTATCGTCGTACAGTTCACTGATATCCGGTTTACCGCCCGATGGCTCATAAACAGGCGTATCAATTTTCGTCGTATACGGCTCATCCTCATTTCCTGTACCTGGCAAAACATCCGTCAACAGCTCATCAATTTCTGTCGGGCTGAAGCCTGTCAGGGAGACATCAAAATCAGCATTGATTAACTCCGACAGCTCCATCCGTAACAGTTCTTCATCCCAGCCAGCGTTCAGTGGCAAGCGATTATCTGCCAGGCGATACGCCTTTTTTTGGTCATCCGTCAGACCAGACAAAACAATGACCGGAACGGAATCCATTTTGAGCACTTCAGCCGCCATAACGCGACCGTGACCCGCAATAATTTCGCCCTTTTCATCAATCAGCACCGGATTAGTCCAGCCGAATTGCTTAATGCTTTCTACCAGTTGTGCCACCTGCTCAGGGCTGTGTGTCCTGGCATTGTGTGCATACGGAGACAGTTCTTGTAACGGGCGATAGACGATCTTCAATTTCTCGCTCATACAGCCTCGCTTGATGAATAAAAAAGCTCGCCAACAGCCAGTGCGCTGGGTGCGCGGCGGGTGCTGTTGGTGAACCATGGCATTATAACAGCCCCTCACTAAAGAGCTGTTATAATGCTGATGTGTGGTTACAACATTAATATTTTCAATGCTATATATCCGCTTATATTCGTCCCCTTCAATAATAACATTCACACAATCAGCACTTCATAAGCTCATAGAAATAAAAATGCCCCACTCTGGGGCAATAAAACAAAAAACAACTTAATTATTCCGCATCTAATTCTATAGCCCATATATGATTCGGACTATATGCTTCGCTTGCGCATAAATTCACTTTCATATCTGAAAGTATAGCAGCCATTGCAATTTTCCTCATTTCATCAGCGACATAATTATCCGGATAGTTTTGCGCCCCAGGAATAATCCAAACACCGCCAGTTGAACTGACAACATATATACCTTTCCTATTAACATTTGCGTCAGCAAAATATTGAGTCAATTTGACTCCCTCTACAATTCTGGCTGTGGTTCCTCCACAGTTAGTTCTAAACTCCTGGCTAACACCTGCAAATGTTTGGATAGATACCAAACTTATCATAAAAACAAAAATTTTAATCAATGCCTTAAAGTTCATCTTTATCTCCATTCTTTACCAGAAAATCATCAATACTTTGCAAAGTCAACAAAGTGGATTTGCGTTTTATGAACTTCTTAAATTTTAATAAATCAGCTTGCGATAGTTCATTAGTGATAAAATCACAGGTTAAAAAACTATTAGTTTTATTATTTTGATGGCATTGATCTGGCGCAAACTCTATCCAAGGGTACTCTCTCCAGGCTGGGAATTCATCAGGGAATCCCGCAAGATGATACCCATCTTCATTCGGTGCAACAGATAATCCACGAAATAAATCTCTTCGATAATTTCTGTTTCTGTGCATCCCCCCCTCTATCGCACCAAAAGTTACTCTATACCATCCAATTATTTGTGATAATGGAACACCACCTAATGCTGCATACTCATTTTCACTTGGGTATGGGCTGTATGTACCGAGTATGCCGTTCACATCAAATAAATTAGGCGCTGGTGCAATGACATAAATATAATACTCGTTAAAGCTCCCAAGCATATTTTGCCCGATCAAATGAGCCTGTCTTAATGTCGTTGTTGTAGATACATAACCATCATTATATCTGGTATTCCCTGTTACAGTTCCTCGGGCGTGATCATATAAATTAATATTGATTGGCGTACCACGTTCATACGCTTCATCTTGTCCTCGGGGTATTAACCCACCAGAACGTCTCACTTCATCTGGTGATCTGGAGTCTGCTCTATAAAAATCATTAGCATAAGACGTAGAAGATATGAAAACCAAGGTGACAAACCAAAAAACAATTCTATTCATGATACTTATTGTGCGCTCTGAACTATGTACAATGACATTAACGCATCTGCAAAACAGATAATTGATGCAAATCAATAAATAGAATTAATCAAAAACATAAGACATATATAATTTATCCTGAGATTATAATTTCAGCTATTACGCAAATTTTTTATTTAATTTTGTAATTTCCAACTAAAGTATAAATATCAACAATTGATTCCTGATACGCGCTCTTTAATCCAGCCATATACAAACGACTCGTTAGCCTCCCGTTTCTCTGCCAGCTCCAGGTAACGGTCACCCTGCGTACAGTTCAGTGCGGTCAGCATTACCCGTTCGCCATCCCTGCCACGATTTTTCAGATATGCCCGTAACGCATTAATAGTTCGTGGGCCGATACGTCCGTCTGCATCCATATCCGGATACAGTTTCCCGCGCAGGTTGAAAACGTTCAGCCAGCGTTGAAACATTTTTGACGCCACGGTTGGCCCCATGTTGACGCCTGTGTCGCACAGCTCTGCGGCAATATCCGGGGACAAATTTGCCACCTGGTCAAAACGTGGGCCGTACCAGTAATCCGCCTCGAGTATTTCCAGCGCCTGCCCGCGCGTCAGGTCACGCATATCGCCCTGATATCCGTGCGCCCGGGCGACTTTTTCAGTAATGCCCCATTTGGTCGGACCACCTTTATCATCCGGATGGTTGACGTAACCGCCCTCTTTTCCCAGAACTTCGTCAAAAATTTCATCTTTCGACTTCATTTCAGTACCTTCGTAATGCAAGGATTTTTGAAACATTCCCACGTGCACGTATCACCAGCACGCAGAACAGCAGATTAAAAAACACCACCAGCCAGTTCGCCGCTAACAGACGACCACACAGATAGCTGAGTGGCGCAAGGGCATAAAGCAGCATCAGCAGCCAAGCCAGCCATGACATCAGCGGTTTATGTCTGGAATCATGACGACGATAAAAAAAAAGCGTCAACACGATAACCGTGCATAACGCTACATTCAGCAATCCAGAAAGGTTATCAGGCATTGCCGCCTCCCCCACCCCGCAGGCGGGAGAACAGGCCGGACACCAGTGATGCGATATCCTGCTGGTGGATGAACGACAGAATCTTCACCGACACCACTGACACCAGCACTGCACACAATGCGTCGACAGGCGCTCCGTCAAACCCTGTATGCTTTACCAGCCAGGATGCCAGAACCTCTGCACCCAGCACGCCGATAATGAACGACACCAGAAAATGCGCCGCCACACGCCAGGCTGAAAGCGCCTGCGGTATCGTTGCCACAAATAACGCCCCGGCGAACGCACCAAACACAATCCCGAAATCCGTTCCGGTAAACAGCCCGAATACCGTCGCCCCGCCGAGCGCCGCAGCCGTGCCGGAACCGGATAAGGGTTCAGACATACTTTTTCTCCTGTAAATAAAAAAGGCCACCAGCGGCCCGTAAAAAACAACATCCCATCGAAGGAATCCGCAAATGCCTTTTGTGTGACATAGTCTGATATGAAAAGCGAAGAATTAATGTACGGGAATAAGGATTACCAGAAATTCAGATTAACTTTCCTGTTTAAACGAGAAAAATTAATTTATATACTTTTTGCACTTCCTGAACGGGGGGGAACGGAAATTCGTTATGTTTCACGGACTTTGTCCAGCGACCTTAATCCGACGGTCGCGTTTTTTTTGCGTCATATTCATCGTTGACTTACATGGCATTGCCACACGGACATTATCAGTGTCCGTGTATTTTTTTGAATTCAACACAAAAAAAACCGCCTGGTGCGGCGGCTGAACAATGCTGAAGATGAATCATTTTTATTGTAGTGAAATTGAGATGTTGTGGACTTCCCTGAATATCTGACTTTATGCCTGATATTGTGGTTCCAAAAACAACAATGTAAACCACCCTCAATACCGGGGAACATCTCTTTGGTGTTATTTACAACACCGGAATGATGCATTTCCGACTCTCCAAAGAAACACAATATTTCTACCGAAAATACACCATTCCGCTATTGTAAAATAACAGCGCAAACCACTGACTAGCCAATTACAAATCGGTGTTCCTGTTTCCTGAGCAATGTTTACTCTTCATATGAGTTCTTGTCGGGGAATAAAACCACTCACCCGGAAGACAGACGTATAATAACAAGGAATAAAATCACTTCAACTGTAATAATCTGAAAAATGATTCTTGCCACATGAAAACACCCACCAACCGTCCATTACCACAAATAAAAAAGCCTTCACCGCGTCGCGGTTTTCCATTTTCTTTACTTCTACAATAGCCTTACGGGTTTTCTTTTTGAAAATCCCAAACATCGTGAATTTTCCTTTTAGTGGGTGAGCCTCCGCCCGGGGTGACCAGTCCACAGAGAAAGTCACACTGATCATCCCGTAAGCTTACCCCTGAAAGGTTCTGTGGTTTTTGATCCGCGCCGGGCGTAGCGCAAAGAAATGAAATAAGCCTTATCTGAAATTAAGGTTAATCTGAGGATTTAAACCATTCTAAATGCTTAGTAGTATAAACATGCCTATTGAAAGAGGCAGATACTAATCCTTCTTCGCGGACCTTGTCCCGCGGCTTTAATCCGACAGCCGCGTTTTTTTTGCTTGTATATTTCCAAATGATGCAAATATAAAAGGCTCACCGAAGCGAACCTGATTCAAGCGTACTTGCTGCTACAGCAGGGCTATAATACCCCAACCACATAACGCCATGTGTTCTTTTCTAATGAGTTGGTGATGGTTTTATGCAAGCAAAAAAAACCGCCTGTTAAGGCGGTGGTCAAATCAGTAAGTGCTGAAGAGTATTATTATAATATAGGTGAGGTGTCGGGTGCCTCCCGAAATATCTGACATTCCATCAGATACTGTAGTTTCCCCGCTAAACAACCACTAAAACCACCCCCGCACATGGGGTTCACCTCATTTTGTGATGTTAACAACATCGGGATAGTGCATAATCAGCCCCTGCCAGGAAATATCAAAAATCCCACTAATAATGCACTATCCCGATAGTGTCAAAAAACACAGCACTGAAACTATAACTGGTCTCCGTTATAATTCGGGGGAGCGTTAAAGGAGTATACGAGACCTTTCCCCGCGAGAAAAAACGCCAGTGCTGAAAAACCTGTGCCTCATTTGTTTTGCTGGAGCGGGTAGCGGGAATCGAACCCGCGTCATCAGCTTGGAAGGCTGAGGTAATAGCCATTATACGATACCCGCATATGGTGCCGACTACCGGAATCGAACTGGTGACCTACTGATTACAAGTCAGTTGCTCTACCTACTGAGCTAAATCGGCATTATTTCCTCAGACAGGAATATATCGCAACCACTCCCCTGAAGAACTGCGGCAAATAATACGTTTAAATAATAAAACTGCAATACACCATAACGTCAAGTTTTGTAAAGTTATTTTTAGATTTCCATTTTGTCGGCTTTGTATATAAATTTAAAAACAGTTATAAATATGCACAAAATATATTTTATACAACAATTTAATCGCGCATTTTTTAATCAAGCTTCAGAAATAAAAAAACCCGCCTGTGGCGGGTTTTTAAGTTCACGTTTCTGGTTAACCTCGCGATACAGCTTTGCGAAGCGTAACTGAATTGAAGCAGCTTATTGCTCACTTTGCAATAGTTTTTTTTGTGCCGTGAACATTGGTTTATAAAGCATAAATTCAGCAATCATCAGCCATTGATCGATACGACGTCGACAGGTAATTAATGTCCAGTCAGGATGATTTTCATTTAACTGCTCTGCCATTTTCAGTTTGCTCATTCCCCGCCCTTCATATCGTTGTCGGAGGATGCTAATTAATCCCGGATACTCGACCAGCACTTCGCTAATTACCCGATCAATACATAACGCCTCGGCATCAGTACAATGAGACAACCAGCTTTTCTGCTTACCGTCGAGCATTTCCCGCAAAAATGCCTCCAGTTCCGTCTTATCAATCCCCGCTTTTTTCATCCTGCGCAGAACTTCATTGATGGCTGTTTTCGTCAATTTTTTGGATGCCAGCAACTGGTTAAACATATTCCCCGTCTTACCGCCGCCAATATACGACCAGCGCCCCCACATACGCAGTTTTCCCTGAATCCAGACACTTTCCAGCGTGGTGAGACGAAGGTGTTCCCCGCTTTTTCCTGTATTTGTTGGGTAAATCATAAATAACCTTCCTTTCTCCAGATTTCTTGTGTGCGAAAAACACCTTCTGCATGCATCAGGCGTAATTCTTCTTTGGTGTAATCGCTGGTTTTTACTCTCCCGTCGATTAAATCGTGGCATGAGCTACAGGCAATTGCAGCCTGCATATCGTGTGGCTTTGTCGCTGTTCCACACGTCCCCGCCAGTCTGTAATGCGCCAGCACGGAAGTTTCGGGATTGTGATTGCAGTAGCCAGGAATTCTGACCTGACACATCTGGCCCCGCGCCGCTTTACGTAAATCTGCCATCACGCAAACTCCAGCAGCTGTGCAGCCACATTTTCGACTTGTTCCGGAGAGGAAAATTTACGGAACAGAATCCAGTTCCACAGCACATTCAGTACAGATTTATAAACCTGCTGAAACTCGGTTTCGTCCATATTCGCAAACGCGATGGATTTCGCCCGACGCCCGCGGTTACCGTCCGGATAAAAATGCTCAGTGTAAAATCCGGCCTGAATGGTTACCCATTCACGGAAGGCGTCAAATGACTTGAGTAATGCCGTATCCTGGGTTCTGCGTGTCGCAACTGTATTCAGATATTGCTCTGCGGCTTCGCTCAGGGCTGGCGTATGTTCCCTGCCTACCGAGTCACACAGGTAATCAACGAAACCTGACACCAGTGTTCGTTCGCGAGGCGTGATCGCCCCACCGACCGGAGTCCAGTAATCGAATCCGAGTTGCAGGAGTTTGAAAAAACGCTTGTGGAATGCGTAGTTACGAACACGCTTAAAGTCAGCGTGTATCCACTCGCCTATTTTTATTTGATGCAGAAAATCGCAACTCTCCGGCGTCGCCGGGAGAAGTAAACCAGAAGAAGTTTGTTTGACCAGTTGTATATGTGCCATCGGTTTTCTCCGGTGGCACGGTGTTACTCAGCAGGGGGTCAACCCTGTGCTGAATTGTAGATGAATTCACTCAGTCTCAAAAGCAAAAAATCCAGCCTTAAGTCCTATCTCTTTCAAAGCCTGTAATGATGTGACAAATTCATCTTCACGTAAAATAAAACCGTCCACCATAAGTCCATCCACAAAATAAATTAACACAGCACCGCTCTTCCTTTGCTGGGATTGTAAACATTTAATGCGGCAGTGACTGACAATAGTTCCATTCTCAACGCGCACAGCATAGAGGCCATTTTCACTAAACAATTCATGCAATTCTTCGATTTTCATCTTCAGAATCCTTCCAGATAAATAGCTCTCCCCTTTTCAAGGTCCATCCATCTTCTCCCTGCGCGCTACTCAAAACGGATGAATTCTAATTAATCTTTATTTCGAAGCAATCGCAAACGATAAAGCCAAAATAAAAACAAATACAACAAATACAACAAATACAACAAATACAACAAATACAACAATATCGAATGATTAACTAACCATTCGGACAACAAGGCAATATAATTTCAGTTAAAATTATTAATCCCTTATTCATGAAAAACAAAACCCGCCGAAGCGGGTTAAGTGCGGGTGCGTTGAGGATACCTGACAACTTAAAGAGTGGCGGGGATTGCTCCCCGCCGTGGCTCTTAACGTTTTTCAACTTCGTAGGCTAAATACGCCGAAAGCTCTGTGTTACCCTGTTTGATGTGCAGTTCGCATAGCGAACCGCGAACCATCCAGACAAATACCAGAATGGTGATACAAACCACCACCAGACAAAACACATAGCTCCTTCGCATTACAGCCCCCCCCTGTTAGTTGATTTCTTACTGTTAAGAGGCTAATCTTTATGTGTCGCATACAGATATGGCCTCAGATTAATGTTAAGCGTCTTGCCGGACGCGTAATGTTAACTGGGGCTTTTCTCTATCTGCCTTTGGTGTTCATGCCCGAGGCAGATAGCCTCAAGCACCCGCAGTCATTCTACCCGTTTTAGATTTCTCAGCCAACTTTATGCTCACAACATATACAAATTTTCCGGTTAAAGCTCAACATGTTAGATAGTTTTTGCGTACGCACTATTTTTTTGTGTAAACTGCCTAAAAAGTTTAGCACCCTAAATTGTTAAGGGAAAATTAAGGAAGTGTTAATGCTTGAGCAGACAGTAAAAAACATCAATTCGCGCTTTGGCTGGCGCAACACCCGTAAGCTTCTTGGTTCATCACTGGGTGTAACAGCCCAAGGATTACCCCTTTTTATTGAACGTGTAAATAGTGTAGTTCAGCATAATCCCGACCTAAAAGACAGGATCGACGATTTCTGGAAAGGTTTAATTTTTAGCGGGAATCGATTACTTTCTATTTATAAAATCACCGATGAAGACGTAGCAAAATTACAAACAATTTTCACAAATCAGAAAAAGGACAATAGCCCCTTCTCAGAAAAATACCCAACGCCTTTATCCAGAGAGGAGCTGTTAGTTGCTGATACTGAGCTGCATTTTGCTGAACTACGTCAAGATATCATTCGTGACAAACAAATTGACACCGCTGTTTTTTTATCCAAAGCGTATTACACTGAAGTGATAGAACTTGACCCAACACATCTTAGCGATGCGGGTATGGAATTACGTGCTAATGGCGGAGAAATAAAATGCAAAACACGCCAAGTCACGCAATGCTTTAATACCATCATGCTAATGCCTGCAGAAAAAATATTAATTCTTACGATTGATTTATCTATCCTTCCAAGAAGTGAATCACAGCCTCAACAATACCTTGTGGCTAAATTTATAAAAGAAGAAGCTGGCGTTATTTTAAACAATCCTCTTGAATTATTTGGTTCAATACAAGATCTTTACGAAAAAGTAGATGGCAGAATTTCTCATGTATCTTTTATCACCTCAGATGGCAATACAAGTTCTTTAAAACTCAAACCAAGTCAAAAGTGTTTGCGTCAAGATGTTTACCATCATAGTGGAGAGTCCGCAAGCCCAATACTGACAAAGTTTAAGTTGGGAAAAGTTTGGGATTTACCACAAAATTCTTCACATATTTTATCAGTAGAGTTAATATTACCAGGGAAAAGGACGATGCTTGATAATCCTAGAATTAGGTTGCATGAAGCAATTGCGAAGAACTGTAACAATATTGATTCGATTATATTTATTGTTGAAAAAATATTGGATTCTGTTAAGTCCTGTGAAGAGAAAAGAAGAGCGAAATCATCAGGCCATAAATGAAAAAGAGTATATATCACGACATTATCACGCAAATAGAGCAGGATTTTAATGATCCTGCTCGCCGTGTGTGTCGTGATCTTTTTCTTTTTCTGGTTAGTAAAGATGCTAAAAATATCAATCACTTTACATACAAAACTCTTATCAATGGTTTGACCTATCTAACTGACACGAAAGATGACTATATCCTGCTAATAAAAGCAACAGATTATTTATCTAGCTATAAAGCACATCTATTGGATATGCATTTTCAATACATTGATAATTTAACGGAAGAACCAATCCCAGTTGAAGATGATCTTATTTCCTATGCTTTAGACACAGGAAGTTTTTACCATCCAGAAACTGGCGAATTGGTTGAAAATTTTAGCCAGTATCTTTATCCATACTTTACTCCTTCGAGTCTTTTGGAGAGTCTGCATGAGTGATGTAAACATCTGTACTGCAGATCTTCAATCATTAATTAGAATGGATCCTGAATTTAGGGGAATGGTTCAAAGAAAATTAGCTGCAGACAAAAATATTTTTGTAAAGCAACTCTATGAAGATTTAGACGACGCTATTCAGAATTTAGAAAATGACAAACACTTCTATCAAGATGCCAAGTGGGGAGAGGACGAGCTAACAGCGTCGATCAAAATTTCCTGAAAGGTAGGTTTTATGATGTTGAACATGATACTCAACATGGCGGTCACGTTGATTTATTAGTTAAACATCAATTCGGAAAATTCGAATGGATTGGTGAAGCAAAATTATGGAGAGGCCCCAAGTCTATTCACAATGGCTGGATTCAGCTAACCGAACGTTACGGCACGGGTACGTCACGTGACGATCATGGAGGAATTCTAATTTATATAAAGTCTGACAAATCAGCAGTAAAATTCAATGAATGGAAAGAATTTTCTCTACGACTGTTTCGGACGCAGAAATTGAAGCGGAAGGCTCTCCCCTCCGCTTTAAGAGTATCTCAAAGCATCCAGCAACAGCGCTTCCATATCATGTAAGACACATGGGAGTATCCTTATACCATTACACTGGTAAAAAATCCGCAGACTCTTAACTGGTAATTGCTATATATCCGCTCAGAAAACCTAAGGCTTTTTGCAATCTTTTACGAATTGTTCCATCTGAACATCCTTGTTGCTTTGCAATAGCACGAAGAGATAAACCAATCACGAAATGAGCAACAATTAACTCATATTCTTGTTGCTTATATCTTTCTAACCTAAGGATACTAATGTCAATCACTCGCCCTTCATCATTGCTGCACTGACGACGTAATTTTTTGCCATGAGGAAAAATATTTTTATATTTATCAGCTATTTCCTGCCAATATATAGAACTATTACCAGCCACAACCCAAGCCCCCCAACCGTCTAAAAGCTCACATATATCAAAATTACTATCCATCTGATTTTTATTCTCTATTTTGAAATAACCAAGCAGCATTCTAGCCATTGTTGTTATTTCTATACTCGTAACTGATTCATAGGCATCAGGAGAAATAATTCTCCCATCACTTAATGCCCTATCACTAAGATTTGCTATTT
Organism: Escherichia sp. E4742; assembly: GCF_005843885.1. Classification (NCBI taxonomy): domain Bacteria; kingdom Pseudomonadati; phylum Pseudomonadota; class Gammaproteobacteria; order Enterobacterales; family Enterobacteriaceae; genus Escherichia; species Escherichia sp. E4742. The sequence continues at coordinate 4,496,013 of NZ_CP040443.1, read as the reverse complement.
CCAATAATCGTTCTTTCGTTATTTCCATTATTATCTCCACCGCCCTTTCGGGCGGTCTCCTTATTATTTGAGGGTACAGAACCCCCTCCTGTTAAGGATTTAATAAAAATCACTTCTGATTTAATTTTTCAGTGTTTTGTTGTCAGGTGGTTTATAGCCTTTATTCTTCGGCCTTATTTCTCAGCCATACACAAACCGGGCCATCTTCGGTGTCATGTATCGAACCAATAAACCATCCATCGCCCTCTGGTCGTTCCGGTTCCCATGCAGAAATATCAGCATCACACGCATCAAGGTCAGCACATCCTTCGTCTCTGAAGCAGAGGACGCATTGAAGATTATTTTCCGCCATCCAGGCGTTAAACTCTTCCGTTGAAATATATTCCCTACCATCACAGAATTTTTCATATTCAGGATGCGTCCAGCAGCCATATTCATCACGTATTACTGGTATTTCTTTAATTTCATTTATTTCTGTTCTCCCACGTTTTCAGACTTTCACCACAGAACGGGCAAAAACACATTGCAACGCCACGACCGACATATTGACCAGAGTGAATTTGAGCAATGTCTAAGCCTGGCTCGCCAGTGTTTATGTTCACACGCCCCGGGATAAATATACCTTTGCTCTTAAATGTTGGATTTCCATATTCGAGTGCTTTTGCCAATGCCGCACACGGTTCTATCTGATTGCCATTAACCCTGCATTTTGATTCACTCACCGCACCACCTCCTGAAATTTCCCCTGATAAAACGCCAGCACACGCTGCATAGCTTCACTTTTCCTGCACTCGCGACAGATTATGTTCATACGCCTGTCGTAGCGGCGTATTTCTCCGTCTGGTAATGACCAGATAAGGTCAGGATCAACCACAACCGGTTTCTTCACCTTTGCTCTTGATAGTTTTTTACGGGCGTTTTGCCAGTCCTTACGAGCCTGTTCAGACGGAAATAACCCGTAGCCAGAATTGTATACATCGCCACTGGCAACCAGCTCTCTGGCGAGAACGCTCATTAAATATCTTGTCGCACCCGTCTTAGCTTCCAGTTGTCGTAGCGTCTCGCGCCCACTCTGGCGCACAAGTTCAACAACCTGCCCCTTAATTTTTTCCCGCTCTTCTTGTGTAAAAACTTTTGCCATAAGCGCCTCCGGCAATCACTTTTCCGACACAATACGACTGGAGGAATCGACAATCTGTCGGACAATATCCCGGTGCTTGTTCAACTCTCGCAGCGCGGCGCAGATACGCTCCCACTTCTGGACATGGCCTTTCGCCCGACGCAGTTCGCGGTTTGCCATATGCAGTGATGGTAAAATCAGGTCATCCGCGCGCGTTTCAGTAAACGATGGCAACGATTGCACAATGTCCGCCACAGTTTCTGTTTTAATATCTTCCTGCGTCGCCGCTTCCAGGGCTGGTAAAATGGCCTCTGCAGGCTGAAGCTGGGACTTACCGCTAGTTTCGACCTCGGAAGTGTTTTCTGGCTGCACCAGCAAATTATCGCCCGGTATGCAGTAACGAAATTTACCGTTCTGGTTTACGCGAATCAGACGACCTTTGCTGATTGCCATTGCCAGCGTTGAAGCCACTTTGCGGGATGTGGTACCGAACAGCGTAGCCAGTTCATCCGCCGTTTGTGGTCCACGTTGCTCAATCGTCGCTTTTAAATCGCTCTCCGAAATTTTCACGACTGTTGCCGTGGTGGTTTCTTCCGGCAGTACTGCCTGTGCTGGCTGTTCCTGCTGAACGTTGTTATCAGCCACACGCCAGGTGTATACGCTTTTATCAACGAAGCCAGCCTTTTTCAGTTCCCACAGCTCGTTCAGCACTTCTTCTCGACTGATATCAAGTCGCGTAGCCAGTTCTACCGACGTGGCTTTTCCCATTGCTTTCAGTGCGTCAAAAACAGTCTCCATAAATTTCCTCCCGGTAAAATTACTTCTCAACTCAAACAAACCCAGCCGCTTTCCGGCGTTCATATTCCTGTTTCAGCAACTCAATTGGAGTTGGCCCCGACGGGCGTTTTGGTGCTACCAGTTGCCGCCGGACGGGCGGAACACTGAGGCCATCACCAACAAGCTTTGCCCATTTCGCTAGTTGCCGTTCTGCAAGTCGTTTTAACTCCCCTTCGGTCATCTGACGCTCAATCCCTTTTGCCCGCATCTCGAGGCAAATGTGATACAGCACGGGCTGAGACCACGGGTATTTATCACTCCCGTCGTATCGCCAGGACTCGTTGCGCCAGCGGCGGTACTCCTCCATCACGTTATCCACCGTCAGACCAAATGGATTTGCCCCACTCTCCGAAATCAGCGCCACAAACTCAGCCAGGTCCGGAGGCCATGTTTCACCCGCCCGGCAGCGGTCCATGCACTGGCGGCAGACCTGCCGGATTTGCTGCTCAGTCATCGCACCAATCTGTGCAATCCAGAGCTTCGAAGGTGCGGTTCCGTTCTTCTGGGTCCAGCGGTTCGAATAAACCTCCCCCATGAGTTCCCACAGCTTCCACGCCGTTTCCGTCGCTGATAAATCCGTTTTCACGTTCCCACTGTTCACGTGCTGCCCGAATTTCCCGAACTGCCCGTGATGCGGTGCCACCTGGTGCTGCTGCATGGCTCACCCCCTTGCTGACTGGTTTAACCTGCGCCCTGACGTGATTTACGTGACGGGCGAATTTCTGCTCCCACTGAACCTGCGTGAAAACTTTCCCCTCCGCCGTCCAGTAGTCCCGGAAGGCAGCAAGTTCGGCAGGTGTAAATTCCGGCTCTGGCAGGGCAACGCCCCACAGTGCAGCCCGTCGTCGAAAATCCAGCGACGGATGCCAGCCATCGGTCATCGGAAATTTCCCGATGGGTTCAATCAGGCCGTCAAGATATTCGGGTTCCGTTGTCTGCGATGGCGTACCGTTCGATTCACTTGTCGGAGTACTCTCGCGTACGCGCGCGTTATGTGTGGGGTTTAATTCTTTTAGATCTGTATCTTTATTAGTTGCTTTTGTGTTGGCATCATGTTCAAACACCACTCCAACATATGTTTGAACACCTGTTAAATTTCTCTCTTGTTTTGTTTGAACATCTGCTTCCTTTCTGCTTCTTCTGGCCTGAACAGATGCTTTTCCTGCGGCTGATTTTTTGGTTAACTTTTCCCTGACTGATGCCAGATCTTCCTCAATCCGAAGATGCACCCATTCGTCGCCGTTATCGCAAAAAAACTCCCGCAAGGATGGTTCAACATCAGCCCATCGCTCGTTAGTCAGACGGGCAATTTTTGCCAGCCTGTTTTTGGGTATTGGCTTTCCTGTTTGCCAGTAATTGAACATCAGCAACAAATACGCACCGTGTTCCTCTGCTGACAAATGCATGGTGTCAGCCAGGTAATCAGCTATGTACAGTTGCATGTATGGTAATGCGGCCATAATTGCCCCGTATGATGCTGCCCGGTGGCTTAGAATAAGCACAACCAGCATGGAAACTTTTGCTTAATGAACAATGACAGAATCGTCGGAAGACCCACCGCCGCTGAAATGCGCTTTCCGGTAAACGGCCTGAACTGCATCATCATGCGCATCAATTGCCGTACTCAACGCTTCCTGCGCCGCCAGTAATGCACGGCGTTCCAGGGTATCGAAGATGCAGAGTCGATGACGCAGCTCGCGCGGAAGAATTGCCAGAATTGCTGGGATCAGCTTCTGAATTTTTTCCCTTTGCGCTTTCGTTTCACCTTTTATCCAACGGTGATAGATGTTCTGCTGATTATTCCAGTCCTTGCCTGGTACCAGGGGCAATTCGCCGCCCCCCTGCCGCAGATATTCTTCAGTAATTGCGTTAGCGACCCACGCCTGCCCTTTTTCGGCTGCCAGGGCTAACAGCACTGATTCGATGTGCTCATGCCTGATTTTCATGAATCACCTTCCCAGGTCGTTTTGCCTTACGATATTCGTCATAAACTTTGGGGTCGTACTGAAGCTCCCCGCCAGATGCTTTTTGTAGGCGCATCGCGCGACCTTCGGGAACCAGTTCTCCCCATTGAGAAACAGCAGATGGATCAACGCCAGCAGCTTTCGCCACTTTGGCCTTCGTGCCATAAAAATTAATTACGTCTGATTTAAACATCACTCCCCCACACTTGAGTTTTCTCAATATTAATCACTCAAGGAATCTCAAGTCAAGGATTATTAAGATATCTAAATATGAACGAGAAAACTTTAGGTCAACGAATTAGAGAAAGACGCAAACAGGTTGGCTTAAGTCAAAACGATTTAAGCAAGGCTGCTGGCGTATCTGGCTCATCAATTTCATTGTGGGAAAGTGACCATACAGCCCCGCGCGGGCAAAATTTGCATCGCCTAGCCGAGGTATTGCAATGCTCACCGACTTGGATACTGTTTGGCGACGAGGATAAAACACCGGATCCCCCAGTTGCACTCAACAACGCCTTAGACTTATCGGAAGATGAGTTTGAGATGTTGCGATTATATCGCGCACTACCAAAATCAGAGCAACAAGCACAAATCAGCGAACTTCGTGCCCGCGTTGAGAATTTTAATCGCCTATTCACCGAGCTACTAGAAGCTCGCAAACGTAATAAGCATCAATAATCATCCCTTCATAAAAATTTAAAGCCTTACATTTCAATGTGTTGGCTTTATTTCACATTTGATATTGAGTTTTCTCATCAAAAACACTTGACCTGTTAACATGAGAAAACTAAATTACATTCCATCAAGACACCGCACGGTGTTCTCAGCAAACAGTTCCGCCACCCGGCGTTAAGGGGAGAGATAAGATGGAGCATTACGAAGTAGTTCAGTATTTGATGGATTGTTGCGGTATCACTTACAACCAAGCTGTACAGGCTCTACGCAGGAACGACTGGGATCTCTGGCAAGCAGAAGCCTCTATCCGCAACAACAAGATGTGAGGTGCGAAAAATGCAAAAAATCGACCTCGGCAATAACGAATCCCTTGTGTGCGGCGTGTTCCCCAACCAGGATGGAACGTTCACTGCTATGACGTATACCAAAAGCAAAACATTTAAAACTGAAACAGGCGCACGTCGCTGGCTTGCCAAAAATACCAGCTAATCCATTTATTGGATTAATTCAATATTCTCGCTGTAGGGGTATAGCCGAGGCCACCAAAGCCCGGAGGTGGTGAAATAAAACCGGGCGCAACACGAAGGCGCATTTCCGATATCCATAAAGAGTCGGTCTTGTCTGTTAAATTTAAATGGTTGGAGTGCGCCTCCGGTTGTGAATAACAACACTGCTGTGTGTAGTCTTGGCGGCATCAGTTTTTTCTTGAAGTTCGACTGATGTCCGCCCTTTTTAAAGTGAATTTTGTGATGCGGTGAATGCGGCTCAGCGCACGCGGAACAGTTAAAAGTCATGTTAGTCCTTATTGGTTTGGGTGGGAAAGCCGACTGTAATTGTTAACTGGTTGCAGTCACCTGGAGGCACCAGGCACCGCATCAACAAAGTTCATTTAGTAACCAGGAAGGGAATTATATGCAAGAGATAAGTTTTGAAGTAACAGCAAAAGATGTACAGGTTAAGCCCGATTACAATCAAAAATTATGTATTGAAGTCAATGGCGTGAAGTTATCAGACCTGATTGATTCAGTTGAAGATAACGACGCTATTATTGAAATGGTTGGAGCCGAAGAAATAGCAGAATACTTTTCAACAGAGGGGCGTCTTCATGAGCTTCTGGAAAAATTTTCATATCAGGATATCGCTACATTTCTGGAAATTAATGGTTATAAAGTTACCGAGGAATAAAGTAGCTCAGGTGGCGTTATGGAACGTAATCATCTAACAGCTATCAGTGCCGCACAGAGTAAATTCGCCATCGCTGTATTTTTACAGGATGAAGAAATGTTTGAGCAGGCCATTATTCAGTTTGCAATTGCGACCGGGAGTAAAATAAATGAACACTTTGTTCGCTCTTGTCATGACCGTTTTTCTGACATCAGGCGAAACTCAGGATGTTGTTACCGGAATTTATAACTCCGAACCTGAATGCAAGGCCGCAGCTATTGAGCAAAAAGTAGCTGGCGAATGTTTCCCTGTTGAGAAATTTATCCGGCCTGTAAATGAAGAAATTCCCGCAGGCCTCACAGGAGAAAATCATGAAAATAAAATGTGCTTATCACCTTTGCGATAAAGAAGTTAAAGAAAGCAAAAGCATTAAAAGACCACTTCATTTCATGCGTGGAGTTATCCCAACGACGGAAATGAAAAAATATTGTAGTGAAATATGTGCCGAAAAAGACCAGATGGCACACGAACTTTAATTAACTGACTATTCGAAACTGAATTTATGCCAGCAATGGCAGGGATTCGCTCAACCTTAATTAAGGAGAAAAACATGATTACCAATTATGAAGCCACTGTTGTAACTACCGATGACATTGTTCACGAGGTTAATCTGGAAGGAAAGCGTATTGGCTACGTGATTAAAACAGAAAATAAAGAAACCCCATTCACTGTGGTTGATATCGACGCTCCATCAGGCAACGTTAAAACACTTCACGAAGGTGTCAAAAAAATGTGCCTGGTGCATACCGGAAAGAATCTGCCCGCAGAAAAAAAAGCCGAATTTCTGGCAACTCTGATTGCAATGAAATTAAAAGGTGAAATCTGAAAGAAATAGCCTGCATATGGCGCAGGCTATGAACAGTGTGTATCCGGCAAGATCATTCACTGAACAAAACGAATTTTAATCTGAGTTGAGGTTAAAAAACAATGAGCACAAAACCACTCTTCCTGTTACGGAAAGCGAAAAAATCATCCGGTGAACCTGACGTCGTCCTGTGGGCAAGCGACGATTTTGAATCGACCTGTGCCACTCTGGACTACCTGCTCGTTAAGTCAGGTAAAAAACTGAGCAGCTATTTTAAACCTGTTGCCACGAATTTTCCTGTCGTTAATGACCTTCCCCCTGAAGGTGAGATCGATTTTACCTGGAGTGAACGCTATCAACTCAGCAAAGACTCCATGACCTGGGAACTAAAACCGGGAGCCGCTCCAGACGACGTTCACCATCAGGAGAATACCCGGGAAACCGAAGAACTGGCTGGAAACCAGGAAGAAAACGCGCAGGCAGACGCCCACGGGGATTGCCAGGATTGCGAAATCCCTGTAGCCACACTCAGTCTTACTCATCGTTTCCTTCATCTCTTCTTTTTCGGTCGGATGGAAGATGGAAAATACAGCAATCACGCCACGCCGGAACAGCGTAATAACGTCATCCGGATGGAGATGGATACGGAGAATAGCTACCTCCAGAGCCTGCTTACAGCAGTACGTTCTCATCCTGAACTGGATAAGCTGGCAAACCATCATCTTGGCAGGTTGGCGGAGTCGGTATCCAGAGTGTTTACCCGCACAGAAACCCGTCGCATCAGCCCTGCTGAATTCGACAAATTCATTTCCACCTGGATGAAAACTGATTATCTGGATCAGGGATTACTGACAAAAGAGTTGGCGAAGGGAAATTGCGTATCTGAAATCAATCGCACCCCGTCGGGCGCAAATGCCGGTGGCGGTATTCTTACCGACCGTGGCGAAGGTTTTGTCCACGATGATGCATCACTGGCGCGCGATGTAGCCACTGGTGTACTGGCCCGTTCAATGGACGTGGACATCTATAACCTTCATCCGGCACACGCTAAACGCATTGAGGAAATTATCGCTGAAAATAAACCGCCCTTTTCTGTTTTCCGCGACAAATTCATCACCATGCCTGGCGGGCTGGATTATTCCCGCGCCATCGTGGTTGCGTCCGTAAAAGAAGCACCAATCGGTATAGAGGCTATCTCGCACCATGTCACCGAATATCTGAACAGGGTACTGACTGAAACAGATCATGCCAACCCTGATCCGGAAATCGTGGATATTGCCTGCGGTCGCTCCTCTGCCCCGATGCCACAGCGTGTAACAGAAGAAGGAAAACAGGATGATGATGAAAAACCGCAACCATCTGGAACAACGGCAGATGAACAGGGAGAGGCTGAAACAATGGAACCGGACGCAACTGAACATCATCAGGACACGCAGCCGCTGGATGCTCAGTCACAGGTAAATTCTGTTGATGCGAAATATCAGGAACTGCGGGCAGAACTCCATGAAGCCCGGAAAAACATTCCATCAAAAAATCCTGTCGATGCCGACAAATTGCTTGCTGCATCACGTGGTGAATTTGTTGACGGAATTAGCGACCCGAACGATCCGAAATGGGTTAAGGGGATCCAGACTCGCGATTCTGTGTACCAGAACCAGCCAGAAACGAAACAAAACACGCCAGAAACTGAAAAAACCAGCCCGGATGTGAAACAACCTGAGCCAGTAGTGCAACAGGAACCGGAGAAAGTCTGCAATGCCTGTGGCAAGACTGGCGGGGATAACTGCCCTGACTGTGGTGTGGTAATGGGCGACGCAACATACCAGGAAACATTCGATGAAGCGAATCAGGTTGAAGCTAAGGAAAATGATCCGGAGGAAATGGAAGGCGCAGAACATACGCACAATGAGAATGCTGGCAGCGATCCGCATCGCGATTGCAGTGATGAAACTGGCGAAGTCGCAGATCCCGTAATCGCAGGAGACATAGAGCCTGGTATTTATTACGGAATTTCGAATGAGAATTACCACGCGGGTCCCGGTGTCAGTAAGTCTCAGCTCGACGACATTGCTGATACTCCGGCACTGTATTTGTGGCGTAAAAATGCCCCCGTGGACACCACAAAGACAAAAACGCTCGATTTAGGAACCGCTTTCCACTGCCGGGTACTTGAACCGGAAGAATTCAGTAACCGCTTTATCGTAGCACCTGAATTTAACCGCCGTACAAACGCCGGAAAAGAAGAAGAGAAAGCGTTTCTGATGGAATGCGCAAGCACAGGAAAAACGGTTATCAATGCGGAAGAAGGCCGGAAAATTGAACTCATGTATCAAAGCGTTATGGCTTTGCCGCTGGGGCAATGGCTTGTTGAAAGCGCCGGACACGCTGAATCATCAATTTACTGGGAAGATCCTGAAACAGGAATTTTGTGTCGGTGCCGTCCGGACAAAATTATCCCTGAATTTCACTGGATCATGGACGTGAAAACTACGGCGGATATTCAACGATTCAAAACCGCTTATTACGACTACCGCTATCACGTTCAGGATGCATTCTACAGTGACGGTTATGAAGTACAGTTTGGAGTGCAGCCAACTTTCGTTTTTCTGGTTGCCAGCACAACTATTGAATGCGGACGTTATCCGGTTGAAATTTTCATGATGGGCGAAGAAGCAAAACTGGCAGGTCAGCTGGAATATCACCGCAATCTGCGAACCCTGGCTGACTGCCTCAATACCGATGAATGGCCAGCTATTAAGACGTTATCACTGCCCCGCTGGGCTAAGGAATATGCAAATGACTAAGCAACCACCAATCGCAAAAGCCGATCTGCAAAAAACTCAGGGAAACCGTGCACCAGCAGCAGTTAAAAATAACGACGTGATTAGTTTTATTAACCAGCCATCAATGAAAGAGCAACTGGCAGCAGCTCTTCCACGCCATATGACGGCTGAACGTATGATCCGTATCGCCACCACAGAAATTCGTAAAGTTCCGGCGTTAGGAAACTGTGACACTATGAGTTTTGTCAGTGCAATCGTACAGTGTTCACAGCTCGGACTTGAGCCCGGTAGCGCCCTCGGTCATGCATATTTACTGCCTTTTGGTAATAAAAACGAAAAGAGCGGTAAAAAAAACGTTCAGCTAATCATTGGCTATCGCGGCATGATTGATCTGGCTCGCCGTTCAGGTCAAATCGCCAGCCTGTCAGCCCGTGTTGTCCGTGAAGGTGACGAGTTTAATTTCGAATTTGGCCTTGATGAAAAGTTAATACACCGCCCAGGAGAAAACGAAGATGCCCCGGTTACCCACGTCTATGCTGTCGCAAGACTGAAAGACGGAGGTACTCAGTTTGAAGTTATGACGCGCAAACAGATTGAGCTGGTGCGCAGCCAGAGTAAAGCTGGTAATAACGGGCCGTGGGTAACTCACTGGGAAGAAATGGCAAAGAAAACGGCTATTCGTCGCCTGTTCAAATACCTGCCCGTATCAATTGAGATCCAGCGTGCAGTATCAATGGATGAAAAGGAACCACTGACAATCGATCCTGCAGATTCCTCTGTATTAACCGGGGAATACAGTGTAATCGATAATTCAGAGGAATAATTCAGCCTGGCGGTGTAATGCACCGCCAACTTGAAATATTTTTTATGAGAAAAATTATGAGATATGACAATGTTAAACCATGTCCATTTTGTGGTTGTCCATCAGTAACGGTGAAAGCCATTTCAGGATATTACCGAGCGAAGTGTAACGGATGCGAATCCCGAACCGGTTATGGTGGAAGTGAAAAAGAAGCACTCGAAAGATGGAATAAACGAACCACTGGGAATAATAATGGAGGTGTTCATGTATAAAATTACCGCCACTATTGAAAAGGAAGGAGGCACTCCTACTAACTGGACAAGATATTCAAAATCTAAACTAACGAAATCAGAATGCGAAAAAATGCTCTCAGGTAAAAAAGAAGCAGGCGTTTCCAGAGAGCAGAAAGTAAAACTGATAAATTTTAATTGCGAGAAACTTCAGTCCTCGTGAATTGCATTGTATTCAAATTAAAACTTCATAGCTGATTATTAATAATCAACATCGGGCGTCAATTTCAGTCTAACATTGGCGCCTGCCAGAGGTGATGCGATGGCACAAGTAATCTTTAATGAAGAGTGGATGGTTGAATACGGCCTGATGCTTCGCACTGGTCTGGGGGCCAGACAAATTGAAGCATACCGCCAGAACTGTTGGGTGGAAGGCTTCCACTTCAAACGAGTATCTCCTTTAGGGAAGCCAGACAGTAAGCGAGGGATTATCTGGTACAACTATCCAAAGATAAATCAGTTTATCAAAGACTCATGATATGTCTAAATTACCAACAGGTGTCGAGATTCGAGGTAAATACATTCGCATCTGGTTCATGTTTCGAGGAAAACGATGTCGGGAAACATTGAAAGGCTGGGAGGTTACTAACAGTAACATTAAAAAGGCCGGAAATTTAAGAGCGTTGATAGTTCATGAAATCAACTCCGGTGAATTTGAGTATTTAAGACGTTTTCCCCAGTCCAGTACTGGGGCAAAAATGGTGACAACGAGGTTCATAAAAACGTTCGGCGAGCTTTGTGATATCTGGACAAAAATTAAAGAAACAGAGTTAACAACAAACACAATGAAGAAAACGAAATCACAATTAAAAACACTCAGGATAATAATTTGTGAGAGTACCCCGATATCACATATTCGTTATAGCGATATCTTAAACTACCGGAATGAACTGCTGCATGGAGAAACGCTTTACCTGGATAATCCAAGATCCAACAAAAAAGGAAGAACCGTGCGCACAGTTGATAACTATATTGCCCTGCTCTGTTCGTTGTTACGTTTTGCGTATCAGTCGGGATTTATATCAACCAAACCATTTGAAGGAGTAAAAAAATTACAGCGAAACAGAATAAAGCCTGATCCGTTATCTAAAACAGAATTCAATGCATTAATGGAAAGTGAAAAAGGACAGAGCCAGAACTTGTGGAAATTTGCCGTTTACTCCGGGCTTCGTCACGGGGAACTGGCTGCTCTGGCGTGGGAGGATGTGGATTTCGAGAAGGGAATTGTGAATGTCAGAAGAAACCTGACGATACTTGATATGTTCGGTCCCCCAAAAACAAATGCGGGGATCCGGACGGTAACACTACTACAGCCTGCTCTTGAAGCACTGAAGAAGCAATACAAACTGACCGGGCATCATCGCAAAAGCGAAATCACCTTTTATCATCGGGAGTACGGCAGAACCGAAAAGCAAAAACTGCATTTTGTTTTCATGCCCAGAGTGTGTAACGGAAAACAGAAACCTTATTACTCGGTAAGCAGTTTGGGTGCGAGATGGAATGCAGCAGTAAAACGTGCTGGTATTCGCCGCCGTAATCCGTACCATACGCGACATACTTTTGCCTGCTGGCTGTTGACGGCAGGAGCGAACCCGGCATTTATAGCCAGCCAGATGGGGCATGAAACTGCGCAGATGGTGTATGAAATTTACGGCATGTGGATTGAGGACATGAACGACGAACAGGTAGCCATGTTGAATGCGCGGTTATCGTAGTTGCAAAGTTTGCCCCCAATTTGCCCCATTTAGTACCAGAGAACTGAAATAATGCAAGAAAATCAAAAGAATACGAAGAAAGAGATATACAACCTGAACAAATTGCAAAAACGTCTGCGTCGTAACGTGGGCGAAGCCATTGCTGACTTCAATATGATTGAAGATGGCGACCGCATTATGGTTTGCCTCTCCGGGGGCAAAGACAGCTATACCATGCTGGAGATCCTGCGTAATTTGCAGCAAAGCGCGCCAATCAATTTCTCGCTGGTTGCCGTTAACCTCGACCAGAAACAGCCAGGTTTCCCGGAACACGTCCTGCCGGAGTATCTCGATAAGCTGGGCGTTGAATATAAGATTGTTGAAGAGAATACTTACGGGATCGTAAAAGAGAAAATCCCTGAAGGAAAAACCACCTGCTCGCTCTGCTCTCGTCTGCGTCGCGGTATTCTTTATCGCACCGCAACAGAACTGGGAGCCACGAAAATCGCACTGGGTCACCACCGCGACGATATCCTGCAAACGCTGTTCTTAAATATGTTCTACGGTGGCAAGATGAAGGGGATGCCACCGAAACTGATGAGCGATGATGGCAAACATATCGTGATTCGTCCGCTGGCCTACTGCCGCGAAAAAGATATTCAGCGTTTTGCCGATGCGAAAGCGTTCCCGATTATTCCATGTAACCTGTGCGGTTCACAGCCTAACCTGCAACGTCAGGTGATTGCCGATATGCTCCGCGACTGGGATAAGCGTTATCCGGGACGTATCGAGACAATGTTCAGCGCGATGCAAAATGTAGTGCCGTCTCATTTGTGCGATACCAGTCTGTTCGATTTCAAAGGCATTACCCACGGTTCAGAAGTAGTTAACGGCGGTGATCTGGCGTTTGATCGCGAAGAGCTCCCACTACAACCGGCGGGCTGGCAGCCTGAAGAAGACGAAAATCAGCTGGATGAACTGCGCCTGAATGTGGTTGAAGTGAAATAACCAGGATAGTGCCCGATACGCAAGCTTATCGGGCTACTCATGCAGGCCGGACAAGACGCGGCCAGCGTCGCATCCGGCAATGCCGAAGAAGATGTTTATCCTTGCATCAGGCAATTCAACATTTCGTTATTTTAACAGCCGTACCCGGCACGTTTTTCCTTTAATCTTGCCGCCCTGTAACTGCTTCCATGTCTTATGAGCAACAGCCTGTCGCACTGCGACATAGACATGCGCTGGGTGCACGGTGATTTTGCCAATATCCGCACCATCAAGCCCGATATCTCCTGTCAGCGCACCTAATACATCACCCGGACGCATTTTGGCTTTTTTCCCGCCATCAATGCACAACGTTGCCATTTCTGCCTCCAGCGACACAATGTCCCTGCTGGCTGGTAGCGTTTGCCAGTTAAGTTTCATCTGCAACATGTCGGCAATGATATTGGCGCGCTGTGCTTCTTCTGGCGCACAGAAACTGATCGCCAGACCGCTATTCCCAGCACGTGCCGTACGCCCGATACGATGCACATGAACTTCAGGATCCCACGCCAGCTCAAAGTTCACCACCAGCTCAAGCGATTTAATATCCAGACCACGCGCAGCGACATCGGTCGCTACCAGCACACGAGCGCTACCGTTGGCAAAACGAACCAACGTCTGGTCGCGATCGCGCTGTTCCAAATCGCCATGTAACGACAATGCACTTTGCCCTACTTCATTCAGTGCGTCACACACAGCCTGGCAATCTTTTTTGGTGTTACAAAACACCACACAAGACGCTGGCTGATGCAAACTTAATAACCGTTGCAACAACGGAATTTTGCCCTTGCTGGATGTCTCATAAAATTGTTGTTCAACAGGCGGCAGAGCATCTGTTGTGTCTATTTCAATCGCCAGGGGATCTCGTTGTACACGACCGCTAATCGCGGCGATCGCTTCCGGCCAGGTGGCAGAGAAGAGAAGCGTCTGGCGAGAAGCTGGCGCAAAACCGATGACTTCATCAATTGCGTCGCTAAACCCCATATCCAGCATACGGTCGGCTTCATCCATGACCAACGTATTCAACGCATCTAACGAAACAGTGCCTTTTTGCAGGTGATCCAGCAAACGCCCCGGCGTTGCCACGATGATATGCGGCGCGTGTTGCAGTGAATCACGCTGAATGCCAAACGGCTGACCGCCGCATAAGGTCAAGATCTTGGTATTTGGTAGAAAACGCGCCAGCCGACGTAACTCCCCTGCGACTTGATCCGCCAGTTCACGAGTCGGACACAGCACTAAAGCCTGAGTCTGAAACAGCGACGCATCAATTTGCTGTAACAACCCGAGGCCAAATGCCGCGGTTTTTCCGCTGCCGGTTTTCGCCTGCACGCGAACATCTCTTCCGGCAAGGATCGCCGGAAGTGCGGCGGCCTGCACCGGTGTCATGGTTAAGTAACCCAACTCATTAAGGTTAGTGAGCTGGGCGGGAGGCAAAACGTTCAGGGTAGAAAAAGCGGTCACAATCTATTCTCGTGGTCATCAGCGCAAAGTTAGCAGGCGCGTATCCTCGCAGATCTACGCTCACGTTGCGACAATTTAATCGGCTCTTCATCGGGCGGCGGGTCGGGCATAGGTTGTGGACGAGGGATTGGATCGGGGACTGGGACGGGATCGCCAGGAATCGGTTCAGGGACAGGAATTTGCAAATAAATGAGTGTCATCATATTTCCCTTTGGTCATTGGGTAGACTCTTAAAGGGTAGACGTTGACAGATAACAGACAAAAAAAAGCCGACTTATCTAAGTCGGCGTCGTACGAATCAATTGTGCTATGCAGTAATTCAAAAAAGGAAGTAAGACAATATGGAGCGCAACGCCCATCGCTTGACGTTGCATTCACCTGCGTGAAAGATATTGCCCTGAATGGGTAGAGAGTTTATTGACTTCGCTCAAACTTTACGGCGTTTTTGTATACAGGAAGTAGACAAATTTTCTTTTGTTACAACCATTTACTACGATGCAACCATAAAGCAACACCACCAATAAGAACAACTAACAGAATACAAAAAAGCGAAAAACCAAATTGCCATCCTCCACCTGGAATACCGCCGAGGTTAACGCCAAATAACCCGGTTAAAAATGTACTGGGTAAAAAGACCATTGCCATCAATGACATTGTGTAAGTTCGGCGGGCTAAATTTTCCTGCATCACTTGGGCGATTTCGTCCGCCATCACGCCAGTTCTCGCAATGCACGCGTCAATCTCATCCAAACCGCGCCCAAGACGGTCAGCAATATCCTGCATTCGGCGCCGTTGATCGTCATTCATCCAGGGCAGGCGCTCACTGGCAAGGCGAGCATAAACATCTCGCTGCGGCGCCATATAGCGACGCATAACAATGAGTTGTTTTCGTAGTAGTGCCAGGAAACCGCGCGGCGGAATTTGTTGATCAAGTAAATTATCTTCCAGGTCGATAATTTTATCGTGCAGTTGCTCTATAAACTCATTGGAGTGATCGGTTAATGCATCACACACATCCACCAGCCAGCCTCCGCAATCAGTCGGGCCGGTACCCTCTTCCAGATCGCTAACTACATCGTCTAACGCCAGTACTTTACGTTGTCGGGTCGACACAATTAACCGACCGTCCATATAAACACGCATGGCGACCAGCTGGTCGGGACGTTCATCAGTACTGCCATTAATGCAGCGCAACGTAATCAACGTCCCTTCACCAAGACGGCTGACTCTGGGTCGCGTGCTTTCCCCTGCCAGCGCGTCACGCACGTTATTTGGGAGCAATGGTGTCGTTGCCAGCCACTGCGCGCTGTCATGGTGCACATAATTAAGGTGGAGCCAGCAGGGATGCTCTTCATCTATCTCATCTGTATTTTCCAGCGGTTTAACACCGCCTTTACCATCCAACATCCAGGCAAATACTGCATCCGGTACATTTATGTCCGCTCCCTTAATCGTTTCCACAGTGCCTCCATTATCAATGCTTTATTTTGTAGTCTAGTCTTCTGGTCATCTTACGCAACATCTCCTCACCCCATTACCCTGAAATGATTAATAAAATCCTGTCAAAACTAAATACAGAAAGCAAAATACTTTTCATGATTAGAAAAGGGGTAAAGTGTTAAATAGCGTCTATCATTATCAGAATTATCTGATCATTTGTGGTGGCATTTTTGCGATCAGATAACAATAGAAAATTGATAAAAATAACGGGATTTCAATGACTACGCACAACTTCAATACCCTGGACTTATTAACCAGTCCTGTCTGGATCGTTTCCCCCTTCGAGGAACGGTTAATTTATGCCAATAGCGCTGCGCAACTGTTGATGCAAGAACTCACTTTTAGTCAGCTACGAACCGGCCTCTATTCCGTCTCCTCCCAAAACGAACTACCAAAATATCTCGTAGACCTGCATAACCAACTCGATATTGTAGAAATTCTCACGGTCAAGCGTAATGGTGAAGAGACAGCACTAAGCTGTCGGTTAACCCTCAAAGAGATTAGTGATACTGGGGAAGTGATCATATTTGAAGGGATGGAGACACCCGCAAGTCTGGGCTTAAAAGCCAGCCGATCTGCAAATTATCAGCGTAAAAAACAAGGGTTTTATGCGCGTTTTTTTCTGACTAATTCCGCGCCAATGCTGTTGATAGATCCCTCGCGTGATGGCCAAATTGTCGACGCCAATGTGGCCGCACTCAATTTCTATGGCTATAACCATGAAACAATCTGTCAGAAACACACCTGGGAAATTAATATTCTTGGGCGTCGCGTGATGCCTGTCATGCATGAAATTTCGCGTTTACCCGGCGGACATAAACCGCTTAACTTTGTCCATAAGCTGGCAGATGGTTCCACTCGCCATGTGCAAACTTATGCCGGGCCAATTGAGATTTATGGCGACAAGTTAATGTTATGCATCGTGCATGACATTACCGAGCAAAAAAGGCTGGAACAACAACTGGAACACGCGGCTCACCATGACGCGTTGACGGGGTTACTTAACCGCCGACAATTTTATCACATCACCGAGCAAGGCCAGATGCAGCATCTCGCAATCGCTCAGGATTACAGTTTGCTGCTTATCGACACCGATCGTTTCAAGCATATTAATGACCTGTACGGTCACCAGAAAGGTGATGAAGTTTTATGCACCCTGGCACGTACGCTTGAAAGCTGCGCTCGCAAAGGCGATATGGTGTTTCGATGGGGAGGTGAAGAGTTCGTCTTGTTATTACCCAGAACTCCGCTGGATACCGCAATTTCTCTCGCTGAAACTATCCGATTGAGTGTGGCAAAAGTGAGTATTTCTGGCTTACCGCGTTTTACGGTCAGCATTGGCGTGGCACATCACGAAGGCAATGAAGGCATCGATGAACTGTTTAAACGCGTAGATGATGCGTTGTATCGGGCGAAAAATGACGGACGCAACCGCGTACTGGCGGCTTGATATTTTCAATAGCGCGGAAGCGTCAATGAATTATCGACTGCGTTTAGCGTGACGCTCCCAGTTTTCTTGTTTCGCCTGCGCTGTTTTACGCAGTGCAACGTAACACGCCCCGCTGCCGCCATGATGCGGTAGCGCGGTGCAATAAGCCTGTACATCATCAAACTCTGTCAGCCAACGTGCGACATAACTACGGACAATGTTGGCGTGAGACTTATCTTCTCTGCCTTTGCCGTGAATAATAAGTACATTACGCAAACCATCCGCCCGCGCCTGATGAATAAAACTAAACACCATTTTGCGGCACTCTTCCACCGACTGGCGAAGTAAATTCAGGCTAGCCTGTTGCGGATATTTGCCGCTGCGTAGCTTATCGATCACCCCATGTTGCAAACCTTCCCGACGAAATTCCAGGGGCTGATTTAGCGGGATGATGTCGAGAAATCCTGTGGTGAGGAAATTATCAAGTTGCAGCGTGTCTATACGCTGTGGCGCGCGTTGGTTACGCACAGGATGCCAGTGGACATCAGTAGCGCGTTTCAGTGGTTGGACATCTTCCATGGCGTCAAGAAACAGCGATTTGTCGTCAAGGTTCATGTAACCTCCTATGTACCTTCGCACGTCGTGATCCAGACGAGTTAATTGTTCATATATCTGATGCTTGCTGCATTGTTCACTTCGCAAGTTGAAGCAACATCTTGCTCCATACAGGCTAGTGTCTCCGCAGGCGGGGCATTTTATACCAGCCTGGTTGCAGTATCGAACAGTTTAGGCCGGGAATGAGCCCGCACAGGCCCTAATTAAGGCGATTTGTCCATCACAGCAACCAATATATGATGACGGTAATTTGTTGCACTTCGCCTGAAATATACTTAAGCAAATCATTCTGCAATATGTTTAAACGACGCACAGTTTAATCACCCGCTAAATTCACCAGTCGATTAACGATGCATGATTATTCAATCACGAGATGAACGTTTTAACTTATATTTTCGTGAAATCTGTCACTGAAGAAAATTGGCAACTGATGGGCAAAACCGTTATAACACTGTCACCGGCTGACAGGAAGCAGGCCGGATTCAAGACGCGGATGCACTGCTGTGTGTACTGTAGAGTCTGGCGGATGTCGACAGACTCTATTTTTTATTCACTTGTCTGCATTGCAGAAAACCACATTCTCGCTGGTGTCGGGAGAAGTAACTAAGCGGCAGACGCATTTAGCCCGGAAATCCACTTCAGCGCTATCGTTCAAACCGGAAACTAATCCAGGTACCTACTATTCATTAGTCGTACCGTACCCTCTTATCTTCTTGTGGTATGGCTGCTAATGTTGCTTGCGTGGTATCTTGTCGGTCTGCTGATTAGTCCGGGGGTTTACCCACATTTATCTTAAGAGAGAACGGATGCTGAGATTACTTGAAGAAAAAATTGCCACGCCACTGGGTCCTCTGTGGGTTATTTGCGATGAACAATTTCGTCTGCGGGCGGTTGAGTGGGAAGAGTATAGCGATCGCATGGTGCAATTGCTGGACATCCATTATCGCAAAGAAGGTTATGAGCGTATTTCCGCCAGCAATCCCGGCGGGTTAAGCGATAAACTTCGTGATTATTTTGCCGGTAATCTAAGCATTATTGATTCCCTACCCACTGCCACCGGCGGTACGCCATTTCAACGGGAAGTATGGAAAACGCTACGCACTATCCCGTGTGGACAGGTAATGCATTACGGTCAACTGGCAGAACAACTAGGCCGCCCAGGGGCCGCGCGTGCCGTCGGCGCAGCCAACGGTGCAAACCCGATCAGTATTGTGGTGCCTTGTCACCGGGTTATTGGCCGAAACGGCACGATGACAGGATATGCAGGCGGAGTGCAGCGAAAAGAGTGGCTATTGCGCCATGAAGGTTATCTTTTACTGTAAACATTAAGCAATTTGTGCCTGCGTGTTCACAGTTTTACGTAAAGTTACCCTTAACAATCTAAGGTTTTTCAATTAGATAGACATAAATTTACATCTATTATCGGAATTCTCCGCTGTTAAGGTTTGCTTAGACTTACTTGCTCCCTAAAAAGATGTTAAAATTGACAAATATCAATTACGGCTTGAGCAGACCTATGATCCCGGAAAAGCGAATTATACGGCGCATTCAGTCTGGCGGTTGTGCTATCCATTGCCAGGATTGCAGCATCAGTCAGCTTTGCATCCCGTTCACACTCAACGAACATGAGCTTGATCAGCTTGATAATATCATTGAGCGAAAGAAGCCTATTCAGAAAGGCCAGACGCTGTTTAAGGCTGGTGATGAACTTAAATCGCTTTATGCCATCCGCTCCGGTACGATTAAAAGTTATACCATTACAGAGCAAGGCGACGAGCAAATCACTGGCTTTCATTTAGCAGGCGATCTGGTGGGTTTCGATGCCATAGGCAGCGGTCATCATCCAAGCTTCGCCCAGGCTCTGGAAACCTCGATGGTGTGTGAAATTCCGTTCGAAACGCTGGACGATCTGTCCGGTAAAATGCCAAATTTGCGCCAACAAATGATGCGTTTGATGAGCGGCGAAATTAAAGGCGATCAGGACATGATCCTGCTGTTGTCGAAGAAAAATGCCGAAGAACGCCTGGCTGCATTTATCTATAATCTGTCCCGTCGTTTTGCCCAACGCGGCTTCTCCCCTCGTGAATTCCGCCTGACGATGACTCGTGGCGATATCGGTAACTATCTGGGCCTGACAGTTGAAACCATCAGCCGTCTGCTGGGGCGCTTCCAGAAAAGCGGCATGCTGGCAGTTAAAGGTAAATATATCACCATCGAAAATAACGATGCGCTGGCCCAACTAGCCGGTCATACACGCAACGTCGCCTGATTTTTCCGCATAACTCACTATCCTTCTGTCATATCATTAAATTTTTCTCATTTATTGATCTGGCAGAAGGTTCATCACTGTTTCATTCACCAGATCTAGGTTACTCTTTTAATACAAACTGCATTGACAGTTGTTGTAAGGAGACTCTGTATGGCTATGTATCAGAACATGCTTGTTGTTATCGATCCTAATCAGGACGATCAACCCGCATTACGGCGAGCTGTTTATTTGCATCAACGGATTGGTGGCAAAATTAAAGCCTTTTTGCCTATTTATGACTTCTCATACGAGATGACTACCCTACTCTCCCCGGACGAGCGGACCGCCATGCGTCAGGGCGTCATTAGTCAGCGTACTGCGTGGATCCACGAGCAGGCGAAATATTATCTTAACGCTGGCGTTCCCATTGAAATTAAAGTTGTCTGGCATAACCGTCCTTTCGAAGCCATCATTCAGGAAGTACTTAGCGGTGGGCACGATCTGGTGCTAAAAATGGCGCACCAACATGACCGCCTGGAAGCGGTGATTTTTACTCCAACAGACTGGCACCTGTTACGCAAATGCCCGAGCCCGGTGTGGATGGTGAAAGACCAACCGTGGCCGGAAGGGGGTAAGGCACTGGTGGCGGTGAATCTCGCCAGCGAAGAGCCGTATCATAATGCGCTCAATGAAAAACTGGTGAAAGAGACGATCGAACTGGCGGACCAGGTCAACCACACCGAGGTACATCTGGTTGGTGCTTATCCAGTAACCCCCATCAATATTGCGATTGAACTGCCGGAATTTGATCCAAGCGTTTATAACGATGCTATTCGCGGGCAACATTTACTGGCGATGAAAGCCCTGCGGCAGAAATTCAGTATTGACGAGAAAATGACGCATGTCGAAAAAGGTCTGCCGGAAGAAGTGATTCCCGATTTAGCGGAGCATTTACAAGCAGGCATTGTGGTTCTGGGAACCGTAGGACGCACTGGTATTTCTGCGGCATTCCTTGGCAATACGGCGGAACAAGTGATTGATCATCTTCGCTGCGACCTGCTGGTGATTAAACCAGACCAATACCAGACACCTGTCGAACTGGATGACGAAGACGACGATTAATCGTTCGTCACTTGCTTTCAAGGCCCGAAGTTACGGGCCTTTTCTTTTACTTACTTCTCATCTCCGCCGAGGAAATAAATACCCAGCGGGATTGCCAGTAACACGGTAAAGACCAGACTATAGACAAAAATCATCGATGACTGAATCACATACATTGATGTCGTCCATTCGGACAGCGGGATATTGTATTGTTCAATAACACCACCGATAGTCGCGCGAGTCACTACCGACGCCGCAATAATGAAAACCGCCAACAAACCTATGAGAAACTTTCTCCCCTTCGCTGACTTCAGTTTCGCCATGATCATAATGTAATCCTTTTGCAGATAAACCCTTTGTTACTTGTGTGTAACAATACCATGACATTTTGGTGTTGTCTGCTCTGAAAGCAATAGATTGTCGCGTAACATATCATCAACTCGTTGATAAATTAGCTAATGTTGCTACTTCCTTCCCTGTCTATTGATGATATGCATGAATTATCGCGATAAAATAACCCCGCCAGGGGTTTCCGGCATGACGTCAACAATCTGGAGGAGCCTGATAAAACAATGATCGCTGAACTGTTTACAAATAATGCGCTTAATCTGGTCATTATTTTCGGTAGCTGCGCAGCATTGATTCTTATGAGCTTTTGGTTTCGCCGTGGAAATCATAAAAGAAAAGGATTCTTATTCCACGCAGTGCAATTTTTAATCTACACCATAATTATCAGTGCTGTCGGTAGCATCATTAATTATGTCATTGAAAACTACAAACTCAAATTTATCACACCGGACGCTATTGATTTTATCTGTACGTCCCTGATAGCGCTTATCCTGACGGTTAAGTTATTCCTTCTAATCAATCAGTTTGAAAAACAGCAGATTAAAAAAGGCCGCGATATTACCAGTGCACGAATTATGTCGCGGATCATCAAAATCAGCATCATCGTCGTTATTGTTCTGCTCTATGGCGAACATTTCGGCATGAGCCTTTCTGGCTTGCTGACTTTTGGTGGAATTGGTGGTCTTGCAGTGGGTATGGCCGGTAAGGATATTCTGAGCAACTTCTTTTCCGGCATTATGCTCTATTTTGATCGCCCCTTTAGTATTGGCGACTGGATCCGTTCTCCTGACAGAAATATCGAAGGAACGGTGGCAGAAATTGGCTGGCGAATGACTAAAATCACCACATTTGATAATCGTCCGCTGTACGTGCCGAACTCACTGTTTTCGTCTATCAGCGTAGAAAACCCCGGTCGAATGACCAACCGTCGTATTACTACGACCATTGGTTTACGTTATGAAGATGCGGCTAAAGTGGGCGCTATTGTCGAAGCGGTACGCGAAATGCTTAAAAATCATCCCGCCATCGACCAGCAGCAAACCCTATTGGTTTATTTCAACCAGTTTGCCGATTCGTCGCTAAATATTATGGTTTATTGTTTTACTAAAACCACGGTTTGGGCCGAATGGCTTGCCGCCCAGCAGGACGTATATTTGAAAATTATCGATATTGTACAGTCGCATGGCGCGGATTTTGCCTTCCCCAGCCAGACGTTGTATATGGAAAATATTACACCTCCCGAACAGCTTAAATAACACTCAACAAAACCGGATGACGATAATAATATTCGACATCCGGTTTTATTTATTACCTCAATTTACCGCAGCCAGAGCGACATTATTCTCACCCGCTTTAAACTGGGCATACTGTTCTTCAGTACCAAAGAAAACTTCTGACTCTGTGCTGTGACCAATGCCCGGCACCTTTTCGTTTCCTGAATATTGCCAAAGTGTCCAGGGATTACGCCCCTCGAGTTTCACACCAGCTTGTCCCCAATACCCCATCCACACCATATACTGGTCGAACCGACTATCCATGAAATGGGACAAATTATTATGATTGCCATAAAATATTGGTATTTTATGGTAATTTTTATACATCAGGGCAGCAAAACGTAAAATATCATTCCGTGCATTCACCATTCCAGATTTTTTAAAACAAGCCAGTTGGGTTGAATCTTCACCTTCTGGATTCACCAGTAAAATACCGGGAGGCAACATTTTCGGGTCTTCAGGCAGCAGGCTTTTTGCTGTTTCCAGTTGCGCCTCAGGAGTGCGGCAAAAATCAAATTTAAAATAGCCTCCGCGATCAAATTTTGAATCTGCTAATTGCTTCCAGTGAGCCTTAAACGACGAGTCTGGCCCTCTCCAGCCAACCACTCTCACGTAGACAAAACGCGCAGGTGATTTCTCCTGAAACAATTTCCAGTCGATTTCGCCATCGTTAGACGAGATATCATGGCCACTGATCGGGTAAATATCCGGTGTTTTGAAGATACGGATATCAGGTCGGTTGGGAATTGCACTCACGGGGCCATAAGGAATTTCAATAGGTGTTATATCTTTGTTCTTTGGTTCATCTGGCGCAGTAGGCGGTTCTTTAATAGAATATGCGGTCTTATCAACATTCGTAAATTCATCTGCATTCCCAGCTGATAATTGTGTTTTTTTATCCAGACGACTGGCCGCAGGATCGTTAATAAAGAAGAATCCACCCGGTCCGGCTGGTTTTTCTGTTGCTCCTATCCAGGCATCACTGAGATGTATTCCTTTCCCTTCCTCGTCCAGTTTTTCATTGATTTTTATATATTGGTCGTTCACATAGATAAACAAACTTAATGTTCGGGTAATGCCCGCGTAGTATTCCTTTTTACCATCAATTTTTACCATATACGATTTCCCGAAGCGTTCATCGGCAACGCCATCAGCAACTCCTTTTATAAGGGTATCAAAAAATACACTGCCTTTATCTTTTTCCAGGGAATAAACTTCTGTTTTATCATCACCAGCGGCTATCGCATACGCACCTGGTTTACTATACGCGTTTGAATTCCCTGCGCCATCTGTCATGCCAAAAAGACCTGAACCAAAACAAGCATTGACTAAAGTCAAAATATGGAAATAACGCTTGCCAGAATGTTGAGTTGAGCATTGAAAGCTGGCATTTCATACATACCTTTTGAACCATCGATATCCGTAGCATTACTCAAAACAAATGCCGGTGCCTTATCAGAGTTACCATTTTGAGTGCCAAAACGCCCATGACCTGAATAAGCAATTAACAAACGAGCTTTCTTATCAAACATCATCCCTCTGGCAGGGAGATATTCCTTTAAAAAATAATTAATATTATCTAATGAAGCTTCCTGATCTCTAAGTAAAATAACCTCATCAAACTTCTGTCCATTGATCAGAAATTCAGCCATTCTTTGTCCATCCACCGCGGCTGCCGGAATATCTGCATGTAACAGTGGATATTTTGAAATTGAAATAATCAGTCCAATCGCGCGAGTTTTCGCTGCATCCTGATCGGGTATTTTTAACGCATCACTGATTCGGATATCCAGTTGACCAGGAGCCTCAGGTCCATAATGGATAAAAAAACGACAATACTCATCAGGAACCATTGCACCATTTTTACAAATATCATCTGCACGTGCATCTGATATTCCCTGTGATATTCCGGCAATTAACAGCCCCAGGACCGTTTTACATAAATTTGGCCATCGCCTGTTCATGATTTAAAACTCCTGCACACCCAGAGTGGAATAAAACTCAGCGGTCGGGCCCTTGAATATACTGGCATCGAATTTCTTACTTGATCCCAAATTAAGCTGCGCAGCATCGGTAAACTGCCAGATTGCCCATTTTGTCTGGTTAATTGAACGCGGCGTTTCGCTGGCCTGTGCCTGATTAGAATAATCAGCCAGCCACAGATGATGTTCTGCAACCTGGGCAAAACTTTTTTCTCCGCCGACGGCATCTTTCCACCACGCCCGCGCAGTGTAGATAACCGGTTTACGCCCTAAATCGGCTTCAACCTGTGCGGTAAAAGCCTTGATCATCGTTATAATTTCAGCAGGTTTACGCTTTTGCCAACGATCCTTACCCGTTGATGAGTCCACATCCCACTCCACATCCACCGCCGGTGGCATATCCGTTGCACGTAATCCCCCGTTAGCTTTAATAATTTTAACAAACGTCATCGCCTGCTTGCGTCCCCATGTTTCAGCGTCGTCTGCAGGAGTGCCGCTGGAAAGAAAATGATATGCTCCACGGTGTAATTTTACTCCCCGTTCCGTAGCCCCGGCCCGTTGCCAAAAACCGGCGAATTCAGGATCAACATAACGCGTTCCTTGACTGGACTTCATATACAAGAACACAGACTTATTTTTTGCCAACAGTTCGATCGGGAAGTTTTTACCGTTATGATGGCTGATATCCACACCAAATAAAGAACTGGGTCGTGGTTGATTCAATACCGAATCGTAAGCAACATCAGCCGGAAATTTAAAGTATTTTTTTACCGCAAAGGAATCAAACTCTTTATCACGAGATGGATCCGATTCCAGTATTTTTACAAACAATTCTTGTCGTGAGAGATCATTCGTTAAGTTTTCCAGCCCCAACGACGTGGCATCGGGCAGTGATTCTGCGGCCAGACTTAAAGAAGGATAATGAAGGAGTAATAACGAGATAACTAAAGGAATAGCTAAGGATTTTTTCATTTTACCACCCCATTTTAGCTGTGTGTCTGTTTGCGAATGAAAATTTTCACAAGGAACGCAATACGTCTTGCGTTGTAAAGAAAAGTAAAGCACAGCTTATATTGGGAGTATGTAATACACCTTTTAAATAAAATATTTGATTATTATTTATGCTGGACATTGGTAGAAAAATTCAAATAATTATCTTGGGTGTGATTTTTATAGGGGGGATTTTAAAAAAGAAGGTATTTTATCGGGGTTGTTAAATCTGGCGCGCATAAACGCGCCAGATGACATCATATTAATGCTTCACAATATACATTGTGCGGCTATAGGCCACATCTTCCGGGTTATTAATGGGATAACCTTTCAACCACGGTTTGATTAATCGCCCATTGGTATACTGGTAAATCGGTGCAATAGGCGCTTGTTCTATGAGAACTTTCTCTGCCGCGTTGTAATCAGCATTGCGCGCTTTAACGGTATTTTCAGTCGATGCCTGGGCCAGCACTTTATCGTATGCCGGATTATTAAAACGTGAAATATTTCCCGAGTGCGTTGACGTTAACAGCGTCAGGAAGGTAGACGGTTCATTATAGTCCCCAACCCATGATGCGCGGATAACGTCAAAATTACCGGTGTTACGGCTATCGATATAGGTTTTCCATTCCTGATTTTGCAATTTGACGTCCACACCAAGATTCTTTTTCCACATCGATGCTACGGCAATCGCAATTTTCTGATGGTTTTCTGAAGTGTTATACAACAGCGTCAGCTTCAGCGGTTTTTGCGGACCATAACCGGCTGCGCTCAACAAAGTTTTTGCCTGCGCATTCAGTTCTTCCTGACTCATTTGTTCAAACGGCGAAGGCTCCGGCGTAAATCCGGCAGTAACATCTGGCGTAAAATGCCATGCTGGTTTTTCACCGGTGCCTAATACTTTTTCTGTCATCAGGCGGCGGTCAATCGTCATACTTAATGCCAGACGAACGCGTTGATCTGCCGTCGGCCCTTTTTGCGTATTGAAGGCATAATAATAAGTCCCCAACTGCGGCGGTGTATAAACCTGCCCTGGAATATCCTTCAACAGCTTTTGATACATATTTTTCGGGAAGGATTCAGTGATATCAATATCACCTGCAAGATAACGTTTCGTGGCAGCGGACTCCTGGTTAATCGGCAGGAAAGTCACTTTTTGCAGTACCGTTTTTGCGTTATCCCAATAATGGGTATTCGGTACAACCACCAGCTTTTCATTCACCACGCGTTCTTTAAGCACATATGCGCCGTTGCCGATAAGTTTCCCTGGTTTTGTCCAATCTTTACCGCTTTCAACGTTGGCTTTTGCACCGGGAAGAAGGCAAAGTTGGCCGTCAAATTAACAAACCACGGCAATGGCTTATCAAGCTGGATTTTCAGGGTATGGGCATCAACGGCAGTGACGCCAAGTTGGTCAGGCGTCGCTTTACCATCAATAATCGCCTGAGCATTGTTTACCCCCGCCAGCGCGGCAAACCAGGCAAATGGGGACAACGTTTTCGGGTCTACCAGACGTTGCCAGCTATAGACAAAATCCTGCGCTGTAACCGGTGTGCCATCTGCCCATTTAGCATCATCGCGCAGGGTAAAGGTCCAGATACGGTTGTCATTACTTTTCCACCGGGTGGCGACGCCGGGGACAATCTCCCCTTTTTCATTCTGATTCACGAGTCCTTCAAACAAATCGCGAATCACCTGAATCTCCGGCAAACCAACCGCTTTCGCGGGATCCAATGATGCAGGCTCATCCTTAATATGACGCACCAGCTCCTGCTTGTCTGCCAGTACTGTGCCGCTCGGAACATCAGCAGCATACGAAAGAGAAATGCTGCTGACTAACAGCGCACAACAAGTTACTGAAACAGAGTGCTTCATAAGTTACCCTCAGACCGACATTAAAATTGATGCGTAATTATTTGTTTCGCCTTAAAGAAATGCAAACAACTTCCATCAAAAAAGTGACACAGGAAGCATCAAATGTTTTAAGTATCAATATATTAAATCAGATTTAGTGTAAATAATAGACTCCAAAATGCGGCAAAGCACTTAGAACACCGAACACTACGTTCGGGCTTCGCACGTTCAAACCCGTTTTCGGTATCATAATCAGCATCTGTCGCCATTGTACGAAGAATAAAAAATGACCAAAGCGTTGAAAGGAACTGAGAATACGTTAAGAGAAGAATTAAATTAATGTATCAGCAAGTAGTGCTAAACAGCACCTTTATACTTCAGCCTATCTATAAATAATGAGAATGCCGAGCCAGCATGTCGACGGTGTGGATAGTACAGGTGATAACCGGGTAAATCTGGTGTGAATTTATCCAGAACACGTATCAGTTTTTTTTCTTTAATAGCCCGCTCAACCTGATCATAAGGTAGATACGCCAATCCATGCCCATCAATTGCAGCATCAATGATCAGGTCTATCGTATTTAGTAAAAGCTGACCTTCCATGCGAACACGAACTTCACGTCCACCGCGTATTAATCTCCAGCGATTTGCTGTACCCGATGTGGGAAGATACAAATTAATTGCCTGATGATCTATTAATTGTGACACTGACGTTGGAACACTTCGGCGAGAAAAATAATCCGTTGAACCAACAATAGCCATTGGTATATCAGGTCCGATTCGAATGGCGATCATATCTTTATCCATCTCCCCACCCAGACGGACGCCTGCATCAAAACGTTCAGAAACGACATCGGTCAAACCATAATCAATAGTAAGCTGAATATCAATTTCAGGATGCGATTTCAGGAATGTACGCATGGCTGGTAACAATATCGTTTTTGCTGCATGTTCTACAGTAGTAATACGTATTGTCCCGGATGGGCGGTTCTGCAGATCGCTCAAGGATGTCAGGGCAGAATCTATGTCATGCAGCATAGGGCCAAGAACAGACAAAAGATGCTCGCCCGCTTCAGTTGGTACAACGCTGCGCGTGGTTCGCGTCAGAAGCCGCAATCCCAATCGTTCTTCTATACGGCGCACTATCTGGCTTAAAGCTGACTGCGCCATGCTCAGGCGGGCTGCTGCGCGAGTGAAGCTACGCTCCTCTGCAACGACGACAAACGCCATAAGATCAGCGATTTCTTCACGCTTCATTCAGTATCTCCATACAATTTATTAATCATTTAAATGATAGGTCTAATCATGATTTTGGGTCTAATCAACTTAATGATCAATATCTATAGTGATATCACCAACCGTTAAAACGAACCGACAACTCCATGAGGAACGGAATGATGAATAATAAAGTCAGCTTCACTAACAGCAATAATCCAACCATCTCTTTGTCTGCAGTGATCTATTTCCCTCCAAAATTTGATGAAACCCGTCAGTATCCGGCAATTGTGGTATCTCACCCAGGTGGGGGCGTTAAAGAACAAACGGCCGGAACTTATGCCGAAAAACTGGCGGAAAAGGGATTTGTCACCATTGCTTATGACGCATCTTATCAAGGTGAAAGTGGCGGCGAGCCGCGTCAGTTAGAAAACCCATACATTCGTACTGAAGACGTCAGTGCTGTGATTGATTACCTGACAACTCTTTCTTATGTCGACAATACCCGAATTGGTGCGATGGGAATTTGTGCCGGTGCAGGATATACAGCCAATGCTGCAATTCAGGATCGCCGTATCAAGGCCATCGGTACCGTTAGTGCGGTCAATATTGGTTCGATGTTCCGCAATGGTTGGGAAAACAATGTGAAATCTATTGATGCTCTGCCACACATTGAAGCTGGCTCAAACGCCCGAACCAGCGATATTAGCAGCGAAGAATACGCCATTATGCCACTGGCTCCAATGAAGGAGGCCGATGCGCCGAACGAAGAACTGCGTCAGGCCTGGGAGTATTACCACACCCCTCGTGCGCAGTATCCAACAGCACCGGGTTACGCTACTTTGCGCAGCCTTAACCAGATTATTACCTATGATGCTTACCATATGGCGGAAGTGTACCTGACTCAGCCGATGCAGATTGTGGCGGGCAGCCAGGCAGGGAGCAAATGGATGAGTGACGACCTGTACGATCGGGCATCAAGCCAGGATAAACGCTATCACATTGTTGAAGGCGCAAACCATATGGATCTTTATGACGGCAAAGCCTATGTGGCTGAAGCAATTTCAGTATTAGCTCCGTTCTTTGAGGAAACTCTGTAATGAAACATATTCAAATCCGCAATAGTGATATGGCCTGGCATATTGCTGCCAATATTCAGTTTCCACCAAATTTTGATGAGTCAAAACAGTATCCGGCGATTATCAGCGTCCATCCTTTTGGCAGTTGTAAGGAGCAGACGTCTGGCATTATCTATGGCAAGGCATTGGCTGAAAAAGGCTATGTCGTTCTCGCTTATGACGCCAGTTTCCAGGGAGAATCTGGTGGGGAGCCTCGCTGGATAGAAGATCCGACACAGCGCGTAGAGGATATTAGCCGTGTTATCGATTATGCAGTAACTCTGCCATATGTTGATGCTGAACGCATTGGCGTGCTGGGAGTGTGTGGGGGTGGTGGCTATGCCATTAATGCCGCGCTGACAGAAAAACGAATTAAAGCTGTAGTGAGTATTACGGGTGTTAATATCGGGCGTCTTTTTCGGGAAGGTTTCAGCAATTACGATCCGATTGGCGCATTGAATGCAATGGCGTCACAACGAACCAAAGAGGCTCGTTGTGGAGAATTACAGATCAACGAATTACTTCCCGCCAGCCTGGATGCAGCAAAAGCCCATGGACTGACCGAACGCGATGTTTATGAAGCAACTGACTACTATAAAACACCACGCGGGCAACAACCGGGAGGTGCGACAAAAATGTTGTTCTCACATGCACAGAAAACGCTGGCCTGGGATGCCTTCGCATTTACTGAAGTGTTACTGACTCAGCCGGTGATGGTAGTAGTTGGTGAAAAAGTCGGTGCCTTCGGTGCTTATCGTGATGGACTGGAAGTCTATGGCCGGGCGATGGTTTCGCAGGATCGTCAGTTAGTTTCGTTACCCGATTTCTCACATTATGAACTGTATGACAAACCGGAAGCAGTTCAGGAGGCGCTAGCAAAAGTTATTCCTTTTTTCAACACCCATCTGGGATAAGTTTCATGAGAAATATTATGAAAAATGTACTGATTCTTGGTGCTGGCGGTCAGATAGCCCGCCATGTGATTAATCAACTGGCAGATAAAAAAACCATTAAACAAACTTTATTTGCCCGTCAGCCAGCAAAAATCCACACCCCCTATCCAACTAATAGCCAGATTATTATGGGGGATGTACTGAATCATGGAGCACTGAAACAGGCCATGCAGGGACAGGATGTTGTGTATGCCAACCTTACGGGGGAAGATTTAGATATTCAGGCAAATTCAGTGATCGCTGCGATGAAAGCCTGTGATGTTAAACGTCTGATCTTTGTTCTTTCCCTCGGTATTTATAATGAAGTTCCAGGAAAATTTGGCGAATGGAATAATGCAGTTATTGGTGAGCCCCTAAAACCATTCCGCAGGGCTGCGGACGCAATTGAGGCTTCTGGACTGGAATATACAATTCTTCGCCCTGCCTGGCTGACTGATGAAGATATTATTGATTATGAGATTACCTCACGCAATGAACCATTCAAAGGTACGATCGTATCACGTAAGAGTGTCGCAGCATTAATCACAGATATCATCGATAAACCTGAGAAACACATTGGTGAGAATATAGGCATCAATCAACCTGGGACTGATGGTGACAAGCCATTCTTCATGTAAATCAATTATATAAGTACCATCGTACTGTACTATGTGCAGTACGATTTATTAAACTTATTAAGGTGAACTTATCAATCAGATGCGATTAACATGGGTAGAACCAGTAAGAATAAAATACGCCATGTATATAACATTACGACTTACATCTAAGTCAGCATATTTCTGATATCTGCACATCAATAAAAATGCAAACAACTTCCGGCAAAAAAGTGATAAAAGATCGATAACATAGCGTTGAAGAAAAGGATTTGATAATCCGCAAAATTTGCACAACACTGCCTGTAATACTTCCTGAACCAGAGACGATCATGACCGTAACTCGCCCACGCGCCGAACGCGGCGCATTTCCGCCCGGAACTGAACATTACGGACGTTCATTATTGGGTGCGCCGCTGCTCTGGTTTCCCGCCCATGCCGCCAGTAGCGAAAGTGGTTTGATTCTTGCGGGTACCCACGGCGATGAGAATTCTTCCGTCGTCGCCCTCTCCTGCGCATTACGCACATTAACACCGTCTCTGCGCCGCCATCATGTTGTGCTCTGTGTGAATCCCGACGGTTGTCAGTTGGGTCTACGTGCCAATGCCAATGGTGTGGATTTAAACAGAAACTTTCCTGCCGCCAACTGGAAGGAGAGAAACGGTATATCGCTGGAACAGCGCCGCCGAAGAGCGTGACGTTGTCTTACTGACCGGAGATAAACCAGGCTCCGAACCTGAAACCCAAGCGTTATGCCAGCTCATTCATCGCATTCAACCCGCCTGGGTCGTCTCGTTCCACGATCCTCTGGCATGTATTGAAGATCCCAGACACAGTGAATTAGGTGAATGGCTGGTTCAGGCGTTTGAATTGCCGCTAGTAACCAGCGTCGGCTACGACACCCCCGGTTCCTTTGGCAGTTGGTGTGCAGACCTGAACTTACACTGTATCACTGCTGAGTTTCCCCCCATCTCCGCCGATGAGGCCAGCGAAAAATATCTTTTTGCGATGGCGAATTTACTACGCTGGCATCCTAAAGATGCAATTCGCCGGTCGTAAACTGAAGAGCCGGTTCCACATCCACCGCCAGCCAGGTCGGCCCGTCGAGATCGGCGAAGCTGACCTGCGGCGCCAGCGGTAATGCTGCGCTAATGGCGCGTGAGGTGCATAACATGCAGCCCAACATCAGGCTGAAACCTTGTGCACGCGCTTCTGTTGCCAGCGCCAACGCTTCCGTCAAGCCGCCGGTTTTATCAAGCTTGATATTAACCATCTCATAGCGCCCTTTCAGCGCCTTCAGGTTGCTACGGGTATGACAACTTTCATCTGCGCAAATGGGCAATGGATGAATAAAATTCTCCAGCGCCGCATCGTCCTGAGCCGGCAGCGGTTGCTCCAGCATTGCGACGCCTAGATCGGCGAGCAGCTGGCATCGCGCCGCCAGTCCTTCCGCACGCCAGGATTCATTAGCATCAACAATTAACGTCGCATCCGGCACTGCCGCGCGAATCGCCACCATCCGCTCGCTGATAAGATGATTATCCAACTTCACTTTTAGCAGCTTAGCCCCAGCCTGCCATAATGCTGCGGCACTGCCTGCCATCTGATCCGGCGTACCGATCACTACGGTCTGCGCAGTGGTGATCGTTTCAGGAAGAGAGATACCGGTAAATACAGCCAGCGTCTGCTGCTGTTGTCTTGCGGCCAGATCCCACAGCGCACAATCCAGCGCATTACGCGCCGCACCGGCAGGTAGAACTTTTTGCAACTCTGCGCGCGTCAGCCCTTTTTCCAGTTGTGGGACCACACTCATTATTTGCGCCATAACTGAGGCATCACTTTCGCCATAGCGCGGATAAGGTGTACATTCGCCCGTACCTTTGACGCCATCTTCTTCCAGTTCAACCACCACCACGCGCGCTTCACTGCGGCTTCCCCGCGCAATAACAAACGGGGTATGTAACGGCCAGGCTTCCTCAAATACCTTAACGGTTCTCATCTTTACTCCTTGTTGCCGCGGTGGTCTGCGGATTAAGCGCAAATAGCGATTGCTGTGTTATTGACAGTTAGCATAAACTAGGCGTGACGTTAACTATATGTAAACAGGAAAGATAATCATGTCACAAATCGTTCATTTCCAGGGCAACCCGGTTACAGTCGCCAATTCCATCCCGCAAGCGGGTAGCAAAGCGCAGACTTTTACTCTCGTGGCAAAAGATCTGTCTGACGTCACCCTCGGTCAGTTTGCAGATAAACGCAAAGTGCTGAACATTTTCCCGAGCATTGATACCGGTGTTTGCGCCGCATCAGTACGTAAGTTTAACCAACTGGCAACCGAAATCGACAACACGGTTGTGCTGTGCATCTCCGCCGATCTGCCGTTTGCCCAGTCTCGTTTCTGCGGCGCGGAAGGTCTGAACAACGTTATCACTCTCTCCACTTTCCGTAACGCTGAATTCTTGCAAGCTTACGGTGTTGAGATCGCTGAAGGCCCACTGAAAGGTCTGGCGGCACGTGCGGTTGTCGTAATTGATGAAAATGATAATGTGATTTTCAGTCAGCTGGTAAATGAAATCACCACCGAGCCGGATTACGAAGCAGCTCTCTCGGTACTGAAAGCGTAAATTATTATGCCTGATGGTATTGCGCCATCAGGCATTTATCCCACTTATTCTTCGTTCTTCTTCTGACTCAACCCATATTCCCGCAATTTATTGGCAATCGCGGTATGTGAAACGCCCAAACGTTTTGCCAGTTTGCGCGTACTGGGGTAATTGCGATAAAGCTGGGTTAATACCGAACGTTCAAAACGGCTGGTGATTTCGTCCAGCGAACCTTCCATTGCATCTTCACCAACGGCCACAGTTGCAGCGTCATAATCCGGCAGCAAAATATCCTGCGGACGCAGTTCATAGCCTTCCAGTTGCGTCAGTGCGCGGTAAATAGCGTTTTTCAACTGCCGCACGTTCCCCGGCCATGCATAACGCGTAAGCACGGTATTCAGATCTGCAGCTAATTTCGGACGCGGCACTCCCTGCTCGTCAGCAAATCGGGCAACAAACAGCTCGGTTAACGGCATGATGTCCTGTGGACAGTCGCGAAGCGGCGGCAGATTTAACGTCAGCACGTTCAGACGATAATAGAGATCTTCGCGGAACATGCCTTTTTGCACCAGCTCGACCAGATTCTTCTGAGTCGCGCAAATTACCCGCACATCCACATGCACTTCGTGGTCTTCCCCAACGCGACGGAAAGTGCCATCGTTGAGAAAACGCAATAATTTTGCCTGCATTCGTGGCGACATCTCGCCAATCTCATCCAGCAAAACCGAGCCGCCGTTAGCCTGTTCAAAGAATCCTTTTTTCCCCTCCGGCGCATGCCCGAACAGTTCGCTCTCTACAGCATCTTCTGGAATAGAAGCACAGTTCAGAGCCAGATAAGGTTTACCCGCACGCGGGCTTGCCTGATGACAAGCGTAAGCAAAGAGATCTTTACCCGTGCCGGTATCACCCGTGATCAGCAGCGGTGCGCTTAACATTGCCAACTTTTGCGCCTGCTCTACCGCGTGCTTCATTTTAGGACTGATAGCGACGATCTGACTGAAGGCGCTGACATCCTGGGCAGCCACATTTTGCAACTGACGGCCCATACGGATTGTTGAGCGCAGCATCACTACCGCACCGGTCAGGACATGCTGGTCGTTTTCATCCTGAAGATAGACAGGCGTTATTTCCATCAGGAAATTTTGTCCATTAATCACTACATGTTCGTTATGTGATTCCTGCGGGTCGCTCTCAAGCCAACGTAAAAAATTAAATCCGTTAATCAATTGCGCAGCGGTATGATTGCGTAAACGATCCAGTTTTTGCCCGAATAGCTGACAGCTCGCCGGATTTGCCATGTCCACCTTGCTTTTCATATCGACAGAAAGCACGGGTTCAGGCAATGCTTCAAGTAATGCGCTCAACGCCTGATGTTCTCGCTCGGAAGGCATCCACGGCACAGTGCGCACATCGGTAACGCCCGCAATACGGCGTATTTCCGCCATCAAACTGCTGAAACTGTCAAAATCCAGTTCGGCAAAATTCAGGTAAATCCGCCCGATTGGGTCAATCTCAATACCGCGTAAATCGATGCCTCTTAACACCAGTAGGTCGAGCAATTCGCGGGTCAGACCGAGTCGGTCTTCACAAAAGACTTCCAGACGCATGGGAACCTTCACATGAAAAAGAACAATAAATATGATGATATGACACTATTCGAGTAGCAGGAAGGTTTCTGTCAACAAACATTGACACAACGATGGATAAACGGGCACTTCGGCGTAAAGCTATCCGATCAGCGCCCGAATGTGCACTATTTTTCGCCGGACGTTTTGCTCTTTTGTAACGTCTCTTTTACCTGACCGATGAGCTGACGACGGAAATCACCCAAACGTGGTTTGTCATTGTCAATCCACGGCAGCGGGCGGCAAAGTTCCATAGCTTTGATCCCCAGTCGTGCGGTCAGTAACCCGGCACCTATTCCCTGAGCGGCGCGAGTAGACAAGCGCGCGGCGAGATCCTGCGACATCCAGTCCATCCCCACTTCACGCACCAGTTCGCTGGCACCCGCGAAAGCGATATTCAGCAAGACCAGTTTAAACAGGCGCAGACGGCTGTAATACCCCAGTTCAATGCCATACAGCGTGGCGATGCGATTAATCAAACGCAGATTACGCCAGGCGATAAACGCCATGTCCACCAGCGCCAGCGGGCTGACCGCAATCATCAACGTCGATTCCGCCGCTGATCGGCTGATTTCGCGCCGCGCCTGGGCATCTAAAACCGGCTGGACCAGGTGAGCATACAAACTAACCACTTCACGATCGTTCTGCGTTTCATGGATTGAGGCATACCAGCGTTGCAGCGCCGGATGTGACTGATCGATTCCCGCCTGCTGCGCCAGTTTTTCGCAAAATGCGCGGCCTTTACCCGTGCCGTGGCTGTGCAACAAATCGCGTGCTTCGTCGCGTTCGTGCGCACGCTGGCGCAAGCGCCATAAACGCCGCCATTCTGTTACCACAGAACCCACGCCAGCGCCGATAATCAATGCCCCAGCGGCACAACCACCCAGCGCCACCCAGTCCTGAGTTTGCCAGGCGTTCATTGTCCACTGCACGCCCTGACCGACAACGCTTGCGCCAAACAGCGCCA
Organism: Escherichia sp. E4742; assembly: GCF_005843885.1. Taxonomy (NCBI): domain Bacteria; kingdom Pseudomonadati; phylum Pseudomonadota; class Gammaproteobacteria; order Enterobacterales; family Enterobacteriaceae; genus Escherichia; species Escherichia sp. E4742. The sequence goes on along the minus strand of NZ_CP040443.1, from coordinate 4,458,896 downwards.
GCCCGCCCATCACCATTTTGCGCCACAGACTGCGTTTCGGACGTAACGCTGCGTCCATTACCGCTTCAACTTGCCCCTCTTCTTCCTGCGCTTCTTCGAGCGTGGCCGGGGCAAAATTTTGCGCCTGACTTTCGTCAAAGGTCTGCTGCGCCCTGAATTTTGGATTCTGATCGACCTCCAGCGGACCGTCGAAATCAATACGTGGTTTTAACGGTTCGGTCATCGCAATTTATCTCCTATTAAAAATTCCAGCGCAGCATCAAGACGAATATGCGGCAGCGGTTTGTCGACATCCATTACCTGCGGACGAAACGCTTCAAACTGGAAACCTTGCTTATCCCAGAACGCCTGACCGGGCAAACGTGCAGGAACTTCGCCAGGATAAACAGTGAGCGGTGCCCCATCGCTGAGTCGATTACCGCGCAGCGCCGGGATTTTCTCACCGTTAACATCAATAATGCCGCTGGTGGTCGCCTGAACTGACGCCAGCCCCAGGCAGTCCATGCTGATCCCTTCGAACGCCGCATTTTGCCAGGCATCCTGAATCAGTTGTTGCAGTAATGAAACCATATTGGCGTGCTGATCGATGGTCACATGGTCCGCTTTAGTGGCAGCAAACAATAGCTTATCAATAACCGGCGAAAACAAACGCCGGAACAGGGTACGCTGCCCGTAGTGGAAACTTTGCATCAGCTGCGTCAGCGCCAGACGCATATCATTAAATGCCTGTGGCCCACTGTTGAGAGGTTGCAGGCAATCCACCAGCACAATCTGGCGGTCAAAGCGCAGAAAATGATTCTTATAGAACCCTTTCACCACCTTCTCACAGTAATAATTAAACCGCTCGCGCAGCATTCCGGCGTTGGTGTGTTTATCGGCCTGCGCCAGTTTGGACTCGCCCCAGGCATCGACATCTGGCCATGGGAAGAATTGCAGCGCGGGCGCTCCTGCCATATCGCCAGGCAAAACAAAGCGCCCTGGCTGAATAAAGTGCAGCCCCTGCTGTTTACACTGGTGGAGATAATCGGTCCACGCGGCGGCAATGTCTGCCAGTCGGTTTTCGTCGGCAGGCGCTAGCGGGTCCAGCCCTTCGCACATCATTCGCCATTTCGCCGACCATTCGCCGCGCTGACCATTGAGTAAGCCCGTCATCTGCCGCGACCAACTTAAGTAATCCTGCGCCAGCATCGGCAGGTCGAGCAGCCATTCGCCGGGATAATCCACAATCTCCAGATACAGCGTAGAGGTGTCTTTGAAGTGACGCAGCAGTGAATCATTCGATTTAAAACGTAGCGCCAGGCGGATTTCACTGACGCCGCGCGTTGGCGTCGGCCAGGCGGGAGGATCGCCATATAACTGCGCCAGCCCTTCATCATAGGTGAAGCGCGGAATGCCAAAGTCACGCTGGGGAATGCGTTTTACGCCCAGCAGGCGCTCTTCACGCACCGCACTTAACAGCGGCAAGCGTGCTCCTGCATGAATATTGAGCAACTGATTGACCATCGCGGTAATAAACGCCGTTTTGCCGCTACGGCTAAGTCCGGTTACCGCCAGTCGCAGGTGCCTGTCGACGCCACGATTCACCAGCGCATTAAGTTCATTTTTAAGTCGCTTCATTGCTGTCCTGTGCCAGAAAGCCGTAGAAAGGATTAGATACTGGAGATAATAATGTGGGTTAATTTTGATTTATCAAATGAATAAGCGGCGTTATTTACACCGCTCAAGCAATAATTTGTTAACCTTTGACCTTCGGCATTTCGATATCTTTCAGGCCACCGACGTTCTCAACGTGGGTATATCCCATCTCGTTGAGGATCTCTTTTGCCTGCCCGGACTGGCGCCCGGCGTTGCAATACACTTTCACGGTGTCGTTTTTATCCGGAACGGCGGTGGCTATGCGCTCTTTCACTTCCTTCAGGGGAATATTGATGGCCCCCTGAACGTGTTCCTGCTGGTACTGCTCTGGAACACGAACATCTATCCAGTGTTCAGCGGCGAAAACAGGCAGTGAAAACACCAGAGTCAGAGCAAGTAAGCCTTTTTTAAACATATAAGTGTCCTTTTATGGATGAAAATTGCCATCCATTATACGCCTGAGATCTAACAATTTTTGCGGAACTCCCCTCACCTTTTATAACGCTGCGCCAGTTTATTGGCAGCCCGACTTAATAGCGGTTCCAGCGCCACAGCCAGCAACATTTTCAGCGGTCGACGAGCAACTGATTTTATCGCCCAGCCAGCCACGCCCGCCGGGCCGTAGCGCAGTGCGGTAAGAAGTACCAGCTTGCCTGCTAATTTAAAACCAGGCTTCATCTTTTGCCCGGCATGTTGCCAGCGAGTATTCATAACTTTCCTCACAGTTGACGGAAACGACTACGTAGCGTGAAGGTGTCGGAAGTGACATAACGTTCCATCTCGCGTAAACGCGTTTCACTGGCCGCCAGTTCACGGTCGACTTCATCCAGCAATTCGCTGCTGGAAGGTTGTTGTTCACCAAACGCCATGTTGTCCGGCATTGGATCAAGCGCAAATGACAAAATGATGTAAGCAACCAGGGTAAACAGCGCCAGGCCGAAGAAAATCGACAGCACCACCAGAATACGTACCAGTTTTACCGGTACATCAAAATAGTTAGCAATCCCCGCGCAAACGCCGCGAACCATACCCTGTTGTGGAATACGCCATAATTTTTTATTGAGATTAATACCCGCCATTAGCGATCCCTCCAGTTCGGATGTTCTGCATCAAGAATGGATTCCAGCGCCTGAATACGTTCGCGCATCCGTTTTGCTTCATCAGCCAGTTGCGCTAATCGCTGTTGCTCGCTTTGCGAAAGCTCTCCACGACTGGAGCGGTTGCTGTAATGCAGCCATAACCAAATCGGTAAAACAAACAGCACAAAGATGGTTAACGGAATAGCCAGAAATAGCGCGCTCATAAGTACTCCTTAAGGGATGAGCGGCGGCGTGTTCGGACGCCGCCTGGATGTTATTATTGATTGTCTTGCTTCATTTTGGCTTTTAATTGTGCCAGTTGCTCGCTGATTGCATCATCAGCTTTCAGCTCGGCAAACTGATCATCCAGCGATTTTTGTTTGCCGAAACTGTGGCTTTCCGCTTCTGCTTCCATCTGGTCGATACGGCGCTCGAAAGATTCGAAACGGGCCATCGCTTCATCCAGTTTGCCACTGTCCAACTGACGACGCACATCGCGCGACGAGTTTGCGGCCTGATGACGCAACATCAATGCCTGCTGGCGAGCACGAGTTTCGCTCAATTTGTTTTCCAGCTCGCTAATCTCTTTCTTCATACGCACCAGCGTATCGTCCACCAGCGTCACTTCATGTTCCAGGGACTTAATCAGATCGGTCAGTTTCTGTTTTTCAATTAACGCCGCACGCGCCAGGTCTTCTCTATCTTTCAGCAGTGCCAGTTCGGCTTTTTCCTGCCACTCAACTTCACGCGCCGACGCTTGTTCAATACGGCGAGTCAGCTGTTTCTTTTCCGCCAGCGCACGTGCCGAAGTAGAACGCACTTCAACCAGCGTGTCTTCCATTTCCTGGATCATCAGACGCACCAGTTTCTGTGGATCTTCCGCTTTCTCTAACAGAGCGTTGATGTTGGCATTCACGATGTCGGCAAAGCGAGAAAAAATACCCATAATGTTGTCCTCTTGATATCTTCGTTCAGGATTGTCCTGCTGAACTGTTAATACAATTTGCGTGCCAATTTTTTATCTTTTTGATTTATAAAGATCTGATTGAAGATTCAACAGCAACATGCCAGGATGAATTAGCGAATTACACTAACAAGTGGCGAATTTCATCATGGCAGAATACAAAGATAACTTACTCGGTGAGGCGAACAGCTTTCTCGAAGTGCTGGAACAGGTTTCGCATCTCGCGCCGCTGGACAAACCGGTGCTCATCATCGGCGAGCGCGGAACAGGTAAAGAACTGATTGCCAGCCGTCTGCATTATCTCTCCTCTCGTTGGCAAGGGCCGTTTATTTCCCTTAACTGCGCGGCGTTAAATGAAAATCTGCTGGATTCCGAACTGTTTGGCCACGAAGCTGGCGCATTTACCGGCGCGCAAAAACGACATCCGGGACGATTTGAACGTGCCGACGGCGGTACGCTATTTCTTGATGAGCTCGCTACAGCACCGATGATGGTGCAGGAAAAATTATTGCGCGTGATTGAGTATGGTGAACTGGAGCGCGTCGGAGGCAGCCAGCCATTGCAGGTCAATGTGCGGCTGGTATGTGCGACAAATGCCAATCTTCCGGCGATGGTCAATGAAGGTACATTTCGCGCGGACCTGCTGGACCGCCTGGCTTTTGATGTTGTGCAACTGCCACCACTGCGCGAGCGCGAAAGCGACATTATGTTGATGGCAGAACACTTTGCCATCCAGATGTGTCGGGAAATCAAGCTGCCTCTGTTCCCGGGTTTTACCGAGCGCGCCAGAGAAACGTTGCTGAATTATCGCTGGCCAGGAAATATTCGTGAATTGAAAAACGTGGTGGAACGTTCGGTGTATCGCCACGGCACCAGCGATTATCCGCTTGATGACATCATTATTGATCCCTTTAAACGGCGCCCGCCTGAAGAAGCCATCGCCGTTTCAGAAACCACCTCGCTTCCGACGCTACCGCTGGATTTACGTGAGTTTCAGATGCAGCAGGAAAAAGAGTTGCTGCAACTCAGTTTGCAACAGGGGAAATATAACCAGAAACGCGCGGCTGAATTGCTGGGGTTAACCTATCATCAGTTCCGCGCGTTGTTGAAAAAGCACCAGATTTAGCGAAGTTGGGCAATACAACTTGCCGGATGCGGCATGAACGCCTCATTCGGCCTACATAATCAATACGTCGTTTGTAGGCCTGATAAGCGCAGCGCATCAGGCATTATTGCGTTGGGCTATTAATCTCTCAGTGCATCCTGCAAAATTTTCATTGCCACATCGAACTGCGCATCCGGGATGGTCAGCGGATACAGGAAACGAATCACGTTGCCGTACGCGCCGCAGGTCAGCAGTAGCAGCCCCTGCGCCAGCGCGCGTTGCTGAATTTTCTGTGCAATGGCGGCTGACGGCTCGCCCGTTTGTGGGTCGTTAAACTCAGCCGCAATCATCGACCCCAGACCGCGTACTGCCGCGATGGCCGGAACGCTTTCTTTAGCATCAATCAGCGTTTGCATCAGGCGCTGGCCCAGTTGATTCGCGCGGTTGCAGAGTGATTCTTTATCGATAATGTTGAGCACCGCGTGCGCGGCAGCCACCGCTAGCGGGTTCCCGGCGTAGGTGCCGCCAAGCCCACCCGGTGCAGGCGCATCCATAATGTTGGCATTACCGACCACGCCCGAAAGCGGCATCCCGCCCGCGAGGCTTTTCGCCATCGTCATTAAATCGGGCTTGTCAGCGTAGTGATCCATGGCGAACAGTTTACCGGTACGCGCAAAACCGCTTTGCACTTCATCGGCAATCATCACGATGCCGTGCTCGTCGCACAGGCGGCGAATCGCAGCAACCAACTCTTTTGGCGCCACGTTGAAACCGCCCTCACCCTGCACCGGTTCGAAAATAATGGCCGCGACCTGCTTCGCTTCGATGTCTGATTTAAACAGTCGCTCGATGGCGGCGAGAGAATCTTGCGTCGAAATGCCCTGTAAATCTGACGGATACGGCACGTGATACACCGAACCGGGGAACGGGCCGAAGCCGATTTTGTACGGCGCTACCTTTCCAGTTAACGCCATAGTCATATACGTGCGACCGTGGAAGCCGCCGCTAAACGCAATCACGCCAGGGCGTCCGGTATGGGCGCGGGCGATTTTCACTGCGTTTTCCACCGCTTCCGCACCGGTGGTGAAGAACGCGGTTTTAGCCTGACCACTGACCGGCGCAAGGGCGTTGATTTTCTCCGCCAGCGTGACGTAGCTTTCGTATGGCACAATCTGGTACGCGGTGTGGGTAAACTGTTGCAGTTGCTGCTCCACCGCCGCGACCAGTTCAGGATGACGATGGCCCGTATTCAGCACCGCAATGCCTGCGGCGAAATCGATGTACTCGTTGCCTTCAACATCCTTCAGCGTGGCGTTTTCTGCCGACTGGGCGAAGAAGTTACACATCACGCCAACCCCGCGCGGGGTGGCAGAAAGACGACGCTGATGGAATTCATTGTTGCTCATGTTTCACACCTTTTGACTCTTCACTGTTAATCGGAAATTAAACGCCCAGACGATCGCGCAGGCTGTAATAAGCCGCGCCCATCGCGGTAAACGGCACGCGCAGCGTGCGCCCGCCGGGGAACGGGTAATGCGGCAGATTGGCGAAGGCGTCGAAGCGTTCGGCGTCGCCGCGCAGCAGTTCAGCAATCAAACGCCCGGCAAGATGGGTACAGGTAACGCCGTGGCCGCTGTAGCCCTGCATGTAATAGATGTTTTTATCGAGGCGTCCAAACTGTGGCATACGCGACAGGGTCAGCAGGAAGTTGCCCGTCCAGCGGTAATCAATTTTCACGCCCTTCAGCTGTGGGAAGGTTTTCAGCAGTTTCGGCACCACAAGACGCTCAACGTCATCCGGGTCGCGCGCGCCGTAGACCACGCCGCCGCCGTACAGCAGGCGGTTATCGGCGGTCAGGCGGTAATAATCAAGCAGATAGTTACAGTCTTCGACACAGTAGTTTTTCGGGATCAGTGAACGGGCTAAATCATCGGAAAGCCGCTCAGTGGTGATCACCTGCGTGCCGCACGGCATGCTGCGTTTCGCCAGTTCCGGCTCCACTTTATCGCCCAGGTACGCATTCCCGGCGACAATCACATACTTCGCCGTCACCTGACCTTTGGCAGTGCGCACCACCGCTGGCGTGGTGTGCTGGATCTGCGTCACCGCAGAAAGCTCATACACACGTCCGCCGTTCAGACGAATAGCGTCGGCTTCGCCAATGGCGAGGTTCAGGGGGTGAATATGCCCACCGCTGTGATCCAGCAGCGCGCCGGTATAGCGATCGCTTGCCACTTCGCGGCGAATAGCGTTGGCGTCCAGCATCTCCAGCTGTTTATTGCCGTAGCGTTCCCAGTTCTCTTTCTGCTCTTCCAGAGTCGCGAGCTGTTTCTCATTCATCGCCACAAACAGGCCGCCGGGGCGGTAGTCGCAGTCAATCTGATAACGTTTGATGCGCTCGCGGATGATCTCGCCGCCCTCAAACATCATGCTGCCAAGCATACGGGCGGTGTCCATGCCGTAGCTTTTTTCAATAACGTCGATGTCGCGGCTGTAGGAGTTCACAAGCTGGCCACCGTTGCGCCCGCTGGCGCCGAAGCCGATGCGTGAGGCTTCAAGAACCACCACGTCAAAGCCCGCTTCTGCCAGATGCAGCGCGGAGGAAAGCCCGGTATAGCCGCCGCCAACCACGCAAACATCACAGGTGATTGACTCATTCAGCGTCTCGAAAGGGGCATATTTATTCGCACTGGCGGCGTAGTAACTGCTGGTATGTTCGGTCATTTCAGGCCTCCAGGCTTATCCAGATGGTTTTCAGTTCGGTGAATTTTTCAAGAGCATGCAGGGATTTGTCGCGACCGTTGCCGCTCTGCTTATAGCCGCCAAACGGTACGGTCATATCGCCGTCGTTGTAGTTATTGACGAAGACGGAACCGGCTTTCAGGCGACGGCTCATGCGGTGCGCGCGTGAGAGATCGCGCGTCCATACCGCCGCACCGAGGCCGTACTGGCTGTCGTTGGCAAGCTGTAGCGCCTGGTCTTCTGATGTGAAACGCGTGACCACCAGCACCGGGCCGAAAATCTCTTCGCGGCTTAAGGACGCATTGGGGTCTACGTCCACAAAGATGGTCGGGCCGATGGCCGCAGCCAGCCCGGCGTTGCGACCATCCAGCAGCAGTTGCCCTTTGCCTTCACGGATAAAGGTGTGTACCGAGTCAGCGTGAGCGCTGTCAATTAAGGTGCCCATGGTGGTTGCGGGATCAAGCGGATGGCCCGGCTGCCAGTTTTGCGCCTGCTGTTTTAACAGGGCTAAAAACTCATCGGCGATGCTCTCTTCCAGCAACAAACGCGTTCCGGCGATGCACACTTGGCCCTGGTTGTAGAAGATACCTGCGGCTGTCGCGCTCGCCGCTTTTTGCAGATCCGGGCAGTCGGCGAAAACGATGTTGGCGCTTTTGCCGCCCGCTTCCAGCCAGACGCGTTTCATGTTGCTGTCGCCCGCATCTTTCAGCAGTTGTTTCCCGGTACGGGTCGAGCCGGTAAAGGCGATAACATCGATATCGTTATGACGCGACAGCGCCTGGCCCGCCTCATGACCAAAACCAGTCACCACGTTCAACGCACCATCCGGCAGACCTGCTTCTTTCGCCAGGCCCGCGAGACGAATCGCACTGAGCGGTGATTTTTCAGATGGTTTTAGAATCACGCTGTTCCCTGCCGCCAGCGCCGGGCCAAGCTTCCAGCAAGTCAGCAACAGCGGGAAGTTCCACGGCACAATGGCGGCAATTACGCCGACCGGTTCACGCACGATCATCGCCAGCTCATGGCTACTGGTGGTCGCCACTTCGCCATACACTTTGTCGATCGCTTCGGCGTACCAGCGAATGGCGCGCGCCGCGCCGGGAATATCATCACGCAGGCTGTGACGAATCGGTTTGCCGGTATCGAGTGTTTCCAGCAACGCCAGTTCTTCGGCGTTGGCTTCCATTAAATCGGCGAGTTTATTCAACACTGCTTTACGTTTTGCCGGGGCGGCCTGCGCCCAGTCGCCGCGTTCAAAAACGCTGCGTGCCGCACTCACTGCGCGGTCGATATCGGCGCTTTTACCACGCGCAATATTCGCCAGCGGTGCCTGGGTGACCGGATCAACGGTTTCAAAGGTTTCATTTTCCGCCGCAGCGGTATATTCACCGTTAATAAATAAGCGGGTTTCAATGGCGAGACTTAACGCTTTATCCTGCCAGTAAGCCAGATGATGAAAATTCATTATGACTCCTGTTTCACGTCTATCAGATATATGCAGTTTGTGAACGTCAGGGCGCAGAGATCCCCGGGCGATAAGCCCGTTTATTTCCGGTGACATTCTTTATAGATTGCCTTTATAGCAAGCCGGGTGGCGCTTCGCTTACCCGGCCTACAAAAACCAAAAGATTAAAACGTGGTGGGCGTATGGGCGCTGATAATTCGGCAAATGCCTGCCGACGTATTACTGAAACTGTGCGGGATGCCGGTATTAATGGCATAACTTTGCCCCGCGACGAGATGATAATCCTGACCATTAATCGTCAGAACAATTTCACCTTCCAGTACAGTGCCTATTTCCTCACCCTGATGCTTAATTCTTTCCCCAGTGGTTGTGCCCGGCTGGTACGTTTCAAAGATCATCGCCAGCGTGCGATTCGGGTTACCGTTATGCACCAGCTTCATCGACACACCCTGACTGCCCATTTCAATTAAGTCGTCCTGATTAATGACGACCTGCGGTTCATCAGGTTTTTCCGGCTCGGAAAAGAATTCCGAGAGTGACAGACCATACACCTTCAGCAGCTTTTGCAGCGTACTGATGGCAGGGCTGACTTTATCTTGTTCTATCGTACTGATAGCACTGTGAGTCAGCCCGGAGAGTTCGGCGGCACGACGTTGTGAAAGCCCCTGCTGCTGGCGGATTTCTGACAAGCGTTTTCCTGGCGCCAGTCCCTCATCACTCATATTTGCATTTCCTTAACTGTAGTGGTCAGAGTCGCTGTTTTTCAGCGATATGGTTCTGACAAGCGGTGATAAAGCCCTCGAACAATATACGCGAAAGCGCGTACTCGCTACTGTTCCATTCCGGGTGCCACTGTACGCCCAGCGCGAAAGGATGATTGATGACGCTCACCGCCTCAACCAGACCATCCGGCGAGCGAGCTTCAACACGCAACTGCGGGCTAACGACCTTCGCCCCTTGTCCATGCAGAGAGTTTACCCAAAAGTTGCTACATTCAGGTAACAATGCAGACAGTAATCCCCCCTCTTCAACCTGAACTTCGTGCGACGGCGCATATTGCTGCTCCACAGGCAGTTCGGGATCTTCACGATGTTCCAGCAATTCAGGCTGTTCGCACAGTTTGCGATGCAACGACCCACCGGTTGCTACCACCAGTTCCTGTAACCCCCGGCAGATGGCGAAAATGGGGATGCGCCTTTCGAGTGCGGCATTAATTAACGCCATGCTCAGAAGATCACGCCCGGGATCGGCGTCAGGCTCATCGCCGTTTTCACCATATAGGTGCGGCTGCACATTGCTGGGGCTACCTGGAAGATAAATGCCATCGAGTTTAGGCAGCAGTTCTTCAAGTAATGACGGTTCCGCCAGCGCATGTGGCAGCGCAATCGGCAAACCGCCCGCGTGGATGATGGCATTCAGGTACTTTTCTTGCAGAGTCTGGGTCGTATGACCCTTAAGCCTGTTCCTGCACATTACGACACCGATAACCGGATTGTTCATTATATTTTCCATGCTCAATCTCACAAAGTGGACTAAATTATCGCCATTACTGCGGTTTAAATGACCTTTATGTTCAATATTTTTTCAATCTAGCAGTGGGTTTTCATTTTTGCAAACTCAATTTAACATTTGACAAACATTTAGTTTGCATACAGATTCGAATGGTGGTCATTATATTTTACGCTTTGCTAACGAGCGGAAAACAAACCAAAGGCGAAGAATCATGGAAACCAATATCGTTGAAGTAGAGAACTTTGTTCAGCAGTCAGAAGAGAGGCGGGGTAGCGCCTTTACGCAGGAAGTGAAACGCTACCTGGAGCGCTACCCGAATACGCAATATGTTGATGTTTTACTTACCGATTTGAATGGTTGTTTCCGTGGGAAACGCATTCCTGTTTCAAGTCTGAAGAAGCTGGAGAAAGGGTGTTATTTCCCGGCCTCGGTGTTTGCAATGGATATTCTGGGCAATGTAGTAGAAGAAGCGGGCCTGGGTCAGGAAATGGGTGAACCAGATCGTACTTGTGTGCCAATACTCGGTACCTTAACCCCTTCTGCCGCCGATCCAGAGTTTATCGGTCAGATACTCCTGACCATGGTCGATGAAGATGGCGCTCCCTTTGACGTTGAGCCGCGGAACGTACTTAACCGCCTGTGGCAGCAGCTACGCCAGCGCGGATTGTTCCCGGTTGTAGCGGTAGAGCTGGAGTTCTATTTACTGGATCGCCAGCGCGACGCTGAAGGGTATCTGCAACCGCCCTGCGCGCCCGGCACCGATGACCGCAATACACAAAGCCAGGTTTACTCGGTTGATAACCTCAACCACTTCGCCGATGTGCTCAATGATATTGATGAACTGGCGCAGTTACAGTTAATTCCCGCCGACGGTGCGGTCGCCGAAGCCTCGCCGGGTCAGTTTGAAATCAACCTTTACCATACCGATAACGTGCTGGAAGCCTGCGATGATGCGCTGGCGCTAAAACGCCTGGTGCGTCTGATGGCAGAAAAGCATAAGATGCACGCCACTTTTATGGCGAAGCCGTATGAAGAGCACGCGGGCAGCGGGATGCATATCCATATCAGTATGCAAAATAATCGTGGCGAGAACGTGCTTTCTGACGCAGAAGGCGAAGATTCGCCGCTGCTGAAAAAGATGCTCGCCGGGATGATCGACCTGATGCCGTCATCAATGGCGTTGCTGGCGCCGAACGTGAATTCCTATCGCCGCTTCCAGCCAGGCATGTATGTGCCAACGCAGGCGTCGTGGGGCCATAACAACCGCACCGTCGCCCTGCGTATTCCGTGCGGCGATCGTCATAACCACCGCGTGGAATACCGCGTGGCGGGTGCCGATGCCAACCCGTACCTGGTGATGGCGGCGATTTTTGCCGGTATTTTGCATGGCCTTGATAACGAACTGCCGTTGCAGGAAGAAGTAGAAGGCAACGGGCTGGAGCAGGAAGGCTTACCCTTCCCGATTCGCCAGAGCGATGCCCTGTGGGAGTTTATCGAGAACGATCATTTGCGCCGCTATTTAGGCGAGCGTTTTTGCCATGTGTATCACGCCTGTAAAAATGATGAGTTGTTGCAGTTTGAGCGCCTCATCACAGAAACAGAAATTGAGTGGATGTTGAAAAACGCATAGTACCCCTTGCGGGGTTGTTTCATCGGCCTGAGCGGAGCCAGGCCTGACATTTGCTGGTAATCCAGACATTTCCCGGATGTCGCGTTATGGAGCGCAGGCGGCAACGGGCTTCCGTTAACGATTAAGACTGTGACGAGGAAATGAGATGATGCCGATGATTAAATCCCCGCATGGCGAGGGAGGCTGCGTGTGCGCCCTCCCTGCGACTGACTGGACTCCGCCCCCTTCGCTTCCCTTGCTAAACAGGTTTGATTTCAGGTCGACACGACCGCAAACCTTATTACGCAGGGGAGGCAACAATTATGGCTATTAATTCACCACTGAATATTGCTGCGCAACCCGGCAAAACTAAACTGCGCAAGTCGCTGAAGCTGTGGCAGGTGGTGATGATGGGTCTGGCCTATCTCACGCCAATGACCGTGTTCGATACGTTTGGCATCGTTTCCGGTATTAGCGACGGTCACGTTCCGGCATCTTATTTGCTGGCGCTGGCGGGCGTGCTGTTTACCGCTATCAGCTACGGCAAACTGGTTCGCCAGTTCCCGGAGGCTGGTTCGGCCTATACCTACGCGCAAAAGTCGATTAACCCGCACGTCGGTTTTATGGTCGGCTGGTCATCGCTGCTGGATTACCTCTTTTTGCCGATGATCAACGTCTTGTTGGCGAAGATCTATCTCTCCGCCCTCTTCCCGGAAGTGTCACCGTGGGTGTGGGTGGTGACGTTCGTCGCCATCTTAACTGCCGCGAACCTGAAGAGCGTCAACCTGGTGGCTAACTTCAATACCCTGTTTGTGCTGGTGCAAATCTCCATCATGGTGGTGTTTATCTTCCTGGTGGTTCAGGGGCTGCATAAAGGAGAAGGCGTTGGCACCGTCTGGTCGCTACAGCCATTTATCAGCGAGAACGCGCACCTGATCCCGATTATTACCGGGGCGACGATTGTTTGCTTTTCCTTCCTCGGTTTCGATGCGGTGACCACGCTTTCGGAAGAGACGCCAGACGCCGCACGCGTGATCCCGAAGGCCATCTTCCTGACGGCGGTCTACGGTGGCGTTATCTTTATTGCGGCGTCGTTCTTTATGCAGCTGTTCTTCCCCGATATCAGCCGCTTTAAAGATCCGGATGCCGCGCTGCCGGAAATTGCGCTGTACGTCGGCGGCAAGCTGTTCCAGTCGATTTTCCTTTGCACCACGTTTGTGAACACGTTAGCGTCTGGCCTGGCTTCACATGCCAGCGTGTCGCGTCTGCTGTATGTGATGGGGCGCGATAATGTGTTCCCGGAGCGCGTGTTTGGCTATGTACACCCGAAATGGCGCACCCCGGCACTGAACGTCATCATGGTCGGGATTGTCGCGATGTCGGCGCTGTTCTTCGATTTAGTTACCGCTACAGCGTTAATTAACTTCGGCGCGTTGGTAGCGTTTACCTTCGTTAACCTGTCGGTGTTCAACCACTTCTGGCGGCGCAAAGGAATGAATAAAAGCTGGAAGGAACACTTCCACTATTTATTAATGCCGCTGGTTGGCGCGCTGACGGTGGGCGTGCTGTGGATTAACCTCGAAGCCACCTCGCTGACGCTGGGTCTGGTCTGGGCTTCGTTAGGCGGCGCATATTTGTGGTATCTGATCCGCCGCTATCGCAAAGTGCCGTTGTATGATGGTGACAGAACGCCGGTGAGCGAAACGTAATAGTCGGATGCACGGCGCATTATCCTGCCTGAGGGCAATGCGCCGCGCCATTAACTATAAAAAGATGTATGACCCGGATCACGAGTGCTATCATCCGCCCTTATGCTTAGCGCATTAACTCCAGGGGCAAACAATGAACCACGATATCCCATTAAAATATTTTGATATTGCCGATGAATACGCGACTGAATGCGCAGAACCTGTCGTAGACGCAGAACGCACACCGCTGGCCCACTACTTCCAGTTACTACTCACCCGTTTGATGAACAATGAAGAGATCAGCGAAGAATCCCAGCACGACATGGCCGCTGAAGCGGGGATTAATCCCGCGCGCATTGATGAAATCGCAGAGTTTTTGAATCAATGGGGTAATGAATAATTATTTAATTGCAGACGCCCGGTCAGTATCGTTACCCGGATAAAGCGTTCACGCCGCATCCGGCTAAAAATGACATGAACCCAGCTTTATTGGGTTTCTCACGATCGCGCCACGCTGTTCCTCGCTAAGTAGTTCTGTGAGTTATAGTTATAGAGAAATCACGGGTACGAATGTTGAACAGATGGCAACGCCACATGTGCAACAACCAACCATACTGCCCTCATTGCGACCCCTGAACACAAACGGTAATGGCAAATGTCATTAAATATTAGTAAGATAGCCTCTTTACATAAAATCCCTTAATATTATGCGCCAGGTATTATCGTCTCTTTTGGTGATTGCTGGACTTGTGAGTGGTCAGGCAATAGCCGCGCCTGAATCCCCCCCGCATGCTGATATCCGCGACAGCGGTTTTGTCTATTGCGTTAGCGGGCAAGTCAACACCTTTAACCCATCCAAAGCGAGCAGTGGGTTAATTGTCGATACCCTTGCCGCCCAGTTTTATGATCGACTGCTGGATGTCGATCCGTATACCTATCGCCTGATGCCGGAACTTGCCGAAAGCTGGGAAGTGCTCGACAACGGCGCGACCTATCGCTTCCACCTGCGTCGCGATGTCCCGTTTCAAAAAACCGCCTGGTTTACTCCCACTCGCAAAATGAATGCCGATGATGTGGTGTTTACCTTCCAACGGATTTTTGACCGCAATAACCCGTGGCATAACGTCAACGGCAGTAACTTCCCCTATTTCGACAGTCTGCAATTTGCCGATAACGTTAAAAGTGTCCGCAAGCTGGATAATCACACCGTTGAGTTCCGTCTCGCCCAGCCGGATGCATCCTTCTTATGGCACCTGGCGACCCACTATGCGTCGGTAATGTCTGCCGAATACGCCCAGAAATTAGAGAAAGAAGATCGCCAGGAACAACTCGACCGTCAACCGGTCGGTACCGGGCCGTATCAATTGTCGGAATACCGCGCCGGACAATATATTCGCTTACAACGTCATGATGAGTTCTGGCGTGGCAAACCGTTGATGCCGCAGGTGGTGGTGGATTTAGGCTCCGGCGGTACCGGACGTCTGTCGAAACTCCTGACCGGTGAATGTGACGTTCTGGCCTGGCCTGCCGCCAGCCAGTTATCCATTTTGCGCGACGACCCGCGTTTGCGTTTAACGCTGCGCCCGGGGATGAACGTCGCCTATCTGGCGTTTAATACCGCTAAACCACCGCTAAATAATCCGGCTGTCCGGCATGCGCTGGCACTGGCGATCAATAACCAGCGCCTGATGCAATCCATCTATTATGGTACGGCTGAAACTGCGGCCTCTATTTTACCGCGCGCCTCGTGGGCTTATGACAACGAGGCTAAAATTACTGAATACAACCCAGCGAAATCGCGCGAACAACTGAAAGCGTTGGGGCTGGAAAACTTAACGCTAAAACTGTGGGTACCGACACGATCGCAGGCATGGAACCCCAGTCCGCTGAAAACCGCCGAACTGATTCAGGCGGATATGGCGCAGGTTGGCGTGAAAGTGGTGATTGTGCCGGTAGAAGGTCGTTTTCAGGAGGCGCGGTTGATGGATATGAGCCATGATCTGACGTTATCTGGTTGGGCGACGGACAGTAACGACCCGGACAGTTTCTTCCGTCCGTTACTGAGCTGCGCGGCTATTCACTCGCAAACCAACCTTGCCCACTGGTGCGATCCGAAATTCGACAGCGTGTTGCGTAATGCCCTCTCCTCGCAGCAATTGGCGGCGCGTATTGAAGCTTATGATGAAGCGCAAAGCATTCTGGCGCAGGAACTGCCCATTCTGCCGCTGGCCTCATCACTGCGCTTGCAGGCCTACCGTTACGATATTAAAGGTCTGGTACTGAGCCCGTTCGGTAACGCCTCCTTTGCGGGGGTGTATCGCGAGAAGCAAGAAGAGGTGAAAAAACCATGATTATCTTCACCTTACGTCGTATTTTGTTATTAATCGTCACCTTATTCCTGCTGACCTTTGTTGGCTTCAGTTTGAGCTATTTCACGCCACACGCGCCGTTACAAGGCGCGTCACTATGGAATGCCTGGGTGTTCTGGTTTAATGGACTGATCCACTGGGATTTTGGAGTTTCCAGCATTAACGGCCAGCCTATTGCCGAACAGTTAAAAGAAGTCTTTCCGGCAACGATGGAGTTGTGCATCCTCGCCTTCGGTTTTGCGCTGATTGTCGGGATCCCGGTGGGCATGATTGCCGGGATTACACGCCATAAGTGGCAGGATAACTTGATCAACGCCATCGCCTTGCTGGGCTTTTCCATCCCGGTGTTCTGGCTGGCGCTTCTGTTGACGCTGTTTTGTTCACTCACGCTAGGTTGGCTGCCCGTTTCAGGGCGTTTCGATCTGCTCTATGAAGTGAAACCGATTACCGGCTTTGCGTTAATTGATGCCTGGCTTTCGGACTCACCGTGGCGGGACGAAATGATCATGAGCGCACTTCGCCATATGGTGCTACCGGTGATTACCCTGTCGGTTGCGCCAACAACTGAAGTGATCCGATTGATGCGTATCAGCACCATCGAAGTCTATGACCAAAACTATGTGAAAGCGGCGGCAACTCGCGGTTTGTCGCGCTTTACTATTTTGCGTCGCCACGTGCTGCATAACGCGTTACCTCCGGTTATTCCTCGCCTGGGCTTGCAGTTTTCCACCATGCTGACGCTGGCGATGATCACCGAAATGGTTTTTAGCTGGCCGGGTTTAGGGCGCTGGTTAATTAACGCCATCCGCCAGCAGGATTACGCAGCCATTTCCGCCGGAGTGATGGTGTGCGGTTCATTGGTCATTATTATTAACGTGATATCTGATATTTTGGGTGCCATGGCTAACCCTCTGAAACATAAGGAATGGTATGCCTTACGATAGCGTATACAGCGAGAAGCGCCCGCCGGGCACGCTGCGTACTGCCTGGCGCAAATTCTATGGAGACGCCGCTGCGATGGTCGGCCTGTACGGCTGCGCGGGGCTGGCGGTGCTGTGTATTTTTGGTAGCTGGTTTGCGCCTTACGGCATCGACCAGCAATTTCTTGGTTATCAATTGTTGCCGCCGTCATGGTCACGCTATGGCGAAGTCTCGTTTTTCCTTGGGACCGACGACCTGGGACGCGACGTTTTAAGCCGTTTATTGAGTGGCGCAGCACCTACCGTGGGGGGCGCATTTGTGGTGACGCTCGCCGCGACGATCTGTGGTCTGGTACTTGGCACCTTCGCCGGTGCAACGCACGGTCTGCGGTCAGCGGTGCTAAACCATATTCTGGATACTTTGCTGGCGATTCCGTCCCTGCTGTTGGCAATTATCGTAGTGGCATTTGCCGGACCGAGTTTGTCACATGCCATGTTTGCCGTCTGGCTGGCGCTACTGCCGCGTATGGTGCGTTCGATTTACAGCATGGTGCATGACGAACTGGAAAAAGAGTACGTTATCGCCGCCCGTCTGGATGGCGCAACGACGCTGAATATTCTCTGGTTTGCTGTTTTACCTAACATCACTGCCGGACTGGTCACCGAGATCACCCGTGCACTGTCAATGGCAATTCTTGACATTGCCGCGCTGGGCTTTCTTGACCTCGGCGCGCAACTGCCCTCGCCTGAATGGGGGGCGATGCTTGGTGATGCGCTGGAACTTATTTATGTCGCCCCGTGGACCGTCATGCTGCCTGGTGCGGCAATTATGATTAGCGTGTTGTTGGTTAACCTCCTTGGCGATGGCGTTCGTCGTGCGATTATTGCGGGGGTGGAATAATGCCATTACTGGATATTCGTAACCTGACCATTGAATTTAAAACCGGTGATGAGTGGGTTAAAGCCGTCGACCGCGTGAGTATGACCTTAAACGAGGGCGAAATCCGTGGACTTGTTGGCGAATCCGGCTCCGGCAAAAGTTTGATTGCGAAAGCGATTTGTGGGGTTAATAAAGATAACTGGCGTGTTACCGCTGACCGAATGCGTTTTGATGATATCGATTTGCTGCGTCTTTCCGCACGCGAACGGCGCAAACTGGTTGGACACAACGTGTCGATGATCTTTCAGGAACCGCAATCGTGTCTTGATCCATCGGAACGTGTGGGTCGCCAGTTGATGCAGAACATCCCGGCCTGGACCTATAAAGGCCGTTGGTGGCAGCGTTTTGGCTGGCGAAAACGTCGTGCCATTGAGTTGCTACACCGCGTGGGGATTAAAGATCACAAAGATGCGATGCGCAGTTTTCCCTATGAGTTGACCGAAGGTGAATGTCAGAAAGTGATGATAGCCATTGCACTGGCGAATCAACCGCGTCTGCTGATTGCCGACGAACCGACCAACTCGATGGAGCCAACAACGCAGGCGCAAATTTTCCGCCTGTTGACGCGTCTCAACCAAAACAGCAACACCACTATTTTGCTTATCAGCCATGACTTACAAATGCTTAGCCAATGGGCGGATAAAATCAACGTGCTTTATTGTGGCCAGACAGTGGAAACCGCGCCAAGTAAGGAACTGGTGACAATGCCACATCATCCTTATACCCAGGCACTAATCCGTGCAATACCGGACTTTGGCAGTGCGATGCCGCATAAAAGCCGCCTCAATACCCTGCCGGGCGCAATCCCGCTGCTGGAACAATTACCGATTGGTTGTCGTCTGGGGCCGCGTTGCCCTTATGCACAACGAGAATGCATTGTGACGCCACGTTTGATGGGGGCGAAAAATCATCTCTATGCCTGTCATTTCCCGCTGAACATGGAGAAAGAGTGAGATGATAGAAACTCTGCTCGAAGTGCGTAATTTAAGCAAAACGTTCCGCTACAGGACCGGTTGGTTTCGCCGCCAGACAGTAGAAGCGGTAAAACCATTGAGCTTTACGCTGCGTGAACGCCAGACACTGGCGATTATTGGTGAGAACGGTTCCGGTAAATCGACGCTGGCAAAGATGCTGGCAGGAATGATTGAGCCAACCAGCGGCGAGTTATTGATTGACGATCATCCGCTGCATTTTGGCGATTATTCCTTCCGAAGCCAGCGTATTCGCATGATATTTCAGGATCCGTCCACCTCGTTGAATCCGCGTCAACGTATTTCGCAGATCCTTGATTTTCCACTGCGTTTGAACACAGACCTGGAACCGGAACAGCGCCGGAAACAGATAATTGAAACAATGCGTATGGTCGGTCTGCTGCCGGATCACGTCAGTTACTACCCGCATATGTTGGCACCCGGGCAAAAACAGCGTCTGGGGCTGGCGCGAGCGCTGATATTGCGCCCAAAAGTGATTATTGCCGATGAAGCCCTCGCCTCGCTGGATATGTCGATGCGTTCGCAGCTAATTAACCTGATGCTGGAGCTACAAGAGAAACAGGGTATTTCTTATATTTATGTTACCCAACATATCGGAATGATGAAGCACATCAGCGACCAGGTGCTGGTCATGCATCAGGGAGAAGTTGTCGAACGCGGTAGCACTGCGGATGTGTTGGCATCGCCGCTGCACGAACTCACCAAACGGCTTATTTCCGGCCACTTTGGCGAAGCGTTGACGGCGGATGCGTGGCGTAAAGATCGTTAATGTTCGGCGCCTCATTCTGACAGGGGAAATCCCCGTCAGAATGAGGCATTCATTAAGCCATTACTTCTGATTGCCGATTCTGGTGAGAGCAACCAGCAATGCCAGCGTATAACACACCGTAATTGCCAGGCTCATTTTTAACAGCGTTTCCCCACCAAGCCCCGACAATGGCGCGGCTATACCGCCGAAGACAAACATGCTCATCCCCATCAACGCAGATGCCGTTCCTGATTCTTGTGTCCCTACTGCACTCATAGCCTCTGCCCCACCAACAGTGCCTATGCCGCTACAAAATGCGATAGTGAAAAATAATGCCACCAGTGCCGGAATGGGTAACTGCAACCATGCACACAAGACAGTGAGCGATGCACACAGAATCGCCGCTACCAGGCCGCCTCTCAACAAATTCATCGCGTTAATCCGTTGAGCCAGCCGTGAGAAGATCCATGAAGCGATGATAAGTCCGATGCCGTTAAGGCCAAACACCAGGCTAAATTGCATTGGACTAAAGCCAAATTCTTTCTGCAACACGAACGACGAAGAGCCGATGTACGCAAACAAGCCTGCCAGCATAAAACTTTGTATCAGGCAAAAGCGCATAAAACGGCGGTTCTGCACCACGCTTCGTCCGGTTAATAGCAATGATGAGCCCCTTTTATTTTCTGGCAACGTCTCATTGATAAACAACAGGCACCCCAACAACAGTACAGTGCTAATTCCTGCCATCACCCAGAATAAAATACGCCAGTCAAAGGCGCTGACAATGTAACCGCCCAACACTGGCGACAACACCGGTGCCAGGCCATTCACCGTCATTAACAGCGCAAAGAACTGGGTCAGCGTGACTCCCTGATATTTGTCACGAGCAATAGAGCGGGAAAGCACCGAACCACCAGCCCCGGCGATCCCCTGAATAAAACGCCATACTACTAACCAGTAAATATTGTTAGTTGTCGCGCACAAAATGGAGGAAACAATAAACAATAACAACGACAAGATTAACGGACGTTTACGCCCTATTTTGTCGCTCAGAAGGCCAAATAACAGTTGTCCGACGCCAAGACCGATCAGTGATGCGGTCAGCGTTAATTGCGTTATGGTCGTGGTTGCCGCCAGTTGCTCAGACATCTCCGGCAAAGCAGGCAAATAAAGATCGGTACACATCGGGCCGATACCGGCTAAAAGACCAAGAATCAACGCCCATGAAAGAGAGACTCTAGCCATACTATTCCTTACTTGAGTGATGACATGCCGCCGCCCAGCGACTGCCAGATCGTGATCCGGTTCGTAAAATCAGTCAGTTGCAATGCCAGCAGCTCCTGCTGTGCGCTCCACAAGCTGCGCTGTGCCGTCAACACGGTCAGGTAATCACCAACACCCGCCTGGTAACGACGCAGGCCAACATCGACCGTTTGTTGTTCAGCTTTAACATACTGGCGCTGTGCATCCAGTTGCTCTTCAAGCGTGGTCCGCCGCGCCAGTGCGTTAGCAACATCTTTAAACGCGCTCTGAACGGTTTTCTCATAGGTGGCAATGAGCCCGCGCTTTTGTGCTTCTGCGTAACGAAGCTGCGCCAGATTACTACCGCCGGTGAACAGCGGTAATGTTACCGATGGCGCAAATGACCAGACCTGCATTCCGTGGCTGAACAGCGATGACAATGCGTCACTGCCGACGCCAGCACTTGCAGTCAGCGAAATCGTCGGGAAAAAGTTAGCCCGCGCGGCGCCAATATCGCCATTGGCGCTTTTCAGATTATGTTCCGCTTCCTGGATATCCGGGCGACGCAGCAGAACGTCAGATGACATTCCCGCAGGAACCAGGCTTATCAGCTGTTCCGGCAGGCTTTCCAGTGTTCCCGGTAGCAGATTTTCCGCAAGCGTTGTACCTGCCAGTAAGTTCAGCGCATTTTTATCCTGCATCACTTGTGTCTGATAGCTGGCAACGCTGGCGCGCGCTTGCTGATAAACACTCATCGCCTCACTGACATCTGTCGCTGCCGCCGTGCCAACCTGTTGCTGGCGCTGGATAATTTTCAATGAGTTTTCTGCACTGGCCATCGTTTCTTTTGCCAGGGCCAGATTACTGTTATCAGCCGCCAGGGTCAGCCAGGCGGTGCTGATTTCAGCAATCAGCGTTAAACGGGTGTTCTGGGCTGTAAATTCACTGGCAAGCCAGGTTTCTCGCGCCGCCCGTGACAAACTCTGATTACGACCAAACAGATCTAACGTAAAACTGGACACCGTGCCATCCGCCTCGGCAGTGGTTCCCGTACCATTCGCCAGCGAACGACTGCGGGTCGAACTTAAGGCCGCATTCACCGTCGGGAATAACGACGCATTAGTTTGCCCATATAGCGCCCGTGCTGAGTCAATATCAGCTATCGCTTTTTGCATATCGCGGTTACTGTTCAGAGCAATGGTCACCACCTGCTGCAATCGGGGATCGTGGATCACCTGCTGCCAGTCATGGCTGATTGCCTTTCCCTGGCCCTGTGCTCCCGGCAAGGTCGCCGGGATTGGGGAATCAGGCGTGCTGTAGTGAGGATCGAGCGAGACACATCCCGCACTCAACAGCACCAGAAAAATAAGAGAACGACGCAACATAACTTACTCCTGACGGCGCGGTTTACCGGCAAACAAACGTTTAACCAGGACAAAAAACAGAGGAACAAAGAAAATAGCCAGCAACGTAGCGGTCAGCGTACCGCCAATAATGCCCGTACCAATGGCGATACGGCTGTTCGCACCTGCGCCGGTTGCCATCGCCAGCGGCATTACCCCCGCAATAAACGCCAGCGAGGTCATGATGATTGGGCGTAGACGAGTCTGCGCCGCGCGTAATGCCGCCCGACTCAGGGAATAGCCCTCAGCCACCGCCGCTTCAGCAAATTCCACAATCAGAATGGCGTTTTTCGACGACAAACCGATGGTGGTTAATAGCGCCACCTGGAAGTAAACATCGTTGTTTAAATTACGCATCCAGGCCGCCAGCGCCGCACCAAGTAGCCCCAACGGGATCACCAGAATGACCGAGAACGGGACTGACCAGCTTTCGTACAGTGCTGCAAGGCAGAGGAAAACCACCAGAATAGAGACCGCATACAGACTCAGTGCCTGACCGCTGGCCAGTTTTTCCTGCAATGACAAGCCACTCCAGGCCCAGGTTGTTCCTGCCGGAAGGTTGTTTGCCAGAGCTTCCATTTTTGCCATCGCGTCGCCAGAACTAAAACCGCTCGCATTTTCCCCCTGAATTTCATAAGCCGCAGAACCGTTGTAGCGCACCAGTTTTTCCGGGCCGTAGATCCAACGCGTAGTGGCAAAAGCAGAGAACGGCGTCATGGCGTTATCGCTCCCGCGCACAAACCATTTCCCTAAGTCTGACGGCGCAGAACGAAACTCACTGTCGCCCTGAATGTAGACTTTTTTCACACGACCACGGTCAATAAAGTCATTCACATAAGTACCGCCCCACGCGCTGGCCAGCGTGTCGGTGACATCGCTTAAGCTCAAACCCAGCGATACGGCTTTATTGTTATCAATATCTACCTGCAATTGCGGCATTTGCGGCAGGTCATTGGCACGTACAGAAATCAGATCAGGGCTTTGATTAGCCTGTTCAATCAACTGATTACGCATTTGAAGTAAGGTTTCGCGGTCAGTCGCACCACTTGCCATTAATTCAAACGTAAAGCCATTGCTATGCCCCAGACCATCAACCGCAGGCGGCGTCATGGCAAACACCGTAGCATCACGAATTGCCCCCAACTCTTTGGTTGCCCGTAAGGCAATGGCCTGGGCGGTATTTTCAGCGCCTTTACGTTGTGACCAGTTTTTCAACGAGACAAACGCCATCCCGGTGTTCTGTCCGCTACCACTGAAACTAAAACCATCAACGGTAAAAATGACATCGGTGTTTGCTTTTTCGTTTACCAGGAACCAGTCAACAATCTGGCGGTTTACTTCTGCTGTACGAGCGGCGGTCGCCCCAGCTGGCAGCGTGTACTGCACCATGATTTCGCCCTGGTCTTCAGTGGGTAAGAAACTGCCCGGCAGTTTCCACATCATCAGGGCCATTCCGCCACCCAGCACGACATAAACACCCATTGTTCGGGCAGCACGGCGCAGGACATAAATTACGCCTCGCTGATATTTATCTTCAGTACGGCGGTAAAAGCGGTTAAATGCGCCGAAAAAGCCTTTTTTATGCGGCGGAACATGCTGGAGGACGGAACCGCACAGCGCGGGAGTCAAGGTCAATGCCACCACCACGGAAAGCAGCATTGCGGAGATAATGGTTATCGAAAACTGACGATAAATTACTCCCGTAGATCCTCCAAAGAAGGCCATCGGCAGGAATACGGCTGACAACACCAGCGCAATAGCAACCAGTGCGCCAGAAATCTCGCCCATTGATTTTTCCGTGGCTTCACGCGCGGGCAACCCTTCGTCACGCATAATGCGTTCGACGTTCTCCACCACCACAATGGCATCGTCCACCAGCAAGCCGATCGCCAGCACCATTGCAAACAAGGTAAGGGTATTAATCGAATAGCCAAACAACGCAAGGACGCCAAACGTCCCCAGCAAAACGACCGGCACGGCTAATGCCGGAATCAGCGTGGCGCGCAGGTTTTGCAGGAATAAATACATCACGCAAACCACCAGTACGATGGCTTCAAACAGTGTCTGAATTACGTCCTCTACGGAGATTTTAATAAATTCAGTACTGTCTTTCGGGTATGCGATGTCGTATCCCTGCGGCATGTTCCGCTGAAACTCTGCGATTTTATCCTTGACCAGCGTCGCCGTATTCAGCGCATTCGCCCCCGGAGAGAGCATCACGGCTACCCCTGCGGCCGGATGACCGTTCAACTTACTGATGGCGTTATAATCTTCGCTACCCATCTCGACGCGAGCCACATCTTTTATGCGAACAACTGCGCCGTCGGACTGGCTTTTAACAATGATATTTTTAAATTGCTCAACGGTTTGCAGGCGTGACTGAGCACGAACTGTTGCCGTCAATTGTTGCGTGTTCGATGACGGTAAAGCGCCGATTTTCCCGGCAGTAACCTGCACGTTTTGCGCTTCGATAGCACTTTGCACGTCTGAAGGCATCAGCGAGTATGAGGCCAGTTTGGCGGGGTCAAGCCAGATGCGCATAGCATATTCAGCCCCAAAAACTTGCAGACTACCTACGCCTTCAACACGCGCCAGCGGGTCCTGAAGATTACTCACCAGCCAGTCAGCAATATCGGAACTGGTCGCTTTATCGGTAGTGTCATACACGGCAGCAATCAGCAAAAAGTTGCTTTGTGATTTCTCCACTGTGACGCCGGTTTGCTGCACTTCGCTCGGTAAACGTGACTCCGCCTGCTGTATTTTATTTTGTACCTGCACCTGCGCGGTATCAGGGTCCGTGCCTTGTTCAAACGTCACGTTAATACTGACTGAGCCATCCGAACTACTGGTGGAGCTGAAGTAGAGCAAATTATCCAGCCCGGTAAGTTGTTGCTCAATAACCTGAGTTACGCTGTTTTCCAGCGTTTCGGCTGAAGCTCCGGTATAAGTGGCTGAAATTCTAATGGTCGGCGGTGCAACGTCAGGATATTGCGCGACGGGTAATGTGCGAATGGCCAGAATACCCGCCAACATAATCAAGATTGCGATAACCCAGGCAAAGACGGGTCTGCGAACAAAAAAGCGCGAAAACATCAGGCGTTGCCTCCATTAGCCTGAACTTCAACAGCCTTGACGGTCTGCCCTGAAGTTACTTTGGCGGAACCTTCAACAATCAGTCGGTCGCCGTTATGCAGGCCGTTCAACACCAACCATTTATCACCATACGTTTCTCCCGTTTCGAGCGTTCGCTGCTCTACTTTATTGTCTTTATTCACCACCAGCGCAGTTGCATTGCCTTTAGCATCGCGCGTGACGCCCTGTTGAGGCGCGAGAATAGCGTCTTCCATCACGCCTTCATCGACACGAGCGCGAACAAACATGCCTGGTAATAACTGTTGTTGTGGATTGGGGAAAATCGCCCGTAATGTCACCGAGTCGGTAGACTCATCCACAGCGACTTCGGTGAGTTCCAGACGCCCTTTTTCGCTGTAGGTTGTGCCATCTTCCAGAATAAGTGAGACGCTCATGGTGTCACTGTTGGTCGCCAGTGACTGTTTGCGCAGACGTAATAAATCGACACTGGAACGAGTGAGGTCGACATACATTGTATCCAGACCACGAATAGTCGTTAACGCCGTATCCTGCGACGCGGTCACCAGTGCGCCAGGCGTCACCGACGAAATGCCAATACGCCCCGATATCGGCGCGGTTACCGTGGTCCAGTCAAGATTAATGCGCGCGGTTTCCAGTGCGGCTTTTTTCGCCTCAACACTGGCTTTATCTTGTGCGCAGGTAGACTGAGCATCATCAGCATCCTGTTGTGATACACCGTTATCTTTCACCAGTCGGGCATAACGCTGCGCTTTCTGGCAATCGGCTTTTACCAGTGCCTGTGCCTGTTGTAATGCGGCCCGGGCTTCATTCCATGCCGCCCGATAACTGGCCGCATCAATTTGGTACAATGGTTGTCCGGCCTTAACTAAATCGCCTTCAGTAAATAGGCGTTTCTGGATAATTCCCCCAACCTGCGGACGTACTTCAGCACTGAGTGCCGCACTGGTGCGCCCGGTTAATTCACTGACTACCGAAACCGGTTGAGATTTGAGCGTAACAACGCCCACTTCTGTTTCCGACGGGGATGAATTGTTATTTTGCGTATTATCACAACCAGATAAGAGCAGCATTGCCACTACAGACGTTGCTATATACTTCATTATTTTCTCCAGGGTGAACAATACCCTCCTCATTAAAATTAATGAGGATATGTCAGGGATATTCAGATATAACGAGCCCGCATCGCGAAATAAATTTCGCAATGAAATAAGGGGGATTAATATCCCCCGCTATCGGTTAATTCTGTTCTTATTTATTTATCAACATACTAATAATATCCTGATATATTTTCTGCAGACGTTGGGGATCGCTTTTTTGCGGTGTTAAGCGACGATAAACCGTACCTTCCATCATGGTGGCAAGCACTTCAACGCAGCAACGAATGTGCTCGTCGCTAAGATGGGGATGCATTCTTTTCATATGCGCACAACCGTTAGCAAACATTCTGGCGTCAGCTTCCTCAAGCATAGCCATCACTCGTGGGTTGCGTGTGGCTTCTGCAGCCACTTCCAGCATCAACGCGTCGTCGTCCTCATTTAAGGATTTCCGCAAGGCAAGGACTTCCGGGAAGCGATCGGTCCGCGCGTCAATGTCCATCTGGGCAATACGAAAGTCGATGATACGGCGAACCATCTCTTCAATAATGGCATCTTTATTGGCGAAGTAACGGTAGATTTGTCCGACGCTAAGCTGAGCTTCGCTGGCAATTTGCGACATACTGGCGGCATGAAAACCGCAGCGATGAAAACACCGACGGGCGGCGTTGATGATTTCATCCTGACGCTGTTTGTGACGTATCTCCAGCTTGCTAGTCATCTCTGTCTCCTGGCCTTTCACTTAGTGAGAACGGTCATTCTCATTTTGGCTAATTATACATTCCTCCAAAGTGAGGGAAAGTATTTTTATCTTATTCATGGTGTATATTCTGATAATGAAGAGATTGTGGAGATTCTGTGAAGATGGTTGACAATATTAAGTTGGCGTCAGTTCATCAGAGAAAGACCACAACTTGTTGTCGCCAGATTATTAATCGCCGATGACACAACAGAGCCAGGGCTGATAAATCCGCATCTGTTTTCATCATCAAACTTACCGGAAGTAATACGAATAGTTTTAAAGCCAGACGCTATAAGATATTTCCACAACCTGCCCCTTGCGGGCGTCGCAAAATGCTCTCTACCGCTGATTCTCCCCCGTACAGAAAGCGCAACTATAGCCACCCACAGCCTGGTTGATTATAATAACCGTTTATCTGTTCGTACTGTTTACTAAAACGACGAATCGCCTGATTTTCAGGCACAACAAGCATCAACAATAAGGATTAAAGCTATGGGTTTTCTTTCCGGTAAGCGCATTCTGGTAACCGGTGTTGCCAGCAAACTGTCCATCGCCTACGGCATCGCTCAGGCGATGCACCGCGAAGGAGCTGAACTGGCATTCACCTACCAGAACGACAAACTGAAAGGCCGCGTAGAAGAATTTGCCGCTCAATTAGGTTCTGACATCGTTCTGCAGTGCGATGTTGCCGAAGATGCCAGCATCGACACCATGTTCGCTGAACTGGGTAAAGTCTGGCCGAAATTTGACGGCTTCGTACACTCTATTGGTTTTGCACCTGGCGATCAGCTGGATGGTGACTATGTTAACGCCGTAACTCGTGAAGGCTTCAAAATTGCCCACGACATTAGCTCCTACAGCTTCGTTGCAATGGCAAAAGCTTGCCGCTCCATGCTGAATCCGGGCTCTGCTCTGCTGACCCTTTCCTACCTGGGTGCTGAGCGCGCTATCCCGAACTACAACGTTATGGGTCTGGCAAAAGCATCTCTGGAAGCGAACGTACGCTATATGGCTAACGCGATGGGTCCAGAAGGGGTGCGTGTTAACGCCATTTCCGCAGGTCCGATCCGTACGCTGGCCGCTTCCGGCATCAAAGACTTCCGTAAAATGCTGGCACACTGCGAAGCCGTTACGCCGATTCGTCGTACCGTTACCATCGAAGATGTGGGTAACTCCGCAGCGTTCCTGTGCTCCGATCTCTCTGCCGGTATCTCCGGTGAAGTGGTCCACGTTGACGGCGGTTTCAGCATCGCTGCAATGAACGAACTGGAACTGAAATAATCGTTCTGTTGGTCAAGATGGGCGGCGTTCTGCCGCCCATTTTCTCTGTTATACCTTTCTGATATTTGTTATCGCCGATCCGTCTTTCTCCCCTTCCCGCCTTGCGTCAGGATAACGATTTCCGTTATGACCAAGGAGCGCCCATGGAACAACGCCATAGTTCAGGCAAAAGCCACTGGTATCATGAAATCCAATCCAGCACTTCAGAGCATAACGTTCTGCCACTTGTACCCGAAGCCGCAAAGGTCAACGACCCTTTTTTGCTCGACGTGATTCTTGAGGAACAAACGCTGGCCCCCTTTCAGTCATGGCTGGCACCCGCACGTGCACTCGCTGGAGCGTTGTTCCCGGATCAGCTGGCCGTGACCCGCTTGCAGACATTCACCGCTTATGAACGCCTGTCTACAGCCCTGACTGTTGCCCAGGTCTGCGGCGTTCAGCGTTTGTGCAACTACTATTCCGCGCGCCTGACACCACTTCCCGGACCGGATTCCTCCAGGGAAAGTAATCATCGGCTGGCGCAAATCACACAATATGCCCGCCAACTGGCCTTCTCTCCATCTATTATCGACGGTCAGTCCCGTGAGCATCTTAAAGATGTCGGCCTTACCGCCTGGGACTGTGTGTTCATTAACCAAATTATTGGCTTTGTCGGTTTTCAGGCACGAGTGATTACCACATTGCAGGCTTATCTCGAGCAACCAGTTCGTTGGCTACCCGGTCTGGAGATGCAAAACTACGCCGATGCATCACTGTTTGCGAATGAATCAACTCGCTGGCGTACCTGCTACGCCGTAGAAAAATTACCTGAAGATGCGGTGAATAGTTCGTCGGTTGAACTCAGCCAACTGACCGAAATACTCAATCTTCACCCAGCTCTACTTTCACGCCTTGAGGAGCTATTCGCCAGCACATTGGTTAGCGCCAAAACCAACCATCAACTTGCGACGTTGTTAACCGCGCGAATTAATGGCAGCGCCGCTTGCTTCGCTAGCCAAACATATTCAACAGCAGAATATAAAGAGGCAATCCTCATTCTACGTCAGGGCGAAAATGAAATTAATCGGTGGGCTGATAGCCATTGTGTTGAGCGCGCTACCGTTCAGGCGATACAATGGCTGACCCGAGCACCCGATCGCTTTAGCGCCGCCCAGTTCAGCCCATTACTCGAACACGAAATATCATCAACGCAGGTTATTAATTTGTTGGTATGGAGCGGGCTTTGTGGCTGGATCAATCGCTTAAAAATCGCGTTGGGTGAAACATATTAACCTTGCTGCGTCAGACAGAATCGCGTAAAACTGTCAGCCGCTCTAATGGCCACCAAAATAGACAATTATGTTTCAGGACAACCCGCTGCTAGCGCAGCTTAAACAGCAACTGCATTCCCAGACGCCCCGCGCTGAAGGGGTGGTAAAAGCCACTGAAAAAGGCTTTGGCTTCCTGGAAGTCGATGCACAGAAAAGTTATTTCATTCCGCCGCCGCAAATGAAAAAAGTTATGCATGGCGACAGAATTATCGCAGTCATCCACAGCGAAAAAGATCGTGAATCTGCCGAACCAGAAGAACTGGTTGAACCTTTTCTAACCCGCTTCGTGGGTAAAGTTCAGGGCAAGAATGACCGTCTGGCCATTGTCCCTGATCATCCATTATTGAAAGATGCCATTCCTTGCCGCGCAGCCCGTGGCCTGACACATGAATTCAAAGAAGGCGACTGGGCAGTTGCCGAAATGCGCCGTCATCCATTGAAAGGCGATCGTTCTTTCTATGCAGAACTCACGCAGTACATCACTTTTGGCGACGATCACTTCGTGCCGTGGTGGGTAACTCTGGCGCGTCATAACCTGGAAAAAGAAGCGCCGAACGGCGTTGCTACTGAAATGCTCGACGAAGGTCTGGTGCGCGAAGATCTGACTGCACTGGATTTTGTCACCATCGATAGCGCCAGCACGGAAGATATGGATGACGCCCTCTTCGCGAAGGCGCTCCCGGATGACAAACTGCAACTGATCGTGGCGATTGCCGATCCAACCGCGTGGATTGCAGAAGGAAGCAAACTGGACAAAGCGGCAAAAGTTCGTGCATTCACCAACTATCTGCCAGGTTTCAACATCCCAATGCTGCCGCGTGAGCTTTCCGACGATCTCTGCTCACTCCGCGCCAATGAAGTTCGCCCGGTACTGGCGTGTCGGATGACGCTCTCCGCAGATGGCACCATTGAAGACAATATCGAGTTCTTTGCCGCTACTATCGAGTCCAAAGCGAAACTGGTTTATGACCAGGTTTCCGACTGGCTGGAAAACACCGGCGACTGGCAGCCAGAAAATGAGGCCATTGCCGAACAAATTCGCCTCCTGGCGCAAATTTGTCAGCGTCGCGGTGAGTGGCGCCATAATCATGCACTGGTGTTTAAAGATCGCCCGGATTACCGTTTTATTCTCGGTGAAAAAGGTGAAGTACTGGATATCGTCGCCGAGCCTCGTCGCATTGCCAACCGTATTGTCGAAGAAGCGATGATCGCCGCTAACATTTGTGCGGCCCGCGTACTGCGCGATAAGCTCGGTTTTGGCATCTATAACGTGCATATGGGCTTTGATCCGGCAAATGCTGAAGCGCTGGCAGCATTGCTAAAAACGCACGGTCTGCATGTCGATGCTGAAGAAGTGCTCACGCTGGATGGTTTCTGCAAGCTGCGTCGCGAACTGGATGCGCAACCGACCGGTTTCCTCGACAGCCGTATTCGTCGTTTCCAGTCCTTTGCCGAAATCAGCACTGAACCAGGCCCTCACTTTGGCCTCGGCCTGGAAGCGTATGCCACCTGGACCTCACCGATCCGTAAATATGGCGACATGATCAACCATCGTCTGCTGAAAGCGATCATTAAAGGCGAAACGGCGACGCGTCCGCAGGATGAAATCACCGTCCAAATGGCAGAGCGTCGTCGTCTCAACCGGATGGCGGAACGTGATGTCGGTGATTGGTTATACGCCCGTTTCCTGAAAGACAAAGCCGGGACCGACACCCGTTTTGCGGCGGAAATTGTCGATATCAGCCGTGGCGGCATGCGTGTGCGTCTGGTTGATAACGGCGCTATCGCTTTTATTCCTGCGCCTTTCTTACACGCTGTGCGTGATGAACTGGTTTGCAGTCAGGAAAATGGCACCGTGCAAATTAAAGGTGAAACGGTTTACAAGGTAACCGATGTTATCGACGTTACTATTGCCGAAGTTCGTATGGAAACTCGCAGCATTATTGCTCGTCCGGTAGCGTAATATTCTTTTGCGGCCCATTCATTACGGATGGGCCGTTTACTTTACTCGTATCCGCATTCGTTTTTATCCCCCCAGATTTTTTTCACAGACTTTCGTTTGTAAACTGGCGTTTTTCCAAAACTGGATTACAAATAAATATATAAATAAAACAATACGTTTAGCTGTCGCTAATTTTATGTAATTCATGTTGGACCTTTCTTTTAATCGCGAACTCCGCTGTTAACAGGAAGACACGCTTCATGAAAACAGTTAGGGAGTCCACAACGTTGTACAACTTTCTCGGATCGCACAATCCATACTGGCGTTTATCGGAAAGCAGCGATGTTTTGCGCTTTTCCACCACCGAAACCACAGAACCTGAACGTACTTTGCAGTTATCTGCCGAACAGGCTGCTCGCATCAGGGAAATGACGGTCATCACTTCCAGCTTGATGATGAGTCTGACCGTCAATGAGAGCGATCTTTCTGTGCATCTGGTTGGACGAAAAATCAATAAGCGCGAATGGGGCGGCAACGCGTCTGCATGGCATGACACACTTGCAGTAGCCCGCGATTTATCGCATGGGCTGTCTTTTGCTGAACAGGTAGTGTCTGAAGCTCATTCCGCGATAGTCATCCTTGACAGCCGGGGAAATATCCAACGGTTTAACCGATTATGTGAAGAATACACAGGTTTCAAAGAGCACGATGTCATTGGGCAAAGCGTATTTAAGCTGTTTATGAGTCGTCGTGAAGCTGCAGCATCCAGCCGCAATAACCGTGGTTTTTTTCGCAGTGGTAATGCTTATGAAATTGAGCTCTGGATACCAACGCGCAAAGGTCAACGGCTATTTCTGTTTCGCAACAAATTTGTGCACAGCGGTAGCGGCAAAAATGAGATCTATTTAATCTGTTCCGGCACCGATATTACCGAAGAGCGTCGCGCCCAGGAACGACTTCGCATACTGGCAAATACCGACAGCATCACTGGACTACCGAATCGTAACGCCATGCAGGCGTTAATCGATCATGCCATTGATCAAGCTAACGACTGTAAGGTTGGTGTTGTATATCTTGATTTAGACAATTTTAAAAAGGTAAACGACGCTTACGGGCATTTATTTGGCGACCAGTTGTTACGTGAGGTGTCACTGGCCATTTTAAGCTGCCTTGAACAGGATCAGGTGCTGGCGCGTCCTGGCGGGGATGAGTTTCTGGTACTGGCACCCAATACATCACAAAGCGCACTGGAAGCGATGGCATCACGTATTTTAACCCGGCTTCGCCAACCCTTCCGCATTGGTTTAATTGAAGTCTATACCGGCTGTTCAGTCGGTATTTCACTTTCGCCACAACATGGTATGGACAGCGCTGCCATTATTCGCCATGCCGATACCGCAATGTACACCGCAAAAGAAGGTGGGCGCGGACAGTTCTGTGTTTTTTCGCCAGAAATGAACCAACGGGTATTCGAATATCTTTGGCTTGATACCAACCTGCGTAAGGCGCTGGAAAACGATCAGTTAGTGATTCATTATCAACCGAAAATCACCTGGCGCGGTGAAGTTCGAAGCCTGGAAGCGTTGGTGCGCTGGCAGTCGCCTGAACGCGGACTCATTCCCCCGTTAGACTTTATTTCCTATGCAGAAGAGTCTGGGCTAATTGTTCCATTAGGACGTTGGGTGATTCTCGATGTGGTGCGTCAGGTGGCGAAATGGCGTGATAAAGGCATTAATCTGCGGGTAGCGGTTAACATCTCTGCGCGCCAGTTTGCCGATCAAACTCTTTTTACCGATCTGAAGCAGGTTCTTCAAAAACTGAATTTTGAATACTGCCCTATTGATATCGAGTTAACTGAAAGCTGTCTGATAGAAAATGATGAACTCGCCCTCTCCGTTATCCAGCAATTTAGTCAGTTAGGCGCACAAGTGCATTTGGATGATTTTGGCACTGGCTACTCTTCGCTTTCGCAACTGGCCCGTTTTCCCATTGATGCGATTAAACTTGACCAGGCTTTTGTCCGTAATATTCACAAACAACCTGTCTCGCAGTCATTAGTGCGCGCGATTGTCGCCGTCGCCCAGGCATTGAATCTGCAAGTGATCGCCGAAGGCGTGGAAAGCACAAAAGAAGATGCCTTTTTAACCAAAAACGGCATCAATGAGAGGCAAGGATTTTTGTTTGCCAAACCAATGCCTGCCGTGGCCTTCGAGCGCTGGTTTAAACGTTATCTAAAGCGGTCATAAAGAGACGAATATAAACATTTAACGATACATAATCTCATTATTTAACACATTTCCGAATGATAATTAGCCTTTGCCACTATACGCTTCTCTTTTAGTGGCAATTTTTGCATTATTCATTTTTGCCTTTATTTGCCATAAGGATGCCCTCATGTCTGAATTTGATGCCCAGCGCGTTGCCGAACGTATTGATATTGTGTTAGATATCCTTGTGGCGGGCGATCACCACTCTGCGATCCATAATCTCGAGATACTTAAAGCAGATCTCTTGCGCCAGGTTGCTGCATCTACGCCAGACATCCCGAAGGCACCGTGGGAGATTTAACAGTCGTGCTTTCAGGCTTTCCATTTAGCAGAAAAGGATGCCAGGCGCGTCAGCTTTTTTATTAAATATTATAACGTTATAAGAATTACAGCGATGAATTCCCGACAACAAACAATTCTACAGATGGTCATTGACCAGGGTCAGGTTAGCGTAACCGAACTGGCAAAAGCCACTGGTGTTTCTGAAGTTACTATTCGCCAGGATCTCAACACCCTCGAAAAACTGAGTTATCTGCGCCGCGCGCATGGTTTTGCAGTTTCGCTTGATAGCGATGATGTTGAAACCCGGATGATGAGTAATTATACGCTGAAGCGTGAACTTGCCGAGTTTGCGGCTTCTCTGGTTCAGCCAGGTGAAACTATCTTTATTGAAAATGGCAGCAGCAATGCCCTTCTGGCTCGCACGTTAGGCGAACAGAAGAAAGATGTTACCATCATTACGGTTAGCAGCTACATTGCGCATTTGTTGAAAGACGCTCCCTGTGAAGTCATTCTACTTGGTGGCGTGTACCAGAAAAAAAGCGAAAGCATGGTTGGCCCTCTGACACGTCAGTGTATCCAGCAGGTTCATTTCAGTAAGGCATTTATTGGTATTGATGGCTGGCAACCTGAAACTGGATTTACTGGACGCGACATGATGCGTACCGACGTAGTCAATGCCGTGTTGGAAAAAGAGTGCGAAGCAATAGTTCTGACGGACAGCTCAAAATTTGGTGCCGTACATTCTTACTCCATCGGCCCTGTTGAGAAAATCAAACGGGTCATTACCGACTCGAAGATACCTGCCAGCCACCTGTTGCATCTTGAGCATAATAGACTGACAGTTCACGTCATCGACAATTAATTTCCCCTCCTCTACGGATGATTTGCACTTTCGCAAATCATCCGCTCTAAGATGATTCCTGGCTGTTAATTAAGACTATTTACCTGTCCTTAAAACTTTAAAGTTGTAAACTTAACATTAGCGATATAACAGGAAGTGACTGTCACCTGCGTGATATAACCCTGCGCGAGAGGATTTCACGGAAAATAACTTTTTCAGAAAGCGTCTTAACTATTATAGTTAAAGAGAGCTTACTTCCGTGAATCATAAATTCAGGAGAGAGTATTATGTTTGTAACGAGCAAAAAAATGACCGCGGCTGTTCTGGCAATTACGCTGGCTATGTCTCTGAGTGCCTGTTCTAACTGGTCTAAACGAGATCGTAATACCGCAATCGGTGCGGGTGCAGGTGCTTTAGGTGGCGCAGTACTGACTGATGGCAGCACGCTGGGTACGTTAGGCGGTGCAGCAGTCGGTGGTATTATCGGTCACCAGGTCGGTAAATAATCGTAAATAAATGTCGATTAGCGACTCGCAATTATAATACGCTTAACTCTGTTTAGTACGAACTAACCGAATAATACACACAGTAAAATAAATGAAAGCCACGGAATATTTTCGTGGCTTTTTTTGTTAACCGCCTGCGAGTTTTACCTTCATGCCTTTCGCTTCAAGCATTGATTTTAATAAATCACGCTTATCACCCTGAATTTCGATAATTCCTTCTTTTACTGAACCTCCGCAGCCGCATTTTTTCTTCAGTTCTGCCGCTAGCTTGATCAGTTCAGCTTCATCGAGATCAACACCTGTAATCAGGCAAACACCCTTACCTTTACGGCCACTGGTTTGACGTTGAATACGCACAACGCCATCACCTTTAGGGCGTACAGGGGCTACTTTCGGTTCATCGATACGTCCAGTCTCCGTTGAATAGACCAGACGGCTGTTGGAATCACTCATTATGCACTCCGCTGTAACGAGGCGTTGATCGCTTTCAGCGTTTGCGCTGGATCCGCAGATTGCGTCACCGGGCGACCAATCACCATATAATCAACCCCAGCTGCCAGCGCCTGTTCTGGCGTCATAATGCGGCGCTGGTCTCCAGCATCACTCCCCTGCGGACGAATACCCGGCGTAACCAGTTTGAAGTCCTGACCAAACGCTTGTTTAAAACGAACGGCTTCCTGGGCAGAACACACCACGCCATCAAGACCACATTTTTGTGTCAACGCCGCCAGACGCTCTGCATAATCCGCTGGTGACAGTGTCACGCCGAGATCCGCCAGATCGCTTGATTCCATGCTAGTCAGCACCGTTACCGCTATTAACAACGGCGCGTCTTTGCCAAACGGAACCAGCGCCTCACGAGCTGCGGTCATCATACGCGCCCCGCCAGAGGCATGAACATTCACCATCCACACACCTAAGTCAGCCGCTGCGGCCACGGCGTGCGCTGCTGTGTTGGGAATGTCGTGAAATTTCAGGTCAAGGAAGATATCAAAACCACGCTCTTGCAGTTCACGGACAAACTGTGGCCCAAACAGCGTAAACATCTCTTTGCCAACTTTCAGACGACAATCGCGTGGGTCGATTTTGTCGACAAATGCCAGCGCAGCATCACGATTATTATAATCGAGGGCAACAACGACGGGAGAACGCGTAACAGCGCGGGAAGAAGATGAAGCAGTTAACGTCATGACCAGACCTTCTTGATGATGGGCACCGGAAGTGGCGCAAAAAAGGTAAACGGCGTGCATTCTACCCGTGGAAATAAAAAATTAACAGTTGCGATTTCTCCCCTGTCAGGCTTTTCCACGCAGGCGTTGCCGAAGCTCATTTGTTGATAACAACCATTAGTATGTTGTAACTAAAGTTGATTTTTTTTAAAACTACAGGCCATCCAGACCACGAATTGGTTTAATGGTCGACCAGGCCCGACAGGACGGACAATGCCAGTAGAGGGTATAAGCGGTAAAACCACACTTCTGGCAGCGATAACGCGGCTTACTGCGTACCTTCTCACCAACCATATCGCGCAACACCATCAGGCTCTCTTTTGCACGCCCTTCTTCCGCTTCATTGAGGTGGTAATCCATCAATTTGTGGAACACGCGCATGGTTGGATGACGTTGCAACTGGCGCGTAATATAAACCTGAGCAGCATCGCTCCCGTCACGCGATTCAATGATGTCTGCAAGCATCAGTTCAGCATCAGCACCCGTATTTTCTTCCACCGCTCGCTGGAGAAACTCTGCCCATTCGGCAGTTTTACCCAGTTGCTGATAGCAGGTTTGCAGCATTTCCAGCGTTTCGCTGACCAGTTCTCTGTCCTGAGAAATAACGCGTTGCAGGCTTTCGACTGCTTTGCCGTACTCGCCTTTAGCCATAAACACACGCCCCATCATGATGGATACGCGCGCGCTGTTTTTGTCGGCCGCCGCACCTTTTTTCAGCAAGGTCATGGCACGATCGAGATCGTCGCTGGCAATGTATTGAAGAGCTAATTCACAATAGAAATGAGCTATTTCGACCCGCTGTTTATCTTTACCCAGTTTAACCAAACGTTCGGCGACATCGATCGCCTTTTGCCATTCACTGGTGGCCTGGTAGATTTGCAGGAGTTGTTGCAAAGCGCCAACACGGAAGTCAGTTTCATCAGTCAATTGATTAAACATATCTTCCGCACGATCGTACAACCCTGCAGCCATGTAATCACGACCCAGTTGCTGAATTGCCAACAGGCGCTGTTCATAGGTCAGCGAGGCGCTTTCCATTAAGGTTTGGTGGATGCGAATTGCGCGATCGACTTCGCCACGGGATCGGAACAAGTTTCCGAGCGTAAGGTGGGCTTCAACGGTGCCAGTGTCCTCTTTGAGCATATCGAGGAACAGGTCCACCGCTTTATCTTGTTGATTGCTAAGCAGAAAGTTAACCCCCGCCACGTAATCACGTGACAGACGGTTGGCTTCATCTTGCTTGTTTTGTTGCGCACTTCTGCGGCCCATATACCAGCCATAGGCAGCGGCTACAGGCAAAAGCAGAAACAACAACTCCAGCATAGAAGGTTATTCCTTCGCCACTGACGCATGCGGCGCTACCGCCACATCAGTCGCGGGTGAAAGCTGGTTTTCCAGTCGCTTTATTTTACGTTCAGCACGCGCCAGAGAAACACGAACTCGCAGCCAGAACAGTCCGCAAATTAACCAACC
Source organism: Escherichia sp. E4742 (assembly GCF_005843885.1). Classification (NCBI taxonomy): domain Bacteria; kingdom Pseudomonadati; phylum Pseudomonadota; class Gammaproteobacteria; order Enterobacterales; family Enterobacteriaceae; genus Escherichia; species Escherichia sp. E4742. Next base: position 4,420,402 of record NZ_CP040443.1, on the reverse strand, counting down.
GATAGCAAAACCCGCAGCAAACAATACCGCCAGCAAAGTAGAGATACGATACTCCCCTTGCGCTAACAGATAGTTAAACGTCACCTGTTGATCGTTCTGCGCACCTAACGTGACCGAAATCACGAAAATCGCCAACACCAATAAGAAAATGAGTAAATATTTCACATTACTTCCCGTTATGTGGTTAGAGCGCATAAATTATGGTCAACTTACCGCAATAGCCCTTTAAAGTACCATTTTCACGCCGACTGCGAAATGGCAACTACGTGCATTGTTGGTGATTTAAGGGCGAAAATCAGAAAATCAACCAGCGTTAACTTTCTTCTTCTCGTTGCGCTATCTCACGATTTTCTTCCGGAGGTGGTGTTAATGGCCCACAAATTCGTTGTGCAAGCCAGGTTGCCACCGCCACCAGCGCCCACGAAATCAATGTAGCCACCACCAAATCACGCGGCCAATGCATCCCGAGCAGTAGGCGGCTTCCCATGACTCCCGTGGCCCAAACCAGCAAGAGTGCAATGGTGAACGTTCGCCGACGCGGCCACAGTAACCCAACGGCCAGCAGCGCCCAACTGGCAGCAAACATCGTGTGACCGGAAGGAAAGGCAAATCCCGTCTCTTTCTGCCAGTGAGAGCGTAAATAGCCCGGTATATTATTTTCTGCAGCCAACTGTTCTTTCACTAAACTTCCGCGTTCCGCACGTTTTAAAGTGTAGAACTCCTCAACCGGAATATGATGTGTTTTTTCCAGCCATATCACAAAGGGGCGCGGCTCCTGAACTTTATCTTTTATCCAGGATTTCACGCCTTGTCCAATGAGGATCGCCGCAGCCAGAATGGTAAACAGCATAATTGCGGCTTTGAGGCGAAAACGCAGACACCAGAGAAACCAAGCGAATAAAATCAGATGTGTAATGACGCCCCAAGGCTGAGTAACGGTTTCAGTGACCCAAAAGGCCGCTTTTAACAGCCAACTTTGATCTCCTGGTTGCCAACGCCAGCCGGAAATCCATACAGCTACCGGCATTACAAGTAATAGTGCAGCTCCCACTGCGGTACGTCTGGCAATCGAACGCATGGCCTCTCCTTTTTATAATTCTGACAATCATAACTGAAAATGCCTGCTCCAGTAAAAATTGACAGATTTGTGCCATTCGGTGAACGATTGGCGCGTCGTGATTAGGAGAACCCCTTCGCGTTATGGCAAAATAAGCCAATACAGAACCAGCATTATCTGGAGAATTTCATGCAGCTTAAACGTGTGGCAGAAGCCAAACTGCCAACCCCATGGGGCGATTTCCTGATGGTGGGATTTGAAGAACTGGCAACCGGACACGATCATGTCGCGTTAGTTTATGGCGACATTTCAGGACATACTCCTGTCCTGGCACGCGTCCATTCTGAGTGTCTGACCGGTGATGCCCTGTTCAGCTTGCGCTGCGATTGTGGCTTCCAGCTTGAAGCGGCACTGACGCATATTGCCGAAGAAGGCCGTGGTATTTTGCTGTACCACCGTCAGGAAGGACGTAACATCGGTTTGTTGAATAAAATCCGTGCTTATGCGTTACAGGATCAAGGTTACGATACTGTAGAGGCCAATCATCAGTTAGGTTTCGCCGCTGATGAACGTGATTTCACCCTCTGCGCCGATATGTTCAAGTTACTGGGCGTCAATGAAGTCCGTCTGTTAACCAACAACCCGAAAAAAGTCGAAATTCTAACCGAAGCGGGTATCAACATTGTTGAGCGCGTGCCGTTGATTGTTGGCCGTAACCCAAATAATGAACACTATCTCGATACTAAAGCCGAGAAAATGGGCCATTTGCTCAACAAATAACCCTGTTCGCTACAGACTTAATATATTTGCCGGATGATCCACATCCGGCAAACAAAGCTGAATTACTTCAACATATTACGAATGACATAATGCAAAATACCGTCGTTCTGGTAATAGGTTAATTCTGTTGCAGTGTCGATGCGACAACGGCACGGTACAACGTCCTGCGCACCATCAGCTCGCGTTAGTGTCACAGGAACCGTAGCGCCAGGTTGCAGATTTTGCAGATCGGCAATATCAATCTTCTCTTCCCCCGTCAGCCCTAACGATTTACGCGTCACACCTTGCGGGAACTCCAGCGGCAAAATACCCATGCCGATTAAATTCGAACGGTGAATACGTTCAAACGATTCTGCAATCACCACGCGAATACCGAGCAAACGCGGGCCTTTTGCCGCCCAGTCTCGACTCGAACCTGACCCATATTCTTTCCCGGCAATTACCGCCAGCGGTGTTTTCTCTTGCTGATAGCGCATCGCCGCATCATAAATAGAGATAACATCATTGCCTGGTAGATGGCGCGTCATCCCCCCTTCAACACCAGGCACCATTTCGTTACGAAAGCGAATATTGGCGAACGTGCCACGCATCATCACTTCATGGTTACCACGACGCGAACCGTAGGAGTTAAAATCTTTACGCTCAACACCACGACCTTGTAGATATCGACCCGCGGGGCTATCAGGCTTAATGCTGCCTGCCGGAGAGATATGGTCAGTGGTAACCGAATCACCCAGCATTGCCAGAATTCGCGCGCCGTGAATATCTTCCACTGGCGCAGGGGTTGCCTGCATTTCATCAAAGAAAGGCGATAAGCGAATGTAGGTCGAATCATCCTGCCATCCGTAGGTATCTGATCGTACAACCTTAATCTCCTTCCACTCCGCAGTCCCTTCGAAAACTTCCGCGTACTCCTTACGGAACATTTCAGTGGAGACTTGCGCAACAGCGCGAGCAATCTCTTGAGTCGATGGCCAGATATCTTTCAGATATACCGGATCGCCTTTACGATCGTGCCCCAGAGGTTCGGAAGCCAGGTTGATATTCATATTGCCCGCCAGTGCATAGGCAACCACCAGCGGCGGCGAAGCCAACCAGTTGGTTTTAACCAGCGGATGAATACGTCCTTCAAAGTTACGGTTGCCAGACAGTACCGCGCCAACGGTTAAATCGCCCTTTTTGATCGCGGTTTCGATAGGATCGGGCAACGGACCAGAGTTACCAATACAGGTGGTACAACCATAGCCCACAAGGTTAAAGCCCAGTTCATCAAGATACGGCGTCAGTTTGGCTTTTGCCAGATAGTCAGAAACCACTTTCGAGCCAGGCGCGAGAGACGCTTTGACCCACGGTTGTCGTTTCAGCCCCAGGGTTACGGCTTTTTTCGCCAGTAATCCGGCCGCCATCAGCACGCTGGGGTTAGAGGTATTGGTGCACGACGTTATCGCAGCAATAACCACTGCACCATCAGGCAACTGATACTGATGCCCGTTCATAACATAATCGACCGGCTGGCGATCTTTATGCGTGGCGTTGACTTCCAGTTCGTTACTGGCGGCAAAAGCTTTTGGCACATCAGGCAGCGCAACACGATCTTGTGGACGCTTTGGACCGGCAAGACTAGCGACTACGTCGTTCATATCCAATTCAAGCGTACTGGTAAACACCGGTTCATCACCTGCGTTCCGCCACATCCCCTGCGCTTTAGCATATTTCTCAACCAGTTCAACCTGGTCTTCACTACGGCCGCTTAACCGCATGTAATCGAGAGTAACAGCATCGATTGGGAAGAAGCCGCAGGTCGCACCATATTCCGGCGACATATTGGCAATGGTTGCACGATCCGCCAGTGGCAGTGAATCCAGACCATCACCGTAAAATTCGACGAATTTACCTACTACGCCATGTTTACGTAGCATCTGAGTAACGGTCAGCACCAGGTCGGTGGCGGTAATACCTTCACGCAATTTACCGGTGAGTTTAAAGCCCACCACATCCGGAATCAGCATAGAAACTGGCTGACCTAACATCGCCGCTTCCGCTTCGATTCCACCAACGCCCCAGCCCAACACACCAAGACCGTTAATCATGGTCGTGTGCGAGTCAGTGCCGACGAGCGTATCCGGATAAGCAATCCATTCCCCCTCCTGCAATTCACTCCACACCGCTTTGCCGAGATATTCAAGGTTCACCTGGTGGCAAATCCCAGTGCCTGGTGGCACAACGCTAAAACGACTGAACGCCTGTTGCCCCCATTTCAGAAACACATAACGCTCGTGGTTGCGCTCCATTTCCAGGCGTACGTTTTCCTCAAATGCCTCATCATCGCCAAAGCGATCGACGGTAACCGAGTGGTCAATCACCAGATCGACCGGTGAGAGCGGATTCACCTTCGCGGTATCGCCACCGAGACGTTTTACTGCTTCCCGCATCGCCGCAAGATCAACAACAGCAGGTACGCCGGTAAAATCCTGCATCAGCACTCTGGCTGGACGGTAGGCGATTTCGCGATCGGCATGGGTATTTTTCAGCCATCCCGCCAGCGCATGAATATCTTCTTCGGTGACCGAATTGCCATCCTGCCAGCGCAGCAGGTTTTCGAGCAGAACTTTGAGTGACTTAGGCAGACGGGTGAGATCGCCCAGTGATTTGGCAGCAAGCGGCAGGCTGTAGTAGTGGTAAGTTTTATCTTTGGCCTGCAACGTGTCCTTACTGGCTTCTCGTAGGGTTGACGACATAGCTCCTCCTTAATAACAGGGTTGCGATGCCCTGATTCTCTTCAGGGTGAATATTAAAGATAACACAAACATCGCGTAACGATTTGATAACAACCCAAATTGATAAAAGAGGAGAAACCTTTTGGCAACGCAAATGAAAACCCCGCCGCAGCGGGGTCAGGGATCAGTGAGTAACGATCCAGATGAGTTCGGCCCAGAAGAGCATCGACAGAGAAAATGCGCCCATCCAGGACCAGTATTTCGTATTTGTAGTGATCATAGGCTACACCCTTAACTGTTATTACTTTATGTTGAGATAACTCAACCTGTTATTGCTGTGGTGTATTAAAAGCCGTTATATTCATTAATATATTGGGTAACAAGAATGATGATAATTATTGTTTCTGCTGATCATCTTCAGCAAACATCTCTATAAAGGCTTGCTGTTGCGGTGTTAGTTTCCAGCTATGGGGTATAACGACGGAACAATCCCGTTTCGTTTCCGTTGCATTGTCATTCTGCTGACATAATGGTGACGGTTCCTGATGTTGCTCCTGAACGACCATAGTTATCCCCACACTTTCCAAATCAGCAGTGCGACAACCACCCAAAAGAGCGCAGAACCAAGAAATACCGCAAGCCAGGCTTTGCGTTTTAATTCAGGGTCCCGGCGGGGGGCCTGATTTCCAGAAGGCATTGCTAACCTCATATAATCGCCATCACTTATCAGCAAGACGCTAAACGATTGGTATAATTAATCAAATGATAGGACAAATCCTAATGAAACTTTAGTCAAAAATCCAGCGAATTTACGAATCGTTTCCAGTGAATAATTCAATCTTTTGACCTGAAATAGATATTTGAAGAGTGGAGTTTGCAACGCGGATAAATAGACACTACTTTATGCTCGATTTGCCATAAAAATTTTGTGGATATTTATATTGTGAGCGACTAACAAATAAAAAGGAATAGAAAATATATTCCGGCACCTTTGTCACATAAAAAGATGCCGGAAATAACGTGGGTAATTATTTTTCTGGCAATTTGATATCTTTGAACATGACTTCAATTTCTTCATTGGAACGCAGTGCTACGGCGGCATCAACGACGTCTCGCGTTAAATGCGGCGCAAAACGCTGAATGAAATCATACATATAGCTGCGTAAAAACGTACTACGGCGAAAACCAATTTTAGTTGTGCTGTGGCTGAAGATATCATGTGCATCGACACGCACCAGATCGGGGTCTGAAACCGGATCGACCGCCATGCTGGCAATGACCCCTACTCCCAGCCCAAGACGAACGTAGGTTTTAATGACGTCAGCATCAGTTGCTGTGAAGACAATACGCGGCGTCAGCCCTGCGCGGTTAAACGCTGTGTCCAGTTCGGAACGGCCGGTAAAGCCGAAGGTATAGGTTACTAGCGGATACTGCGCCAGTTCTTCAATCGTGATTTCCTTTTTGCCCGCCAGAGGATGATCCGGGGTTACCACAATGGCCCGGTTCCAGTGGTAGCACGGCAACATCACTAAATCTTCATATAAATGCAGGGCTTCCGTGGCAATTGCGAAATCAGCATTACCTTTAGAGACTGCATCAGCAATTTGTGTCGGCGAGCCCTGATGCATATGCAAAGAAACTCGAGGATAACGCTCGATAAAGCCTTTAATGACATTTGGCAGCGCATAACGTGCCTGAGTATGAGTAGTGGCAATATACAGCGAACCTTTATCAGGCCAGGTGTGTTCACCGGCTACCGATTTAATAGCGTCGACCTTTGACAACACTTCACGAGCAATACGGATAATTTCCTGCCCTGCGGGGGTTACCTGCGTCAGGTGCTTACCGCTACGGGAAAAAATTTGAATGCCCAGTTCATCTTCCAACATTCTGACTTGCTTACTGATCCCGGGTTGTGATGTGTAAAGTCCTTCAGCCGTTGAGGAGACATTCAGGTTATGATTGACTACCTCAACAATATAGCGAAGTTGTTGTAATTTCATGTTAAACCATCCAATTAGACGCCATCAGAACATCGTTTTTTCGCCACACCTGGCGGGTGACTAATACGATTTAATAATAAAAAAAGTGATAACTATAACCACTATATCATTTATAGCTTTAGTGTATAGGTGTGTAGAAAAAATAATATGCAATAAAAAAGGGCCGCTTTTGCGACCCTTTGTTTATAAAAACCTGACAGACTTAAAGGTTATTTTTTCCCTTCAACCCATTTGCCATCAACATAAAATGCTGACCAGCCAGTTGCCTTTCCGTCTTTTTCCGAAGACACATATTGCTGTTTGGTTTTACGGCTAAAGCGAACCATTGTCTTATTACCGTCTGGATCTTGCTGCGGAGCCTCCGCCAGATAACGCAGTTTTTCCGGCAGACGGTCGCGGAAGCGATAAAGCTCTTCAACCAGCGGCGCACGCGTTTCACGAGATTTCGGGAAGGTGTTGGCAGCCAGGAACACTCCAGCAGCGCCGTCACGGAGCACGAAATAAGCATCCGATTTTTCGCACGCTAATTCTGGCAGCGGAACCGGATCTTCTTTCGGTGGTGCCACTTCGCCGTTACGTAAAATCTTACGCGTGTTTTTACACTCTTCATTGGTGCAGGCCATGTATTTACCGAAACGCCCCATTTTCAGGTGCATTTCAGAGCCACATTTTTCACACTCAACGATCGGGCCGTCATAACCTTTAATGCGGAATTCGCCCTCTTCGATCTCGTAACCATCGCAGGTTGGGTTATTACCACAAACATGCAACTTACGTTTTGGATCTATGAGATAGCTGTCCATCGCCGTGCCGCATTTCGGGCAACGACGTTTGGCGCGCAGGGCGTTAGTTTCAGCGTCTTCGCCTTCCAGTACATTCAGTACTTCGTTTTCCGGCACCAGGTTAATGGTGGTTTTGCAACGCTCTTTCGGCGGCAGCGCATAGCCAGAACAGCCAAGGAATACCCCGGTGCTTGCTGTACGAATACCCATTTTGCGGCCACAGGTAGGGCAGTCAATGCTGGTCAAAACCATCTGGTTTGGACGCATACCGCCCTCTTCCGGATCTTTTTCCGCTTTATCAAGCTGCTGGGTGAAATCCGAGAAGAAGTGATCCAGTACGGCTTTCCATTCAGCTTCGTGATTTGCCACCTGGTCGAGACTGTTTTCCATCTGCGCGGTGAAGTCGTAATTCATTAATTCGCGGAAATTTTCTTCCAGGCGATCGGTCACGATTTCACCCATTTTTTCCGCATAGAATCGACGGTTTTCCACACGCACATAGCCGCGATCCTGGATGGTCGAAATAATCGACGCATAGGTAGACGGACGACCAATACCGCGTTTTTCCAGTTCTTTAACCAGCGAGGCTTCGCTGAAACGGGCTGGCGGCTTGGTAAAGTGCTGCGCCGGAGTCAGTTCAACAAGCGACAGGGAGTCGCCTTTATCGACTGCCGGTAAAATACGATCTTCATCGCCTTTACGCAGCGCAGGCATTACTTTCGTCCAGCCATCAAAGCGCAGAATACGTCCGCGTGCTTTCAGGCGGAAATCACCTGCACCAACGGTCAGCGTGGTGGAATCATATTTCGCCGGGGTCATCTGACAGGCAACAAACTGACGCCAGATCAACTGGTAAAGTTTCTGTGCGTCCGCTTCCATATCCTTCAGCGATTCCGCCATCACATTGACGTCAGAAGGACGAATCGCTTCGTGCGCTTCCTGTGAGTTTTCTTTGCTGGCGTACTGATTCGGACTTTCCGGCAGATATTTATTACCAAAATTATCGCTGATATAACCGCGAACCATATTTACCGCGTCCTGACTCAGGTTAGTAGAGTCAGTACGCATATAAGTGATATAGCCTGCTTCATACAGACGCTGCGCCATCATCATGGTCTTTTTCACGCCAAAACCAAGACGGGTGCTGGCAGCCTGTTGCAGCGTGGAGGTAATAAAAGGAGCGCCAGGTTTACTGGTGGTCGGTTTGTCTTCACGTTCCAGCACGCTATAGCGCGCTTTTTCCAGCAGACTTACCGCAGCCTGAGTTTGTTCTTTATTGACCGGACGGAACGGTTTGTCATTCTGATGAGTCACCTGCAAAGCCAATGCCTCGCCGGATGGCGTGGTCGTGCTGGCATCCACTTCCCAGAACTCTTCCGGTACGAACGCTTTAATTTCACGCTCACGTTCAACCACCAGGCGGACCGCCACCGACTGCACACGCCCGGCAGACAGACCACGAGCGATCTTTTTCCACAGCAGCGGAGAAACCATATACCCCACCACGCGGTCCATAAAGCGACGCGCCTGCTGGGCATTAACACGATCGATATTCAGCTCACCTGGCTTGTTAAATGCCTGACGAATCGCGTTTTTCGTAATTTCGTTAAATACCACTCGGCTATAGCGCGCATCATCACCACCAATCACTTCCCGCAGGTGCCATGCAATGGCTTCCCCTTCGCGGTCAAGGTCGGTTGCGAGATAGATGTGGTCGGCTTTTTCAGCCAGTTGTTTCAGTTCAGAGACGACCTTCTCTTTACCTGGCAACACTTCATAGTGCGCCTCCCAATTGTGCCACGGGTCAACCCCCATACGGTTGACGAGAGCGCCACGTTCATCCTTTTTAGGCTTTTTAGCCGTCTTGGTGGAGGTAGAGTCGGCACTCTTTTTGGCAGCTGAGCCACTGGTCGGCAAATCGCGGATGTGACCGACGCTGGATTTCACCACGTAGTCACTACCCAGATACTTGTTGATCGTTTTGGCTTTTGCCGGGGACTCAACGATGACAAGAGCTTTACCCATATTCACCTTACCTAATTTGATTCTTCCAGGAATGCGTCGCACATTGATAAACCTTCCACTGGCAACGAGTTACCGATATGGACTCGCTCTCTGCGGATATCAACCCCTTGTCGTGACTCTGTTCACGATAATTCAGGTGACTGAGTTAACAGGTCTTGGCCTACAGGCGCTATAGCACGACGTAATTTTGGTCGAATGTCAAGCAAATCTATTGCCAGATTGACGAAAGCGTCACACTGTACCTGATAAAATCCGTTACGCAACTTTATTAGCATGCAAAATCCAAAGTTGCCAGTAAGGCGCTCTTGCCGTCAGCGTGGTATATTTGTCTGCAAGCCATGCCTGGCGTAGACTAATGTCCTTGTTTAAGGAGTAAATAATGAACAAAGAGACACAACCCATCGACCGCGAAACGCTGTTGAAAGAGGCTAACAAAATCATACGTGAGCATGAGGATACGCTCGCAGGGATTGAAGCCACCGGCGTCACGCAGCGTAATGGCGTGCTGGTGTTTAGCGGCGATTATTTTTTAGATGAACAAGGATTGCCGACAGCGAAAAGCACCGCGGTGTTTAATATGTTCAAACACCTGGCCCATGTGCTCTCGGAAAAATACCATCTGGTCGATTAAAGCAAAACGCGAGGTTTACCCTCGCGTTTATCTTTTACATCAACGGCTTTTGCCCGCGTTGCCACCAGCGTAGCAACAATCGGTCGGCGCTCTCTGCCGCGCTGCCAGTGAATCGATCGATCAACCGTTTACGCTGCATATAGCGTACATTGACCACTTCACGACCTTCCATCAGGCTAAGGATCACTTCATCACTGGTGTTGATTTCGTCAACCAGGCCTTTCTCCACCGCCTGTTGTCCGTACCAGTGTTCACCGGTTGCCACCATTTCAATGTCCAGAGACGGACGCATACGCTTCACAAAATCTTTAAATAACTGATGTGTTTCGTTCAGTTCTTCGCGGAATTTCTCGCGCCCTTCTTCGGTGTTTTCACCCAGCACTGTCAGCGTGCGCTTATACTGCCCGGCAGTGTGCAGTTCGATATCAATATCTTTGCTTTTCAGGAAGCGGTTAAAGTTGGGCATTTGCGCCACAACACCAATAGAGCCAACAATTGCAAACGGCGCTGAAACAATTTTATCCGCCACACAGGCCATCATATACCCGCCGCTGGCAGCCACTTTGTCTACCGTAACGGTTAAAGGAATATTTTTATCGCGTAGGCGCTGCAACTGTGAAGCCGCCAGACCGTAACCATGTACCATGCCACCGGGGCTTTCCAGACGCAGAACGACCTGATCCTGCGGTTTAAATGCCGCGAGTACCGCAGTGACCTCTTCACGTAGCGCGTTCACTTCATGGGCGTCCATGCTGCCTTTGAAATCCAGCACCCAGACTCGTGGCTTGCTTTCGGCTGCCACCTCGCCCAGTTTGGCTTTTGCTTTCGCTGCCTTCGCTTCTTGCTTGTGCTTTTTCTTCTGCGCTTTGTGCCACTGTTTTTGCTGATGTGGATCCATCAGCGCCGCAGCCAGTTCTTCTTTCATCTCCTTATACTGTTCGCTGAGATTGTTGACCCGTAACTCGCCACGTTGGCGTTTATTACGTTGAGCAACATTGACAATAATGGCGGCAATAGCCGCAATCGCCACCACAACGGTGACGATTTTCGCCAAAAACAAACCATATTCAGACAACAATTCCACGAGTCCCACCTTGGTTAAACAACGCTTTGGCTCACAGTTTACAACAGGCATGTTAAGCCGTCTCGCAGAGATGTTATTGCAGCGAAAGTATGACAAAGTGTTCATTTTGCGGCGTTATCGCCCCAGGCTGATTGAAATGCCCTCCTGTTTCAGGCATAAAACCCCAAAGTCATAAAGTACACTGGCAGCGCGACTGTTGATGTCGTCGGGGAGTAGCCATGCATTACCAACCAAAACAAGATTTACTCAATGATCGTATTATCCTGGTGACAGGCGCCAGCGACGGCATTGGTCGTGAAGCCGCTTTAACTTATGCGCGCTATGGCGCAACGGTCATTCTGCTGGGCCGGAACGAAGAAAAATTACGTCAGGTCGCCCAGCGTATGTTCGAAGAGACCGGGCATCATCCACAGTGGTTTATTCTCGATTTACTGACCTGCACATCCGAAGATTGCCATCAACTGGCACAGCGCATTGCCGTTAATTATCCGCGCCTGGACGGAGTTCTGCATAATGCCGGATTGCTTGGCGAAGTATGCCCGATGAGCGAACAAAATCCGCAGGTCTGGCAGGATGTCATGCAGGTCAACGTTAATGCCACCTTTATGCTCACCCAGGCACTGCTTCCTTTATTACTCAAATCGGACGCTGGTTCGCTGGTCTTTACCTCATCAAGCGTCGGTCGTCAGGGTCGGGCTAATTGGGGCGCGTACGCTGCCTCAAAATTTGCTACCGAAGGAATGATGCAGGTACTGGCCGATGAATATCAACAGCGCCTGCGTGTCAACTGCATTAACCCGGGCGGTACACGAACTGCAATGCGTGCCAGTGCTTTTCCTACCGAAGATCCGCAGAAACTCAAAACCCCCGCCGATATCATGCCACTTTACCTCTGGCTGATGGGCGATGACAGCCGCCGTAAAACCGGCATGACCTTTGACGCCCAACCGGGCCGTAAACCAGGAATTTCCCAATGAGTGATGAACGCTACCAACAGCGTCAGCAGCGAGTGAAAGAAAAAGTAGATGCTCGTGTGGCCCAGGCCCAGGATGAACGCGGTATTATTATTGTTTTTACTGGCAATGGAAAAGGCAAAACTACTGCGGCATTTGGTACGGCAACACGCGCAGTTGGTCACGGAAAAAAAGTGGGCGTCGTTCAGTTTATTAAAGGCACCTGGCCTAATGGCGAACGAAAACTGCTGGAACCACACGGCGTTGAGTTTCAGGTAATGGCAACGGGCTTTACCTGGGATACGCAAAATCGCGAGTCTGATACCGCCGCCTGCCGTGAAGTCTGGCAACATGCCAAACGGATGCTGGCTGATTCCTCGCTGGATATGGTTTTGCTCGATGAGCTCACGTATATGGTGGCGTATGACTATTTGCCACTGGAAGAAGTGATGCAAGCCTTAAATGATCGTCCGCATCAACAAACGGTGATTATTACGGGTCGTGGCTGTCATCGGGATATACTTGAACTGGCAGATACCGTCAGTGAATTACGCCCGGTGAAACATGCGTTTGATGCTGGCGTAAAAGCGCAGATAGGGATTGACTACTAAGTGAAAGCACCTCAAAAGAAGCCTCTTGAGGTGCTTTAATCATGATTATATTCAAGCGGCAATAGCGAAATTCAGAATGCGTATAATCTCATTCAAATGTCTCTGGTATGCTTCATGATTCTCAGCGTCAACATCTTCAATAAATAATATCAGTTCAGTAATTAACGCATTAGCATCGTCATAATTTATCCCGGCTAACTCTGGCGAAGTTTCAGTACCATAGTTAATCGTCAGGTTGTTCATAACTGTGAGGATATGGATAAAATATTTATGACAAACATTGCATGTGGTTTTATTACCCAAAGTATTATACAGCATGTCAAGTAATGCCAGTATTCTACGATTTTGCACATCGTTCATAAAAAGCCTCCTATAACATTATTCCGCTGGCTATAAGTAATTTTGCCAGCCCCTCAGACGCCTTTAACCCACTAATGACCTGTGCGCGTAATATTTCATTTAATCTTTTTTGTTCAGCTGCCGTGCGTGTTTTATTAACGTATAAGCTTTTCAGATAATCACCCTTATCTATAAAGGCATTTAAAGCCTCAATCGCAGGCATGGCAGGTGCCGATACCTGTAGTCTGGTTTCATTCACATTGATTACTGAACTTAGAAACTCCTTCCTGTTTTTCAGAGTGTTAAACTCTGTATTCTTAGAGTTTTTAGATGCCGTATTATAATAAAACATATTATCATGCACATTCGCAAAGGTATAATTTTCAATCTTATTGCTTTTTGTATAAATATCATTGCGCAAAACTGCCATGTTCCTTATAAGTCTTACCCAGCTTTCATCTACCGTTTTGCCTATTTTCCAGAATTAACTTTTATTATATATAACTCATTGAAATAATTTACTAAATCTTTAACCGCTGCTGCAGATTGAGCTAAATCTTTGCTATGTGAAACACCAAGTAGTGTTTGTGCGTTGTTTGCGTGATCCAGAGCCTGTTTAAGTAATGCCACTTGCTGACTTTCCGTAGTTGCCATATCCTCTGTCAGAAGTTCCACATAAGCGCTCATGCTATTAATGACTTCCATTGAAGCCAGTAATTTTTCTTTCTCGAAAGGGACTAATTGTACTTGTTTTGTATTTGGCCCTGAACGCTGGCATAATTTTCCACCATTCCCATCACCGCCTATATCAATGGTATAATCAGGTCGCAGGGCACAATCCGGATTAGTCGCGTAGAAATTAACAAGGAAGTTTTCACGAGAAGCATAGTATTGTTTAAAGAAACTTGCATTCGCCGCCACCGCTTTGTTACCCGCAGTAATAACAGTTTCAGCTTGTTCGTTTTTCAATGCTTCAGTTGCACAACCTGAAAGCATTAACAGCGATAGAAATATTCCACTATATCTAATCATAACCCACCTCTTGACGTTGAGTTTATCTCAGATAATTAAATAGTAATGTGGCTATTTCCGGGCATTATTCATAAGCAAGTATGAAATTAAATTAAAATACTGCGACTATTTATCATGCTTCAAATGAAGAAAAGGCCCCGCAGGGCCTTTATTTTATACTTAACTTAAATTAACCGTTATTATTACGTCCACCAGAACGACGACCGCCACTCACCTGACTGTGACGTTTCACCGCACGTCGAATTTGATTCGCCTTCATACGGCGACGATCTTTTTCTACAGCGACTTTAGAGCTGGTTTCTGGCGGCAGCTCCACCAGTTCACGCAGATAGTTTGTCTGGGCGAGATCCAGCTCAGTCCAGCCGCCGCGTGGCAGACCTTTTGGCAGTGGAATATCACCGTAACGCACACGGATCAGGCGACTTACCTGTACACCAACCGCTTCCCACAGACGACGAACTTCACGGTTACGACCTTCGGTCAGAGTAACGTTGTACCACTGGTTGATCCCTTCGCCGCCGCTGAACTTGATGGTTTTAAAGGCTGCCGGACCATCTTCCAGTTGCACGCCGCGACTCAAATCACGCAGTTTCGCGTCGTCAACCTGACCAAATACACGCACGGCATATTCACGTTCAACTTCACGGCTGGGGTGCATTAAACGGTTTGCCAGTTCACCATCGGTGGTGAACAGCAACAGACCACAGGTGTTAACATCCAGACGACCTACGGCAATCCAGCGTGCGCCACGCAGTTTTGGCAGGCGATCAAACACCGTCGGGCGCCCTTCCGGATCGTTACGGGTACACAACTCACCTTCCGGTTTGTAATAGGCCAGAACGCGACAAATTTGTTCAGCGGACTCACGTACCGAAATCAGATGACCATCGATACGAATTTTCAGTCCAGGGGTAACTTCAACGCGATCGCCGAGTTTAGCAATTTTGCCATCAACACTCACGCGACCGGCTTCAATAATAGATTCGATTTCACGGCGAGAACCGTGGCCGGCACGCGCCAGCACTTTCTGTAGCTTTTCGCTCATAGAGCTTCCTTTTGGTGTCGCCTTCCCAGGCGTCTGATATGCTTTTGTGCAACAGTGAGTCAGAACTTACATCTGACTCACTGATAGTAAAGTCTGTTTGAACTCTTCAGGCCCTAACTAAACGACTCGACGTTTTAACTGGCCTGGCTTTGAGGCGCAACATACTACACTATCTTTATGGTTAAAGCTTGTTTCGATTAACATCAGCTTGATTACCAGCCACCACCGCCTCCGCCACCCGCAACGCCGCCAGCACCACCACCGGAATAACTTCGCCCCAACAAACTGGTATTGGCCCCCAGACTCAGGTGCATCTGCAATGAGAATAAAACGCCACTACGGGCAATTTCCGGGGCGCGAACAGCCGTTGTGAGTGATGGGGTGATACGTGCTGCCCATTCTCTGCCAAGGTTTGCCGAGACCGCCCAACCTAACAAAGCGTAATCCAGTTTCCGTGTTTCCCCTTTCCGCCGCCGCCCACTGTGCGTTGCCGCCTCTTTACGCGCAAGATAGTTAACGATAGCTTCACCGTGGGCATAACGTTGCTGCCCTGTTTGTGTAAACTGTGGCAGAAAAATATACCCCAGGGCGGTGAGATACCCCGTCAGGAAAACGGCACTAAAATAACCGGCTGGCATATACCAGTAAAAGAACACATCTCCGACATTGATGTAGAGAGAATAGAAAGCCACGCCTGAACAAATCAGTGGTAAAAACAAAGTGATCATTACACGATTAACGCAAGGCTTGTCATCATCGCGTGCAAACAAAAGCTCAAGGGAAGAAAACAAAAAAGGAAGAAGCCAGCAGGTCATGATGAACATATCAGCCACCAGACTCATACCTGCCCAGCCTACGGGACTCAGGTTTCCATAGAGAATGACCGCCAATATCGCCAGTCCGCCCCATTGCAAAAACGCATCAGGTCGGTAAAACGAAGACCTTTTACGTGGCAGATAAAATTTCTGCATCCGTAAAAATGCTCTGCGTAATACTCTGTTTCGTCCACCAGCGAGAATTATCTTGTCGCCTTTGCGAAATAACGCCTCCAGTAATAACTGCTCTGCGGGCAGTAATACCGCATTATTTCTGGTAGCGCCTTCATTAACACGAATCAGGGTTTGCTGGTTCTTGTCATACTGATCTTCCAGATAAATTTTTCCTTTCACGATCAGATTTACAATATCGGCACAAAAACCTTTGTCGTCATAAACCAGTTTTGCATCAAGGCGCAACATACCAGGCGTGTAATCGGGAGGAATGGTTTCAATTTCACTCACATCTACCGGCGTAAATTGCGGCCTGCGCTTCCAGAGATATAACCATACACACGCCAGTAACAGACAAGGTAACCAAATGATAAGAGACGATGTTGAGGGCAAAAAAAGATGGCTGAAAATATTTGTCGTTTGTGGGGCCGGGGCATTGCTAAGTAAAGCGTGAGGCCAGCGGTAGAGTACCGTGAAGTCTTCACGGTAAAACGGTTCGCGGGATTCAATTCGCCCATCCGCAAGAATACGGCCATTTTGATAAGTTTCGCCCTCATCTCCGGTAAAGAGATCGATTTCACTAAATGGATTACCCGCAATAGTGGGGAGCTGGAGCGAAAATTGGGTCTTATAGATTTCAAACGGCCAGTTGTTACCGGTCACGTTCCAGATAAGCAGGTCAGAATCACCCTCACGCAATACAGCATTTTCAACCTGGTAATGAATTTGATAGTGATAATCGCCTTGCGGCAAGAAACGCTGCTTATCACCCACGACAATACTCATCAACCCAATATGCCAGTCAAGATGCCAGGGTTCAGGAACGCCGTCACGGGTAACGCCAACAATACGATAGTTCAGCAGTGCAGCGTCCCCATTAGACTGCATCCATAGTCGTGGTAAATCACGATAAAATCCGTGCTTAATCTGCTGATTTCGCGCCTGAAAATAAATGTTCTCTTTGATGTCGAGCACCCCATCCGGTTGCAGAGTGGCTTCAACATCAAAGAGCGAGATCCCTTCTTCATATGAAGGGATCTCCGTGTTTTTCGCATAACTCAACGAAGAGAAAAAAAGCCCAACTATCAACAGCAAAATGCAGCGATATATCCCTGCCATAATCTTCCATCCGTGGAACGCAATTTTTTATAAGAAAGGCTTCACATCACCCACGCCTTCACGCACCACGACCGGCGTATCATTGGTAAGATCAATGACCGTTGTCGGTTTCTGCCCGAGATAGCCGCCGTGGATAATCAAATCCACCTGTTTTTCCAGACGGTCTTTAATTTCTTCCGGATCGGATTCGGTAAATTCGCTGCCCGGTAGCATCAGCGATGTGGAAAGCATCGGTTCGCCCAATACTTCAAGTAACGCCTGCGCAATCGGGTTAGAAGGCACGCGCATCCCGATGGTTTTACGTTTTTCCTGCAACAGACGGCGTGGCACCTCTTTCGTTCCCTTCAGGATGAAAGTGTAGTTACCTGGCGTGTTGTTTTTCATCAGGCGAAACGCGACGTTATCCACAAAGGAATAGGTCGAGAGTTCGGAAAGATCGCGACACATCAAGGTAAAGTTGTGACCGTCCGGCAGCTGGCGAATACGACAAATACGCTCCATGGCGTTTTTATCTTCGATTTTACAGCCGAGCGCATAGCCGGAATCGGTTGGATAAACAATCACCCCGCCTTTACGCACGATCTCCACCGCCTGGTTGATCAGACGTTGCTGCGGGTTATCAGGATGAATATAAAAAAACTGGCTCATAATTCCCTCTCTGTGGTGTTCTGCGGCTGTTCCCATAGCTGCCAGACGCCTTCAACGCCTGCAGGCAGCCAGAGTTTACGACCCAGTTCGATCCACGGGCATGGCTGATGAAAATCAGATCCTTGTGATGCCCATAAATGATGCTGGCGGGCAAGTGTCGCCAGTTGGGTGCGTTCATTGGGCGATTGCTGGCACTGCGCGACTTCCATCGCGTCGCCGTGATGTTCGGCAAAATGCGCAACCAATCTTTTCAGCCATTTAGCACTAAGATTGTACCGCCCAGGATGAGCAAGCACCGCCTTACCGCCAGAATGATGAATGACATCAATAGCTTGTTCTATTGTACACCACTGTGGCGGAACGTATCCGGTTTTCCCGCGCGCCAGATACTTTTTAAAGACATCCGCCATTGAACTGGCTTTGCCGCACTCCACCAGGAAACGAGCAAAATGACCGCGCGTCACCGCGCCGCCCTGCGCCAGTCGTTGCGCGCCTTCCAGCGCCCCTGGTATTTGCGCTTTTTCAAGTCTTTCGGCAATTAGCTGCGCCCGCTGATTGCGCCGTTCTGTCTGCTGCGCGAGGAACTCACACATTAGCGGATGAGTAATATCAATATTCAGCCCGACAATATGAATTTCATGATTTTCCCAGACTGTGGAAATTTCCACGCCGGGAATAAGATTCAGCGCCAGTCCCGAACGTGAAATTTCCTCTCTTGCTGCCGCGATTGCAGCTGTGGTGTCATGGTCGGTGATCGCCAGGGTGCCAACGCGCATCTCGACTGCACGGTGCACCAATGCTTCTGGCGTCAGGCAGCCATCGGAAGCTGTGGTATGGCTGTGCAGGTCGTAAATCACTGCGTAATTCGTGTCGCTCAAGGCGCACTCCCGTTTTGGATAATGTTTTTGGCGCCGACATCATAACGGTTCTGGCAAATATTCTGAAATGAGCTGTTGACAATTAACCACCGAACTAGTTAACTAGTACGCAAGTTCACGTAAAAAGGGTATCGACAATGAAAGCGATTTTCGTACTGAAAGGTTGGTGGCGCACTTCCTGAAACGGGCAGTGTATTCACCATGCGTAAAGCAATCAGATACCCAGCCCGCCTTATAAGCGGGCTTTTTTTTGAACAAAATTAGAGAATAACAATGCAAACACAAAAACCGACTCTCGAATTGTTAACCTGCGAAGGCGCTTATCGCGACAATCCCACCGCGCTTTTTCACCAGTTGTGTGGGGATCGTCCGGCAACGCTGCTGCTGGAATCCGCAGATATCGACAGCAAAGATGATTTAAAAAGCCTGCTGCTGGTGGACAGTGCGCTGCGTATTACAGCTTTAGGTGACACTGTCACAATTAAAGCACTCTCACGCAATGGCGAAGCCCTGCTGACACTACTGGATAACGCCCTGCCTGCGGGTGTGGAAAATGAACAATCACCAAACTGTCGAGTGCTGCGCTTCCCCCCTGTCAGTCCACTGCTGGATGAAGACGCCCGCATATGCTCCCTTTCGGTTTTTGACACTTTCCGCTTATTGCAGAATCTGTTGAATGTACCGAAGGAAGAACGAGAAGCAATGTTCTTCGGCGGCCTGTTCTCTTATGACCTTGTGGCGGGGTTTGAAGATTTACCGCAATTGTCAGCGGAAAATAACTGCCCTGATTTCTGTTTTTATCTCGCCGAAACGCTGATGATTATCGATCATCAGAAAAAAAGCACCCGTATTCAGGCCAGCCTGTTTGCTCCCAATGAAGAAGAAAAACAACGTCTCACTGCTCGCCTGAACGAACTACGTCAGCAACTGACCGAAGCCGCGCCGCCGCTGCCGGTGGTTTCCGTGCCGCATATGCGTTGTGAATGTAATCAGAGCGATGAAGAGTTCGGTGGCGTAGTGCGTTCGTTGCAAAAAGCGATTCGCGCCGGAGAAATTTTCCAGGTGGTGCCATCTCGCCGTTTCTCTCTGCCCTGCCCGTCACCGCTGGCGGCCTATTACGTGCTGAAAAAGAGTAATCCCAGCCCGTACATGTTTTTTATGCAGGATAATGATTTTACCCTGTTTGGCGCGTCGCCGGAGAGTTCGCTCAAGTATGACGCCACCAACCGCCAGATTGAGATCTACCCGATTGCCGGAACACGCCCACGCGGTCGTCGTGCCGATGGTTCACTGGACAGAGACCTCGACAGCCGCATCGAACTGGAAATGCGTACCGATCATAAAGAGCTTTCTGAACATCTGATGCTGGTGGATCTCGCCCGTAATGATCTGGCACGCATTTGCACCCCTGGCAGCCGCTACGTCGCCGATCTCACCAAAGTTGACCGTTACTCTTACGTGATGCACCTGGTCTCCCGCGTTGTCGGTGAGCTGCGCCACGATCTCGACGCCCTGCACGCTTACCGCGCCTGTATGAATATGGGGACGTTAAGCGGTGCGCCGAAAGTACGCGCTATGCAGTTAATTGCCGAAGCGGAAGGTCGTCGACGCGGCAGCTACGGCGGCGCAGTAGGTTATTTCACCGCGCATGGCGATCTCGACACCTGCATTGTGATCCGCTCGGCGCTGGTGGAAAACGGCATCGCTACCGTGCAAGCGGGTGCTGGCGTAGTCCTTGATTCTGTTCCGCAGTCGGAAGCCGACGAAACCCGTAATAAAGCCCGCGCTGTACTGCGCGCTATTGCCACCGCGCATCATGCACAGGAGACATTCTGATGGCTGACATTCTGCTGCTCGATAATATCGACTCTTTTACTTACAACCTGGCAGATCAGTTGCGCAGCAATGGTCATAACGTGGTGATTTACCGCAACCATATTCCGGCGCAGACCTTAATTGAACGCCTGGCGACGATGAGCAATCCGGTGCTGATGCTTTCTCCTGGCCCCGGTGTGCCAAGCGAAGCCGGTTGTATGCCGGAACTCCTCACCCGCCTGCGCGGTAAACTGCCAATCATTGGCATTTGCCTCGGACATCAGGCGATTGTCGAAGCTTACGGGGGCTATGTCGGTCAGGCGGGCGAAATTCTTCACGGTAAAGCGTCGAGCATTGAACATGACGGTCAGGCGATGTTTGCCGGATTAACAAACCCATTGCCGGTGGCGCGTTATCACTCGTTGGTAGGCAGTAACATTCCGGCAGGTTTAACCATCAATGCCCATTTTAATGGCATGGTGATGGCGGTACGTCACGATGCAGATCGCGTTTGCGGATTCCAGTTCCATCCGGAATCCATTCTTACCACTCAGGGCGCTCGCCTGCTGGAACAAACGCTGGCCTGGGCGCAGCAGAAACTAGAACCAACCAACACGTTGCAACCGATTCTGGAAAAACTGTATCAGGCGCAGACGCTTAGCCAACAAGAAAGCCACCAGCTTTTTTCAGCGGTGGTGCGTGGCGAGCTGAAGCCGGAACAACTGGCGGCGGCGCTGGTGAGCATGAAAATTCGCGGCGAGCACCCAAACGAAATCGCTGGAGCAGCAACGGCGCTACTGGAAAACGCCGCGCCGTTCCCGCGCCCTGATTATCTGTTTGCCGATATTGTCGGTACAGGCGGTGACGGCAGCAACAGTATCAACATTTCTACCGCCAGTGCGTTTGTCGCTGCGGCATGTGGACTGAAAGTGGCGAAACACGGTAACCGCAGCGTCTCCAGTAAATCTGGCTCGTCGGATCTGCTGGCGGCGTTCGGTATTAATCTTGATATGAATGCCGATAAATCGCGCCAGGCGCTGGATGAGTTAGGCGTCTGTTTCCTCTTTGCGCCGAAATATCACACCGGATTCCGCCACGCGATGCCGGTTCGCCAGCAACTGAAAACTCGCACCCTGTTCAACGTGCTGGGGCCATTGATTAACCCGGCTCATCCACCGCTGGCGTTAATTGGTGTTTATAGTCCGGAACTGGTGCTGCCGATTGCCGAAACGCTGCGCGTACTGGGGTATCAACGTGCGGCGGTGGTGCACAGCGGCGGGATGGATGAAGTTTCTTTACACGCGCCGACAATCGTTGCCGAACTACATGACGGCGAAATTAAGAGCTATCAGCTAACTGCAGAAGATTTTGGCCTGACGCCCTACTACCAGGAGCAACTGGCAGGCGGAACACCGGAAGAAAACCGTGACATTTTAACACGCTTGTTACAAGGTAAAGGCGACGCCGCCCATGAAGCAGCCGTCGCGGCGAATGTCGCCATGTTAATGCGCCTGCATGGCCAGGAAGATCTGCAAGCCAATGCGCAAACCGTTCTTGAGGTACTGCGCAGTGGTTCCGCTTACGACAGAGTCACCGCACTGGCGGCACGAGGGTAAATGATGCAAACCGTTTTAGCGAAAATCGTCGCAGACAAGGCGATTTGGGTAGAAGCCCGCAAACAGCAGCAACCGCTGGCCAGTTTTCAGAATGAGGTTCAGCCGAGCACGCGACATTTTTATGATGCGCTACAGGGTGCACGTACCGTGTTTATTCTCGAGTGCAAGAAAGCGTCGCCGTCAAAAGGCGTGATCCGTGATGATTTCGATCCGGCACGCATTGCAACCGTTTACAGAAATTATGCTTCGGCAATTTCGGTGCTGACCGATGAGAAATATTTCCAGGGGAGCTTTGATTTCCTCCCCATCGTCAGCCAAATCTCCCCCCAGCCGATTTTATGTAAAGACTTCATTATCGACCCTTACCAGATCTATCTGGCGCGCTATTACCAGGCCGATGCCTGCTTATTAATGCTGTCGGTTCTGGACGATGAACAATATCGCCAGCTTGCTGCTGTCGCCCATAGTTTGAAGATAGGTGTGCTGACCGAAGTCAGTAATGAAGAGGAGCTGGAGCGCGCCATTGCATTGGGGGCAAAGGTCGTTGGCATCAACAACCGCGATCTGCGTGATTTGTCGATTGATCTCAACCGTACCCGCGAGCTTGCGCCGAAACTGGGGCACAACGTGACGGTAATCAGCGAATCCGGCATCAATACTTACGCTCAGGTACGTGAGTTAAGCCACTTCGCTAACGGCTTTTTAATTGGTTCGGCGTTGATGGCCCATGACGATTTGAACGCCGCCGTGCGCCGGGTGTTGCTGGGTGAGAATAAAGTGTGTGGCCTGACTCGCCCACAAGATGCCAGAGCCGCTTATGACGTAGGCGCGATTTACGGTGGATTGATATTTGTTACAACGTCACCGCGTTGCGTCAGCGTTGAACAGGCGCAGGAAGTGATGGCTGCGGCACCGTTGCAATACGTTGGTGTGTTCCGCAATCACGATATTGCCGATGTGGTGGACAAAGCTAACGCGTTATCGCTGGCGGCAGTACAACTGCATGGTAATGAAGATCAGCAATATATCGATACGCTGCGTGAAGCTCTGCCAGCACACGTTGCCATCTGGAAAGCATTGAGCGTCGGTGAAACTCTTCCCGCGCGCGATTTTCAGTACGTCGATAAATATGTTTTCGACAACGGCCAGGGTGGAAGCGGGCAACGTTTCGACTGGTCACTATTAAATGGTCAATCGCTTGGCAACGTTCTGCTGGCGGGGGGCTTAGGCGCAGATAACTGCGTGGAAGCGGCACAAACCGGCTGCGCCGGACTTGATTTTAATTCTGCTGTAGAGTCGCAACCGGGCATTAAAGACGCACGCCTTTTGGCCTCGGTTTTCCAGACGCTGCGCGCATATTAAGGAAAGGAACAATGACAACATTACTTAACCCGTATTTTGGTGAGTTTGGCGGCATGTACGTGCCACAAATCCTGATGCCTGCTCTGCGCCAGCTGGAAGAAGCTTTTGTCAGCGCGCAAAAAGATCCTGAATTTCAGGCCCAGTTCAACGACCTGCTGAAAAACTATGCCGGGCGCCCAACCGCGCTGACCAAATGCCAGAACATTACAGCCGGGACGAACACCACGCTGTATCTGAAGCGCGAAGATTTGCTGCACGGCGGCGCGCATAAAACCAACCAGGTGCTGGGCCAGGCTTTACTGGCGAAGCGGATGGGTAAAACCGAAATCATCGCCGAAACCGGTGCCGGTCAGCATGGCGTGGCCTCGGCACTTGCCAGCGCCCTGCTCGGCCTGAAATGCCGTATTTACATGGGTGCCAAAGACGTTGAACGCCAGTCGCCTAACGTTTTTCGTATGCGCTTAATGGGTGCGGAAGTGATCCCGGTGCATAGCGGTTCCGCGACGCTGAAAGATGCCTGTAACGAGGCGCTGCGCGACTGGTCCGGTAGTTACGAAACCGCGCACTATATGCTGGGTACCGCAGCTGGCCCGCATCCTTACCCGACCATTGTGCGTGAGTTTCAGCGGATGATTGGCGAAGAAACTAAAGCTCAGATTCTGGAAAGAGAAGGTCGCCTGCCGGATGCCGTTATCGCCTGCGTTGGCGGCGGTTCAAATGCCATCGGTATGTTTGCTGATTTCATCAACGAAACCAACGTCGGCCTGATTGGCGTGGAGCCTGGCGGTCACGGCATCGAAACCGGCGAGCACGGCGCTCCGTTAAAACACGGTCGCGTGGGGATCTATTTCGGTATGAAAGCACCGATGATGCAAACTGAAGACGGGCAAATTGAGGAATCTTATTCGATTTCTGCCGGGCTGGATTTCCCGTCCGTCGGCCCACAACACGCGTATCTCAACAGCATTGGACGCGCTGATTATGTGTCAATTACCGATGATGAAGCACTTGAAACATTTAAAACGCTGTGCCTGCATGAAGGGATTATCCCGGCGCTGGAATCCTCCCACGCGCTGGCCCATGCCCTGAAAATGATGCGCGAAAACCCGGAAAAAGAGCAGTTGCTGGTGGTTAACCTTTCCGGTCGCGGCGATAAAGACATCTTCACCGTTCACGATATTTTGAAAGCACGAGGGGAAATCTGATGGAACGCTACGAATCTCTGTTTGCCCAGTTGAAGGAGCGCAAAGAAGGCGCATTTGTTCCTTTCGTCACACTCGGTGATCCGGGCATTGAGCAGTCGCTGAAAATTATCGATACGTTGATCGAAGCTGGTGCTGATGCATTGGAGTTAGGCATCCCCTTCTCCGACCCACTCGCGGATGGCCCGACGATTCAAAACGCGACTCTGCGCGCCTTCGCGGCAGGTGTTACTCCCGCACAGTGCTTTGAAATGCTGGCGCTGATTCGCCAGAAGCACCCAACGATTCCTGTCGGCCTTCTGATGTACGCCAATCTGGTGTTTAACAAAGGCATTGATGAGTTTTACGCTCAATGTGAAAAAGTCGGCGTCGATTCGGTGCTGGTTGCCGACGTGCCAGTGGAAGAGTCTGCGCCCTTCCGTCAGGCAGCGTTGCGCCATAATGTCGCACCTATCTTTATCTGCCCGCCGAATGCCGACGATGATTTGCTGCGCCAGATTGCCTCTTACGGTCGTGGTTACACCTACTTGCTGTCACGTGCAGGCGTGACCGGTGCGGAAAACCGCGCGGCATTACCGCTCAATCATCTGGTCACGAAGCTGAAAGAGTACAACGCTGCGCCTCCGTTACAAGGGTTTGGTATCTCTGCCCCGGAACAGGTAAAAGCAGCGATTGATGCAGGAGCTGCGGGAGCCATTTCTGGGTCAGCAATTGTGAAAATCATCGAGCAACACATTAGTCAGCCAGAGAAAATGCTGGAAGCACTGAAAGATTTTGTCCGTCCGATGAAAGCAGCTACACGAAGTTAATTTGAGACAAACCGCCAGAAAACATCTGGCGGTTTATTGATAGTAAAAAATTAGAAGCGGTAACCCGCAGAGAACATAAATACCCACGGGTCGAGGCGTACGTTGTCTGAATAACGCCCTGCAGGCAGCACTGCGCCATTGGATTTATATTTCACCTCAGTGTCGATATCCATGTACCAGACCGACATATTAAGCAACCAGTCACGGTTGATGAGATAATCCACACCTACTTGTCCCGCCACGCCCCATGAATCCTTCAGACTAAGGTCGGATAAGCCAAGACCTTCACCGGTGTCATTGAAGTCATTATTAAAAAAGGTGGTGTAGTTAATACCCGCACCAATGTAAGGACGGAATTTACTGCCGGAATCACCAAAATACCATTGTGCCATCAGTGTTGGCGGTAAATGGTGGACTGTCGCAATATCTCCGGTTGTGGCTGTGCCAACCTTATGACGAAATGGAGATGCCGCCAGCAATTCCACACCGATGTTATCGGTCGCCATATAAGTGAAGGTCAGGCCCAGTTGGGTGTTATTGGTCACGCTAAAGCCCCCCAGACTTCCCAGAGTTCCATCCGCGCCTTCCGTTGGACGCACCGTTGCCGAACCTGCACGAATGAAAAACTCGCCTGCTTCGTGAGCATAGACACTACCAGAGAGAAGTGTACTGACTGCCAATGCCGCCACTGTTAATTTTTTCATGTTCGCTCCGTCGTTATGGTTATAAAAACGTGACGAATATACCTACATTGGGGTAACAAATGATCCTACTCAGATCACATTACATTCGCTAAATGAGCATTTATTGATCTGGATTAATTTAGAAGTTGTATCGCAAATCCTGGTTAACGTGATTCAAATCAATTTGAAGGCTTTTCATCTCCGAAAGTATTCTTTTGCTACCTTATTGGCCTTTTAAGCAAGCGGTAAGTTGCGGTATTTATGCAAACAGCCCTTCTGCTTGTCAGGAATTTGTCGTGTCCGGAGAAAGCAATAAATCCAGTGATCGCGCCCACGCCCTCTGTGGATTACCAGCGCTTTACAAAGATATGCTTTTCCATACAAGTCGTGATGCTGCCACTGAAGGGATAACCAGGGTACAATTGCCCGCTAATTAACACCTGCATAAAACTCAAGGAGAGTGCATGTCTATCACGGCGCAGTCCGTATACCGTGACACCGGAAATTTTTTCCGTAATCAATTTATGACCATTCTGTTGGTATCGTTGCTTTGTGCATTTATCACAGTGGTGTTAGGACATGTTTTCTCACCCAGTGACGCACAGCTTGCGCAGCTCAATGACGGCGCGCCCGTTAGTGGCGGCGGTGGGTTGTTCGATCTGGTGCAAAATATGTCCCCGGAACAGCAACAAATTTTGCTGCGTGCTTCCGCTGCGTCCACTTTTTCAGGATTAATCGGTAACGCCATACTCGCCGGAGGCGTAATATTAATCATCCAACTGGTGTCTGCGGGTCAGAGAGTCAGTGCGCTACGCGCTATTGGTGCCAGTGCGCCGATATTGCCAAAGTTATTTATTCTGATTTTTCTGACTACCCTTTTAGTACAGATTGGCATCATGCTGGTGGTCGTTCCGGGAATTTTAATGGCCATTTTACTGGCACTGGCGCCGGTGATGTTGGTGCAGGATAAAATGGGCGTTTTCGCCTCTATGCACAGCAGTATGCGGCTGACATGGGCGAATATGCGTCTGGTGGCACCTGCAGTACTAAGCTGGTTACTGGCAAAAACACTGTTGCTGCTGTTTGCCTCTTCGTTTGCCGCATTAACCCCGGAAATTGGTGCCGTACTGGCTAATACTTTAAGCAACCTGATTTCAGCCGTATTGCTTATCTATCTGTTCCGCCTGTACATGTTGATTCGCCAATAACCTGAAGTATTTGATTACGGAATCGTAAAATGAAGCAGTTTCTTGATTTTTTACCGCTGGTTGTCTTCTTCGCGTTCTACAAAATTTATGACATCTATGCGGCAACTGCGGCGCTCATCGTCGCCACGGCGATTGTGCTTATTTATAGCTGGGTTCGCTTCCGGAAAGTTGAGAAGATGGCCCTGATCACCTTTGTTCTGGTGGTCGTTTTCGGTGGTCTGACGCTGTTCTTCCACAATGATGAGTTTATTAAATGGAAGGTCACCGTTATTTACACACTGTTTGCCGGTGCCCTGTTGGTTAGCCAATGGGTAATGAAAAAGCCGCTGATTCAACGAATGTTGGGTAAAGAGCTCACCCTGCCGCAGCCAGTATGGTCGAAGCTGAATCTGGCCTGGGCAGTCTTTTTTATCCTTTGCGGGCTGGCAAACATCTATATCGCTTTCTGGCTGCCACAAAATATTTGGGTCAACTTCAAAGTGTTCGGTCTGACCGCCCTCACCTTAATCTTCACGCTGTTAAGCGGTATTTATATCTACCGCCATATGCCGCAGGAAGATAAATCATAATCTGTCTGCCGGTCCTTCGGGGCCGGCGCTGCATATCCTCTGTTCTCATTTGGAAAATCATAGTAGCATCGCGCCTGTGATTTTCCTTTTATGTCGGTTTTACCATGTCAACAACACATAACGTCCCCCAGGGCGATCTGGTTTTACGAACTTTAGCCATGCCTGCCGATACCAATGCCAATGGCGATATTTTTGGTGGTTGGTTGATGTCGCAGATGGATATTGGTGGTGCCATTCTGGCAAAAGAAATTGCACACGGTCGCGTCGTGACCGTTCGCGTGGAAGGCATGACTTTTCTGCGACCTGTAGCAGTCGGTGATGTGGTGTGCTGCTATGCACGATGTGTCCAAAAAGGGACAACATCTGTCAGCATTAATATTGAAGTGTGGGTGAAAAAGGTGGCGTCTGAACCACTTGGGCAACGCTATAAAGCGACGGAAGCATTATTTAAGTATGTCGCCGTTGATCCTGAAGGAAAGCCTCGCGCCTTACCTGTCGAGTAAAAGTCAAAAGCCTCCGGTCGGAGGCTTTTGACTTTTTGCTTACTGAATTTCGGTGGTGCCGTTAATTTTAAACAGAATATTTACCACAATCCCACTTCCTGGCTTACCCGGCTCGTAACGCCATCTGCGCATCGCGTTTTTCACTTCGCGCTCAAACATGTTCGCAGGTTTGGCAGAAAGAATTTGTACGTTATCCACGCGACCATCCGGTGTAACGTCAAATTTAACTTTAACCTGCCCTTCAATGCGTAATGCCTGCGCGCGCGCCGGATACTGCGGTTGATTACGGCTTAATGCCCGTGGACCAGACGCGACACTTGTGACCGGTTTGCTGGTTGCAGCCGTTGCCGTACTTGATGTCGGGCGAGCTGGTGCCGTATTTTCAAACGGTGACGCCGGACGTGACTCTACCGGTTTGACATCGCGTTTCGGCTGCTCCTGTACCTTTTTCACCGGCTTCGGTTTTGGCTTAGGTTTCGGCTTCGGCTTTTCAATGACTACCGGAGCTTCTTTTGGCGGTTCTGGTATCGGCTCAGGCTCCGGTTCTGGTTCCACCACTGGTTCCGGCGGCGGTTGAACGGCTTGTGGCGGTTCAAGCTCGGCCGGGGCAACCATGGTGACAGAAATCGGCTGCGCGGGCGCAGGTAGTTCAATAACCTGATGTACCGAGGTATAGAGTAGACCCGCCACAACAGCACCATGAATGCAGACCGAAAGTAACGTCGGCCAGGGGAAGCGGCGAGGTAAATCAAGGGTCATTGAAGTCATAATCGTTTCAGTAAAAAAACCAGGCCTCGATTTTAAATGCAAATAGCAATCATATTCAATAAGGCAAGGCGATCAGGATCAGTGAAAACGCAATTTTTGGCGCTATTAACCTTACTTTTAGTGACTCCTTAACAAAGACATCATCTTTCCGTTGCAGATCTTCGCCCTTTCAAATAACGTACTTTATAACTTTTCCGAACAAGGAGTTGTGCCCGTGTTGTATGTTATTTACGCTCAAGACAAAGCCGATAGCCTCGAAAAGCGCCTTTCCGTTCGTCCGGCACATTTAGCGCGTTTGCAGTTACTGCATGATGAAGGGCGTCTGCTGACCGCAGGTCCAATGCCAGCGGTAGACAGTAACGATCCAGGCGCCGCAGGATTTACTGGCTCAACCGTTATTGCTGAATTTGAATCGCTGGAAGCAGCCCAGGCCTGGGCAGATGCCGATCCGTACGTGGCAGCGGGAGTCTATGAGCAAGTTTCCGTGAAACCCTTTAAGAAAGTGTTCTGAATATCAACATCCAGGGGCGCGGTGACAGAAACCGTGCTCTTGTTATTTCTTTATATTTACCGATGCCCCCAATCCACCACCACAGACAGATAATAACTTTATCTGTATCTCCCTATATACCCTCGGCATCTCCGTCTAAAAATGACAAAATTTCTCTGCCTGACACGGTATTGATCAATCAAAACCTTTGATTGCTGCGGATAAAGTCATCTACTATGGTTTAACACATTCACGTGCTGCATGTTTTTCACATTATGTACGCGTAGAGATAATTAAACAAAATTGTGGTTACAGAGGTATCAGTGAGTCACTGGGCTACATTCAAGCAAACAGCAGTAAATTTATGGGTGACCCTGCGGCACGATGTTATCGCGCTGGCGGTCCTTTCAAATGGATTGCTTATTTTTAAAACAATTTATGGCATGTCGGTCAATCTGCTCGATATTTTCCATATCCAGGCGTTTTCAGAACTTGACCTCTCCTTGCTGGCCAATGCGCCACTGTTTATGCTCGGCGTCTTTCTTGTTTTGAACTCGATCGGCTTGCTATTTCGGGCAAAGCTGGCATGGGCTATCAGTATCATTTTATTGCTGATAACGCTGATTTACACCCTGCACTTTTATCCCTGGCTGAAATTCAGCATTGGTTTTTGCATCTTTACCTTGATAATTTTGTTGGTGCTGCGTAAAGACTTCTCTCACAGTAGTGCTGCGGCCGGGACAATTTTTGCTTTTATTAGTTTTACGACGTTACTGTTTTACTCTACCTACGGCGCACTTTATTTAAGCGAAGGTTTTAATCCGCGAATAGAGAGTCTAATGACCGCGTTCTATTTTTCGATAGAAACTATGTCAACCGTGGGCTACGGCGATATCGTCCCGGTTTCTGAATCAGCGCGCCTGTTTACTATTTCGGTCATTATTTCCGGTATTACCGTTTTTGCCACTTCCATGACCTCGATTTTCGGCCCGCTTATCCGCGGAGGATTCAATAAACTTGTGAAAGGAAACAATCATACAATGCATCGTAAAGATCACTTTATTGTTTGCGGGCATTCCATTCTGGCAATCAACACGATTCTGCAACTGAATCAACGCGGACAAAACGTCACGGTTATCAGCAACCTGCCAGAGGATGACATAAAACAGCTTGAACAAAGACTCGGTGACAATGCCGATGTTATCCCCGGTGACAGCAATGACAGTTCAGTACTAAAAAAAGCGGGTATCGATCACTGTCGGGCTATTCTGGCGTTAAGTGATAATGACGCCGATAATGCTTTTGTCGTCCTGTCGGCGAAAGATATGAGCAAAGATGTTAAAACCGTGCTTGCCGTCAGTGATAGCAAAAACCTGAATAAGATTAAGATGGTGCATCCGGATATTATTCTTTCACCGCAGCTATTTGGTAGCGAGATACTGGCGCGGGTTTTAAATGGTGAAGAAATTAATAATGATATGCTCGTCTCGATGTTGCTGAACTCCGGGCATGGTATTTTCAGCGATAACAATGACGACGAAACCAAAACTGACAACAATGAATCTGCGCAAAAATAGATTTTAAAGGCGGAAAGATAATCTTAATGGGCACCGCGTTGGTGCCCAGAACATTTAGATATTGTAGATCGCAAACAATAACGAGTTTCGCTGTTTGTTTAGAAGGCACTTCCTGATGCTGTGGATACGCATATTTCGGCGTGACTGCCCCTCAAGCCAACGCGATTTCCGTCGGCTAGCCTGACGCTGCATGCGCCAGCGCCCCACTTCCGTTCTACTCCGCTTCATGTTAACTACTCTATGCAATAACAGAGCGGTCATTATACCCCCGGTCCCGACGCTGACCAGTGCTTTTACCGCGTTTTTATTTGCCAGATGAATCCATATGCGTAAACTCATAACAATGCGCTTTCAAAAGGATTTCTAATCTATGACAACCGTTTATACGTTGGTGAGTTGGTTGGCCATTCTGGGATACTGGTTGCTCATTGCAGGCGTAACTTTACGCATTCTAATGAAACGACGCGCAGTTCCCTCCGCCATGGCCTGGCTGTTGATCATTTACATTCTGCCATTGGTCGGAATTATTGCTTATCTGGCCGTTGGCGAACTCCATTTAGGCAAACGCCGTGCCGAACGCGCCAGAGCGATGTGGCCTTCCACGGCGAAATGGCTTAACGATCTTAAAGCCTGTAAGCATATTTTTGCTGAAGAAAATAGCAGCGTCGCTGGACCGTTATTCAAGCTCTGTGAGCGTCGTCAGGGGATCGCCGGGGTCAAGGGTAATCAACTGCAACTGATGACCGAGTCTGATGATGTGATGCAGGCGTTAATCCGCGACATTCAACTCGCTCGCCATAACATTGAGATGGTGTTTTATATCTGGCAACCAGGTGGGATGGCAGACCAGGTGGCAGAATCTTTGATGGCCGCAGCACGACGCGGTATTCATTGCCGATTAATGCTCGACTCTGCGGGGAGTGTTGCTTTTTTCCGTAGCCCGTGGCCAGAGTTAATGCGAAATGCCGGTATCGAAGTGGTCGAGTCCTTAAAGGTTAACCTGATGCGCGTATTCTTACGCCGCATGGACCTGCGCCAGCACCGCAAGATGATCATGATCGACAACTACATCGCCTACACCGGTAGCATGAATATGGTCGATCCGCGCTTCTTCAAACAGGATGCGGGCGTAGGACAATGGATTGATCTAATGGCTCGCATGGAAGGCCCTATCGCCACCGCGATGGGAATTATCTACTCTTGCGACTGGGAGATTGAGACGGGAAAACGTATTTTACCACCACCGCCTGATGTCAATATTATGCCGTTCGAGCAGGCCAGCGGTCATACGATTCATACCATCGCTTCCGGCCCGGGATTCCCGGAAGACCTGATCCACCAGGCTTTGCTAACTGCAGCTTATTCAGCTCGTGAATATTTAATCATGACGACGCCCTACTTCGTCCCCAGCGATGACTTACTTCACGCAATCTGCACGGCGGCGCAACGCGGGGTTGATGTCAGTATTATTTTGCCGAGGAAAAATGACTCAATGCTGGTAGGCTGGGCCAGTCGCGCATTCTTTACAGAACTACTTGCTGCTGGGGTTAAGATTTATCAGTTTGAAGGTGGGTTACTGCATACCAAGAGCGTGCTGGTCGATGGCGAATTAAGTCTGGTTGGCACCGTTAACCTCGACATGCGTAGCCTGTGGCTGAATTTTGAAATCACTCTGGCTATCGACGATAAAGGTTTTGGTGCCGATCTGGCTGCCGTTCAGGACGACTATATTTCTCGTTCGCGTCTGCTCGATGCGCGGCTGTGGTTAAAACGTCCACTCTGGCAACGTGTCGCCGAGCGACTGTTTTACTTCTTCAGCCCGTTGCTGTAAAACGTCGCCAACAGAGATTAAACAGGTAGTGACTATGGATATGGATTTAAACAATCGCCTGACTGAAGATGAAACGCTTGAGCAGGCCTACGATATTTTTCTCGAACTGGCCGCTGATAATCTCGATCCGGCTGATGTTCTGTTGTTCAATCTGCAGTTTGAAGAGCGCGGTGGTGCAGAGTTATTTGATCCGGCGGAAGACTGGCAGGAACATGTTGATTTCGACTTGAACCCGGACTTTTTTGCCGAAGTGGTGATTGGTCTGGCAGACAGTGAAGATGGCGAAATCAACGATATTTTCGCCCGTATTTTGTTATGCCGCGAAAAAGATCACAAACTTTGCCATATTATCTGGCGGGAATAAATAATCGCTTTTGGCGTGAAAAAGGGCTGACAGTTGTCAGCCCTTTTTGTTTTTAAAGCGGATCGACTTTCAGGCAAGAAACGGCGTGTCTGAAACTTCCCTCCAGCACCGGGCGCGTTTTGGCACACTCCGGACCAGCAATCGGACAACGAGTGCGGAACACACAACCAGAAGGCGGGTTGATGGGCGACGGTAATTCCCCTTCCAGTAACTGGATAGATTTATTCCTCTCCAGATCAGGGTCTGGAATGGGGACTGCCGACATCAATGCTTTGGTATAGGGATGCAACGGATTGTGGTAGACCTCATCATACGTCCCCAACTCTACCGCATGGCCGAGATACATCACCAACACGCGATCGGAAATGTGTTTTACCACGGCCAGATCGTGAGCGATAAAGATTAATGACAATCCCATCTCACGTTGCAACTGCTGGAGTAAATTCACCACCTGCGCCTGGATTGACACATCCAGTGCCGACACCGGTTCGTCGCAGATAATCAGCTTCGGTTCGAGGATAAGCGCACGCGCAATCCCGATACGCTGACACTGACCGCCTGAGAACTCATGCGGATAGCGGTTAATCAGGTTAGGTAGCAAGCCGACTTTCATCATCATCACCTTCACGCGCTCGCGAACTTCCTGGCGTGACATTTTCGGATGATAGGTACGCAGCGGTTCAGCGATGATCTCGCCGATGGTCATACGCGGGTTTAGCGATGCCAACGGGTCCTGGAAAATCATCTGAATATCACTGCGAACGGCACGCCATTCATCGGGCTTCATGCCCAGCAACTCTTTACCTAACCAGGCAACATGACCGTCGGTAGCTTTGACCAAACCGATGATGGCACGGGCAAAGGTGGACTTTCCGCAACCTGATTCCCCTACGACGCCCAACGTTTCCCCTTCATATAACCTGAGCGTCACACCATCAACGGCCTTAAGGGTTTTCGGCGGTTGCCAGAACCACTGTTTGCCATCTTTGATCTCAAAGTGCACTTTCAAATCGGCAATTTCGAGGAGGACTTTTCTTCCTTCGGTTACAGCATTCATAACAGCTCCTCCACCGGTTTAAAGCATGCACGCAGTCGGCCTGGCGTGAACTCTTCCAGCGGCGGCGCGCTACTGCAAATCTCCATCGCATACGGACAACGCGGCTGGAACGGGCAACCTTTCGGCAAACGTAGCAGGTTTGGCGGGTTACCCGGGATGGTCAACATAGTTTCACCTTCCGCATCAAGACGCGGCACCGCATTGAGTAAACCGATAGAATAAGGATGAACAGGTTCATAAAAGACATCGCGCGCGTTGCCATATTCCATCGTGCGCCCAGCGTACATCACCAGAACTTTGTCACAGATCCCCGCGACCACACCGAGATCGTGGGTGATCATGATAATGGCAGTATTAAATTCCCGCTTCAGTTCATTCAATAGCGTCATGATCTGCGCCTGTACGGTCACGTCCAGCGCAGTAGTCGGTTCATCGGCAATCAGCAATTTAGGTCGACACAGCAACGCCATCGCAATCATCACACGCTGACGCATGCCGCCAGAAAACTCATGAGGGAACATCTTCATGCGCTTACGCGCTTCTGGCATTTTCACCGCATCGAGCATTCGTACCGATTCTTCAAACGCTTCGGCCTTGCCCATACCTTTATGCAGCATCAGCACTTCCATCAACTGCTCGCCGACGCGCATGTATGGATTTAACGAGGTCATCGGGTCCTGAAAAATCATCGAGATTTGTTCAGCGCGCAGTTTATTAAGTTCACGTTCTGGCAGATTGAGGATTTCGCGCCCATTAAAGGTTGCCGATCCACCAATGCGTCCGTTAGCCGCCAGCAGCCCCATTAAAGCAAACGCGGTTTGCGACTTACCGGAGCCAGACTCGCCAACGATACCCAGCGTTTCCCCGGCACGCAGGGAAAAATTTAAATCATTGACCGCCGTGACGTCACCGTCCGGGGTACTAAATGTCACTCGCAAATCTTTCACGTTCAGCAGTGCGTCAGCCTGTTGCTGTGCGAGCGGCACGGTTGCAGTTTCAATTACGCTCATGGCTGCACTCCTTAACGATCTTTCGGGTCGAGGGCATCACGCAAGCCATCGCCGATAAAGTTGAAACAAAACAGTGTCACCACAAGGAAACCTGCCGGAAATAGCAGCAACCACGGAGAGACTTCCATCGAGTTCGCGCCATCACTGAGCAATGCGCCCCAACTACTTAATGGCTCTTGCGTACCCAGTCCCAGGAAGCTAAGAAAAGACTCAAAGAGGATCATGCTGGGTACCAACAGAGAGGCATAGACCACCACCACACCAAGCACGTTCGGCACAATGTGGCGAATCACAATGCCAGGCGTAGATACACCGCCAACTTGTGCCGCTTCAATAAACTCTTTGCGCTTCAGACTAAGGGTTTGACCACGCACGATACGTGCCATGTCCAGCCAGGAAACCATCCCAATCGCTACGAAAATCAGCAGAATGTTTTGACCGAAAAAGGTCACCAGCAAAATGACGAAGAACATGAACGGAAAGGAGTTGAGGATTTCCAGCAGGCGCATCATTACAGAATCCACCTTGCCGCCAAGATAACCGGAAAGTGAACCGTAAAGCGTTCCTACGACTACTGCCACCAACGCTGCAGCAACACCAACCATTAATGAGATGCGCCCACCAATTGCAACGCGCACCAGCAGATCGCGACCGGAAGAGTCGGTACCAAAGTAGTGACCAGATTCCATATCCGGGGCGCTGGACATCATCGCCCAGTCGGTGTCGTCATAGGCAAATTGCGAGAGCATCGGCGCCAGGATAACAAACAGTGCAATAAGCACCAGTACAATCAGACTGGCCACTGCTGCACGGTTATGCATAAAACGTCGACGTGCGTCCTGCCATAAACTGCGGCCTTCGACCTCCAGCTTTTCACTGAAATTCTCCAGCGTCTCGCTGTTTTTCTTACTTAACATCATCGCGAGCTCCAGTATCAGTAACGGATTTTCGGGTCGATAACCGCATATAGCACATCGACAATGGCATTGAACAAAATGGTTAAAGCACCAACAAGAATGGTCAGGCTTAACACCAATGAATAGTCACGGTTCAAAGCACCATTAACAAACAATTGTCCGATGCCCGGCAAACCGTAAATGGTTTCGATAACCATAGAACCGGTGATAATGCCAACAAATGCGGGTCCCATATAAGAAAGCACCGGTAGCAACGCGGGTTTTAATGCGTGGCGAAAAATAATGCGCCGCATGGGCAGCCCTTTTGCGCGTGCGGTACGAATGAAGTTGGAGTGTAAAACTTCAATCATCGATCCACGGGTGATACGCGCAATACTGGCGATATAAGCCAGTGATAAGGCAACCATCGGCAGGATCATAAATTTCAGCGCCCCACCATTCCAGCCACCGCCCGGTAGCCAATGCAAAATGATCGCGAATATCATGACTAATAATGGCGCAACGACAAAGCTTGGGATAACCACTCCCGTCATAGCCAACCCCATGACGGTATAGTCCCATTTGGTGTTTTGTTTTAATGCGGCAATAACGCCCGCGCTAACGCCCAACACCACCGCAAGTATAAACGCAGCAGCCCCTAATTTTGCCGAAACCGGGAAGCTAGACGCCACCAAATCATTGACCGAATAATCTTTATATTTAAATGAAGGGCCGAAATCGCCATGAGCCAGTTGTTTCAGATAACTGAAATACTGCGTCATGATGGGATCATTAAGATGATATTTCGCTTCAATATTGGCCATTACTTCTGGCGGTAACGTACGTTCGCCGGTAAAGGGACTTCCCGGCGCGAGGCGCATCATAAAGAACGAAATAGTAATAAGAATAAATAGCGTCGGAATCGCTTCCAGACAGCGACGTAGAATAAATTTTAACATTGCCGTACCTTCTGGCCTGTGCCTTCTGTAATGCGATAAAAAGCAGACACCGTGGAGCAGGATACACCTGCCCCACGCATTGCCATTAGTGCTTCACAATGTACATATTTCGGGTGTAGGTATTATCCAACGGATCTTTACCGGTATAACCCCCAACCCACGGTTTTACCAGACGCGCGTTCACGTAGTAATAAACCGGAACAATGGCCGAATCTTTATCCAACTGTTGCTCTGCTTTCGTGTACAGCGCCGTGCGCTGTGCCTCGTCTGTAGCTTTCAGGGTTTCCGCCATAATGCTGTCAAAGGCCGGACTCTTATAATGCGCGGTGTTCATCGAACTGTTCGACAACATGGTGTTCAGGAAGGAAGTTGGTTCATTATAGTCTGCACACCAGCCTGCACGGGCCACATCAAAAGTACCCTGGTGGCGGGTATCGAGGAATGTTTTCCATTCCTGGTTAACCAGTTTAACGTTCACGCCGATATTTTTCTTCCACAGTGAAGAGGCGGCAATCGCCAGCTTTTTATGCAGATCGGACGTGTTATATAACAGATTAATCGTTAGCGGTTTGTCTGCGGTATAGCCCGCTTCTGCCAGCAGTTTTTTCGCTTCTTCGTTACGTTTTTCCTGGCTCCAGCCAAACCATTCTGGTTGCGTCAGTTTTGCGCCATCGGTATATGGCGGTGTGTAACCATAGGCCGGCATATCGCCCTGCGCTTTGACTTTATTAACAATGATATCGCGATCCATGCCCAGTTTCAGTGCGGTACGCACACGCACATCATTGAATGGCGGTTTCTGGTTGTTAATCTCGTAATAGTAAGTGCACAGGTATGGGTCAACGTGAACTTCGTTCGGGATTTCTTTTTTCAGTTTCTGGAACAGTTCGATCGGCATGTTGTTATAAGTCATATCGATTTCGCCGCTACGATAGCGGTTAACATCGGTGACTTCAGAAGCGATCGGTAAATAGGTCACCTGGTTAATTACCGTTTTAGCGTTATTCCAGTAGGTCGGGCTGCGCTCAAGAACGATACGTTCGTTAACAACCCAATCTTTTAATGTATAGGCGCCATTAGTAACGATATTGCCTGGCTGGGTCCATTTTTCGCCAAATTTCTCAATAGCGGCTTTTGGCACCGGAGAAGTAGATGGGTGAACCAGTAACTTATAGAAGTACGGAACAGGCTCACTTAAAGTGACTTCTAATGTGTGGTCATCGAGGGCTTTAACACCGAGATCGGTAATTGGTTTCTTCCCTTCCAGTATTTCATCAATACCCGCAATATGCCCGTATTGTAAGTAGCTTGCGTAGGGAGAAGCGGTGTTCGGATCAACAGAACGTTGCCAGCTATACACAAAGTCTTGTGCCGTGACTGGCGTACCGTCAGACCATTTCGCATCTTTACGCAGGTGGAACGTCCAGACTTTAGCGTCTTTGTTATCCCAGGATTCAGCCACGCCAGGGGCCGGATGACCATCAAGATCGCTAACCAGCAAACCTTCAAACAGGTCACGGCTGATATTAGACTCAGGAACCCCTTCAATTTTGTGCGGATCTAATGACTGAACTTCAGAACCATTGTTGCGAACCAGCGTTTGTTTTTCCGCTAGTGTGACTCCTGCGGGTACATCAGCTGCCAGTGCGATATTCCCTGCCATAAGCGCAGCCAGAATGCCTGCTGCCACTAAACTTCTCTTGGTGATGTTGGTCATTGTGTTTTGGACTCCCTCATTATAATTACTGGTTTTTACCAGCATGTGTAATCCCGGATTAGGATACCTGTACAGCTCGGAGACTTTTTGCTGCCAGGTTGCTTTATCGTTACTAATTGCTATCACCGACTTTATTTATTCTGGTGATTCAGATGACCACCTTATGTCGATTCTTACTGTGTCTCCCCTGTCGAGACACATTATTTTTTGCAGCGTCTTTTAATCGCAAATCATTCTCATTGCCAATAAAAATCG
Source organism: Escherichia sp. E4742 (assembly GCF_005843885.1). Classification (NCBI taxonomy): domain Bacteria; kingdom Pseudomonadati; phylum Pseudomonadota; class Gammaproteobacteria; order Enterobacterales; family Enterobacteriaceae; genus Escherichia; species Escherichia sp. E4742. The sequence continues at coordinate 4,381,018 of NZ_CP040443.1, read as the reverse complement.
CCAAACGGTTGGCCGAAAAGTATCAAATGCCCTTCTTGCCCGCCAATACATTTTGCAAAATTGTTACGCAATTCTCTTTTACTAACCATACCAGTATGTATACCCCTCGTTATCCAATCAATAAAATGGTTTAAAAACAAAGGGATAGAACTACAGAAAGCAATACTGACTTTTCCGGTTATAGTCCAGACAGAAAATACGCACAATAATTTAACAATTGAATGCTATTTAGCACTTTTCTCTGCCAAAGGCAGTAGAATTACTAATATCATTTCAATTATTCTTCAGCAAGGCCCAGGATTATGATGTGATGAAAATAACATGATGATGCGGATCGCCAGATAAGGATAGTCTTATAACCATCTGTAAAATGGGAAAAAATTATCTATTTCTTTTGTTAACTGCGTTGGGTTGCAGTAAAAATAATGATGAAAGAAACGGAGCATCATGACTCCGTTTCATATGAAAGGAATTAATTGAGCAGACCAGGGAAAATCCCTTTGATACCATTGACGATAAATTCAATCCCTAATGCCATTAGCAATAACCCCATAATCCGGGTAATGACGTTGATGCCTGTCTGACGCAGAACCCTCACCAGCCAGGGTGCCATGCGGAATAACCCCCAGCAACATAAAGCGAACAACGCGATTGCTACAAAAAAACCGAACAGATAACCAATGCTGTGATAACGCGTTCCCCATACGATGGTAGAACTGATTGCCCCTGGTCCTGCCATCAGAGGTAATGCGAGCGGTACAACGCCAATGCTTTCACGAATTGCGGTTTCTGATTTTTCTTGTTTGTTCTGTTTATCCTCGCCAAGCTTACCGCTGATCATCGACATTGCAATTGTCACAACCAGTATGCCGCCCGCGATGCGGAACGAATCAATAGATATTCCAAAAAGTTGCAGAATCGTGTCGCCGAGAAACAGTGCGATCCACAAAATAATGGCTACAGACAAGTTGGCGGTCAGATTTGTTTTGTTTCTCGCTGCCGCAGTCTGATAGCTGGTCATACTGATGAACACGGGGATGATCCCTACCGGGTTAACCAGCGCAAATAACCCGATGAAAAACTTAAAATAAACGGGAAAATCAAAAAGTGTCTGAATCACGGTTAGCTCCGAAGCAAAAGCCGGATAATGTTATCTTTAAACAAGGGTAAAAATACGTGCTGACAATACGCCTTTTGTCAGCATTTTTCACCTCCTAACTATCTAAAATTACTATCATTCATTATTGTTATCTAGTCGTACAAAACATGCTAAGGTAGCCAACAATTAATACTACAATTTATTAACTATTAGCTATAGTGGCTAAAAGCGGAGCTGAAAGGTGTCAGCTTCGCGAAATTTTGATCTAGATCACTTAATCAGTACCCAGAAGTGAGTAATCTTGCTTACGCCACCTGGAAGTGACGCATTAGAGATTAATGATCTCTAATGTTTAAACTCTTTTAGTAAATCACAGTGAGTGTGAGCACGAGTAAGATTTTGATTTTCAAAGGTTAAGCAAATCATCATCGCACTGACTATACTCTCGTATTCGAGCAGATGATTTACTAAAAAAGTTTAACATTATCAGGAGAGCATTATGGCTGTTACTAATGTCGCTGAACTTAACGCACTCGTAGAGCGTGTAAAAAAAGCCCAGCGTGAATATGCCAGTTTCACTCAAGAGCAAGTAGACAAAATCTTCCGCGCCGCCGCTCTGGCTGCCGCAGATGCTCGAATCCCACTCGCAAAAATGGCCGTTGCCGAATCCGGCATGGGTATCGTTGAAGATAAAGTGATCAAAAACCACTTTGCTTCTGAATATATCTATAACGCCTACAAAGATGAAAAGACCTGCGGTGTTCTGTCTGAAGACGACACTTTCGGCACCATCACTATCGCTGAACCAATCGGTATTATCTGCGGTATCGTTCCAACAACTAACCCGACTTCAACTGCTATCTTCAAATCTCTGATTAGCCTGAAGACCCGTAACGCCATCATTTTCTCACCACACCCGCGTGCTAAAGATGCAACCAACAAAGCTGCTGATATCGTTCTGCAGGCTGCCATTGCTGCTGGTGCACCAAAAGATCTGATTGGCTGGATCGATCAACCGTCTGTTGAACTCTCCAACGCACTGATGCACCACCCTGACATTAACCTGATCCTTGCGACCGGTGGTCCAGGCATGGTTAAAGCAGCATACAGCTCCGGTAAACCGGCGATCGGCGTAGGTGCAGGCAACACCCCAGTTGTTATTGATGAAACTGCTGATATCAAACGTGCAGTTGCATCCGTACTGATGTCCAAAACCTTCGACAACGGCGTAATCTGTGCTTCTGAACAGTCTGTTGTTGTTGTTGATTCTGTTTATGATGCTGTACGTGAGCGTTTTGCCACCCACGGCGGCTACATGCTGCAGGGCAAAGAGCTGAAAGCTGTTCAGGACGTTATCCTGAAAAATGGCGCGCTGAACGCAGCTATCGTTGGTCAGCCAGCTTATAAAATTGCTGAACTGGCAGGCTTCTCTGTACCAGAAAACACTAAGATTCTGATCGGTGAAGTGACTGTTGTTGATGAAAGCGAACCATTCGCTCATGAAAAACTGTCCCCGACTCTGGCAATGTACCGTGCGAAAGATTTTGAAGACGCGGTAGAGAAAGCAGAGAAACTGGTTGCTATGGGCGGTATCGGTCACACGTCTTGCCTGTACACCGACCAGGATAACCAGCCGGCACGCGTTTCTTACTTCGGTCAGAAAATGAAAACTGCCCGTATCCTGATCAATACCCCGGCTTCTCAGGGCGGTATCGGTGACCTGTACAACTTCAAACTCGCGCCTTCCCTGACTCTGGGTTGTGGTTCCTGGGGTGGTAACTCCATCTCTGAAAACGTTGGTCCGAAACACCTGATCAACAAGAAAACCGTTGCTAAGCGAGCTGAAAACATGTTGTGGCACAAACTTCCGAAATCTATCTACTTCCGCCGTGGCTCTCTGCCAATCGCGCTGGATGAAGTGATTACTGATGGCCACAAACGTGCGCTCATCGTGACTGACCGCTTCCTGTTCAACAACGGCTATGCCGACCAGATCACTTCTGTACTGAAAGCAGCTGGCGTAGAAACTGAAGTGTTCTTCGAAGTTGAAGCTGACCCGACTCTGAGCATTGTTCGTAAAGGTGCAGAACTGGCGAACGCCTTCAAACCAGACGTGATTATCGCGCTGGGTGGTGGTTCCCCGATGGATGCCGCGAAGATCATGTGGGTTATGTACGAACACCCAGAAACTCATTTCGAAGAACTGGCGCTGCGCTTTATGGACATCCGTAAACGTATCTACAAGTTCCCGAAAATGGGCGTGAAAGCGAAAATGATCGCAGTCACCACAACTTCCGGTACCGGTTCTGAAGTTACACCGTTCGCGGTTGTAACCGATGACGCAACAGGCCAAAAATATCCGCTGGCAGACTATGCTCTGACCCCGGATATGGCGATTGTTGACGCCAACCTGGTTATGGATATGCCGAAGTCCCTGTGTGCTTTTGGTGGTCTGGACGCAGTAACTCACGCCATGGAAGCATATGTTTCTGTACTGGCTTCTGAGTTCTCTGATGGTCAGGCTCTGCAGGCGCTGAAACTGCTGAAAGAATATCTGCCAGCGTCCTACCACGAAGGGTCTAAAAACCCGGTAGCGCGTGAACGTGTTCACAGTGCGGCAACTATCGCAGGTATCGCGTTTGCTAACGCCTTCCTGGGTGTATGTCACTCAATGGCACATAAACTGGGCTCTCAGTTCCACATTCCGCATGGTCTGGCAAACGCCCTGCTGATTTGTAACGTTATCCGCTACAACGCGAATGACAACCCGACCAAGCAGACTGCATTCAGCCAGTACGACCGTCCGCAAGCACGTCGTCGTTATGCTGAAATTGCAGACCATCTGGGTCTGAGCGCTCCGGGCGACCGTACTGCTGCTAAGATCGAGAAACTGCTGGCATGGCTGGAAACGCTGAAAGCTGAACTGGGTATTCCTAAATCTATCCGTGAAGCTGGCGTTCAGGAAGCAGACTTCCTGGCAAACGTTGATAAACTGTCTGAAGATGCATTCGATGACCAGTGCACCGGCGCTAACCCGCGTTATCCGCTGATCTCCGAGCTGAAACAGATTCTGCTGGACACCTACTACGGTCGTGATTACGTAGAAGGCGCAACCGTTGCTAAAGAAGCAGCTCCGGCTAAAGCAGAGAAAAAAGCGAAAAAATCCGCTTAATCGGTAGCTCTGTATAACATCATAAACGGTCCCATTCGGGGCCGTTTTTTTGTTTCAGACAAAGAACGGCTATGTAAACTCAAATAATCCAGCTGTATTAATTCATCATGTTTGCATTGTCGGAAAACGAGCACAAAGCGAGATTGTCGACAAATAACTCTACCTCGTAGGTAATAAGGCATCGACGCACTAAAATCGTTCTGTGGTACGTTGAGTGATGATTAAGAATAGAGAAAGGATGATGACTCGGAAGAAGTTAGTAAAACGGACTGACAGGATAAAAGCGCCCTATTCACCCTGTCAGTAAAGAAAAATTTATTAGTCGTGCCGATGATTGTCCTGAATCGCCGTCAAAGAGCCGATCTCTAACGCTTCTTTATAGTGTTTACGGCAAACCGAAACGTAACGCTCATTACCACCAATAACCACCTGCTCACCTTCGTTATAAGGCCTACCCGCCAGATCAAGACGTAGCACCATGCTTGCTTTGCGGCCACAAAAACAAATAGTTTTTAATTCGACCAGTTTGTCTGACCATGCCAGTAAGTATTGGCTACCAACAAACAATTCTCCGCGAAAATCGGTACGCAAACCATAACAAAGTACGGGTATATCGAGTTGATCGACAACCTCCGATAATTCATATACTTGTTGTCTGGTTAAAAACTGGCATTCATCAACAAGTACGCAATGAATTGTCTGCTGTTCGTGTTCCGCACGAATCTCATCAAATAATGATGAATTTTGGTTAAATAATTTTGCAGGTGATGACAAACCTATACGCGAGCTGACTTTCCCTGCCCCGAAACGATCATCAATTTCCGCCGTATATACGACTGTGCGCATACCGCGTTCCTGGTAATTGTATGAAGATTGCAACAATGCCGTAGACTTACCCGCATTCATTGCGGAATAGTAGAAATATAGCTGCGCCATCAGCCACAGGCCCTCAATGATATGAAATAAAGTTGGCAGGAGTTTATCATAATTCGTCAGTTTTACAGCGTAACAGTGCGCACAGAAGTAGTATATTCGTCATCCATTACGAATGGCTGGCATAATCCTTCAGAGCTATCTTTACCACGGCCTTGCTTGTTATAAACGCGTAAATGACTGATGGTAACTATTCACAATCTTTAACCTGTTGTGCACGTAATAACCCCTTCCGGCCTCCTGGATAGAGCAATACGAAGTCCTTACACTTATTGCAACTGTTCTACTTTTCATCATTCGCTTAATAGGGATTTTCATAAACAGGACTAATACCCAAGAGTGAAAAGGCTCCAGCGCATGTTAATCTCCACATAAAATGTGACATGAATCAGGAAGTTTTAACCTTAAGTGATGCGAAAGCATCGATGTAAATAGGGCTATATGCCACGTCATTTCTGGCTAATTTTATGAAAAGATATTTATTGTCGGTACGAAATAAAGAACATTTTTGAATTCCTTACATTCCTGGCTATTGCACAACTGAATTTAAGGCTCTATTATTACCTCAACAAACCACCCCAATATAAGTTTGAGATTACTACAATGAGCGAAGCACTTAAAATTCTGAACAACATCCGTACTCTTCGTGCGCAGGCAAGAGAATGTACACTTGAAACGCTGGAAGAAATGCTGGAAAAATTAGAAGTTGTCGTTAACGAACGTCGCGAAGAAGAAAGCGCAGCTGCTGCTGAAGTTGAAGAGCGTACTCGTAAACTGCAGCAATATCGTGAAATGCTGATCGCTGACGGTATTGACCCGAACGAACTGCTGAATAGCATTGCTGCTGTTAAATCTGGCACCAAAGCTAAACGCGCACAGCGTCCGGCTAAATATAGCTATGTTGACGAAAACGGCGAAACCAAAACCTGGACTGGCCAGGGCCGTACTCCAGCTGTAATCAAAAAAGCAATGGATGAGCAAGGTAAATCCCTCGACGATTTCCTGATCAAGCAATAATCTTTTCTTGATTCTGTTTGCTTAAAATCCCGCCATTGGCGGGATTTTTTATTGTCCGTTTTAAGACTCTCTGATAAGAATACGCTATAAAAAAACGGCATTGATCACTCAATGCCGTTTCGTAGAAAACATCGTGATAGATGTTACTTCTTAATGCCTATCTCTTCTTCAAGCCAGGCTTTAAATTCAGTACCCAGAGTATTGTGGCGAATACCGTATTCAACGAAGGCCTGCATGTAACCTAATTTATTACCGCAGTCATGGCTCTTCCCTTTCATATGATAGGCTTCAACCGTTTCTTTTTCGATCAGCATATCAATCGCGTCGGTGAGCTGAATTTCATCACCTGCTCCCGGAGGGGTTTTTGCCAGCAGCGGCCAAATATCAGCACTGAGAACATAACGGCCGACAATAGCAAGATTAGAAGGCGCTACATCTGCTTTCGGTTTTTCTACCACACCGACCATCGGTACACTTTCGCCAGGCGCTAAATCCACACCTTTGCAATCCACAACACCATATGCCGTCACATCAGCAACAGGCTCCACCATTATCTGGCTGTGGCCAGTTTCATCAAAGCGACGAATCATCTCTGCAAGGTTATCCTGCGATAAATCGGATTCATATTCATCCAGAATAACGTCAGGCAAAATAACAGCCACAGGTTCATCACCAACTACCGGATGGGCACACAATACTGCGTGTCCCAAACCTTTCGCCAGCCCCTGACGAACTTGCATAATAGTCACGTGTGGTGGACAAATGGACTGCACTTCATCAAGCAACTGGCGTTTTACACGTTTTTCCAGCATTGCTTCCAGTTCAAAACTGGTATCGAAATGGTTTTCAATAGAGTTTTTAGATGAGTGAGTGACCAGCACAATTTCAGTAATGCCAGCCGCAATACATTCATTCACGACGTATTGAATTAATGGCTTATCGACAAGCGGCAGCATCTCTTTCGGGATAGCTTTCGTCGCCGGCAACATCCTGGTTCCTAATCCCGCAACGGGGATAACGGCTTTTTTGACTTTCGTATTAATGGCAGCCATTTAAATTCTCCTGGACTGTTCGTGTATTGAACGTGTTCATATTTCTGTATCGCATCCCAGTATATCAGTACCCTGACGAGGCCTGGTTCTGAAAAGGAGGCGAGTTAACATAATTAAGACAATTACTTAAACGAATGGCGACGATAGTACCACCAGCCGACACCAGCGCGTAATGCAATTTTATCCCATATAATCGTTTGCTCATTCCGCAGACAACATCAAGCGCAGTCTTCCACCTGTTCCCCAAATTTGGCATTGCCAGGCATCACATCGCTGGCTCAATTGATTCAAATAGGCGTTGCCTAATGTTCCTAACGGAACGCCATTACTGATTTGAATCTGGTGTTCACCAGCATTTAACGTTGCATTCAGGCCAGCGGAAACCAAAATGAGATTTTTTAATTCACGATGATAATAGCCGACTAATAGCGGGAACTGACCAGGCAGATTGGCCTGCCGCAGTAAATGATTTACCTGCTTCAATAACGCACCCAACTCTGGCAAACGCTGATTTTGGTGGGCAATCTGTTCCTGTAATAACCCATTAAACAGCGCGCGTAATAACAAGGCAGCAAGGACACCATTATGTCCGGCGCGAGTTACATCGAGACAATAAAAAGCCAGATCGTTTTCCGAAAGAGCTGCAATATCAAGCACCAGCCCCGGTTTATCAACGGCCACCAGTTGGCGATAATTAACCCGGCAATGGGAAATCACCTGCTGAACCGGAGGTTGTAATTCTTGCAATAATTTAGCAGCCGCGGTGGGATTATCCACCATCGCATCCCAGTCGCGAAAAAGCCTTTCTTCTTCCTCTACACGCGAATTAAACATGCTGGGATAGAGACACGCAAAAACCATCTCGCGCAGACGGTTGAGATCTTTAACGGGTTTTAGCAAAACATCTTCCACGCCCAGACGTAACGCTTTCGCAATATCAGCCATGTTTTCCGTAGCGGAAATCACCAGGACAGGTGTTTGGTCACCCCGGTTGCGAATATGTTCCAATAGTTTCAGGCCGTTCATTCTCGGCATTGCAATATCACATATCATTAGATCGGGTGTGAAACCTCCCAGTAGCTCAAGGGCATCCACCCCATCAGCCGCCAGTACCGTTGTCGCTCCCAAAGAGGAAAACCACGAATCCAGAAGCGAGCGAAATACCGCCTCATCTTCAACTATGAGAATCTGTTTTCCGACCAATGGCTGCGTCATGTTCTCTCCCCTGACTGGCTTTATTCAATAGTGGCATGCTATTGCCATCAGTGCCTGTCAGAATTAACTTAAGTGTAGATAAAAAAATCAGGTCAAAACGTTAGTTCGAACTAGCGGTAAAAGCTCATCCATTTTCTTCTCAACCGCCAATTGTCCTGCCGAAATGGCAGCCTGCGCACGATGAAAATCGAGCGTGGAAATCTGTGGGCAAACGGGCTGAATCAGAATATCAGGCGGGTCCCCTGCCATGCGGTTTCTTTTAAGGCGGTTTTCCAATACCTGAATAGAGGTAGTCATAATCTCTGTTGCTGTCGGTGCCGTGACGCCTCGACGCGCAGTAATACTACTTAGCCGCTCTTTCAGCCGCGCATGCCAGGGTAGATCATCTTCACTCTCGCCATTTTCAGCACTGACATTAAATGAAAGAAGATCTTGCTGCATTAAGTGAGCGTCGTGCTGGAGATCAACCGCAATTACGATATCTGCGCCCAACGCACGTGTAAGAGAGATAGGAATGGGATTAACGACTGCGCCATCAACAAGCCAGTAGCCGTTATGCGCGACCGGTGCCATCAAGCCCGGAATACTGCAGGATGCACGAATAGCGAGATGGAGATCACCTTCGGTAAACCATAATTCACGCCCTGTGCTTAGATTGGTGGCGACTGCAGCGAAGCGGCGTGAACAATTCTCGATTTCTGTTTCTGGCATTATTTCACGATATCGATTGAACACACGCTCACCGCGCAGCAGTCCACCGCGCTGCCAGGAAAGGTCCATAAGTCGTAAAACATCCCAATAGCTAAAAGAGGTAACCCACTCTTCCAGCGCAGATAATCGACCACAGGCATAGGCTGCGCCTACCAGCGAACCAATTGAACATCCTGCGACGATATCAATTTCAATGCCCATTTTTTTAAGCGCGTTAATGACGCCAATATGCGACCATCCTCGTGCAGCACCGGATCCCAGCGCCAGCCCTATTTTTACTTTTCTCATTGTTCCTGAAAGCGTCCCCTGGAATGCAGCCGTAGCCACATCGCTACCGCTCGGTTAACATAGTGCTACTCCGGCGGTTAAAACGCCGTTATTGTTTCCAGGGAGATTATTTGTGTCTAAGCTTTGTCCCTGTGGTAGTGCTGTCGAGTATAGCCTATGTTGCCACCCTTATGTGTCTGGTGAAAAGGTTGCACCAGATCCCGAACGTCTCATGCGTTCGCGTTACTGCGCTTTTGTGATGCACGACGCAGATTATTTAATTAAAACCTGGCATCCATCCTGTGGCGCCTCAGTGTTACGCGCTGAATTAATTGCCGGATTTGCACATACCGAATGGTTAGGTTTGACCGTATTTGAACGTTCATATCACGAAGGTGACGACGTAGGTTATATCAGTTTTGTCGCTCGTTTTACTGAGAAGGGTAAATCCGGGGCGATTATTGAGCGTTCGCGATTTTTGAAAGAAAACGGTCAATGGTACTATATTGATGGTACACGTCCGCAGTTTGGTCGCAACGATCCCTGCCCTTGTGGTTCAGGTAAAAAATTTAAAAAGTGCTGCGGCCAATAAAGGTTGACGGTACGGTTTAGCAAACACTCTCAACAAGGTTTTTCCAGCAATGCATTCACTCCAACGTAAAGTTCTGCGTACTATTTGCCCGGATCAAAAAGGTCTGATCGCGCGTATTACTAATATTTGCTACAAGCACGAGTTAAATATCGTGCAGAACAATGAATTTGTTGACCACCGTACCGGGCGCTTTTTTATGCGCACGGAACTGGAGGGTATTTTTAATGATTCCACCCTGTTGGCGGATCTCGATAGCGCTTTGCCAGAAGGTTCGGTGCGTGAACTGAATCCCGCAGGTCGCCGCCGCATAGTTATTCTGGTGACCAAAGAAGCGCATTGCCTGGGCGATCTGCTGATGAAAGCCAACTACGGTGGACTGGATGTTGAAATCGCTGCGGTTATTGGTAACCACGAGACCTTACGTTCTCTGGTGGAACGTTTTGATATTCCGTTTGAATTGGTGAGCCATGAAGGGTTAAGCCGCAACGAGCACGATCAGAAGATGGCGGATGCCATTGAAGCGCATCAACCTGATTATGTGGTGTTGGCGAAATATATGCGGGTATTGACGCCGGAGTTTGTCGCTCGCTTCCCGAACAAAATTATCAACATTCACCATTCATTCCTGCCAGCATTTATCGGCGCACGTCCCTATCATCAGGCTTATGAACGCGGCGTGAAGATTATTGGTGCAACAGCACACTATGTAAATGACAATCTGGATGAAGGTCCAATCATCATGCAGGATGTCATTCATGTGGATCACACTTACACAGCCGAAGACATGATGCGTGCAGGTCGTGATGTTGAGAAAAACGTATTAAGCCGCGCGCTTTACCAGGTTTTGGCACAGCGTGTATTTGTTTACGGTAACCGGACGATTATTCTTTAATCGCTGGCAAAATAGAACTGGTTGGCTTTAATCCGTTACGGATGAAAATTACGCAACCAGTTCATTTTTCTCAACGTAACCCTTTACAGCGGCGTGTCATTTGATATGATGCGCCCCGCTTCCCAGTGAGGGAGCAGGCCAGTAAAAAGCATTACCCCGTGGTGGGGTTCCCGAGCGGCCAAAGGGAGCAGACTGTAAATCTGCCGTCATCGACTTCGAAGGTTCGAATCCTTCCCCCACCACCATTATTCACCACAGCAATGTGGTAACTTCGGTGAGATTGTTAATGTTTGCACTCATCGGGGAAGGGTGAGAACCTTCGACTAAGGTTCGACTCGAGCAAAAGCGAGAGAACGTTGCCGCAGGCAACGGCCCGAAGGGTGAGGAGCGAAGCGACGAATAATCCTTCCCCCACCACCATTATTCACCACAGCAATGTGGTAACTTCGGTGAGATTGTTAATGTTTGCACTCATCGGGGAAGGGTGAGAACCTTCGACTAAGGTTCGACTCGAGCAAAAGCGAGAGAACGTTGCCGCAGGCAACGGCCCGAAGGGTGAGGAGCGAAGCGACGAATAATCCTTCCCCCACCACCATCTCAAGCATTACCTACAATATGAATTACTCCTGGTGGGGTTCCCGAGCGGCCAAAGGGAGCAGACTGTAAATCTGCCGTCATCGACTTCGAAGGTTCGAATCCTTCCCCCACCACCATCACTTCCTGATAAAACTCATTTCAAACTTATCGATATCGTTTCATATTCTGCCCATACGGGGAAGGATGAGAAGCTTCGACCAAGGTTCGACTCAAGCGCCAGCGAGAGAGCGTTGCCGCAGGCAACGACCCGCAGGCAACGACCCGCAGCGCTGAGTAATCCTTCCCCCACCACCCTCTCTTAATTCGTTTCTCAATCTATCTGCTTCTCCCCCATTCGCCGTAAAAACTGCTGCTGTAGCCTCAGCAAATCCGCTAACGTCAATAACTGATAATCCAGACCTTGCTGGCTGGCAATTTGCGCGATAATGCGGCTTAACGCTGGATAATGGCGGTGATGCCAGTGAGGAAAAAGATGATGGGTAAGATGCAAATTAATTCCGCCCAGCCAGTAGCCAAGCCATGCAGGTTGCGGCGTCCAGTCAAAGGTAGTGGCGAAGGTATGCGCCAGCCGGCCCACGGCCATTTTTCCCTCTTCTGGCGGTAACTGCGTATGCCCCTTCGCCCAGTGCGTTCCGATAATCAACATCACAAAAATCAATGACGCCAGCAGCTGGCTAAGCAGATAAGTCAGCAGGATGGTCATGAAACTAAAATCAGACAAAAGCCAGGGAAGTATCAGACACAGCGCACAATGCGCCAGTTTCCCGGCTAAGAAATACCCCCAGCCAGCAAAACCCCGCAGGGCCAGATGCCGTGTTACCGGCGTAAACCCTGCGCGATCGAGCCAGTCCACTACCCAGATATACCAGGGAAAGGTGAGCGCCGCGACCAGTGGCCAGTAGCAATGTTGCTGGCACATAAAAGGTCGCCAGCGTTGCCACGGTGTCTGGCGAAGAATGCCATTTTCTGCGGTGTCAGGATCGTAAAATTCAATATTGGTAAAGCCGTGATGAAAGCGTACGTGGCGTACTCGCCAGCAGTCCGGATCAAGCCCCATAGGAATTGCAACCCACCGGTTAAGCCAGGTATTGGCCTTTTTACCACGTAAAAACGCATCGTGCGACGCGTCATGCACTACATTGACGGCTAATAGCATGGCGCAAAACATCATCGCCAGATACCACAACAGATACAGTCCCCACTGACTTTGAGACAACGCCAGTGAATAGCAGGATAAACAGGCAATAATCAGTGCCGCCATTTTGGTGAATGCCCAGCCGTCGGCATAACGATGATCGCCTGCTTTTGCGAGGTACGATTTCGTACCATTCTGCAACTCTTTCACCAGATGCGGATCATCGGCAGGAAAAGTGATTAACCTGTCTGGCTTAAACAGGTTCATAGTGTTTCCTGAGCGATTTACGTCCCACCCCGATTACGAATAACGCACAATGAGCCAGCAAAATGCCCGCTAATCCCTTCCAGAGCAAAGTGCTCCATGAACACATATAAAGAATAAAATAGAGTAGTGACACCGTCACAGAACACCAAAGAATCATTCCCCAACGCTGTCCATCACTCATCCCCCCTAAGGCTACTGAACCAGCCACCAGCAACACAAATAATACAACCTGCTCACTGGTAATAAACTCAATGCCATAGCCGTATTGCTGGATGTAGCCAAGCACAAGCATAAACAGCAGAATCACCCCTGCCCCCACTGCCCACGCGGAACTTTGGTAGCGACGCTCAATCGCTTTGCCGAATGAGCGAAAGCCCATTAAGCGTAAAAACGGCAGATTACTTTCACGCATCGGGTTACAGGACAAGCGACTATTTTTCACGCCATAGCCTACGGCATGGTCCGGCCCTGCACTATACGAACCGAAAAGTTTATCCCACAACAGAAAGGTGCCACCGTAATTAGTATCGGCATATTGCTTTTCATTAAGATGATGGACACGATGGTGCGAGGGCGTGATAAGCACTTTTTCCAGCCAGCCCAGTTTCGGCGTTAGCGCACTGTGGTTAAAAAACTGCCAACTGTAGTGAATAATAGAAACCGCCAAAAAGACCTGCAACGGCACACCCAGCATCGCCAACAGCAGAAAAAACGGGATTGACGTTAACGAGGAGTACCACGAGTTCCGCACGCCTAATGACAGGTTGTAGTGTTCCCCCTGATGATGCACCACATGTACCGCCCACAGCGGGCGAATTTCGTGATGCCATCGATGTAGCCAGTAAAAGCCCAAATCCCACACCAGCAAAGTAAATAGCCATAACAGGACAACCGGTGCATTATCAAACAGGCCAATGCTTAAGTGATTGACCACCAGGCTATAGCAGAGCACTTCCAGGCAGCGAAATAACCACAGCATCATATGACCGGAGTTAATATTAAAAATCACGTCCAGCCAGTCCACTTTTTGCCGCCTGGAAATCTGCAACACGCCCGCTTCGACTAACACCAACAGCATCATCAATATGATGGGAAACAGTAAATCACTCATAATGTGTCTTCCTTTTCTCGCATGTTGCGCATATCCAACCGCAAATCGTCGCCAGCAACGCGCCGCCTACTAAATCGATAAATAAATGTCTGCGTAATTGCAAAATCGAAAAGGCGATCGCTATCGCCCAGACCACGCTCAATAATGTCAGCCAACGGTTCCCCTTTTTGGCAATCGCCCATACCGCCAACAGCGTGAGCGCCGCGTGTAAAGAGGGAAAACAGTTCTGGCTTGAGTCAATGGCGATCAACCCGTTGAGCGCACCCGCAGATATCCCCGACTGACCAAACGAGGGATATTGCATTGTTGTGGGCCAGAGAAGATAAAACAGGCCAGCTACCAGTGCCGAAAGTTGCATTGACCGTGCCAGCCAGCGTAGATGGCAAAGCGGCGTTGATAAATAGCCTAACGGTACAAGGAGAAAAAACGAGAGGTACAGCCACACTGCAGAAGGAGAAAACGCAATTAAATTATCAATTACTGACGGTGTTAATTGATATCCCTCACCTTGCAGGTAGTCGCTAAAGTTGTAGATAACCCCAACGGTTCCCCAGCCAAGCAGTATCTGTTTCAGGCGTAGCAGTAGATTACTCATTCTCGCCCCCACTGACGCACAATTCGCCGCCGCTTGGCTGTAAAAGCAACTGGCACTGGTTGCGACTCAAGGAACCATATCAAGTTCTCCACTGCGATATTCTGGCGCAAAAACAACGAATTCAATGCCTCCCGGCAATGCTCCAGCATCCTCGGTTCGCAATCTGCTATTAGCGTTAGCTGTGCTGCCCCGGTTTGTAGCAGGCGATAATCAGCGGTTAACGGCAGCGTAATCGCCAGCACACGGCTACAGGCATCGGCAAAAACGGTCTGAATATCGCCAGATCTTGTCGGCAGCTGCAGTTGGTCATCCTGCCGCCCTTCGATACGCGCAATCGCCATTGTCGCACTGCCACAAGGGCATGGCTGTTCGCTTGCCACCAGCACATCATCAAGTCGATAACGCACCACCGGCTGCGTGGTGCGGGTAAAGTCTGTGACGATCGGCACGAAACGGCGTTCATCCAGCCAGTGCGGTTCAATGTGAACAAATTCTTCATTGAGATGTAACGTGCCACACCGGCAGGTAGAGGCGAGAAAGCCTTCTGTCGCCTGATAAATCTCGCCCACATTGTTGAACACGCTTCGCAGTAATTCCCGATCCTGCGACTCCAGAACTTCCGCCACCGAAATCACTTTTTTGACCTTTAGCGTTAACTCCCCGGCAATCACCGCCAGCGCCAGTGCGCGTAATACCTGGGCAGGCGCGACAATAATTGTGGGCGCTCGCCGTTGCAAAAGTTTGAGTTGCGTCTGAAATGGCGCCAGCAGATCGTAAAAGTCGAGACTTAACCAGCGGTTATTCACGCTTTGATAGAGGTTGTTGTCCGCGCGCAGAAACAACGCCACCCGCTCTCTGGCAAATAAACCGTCGGGCAACACTTTTGCCAGCACACCGGCAGCCCAAATCTGTTGCTCGTGTGGGCTAACCACGAAAAGCCCACGACGCCCCGATGTGCCAGATGAAAGCCCGACGCTGAACTTGCCAACGCTGGGTTTGAAATCACGGCTCTGCTCACTGCGCATCGCACAGGCGAGAAGCTCATCGCGCTTTAAACCTGCGGTATTCATCTCATCGAAGTGCGTCATCATTAACGCTTTGTCCATCAATGGCCACTGGTTAAACGGTAATGCCAGATAACGCTGAAACCACGGGCTTTTAGATAAGACGTTTTGCCGGAACAGATGCAGCCTTTTTGCCTGCCAGTTTTCCAGCGCCTGGCGATCGGTGAAACGCAGCCTGCGGGTACGAAAGTAGCGCCAGAGCAAGGTCAACGGGATCATAAATCCCCCTCGTGGCACAAACGAATGTCCACTGCGCCATTTTGCCAAAGCTGATGTAATTGCCCAAGCGTGCGGTAGTAAGCGTGGCTGTCCGACATAACCAGATGCGCCAGTGGTGAAGGCCCTCGCAGTTCGCAGTAGTTTGCGGGTGCCCAAGCGGCATCGGCAGCCAGTAAAGTCCAGCCATTGTCGGTTAACACAAACGCACCAATATGTCCGGCAGCATGACCAGGAAGCGGCACGAGGATAATTTCGCCATTGCTTTCTGGCAGCAAATAGCCGCACTCAAACGGCGCCAGTTCTGGGGGTAAATTCACCGATGAAAAACTTTCAATAAAGCGCAGTGAAGACTCAAAATTTTCCGGGATCAATCCGGGCACAAAGGCCTGACGCAGTGCGGCTATGCCACGCAGCGTTCTTACCTGCCGCCAGCCTTCACCAGAACAGATGCAAGCGACATCAGGGAAATCGCGCAGACCAGCAATATGATCGGCATGAAAATGCGACAGAATAATCGCATCAACATCTTTAGCCGCCAGTCCGTGTGCGGAAAGTTGCCGCACCAGCGCCTGTTGTGGATCGTAATACACCGGCGTGACCTGGCGATAAAGACGAAATACGCCGGATTGCGTGTAGTGTTCGAACCACGATGAATAGCCGGTGTCCCACAGCCAGCGTTTCTCGCCCACTTCCAGCAGCCAGGCGCGGGCGGGGAACTTACACACTTTCAGCCCAGCCCCTTTCAGCGCAATACAGCCAATATGGGTACACCAGCCCGTTTCAAATACGGTTATTTTTGCCATGTTCCCTCAGCCATTGTCCCGTGATTACAATACCTTGTTCCATCGAAAAGCGCGGGTGATATCCCAGCTCTGTAATGGCCTTTTGCGCACTCAGCGTCATATCAAAACAGAGTGTTCCGGCGCTGTAACGTGTGATAACAGGTTCCTGATTAACGCATTTCCCGTACAGCTCCAGGCCGCGCGCGACCAGAGAAAGCAAAGGCCAGGGAACGGTAGCAATGCGGTAATTCAAGCCCAGTTGCTGGCGCAGCAAGGCGTCAAGCATTACAGATAATTTCTGCGGCTGATGATTGCTGATGTTGTAAATACCGCCAGAGCGTAATCCTTCAACTTGCGTTGCCAGCTGCATGGCATACACCACGTTTTGCACGAAAGTGAGATCCAATAATGCTTCCCCCCCGCGCGGCAAACGTAAGCAACCGCCGCCCTGTTGCAGTTGCTTCATCAGACGAGGAACAATCACCTGGTCATGAGGACCAAACAAACCACGGGGACGCAAAAGAATAAACCTCGTGGCAGGATATCGAGAAACAGCGCCAGCAATAGCTTGCTCAGCGGCATATTTACTGCTGGCGTAATGACTGGATAATGATCGCGCAAGATAAGTTTCTTGCAGGTCATAGTGATGTTGAAAATCAAAGTAAACCGCAGGCGTGGAGATATGGATGAACCGGGGAATATTCAGCCTGCCTGCCGCATGTGCCAGGGTGTGGGTCGCTTTAACATTAGCAAGCCAGAATGCCGTTTTGTCGCCCCATGGCGAAGACTTTGCCGCACAGTGCCAGACGGCATCGCAGCCCGCCATCAACCGGGCGCAGTCATCCTCGTTTGCCTCGGTTAAATCGAGAGCCACAAACTGCGCGCCTTCGCTTGTCAGACTTTTACCGACCTCACGATTTCGCCCTGTTGCCACAACCGACACACCTGATTGCAATAAATATTGCACAGCATTTCGCCCCAGACCGCTAGTCGCCCCCGTCACGAGGATCTTCACGGTAAAAGCACCATGCCTGCCAGCGTTAATCCCGCCGCCGTGCCAATCAACATCGCAGGTTTATTCGCAGTAAAACGACCGCTAATCATCGCTTCATGCAGCGCCGTGGGGATAGAGGCCGCGACCTGATTGCCGTAGAAACGGTAGACATCAATAAGCGCAGATTCCGGTACTCGCAGTCGTTTACGCATATGTTCAAGGGAAAGATGACTGGCCTGATGCGGAATAACAGTACCAATATCAGTCAGTTTCAGGCCGCTTTTTTGCAGTAAGCGTGAAAAATAATTTTCAATAAGCGAAGAGGCAAAACGAAACAGCGGTTTCCCCTGCATATGAAAAAGAAAGTCGCTATCACTGACGCCTGAACGAGGATTACACCGCGTGCCGCCAGCACGAATTTCACACAGTTCGCTGCCTTCGGGATACATTTCGATCAGGCTGGCAACAATCCCGCTGCTACCATCGCCCCGCTCGACAATCGCGCATGCCGCGCCATCACCAAAAATTAATGAAGACTCTTCATGATTCCAGTCGATACCGCGTGAAGCGATATCTGCCGAGACGATGGCAATGCGCCGGTATGCTCCACAGTTAAGTAATCCTGCAGCAACTTCCAGAGCGGAGATAAAGCTGACACAGCTGCTATTGATATCAAATCCGGCAATGCCTGCGGGCATAGCAGCGGCTTTAAGAATATGAATTGCGCTACAGGGTAATGCCTGTACGGCAATGGCTGACGCACAAATTAACAGATCAATATCAGAAGGTTTTAAGGCAGCCGATGCTAACGCATTATGCAAAGCTTCTGCCGCCAGTTCGGCCTGGCTGGCATCGTTGCTGGCAAAATAGCGCCAGCAAATGCCGGAACGTAGCTCAACGTAGCCCGCAGGTTTATTTAACTGAACATCCAGTTGTTGAGAGGTAATTTTATCAGGTGGTAAGGCGATCCCCGTGGCGATTATTTTTAATGCCGCAGAGATCGTCGATTGATCAGGTTGATCCACGGTCAGTGCTCCTTCACTGCTCCATAGGTGGGCCAATCATATAGATGAGGTTCGTTTCTCTACAATCTGAAATATCGACAATGTGTAACTGATGATTTCAGCAGGCTGACAACGTGCATTACGTTATGCCGGATGCGGCGTGAACGCCTTATCCGGCATACATATCACGTAATATCAATGAATTGTATGACTCTGTAGGCCTGATAAGCGCAGCGCATCAGGCACTATGTCGTGTTTAGTGGCGAGCGCGCACCAGCTGATACTTACGTGTCAGATACTCCACCGGTACGCTCCAGATGTGCACCAGACGCGAGAACGGGAACAGCAGGAATAACGTCATCCCCAGCACCAGGTGCAGACGGAAGATAAACGCCACACCATCAAGGTGTTGAGAAGCACCACCGTGGAAGGTCACTACCGACTGCGCCCAGCCAACCAGTTTCATCATCTCGCTACCGTCCATATGCTGGGCGGAGAACGGAATGGTCAACAGGCCCAGCGCGCACTGGATAACGAGCAGCGACAGGATCAGGATATCCGCTCCGGTAGTGGTTGCACGCACGCGTGGGCTGAACAGACGACGCTTCAGCAACAGCACGCCACCAATCAGACACAGCACGCCGCTGGCACCACCAGCAAACATCGCCATTTTTTGTTTCACTTCAATCGGCAACCACGCTTCATACATCCAGTGCGGCGTCAGCATACCGAAGAAGTGGCCGACGAAAATCCCCAGAATCCCGATATGGAACAGGTTCGACGCCAGGTTCATTCCTTTACGGTCCAGCATCTGGCTGGATGCCGCGCGCCAGGTGTACTGCCCGTAGTCATAGCGCAGCCAACTACCAATCAGGAAGACCGCCCCGGCAATGTACGGGTAGATATCAAAGAAGAACATATTAAGGAATTGCATTAGTGCTGTCCTCCGGTGGTGATATTCAGATATTGCGGCGCGACGGCACCGGCAAAGCGACGCTGATGAGCAGTGATTGCTGAATCACCGCAGCCTTTGTCTGCAAAGAACTTAACCTGCTCTTCTTCCCAGACGGCATCCAGCGCCTGCGGCGTATCATCGCGCGCTTCATCGGCAATTTTTTCCGCCACTTTGTCACTGTCGATAGCGGTATTCGCCAGTTTCAGCAGCAGATCAAACAGCACGGCATAACGGCTTTCACGCTGTTGCAGACGCGCGCTCAGCAATGCCAGAATCGGCGCGATATCCTTCAAACCTTCCACGGCTTCGCTTTGCGGCAGCTGCGCCAGATATTCCAGATACAGCGGCAGATGGTCCGGCAATTCGCGGCTGTTTAACTGCAAGCCGTGCTGCTCGTACTGCGCCAGTAAATCCACCATCGCCTGACCACGATCGCGGGATTCACCGTGAACATGTTCGAATAGCAACAGTGACGTGGCGCGACCACGGTCGAACAGTTCGCTGTACTGCGCCTGGGCATCCAGCGGATCCAGCGCCGTTAAATCGCGCAGGAAAATGCCCAGCGCATGGGCATCTTCTTTCGACAAATTTTCCGACGCGGCAATCGCCTCGAACATCTCCTGTTGATGCTGCCATAAGGCAGCATCCGGATATTCAAGGAGACGCGATACAATCACGAGTTCGATCATGGATGCGGCTCCGTTTTGCTGGTCACATCGATGGCATCGATACGACGGCTATTGAACAGATTGAATTTGGTATCTGAACCGTGGCAGCCGTCACCAAAGGTAAAGCCGCAGCCATTTTTCTCCGGGAATGCTTCCCGCGCCAGTTCACGATGGCTGCTTGGTACCACAAAGCGATCTTCGTAGTTAGCAATCGCCAGATAACGATACATTTCCTGTGCCTGGGCTTCGGTCAGGCCAACCTCTTCCAGCGCACGGGTATCAACTTTACCGTCAACGGTTTCAGCACGTTTGTAATGACGCATCGCCAGCATGCGTTTCAGCGCACGCAGTACCGGTTGGGTGTCGCCTGCGGTCAGCAGGTTCGCCAGATACTGTACCGGAATACGCAGGCTTTCGACGTCTGGCAAAATGCCGTTGCTGCCCAACTCGCCAGCGTCTGCTGCGGACTGAATCGGAGACAGAGGCGGCACGTACCAGACCATCGGCAGTGTGCGATATTCCGGATGCAGCGGCAGCGCCAGTTTCCATTCCATCGCCATTTTATAAACCGGCGACTGCTGTGCGGCTTCAATAACGCTCAGCGGGATACCATCTTTAATCGCCTGCTCGATGACCTTCGGATCGTTCGGATCGAGGAACACGTCCAGCTGACGCTGGTAGAGATCTTTTTCGTTCTCGGTGCTGGCCGCACGTTCAATGGCGTCCGCATCGTACAGCAGCACGCCGAGATAACGGATACGACCAACACAGGTTTCTGAACACACCGTCGGCTGACCGGCTTCAATACGCGGATAGCAGAAAATGCACTTCTCAGACTTACCGCTCTTCCAGTTGAAGTAGATTTTTTTGTACGGGCATCCGGTGATGCACATACGCCAGCCACGGCATTTGTCCTGATCGATCAGGACGATGCCATCTTCTTCACGCTTGTAAATCGCACCGCTCGGGCAGGTCGCCACACATGCCGGGTTCAGGCAGTGTTCGCACAGGCGCGGCAAATACATCATGAAGGTGTTTTCGAACTGGCTATACATCGCCTTCTGGATGTTGTCGAAGTTCTTGTCTTTCGCCAGCTTGTCAAACTCACCGCCCAGGTCATCTTCCCAGTTCGGTCCTTTTTCGATTTTCGCCATCCGTTCGCCGGTAATCAGCGAACGCGGACGGGCAATCGGCTGTGATTTGCTGCCTTCCGGCGCGGTATGCAGGTTCTGATAATCAAAATCGAACGGCTCGTAATAATCGTCGATACCCGGCAGATGCGGGTTAGCGAAGATTTTACCCAGCAGCATGGCGCGGTTACCCATGCGCGGTTGCAGTTTGCCGTTGATTTTACGGATCCAGCCACCTTTATATTTTTCCTGGTTTTCCCAGTCGGTCGGGAAGCCCTGACCCGGCTTGGTTTCAACGTTGTTGAACCACGCGTATTCCACGCCTTCGCGGCTGGTCCAGACGTTTTTACAGGTAACTGAACAGGTGTGGCAGCCGATGCACTTATCGAGATTCAGCACCATGCCGACTTGTGAACGAATTTTCATTTTACGCTCTCCTGTACCTGGTCATTGCCTTCGCCATCTAACCAGTCAATGTTCTTCATCTTACGCACTACAACAAACTCATCGCGGTTAGAACCTACAGTGCCGTAGTAGTTAAAGCCGTATGCCAGATGGGCATAGCCGCCGATCATATGCGTCGGTTTCGGCGTGATACGGGTGACCGAGTTATGGATACCCCCACGCTGTTGGGTAATTTCCGAACCAGGCAGGTTAACAATACGTTCCTGCGCGTGGTACATCATGGTCATCCCTGCCGGAACACGCTGGCTGACAACCGCACGGGCAGTCAGTGCACCGTTGCTGTTGAAGACTTCAATCCAGTCGTTATCGGCAATACCCAGATCTTTGGCATCGGCTTCACTCAGCCAGACCACCGGACCACCGCGACCTAAAGTCAGCATCAGCAGGTTGTCGCTGTAGGTGGAGTGGATACCCCACTTCTGGTGCGGCGTCAGGAAGTTGAGCGCTTTTTCCGGGTTGCCGTTGGATTTCTGGCCCATCACTTCTTTCACCGAACGGGTGTCGATCGGCGGACGATAAACCAGCAGGCTTTCACCGAAATCACGCATCCACTGGTGATCCTGATACAGCTGCTGACGACCAGAGAGCGTACGCCACGGGATCAGCTCGTGAACGTTGGTGTAACCGGCGTTGTAAGAAACGTGTTCATCTTCCAGACCAGACCAGGTCGGGCTGGAGATAATTTTGCGCGGCTGTGCCTGAATATCGCGGAAGCGGATCTTCTCGTCTTCTTTATTCAGCGCCAGATGCGTATGGTCACGACCGGTAAACTCGCTCAGGGCAGCCCAGGCTTTTACAGCTACCTGACCGTTGGTTTCCGGTGCCAGTGTCAGGATCATCTCTGCCGCATCAATTGCGGTGTTCAGCATCGGCTGGCCTTTCGCCGGACCTTCCGCTTTGGTGTAGTTGAGCTTACGCAGCAGATCCATCTCGCTCTGGGTGTTCCAGGCAATCCCTTTACCGCCGTTACCGATTTTCTCCATCAGCGGGCCGATAGAGGTAAAGCGTTCGTAAGTTGCCGGATAATCGCGCTCTACGACCATAATGTGCGGTGCGGTTTTACCTGGGATCAGGTCGCACTCGCCTTTTTTCCAGTCTTTCACATCCAGCGGCTGCGCCAGTTCAGCGGCAGAGTCGTGCTGGATCGGCAGCGTGACGATGTCAGTTTCTTTACCCAGATGACCAACGCACACTTCGGAGAATTTCTTGGCGATGGCTTTGTAGATTTCCCAGTCGCTTTTCGCTTCCCAGGCCGGATCGACCGCCGCAGACAGCGGGTGAATAAACGGATGCATATCCGAAGTATTCATGTCGTCTTTTTCGTACCAGGTCGCCGTCGGCAAAATGATGTCGGAGTAGAGACAGGTGCTCGACAGACGGAAGTCCAGCGTCACCACCAGATCCAGCTTGCCTTCCAGACCATTGTCCTGCCAGTCCACTTCTTCCGGCTTCACGCCGCCCTGCTGCCCCAGGTCTTTGCCCTGGATACCGTGCTCCGTCCCCAGCAGGTACTTGAGCATAAACTCATGACCTTTACCGGAAGAACCGAGCAGGTTAGAACGCCAGATGAACAGGTTACGCGGGTGGTTTTTACCGTTTTCTGGTTGTTCTGCTGCAAAACGGATGGAACCGTCTTTCAGGGATTTCACGGTGTAATCCACCGGATTCATCCCGGCTTTTTCTGCTTCGCGAGCGATAGTCAACGGGTTAGTGCCTAACTGCGGCGCAGACGGCAGCCAGCCCATGCGTTCTGCACGGACGTTGAAGTCGATCAGATGTCCGGTATAGCGGGATTTATCCGCCATCGGCGACAGCAGTTCTTCCGCAGTCACGGTTTCATAACGCCACTGGCTGGAGTGGTTATAGAAATAAGAGGTGCTGTTCATGTGACGCGCCGGACGCTGCCAGTCAAGGGCAAACGCCAGCGGCTGCCAGCCGGTTTGCGGACGCAGTTTTTCCTGACCAACATAGTGCGCCCAGCCGCCCCCGCTCTGACCGACACAACCGCAGAAAATCAGCATGTTGATCAGACCACGGTAGTTCATATCCAGGTGATACCAGTGGTTCAGACCCGCACCGACGATAATCATCGAACGACCGTGCGTCTTGTCAGCGTTGTCGGCAAATTCACGGGCGATGCGAATAATCTGGCTGCGAGAAACACCGGTAATCTGCTCAGCCCAGGCCGGAGTGTAAGCTTTCACATCGTCATAGCTGGTTGCACAGTTAACGTCGTTCAGGCCACGTTCCAGACCGTAGTTTGCCAGCGTCAGATCATAAACGGTGGTCACCAGGGCGGTGCTGCCGTCAGCCAGTTGCAGGCGTTTCACCGGCAGTTTGTGTAGCAGAATGTTTTCCAGTTCTACTTTGTTGAAGTGTTCAGTGCCGTCGCCACCAAAGTACGGGAAGCCCACTTCAGCGATCTCATCCTGGCTACCCAGCAGGCTCAGTTGCAGCTCGGTTTCTTCGCCAGTTTTGCCGTCGCGCTGTTCAAGATTCCATTTGCCCTTCTCGCCCCAGCGGAAGCCAATAGAACCGTTCGGCGCAACCATTTCGCCATTGGTATTAAAGGCGACTGTTTTCCATTCCGGATTGTTTTCCTGGCCCAGCGCATCCACCAGATCGGCAGCGCGCAGCATACGACCCGCGGCGTAGTAACCGTCGCGCTCTTCCAGCATCACCAGCATCGGCATGTCGGTGTAGCGACGCACATAGTCGGTGAAATACTGGCTTGGGTTGTCGAGGTGGAATTCACGCAGCATTACGTGGCCCATCGCCAGCGCCATTGCCGCATCGGTGCCCTGTTTCGGTGCCAGCCACAGATCGCACAGTTTGGCGATTTCAGCGTAGTCAGGCGTGACAGCAACAGTTTTGGTGCCTTTGTAACGCACTTCAGTAAAGAAGTGAGCATCCGGGGTACGCGTCTGCGGCACGTTTGAACCCCAGGCGATGATGTAGCTGGAGTTGTACCAGTCAGCGGATTCCGGAACGTCAGTTTGCTCGCCCCAGGTTTGCGGAGACGCAGGAGGCAGGTCGCAGTACCAGTCGTAGAAGCTCAAACAAGTACCGCCAATCAGCGAGAGATAGCGCGCACCCGATGCGTAAGAAACCATCGACATTGCCGGAATTGGCGAGAAGCCAGCGACACGGTCCGGGCCGTAGTGTTTGATGGTGTAAACGTTAGATGCGGCGATCAGTTCATTCACTTCCTGCCAGGAAGAACGAACAAAACCACCGCGTCCACGCGCCTGCTTAAAGCTTTTCGCTTTATCGGCGTCTTCAATGATAGAAGCCCATGCCTCAACCGGATCGCTATGCAGCGCCTTCGCTTCACGCCACATTTTCATCAGGCGTTTGCGCATCATTGGGTATTTCAGGCGGTTGGCGCTATAGAGATACCAGGAGTAGCTGGCACCGCGCGGGCAGCCGCGAGGTTCATGGTTTGGCAGGTCCGGACGGGTACGCGGATAGTCAGTCTGCTGGGTTTCCCAGGTCACCAGACCGTTTTTAACGTAGATTTTCCAGCTACAGGAGCCGGTGCAGTTTACCCCGTGGGTAGAGCGGACGATTTTGTCATGCTGCCAACGCTGGCGATATCCATCCTCCCAGTCACGGTTGGTATTGAGAAGCTGGCCATGCCCATCGGCAAAGGTTTCGCCCTTCTGCTTGAAGTAGCGAAACCGGTCCAGGAATTTACTCATCGGTTTTCTCCTGTGGGAGCCTGTCGGCTCTCTGATAAATCGACATTGCTAATGTTTAAAACGAAGGTAACGCTCTGAAACGTCGTGGGAATTGATAACGATCAAGAGTGGTGGGGATGAAAAATAAAGTAAATTCCTAAGATACTCCTTAAGGGTAATTAATGGTTTATATCTAACAGACTGTAAATTAATGGTTTTTATACTATCTCACATTTATACACTTCGGATTTTTATACAGGTGGGTATTAAGGAGTATCCCCCATGGATGACATATTAATGGTGCTTAATTGACGCAATTGAAAATAATTATCGCTCTTAAAGTATGTTGTAACTAAATGAGAAATAAAAAAAGCGCGACATTACGCCGCGCAAAGGATAATCAAATATTACGATTTATTTTTTAGAATGCCGACCGTATACCGCCCAGGTAATCACCACGCAGGCGATATAGAAAATCAAAAATACTTTCATTGCACCGACTGGCGAACCCGTTAACGCCAGTGAGCTACCAAACGCTTTCGGGATAAAGAAGCCACCGATAGCGCCAATCGCAGAGATGAAACCCAGCGCCGCAGCAGTGTCGGTTGCCGCTTCACGCATGGCACGTTCGTCAGAACCGCCTTCTGCTTTCACGCGATCCATCGTCAGTTTACGGAAGATCACGGAAATCATCTGGAAGGTGGAGCCGCTACCCAGCCCAGCGGTCAGGAACAGTGCCAGGAAGACCGCAAAGAACGCCATAAAGCTTCCGCCCTGCCCGTCAGTCGGTAAGGTGAGGAACAGCAGGCCGCTGAAAATCGCCATCAGGATAAAGTTCACCAGTGTGACACGCGTGCCGCCCAGACGGTCAGATAATGCACCACCTGCGGAACGCGCCAGCGCACCAATAAATGGCCCGAAGAAGGCGTACTGCAAAATCTGCACATCCGGGAACTGCGTTTTGGACAGCATGGCAAAACCTGCTGAGAAGCCAATAAACGAACCGAAGGTTGCCAGATACAGCAGGCTCATAATCCACAGATGCCCACGTTTGAGTACCGGTAACTGCTCCTTGATGGAGGCTTTCGAGGTAGCAAGGTCGTTCATGCCAAACCACGCAGCGATGGTGAAGATGGCGAGGAACGGCACCCATACCCAGGACGCGTTCGCCAGATACAGCTCGGTGCCATCAGGCTGTGTTACACCCTGGCTACCAAATGCAGCAAAAATTGACAGTGATACCACCAGCGGAGCAACCAGCTGCATAACACTGACGCCCATATTGCCCAGACCACCATTCAGGCCCAGCGCACCACCCTGCTTCTGCTTCGGAAAGAAGAAGCTGATGTTTGCCATACTGGAGGCGAAGTTCGCGCCAGCAAAGCCGCACAGCAGAGAGATGATGATGAAGACGCTATATGGCGTAGTGGTATCCTGAACGGCAAAACCCAGCCAGACGCAAGGAATAATCAGAATACCGGTGCTGAATGCCGTCCAGCGACGACCACCGAAGATTGGAACCATAAAGGAGTATGGAACACGTAATAATGCGCCAGAAACTGAAGGTAGCGCAGTCAGCATAAATAGCTGATCGGTCGTAAAATTAAAGCCGACTTTCGGTAGGTTCACCGCAACGGCACTGAATAACATCCATACGCAAAACGCCAGAAGCAGGCATGGAACGGAAATCCACAGGTTACGGCTGGCGATGCGTTGACCGCGTTGTTGCCAGAACGCAGGATCTTCCGGTCGCCAATCTGTAATGACTGCTCCAGTAGCCCTTTCGGGGGCGGATGAGTGACTCATAGACACCTCTGATACTCGTTTCGATGTCTGCCACCTTAGTGTCTGTAGCCAAAGGCAATTTGATGTAAATCAAACGACAATATAACTTTATCTATCATTGATATTTATCATTACCCATAGTGAGTACAGAGATTTCATAAAAATTTTGAGATTTTTCACGACACTGTAAAATCCCTACCCTTACTGACGTAAAGCGACTAACCACACGGCAAATAAGGAGTAACTCTTTCCGGGTATGGGTATACTTCAGCCAATAGCCGAGAATAATGCCATTCCAGAATGTATCGTCACATTCATTAAGGTTATTGCTCATTCAAAGCCTGAAGGAAGAGGTTTATATGCTTAAACGTTGTCTCTCTCCGCTCACCCTGGTTAATCAGGTTGCGCTGATTGTTTTGCTTTCTACCGCCATTGGACTAGCGGGGATGGCAGTTTCTGGCTGGCTGGTGCAAGGCGTTCAGGGCAGCGCCCATGCGATCAACAAAGCGGGATCGCTGCGCATGCAAAGTTACCGTCTGCTGGCGGCTGTGCCATTAAGCGAGAATGACAAGCCCTTAATCAAAGAGATGGAACAAACGGCATTTAGCACCGAGTTAACTCGTGCGGCGGAACGAGACGGGCAACTGGCGCAATTACAGGGGCTACAGGATTACTGGCGCAATGAATTGATTCCTGCGCTGTTGCGTGCACAAAACCGCGAAACGGTGTCGGCAGACGTCAGCCAGTTTGTTGCCGGGCTTGATCAACTGGTTTCTGGTTTTGACCGCACCACCGAAACGCGTATTGAGACAGTTGTGCTGGTCCACCGGGTAATGGCGCTCTTTATGGCGCTTTTACTGGTGTTTACCATTATCTGGCTGCGAGCACGTTTGCTTCAACCGTGGCGACAATTACTGGCAATGGCCAGCGCCGTCAGTCATCGCGATTTTAGTAAGAGAGCGAATATCAGCGGACGCAACGAGATGGCGATGTTGGGGACTGCACTGAACAATATGTCTGCTGAACTGGCGGAAAGTTATGCCGTGCTTGAGCAGCGGGTACAGGAGAAAACTGCCGGACTGGAGCATAAAAATCAGATTCTCTCTTTTTTGTGGCAGGCCAACCGCCGTTTGCATTCCCGCGCTCCGCTGTGTGAACGCCTGTCGCCTGTGCTTAACGGTCTACAAAATTTAACTCTGTTGCGTGATATCGAACTACGGGTATATGACACGGAAGATGAAGAGAACCATCAGGAGTTCACCTGTCAGCCAGATATGAGTTGCGATGATAAAGGCTGCCATCTCTGCCCACGCGGCGTTTTACCCGTTGGCGATCGCGGCACTACGTTGAAATGGCGGTTAGCGGATTCTCATATGCAGTATGGTATTTTGCTGGCTACCCTGCCGCAGGGGCGTCATCTTAGCCATGATCAACAACAACTGGTGGATACCCTGGTTGAACAGCTCACCGCCACGCTGGCGTTGGATCGCCATCAGGAGCGCCAGCAGCAGTTGATCGTGATGGAAGAGCGTGCCACCATTGCGCGCGAACTGCATGATTCTATTGCTCAATCGCTCTCTTGCATGAAAATGCAGGTAAGTTGTTTACAGATGCAAGGCGACGCGCTGCCAGAAAGCAGCCGCGAACTGTTAAGCCAGATCCGTAACGAACTGAATGCGTCCTGGGCGCAGTTGCGTGAGTTACTCACCACATTTCGTTTACAGCTCACCGAACCAGGATTACGTCCCGCACTGGAGGCGAGCTGCGAAGAGTACAGCGCCAAATTTGGTTTCCCGGTGAAGCTGAATTACCAATTGCCGCCACGTCTGGTGCCTTCACATCAGGCAATCCATCTGTTGCAAATTGCCCGTGAGGCATTAAGTAACGCCCTCAAACATTCGCAAGCAAGTGAGGTGGTGGTTACGGTGGCGCAAAATGATAATCAGGTAAAACTGACCGTTCAGGATAATGGCTGCGGCGTGCCTGAAAATGCCATCCGCAGCAATCACTACGGCATGATAATTATGCGCGACCGTGCGCAAAGTTTACGTGGCGACTGCCGCGTCCGCCGTCGTGAATCAGGTGGCACTGAAGTGGTAGTCACCTTTATTCCCGAAAAAACTTTCACAGACGTCCAAGGAGATACCCATGAGTAATCAGGAACCGGCTACTATCCTGCTGATCGACGATCATCCGATGCTGCGAACTGGCGTGAAACAGCTTATCAGTATGGCACCGGATATCACGGTGGTTGGCGAAGCGAGTAATGGCGAACAGGGTATTGAACTGGCGGAATCTCTTGATCCCGATCTGATCCTGTTAGATCTCAATATGCCCGGCATGAACGGTCTGGAAACGCTGGATAAACTGCGCGAAAAGTCCCTCTCCGGCCGTATTGTGGTGTTCAGCGTCTCTAACCATGAAGAGGACGTGGTAACCGCATTGAAACGTGGTGCAGATGGCTATCTGTTAAAAGATATGGAGCCAGAAGATTTACTGAAAGCATTGCATCAGGCTGCCGCTGGCGAAATGGTCTTAAGCGAAGCGTTAACCCCTGTTCTGGCCGCCAGCCTGCGCGCTAACCGCGCTACGACTGAGCGTGATGTTAACCAGTTAACGCCACGTGAACGCGACATTCTAAAACTAATAGCCCAGGGCTTACCGAATAAGATGATTGCCCGTCGCCTGGACATCACTGAAAGCACGGTTAAAGTGCATGTGAAACACATGCTGAAAAAAATGAAGCTCAAATCTCGTGTAGAAGCTGCGGTATGGGTGCATCAGGAACGTATTTTCTGATTACGGTTCCCAGAGCGGTTCGTCGTTCGACATTGCGTCGAAAGGTTCGGCAAGCGTTAGCGTGATCTCATTGGAGGAGACACGCTGCCCCTGATTATCCTCCACCACTACCGACAATCGCCATTGATTGCTCGACCCTTCCCCACTTTGCCAGTCCGGCATGATCAACGTCCAGCCATCCGCACTATTGGCGGTCGCTCCCGATGTCAGACTTAACATCTGCGTATCTCCCTGCCAGATCAATTGCCGAATACCGTAATGACTGCGAATTTGTAATTTCAGTGGCACGGTTTCACCAGGTTTAAGATCCCAGGGCGGCGTCGCCAGAAACACCGTTAAGGTTTTACGCTGCCGATACTCAATAGTCGGCAGATTATTTCGCTGCGGATTGTCATAGCGACTGCCGCGTAGCGACTGGCTTTCAGCAACTTCGCCAGCAGAAAGTTGTTTGTTGAGCGGCACGCCAAAACGGTAGTTAATATTCAGTCCGAGGTTATTTTGCCTTTCTCCACTTTCCCCCTGTTTATGCAGGGCGGTTACTGTAACGAGTGGGACTGGTGTGTAATTTAGTCCAAGACTCAAGGCGACGGGATTGTGATAACCCGTGCCGGTGTTAAACAAATCAACACTCTGACCAAAATATTGTTCGAGGCTAACGCTGGTGTTGATATGCTGGTAAAACGGCATCCGCATCCGGGCCGTCAAGTCGTAACCACGCGCCATTCGTTGCTCGAGCGTGGCGGTCTGTTCACGCCAGGAGGCAAAAGGCTGATAATAATTTGCAGACAGGCGCAGATATTCGCCCCAGGCTTCAGCGCCAAATCCAGCACGCTGGAGATTTTCGTCCAGCAAGTTGTCATAAAAAGTGTTATATCCCACCAGCCAGTTGCCACGCGCCCAGCGTTGGCCTGCGCCAAGGTTACTGACCAGACCATCATCCTGCTGAGTGAGCCCAATCTGGCTCCATGTAAGATAACGTTCGTTATCCTGTAGCGGTACAAACCAGCTCCCCCGGCTACCTGTAAAATGCCCTTCGTTATCCACTTTGACGTCGACACTGGCGTTCCCCCACGGCGATAGCCAGGATTCCACGTGCTGATTGACCTGCTGGCTAAGCGCATCGCGGACTTTTCCCAACGCAAAAGCTCTCGCCTGCTCGCCAGTGTCCTGACCGTTATCAGTCATACTGGTTTCACCAAAATCTTTCACAATTTCAGCAAAATGTTTTTCACCGTCATGATTTTCCGCTGCCATTCCTAAGTCAGGAAGAGCGTCACTGTCGTTATCAAAAGGATTTGCCGCTTGCTGCTTAAAAGAGGACTGTGCGCTAGCTATACCGCCTGCCAGCAGCAAGAGTAAACAAATTGCGATAATGCGGGGGACGAAACGGCTCAAAACGTCAGTAATTTCCAATAAAAATGAACAGCTACAGCTTTATAGAATAACGATTACTGGTAATTTTTCTTGTACTTTTGCATGCTTTATGACAAATCCTAAAAAATGTGACGGATTGGTCAGACAGCACACAAGCTGTAAGATAGAAACTGAACATCTAATTCCCTGAATACAGGAGTAAATAATGCAAAGAATCGTGATCGTTGCCAATGGCGCACCCTACGGGAGCGAATCCTTATTTAACAGCCTGCGGCTGGCCATTGCGCTACGAGAGCAGGAAAGCTACCTGGATCTGCGTCTATTCCTGATGTCGGATGCGGTCACTGCCGGATTGCGCGGACAAAAACCAGGGGAAGGCTATAACATTCAGCAAATGCTGGAGATCCTCACGGCGCAAAATGTGCCAGTGAAATTGTGCAAAACCTGCACCGATGGTCGTGGCATCAGCACACTTCCACTGATTGATGGAGTGGAAATTGGTACTCTGGTAGAACTGGCGCAATGGACGCTGCTTGCCGATAAAGTGCTCACATTTTAACGTAAGTATGGGGCGCTCAAGATAATAGAGATGCCCCACTGCTAAAATGTTTTATCGGGCAAACCCGGGCCGTAACACACCATCCGGGTAATTTTCCGTCAAAAGTTTTTTCACCGACACCAGTAAATCACTCAGCCCGTCATCCTGCATCCCCAGTTTGTTAAGCGCTTGTTCCAGGGAAAACAAGTACTGTGCGTTGGTTCCTAATGGCCCACTCGCCGCAGCAATCAACGGGGCAATCACCTGAGCGCGGGTATCGGATTCATACTCAGGATGGCGCGGGTCCATAATGAACACCAGCGCATTGACGGTGCGGCCATCGTCAAGATGAAGCTGACACCAGGACGGCAGATAGCAGCCAGTAATCATCTCACGCTTCCACAGTAAGGTCAGCTCCTGCTCCAGAGACTCTTCCGGCAGACGATACGCAACGCCCGTGGTACGCCCGCCCTCTTTCAGTGCAAGCATTCTCCCCGGCTGGTGCGCAGTCCCCCGCCCGGCAGTAAGCCGCAAACAGAAAGCGCGATGCCACCCAACCAGCGTACCGGTGCACGACTCGGTAAACTCCAGCGCCGGATTCCACATTAATGATCCATAGCCGAAGATCCACACCGGTCCCTCATCAGGTCGACAAGACAGCGTCGCTGCCAGCGAGGCCGCCCGTTGTTCTGCCGACCATAAGAGTGATTCTTCAATGGCACCAAATGCCGTTTTACAATCGGCATTCATCAAGAAATCACGCGTTATCACCTTACACCTCCGCCACTGCATACTTCCCTGCGACAACTTTTTGGTGTCTTCCGGACATTTTTACTGCTCATTTTGAAACCACTATTGGGACAATATGCAATCCACAGACCACTTGCAAGGCAACACCGCACGAATAGCTTTAACTCGCCGCTGAGTTTTACGATTTTTTATGCCATTTATCATCATCGCCTTTGGCATATTCATGTTTCACCGCAGCCCAGGCCACTTTATGCGCTGTCTCTTCGCGACTGGCATCATCACGCCGGTCTTCTTTATCTTTATATTGCTCCCAGGCGCTGTTGAATGCTTCTTTATAGATATCCTGGGCATGAGTGGGTAAAACGTGTTTTACGCTTTCCGGCAGATCGCTTTTCGTTTTATACGGCATTGTTGACTCCTTTATTAAAATTGAACATTAAGTGTGGTCAACAATATCCCCTCTTGCCAGAACATAAGAATTCTCACATCAGACTATTCTCAAGAGACGCTAATACAAACATTGTCTAAACACGTAGCTTATTTTTATTCTCCGAAGAGTAAAAAAACGACTACGGGGTAAAATTTCGTAAAATGTTACCGATATCCTGACACTTTCTGTTATTTTTCCTGCCTATTTATTACATTTCCGACAAATTCATCTGCAAAGGATAACCATAATGACAAATGCTCACGAGGCGGTAAAAACCCGCCACAAGGAGACTTCGCTTATTTTCCCGGTTCTGGCGCTGGTAGTGCTGTCCCTGTGGGGAAGCAGCCAAACACTACCAGTGGTTATTGGCATCAACCTTCTTGCTCTTATTGGTATTTTAAGCAGTGCTTTTAGTGTTGTCCGTCATGCGGACGTACTAGCCCATCGTCTGGGTGAACCTTACGGTTCGCTTATTCTTAGCCTTTCCGTCGTTATTCTTGAAGTCAGTTTGATTTCAGCCTTAATGGCGACCGGCGATGCAGCGCCGACGTTAATGCGAGATACGCTCTATTCAATCATTATGATTGTTACCGGCGGACTGGTTGGTTTTTCATTACTGTTGGGTGGACGTAAATTTGCGACCCAATATATGAATCTGTTTGGTATTAAACAGTATTTAATTGCCCTGTTCCCATTAGCCATAATCGTGCTGGTATTTCCGATGGCGCTGCCTGCGGCGAATTTTTCGACCGGTCAGGCGTTACTTGTGGCATTAATTTCCGCAGCGATGTACGGCGTATTTTTGCTGATTCAGACCAAAACGCATCAAAGCCTGTTTGTCTATGAGCATGAAGATGACAGCGATGATGACGATCCGCATCATGGCAAACCGTCTGCTCATAGCAGCCTGTGGCATGCCATCTGGTTAATTATCCATCTAATTGCCGTTATTGCGGTCACAAAAATGAATGCCAGCCCGCTGGAAACATTGCTCACCAGCATGAATGCGCCGGTGGCCTTTACCGGTTTCCTGGTAGCGCTATTGATTCTGTCGCCGGAAGGTCTGGGTGCGTTAAAAGCAGTTTTAAGCAACCAGGTCCAGCGCGCGATGAATCTGTTCTTTGGCTCGGTATTAGCGACTATTTCGCTTACCGTACCTGTCGTAACGCTTATCGCCTTTATGACAGGTAATGAATTGCAGTTTGCTCTGGGCGCACCAGAGATGGTGGTAATGGTAGCCTCTTTAGTACTGTGCCATATTTCATTTTCGACTGGCCGTACTAACGTACTCAACGGCGCGGCGCATCTGGCACTGTTTGCAGCTTATTTAATGACAATATTTGCCTGACATTTATATCTCCTCCGATGGCGGAAATCGGAGGAGATAATAAAAATTATCTGCTTATAGTATTTCTTCATACTACCTGAACAGATCGTTAATCAGATTTGCGAGCCTGTACCACAACCTGCACGAAACCACTGCAACAGCTGATGAAAAGCCGGAACGCGTACAGCATTGCGCACATTTCAGGGATGAAGTGAATATAAATTGAGACGTAGTATTCACACCAAGCCGGAGTTATCCGGTGAGGCGCAATGTTGTGGGGGCTTTATCCCTGGCGGCATTGGTTGCTGGAAAGAGAAAACCCCCGCACGTTGAGAGGTCAAACCTGACAACAGAACGGGGGCTAATCTTGAACCAGAACAATTCAAGAATAGCCGCGAAATGTTGTCATTACAACAAAAAGGCGGCTATATGACGCTCGCGCAGTTTGCCGTGATTTTCTGGCACGACCTGGCAGCACCGATCCTTGCGGGAATCATTACCGCAGCGATTGTTGGCTGGTGGCGTAGCCGGAAGTAAAGTGAAAACGGGCGTCAGGCTGCCGTGATGGCAATATGCGCCCGAAACCGGCCGCAGGGGTAACAGCCTGCGGCCTTTTTTGTATTTATCTCTTCCACAAGTAGACACTGGCAACCAGATCTGGAGGCTCATCCAGTGCACTCATGAAACGACTGCAACAGCTGATGAAAAGCCGGAACGCGTACAGCATTGCGCACATTTCAGGGATGAAGTGAATATAAATTGAGACGTAGTATCCACACCAAGCCGGAGTTATCCGGTGAGGCGCAATGTTGTGGGGGCTTTATCCCTGGCGGCATTGGTTGCTGGAAAGAGAAAACCCCCGCACGTTGAGAGGTCAAACCTGACAACAGAACGGGGGCTAATCTTGAACCATCAACAATTCAAGAATAGCCGCAAAATGTTGTCATTACAACAAGGC
Organism: Escherichia sp. E4742; assembly: GCF_005843885.1. Taxonomy (NCBI): domain Bacteria; kingdom Pseudomonadati; phylum Pseudomonadota; class Gammaproteobacteria; order Enterobacterales; family Enterobacteriaceae; genus Escherichia; species Escherichia sp. E4742. Next base: position 4,345,441 of record NZ_CP040443.1, on the reverse strand, counting down.
GGCTATATGACGCTCGCGCAGTTTGCCATGATTTTCTGGCACGACCTGGCAGCACCGATCCTGGCGGGAATTATTACCGCAGCGATTGTTGGCTGGTGGCGTAGCCGGAAGTAAGGTGAAAACGGGCGTCAGGCTGCCGTGATGGCAATATGCGCCCGAAACCGGTCGCAGGGGTAACAGCCTGCGGCCTTTTTTGTCTTCTTTGACCATGAAAAAAACCCTACCGTAGAACGATAAGGTTTTTGTTTTCAAAGCAGAAAAGATTACTTGCTGGTATCCAGCTCTTCGAAACCTTTAACCAGATCATCAATCGCTTTCATCTGCTTGAGGAACGGCTCCAGTTTAGCCAACGGCAGCGCGGATGGACCGTCACATTTCGCATGTTCCGGATCCGGATGCGCTTCAATAAACAGACCAGCCAAACCTACAGCCATACCGGCACGTGCCAGTTCGGCAACCTGGGCGCGGCGACCACCAGAAGCTGCACCAAACGGATCGCGGCATTGCAGTGCGTGGGTAACGTCGAAAATTACCGGGGAGTTGCCAGAGACTTTCTTCATTATGCTGAAGCCCAGCATATCAACGACCAGGTTGTCGTAACCGAAGTTAGCGCCACGGTCACAAAGAATGACTTTATCGTTGCCGCCTTCTTTGAATTTATCAACGATATTACCCATCTGGCCTGGGCTCACGAACTGTGGTTTCTTGACGTTAATTACCGCGCCCGTCTTCGCCATCGCCTCCACCAGGTCAGTCTGGCGAGCAAGAAACGCTGGCAACTGAATAACATCTACCACATCAGCAACAGGCTGTGCCTGGCTTGGCTCGTGAACGTCAGTGATAATTTTTACGCCAAATGTCTGTTTCAGTTCCTGGAAGATTTTCATCCCTTCTTCCAGTCCTGGTCCACGATAAGAGTGGATGGAGGAACGGTTGGCTTTGTCAAAAGAGGCTTTGAACACGTAAGGGATACCCAGTTTCTGGGTTACGGTTACGTAGTGTTCGCAAATGCGCATCGCCAGATCGCGAGATTCCAGCACGTTCATACCACCAAACAGCACGAACGGCAGGTCATTTGCTACGTTGATGTCGCCAATGCTAACCACTTTTTGTTTCATAGGATCGCCTTAATCTTAAGTAAAGTGTCGATTAATTAATGCAGCACAATATGCTTATGCGCGATGTTATTAATTTGCGCACGTATCATTTCGCTGATCGGGTCTTCCGGACACTGTTCAACGAAATAATTTAAATCATTCAACGCAACGTGTTCGCAATCCAGTTGCGCGTAAATTAACCCACGATCGCGAATTTCATACGGATCTTCCGGGTTAAATTGTAATAAGGCCTCGCTGGTGCGTAACGCCAGTTCCATCTGATTTTCTTCCATCAGCGACGCTTTCAGCGTATCCAACAGTTTACGGATAACCTCAATGTTATCGGCTTCATCCAGGTCTTCATAAAACAGTTCCGCAGACGGGCTGATATTTCCCTTTAACCACACATCCAGCATATGTTCGCTTAATGATTCACCGTTAAAAGGGTTAATCAGCCAGATTTCTCCGTCCGGGCATTCTATGCGCAATATAAGCTGCGTCGGGAATATCACCGGCAATAGCGGCAAATCGAGACGATTAGCAACCCACAATAAAACGGCGCCTAACGATACCGCACTGCCCTGCCGATTTTTTAGCACTTGATCAAGCCATAATGCATCGGAAAGACGATAAACACCACGTGAGGCTTTAAACCCCCATTCGCCGTAAAACAGCGCGATTAATTTTTCCAGCTGCTCTTCTAATGGCAGAAGCTGGCTAATTTCTTCCTTCGCCAGACTCACGAGACGCTCCAGTTCGTCGTAAACATCTTGCGAGGGAAAATCGCGGCGGATTGCTTCGCAAGCCAGGATCATGCCTTCGCACAGAGGCGCTTTATTAAATTCGAAATCAGCTAACGATCTCATGACTTACCCCAGTAACGGTACTTTTGTGGTGGCGAGTTTAATGATGATGTACAGCACCACCAGCGCCAGCGGGAAGGCAATAATGCGCGCCTGCTGACTGTGCATCCGACGATAATCGAGTGCAATAAAACCCAAAACGATATAAATGATAACTCCAAACAGCTTTTCAGTCAGCCATTCAGCCTGCCCGGAAAATGGCAGGATGTGCGCTTTAGCCATCAGCGCGATGCCGCTAAGCAATAACACCGTGTCGACAACTGGCGGCACAATGCGCGTCCAACGAGCGAATGCCAGTGGATGCTCCTGGTAACGTAGCCAGAATCGTAGGGTTAAGAGCCCAACAGAAAGCGCGATGCTAATGAGATGAACGCTTAGCAGCGTAGTAAAACTTATCATCGATAATAGCGACCGAGCGTTACGCGCTCGTTATCACCATAGTCCCGACAGGTTTCGACTTCATGATATCCCGCGTGGATAAATGCCTGTCGCACAGCTTCGCCCTGCTGCCAGCCATGTTCCAGAAGCAGAAAGCCGCCGGATACCAGCGCGTTACGCGACTGTTCGATGATATGCACGATGTCTGCCATTCCGCTGTCTGCCGCAACCAGCGCAGTGAGTGGCTCAAAGCGGACATCGCCTTGTTGAAGATGTGGATCCTGCTCGTCGATATACGGTGGATTGCTGACAATCATCGTAAACTGCTGTCCGACAAGCGCACTAAACCAGTCGCTTTGCAGGATGTGGATATTTTTGATTGCCAGATTTTGCGCATTGCGCTTCGCAAGGGCGACAGCGTCAGGCATTCGGTCAACCGCCGTAACATCGCAATCCGGGCGCTCGCTAGCCAGCGCAAGCGCAATCGCCCCGGTCCCCGTCCCGAGATCGAGAATACGGCAAGGCTGTTCAGGCAACCGCGCCAGTGCCTGCTCCACCAGACACTCCGTATCCGGGCGCGGAATTAAGGTCGCTGGCGAAACAAATAACGGCAACGACCAGAATTCACGCACACCGGTTAAATGAGCAATAGGTTCACCGGCACGGCGACGGGCTAAAAACGCGTCGAGTTGCTCACATTGCTCTTCAGTCAACTGCGTTTCACCAAAGGCGAGAATATAAGTGCGCCCCTTGCCGGTAACATGCTCCAGCAGGATTTCAGCATCGCGCCGCGGGCTTTCGCTCGCCTGAAGTTGGCTTATTGCTTCACGTAACCAGTGTTGATATTCCATTATTCCTGCTCGGACAACGCCGCCAGTTGGTCGGCCTGATGTTCCTGGACGATCGGTTCTATCAGCATATCCAGTTTACCTTCCATTACTTCATCCAGACGGTAGAGCGTCAGGTTGATGCGGTGATCGGTAACACGCCCCTGCGGGAAGTTATAGGTACGGTTACGATCGCTGCGATCGCCGCTACCCAGCAAGTTGCGACGGGTGGAAGCCTCTGCCTGCTGGCGTTTTGCCATTTCCGCCGCATGGATACGAGCACCGAGCACTGAAAGTGCCTTCGCTTTGTTTTTATGCTGCGAACGTTCGTCCTGACATTCAACAACAATACCGGTCGGCAAGTGGGTAATACGAATTGCCGAATCGGTGGTGTTGACGTGCTGACCACCTGCGCCTGAGGAACGGAAAGTATCGATACGCAAATCTGCCGGGTTGATATCCGGTAGTTCCGCTTCCGGCAGCTCCGGCATTACCGCTACGGTACAAGCAGAAGTATGAATACGCCCTTGCGATTCCGTCGCAGGAACACGCTGCACGCGATGGCCGCCAGATTCGAATTTCAAACGTCCATACACACCATCACCGCTAATTTTGGCGATGATCTCTTTATAACCGCCATGTTCACCCTCGCTGGCGCTCATGATTTCTACACGCCAGCGGCGGGCCTCTGCGTAGCGACTGTACATACGGAACAGATCGCCAGCGAACAGCGCCGCTTCGTCGCCGCCGGTTCCGGCACGCACTTCGAGGAATGCATTGCGTTCATCATCGGGATCTTTTGGCAGCAAAAGAACCTGTAACTGTTGCTCCAGTTGCTCGCTTTTTTCTTTAGCTTCACGCAGCTCATCCTGCGCCATCTCGCGCATTTCCGGATCGTCGAGCATCATCTGCGCGGTTTCGATATCTTCCTGAACCTGTTGCCAGTCGGTGAAACAGCGCGAAACATCACTTAACTGCGCATATTCACGAGATAATGCGCGAAAACGTTCCTGGTCGGCGATGGTTTGCGCATCACCCAGCAGTGCCTGAACTTCTTCATGGCGTTCATGCAGGGCTTCCAGTTTGGCAACGATAGAAGGCTTCATAGGCGTAAATGCACCCTGTAAAAAAGAAAATGATGTACTGCTACTCCAGCCCGAGGCTGTCGCGCAGAATATTCAGGCGTTCGTTATCCCCGTCACGGGCGGCCTGTTGAAGTGATTTCGTTGGCGCATGGATCAGGCGGTTAGTCAGTTTCCATGCCAGATCCTGCATTATGGCTTGCGCGTCGCCGCCCTGCTCAAGAGCAGCTAATGCTTTGGCGGTTAACTCATCGCGAACTTGTTCAGCCTGGCTGCGATAATCGCGAATGGTTTCGCTGGCGCTTTGTGCGCGTAGCCACGCCATAAATTCGCTAGTTTCCTGAGCAACGATAGTTTCCGCCTCAACTGCGGCGGCTTTACGTTGCGCCAGGTTGTGCGAAATAATGCTTTGCAGATCATCAACGCTGTAAAGGTAGGCATTCGCCAGTTTGCCAACCTCTGGCTCAACATCGCGTGGAACGGCAATATCGACCAGCAGCATCGGTTGGTTGCGACGACTTTTTAATGCGCGCTCCACCATGCCTTTACCGATAATCGGCAGCGGGCTAGCGGTGGAACTGATGATGATATCGGCTTCGCACAGACGCTCGTCGATATCGCTCAGGGCAATCACTTCCGCGCCGACTTCATCTGCCAGAATTTGGGCACGTTCGCGAGTACGGTTGGCGATAATCATCTTCTGTACTTTGTGTTCACGCAGATGACGCGCCACCAGCTCGATGGTTTCACCCGCACCAACCAGCAAAACCGTTACCGTAGAAAGCGATTCAAAGATCTGCCGCGCCAGCGTACAAGCCGCAAATGCAACAGATACCGCACTGGCGCCAATATCCGTTTCAGTGCGAACGCGTTTCGCCACAGAGAAAGATTTCTGGAACATACGCTCCAGTTCGCTGGCCTTCATATGGCCTTTTTGCGAATCGGCAAAGGCTTTTTTTACCTGACCGAGGATTTGCGGCTCGCCCAATACCAGTGAATCCAGACCACTGGCAACACGCATTAAATGGCTGACCGCATCGTTATCCTGATGCCAGTAGAGGCTATTACGCAGATCTTCTTCGTTGAGATTATGGTAATCGCACAACCAGCGAATGAGCGCCTCTTGCAGGTTATCCTGCTCTTCAACGCTAAGATAAAGTTCTGTGCGGTTACACGTCGACAGCACCACGCCGCCCTGCACCATCGGCTGCGCAAGCAGGCTGTCCAGCGCCTGATCGAGCTTGTCCGGCGAAAACGATACACGTTCTCGCAGCGATACAGGTGCCGTTTTATGGTTGATACCGAGTGCTAAAAGGGTCATGTCTGCGGGAAATAATACCAACGTTGATATGGTTAGTCTGCTCGCATCATACAGGATGCGCGGGATCAATAAAAGAGAGCGCCCCCTTTTGGAGTAATTGCCTAAACCCGTTAGATTCTGGCAATTAAGACAACTTGAACATAGACGATGGCTGACGGTAACGCTAGCATTAAGGGTTATAACTGCAACGTATCTCAAGGACTTGTCATTATTATGCCCCTGCCCGATTTTCGCTTTATCCGCCTGCTACCGCTGGCTGCTCTGGTGCTCACGGCCTGTTCCGTTACGACGCCTAAAGGTCCAGGCAAAAGCCCGGACTCGCCACAGTGGCGTCAGCATCAGCAAGACGTGCGTAATCTTAATCAGTATCAAACACGCGGTGCGTTTGCCTATATTTCTGACCAACAAAAAGTGTATGCCCGTTTCTTCTGGCAGCAAACTGGCCAGGATCGCTACCGTCTGCTGCTGACTAACCCATTGGGCAGCACGGAACTGGAGTTGAATGCCCAGCCGGGTAATGTGCAGTTAGTGGACAATAAAGGCCAGCGTTACACCGCCGATGACGCCGAAGAGATGATTGGCAAATTGACCGGAATGCCGATTCCGCTCAACAGTTTGCGCCAGTGGATTTTAGGTTTGCCAGGTGATGCAACCGACTACAAACTGGACGACCAGTACCGCCTGAGCGAAATTACCTATAGTCAGAACGGTAAAAAATGGAAAGTGGTATACGGCGGTTATGACACCAAAACGCAACCTGCGATGCCTGCCAACATGGAACTCACCGAAGGCGGTCAGCGCATCAAGTTAAAAATGGATAACTGGATAGTGAAATAATGCGGACTCAGTGGCCCTCTCCGGCAAAGCTTAATCTGTTTTTATACATTACCGGTCAGCGTGCGGACGGCTACCACACGCTGCAAACGCTGTTTCAGTTTCTGGATTACGGCGACACTATCAGCATTGAACTTCGCAACGATGGGGAAATCCGCCTGTTAACGCCTGTTGAAGGTGTGGAACACGAAGATAACCTGATTGTTCGCGCAGCACGGTTGTTGATGAAAGCAGCCGCCGCCAGTGGGCGTCTTCCGAAAGGAAGTGGTGCAGATATCAGCATTGACAAGCGTTTGCCTATGGGTGGTGGTCTGGGCGGTGGTTCATCCAATGCCGCAACAGTTCTGGTAGCTTTAAATCATCTGTGGCAATGCGGACTGAGTGTTGATGAGTTGGCAGAAATCGGTCTGACGCTGGGCGCAGATGTTCCGGTTTTTGTCCGTGGTCATGCTGCTTTTGCCGAAGGGGTCGGCGAAATATTAACGCCGGTGAATCCACCAGAGAAATGGTATCTGGTGGCACACCCTGGCGTGAGTATTCCGACACCGGTGATTTTTAAAGATCCCGAACTCCCGCGCAACACGGCGAAAAGGTCAATAGAAACGTTGCTAAAATGTGAATTCAGCAATGATTGCGAGGTTATCGCAAGAAAACGTTTTCGCGAGGTTGATGCGGTGCTTTCCTGGCTGTTAGAATACGCCCCGTCGCGCCTGACTGGGACAGGGGCCTGTGTCTTTGCTGAATTTGATACAGAGTCTGAAGCCCGCCAGGTGCTAGAGCAAGCCCCGGAATGGCTCAATGGCTTTGTGGCGAAAGGTGTCAATCTTTCCCCATTGCACAGAGCCATGCTTTAAGCCGGGCAAGCTGAGTTTCGGTGACAACGTCACCTTGTTCCAGACGTTGCATCGCGCTCTTTAATACACCGCCTGGAAAGAATATTGCCTGGCCCGCACAGTTTTCGGCAGATTCTTTCCACCAATGGACGCATGCCTGAGGTTCTTCTCGTGCCTGATATGAAGCTTTTTGCTGGTAACGCCACCCCGGAACTAGCACAACGTATTGCCAACCGCCTGTACACTTCACTCGGCGACGCCGCTGTAGGTCGCTTTAGCGACGGCGAAGTCAGCGTACAAATTAACGAAAATGTACGCGGTGGTGATATTTTCATCATCCAGTCCACTTGTGCCCCTACTAACGACAACCTGATGGAATTAGTCGTGATGGTTGATGCCCTGCGTCGTGCTTCCGCAGGTCGTATCACCGCTGTTATCCCCTACTTTGGCTATGCGCGCCAGGACCGTCGCGTCCGTTCCGCTCGTGTACCAATCACTGCGAAAGTGGTTGCAGACTTCCTCTCCAGCGTCGGTGTTGACCGTGTGCTGACAGTGGATCTGCACGCTGAACAGATTCAGGGTTTCTTCGACGTTCCGGTTGATAACGTATTTGGTAGCCCGATCCTGCTGGAAGACATGCTGCAGCTGAATCTGGATAACCCGATTGTGGTTTCTCCGGACATCGGCGGCGTTGTGCGTGCCCGCGCTATCGCTAAGCTGCTGAACGATACCGATATGGCAATCATCGACAAACGTCGTCCGCGTGCGAACGTTTCCCAGGTGATGCATATCATCGGTGACGTTGCAGGTCGTGACTGCGTACTGGTCGATGATATGATCGACACTGGCGGTACGCTGTGTAAAGCTGCTGAAGCTCTGAAAGAACGTGGTGCTAAGCGTGTATTTGCGTACGCGACTCACCCGATCTTCTCTGGCAACGCGGCGAACAACCTGCGTAACTCTGTAATTGATGAAGTCGTTGTCTGCGATACCATTCCGCTGAGCGATGAAATCAAATCACTGCCGAACGTGCGTACTCTGACCCTGTCAGGTATGCTGGCCGAAGCGATTCGTCGTATCAGCAACGAAGAATCGATCTCTGCCATGTTCGAACATTAATCGAACCCGGCTCAAAGACCCGCTGCGGCGGGTTTTTTTGTCTGTAATATCCATTTGTATGACCTATGCCTCCTTCACCTGCCATTTAGTTGACAGATGATGCGCTCACGGATGAAACATTATTGTGAACAAAATATTTTCCTCACATGTGATGCCTTTCCGCGCTCTGATCGACGCTTGCTGGAAAGAAAAATACACTGCCGCACGGTTTACCCGTGACCTTATTGCCGGGATAACCGTTGGGATTATTGCTATTCCGCTGGCGATGGCGTTGGCAATTGGCAGTGGTGTGGCTCCTCAATACGGTTTATATACCGCTGCCGTTGCGGGGATTGTCATTGCTCTGACGGGGGGATCACGCTTTAGCGTTTCCGGTCCGACTGCTGCATTTGTAGTAATTCTCTATCCCGTTTCGCAACAGTTTGGACTGGCAGGCCTGCTGGTTGCGACGTTGTTGTCGGGGATCTTTTTGATCCTGATGGGACTGGCGCGCTTCGGTCGCCTGATTGAGTATATTCCGGTTTCCGTTACCTTAGGCTTCACCTCGGGTATCGGGATCACTATCGGTACCATGCAGATTAAAGATTTTCTCGGTCTGCAAATGGCTCATGTTCCGGAACATTATCTACAAAAAGTCGGCGCATTATTTATGGCGCTGCCGACCATTAATGTGGGTGATGCTGCGATTGGTATCGTGACGCTGGGCATTCTGATTTTCTGGCCACGTCTGGGTATTCGTTTACCCGGCCACCTTCCGGCCTTGCTGGCTGGTTGCGCGGTGATGGGGATTGTTAACCTGCTTGGCGGACATGTTGCTACCATCGGATCGCAATTCCACTACGTTCTGGCCGATGGTTCTCAGGGTAACGGTATTCCTCAACTGCTGCCGCAACTGGTGCTGCCGTGGGACCTGCCTAATTCAGAATTCACACTAACCTGGGATTCTATTCGCACCCTGCTGCCTGCGGCATTCTCAATGGCAATGCTCGGGGCGATCGAATCTCTGCTCTGCGCCGTGGTACTGGATGGTATGACCGGGACTAAGCACAAGGCGAATAGTGAACTGGTCGGTCAGGGGCTGGGGAATATCATCGCCCCATTCTTTGGTGGTATTACCGCTACTGCTGCCATCGCGCGTTCTGCCGCTAACGTCCGTGCCGGGGCAACTTCCCCTATCTCGGCGGTGATCCACTCTATTCTGGTTATTCTCGCCCTGCTGGTACTGGCACCACTGCTCTCCTGGCTGCCGCTTTCCGCCATGGCGTCCCTGCTGTTGATGGTGGCGTGGAACATGAGTGAAGCGCACAAAGTGGTCGACTTGCTGCGTCATGCGCCGAAAGATGACATCATCGTCATGCTGCTGTGTATGTCACTGACCGTGCTGTTTGATATGGTTATTGCCATCAGCGTGGGGATTGTTCTGGCATCGTTGCTGTTTATGCGCCGTATCGCCCGTATGACTCGTCTGGCGCCGGTGGCAGTAGACGTTCCTGATGATGTGCTGGTCTTGCGTGTTATTGGCCCGCTGTTTTTCGCGGCGGCTGAAGGTTTGTTCACCGACCTGGAATCACGTCTGGAAGGAAAACGGATTGTTATTCTGAAGTGGGATGCCGTTCCAGTGCTTGATGCCGGTGGTCTTGATGCATTCCAGCGTTTTGTGAAGCGCCTGCCTGAAGGGTGTGAACTGCGCGTGTGTAACGTGGAATTCCAGCCTCTGCGTACAATGGCCCGATCCGGTATTCAACCGATTCCGGGACGTCTGGCGTTCTTCCCAAATCGCAGCGCAGCGATGGCTGATCTGTAAGAAAGGCATTAAATTGACCAGTCAGCGCAAACTGACTGGTCAGCAAACTACTTTAGTTGTTAGCTATGACGGCGATTATCGCTACGGCGGCAACGTTTGTCATAGTGGCGAACCCACCAGTAACGGTCGCACACCTGTTCATGCCCGCCAACACGGGCTCCCGCCAGCCAGAGAATAGCACCGACGAAAATACTCAGCACTGCACCGTGTGCGAAATACTGGGGCATATCAAACTGTGGTAATTGGTTGAGGATTGAATACCCCACGCCGACCACCATCACCACCAGACCCAACCCCATAAGCACGTTACCGAGTAACGAAGCGTTTTTGCGTTTCATGTGTCACCTCCGGAACTTTCTGGGTTGTAATAGGGAATACCCCTCTTCCTTATGTGTAAAGTATAGACAACACCCTGTGGCTTATGTGCGGGCGTGATCACAATTACAACCCTTATTTCAACAAAACTTTACAAATAACCGTCTGAACACCTTGACTTTCTAATAGTCGACACTAGCAATTATTATGTTATCTGCGTTTAACACGCTGTTTTTTGTCAAGCGGGGCCGCAACCAGTAAACTACGCGCCAGTTATGTACTCACTCAGGACAAAAAAACGTGACGATTAAATTGATTGTCGGCCTGGCGAACCCCGGCGCTGAATACGCCGCAACGCGACATAATGCTGGCGCCTGGTTCGTTGACTTACTGGCGGAGCGTTTACGCGCTCCCCTGCGCGAAGAGGCTAAATTCTTTGGTTATACCTCGCGAGTTACCCTCGGAGGCGAAGATGTCCGCCTGTTAGTTCCGACTACATTTATGAATCTCAGCGGCAAAGCCGTCGCAGCAATGGCCAGTTTTTTCCGCATTAATCCGGACGAAATTCTGGTCGCACACGACGAACTGGATCTGCCTCCGGGCGTCGCCAAATTTAAATTAGGCGGTGGCCACGGAGGTCACAATGGACTGAAAGACATCATCAGTAAATTGGGTAATAACCCTAACTTTCACCGTTTACGCATCGGAATCGGCCATCCGGGCGATAAAAACAAAGTTGTCGGGTTTGTGTTAGGCAAACCACCTGTTAGTGAACAGAAGTTAATTGATGAAGCCATCGACGAAGCGGCGCGTTGTACTGAAATGTGGTTTACAGATGGTTTGACCAAAGCAACGAACCGATTGCACGCCTTTAAAGCGCAATAAGTCGTTGTCTGCGGCATTTTTGCCGAGTGCCGTGTATAATAGGCAAAGTTATTTCCATTTCTGCAATCTGTTTGTGATAACAGGTTGATTATTAAGATATTAAGGTGATTTAAATCATGGGATTCAAATGCGGTATCGTCGGTTTGCCCAACGTCGGGAAATCTACCCTGTTCAACGCGCTGACCAAAGCCGGTATTGAAGCGGCCAACTTTCCATTCTGTACCATCGAGCCGAACACAGGCGTCGTACCAATGCCTGACCCTCGCCTGGATCAACTGGCTGAAATCGTAAAACCGCAGCGTACGCTTCCCACGACCATGGAGTTTGTCGATATCGCAGGTCTGGTAAAAGGCGCGTCGAAAGGTGAAGGTCTGGGTAACCAGTTCCTGACCAACATTCGTGAAACCGAAGCGATCGGCCACGTTGTTCGCTGCTTTGAGAATGACAATATCATTCACGTTTCCGGCAAAGTTAACCCGGCGGACGATATTGAAGTTATCAACACCGAACTGGCGCTGGCGGATCTCGACACCTGCGAACGTGCGATTCACCGCGTACAGAAGAAAGCCAAAGGTGGCGATAAAGACGCGAAAGCCGAGCTGGCGGTACTGGAAAAATGCCTGCCACAGCTGGAAAACGCAGGCATGCTGCGCGCGCTGGATTTAAGTGCAGAAGAGAAAGCGGCGATTCGTTACCTGAGCTTCCTGACGCTGAAACCAACGATGTACATCGCCAACGTCAACGAAGACGGTTTTGAAAACAACCCGTATCTTGACCAGGTGCGTGAAATTGCGGCGAAAGAAGGTTCTATCGTGGTTCCGGTTTGTGCTGCTGTTGAAGCAGACATTGCCGAACTGGACGACGAAGAACGTGACGAGTTTATGCAGGAACTGGGGCTGGAAGAACCGGGCCTGAACCGTGTGATCCGTGCTGGTTATAAACTGCTGAATCTGCAAACTTACTTCACCGCTGGGGTGAAAGAAGTGCGCGCATGGACCATTCCAGTTGGTGCAACTGCGCCACAGGCTGCTGGCAAAATCCACACCGATTTTGAAAAAGGCTTTATCCGCGCACAAACCATCTCGTTTGAAGATTTCATCACTTACAAAGGTGAACAAGGTGCGAAAGAAGCGGGCAAAATGCGTGCAGAAGGTAAAGACTACATCGTTAAAGATGGCGATGTGATGAACTTCCTGTTCAACGTCTAATTCCGCGTAATATCCTGGCGGTTAATAACGAGCCATTATGTGAGTCGCACATAATGGCTTTTTTACGCCTGCTACGCGGCTTCTTTCAATTCTGAGTTACCGAAACTCATAATCAGACTCCTGGCAATATTAACAATGCGGCCTTTATGTGATAACAATCACAGTGCATTAACCGTTCAAGAGTTTGTCATGAAAAAAACATTTACCTTCAGCCTGTTAGCAATTGTCTTCGCGAGCCTGTTAAGTGCTTGTGTTCCTCACCATCATCACCGCCACAACGATGGCCCGCGTGGTCCTGCGGTTTCCGGTAAGCCAATGCCACCTTCAAATGGTGGGCCAAATCATGGCAGTCATGGTCGCTATTAATTAGCAAGTCATACGCGGGAGAGTGCATACTCTCCCGCTATCCACGGCGCTTAAACTGACTCACATCAATGCCATATTGCTTCATTTTTCGCCACAGCGTAGTGCGGCCAATCCCGAGTAAAACCGACATTTCCTGAATACGTCCGCCAGTAACCTGGGCCGCGTTAATAATCGCCTCTTTTTCAACCTCCGCGAATGACAGACTGGTAGAAAGGCGTGTAGCGCTGGCATCATCTGTCGCCTGTTCAGTAAACAGGTGTTCCGGCAAATCACTGACACGAATGCGTCCGTTGTCGCTACTCAGCGCAAGATTCTCGATGACGCTGTAAAGTTCAAAATCATTGCCGGGCCATGCGCAAGAAACCAGGCGAGTAAGCGCATCGTCATCAATTTTCAGACGCGTAGAGAAGCGTTTTTCAAGACTGCGCAATTTGTTATTCACCAGCGCCGGAATACTGTCGCGCCGCATCCGCAAAGGCGGAATGGTAATTTCAAATGCATGAAGCGCGTAATAAAGCTGACGACTAAAGCGATTTTGCTCCACCAGCATCGCCAGATTCGCTGTTGTAGTGGCAATCACTTTGACATCAATGGGTATTAAACGCCGCGCATCCAGTCTTGTGATGACGCCTTGTTTGATGACCTGGAGCAACGCAGACTGTAACTCTGCCGCCAGATATTCAATCTTTTCAAGGAACAACGTGCCGCCATGTGCCAGTTCCAGCCGACTCAGACGACCATTTTCATTCTCCGTGCGATCGCCACCAATAAATTCTTCCGCCAGCGCCGCATCGCCATATAACTCGCAATTAACCGCGATATAGGGACCCGCCGCACGCTCGCTTTCATTGTGAATGGCCTGGCTTAACAGTGCTTTGCCAACGCCTTCTTCTCCACAGAGTAGCACCGGGAAACTGCTGCGCGCCGCCTGGCGGCCAAAATGGATCAACCGTCGGGTTTGCGGATCGTCCTGTGGCATATGAGCGAAGGTATGGCTGACTTTTCCTAATTGACTGGTCATCAACTGCCGCATCTGTTCTACCGGATGGAGCAACAGAATAAAGCTGGTCCCTTGCGTTTCAATTATCGGTTTAAGGGTAATGACCGCATCAATAAACTGGTGCTGACTTTCAAAAGTCGCTTCCACATGTTTGAGGGGATGAGCTTGCTTTATTGCCTGTTGCAATACGGTTGGTAGCGTTAATAGCTCAGTGATCGCCCTTCCCTGACTTGCCGTCGCGTCCAGACACAAAACACGCGCCGCCTGGGCATTGATAAATTGCAAATTACCCTGCTCGTCCCAGCTAATCACGCCATCGTCCATGCTTTCTAGCAAGGCGTTAAGCTGATTTAAATGCCGATTTGTTTCAGCCAGTAAACTGTCTGTCAGCAGTAAATTTCCTACCTCGCGCGCAATTGCCAGCGTCAACGGCAAATCGGCTGCGGTGGTTTGCTCAACCGGACACGCCAGCGCTATCGTTCCTGTTAATCGGCCCTTGCTGTCAAACAGTGGCGTTGCACAAAATGCCCAATCCCATAGCGCCTGCTTGAAATGTTGATCGGCCATCGTTTTCACTGCCTGACCGGAGATAGCCGCTAACGATAGCGCACAAGTACCAATAATTCCCTCTGCGCAATACGTGCCGTCATTGAATCCCAGGACACTAAGCTGGTGCAGCGTTTGCGGATCACCATAACGACTAAGGATGCAGGCGGTTTCATCAAGGATGAACAGTCCACACGCCCGCGATTCCATATATTCCCAGGCATCTTCCAGTGCCGCTTGCCCGAGTGCCAGCATCGCTTCCTTACGCCGATAGATAGAAGCAAATGTCACGCCCCGAGCCTGATGCGGGACGCTCCATGACTCCCGTTTCATCAGCTTGCGGCATCGCTCCCAGGATGCTGCTATCAAGGGAGATACGCTCTGTTGCTGGTTGTTAAAACCGTCATTCATATTTGCTGCCCTTATGACAAAAAGGTGTTCCGCATCGCAAATTTACTTATCCAGATTCGGCATGGTTCCGTTATGGAACATTTATTAAAGCATATGTTTCATTGTGAAACATAATTTGGGTTAATTTTCTTTTCCCCTGCCTGATGCACAATGGATTTACCGGCAGTCAGTGGTCGCCGTGTCGTTGAACATCATCCATGCCCTACCCTAATTGCTGGAGCAAAATAATGAAAAAATTGATCAATGATGTGCAAGACGTACTGAACGAACAACTGGCGGGACTGGCGAAAGCGTATCCTTCGCTGGCACTGCATCAGGACCCGGTGTATATCACCCGAGCCGATGCGCCAATTGCAGGAAAAGTGGCGTTATTGTCGGGCGGCGGCAGCGGACACGAACCAATGCACTGTGGTTATATTGGCCAGGGTATGCTCTCTGGGGCGTGTCCGGGCGAAATTTTCACCTCACCGACGCCCGATAAAATTTTTGAATGTGCCATGCAAATCGATGGTGGCGAAGGTGTACTGCTGATTATCAAAAATTATACCGGCGATATTCTTAACTTCGAAACAGCGACCGAATTACTGCACGATAGCGGCGTAAAAGTGACCACCGTGGTCATTGATGACGACGTTGCAGTAAAAGACAGTCTTTATACCGCCGGGCGGCGCGGCGTTGCCAATACAGTATTAATTGAAAAAATTGTTGGCGCAGCGGCAGAACGCGGCGACTCGCTGGAGGCTTGTGCACAACTGGGGCGTAAGTTGAACAATCAGGGCCACTCTATTGGTATCGCCCTCGGTGCCTGTACCGTTCCTGCTGCAGGCAAACCTTCTTTTACGCTGGCAGATAATGAAATGGAATTTGGTGTCGGCATTCATGGTGAGCCGGGTATTGACCGCCGCCCCTTCTCCTCTCTTGATCAAACTGTCGATGAAATGTTCGACACGCTGCTGGAAAATGGCACATACCACCGCACGCTGCGCTTCTGGGATTATCGACAAGGTAGCTGGCAGGAAGAGACGCAAACTAAACAACCGCTTCAGTCTGGCGATCGAGTGATTGCGCTGGTCAACAATCTTGGCGCGACACCGCTTTCTGAACTGTATGGCGTCTATAACCGCCTGACCACGCGTTGCCAGCAAGCTGGCTTGACTATCGAGCGCAATTTAATCGGCGCATATTGCACCTCACTGGACATGACCGGTTTTTCCATCACCTTACTGAAAGTTGATGACGAAACGCTGGCGTTATGGGACGCCCCGGTCCACACCCCGGCGCTTAACTGGGGTAAATAAGGAGATAACCATGTCACTGAGCAGAACTCAAATTGTTACCTGGCTCACTCGCTGTGGAGAAATTTTCAGCAAAGAGAGCGATTATCTTACCGGGCTGGATCGTGAAATTGGCGACGCTGACCACGGGCTGAATATGAATCGTGGCTTTAGCAAAGTGGTGGAAAAACTCCCTGCCATCGCGGATAAAGACATCGGTTTTATTCTCAAGAATACCGGCATGACGTTGCTTTCCAGCGTCGGCGGTGCCAGCGGCCCACTGTTCGGTACGTTCTTTATCCGCGCGGCACAGGCAACTCATGCTCGTCAAAGCCTGACGTTGATAGAGCTTTATCAGATGTTCCGTGATGGCGCAGACGGCGTAATCAGTCGGGGGAAAGCAGAACCGGGCGATAAAACCATGTGCGATGTCTGGGGGCCGGTGGTTGAGTCGTTACGCCAGTCCAGTGAGCAAAACCTTTCTGTTCCGGCGGCGCTCGAAGCCGCCAGTAGCGTCGCGGAATCCGCCGCACAAAGCACGATTACGATGCAAGCCCGCAAAGGCCGCGCCAGTTATCTCGGTGAACGCAGTATTGGTCACCAGGATCCTGGTGCAACCTCCGTGATGTTTATGATGCAAATGTTGGCATTAGCCGCAAAAGAGTAAGGAATTGGTGATGGTAAACCTGGTCATAGTTTCACATAGCGCCCGACTGGGAGAAGGTGTCGGTGAATTAGCTCGCCAGATGTTAATGGGCGATAGTTGTAAAATCGCCATTGCCGCAGGAATTGACGATCCACAGAATCCCATCGGTACAGATGCCGTCAAAGTGATGGAAGCCATCGAATCCGTTGCCGATGCCGACCATGTGTTGGTCATGATGGATATGGGGAGTGCGTTATTGAGTGCAGAAACCGCACTGGAATTGCTTGCGCCAGAGATCGCCGCGAGAGTACGTTTGTGCGCAGCACCGTTGGTAGAAGGAACGTTAGCAGCCGCCGTCAGCGCAGCCTCGGGGGCGGATATCGACAAAGTCATCCATGACGCCATGCATGCGCTGGAAGCCAAACGAGAACAACTGGGTTTACCATCATCCGCTACTGAAATCTCCGACATATGCCCCTCGCACGATGAAGAAGCCCGTTCTCTGGCAGTGGTGATTAAAAACCGTAACGGACTTCACGTCCGTCCAGCCTCCCGGCTGGTCTATACCTTATCGACATTTAATGCAGACATGTTGTTGGAGAAAAACGGTAAGTGCGTAACACCGGAGAGTATTAACCAGATTGCGCTGTTACAAGTCCGCTGTAACGATACGCTGCGCCTGATTGCAAAAGGGCCAGAGGCTGAAGAGGCGTTGGTCGCTTTTCGCCAGTTGGCTGAAGATAACTTTGGTGAAATGGAAGAGATAGCACCGCCAACTCTGCGTCCAGTTCCGCCTGTCACAGGCAAAGCCTTTTATTATCAACCGGTTTTATGCACAGTACAGGCGAAATCATCACTGAGCGTGGAAGAAGAACAGGAACGGTTACGCCAGGCAATTGACTTCACGTTGTTAGATCTGATGACGTTAACGGCAAAGGCAGAAGCAAGCGGGCTCGACGATATCGCAGCAATTTTTTCCGGTCACCATACACTATTAGACGATCCTGAACTGCTGGTAGCGGCAAGCGAACTCCTTCAGCATGAACATTGCACGGCGGAGTATGCCTGGCAGCAGGTTCTTAAAGAACTTAGCCAGCAATACCAGCAGATTGATGATGAATATTTGCAGGCTCGCTATATTGATGTGGACGATCTTCTGCATCGCACCCTGCTCCACCTGACACAGACAAAAGAAGAACTCCCTCAATTTAGCGCGCCGACCATTTTACTGGCGGAGAACATTTATCCCTCCACGGTACTTCAACTGGATCCGACAGTCGTGAAGGGCATCTGCCTTAGTGCCGGAAGTCCGGTATCCCACAGCGCTCAAATTGCCCGTGAACTGGGCATTGGCTGGATTTGCCAGCAGGGAGAGAAGCTGTATGCGATTCAACCTGAAGAGACGCTAACGCTGGACGTAAAAGCACAACGCTTCAGGCATCAGAGTTAAATCTGATTTGTCTGTCAGTTCGCAGAAAAAGATTTCAATCATGCTCTTACGGCGATCCTGAACTAAGGTTTTCTGATACTTGAATACCGTTTTGTTCGGTATCGCCAAAGGAGAATGATTGATGAAACCACTTGTCCCTCGTCGCTCGCAGAAAGTGGCGTTAATACCTGCTGCCGTATTATTGTGTGCCGCCGCGCTATCTGCACAGGCAGAAGAAACACCGGTGACGCCACAATCGCCTGATATTTTGTTAGGCCCTCTGTTTAACGATGTGCAAAACGCCAAACTTTTTCCTGATCAAAAAACTTTTGCCGATGCCATTCCTAACAGCGATCCATTAATGATCCTCGCAGACTACCGGATGCAGCAGAATCAGAGCGGGTTCGATCTGCGCCATTTCGTTAACGTCAATTTCACCCTGCCGAAAGAGGGAGAGAAATATGTGCCTCCAAAGGGGCAGTCACTGCGCGAACATATAGACGGACTTTGGCCAGTGTTAACCCGTTCTACCGAAAGTACCGAACAATGGGATTCTCTGTTGCCGTTACCGGAACCCTATGTCGTGCCAGGAGGACGTTTTCGCGAAGTGTATTACTGGGACAGTTACTTCACCATGCTGGGGCTTGCCGAAAGCGGTCACTGGGATAAAGTGGCGGACATGGTGGCCAACTTTGGTCATGAAATAGATACTTATGGGCATATTCCAAACGGTAACCGCAGCTATTATTTGAGCCGATCGCAGCCGCCCTTTTTTGCCTTGATGGTGGAGTTACTCGCGCAGCACGAAGGTGACGACGCGTTGAAACAATATTTGCCGCAACTGCAAAAAGAGTACGCGTACTGGATGGACGGTATTGAAAACCTGCAGGCCGGACAACAGGAAAAGCGCGTTGTAAAACTCAAGGATGGCACTATTCTTAACCGCTACTGGGATGACCACGATACGCCACGTCCGGAGTCGTGGGTAGAAGATATTGCCACCGCCAAAAGCAATCCGAACCGCCCTGCCACTGAAATTTACCGCGATCTGCGTTCTGCCGCCGCGTCTGGCTGGGATTTCAGCTCACGCTGGATGGACAACCCGCAGCAGTTAAATACATTACGCACCACCAGCATCGTACCGGTCGATCTCAATAGTCTGATGTATAAAATGGAGAAAATCCTCTCCCGCGCCAGTAAAGCAGCCGGGGATAACGCGATGGCCAGCCAATATGAAACGCTCGCCAATACCCGTCAGAAAGGGATCGAAAAATATCTGTGGAACGATCAACATGGCTGGTATGCCGACTACGACCTGAAGAGCGATAAAGTGCGCAATCAGTTAACTGCCGCCGCCCTGTTCCCGCTTTATGTCAATGCAGCGGCAAAAGATCGCGCTACCAAAATGGCTACCGCCACTAAAACACATCTGTTGCAACCAGGCGGACTTAACACCACATCGGTGAAAAGTGGACAGCAATGGGATGCGCCAAATGGCTGGGCTCCCCTGCAATGGGTGGCGACAGAAGGGTTGCAAAACTACGGGCAGAACGAGGTGGCGATGGACATTAGCTGGCACTTCCTGACCAATGTTCAGCACACTTATGACCGGGAGAAGAAGCTGGTCGAGAAATATGATGTCAGTACCACCGGAACAGGTGGCGGCGGTGGCGAATACCCGTTGCAGGATGGCTTTGGCTGGACCAATGGCGTCACGCTGAAAATGCTCGATTTGATCTGCCCGAAAGAGCAACCGTGTGACAATGTTCCGGCAACGCGTCCGACCAGTAAATCAACATCACAGCCAACCAGCAAAGTCGCAGAACCTTCGCATTAACGTTCTTTTAGCCAACAACGTCATTCTGCTTATCTGGATGACGTTGCTTTTTTCTGGCTTAGATTTAAAGCGGATAGCGGCGTCAGTTCCGCTATCCGCCTTATGAAAATCTTATTCTCTTCGCAGGAGGCGAAATACCCCCAGAACGAGAATAGCTCCCACCACCGCCACCAGGAAGCTGTGCAAATTAAAACCGCTGATGGAGCCGCCAATGCCAAACATGGTCGCCAGCCAGCCGCCGACAACCGCACCGACTATCCCGAGAATACAGGTCAGGAAAAATCCACCACCATCACGCCCCGGCATGATTAGCTTGGCGATAATGCCGGCTATCAGGCCAAAAATAATCCAGGCAATAATTCCCATGTTCAGGCCCTCGTTTCTATGAACAGGACGCAAGAAATGCTTACGTCAACGCTCTAAGTATAGGCAAGGGTAAGTTTGATGTCGGGCGTCTGGTGGTTGATTTGCAGTCAACATGTAAAAAAAATTCGCATTTGTATAAAGTTTTGTTAATCGCCACCGATAAACCAAAGACAGTTTGTCGGTCAGGAGTTTTTCCGCGTGAGTCACTACCATGAGCAGTTCCTGAAACAAAATCCTTTAGCAGTACTGGGCGTTTTACGCGATTTGCATAAAGCTGCAATTCCCTTGCGTATCAGTTGGACTGACGGTCAATTGATCAGCAAAATACTGGCAATAACCCCGGATAAACTGGTGCTGGATTACGGCAGTCAAGCAGAAGACAACAATGCAGTGCTTAAGGCGCAGCACATTACCATAACCGCCGAAACTCAGGGTGCGAAAGTCGAGTTTACTGTTGAACTATTACAGCAAAGTGAATACCTGCAGCTTCCGGCCTTTATTACCGCACCGCCTCCCACCTTATGGTTTGTACAACGACGCCGATATTTCCGCATCTCCGCCCCGCTCCATCCGCCTTATTTTTGCCAGACCAAACTGGCGGATAACAGCACGTTACGTTTTCGCCTGTATGATTTGTCGTTAGGCGGCATGGGCGCATTACTGGAAACGGCAAAGCCTGCCGGATTGCAAGAAGGCATGCGCTTCGCACAGATTGAAGTCAACATGGGACGATGGGGCATTTTTCACTTTGATGCCCAGTTACTGACGATCAGCGAGCGTAAATTGATTGATGGTAAAAATGAAACCGTCTCCACTCCCCGTCTGAGCTTTCGTTTTCTTAACGTCAGCCCGACGGTGGAGCGGCAATTACAGCGAATTATTTTCTCACTAGAGCGGGAAGCCCGTGAGAAATCGGACAAAGTACGCGACTGAGTTACATTGCGTCCAGAGCCTGCTCGAGTTTGTAGATATAGCGTGGAGCCTGCGGCGCGGGGTGATTTCTCGCGACGTGATCGAGGAACTCGTCAGCGTCCAGATCGTTGATTTTGCTGATCGCCTTTTTCCGATCTGAGGAGAAAGTCCGTAGCAGTGCGCCTGCCCCGTTAGCGTATGACACTACCAGCGCATATTGCAGTACTTTCGGATCTTCAATACCTGCCAGCGGGCCGGTTTCCAGAATATTCAGGTAAGCTGCCCCCATTGAGATATTACGCTCTGGATTTTTCAGCTCACTGGTCGTTGGTTCGCCGCTCCAGCCCATGCGACGGTAAACATCACGTCCGGACGTGGAGGCTTTTAACTGCATCAGACCAATCGCATTCGACTTACTCACCGCATTCGGGTTACCGCCCGACTCGATAGCGATAATCGCCGTGATCAATTGTGGATCGACACCCCAGGCAGCACCGGCTTTCTGACTTATTGGCATCCACTTCATTGCACGTTGTACCGGAACTTTCGCGTTCCACGGAGGGTTCGTATAGTCATGTTTTGATGAACAACCCGCTAATAACACAATCAAAAAGGCAAACCATCTCAATTTCACTTCATCTATCCTTATAGCCTGGAATCGCCGTTGAGGTGACAACGGCACACCTAAGCGGCATGATATACAATTCGTTTCTGTTGTCAGCAAGGAATTGCCATGTCTCAGTTTCACTTAATCGCCCCGTCGGGTTACTGCATTAATCAGCACGCCGCGCAGCGCGGTATTCAACGCCTGATGGATGCGGGTCATCAGGTCAATAACGTAGAGGTCATTGCCCGTCGCTGTGAGCGGTTTGCAGGTACGGAAACGGAGCGTCTGGCGGATATTAATTCTCTTGCAAGGCTGACATCACCCAACACTATCGTACTGGCGGTTCGCGGCGGTTACGGCGCCAGCCGCTTACTGGCGGATATTGACTGGCAGGCGCTGGTTGCTCGCCAACAACATGATCCGTTGCTGATCTGCGGGCATAGTGATTTCACAGCCATCCAGTGTGGACTGCTGACCCAGGGTAATGTGATCACCTTTAGCGGCCCGATGTTGGTGGCGAATTTTGGCGCGGAGGAGCTGAACGCCTTTACCGAGCACCATTTCTGGCTGGCATTACGCAATGAAACATTCACCATTGAATGGCAAGGGGAAGGCCCGACGTGTCGGACCGAAGGCACGTTGTGGGGAGGCAATCTCGCGATGCTGATTTCGCTGATTGGTACGCCGTGGATGCCGCAAATTGAGAACGGTATTCTGGTGCTGGAAGATATTAACGAGCACCCTTTCCGCGTCGAACGTATGCTGTTACAGCTCTATCATGCCGGAATTTTACCGCGTCAGAAGGCGATTATCCTCGGTAGCTTCAGTGGTAGCACGCCCAATAATTATGACGCGGGTTACAATCTGGAGTCGGTGTACGCGTTCTTGCGTTCCCGCCTGTCTATTCCACTCATAACTGGCCTCGATTTTGGTCATGAACAACGCACAGTTACGCTGCCGTTGGGCGCACATGCCACGCTTAATCACACCCAGGAAAGCACACAGTTGACGATTAGTGGTCATCCTGTTCTTAAAGTGTAAAAAAATCACGTTTCAGGGCTAAGTAAAACGCTGTTTCTGCCGCTAATATGGTAGGGTTTATATAAGAGACAGCGTAATCAGGAGTAACCGACCGTTGGATGCCACAACAATAATTAGCCTTTTCATCTTAGGATCCATCCTTGTCACCAGCAGTATTTTACTTAGTTCATTTTCTTCCCGTCTTGGCATTCCCATTCTGGTTATTTTTCTGGCGATCGGCATGCTGGCGGGGGTTGATGGCGTCGGCGGCATCCCGTTTGATAATTATCCTTTTGCTTACATGGTAAGTAACCTCGCGCTGGCGATTATTTTGCTCGACGGCGGGATGCGTACCCAGGCCAGTTCATTTCGCGTGGCGTTAGGTCCGGCGCTGTCACTGGCGACGGTGGGCGTGCTGATTACTTCTGGTTTAACCGGCATGATGGCGGCGTGGCTGTTTAATCTCAATTTGATTGAAGGCTTATTAATCGGCGCCATTGTCGGTTCCACGGATGCCGCGGCGGTATTTTCTCTGCTTGGCGGCAAGGGGCTTAACGAACGTGTTGGCTCGACGCTGGAAATAGAATCCGGCAGTAATGATCCGATGGCCGTGTTTCTGACCATTACCCTGATTGCGATGATCCAGCATCATGAGAGCAATATTAGCTGGATGTTCATTGTCGATATTCTGCAACAATTTGGTCTGGGCATTGTAATAGGTCTTGGCGGCGGTTATTTACTGCAGCAAATGATCAACCGCATCGCCCTGCCCGCCGGATTATATCCATTGCTGGCATTAAGTGGCGGTATTCTGATTTTCTCATTAACAACTGCGCTGGAAGGTAGCGGTATTCTGGCGGTGTATCTGTGCGGTTTTCTGCTGGGTAATCGCCCTATTCGCAACCGCTACGGCATTCTGCAAAATTTCGACGGCCTCGCCTGGCTGGCGCAAATCGCCATGTTCCTGGTGCTTGGGCTGTTGGTTAACCCAAGCGACTTACTGCCTATTGCCATTCCGGCGCTCATTTTGTCCGCATGGATGATTTTCATCGCTCGTCCCCTTTCGGTATTTGCCGGATTGCTGCCGTTCCGTGGTTTCAATTTGCGCGAGCGCGTATTTATCAGTTGGGTCGGACTGCGCGGCGCGGTACCGATTATCCTGGCGGTGTTCCCGATGATGGCGGGCCTGGAGAATGCGCGTCTGTTCTTTAATGTCGCCTTCTTTGTGGTTCTGGTTTCACTGCTATTGCAGGGAACATCGCTCTCGTGGGCGGCGAAAAAAGCCAAAGTGGTGGTTCCGCCCGTCGGACGCCCGGTATCACGCGTTGGCCTTGATATTCATCCGGAAAACCCGTGGGAACAGTTTGTTTATCAGTTGAGTGCCGATAAATGGTGCGTGGGCGCGGCGCTGCGCGATCTGCATATGCCAAAAGAGACGCGTATTGCGGCACTATTTCGTGATAACCAGTTGCTTCATCCCACTGGCAGCACCCGACTGCGTGAAGGCGACGTCTTGTGCGTGATTGGTCGGGAACGCGATCTCCCGGCGCTCGGTAAACTGTTCAGCCAGTCACCGCCAGTCGCGCTGGATCAACGCTTCTTTGGTGACTTCATTCTTGAAGCCAGTGCCAAATATGCCGATGTGGCGCTGATATATGGTCTGGAAGACGGTCGGGAGTATCGCGATAAACAGCAAACACTGGGGGAAATTGTCCAGCAATTGTTAGGCGCGGCTCCGGTTGTCGGTGATCAGGTGGAGTTTGCCGGGATGATCTGGACGGTGGCCGAGAAAGAAGATAATGAAGTGCTGAAGATTGGCGTTCGGGTAGCGGAGGAAGAAGCCGAATCTTAAGTTTGATCCGTCTTGTATCGCCGGATGCGACGCTGGTCGCATCCGGCGATACAAGTTACACCGTCACAACAGGCACACGTAACGCCAGCGCGCACATCAATTCATAGCCAACAGTTCCGGCAGCGGCGGCGACATCATCAATTTTGATCTCTTTGCCCCACAACTCAACCGGTGTACCAATTCCCGCCTGCGGGCAAGGTGTTAAATCTACCGCCAGCATATCCATCGAGACAGTCCCCACCGTTATGGTGCACACGCCGTCCACTAAAACCGGTGTACCGGTTGGCGCATGACGCGGATAACCGTCGGCGTATCCGGCGGCAACAATGCCGATTCGCTGTTCATCACGCACGGTATAGCGACCACCATAGCCCACACGATCTCCCGCTTTCAGTGTCTGGACACCAATAATCTCGCTACTTAACGTCATTACCGGACGTAATCCGGTATTGGCGATATCGCGCCACTGACCGGACGGCGATGCACCATACAAAACAATCCCCGGACGCACCCAGTCAAAATGCGCTTCCGGATGCCACAGCGTCGCCGCCGAGTTAGACAACGAGCGTCGACACTCCAGCCCTTCCGCCGCCTGGTCAACACGCGCCATCGCCCCGGTAATCCCATCAGGATGCTCGGCCTCGGCAAAATGCGACATCAGGGTCATTTCGCCAACATTCGCCATCGCCCGCAGTTGCTGCCAGACGGTGGACACGCGATCGGGCAGGAAGCCCAGCCGATTCATTCCACTGTTCACTTTAAGATAAATATCCAGTGGTGCTTTTAGTCGCGCGTTTTGCAACGCTTTGAGCTGCCAGTTACTGTGAACGCAGGTAGTCAGGCGATACTGGTCATAAATCTCCAGATCCTGGGCGTGGAAAAAACCTTCCAACATGAGGATCGGCCCTTTCCAGCCGCGCTCACGTAGGGTAATGGCCTCTTCCAGATTAAGTAAGGCAAAGCCATCAGTCGCCCCGAGCGCACTCCAGATACGCTCAATACCGTGCCCATACGCGTTCGCTTTTACCACCGACCAGACGCGCGCGTGCGGCGCGGCCTGGCGGACAATGTTCAGATTCTGTTTTAATGCCTGTAGATCGAGGCTGGCCTGTATCGGTCTGGTCATCGCGATTCCTTAGCTGTGCGCGCCATGTAAATGGCCCGGGCGTGATGGCGTAAATCCACGGCTGTAGCGCGCTACGCTTAAATCCTCATACGGGATAGCGGGCGTGCGCCCCGAGAGCAGATCGCTTAACAACTGACCGGAACCGCAAGCCATCGTCCAGCCGAGCGTACCGTGACCGGTATTCAGCCACAGATTTTTAAAGCGTGAACGACCAACAATCGGCGTGCCGTCTGGCGTCATCGGGCGCAGACCGGTCCAGAAAGTAGCCTGCTCGACATGACCGCCGCGCGGATAGAGATCGCGAACGACCATTTCCAGCGTTTCACGACGCGGCTGTAACAGTTCAGTGTTAAAACCAACAATTTCCGCCATTCCGCCAACGCGGATACGGTTATCGAAACGGGTAATGGCGATTTTGTAGGTTTCATCAAGAATGGTGGACACCGGCGCGCCATCTTCCTGCGCAATCGGAATGGTCAGGGAATACCCCTTCAGCGGATATACAGGAATATCAACAATGCCTTTAAGCATCGCCGTCGAGTAAGAACCAAACGCCATCACATACGCATCGGCCTTAATCACTTCATCACCACACTTCACGCCGTAGATTTGCTCGCCGTCGCAAAGTAGTTGGTCAACGGGCGTATTAAAGCGGAATTTAACCCCCGCCTGCTCCGCCATCCGCGCCAGATTCTGGGTAAAGAGCTGGCAGTCTCCGGTTTCATCATTGGGCAGTTGAAGACCGCCCGTCAGTTTGTGCGCCACTTCTGCCAGTGCGGGCTCCACTTCTGCCAGGCGGCTGGATTCCAGTAATTTGTACGGCACACCAGCATCTTCCAGCACGGCGATATCGCGAGTGGCATTTTCATACTGTTGTTCGGTACGAAACAGTTGCAGCGTCCCGCCCTGCCGACCTTCATACTGGATATTTGTCTCTGCGCGTAATGCTTTCAGGCAATCACGGCTGTATTCCGCCAGGCGCACCATCCGCCCTTTATTTTCCATATAGTGGCTGGTGTCGCAGTTACGTAACATTTGCCACATCCATTTCAACTGGAACTGCGTACCATCGAGACGAACGGCCAGCGGCGCATGGCGCTGAAACATCCATTTAATCGCTTTTAAAGGCACGCCTGGTGCTGCCCACGGCGCGGCATAGCCGGGGGAGATTTGCCCGGCATTCGCTGCGCTGGTTTCAAGAGCCGCCCCCGGTTCCCGATCAATGACGGTGACCTCATGTCCTGCCTGATTCAGATACCAGGCGCTGGCAACGCCTACCACACCACTTCCCAGTATGACAACTCGCATAGCCACTCCGATAACGGTAGATACAGTAAAAGAACAATAATCTAATTACATCTTGATAACCCAGATGAAAATATTATTCAACATATGGCTTTTTTATGGTGAGCTGGCTCACATCTCCCTGAGTCTGCGGGAATATGGCGTCTTTGGTATCTCCTGCTGGCCGAGCTTTATATCCAGCAGAAAATTCCGTTGAGAAGCTAATTATTGGCACTCCGATAATAAGAAATCGCAAAGAAAAAAATTCTCCGGCGACGCGGTTTTTAACTGGTGTTCTATGCTTGAAATGAGGTGTTCCACACAGAGAGCGCCGACAACAATGAGGTGCGCGTATGGCGACGATCGATTCTATGAATAAGGACTCCACACGTTTGAGCGATGGACCCGACTGGACGTTCGACCTGCTGGATATTTATCTGGCAGAGATAGACCGGGTGGCGAAACTCTACCGGCTGGATACCTACCCGCACCAGATTGAAGTGATAACCTCAGAACAGATGATGGATGCCTACTCCAGCGTCGGCATGCCGATTAACTATCCGCACTGGTCATTCGGTAAAAAGTTTATCGAAACCGAACGTCTGTATAAGCACGGTCAGCAAGGGCTGGCCTATGAAATTGTCATTAACTCTAACCCGTGTATCGCTTACCTGATGGAAGAGAACACCATCACCATGCAGGCGCTGGTGATGGCACATGCCTGCTATGGTCACAACTCTTTCTTCAAAAACAATTACCTGTTTCGCAGCTGGACCGACGCCAGTTCCATTGTCGATTACCTGATTTTTGCCCGTAAATATATTACCGAGTGCGAAGAGCGTTATGGCGTTGATGAAGTAGAAAAGCTGTTGGACTCCTGTCATGCCCTGATGAACTACGGTGTGGATCGTTATAAACGCCCGCAAAAAATCTCGCTGCAAGAGGAGAAAGCCCGGCAGAAAGGTCGCGAAGAGTATCTGCAAAGCCAGGTCAATATGCTCTGGAGAACGCTGCCTAAACGCGAGGAAGAGAAAACCGTTTCCGAAGCGCGTCGCTATCCATCCGAACCACAAGAAAACCTGCTCTATTTTATGGAGAAAAATGCGCCGCTGCTGGAATCATGGCAGCGTGAAATTCTGCGCATCGTGCGAAAGGTGAGCCAGTATTTTTATCCGCAAAAACAGACCCAGGTGATGAATGAAGGCTGGGCGACCTTCTGGCACTACACCATCCTTAACCATCTGTACGATGAAGGAAAAGTGACCGAACGCTTTATGCTGGAGTTTTTGCACAGCCACACCAATGTGGTTTTCCAGCCGCCCTATAACAGCCCGTGGTACAGCGGAATAAATCCGTATGCGCTTGGTTTCGCCATGTTCCAGGATATTAAACGGATTTGTCAGTCGCCGACGGAAGAAGACAAATACTGGTTCCCGGATATCGCCGGTTCCG
Organism: Escherichia sp. E4742; assembly: GCF_005843885.1. Taxonomy (NCBI): domain Bacteria; kingdom Pseudomonadati; phylum Pseudomonadota; class Gammaproteobacteria; order Enterobacterales; family Enterobacteriaceae; genus Escherichia; species Escherichia sp. E4742. The sequence continues at coordinate 4,316,747 of NZ_CP040443.1, read as the reverse complement.
ACTGGCTGGAAACGCTGCATTTCGCGATGCGTGATTTTAAAGATGAGAGCTTTATCAGTCAGTTCCTGTCACCGAAGGTAATGCGTGATTTCCGCTTCTTCACCGTGCTGGATGACGATCGGCATAATTATCTGGAGATTTCCGCTATTCATAATGAAGAAGGTTATCGGGAGATCCGTAACCGGTTATCGTCACAATATAACTTAAGTAATCTGGAGCCGAATATTCAGATCTGGAACGTGGATTTACGCGGCGACCGTTCACTGACGCTGCGCTACATTCCGCATAATCGCGCTCCGCTGGACCGGGGGCGTAAAGAGGTACTGAAGCATGTGCATCGCCTGTGGGGATTTGATGTGATGCTCGAACAGCAAAACGAAGACGGCAGCGTCGAGTTGCTGGAACGTTGCCCGCCGAGAATGGGAAATCTGTAAATAGTCCTCCTCGTTTGAGGAGGACTCATTTTTGCCGGATGCGGCGTAAATGCCTTATCCGGCCTACAAAGTATCGCAAATTCAATATATTGCAAAAAAACACGTAGGCCTGATAAGCGTAGCGCATCAGACAATTATACGTTTGTCATCAGGATGGAAGGACTATCGCCCCTGAATGGCTAAATCACCCGGCAGATTTTTCTGCATTCGGTGCCATATCTCGCCACTCTCATGCCCATAGCGGCGCACTGTTTCGTAAACCTGATCATGCGCGCCTTCAGTGCACAATGCCGATAGCTTGTGATAGAAGCCCAGTGCCAGACTGCGCGCCTCCGGATTAGCGAAATAGTGACGACCAATTCGCGTATACAGCCCTTTCATCCCGTTGAGGATCAGACCGTAAATTGGGTTACCGGAAGCAAACGCCAGACCGCGGAAAATGTTGTAATCCAGGTCAGCAAAGGCGTCGGCGTGATCGGCCACTTCATTGGCGGTTGCCAGCACTTCTTGCGCTTTATCAGGATGCTGACGAAACGCGGTGCGAATAAAAATTGTCGAAATATTGGTACGCACTGACAGCAAATTATCAATAAGCTGCGGCACACTTTCGTGATCCAGTCGCGCCAGCGTCTCAAGAATATTCAACCCGGAGGTTTCCCAGAAATTATTCACCTTCGTCGGTTTGCCGTGTTGAATAGTCAGCCAGCCGTCTCGCGCCAGGCGCTGCAACACTTCACGTAACGTAGTACGCGTTACGCCAATTAATTCTGAAAGTTCACGTTCTGCGGGCAAAATAGTCCCGGGCGGGAAGCGGTTATTCCAGATACTTTCAATAATGTACTCTTCCGCGAAACCCGCCGGGCTTTGCGCCTTAATGACCATAGTGAGATTTCCATAACACAGCAAAACAAAGTTGGACTCATCATACCAGAGGGCTAATCACGCTGATAGCAGACAAAAAGAAGAAAAAAGGATCAAGGCTTCATTTTCCGCATCTCTTTCCCCTTGACTATCAAGACTTGCCTCACTCCTGCCTGACCGTTAAGCTTTGCGTTTAAACATAAAAACATCATTGATTATTTGTAAGGTAAGGGAAACCATCATGGAGATCTCCTGGGGCCGCGCGCTATGGCGCAATTTTTTGGGCCAGTCCCCCGACTGGTACAAACTCGCCCTCATCATTTTCTTAATCGTAAATCCGTTAATTTTCCTCATCAGCCCTTTCGTCGCTGGCTGGTTGCTGGTAGCGGAATTTATTTTCACTCTGGCGATGGCCCTGAAATGCTACCCGCTGCTCCCCGGCGGCCTGTTGGCTATCGAAGCCGTATTTATTGGCATGACCAGCGCGGAACACGTCCGTGAAGAGGTGGCGGCAAACCTTGAAGTCTTGCTGTTACTGATGTTTATGGTGGCGGGCATCTATTTTATGAAACAGCTGTTGCTGTTCATTTTTACTCGCTTGCTATTAAGCATTCGCTCCAAAATGCTGCTATCGCTCTCTTTTTGCGTGGCGGCGGCGTTTCTCTCCGCGTTCCTCGATGCTTTAACCGTCGTGGCGGTGGTGATCAGCGTTGCAGTCGGCTTTTATGGCATTTATCACCGCGTAGCCTCTTCCCGCACCGAAGATCCCGACCTGCAAGACGATAGTCATATCGACCAGCATTACAAAGTTGTTCTGGAGCAGTTCCGTGGTTTCCTGCGTAGTCTGATGATGCACGCCGGCGTCGGTACCGCATTAGGTGGCGTGATGACCATGGTGGGTGAGCCGCAAAACCTGATTATCGCCAAAGCCGCTGGCTGGCATTTTGGCGATTTCTTCCTGCGCATGTCGCCAGTGACCGTTCCGGTTCTGGTTTGCGGTCTGTTAACTTGCCTGTTGGTGGAGAAACTGCGTTGGTTTGGCTACGGTGAAACACTGCCGGAGAAAGTCCGCGAAGTGCTGCAACAGTTTGACGATCAAAGCCGCCACCAGCGTACCCGTCAGGATAAAATTCGTCTGATTGTCCAGGCGATTATCGGCATCTGGCTGGTGACTGCGCTGGCGTTGCATCTGGCGGAAGTTGGCTTGATTGGTTTGTCGGTCATTATTCTGGCGACATCATTGACCGGTGTCACCGATGAACATGCTATCGGCAAAGCCTTCACCGAATCTCTGCCATTCACCGCACTGTTGACCGTCTTTTTCTCGGTAGTCGCAGTAATTATCGACCAGCAGCTGTTCTCCCCGATTATCCAGTTTGTGCTGCAGGCATCGGAACATGCACAGCTTTCGCTGTTCTATATTTTCAACGGTCTGCTGTCATCCATTTCGGATAACGTCTTCGTGGGGACGATTTATATCAACGAAGCGAAAGCGGCAATGGAGAGTGGCGCGATTACGTTGAAGCAATACGAGCTTCTGGCAGTTGCCATTAATACCGGGACCAACCTGCCCTCCGTCGCCACGCCGAACGGCCAGGCTGCATTCTTGTTCCTGCTGACTTCCGCACTCGCGCCATTGATTCGCCTCTCTTATGGCCGCATGGTGTGGATGGCCCTGCCTTATACCCTCGTACTGACTCTCGTCGGACTGCTCTGCGTCGAGTTTACTCTTGCCCCTGTAACCGAATGGTTTATGCAAATGGGGTGGTTAGCAGCGCTTTGATAACAACTGACCGGGCATATTGATGCCCGGTTTGCCTTTTCGCCCGATAATTGTTCGATTACGATCGATTTTTGATTCCCCCAGGTGGCGCAGCGAATGAATTGGTTTAAACTGCGCATTCTATGCATATTGCAGGAATATTATTATGTTGCGATTTTTGAACCAATGTTCACAGGGTCGGGGAGCGTGGCTGTTGATGGCGTTTACCGCTCTGGCACTGGAACTGACGGCGCTGTGGTTCCAGCATGTGATGTTACTTAAACCTTGCGTGCTCTGTATTTATGAACGCTGTGCGTTATTCGGCGTTCTGGGTGCCGCGCTGATTGGCGCTATTGCTCCGAAAACTCCGCTGCGTTATGTGGCGATGATTATCTGGTTATACAGTGCGTTCCGCGGTGTGCAGTTAACTTACGAACACACTATGCTTCAACTCTATCCTTCACCGTTTGCGACCTGTGATTTTATGGTTCGCTTCCCGGACTGGCTGCCGCTGGATAAATGGGTGCCACAAGTGTTTGTCGCCTCTGGCGATTGTGCCGAGCGTCAGTGGGATTTTTTAGGTCTGGAAATGCCACAGTGGTTGCTCGGTATTTTTATCGCTTACCTGATTGTCGCGGTGCTGGTGATGATTTCCCAGCCGTTTAAAGCGAAAAAACGTGATCTGTTTGGTCGCTAATCTATTCGGCGCTCCTGCGGGAGCGTCTTTTTCCTGTCGCTATGTTTATTTGACCCGCAGTAAATCAGAACTTCGTGTTGTATAACGTGGTGAAAGCATGGCTCGCTTCATCTGCCATTGTTGCTGGATCCCCTGCCCGGCAAAATAGAGTGTTCCCCTGCCATCCTTAGCATTCAGCATATCCATTACCGCCATCAATTGTTCACTACCGGGACGCGGTGCGTTGTTATCGAACAAATTTAGTTGCGCCACTCCCTGACTAAAGAAATCACCCAGCATCACGCCCGCTTTTTGGTAGCGATGGCCCGCTTGCCAGATGGCGTCCAGAGATCGCGTAGCCGCGTTAATAATGTCTCTGCTGTCCTGGGTAGGCGTCAGCAGTTTTACCGACGCACTATTGCCGTAATAGGATTCATTGATCGCAAATGGCGACGTTTTAATAAACGTGGAGATAAACCGACAATATTGATGCTCACTGCGGAGTTTTTCTGCCGCCCGGGCGGCGTAACTACAAATGGCCTGCCGCATCGATTCATAATCCGTGATACGTTCGCCAAACGAGCGGGAACAGATAATTTCCTGCTTCGTCGGTGCAAACTCTTCCAGCTGCAAACAGGGTTCGCCGCGCAGTTCACGCACCGTTCTTTCGAGCACGACATTAAAATGTTTACGGATAAACCGGATATCTGTATCCGCCAAATCCAGAACGGTTTTGATACCCATCGCGTTCAATTTTTTGCTGATGCGCCGTCCAATTCCCCAGACTTCATCTACGGGTAAAGCGGCCATTAATTTACGCTGGCGTTCCAGATTGGATAAATCCACCACCCCACCGGTCTGCCGCTGCCATTTTTTTGCCGCATGATTGGCAAGTTTTGCCAGCGTTTTGGTCTGAGCGATACCCACCCCCACGGTGAGATGCGTGCGTTGCAGTACCGTTGCGCGAATTTCTCTGCCAAAGTCAGTAAGATCGCGGCAGTTACGTACCCCCGTCAAATCGCAGAACGCTTCATCAATACTGTAAATCTCCACGCGAGGAGACAGTTCTTCCAGCGTCGACATCACCCGATTGCTCATGTCTGCGTAAAGCTCATAATTGCTGCTAAAGCAGACAACGCCACAGCGACGAAACAGATCTTTTTGTTTGAACCAGGGATCGCCCATTTTAACGCCCAGCGCCTTTGCCTCAGCGTTTCGGGCAATAACGCAACCGTCGTTATTCGATAGCACAACCACCGGTTTACCCCATAAGTCAGGGCGAAACACCGCTTCACAACTGGCATAAAACGAGTTCACATCGCAAAGGGCAAACATCAGCGCATCGCCTTTATTACATGGACAACTACGCCAAAGACATCCAGCGTATCCTCGCTGCCGAGGGTAATCGGCGAGTACGCGTTATTCATGGGAATAAGCTGTACCGTCGGGCGCAACTGCAATTTTTTCACCGTAAACTCGCCATCAACAGCAGCGATGACGATATCACCGTGGCTGGCGGTAATAGCGCTATCGACAATCAATAAATCACCGTCACTAATCCCACCGTCAATCATGGAGTCTCCGCTCGCTTTGACGAAGTAAGTCGCGCTGGGATGCTGAATAAGCAATTGATTCAGATCGATACGCTGTTCAACGTAATCCGCCGCCGGTGAAGGAAAGCCACACTGAACAAGATCGCTAAATAGCGGAAAAGTCACAATTTCGCGGAGATCCGCAGGCTTGATAAACAACATAATAATCTGCCTGAAGTTGTACTGTTTTTATATACAGTAGTCTGTTCTTACCAGCAGATCAATACTGATTCAGGCTATCAATATCTGTCGCTGCGTAGGCTGATCCTTAAGGATTGCCGCCCCACTGTTAACCGTCTGAACGCGGTATGGATATGTCGGTAAGCATTATCTAAAAATACGGTTAATTTTATAGTTTAAACCTTTTTTAGTTATTAGTAAGATACCTGTGCTTCCAAAAAAGCTGGGAAATTCAACGACTCTTGGAAATTTTTGGACCTTGTCCCGCGGCTCCAATCCGACAGCCGCGCTTCTTTTTACTATTTACCCCATCGTAAACCTACGGACCTTGCTCTACGGCTCATCCTGTACCCATGTGATCCTGGCCACGTAATGAATGGATAGCAGTGAGTTATCCGGTTACGACATCAACCAGGTCTTTGGTTTCATCACTTTAGACTCTGCCCACCACAATAAATCTGAGAAGATGGACAACGAGATCAATAACACTGACCATAAATAAGCCTCAAAAAAATAATAGCAGAAGCCATTTATTTTATTAACAACGAAGATTTAATGAACAATAGAATTACAGATATTTTATTTAATGGGATATCTTCGATATTAAAATGATATAAAGAGGAGTTATTGTTTTCCTGACACATTGTTCCTGGTGGCGTCCTTCAAGATGGTCATTGAAAATGGTCAAGTCAATAATACCTTCCGATATTTATATTTTTATCGTGAAGCGTTTTTAATATAGCGCTAAAGTTTATCGTTCAGCTAAAGACACGTTACCATGGATTAACAGTATGAATGGAGTTTTTTCAGCACGGCATGCTATTAATCATTTCGAGTTGGATAATGAAAAGCAATATGACAGACGAGAAGTTAATGTTGGACTTTTCCTGGAGTGGGGGACGTTGCGTAACGTTAGGTATTTACGCTCAGGAAGATGGGGGTATTTATTATGTTGAAAATCATGGGGAAGATCAGGATATTGCTGTGGCCTATTCTGCTCAGGCAGTAGCATTCTACGGCGAATCAATCGCCTGATGGCGCGTCTTTATCCACTGTCATTTGCATTATTGTAGAGTAAACATAGACTGGAATTGAACAGTCTCACGTAATCAGAATCCCCCGTATAGCGGATGATTCTCAGTTTCAACCGCCAGTGCATAGCGCTAAATAAAGCTAACAATATAAAAGGACTTTATAAATTTTTTCACATATTCCACAAGCATATTCACGAGTATTTTTATATCAACTACCTGTAGATCGGATATATAACGACGTCGTTTGATATCCGAATTTACCGTCTTTCGCTTTATACCCACCAGAACACCTGAGTAGAATAAGCATGCCTGTTCAGGCGGTCTAATGAATGTGTCCATTAGTTACGGCATTTGAATTATTGTCATACCGTAGATTATCTTTTTTCGCGTGCTACGATTTACTTAGAAACAGCGATGACGCTCTCACTTTTTAGCTCGGAAATTTTTTGCAGGATTCAGGATTAATACTTCAGCCCACCAGTACAAAATATTTCATACTTCCAATATACCGCCAGCCCAAACTTCATCGCGGCACTCTGGCGACACGTCTGGGAAATCGGTTCATTTCTTCCCGGGTAGCAAATCGCTAATACACTGTGCGCCAGACCTTGTTATTGATGACCAGAATACCGCAAGGACCATTTTCGCTGCGGCTTGACTGATGCGGATTATTGCGCCCAGTCAGGTTTATTTAAGATATGGTCCTGCCAGTCAATCACTTCCGACTCTTTCACCGCGATATGGCGCACTGAAATGCGTTCGCCATGCATGGCTGCTTTTGAACCGGTAAGTAACGGATGCCACGCAGGTAAATCTTTACCCTCCGCCAACAAGCGATAAGCACAAGTCATCGGTAGCCATTCGAACGTGGGCAGATTTTCACGAGTTAATTTAATGCAGTCGGGTTCAAACTCGAAGCGGCGTTCGTAGTTCCGACATTGACAGGTTTTAATATTGAGCTGACGGCAGGCAACGTTAGTGAAGTAGATTTCGTCGGTGTCTTCATCCATCAGTTTATGCAGGCAGCACTGACCACAACCATCACACAACGACTCCCATTCTGCATCGCTCATTTCATCCAGGGTTTTACTTTGCCAGAAAGGTATATCGCTCATCAGGTGTTCCACCATTACGTTAAAACGCACCTTATAACCAGTCTGGCACGGCGATGCAAGCTTTGCCGCCCCTTTCAGGCGGCAAAAGTATTACAAAACACGAGTTGTCAAAGAATGACCGCCGAAAGTAACCGTCAATTCATCGCCACTGTGCAGCGGACCAACACCATCAGGCGTGCCTGTCAGCACAACGTCACCGGCCTTAAGGGTAAAAAACTTGCTCATATAAGCAATCAGTGGAACGATTTTGTGGATCATGTCCGCAGTCGTACCTTGTTGGCGTTGTTCGCCGTTTACACTTAGACCCAGCGACGTATTTTGTGGATCACCGCTGAACTCTGCTGCAGGAATAAACCCGGAAAGTGGACACGAGTTATCAAACCCTTTGGCCTTTTCCCACGGCTGTCCGGCTTTCTTCATTTTTCCCTGAACATCACGTAATGTCAGATCGAGCGCCACACCGTAACCTGCAATAGCTTTGCGCACATGCTCTTCCGTGGCCTGACGTAGCGTCGCGCCAATCAACACCGCCAGTTCAACTTCATGATGAACCGAGCCGAAATTAGAGGGGATAGCCAGGGGCTGGCGCAGATCACACAGTGCCGTTTCAGGTTTAATAAATAACACGGGCTCTTCGGGCACTTCACTTCCCATCTCTTTAATATGTTTGGCATAGTTACTGCCAACACAGACGACCTTACTCACCGGATAATCCAGCAGCGCACCTTGCCAGTTGTGATGTTGATACATAACGTTCCTCTCACTTCATCGTGGTTCTTAAAACCCGCTCCAACGAATATGATGCCACCGCCGGATATCGGTTATTTGTCAGTACTGTCTGTATTTTTCGCCATCACAGAAAGATGTTGTTTAAGCAAATCTTCAGGTGGTGGAGGTAACTGGAGATAATAACCTTGCTCGGCTAATGCCTGTTTAACTTTCTCAATATCGGCATTTACCAGTTTTTTCCGCCCATCCAATGGCAGAATCATCGCGAGTTGAGGTTGGCCAAACCCTTTCATCAGCTCCTCTGGAACACGCGAAAAATCGTCTTTTTTTTCGACATATAAATAGGTCTGGTCACGTTTGCTACTTCGATAGATCACACAAAACATAATTTTACTCTGAATAAATGTGGGGGTGACTTGCCTCAATATAATCCAGACTATAACATGCCTGATAGTCTTCGTAATATCATCGCTCGCTGATGATGATAATTAGCTAATTGAGTAAGGCCAGGATGTCAAACACGCCAATCGAGCTTAAAGGTAGCAACTTCACCTTATCAGTGGTTCATCTGCATGAAGCAGAGCCTAAGATTATTCATCAAGCGCTGGAAGACAAAATCGCTCAGGCCCCCGCATTTTTAAAGCATGCCCCCGTCGTACTCAATGTCAGTGGCCTCGAAGAACGGGTCAACTGGTCAGCAATGCACAAAGCTATCTCAGCAACTGGCTTGCGGATAATTGGCGTCAGCGGTTGCAAAAATGCGAAACTGAAAGCTGAAATAGAAAAGATGGGGCTACCAATCCTGACTGAAGGAAAGGAAAAAGCGCCACGTTCAGCTCCCGTTCCCCAGGCACCAGCGCAAAATACGATCCCGGACACAAAAACACGCTTAATAGATACTCCTGTGCGTTCCGGTCAGCGCATTTATGCTCCACAATGTGATTTGATTGTTACAAGTAATGTAAGTGCAGGAGCAGAATTGATCGCGGATGGTAACATTCATGTCTATGGCATGATGCGCGGTCGTGCGCTGGCGGGGGCAAGTGGTGACCGGGAAGCGCAAATATTTTGTACTAACCTGATGGCCGAACTAGTATCTATTGCTGGTGAATACTGGCTGAGTGATAAAATCCCAGTAGAATTTTATGGCAAAGCGGCACGGCTGCAATTAGTCGAAAACGCTTTGACCGTTCAATCGTTAAATTGATCCCTTTTTAACAAGGAATTTTTATGGCACGCATTATTGTTGTTACTTCGGGGAAAGGGGGCGTTGGAAAGACCACCTCCAGCGCGGCCATCGCCACTGGTTTGGCCCAGAAGGGAAAGAAAACTGTCGTGATCGATTTTGATATCGGCTTGCGTAACCTCGACCTGATTATGGGTTGTGAGCGTCGGGTCGTGTACGATTTCGTCAACGTCATTCAGGGCGATGCAACGCTAAATCAGGCGCTAATTAAGGATAAGCGTACTGATAACCTCTACATTCTCCCGGCATCGCAAACTCGCGATAAAGATGCCCTCACCCGCGAAGGGGTGGCCAAAGTTCTTGATGACCTAAAAGCGATGGACTTTGAGTTTATCGTTTGTGACTCACCGGCGGGTATTGAAACCGGTGCATTAATGGCTCTTTATTTCGCTGATGAAGCCATTATTACCACGAACCCGGAAGTCTCATCAGTTCGTGACTCTGACCGTATTTTAGGTATTCTGGCGTCGAAATCACGCCGCGCAGAAAACGGCGAAGAACCCATTAAAGAGCACCTGTTGTTAACGCGCTATAACCCTGGTCGCGTGCACAGAGGAGACATGCTGAGTATGGAAGACGTGCTGGAAATCCTACGCATCAAACTCGTCGGTGTGATCCCAGAGGATCAATCCGTATTGCGCGCCTCTAACCAGGGTGAACCGGTCATTCTCGACATCAATGCCGATGCGGGTAAAGCCTACGCAGATACCGTAGAACGCCTGTTGGGTGAAGAACGCCCTTTCCGCTTCATTGAAGAAGAGAAGAAAGGCTTCCTCAAACGCTTGTTCGGAGGATAAGTTATGGCATTACTCGATTTCTTTCTCTCACGGAAGAAAAACACGGCCAACATTGCAAAAGAACGGCTGCAGATTATTGTTGCTGAACGTCGTCGCAGCGATGCAGAACCACACTATCTGCCGCAGTTGCGTAAAGATATTCTTGATGTCATTTGTAAATACGTACAAATTGATCCCGAGATGGTAACCGTACAGCTCGAGCAAAAGGATGGCGATATTTCCATTCTTGAGCTTAACGTGACCTTACCAGAAGCAGAAGAGCTGAAATAAGCTGTATTAGCTCAAACCTGATCTGACAGTTACCGGTTGTTTATACTGGTATCTGTCAGGTTGCATTTGGTCTAAATTTTGTTCTCCCCCTTCTATTGTCAGCTCAAATCGCCGGTAATTCACACTATTGCCATCAGAGCGAAATTACTTACCTTGCCTTTTTTGATAAATATTTTTTACATTTAAATCACACAACAATATTGATATTTCAGATCACCTAACCTTTAAAATACTATGTTAACACTTGATGACATTTCTTGAAGAAAATATTTCAAATCAATGAGTTAATCCTTATTTAAGATTATTCCCATTCAAGCATAAAACACAATTACTATTATACCATTCGCGCTCATTTTGAATTATCTGAATAATAGCGAGCGTTCTTTAGTTAAGTGAATATTAATTAAAGACGAAATTATTGTGTGTGCAACTTACTTAATACCGGACATCTAAGTTGAAGAAAAAAATACTCGCCTTCGGGCTTATCTCAGCATTGTTCTGCTCCGCACCAGCAATGGCGGATATGAATCGCACCACGAAAGGTGCGCTGTTAGGTGCAGGCGTAGGTTTACTGACTGGCAATGGCGTTAATGGTGTGCTGAAAGGCGCTGCTGTGGGCGCTGGTGTTGGTGCAGTCACTGAAAAAGGTCGTGACGGTAAAAATGCCCGCAAAGGTGCGAAAGTGGGTGCTGCCGTTGGTGCAGTCACTGGCGTGTTGACCGGCAATGGTCTGGAAGGCGCGATTAAAGGTGCTGTAATTGGCGGCACAGGTGGTGCCATTCTGGGTAAAATGAAATAAGGAATGATGATGAAAAAATTTGCATTACTGGCTGGTCTGTTTGTTTTCGCACCAATGAGCTGGGCGCAGGACTACAATATTAAGAACGGTTTGCCAGCAGAAACCTATATTACTTGTGCTGAAGCCAACGAAATGGCAAAAACTGACAGCGCACAGGTTGCAGAAATTGTGGCTGTAATGGGTAACGCTAGCGTTACGAGCCGTGATTTAAAAATCGAGCAATCTCCGGAACTCAGTGCCAAAGTGGTAGAAAAACTGAACCAGGTTTGTGCTAAAGATCCGCAAATGCTGTTAATTACCGCCATTGATGACACCATGCGTGCCATTGGCAAAAAATAATCATTAATGCAGTACCGCGCCGATTGATTCGGCGCGTTTTTTTAGCAGGCGAAGGAATCAGAACTTATATTTAAATCCCACCATAACTGTGGTGTCATTGTAGCCATTATCACCGAGTTGAACGCCAACATTTCCCCAGACGCTGGCCGCTGGATTCAGATTGCCATTTACGCCAAGTTTAATTTCCCCCAGATTACGCGCACTGCCAGCAACTATTTAGCCGTTTTCTGACAGTGATAACAGAAGGATTAATGCTGATCCCTATGGCTAACGAGTTTTCCTCTTAACCGATTAACCACATTGATCGCCAACCAAACCAACGCATTTAGCAAATTTATAGTAACAAGCACTTCTCCCAACCAGGTGCTGGGTTTGGCAAAAAGGATAACCAGGAAAGTGATTAGCATAAATGCAATGGAGAAAATGATATACAAAGTAAAATAATCCAGATTATTACTCTTGTTCATGCTACTGATGGTAATCCTGTCAAAAATTTCAGACAATTATAGCAAACAAAATAATGAACAATAGTAACAAGACGAAACGAGCTAATTAGCTGTCTATAATTACGTCACCTCACGCTCAGGCGATCATTTTTCACTCAACCACCACTTTCACCTTCGGTTTTGAGAGAATAATTTTGACCAGCTCAATATATGTCACCGGTTTATAGAAATAGTATCCCTGTTGGAACGTGATGTTGTTTTGGTTCAGGTAATCGAGCTGCTCCTTCGTTTCAACACCTTCAGCGACAATACTGATAGAAAGTTTGCGCGCCAGATCCAGCACGCAGTCCAGGATCCGGGTGGAATCTGGATCTGCGTTGACCCGCCCGACGAAGCTGTGATCAATCTTGATATAATCAATATGTAAATCATGGAGATAAGAAAGCCCCGAGTATCCAGTACCAAAATCATCCAGTGCGATGACAAAACCATTTTCATGCAAAATGTTTAGTCGCTGGACCAGACTTTCATCAACATGCAAAGGCTCACGCTCAGTGACTTCAAGCACGAGATTCAAATCACGGCGCGTGAAGCTGTCCTTGTATTTCAGGCATTCTTCAACAAATGTCGGCGAAATAATATGCGAGGCGCTGAAATTTATCCCAACGTGAAAACCTTCTGGCAGTTTACTTTCGATCGCATTCATTTGTTTGGCGACCTGGCTCATCAAACTTTGGGTGAGCGGAACTATCAACCCTGATTTTTCAGCAAGAGGAATGAAAGCCGCAGGAGAGATATATCCTCCCCGAGGGTGTTTCCAGCGGGCAAGGACTTCCACGCCGCGTAACGTCCCTTCCCGCCCATTTACCACTGGTTGATAAAAAGGCACAATTTCACCGTTATGTATTGCCCGCCGCAGGATCTCTTCCGGTGTCGCGCTTTTGTTGAAATATTTATCAAGCAGGAAGGCAACGGCGCAGGAAATTAACAAAATGAATATCAAAATCCCCAGACCTTTATCGATAAGTCTGCTAAAGCTAAATAGAGGCGGTTGGTTATAAATAATACTGAAATGATATTTTGTGGAACTGACTTGCCCAGAAAAATGATTTTTACCATTGAGAGCTGTCACATCTCCCGACGGGCCAATAATGCTACCACCAACGAGTAAAGTATATTTCGCCCCCTTCAACGGCACATTGAGCGCGCCACGAATATGTTGATCGCTAATAGTCACCAAAACTCGGGTATCTGCGAACTGATTCTGATAAAGCAAAATGGGCATTTTATTAACAGTATCGATTGCCGGAGCTAGCAGTAAATTGCTTTCAGGAATCACGGGTATACGTGATAGCAGTACGCGGTTCCCCGGCAGTGAAGTACACCAGACCACATCTTGTTTGAGAATGATGATCGTACGCAGATGTGGCTTGAGCGCTGCTTCTGTACCTAGTTGATATTGTTCATCCAGATCACACCCTTTTCTGGCTATTTCCCGTACCGTTTGAATCGCCTGTGACGCTTCCTCAAGTATATAATTGATATTGTTTGCGGCATATCTCGCCCCTGCAAGGTTCTCCGCTTTTGCGGAATACCAGAGCTGGATGTTCAAAATAGAGACGCCGGTAATAAACAGGCAAACCGCAGCGAGGATAGGGATAAGTGTATTGCGCATCTGCGTGTCCCTGACAACAGGTTAATAGAGGGGGTTGACATTCATTCGCTCAATCTGGCGTCTACAGAGAGCATGGTCGAGAGAATCAGAAATATCCACGCATCAGATGAAATTTTGCCCAACATGCCGCAAGTCTTTCAATAACTGATGAAAAACTAATGTTAGCGCTGATCAATTGGTCTTTAAGCAGACAAGAGGCATGGGGTAATAATTCGGGAACAAAAATATAGGTTGAGCACGTTTCTGTTTAGCTTTAACCTTCGTCTTTATGCATATGTGAATCAATAGGTTGAATGTATTTCTGTACCAGCAATTCCAGCTTTTTCAACGTTTGTATCGCCGTTGAGTCAAGCCCATAACATTTCAATTCTTCTGCCGAGTGAAATCTAACGTTGACCTGACCTCCGGGCAACTGGCGAAGGAGTACCCTGAAAGGTAAATCCAGAGCGAGGTCTGGATGTTCCAACATCAAAGGCGTTCCCTTTTCAGGATTACCAAATACCAGAACAGTAGTTGGCGGCATTACAAGCCCTGCATTATGGGCAGCTTTTGCGTGGTCAAACTCGCCAAATAAAACCAGACCATTATCTGATACCGCCTTAAGAAGACGTGTTCTGGTATGCTCGAAGTCAAATGTACTATGGAATTGAATCATAACGTTTTTGCCATTAACACAATAATCAATGTGAACGATAAGACAACCGTAATATAAATACAAAATATTAAAACCTGAGCTTGCTCATATTTTTGAACATCAGAGAAATAACATTTTCTGATGAGTTCCATTAATCAACCAGAATTAAAACAATCGCAATATCCACTATGTTTATAAAATCATCCTATGCTAACAAGATAATGTAGATTCTGATTCCATAAAGCACTCCCCTCCTAACCCTGTAGTTACAAATTGTAAAGATTAATTTACTCTGTTTATATTTTGACTGTCTGGTTATATTTCAGTGGATATGTAAAATTAATAACAGCTGGTGATCATTCAGTAGTTGACTATAGAAAATTCGCCAGCCGGTCACAGACGCGCATCTTTACAGGGCGTTTCTGCATTTTTTGTTATGATGTATTGTGATGTATATAGTAGTACTGGTGAATTATGAGCAATCTGAATCCATGCCTGGCGTGTGGTGCCTGTTGTGCATTTTTCCGCGTCTCTTTTTACTGGGCCGAAGCAGATGATGCAGGCGGCACTGTCCCGGCTCATCTTACTGAGCAAATATCCCCTTACCACCGATGTATGAGCGGTACTAACCAGAAGGATCCACGTTGTGTCGCCCTTGCAGGAACGCCTGGAAAAAACGCATGTTGCACCATATACAAGAATCGCTCATCGACATGTCGAGAATTCGCCATGTCTGGCGAGGATGGGAAGATTAATGAGGCATGTAATCGCGCCCGAGCAAAATATGGGCTGCCTCCAATTTAAAAAGCACTTTTCATTTTTAATGGGCGCTATAAAACTGCGTATCCATGATTATATTCTGATGTAACATGCCCATTGCCCGAGTATCAAGAATACAATGCCATATGTTCCTGGTACCGGGCAACATTTTGGTGAAAACTGCCATTTTAAAAATTCAGTTCTTGATGATCATTCTTGATATTTTACGTAACAATTAACAGGCATTACACTCTGATATTTCAACTGTAAACCATTATGTTTTTCGCGCAATTACCCCCCATCGGATGATCCTTTGCCGTTAATCATGAGATAGTTACAATCAGTAATTTCGATTAGTCTTATTTTTTAGATGAGAGTCTTTTTATATGTTTTTTACATTCTTTAAGAATAAGAAATCTGCCATAAAGACAGATTTCTTTAATTTATAATTAGAGATTTGCAACGTTATGATATACTTTTTGAACATCGTCGTCATCTTCGAGGGCATCAATAAGTCCTTCAAAGATTTCTAAATCTTCTGGTGAAAGCTCAACTTCTGATTGAGCAATCATTTCTAATTCTGTTGTTGAGAACTCAGTAATTCCAGCTGCTTTTAGAGCTGCAATTCCTTTGTGAAGGTCTGTAGGCTCAGTATAAATAACGATGTTTCCTTCTTCTTCGGTCACATCACGGACATCCACTTCAGCTTCAAGCAAAATTTCAAAAATACGGTCTGGGTCAGTTCCTTCAAATACAATCACGCCAGTATTGTCAAACATATAGCTGACAGAACCAGCTGCTCCGATATTCCCGCCTTTTTTATTGAAAATTGTACGAACGTTAGCAATCGTACGGTTAACGTTTGAAGTCAACGTTTCAGCGATAATCATTGAACCATTGGGTCCAAAGCCTTCATAACGTCCTTGTACGAACGTTTCGTCTCCGCCACCTTTGGCTTTATCAATAGCTTTATCAATAACGTGTTTTGGAACTTGCGCCTGCTTCGCGCGTTCAATAACAAACTTTAAAGAAGTGTTTAATTCTGGGTCTGGTTCACCTTGTTTAGCCGCAGCATAGATTTCCACACCGAATTTTGCATATATTTTAGACGTTGCCCCGTCTTTAGCCGTTTTTTTAGCTACGATATTGGCCCATTTACGTCCCACTGGAATAATCTCCTCGAAATTTATTTACATCAATAACAGATTGATAACCTGCGATTTTCGTCATATTATATCATAACATGGAAAATTTCGTCTATGAGAATTAGAAATAAGATAAATGTATAGCGGCACTTTAATTTTTCATTATTTTAAAATGTTACCAGATTATTTTTCGGATTTAGTTTTAGTTTTTTGTTCTTAATAATTGAAACGCTATAACAATACCTAAGGCAAAAATAATGTGATAATCCCGACTAATCATCTGGAAACCGTTTTTAAAACAAATCCATTCTTAATCAACTGATATTTAATGATAAATTTCATTTAATTATTCTTTTATTAGTTGAAATCAGCCCTTTCCCAACCATTTGATATAATTGATATCATCCTTCATTTTAGGAAGTATTTTTACTATCACTTATATCAAAATAACGTTTCTTTTCACCAACGATTAAGAGGAACTTTTAATGATTACGGTTGAGCTATGAGCGAAAAGCGGACGTTACCGACACCCGCCGATCTTCACTAATGTAGCACTCCAAATGAGTATATACCTTAAATCAGGTTCAACTTAGTTACTACATATGAAAAATAATACGTTGATATATATAGTATTTTTTCTTATGTTGATTCATTCCAACCTGAGTTCAAGCACTCTTTCTTAACAACGAAAGGCCATAAAATGAATATCGAAGCATTTGCTTTTGGCACCACTAACTGGGGTGAAGTCGAAAAAACAGAACATCCCGGGGAAACAGGCATGGCCTACTGGCGCACACAATTTTTTGGTCACAAGCCGAACCAAATCCGTGTGCGAATGGTTGAATATACCCCAGGTTACCTGGCGGATCATTGGTGCAGTAAAGGTCATATCCTTTTATGCATGGAGGGAGAACTCGAAACACAGCTCGCAGATGGCCGCAAATTCACTTTAACTGCGGGGATGAGTTATCAGGTTGGTGATAACGCAGAGCCACATCAGTCCAGAACGGAGACAGGAGCAAAACTCTTTATTGTGGACTAACGGATTCGTCGTTGTTGCGATTGCGACGTCCGATTCTGGCACAGAATTGAAACCTGGCAGTAGAACAACCATCTGACCATCCCCCAACTACCTGGGGGTTTTGATAACTTATTTTGATAAAATTTTGATAACCGTTAGCATCCTGACAAAAATAACGGGAGCGTTACGCTCCCGTTAATGGATTTAATAAATTACCGAATTACATGTTCTTGATGATCGCATCACCAAATTCTGAACATTTCAGCAGCTTAGCGCCTTCCATCAGACGTTCGAAGTCATAGGTTACAGTCTTCGC
The DNA here is from genome assembly GCF_005843885.1 of Escherichia sp. E4742. Classification (NCBI taxonomy): domain Bacteria; kingdom Pseudomonadati; phylum Pseudomonadota; class Gammaproteobacteria; order Enterobacterales; family Enterobacteriaceae; genus Escherichia; species Escherichia sp. E4742. The sequence continues at coordinate 4,298,917 of NZ_CP040443.1, read as the reverse complement.
GTTGATCGCGCCTTCCATACCTTTAACAATCAGGTCTGCGGCTTCAGTCCAGCCCATATGGCGCAGCATCATCTCAGCGGAAAGGATGATAGAGCCTGGGTTTACTTTGTCCTGACCGGCATATTTCGGCGCAGTACCGTGGGTGGCTTCAAACAGGGCGCATTCGTCACCGATGTTTGCGCCAGGGGCGATACCGATACCGCCAACCTGCGCTGCCAGGGCGTCAGAAATGTAGTCACCGTTCAGGTTCATACAGGCGATAACATCATATTCAGCCGGACGCAGCAGGATCTGTTGCAGGAATGCATCAGCAATCACGTCTTTAATGACGATCTCTTTGCCGGTGTTCGGGTTTTTAACTTTCAGCCACGGGCCGCCGTCGATGAGTTCACCGCCAAACTCTTCACGCGCCAGCTGGTAGCCCCAGTCTTTAAACGCGCCTTCGGTGAACTTCATGATGTTGCCTTTGTGCACCAGGGTCACAGAGTCACGATCGTTAGCAATTGCGTATTCGATCGCGGCACGAACCAGACGTTTGGTGCCTTCTTCCGAACATGGCTTGATACCGATACCGCAATGTTCCGGGAAGCGAATTTTCTTCACGCCCATCTCTTCACGCAGGAACTTGATCACTTTCTCAGCGTCGGCAGAGTCGGCTTTCCATTCGATACCTGCATAAATGTCTTCCGAGTTTTCACGGAAGATAACCATATCGGTCAGTTCAGGGTGTTTAACCGGGCTTGGAGTGCCCTGATAGTAACGTACCGGACGCAGGCAGATGTAGAGATCCAGTTCCTGGCGCAGGGCAACGTTGAGAGAGCGAATACCGCCACCAACCGGAGTGGTCAGCGGACCTTTAATGGCAACGCGATATTCACGAATCAGATCAAGGGTTTCAGCAGGCAGCCAGACATCCTGACCATAAACCTGTGTGGATTTTTCACCGGTGTAAATTTCCATCCAGGAGATTTTACGCTCGCCTTTATAGGCTTTCTCGACTGCAGCGTCGACCACTTTCAGCATGGCTGGGGTTACATCTACACCGATTCCATCACCTTCAATGTAAGGGATAATCGGATTTTCAGGAACGTTGAGTTTGCCGTTTTGCAGGGTGATCTTCTTGCCTTGTGCCGGAACAACTACTTTACTTTCCATTCACCTCTCCTTCGAGCGCTACTGGTTTGCTCGTCTGCCACCACGTTGCATATGCGTTTGCGTCCTGCGATACGGATGCTTTAGAGCAATTTTTTGTTAATGATTTGTAATTGGCTTGTCAATACTACCCTATTGTTTGCCGTCATGAAAGATGCGCGTTATTAGGCTATAATGCGGCAATTCATAATCCCTGAAAATACCATGCAAAAAACTTCTTTTAGAAATCACCAGGTTAAGCGATTCAGCTCGCAACGTTCCACCAGGCGCAAACCTGAAAACCAGCCCACGCGTGTGATCCTGTTCAATAAACCTTACGATGTCCTGCCACAGTTCACCGATGAAGCCGGGCGCAAAACATTAAAAGAATTCATCCCGGTTCAGGGCGTTTATGCGGCAGGTCGTCTTGACCGCGATAGCGAAGGGTTACTGGTGCTGACCAATAACGGTGCACTACAGGCACGTTTAACTCAGCCGGGCAAACGCACCGGGAAAATCTATTATGTGCAGGTGGAAGGCATTCCCACACAAGACGCTCTTGAAGCCTTGCGCAATGGCGTAACCTTAAATGATGGTCCTACCCTGCCCGCAGGCGTGGAGCTGGTTGAAGAACCAGAGTGGTTATGGCCGCGGAACCCACCAATTCGTGAACGCAAAAGTATTCCCACCAGTTGGCTTAAGATCACCTTATATGAAGGACGTAATCGCCAGGTGCGCCGCATGACCGCCCATGTCGGTTTCCCTACGCTGCGACTAATTCGCTATGCCATGGGCAATTACACACTGGATAATCTCGCTAACGGCGAATGGCGAGAAGCAACAGAATAAGGATGCACAATGTTTAAACCGCACGTTACCGTAGCCTGCGTGGTACACGCAGAGGACAAATTTTTAGTTGTTGAAGAGACGATTAACGGTAAAGCGTTATGGAACCAACCGGCGGGACATCTGGAAGCGGATGAGACGCTAGTGGAAGCGGCTGCGCGTGAGCTGTGGGAAGAAACCGGCATCAGCGCGCGACCGCAACACTTCATCCGCATGCATCAGTGGATTGCGCCAGATAAAACGCCGTTTTTGCGTTTCCTGTTTGCCATTGAGCTTGAGCAAATATGTCAGACCCAGCCTCATGACAGCGATATCGACTGCTGCCGTTGGGTCAGCGCCGAAGAAATTTTACAGGCGCCAAATCTGCGTTCGCCGTTGGTGGCGGAAAGTATTCGTTGTTATCAAAGTGGGCAACGCTATCCGCTGGAGATGATTGGCGATTTTAACTGGCCTTTTACAAAGGGTGTCATCTAAAAGGCTGCGTGATAGAATACGCCGCCTTGAAGTTCAATGTCGTGAGTAATCCAATGTCTGAAACCGCAAAAAAAGTGATCGTCGGCATGTCCGGCGGTGTCGATTCCTCCGTTTCTGCCTGGCTGTTGCAACAACAGGGATATCAGGTCGAAGGCCTGTTTATGAAGAACTGGGAAGAAGACGACGGTGAGGAATATTGCACAGCGGCAGCGGATCTGGCTGATGCCCAGGCGGTCTGCGATAAGCTCGGCATTGAACTGCACACCGTCAACTTTGCTGCCGAATACTGGGATAACGTCTTCGAACTGTTCCTTGCTGAATATAAAGCCGGTCGCACGCCGAATCCGGATATTCTGTGCAACAAAGAGATCAAATTTAAAGCCTTCCTCGAATTTGCCGCCGAAGATTTAGGTGCCGATTATATCGCTACCGGTCATTACGTTCGTCGTGCAGATGTCGATGGCAAGAGCCGCCTGCTGCGTGGTCTGGACAGCAATAAAGACCAGAGCTACTTCCTTTATACGCTCAGCCATGAGCAGATCGCACAAAGCCTGTTCCCGGTTGGCGAACTGGAAAAACCGCAGGTGCGTAAGATTGCTGAAGATCTTGGTCTGGTCACCGCGAAGAAAAAAGACTCTACCGGCATTTGCTTCATTGGCGAACGTAAATTCCGCGAGTTCCTGGGCCGTTATCTCCCGGCACAACCGGGCAAAATCATTACCGTCGATGGCGATGAAATTGGTGAGCACCAGGGGCTGATGTATCACACCCTCGGTCAGCGTAAAGGTCTGGGTATCGGTGGCACCAAAGAAGGCACCGAAGAACCGTGGTATGTGGTCGATAAAGACGTCGAAAACAACATTCTGATTGTTGCGCAGGGCCATGAACACCCGCGTCTGATGTCTGTCGGTCTGATTGCCCAGCAGCTACACTGGGTCGATCGCGAACCGTTCATCGGCACTATGCGTTGCACGGTAAAAACCCGCTATCGCCAGACCGACATTCCGTGCACCGTCAAGGCGCTGGACGACGATCGCATTGAAGTGATTTTCGATGAGCCAGTTGCCGCCGTGACGCCGGGCCAGTCTGCCGTCTTCTATAACGGTGAAGTGTGCCTCGGTGGCGGTATCATTGAGCAGCGTCTGCCGCTGCCGGTCTGATTATTGTCTTTAATTACAACAAGGAAGCAGTGAACGTGGCAAAGAATTACTATGACATCACCCTCGCCCTGGCCGGTATTTGTCAGTCGGCACGCCTGGTGCAACAACTCGCTCACCAGGGGCATTGTGATGCCGATGCGCTACACGTCTCACTCAACAGTATTATTGATATGAACCCCAGCTCGACGCTGGCGGTTTTTGGCGGTAGCGAAGCCAACCTGCGCGTCGGACTGGAAACCCTGCTCGGCGTGCTCAATGCCAGCAGTCGTCAGGGCTTAAACGCTGAGCTAACCCGCTACACGCTAAGCCTGATGGTGCTTGAGCGCAAACTTTCCTCAGCGAAAGGTGCGCTCGACACTCTGGGCAACCGGATCAACGGCCTGCAACGCCAACTCGAACACTTCGATTTACAGTCCGAAACGCTGATGAGCGCGATGGCCGCCATCTATGTTGATGTTATCAGCCCGCTTGGCCCGCGTATTCAGGTCACCGGCTCCCCTGCCGTACTGCAAAGCCCACAAGTGCAGGCGAAAGTTCGCGCAACCCTGCTGGCAGGCATTCGCGCCGCCGTGCTCTGGCACCAGGTCGGCGGCGGACGTCTGCAACTGATGTTTTCTCGTAATCGCCTGACCACTCAGGCAAAACAAATTCTTGCTCATTTAACCCCGGAGTTGTGATCTATGGAATTATCCTCACTGACCGCCGTTTCCCCTGTCGATGGACGCTACGGCGATAAAGTCAGCGCGCTGCGCGGGATTTTCAGCGAATATGGTTTGCTGAAATTCCGTGTACAAGTTGAAGTACGTTGGCTGCAAAAACTGGCCGCGCACGCAGCGATCAAGGAAGTTCCTGCTTTTGCTGCCGACGCAATCGGTTACCTTGATGCAATTGTCGCCAGTTTCAGCGAAGAAGATGCGGCGCGCATCAAAACCATCGAGCGTACCACTAACCACGACGTTAAAGCGGTTGAGTATTTCCTGAAAGAAAAAGTGGCGGATATCCCGGAACTGCACGCGGTTTCTGAATTCATCCACTTTGCCTGCACTTCGGAAGATATCAATAACCTCTCCCACGCGTTGATGCTGAAAACCGCGCGTGATGAAGTGATCCTGCCGTACTGGCGTCAACTGATTGATGGCATTAAAGATCTCGCCGTTCAGTATCGCGATATCCCGCTGCTGTCTCGTACCCACGGTCAGCCAGCCACGCCATCAACCATCGGTAAAGAGATGGCTAACGTCGCCTACCGTATGGAGCGCCAGTACCGCCAGCTTAACCAGGTGGAGATCCTCGGCAAAATCAACGGCGCGGTCGGTAACTATAACGCCCACATCGCCGCTTACCCGGAAGTTGACTGGCATCAGTTCAGCGAAGAGTTCGTCACCTCGCTGGGTATTCAGTGGAACCCGTACACTACCCAAATCGAACCGCACGACTACATCGCCGAGCTGTTTGATTGCATTGCGCGCTTCAACACCATTCTGATCGACTTTGACCGTGACGTCTGGGGTTATATCGCCCTTAACCACTTCAAACAGAAAACCATTGCTGGTGAGATTGGTTCCTCCACCATGCCGCACAAGGTTAACCCAATCGACTTCGAAAACTCCGAAGGTAATCTGGGGCTTTCCAACGCGGTGTTGCAGCACCTGGCTAGTAAACTCCCGGTTTCCCGCTGGCAGCGTGACCTGACCGACTCCACCGTGCTGCGTAACCTCGGCGTGGGTATCGGTTATGCGCTGATTGCTTACCAGTCCACCCTGAAAGGTGTGAGCAAATTGGAAGTGAACCGTGATCATCTGCTGGATGAACTGGATCATAACTGGGAAGTGTTGGCAGAACCGATCCAGACGGTAATGCGCCGTTACGGGATTGAGAAGCCATACGAGAAGCTGAAAGAGCTGACTCGCGGTAAACGCGTTAACGCCGAAGGCATGAAGCAATTTATCGACGGTCTGGCGCTGCCAGAAGAAGAAAAAGCACGCCTGAAAGCGATGACGCCGGCTAACTATATTGGTCGTGCCATCACTATGGTTGATGAGCTGAAATAAGCCTCGTATCAGTGCCGGATGGTGATGCCGTCCGGCCTGTTTATTAACATAATCCGCTTTTCTATTTACACCTCCCTTCCCCACTGGTTTATTTAATGTTTACCCCCACAACCACATAATCGCGTTACACTATTTTTATAATTAAGACAGGGAGAAATAAAAATGCGCGTACTGGTTGTCGAAGACAATGCGTTGTTACGTCACCATCTTAAAGTTCAGATTCAGGACGCTGGTCATCAGGTCGATGACGCAGAAGATGCCAAAGAAGCCGATTATTATCTCAACGAACATTTACCGGATATTGCGATTGTCGATCTCGGTTTGCCTGACGAAGATGGTTTGTCGCTGATCCGTCGCTGGCGTAGTAATGATGTTTCACTGCCAATTCTGGTTTTAACCGCCCGTGAAAGCTGGCAGGACAAAGTCGAAGTATTAAGCGCCGGTGCTGACGATTACGTGACTAAACCCTTTCATATTGAAGAAGTGATGGCACGAATGCAGGCATTAATGCGGCGTAATAGCGGCCTGGCTTCACAGGTTATTTCGCTGCCACCGTTTCAGGTTGATCTCTCCCGTCGCGAATTATCCATCAGTGACGAAGTAATCAAACTGACCGCTTTTGAATACACCATTATGGAAACCTTGATCCGTAACAACGGCAAAGTGGTCAGTAAAGATTCGTTGATGTTACAGCTCTACCCGGATGCCGAACTGCGGGAAAGTCATACCATTGATGTTCTGATGGGCAGGCTGCGCAAAAAAATTCAGGCACAATACCCGCACGAGGTGATTACCACCGTTCGCGGCCAGGGTTATCTTTTCGAATTGCGCTGATGAAAAAATTACTGCGTGTTTTTTTCCCGCTCTCGCTGCGGGTACGTTTTCTGTTGGCGACGGCCGCGGTAGTACTAGTGCTTTCACTTTCCTACGGTATGGTTGCCCTGATCGGTTATAGCGTTAGTTTCGATAAAACGACGTTTCGTCTGTTACGCGGCGAGAGCAATTTATTCTATACACTGGCGAAATGGGAAAACAATAAGCTACATGTCGAACTGCCGGAAAATATCGACAAGCAAAGCCCCACGATGTCTCTGATTTATGACGAGAACGGCAAACTATTGTGGGCGCAGCGTGACGTTCCCTGGCTGATGAAAATGATCCAACCTGACTGGCTGAAATCCAATGGTTTTCACGAAATAGAGGCTGACGTGAACGATACCAGCCTGCTACTTAGTAACGATCTCTCTATTCAGCAGCAGTTGCAGGAAGTTCGGGAAGACGACGACGATGCAGAAATGACCCACTCGGTAGCCGTTAATGTCTATCCGGCGACGGCGCAAATGCCAAAACTCACGATTGTGGTGGTCGATACCATTCCCGTAGAGCTTAAAAGTTCCTATACGGTATGGAGTTGGTTTCTCTATGTACTCCTGGCCAACCTGTTGTTAGTGATCCCGTTACTGTGGGTCGCCGCCTGGTGGAGCTTACGCCCTATTGAAGCCCTGGCGCGAGAAGTCCGCGAACTGGAAGAACACCACCGCGAATTGCTCAACCCTACAACGACGAGAGAACTGACCAGCCTGGTAGGTAACCTGAACCGTCTTTTAAAAAGCGAGCGTGAGCGTTATGACAAATACCGCACTACGCTCACTGACCTGACTCACAGCCTGAAAACGCCTCTGGCGGTGCTACAAAGTACGCTGCGTTCTTTGCGAAGTGAAAAGATGAACGTCAGTGAGGCGGAACCGGTGATGCTGGAACAAATTAGCCGTATCTCGCAACAAATTGGTTACTACCTACACCGAGCCAGTATGCGTGGCGGGACATTACTTAGCCGCGAACTACATCCAGTGGCCCCGTTGTTGGACAATCTCACATCGGCACTGAATAAAGTTTATCAGCGTAAAGGCGTCAATATTTCCCTCGATATCTCGCCAGAAATTAGCTTTGTCGGTGAGCAGAACGATTTTGTTGAGGTAATGGGCAATGTACTGGATAACGCCTGTAAGTATTGTCTCGAGTTTGTCGAAATCTCCGCAAGGCAAACTGACAAGCATCTCTACATCGTGGTCGAAGATGATGGACCGGGGATCCCGCAAAGCAAGCGTGAGGTGATTTTCGACCGTGGTCAGCGTGTTGATACCTTACGTCCCGGGCAAGGCGTGGGACTGGCGGTCGCTCGTGAAATTACTGAACAGTACGACGGAAGAATCATCGCCGGAGAGAGCATGCTCGGCGGTGCGCGAATGGAGGTGATTTTTGGTCGCCAGCATTCCTTGCCGAAAGATGAATAAATATGTCCTTTGTTCACGCATTACAGTATGCATCCGTTATAATCGGTTGCAGATACCCGCCTATGGACGCTTAACATGGAATACCAACTCACCCTTAATTGGCCCGATTTTCTCGAACGCCACTGGCAGAAACGTCCCGTGGTGTTAAAACGCGGCTTTAATAATTTTATTGACCCTATTTCTCCCGACGAGCTGGCGGGCCTGGCGATGGAAAGTGAAGTCGACAGTCGGCTGGTCAGTCATCAGGATGGCAAATGGCAGGTCAGTCACGGGCCATTCGAAAGCTACGACCATCTGGGCGAAACCAACTGGTCATTGCTGGTCCAGGCGGTTGATCACTGGCATGAACCGGCCGCCGCGCTGATGCGTCCGTTCCGTGAATTACCGGACTGGCGCATTGACGACCTGATGATCTCGTTTTCCGTGCCTGGCGGCGGCGTCGGTCCGCATCTCGATCAGTACGATGTGTTTATTATTCAGGGTACAGGTCGCCGTCGCTGGCGGGTTGGTGAAAAACTGCACATGAGGCAGCACTGCCCTCACCCGGATCTGTTACAGGTTGATCCGTTTGAAGCGATTATTGATGAAGAGCTGGAGCCAGGCGATATTCTTTATATTCCGCCAGGGTTCCCGCACGAAGGCTACGCGCTGGAAAATGCGATGAACTATTCCGTTGGTTTTCGTGCGCCGAATACGCGGGAACTGATCAGCGGATTTGCCGATTACGTGCTGCAACGTGAGCTGGGCGGTAATTACTACAGCGATCCGGATGTCCCGCCTCGCGATCATCCGGCAGACGTTCTGCCGCAGGAGATGGATAAACTGCGTGAGATGATGCTTGAGTTGATCAACCAGCCAGAACACTTTAAACAGTGGTTTGGCGAGTTTATTTCGCAGTCACGTCATGAACTGGATATCGCTCCGCCAGAGCCACCGTATCAACCGGATGAAATCTACGACGCGCTGAAACAAGGTGATGTACTGGTGCGTCTGGGTGGTCTGCGCGTCTTGCGCATTGGCGACGATGTTTATGCCAATGGTGAGAAAATTGATTCCCCGCACCGTCCGGCGCTGGATGCACTCGCCAGCAATATTGCACTGACCGCAGAGAATTTTGGCGACGCACTGGAAGATCCGTCATTCCTCGCGATGCTCGCGGCGCTGGTCAATAGCGGGTATTGGTTCTTCGAAGGGTAAATTTGAATTGAAGCCGGATGCGGCATCATATGCCGCATCCGATTTCGCTTACTTCCGTTTCGCCGTTAACTCGGCAATACGCACAATCACTTGCACCGCTTTTTCCATTCCTTCCAGAGTGACAAACTCATGTTTGCCATGATAGTTATAACCGCCGGTAAACAGATTCGGGCACGGTAATCCCATAAACGACAACTGCGCACCGTCAGTACCACCACGGATCGGTTTCAGGTCTGGTTCAATATCGCAATCGCGCATCGCCTGCTGGGCAATATCAAGAATATGCGGATGCTCAACGACTTTCTCGCGCATGTTGTAGTAACTGTCTTCAATCACCAGTTCAATGTAGCAATCCGGGTGTAACCCTTTGCCCACTTTCTTGGCAATTTCCATCATTTTACGTTTACGCGCTTCAAACTGTTTACGGTCGAAATCACGGATGATGTAGTGCATATCGGCGCGCTCAACAGTGCCTTTCATGCTTGTCAGGTGATAGAAGCCTTCATAACCTTCCGTAGCTTCCGGGCTTTCATCTGCCGGTACTTCCGCATGAATGCGTGCCGCCAGCGACAGCGCATTCACCATCACACCTTTTGCCGTACCTGGGTGAACATTGTTGCCGACGATTTTGATATTCACTGAAGCAGCGTTGAAGTTTTCAAACTCCAGTTCACCTACGCCACCACCATCTACGGTGTAAGCCCAGCGGGCATCAAAGGCTTCAACATCAAAATGTTTCGCCCCTTTACCCACTTCTTCATCTGGCGTAAAGGCAACACGAATATCGCCATGCGGAATATTTTTCTGCTGCAATACCGCCAGCGCGGTCATGATTTCTGCAATACCTGCTTTGTCGTCAGCACCCAACAATGTTTTACCGTCAGTGGTGATCAGCGTCTGTCCCAGCAGTTGATGCAGTACCGGGAACATGACCGGTGACAGGACTTCGTCGCCGACGCCCAACGCAATGTCGCCGCCGCGATAGTTTTCAACAATCTGCGGGTTCACATTTTTACCGCTGCAATCCGGTGAGGTATCCACATGAGAAATAAAGCCAATCGCAGGAATATCGCCAGGAACGTTAGCCGGTAGCGTCGCCATCAACGTTCCTTTCTCACTTAAGGTCACATTGATAAGACCCATTTCTTCCAGCTGATCTTTCAGCAGATGCAATAATTTCCACTGGCCTTCCGTGCTGGGAACTTGTCTCACCCCCGCTTTTGATTGGGTATCAAGAGACACGTAGTTCAAAAAACGCTCAAGTAGTTTATCCATGTAGTCACCCTCACTTTTCGTGACAACATTATTAAGAAGCAGGAAAAGACAAATATTGCGTCAGGTCACTTTTACCCCTGCAATCGGGAATATTTATCAACATTACCTTAATGAATATAAAGCTAAGCCAGTAATTCACAACAAGGATTGGCGATCCAAGTAGTTTGCCGTAGAATTACGGCCCTCTTTAAGAGTCACCAAGGTGGTTAACCACAAACCCCGCTTCGGTAAGCCATCCGTTGCGTTTACATGGGACAGAGTAAAAAATTGAATAAACAACCGAGTTCGCTTTCACCGCTGGTGCAATTGGCGGGAATTCGCAAATGCTTTGATGGTAAAGAGGTCATTCCCCAGCTGGATCTGACTATCAACAATGGCGAGTTCCTCACGCTGCTTGGCCCTTCTGGCTGCGGTAAAACAACCGTTCTTCGCCTGATTGCGGGTCTGGAAACTGTTGATTCTGGACGCATCATGCTGGATAACGAGGACATCACCCACGTTCCGGCGGAAAACCGCTATGTGAACACCGTTTTCCAAAGCTACGCGCTATTCCCCCACATGACCGTATTCGAAAATGTGGCCTTTGGTTTGCGTATGCAAAAAACCCCTGCGGCTGAAATTACGCCTCGCGTTATGGAAGCTTTGCGGATGGTGCAACTGGAAAGCTTCGCTCAACGCAAACCGCATCAACTTTCAGGCGGTCAACAGCAACGCGTTGCCATTGCCCGCGCGGTGGTTAACAAGCCTCGCCTGCTGCTGCTTGATGAGTCGCTCTCGGCGCTGGATTACAAACTGCGCAAGCAAATGCAGAACGAGCTGAAAGCGTTACAGCGTAAGCTTGGTATTACCTTCGTCTTTGTCACTCACGATCAGGAAGAAGCACTCACCATGTCAGACAGGATTGTGGTGATGCGCGAGGGTCGTATTGAGCAGGATGGTACACCGCGCGAAATTTACGAAGAGCCGAAGAATTTATTTGTTGCCGGATTCATTGGCGAAATCAATATGTTCAACGCCACGGTGATCGAGCGACTCGACGAGCAGCGCGTACGCGCCAACGTTGAAGGTCGCGAGTGTAATATCTACGTTAACTTCGCCGTTGAACCGGGGCAAAAACTGCATGTTCTGCTGCGCCCGGAAGACTTACGTGTTGAAGAGATTAACGACGACAACCATGCTGAAGGGCTGATTGGTTACGTTCGCGAGCGTAACTACAAAGGCATGACGCTGGAGTCGGTTGTTGAACTGGAAAATGGCAAGATGGTGATGGTCAGCGAATTCTTCAATGAAGACGATCCTGACTTTGACCACTCTCTCGACCAAAAAATGGCCATTAATTGGGTAGAAAGCTGGGAGGTCGTACTGGCTGATGAAGAACACAAGTAAGTTCCAGAATGTAGTGATTGTCACTATTGTCGGTTGGCTTGTGTTGTTTGTCTTTCTGCCCAACCTGATGATCATTGGCACCAGCTTTTTGACCCGCGACGACGCCAGTTTCGTCAAAATGGTCTTTACGCTGGAAAACTACGCACGTCTGCTCGATCCGCTCTATTTTGAAGTGCTATTGCACTCGCTGAATATGGCGCTGATCGCCACCCTCGCCTGCCTGGTTCTGGGCTATCCGTTTGCCTGGTTTCTGGCGAAGCTGCCGCACAAGGTGCGTCCGCTGCTGCTGTTTCTGCTGATTGTTCCCTTCTGGACCAACTCACTGATTCGCATCTATGGGCTGAAAATTTTCCTCAGTACCAAAGGCTATCTCAACGAGTTTTTGCTCTGGCTGGGCGTTATCGACACACCAATTCGTATCATGTTCACGCCCAGTGCGGTGATTATCGGTCTGGTTTACATTCTGCTGCCGTTTATGGTGATGCCGCTGTACTCCAGTATCGAAAAACTGGATAAACCTTTACTGGAAGCGGCGCGCGATCTCGGTGCCAGCAAATTGCAGACTTTTATCCGCATCATTATTCCACTGACGATGCCGGGAATTATTGCCGGATGTCTGCTGGTGATGCTGCCAGCGATGGGCCTGTTCTATGTGTCCGACCTGATGGGCGGAGCGAAAAACCTGCTGATCGGTAACGTCATCAAGGTCCAGTTCCTTAATATTCGTGACTGGCCGTTTGGTGCAGCCACCAGCATTACGCTGACTATCGTAATGGGCCTGATGTTGCTGGTTTACTGGCGCGCCTCTCGTTTGCTGAATAAGAAGGTGAGCGAAATAGACAATTAATCCTCTAAATTCAATGAAATAAGTGCATTTTTAAGCTGCTTTATTGTTTAAAGCAACAGCACTATGTATTTCATCAAAATCAGTCAGTTGCGTTCTGGTTTTGGAGAATGCTTTTTAAGGCTTTTTGCTAAAGTTTGTTACGCCTAGCCTTAATCAATAACCCCTCCCCGACCATTCCAATAGTCGGGGAGGACTTCAAGCACCTGTTGCGGCTAATTTACAAGCGGGTTTGTCGGGAAATTTCACAGGTAATTCAGACGTGTCCGTCGCTTCAACTTTTTGGGCATACAACATCCACTCCCTGAGTGATTTTTTATCAGCTTCGCTGATAATCCCAAGTGACAGCCACGTTTGCCACAGCTGTGTTTTTTCCATTATCTCCTGAAGTAATTTTTGCTTCTCCCGTTCAGCGTCACGAATTTTCGCCGCCCTTTCGGCCTCGTCGTCTTTTATCCATTTCGCACCATCCCATTGATGGAATTCCCCCTCTGGCGGTAAAGTGGTGACATCATCCGGCAAAGCCCCCGGACGGGAAATGCACAATGTCTTCCCGGTGGCTGTGTCATATACCGTTTTCCCACGGTGATCTTCAACAACTTCCCACTGTTGCTGTGCATCGTTGAAAACGGCAACCTGGCCGGGGCCAGCCTCTGGCGGTTCGATAAGCGTGCAGTTCGCCGGTAATCCTGTATTCGGCGGAATATAAACATCTCCTGCGCCTATATACTCTTTTGTATCAGCCCGTAAGTTATAAATTTTCAGTGTCCGGGATTCTGGACTCATTTTGAAATGTGTCATGCCAGCCTCACAATGAAGTTAAACGCGATATTTTTAACTGTATTTTCTGCATTACCCGTCTCATCAACTGTGACATCATGACCATGCGCGCCCAGTGCCACGGTATGAATATGCGGGCCGATATAAACCACATGCACATGCTCGCCTCCGCTGCTGGTTGCTATATCCGCTATATATCCTGGCGTGTCCCACTTTGTTCCTCCGTTCCTCGTTGTAGAACCTGTCCAGACTCCGTTGGTAATGTGATTATGCAATCCTCCATGCTCTGTACTTTTAGAGCCATAATCAAAGGAACTTGTCTCCCTGGCCCCCAAATCCGTCGGTAATACCTTTGCCGTATGCCCGTGCCGCTTAACACCATCCTCTTCATGAGACAGTACTGCGCGCCCGTCTGGTTTGCCTTTTATTGTCCACCCCCGCATATCAGGTATTACACCTGACGGAAATACAGCTGCCAGTTGTGGATACGCAGATTTATCGAATGGCTGCCCCTGCATTATTGCAAACCCCTCCGGGGGAATATCCGCTGGCCATGCAAAAGCTATCCCTGCCGGATAAGTACCGACAGATTTCAGTTCATCGACCGCTTTTCTGGCGCTGTCACTGTACTCTTTTGCATCCTCTGAACTTTTCCTGGATTCGTCGGCAAAGCGGCCGGCTTCGTTTCTTAACTGCGTTGTCAGCTGTGCATTCTGCTCCACAGACTGCGCTGCATCCGTTACTGTCAGGGTATTCTGATGCACCTGGCTGGCATTCTGCGCAACTTCTGATGCCAGACGCTCAACATGCTGTACGTTCTGATAAACATCGCCTGCATTCTGCCGAATATCTGTCGCCAGGATTTCCACCTGCTTTTCAGTTTGTGCAGCATCCGAAGCGTGCTGTCCGGCACTTTGCGCGCATCCCGCAGCGATTTCGGCATTCTTCCGTGATTGTTCTTTAAATTCCTCCGCCTTATTTGTATTGTCCAGAGCCGCTGATGCTGCATTTTTTGCAGCATCAGCAGCTGCTTCTGCTTTCTCCTTGTCAATACTCACCTGTTCAGAGAGACGGTTGACTGCATCTGCAATTTCCTCAAAACGCTTCACCACATCCGGCTTCAGGTCGTCTTCATCAAGGGCGGTAAGGAAGTCGTTCAGCGTGCCGGGTCTGGAGTCTTCATAAACTGAAATGTCACCGACACAATATTCTCTTTCAATGCACGACCGAAGATATACATCATATTTTCCGGTCTGAGCCTCAAAGGCATATTCTCCTGCCGCCCCTGTCACCACTGCAGCCACCGTTCTCATGACCACTACAGATGTATTCTGCCTGGCTTTCAGAATAATATGGTATCCGGACATGGGGAGTCCCGCGCCATCAGTCAGCACACCTGAAATTAATACAGCCATTTTTATTACCTGATACAGAAAACACTAACCAAAATAATTCACGCCCTTTTTATCCGCTTTCTTCTTCCCTGAGGCCTTCCCTTTCGCGGAAATATCGGTCGCCAGCGACAGATTCAGCGCAAACCCATGCCCTGGTGCCAGTGAAAACTCCACTGACTCTGCCTGCCAGTTATGATCTTCCCGTACTCCAAACCCCTGCGTGATAAAACGCATCTCTGCTCCCGCTTTCAGCAGTGCCGGTCTGCACGGTAGCGTTATCGTCATCTGGCGTCCGGCTTTCTGCACGCGTTTAACTTTCGAGTCTGCACAGTGTTTTGCGGTGCCCTGGTCAGGCTGGGTAAACGGATGCCGCTTGTCTGTAGACTCCACATCCACTTTAACTTCTCGTGTGCGTCCGTCACGGGTATCAAAATATCGGACACCCACTTTCCCATTCTTTTTGTCTCCCTTCCCACTACCCGCAGCACCCTGTCGTTCGCCCTCCCGGTAATCCCAGTCTGACACCATATCCGGTGTGATGGTCATCACTGGGGTATCTCTTCCGCCTGTACTCTGCGATGCACCATACTCCAGAAATAACCAGTAACCGTTCGTCGGTTTACTGGTGGCACCATACACGCCTGCAAGCCGGGACAGGAGGGCTGCGTCTGATTCTGATGACTGCATCACCCAGGAGATACGAATATCAGCAAGCGATGGTGAAACCCGCGCCACCAGATTATTTTCAGTGGCGATGGTTTTTACCAGGTCGCCCAGCGTGATATCGCTGAAGGCGCGGGTTTTCAGTGCGGTCACATCCGCGCCATGTCTGGACGCATTCATGGGGGCTGCGGTGGCATAAATGGTGATCCGGCGGGGAGGGCCACCGCTTGCCACCTGACAGACGGTAAAGCTGCCTTTATTTACCAGATTTCCATTAAATCCCAGCCCCAGCGTTAATACCGCACCTTTCGGAGGCAGCGCCATCGTCTCGCTGAACAGCGTTACCATCAGTTCATCGGATCGCTTTGTGGCCGCACCATTATCGGTATAACGCAGTTCTGCCAGCCCCCGCTTTATGGCCTTTGTGATATCATTACCTTCCGCTGTCAGACTGAAATCAGGCTGATATTCATTCAGTCCCATAACTGAAACGCCTCCTCCTCTTCCGGCTCATATGTCCAGTCCGGCAACACGATTTCCACCCCTGCGGGATACACCGGACCAAAGTCAGCAATCCCCGGATTAGCCTCCAGTACCGCTGCCAGTGACTGGTTAAGTCCGGCACTGCCATAGTGTCTCTGACAGATATCATCCAGCATATCGCCGTCAGTGGTCCGCCAGTTTTTCGCCATAGTATTTCAGCTCCAGTGTGAACGTTTTGTTCTTCGGCGCACCGCCGGGAAGAAAGGACGTGGTGTTATCTGAATAGGCAGTTGCCACAAAATACCCCATCACATCACCTGTGCTCGAAACCAGAAGATGCGGAGCCGGATTGTCATCCACCATCTGAACCAGTGTATCAAGGGCATCCATTCCCACACCGTCACGAAATCCCGCATGCACCATACCTTCAAGGGTTATTGTTCTGGCCCCCTTACCGGTATACTGCAGCAGGTCGTTTTTTCCGATAAGTTGCTGTTCATCCCATCGCCATTCCATAGTGCGCTTCATGGCGTTATAGGCTGCCGTATCAATACTGAATTCAAACTCACCAAACGACAGCATGACGCGGGAGGCGACATCCGTTAATGAGCCCACCGCGTCCCATGCTTCACGCTCAAGCCGGTTTACGCCCCAGCCCAGTAAATCCACCATGTTCACCCCCAGAATGCATCACCATCGGTCATGCGGGAACGCTGACCAAAATTAATATCTCCCAGATTTCTCATTACCCTGTCTGCCAGTTGTCCGGCATCCTCGCCGGGCTTCTGGGTGATGTTAAATTCCGCTCGTATCTGATACGTGGGTTTTACTTCCACCTGGCTGATATTGCCGGGGGTATACTGAAGAGCCGAGAGAGGGTCCGAATTACCCTGCCCATGGTCTGCTGCAGGAAGTCCGTCAATGTAGGTGCGGGATTTCTCTTTTATCGCCTTAAAATCAGGTTCTTCTTTCGGCCCCAACAAAGGGTCGAGAAAAGCATCAAACTTTTTATCATCATGATTCCAGGGGAGATAACCGCGAGTGTCTTTATAGGCCTGTACAACCTGTTTCGTCAGCTCCGGATTTTGCCTGAGCAGTTCATCAAACCACTCCCCCTGACCGTTTTTCTGCGCTACCGCTCTCGCCAGCTCCGGCGACCCCATTTTTGCCAGATATTCCAGCACTTCTCGTCGGTCCTCTCGCGGATCATCCGCCAGCCCCCACTCAATGGCTTTCTGCGTTATTCCGGCAAGAACTTTTCCAAATTTCCACATCCACGCAGCCATGTCGATCAGCGCCGGCAGGGCATCATCACGGATAAATGCCCGGATTTTTTCCAGCCCACCATTCTTAAACCAGGCCGCAAGGTCATCCGTCACCTGTTGAATATGTGGAGCAAGTTCATTACCCAGCTGTCCGCTGATTTCATCAATTGAAGAACTCAGAACATAACGGAAATTTGACAACGCCACATGCCCCTGAACTGCGCCATCAGCCCCTTCCTTTGTCACCAGGTTATAGCGTTTCTGCTCACTGATAAGTTCCTGGAAGGTCTTTCCTGACAGACGCATCCAGGTCAGGATTTTATTGGCTTCACCACCAAATAACGCATCTGCCATCCCCGCAGCCTGCTGCTCATTCGCCACCTGCAGTAAGCGTTCAAACAAAAACTCGACCTGCTCCTGGTTGTTTTTTCCGGCCATTACGCCCGCTTTCAGCCCAAGTTTACCGAATACGTCCTGAATGGCTCCTTTGTCCTTGGCACCATTATCATCGTCAAAAACCTTGTTCCGGTATTCCTCAAACAGATCACCGATGTTTTCGCCGTTTAACCCCATCTGCCGGCCCAGTGAATCCCACGCCGCATAGGTTTCATAATCCACCCCGTAACTCCGGGCTATCCCTGACCGCTCTGCCGTTTCCGCATTCCGGTTCAGTACCGCGCCGGCACCGGCTGCCAGCGTAAGCCCGGAACCAACCGAAAGCCCCAGCCCGGTTTTAAGAACAGTCCCGGCCCGTCCTTTCCAGCGTTCCAGACGTTCTGCCCGCGCCAGCTTACGGTTAAATTTATCCTGTTCCCCGGTGGCATCATGAATTTTTCTGCCCAGCTTTTCATACTGCTTTCGCAGTTCGGTAATATCCTGTCCTGCCAGTACACCAGCCTGAATTTTTCGTTTCAGTACGTCCTGCTGGCGTGTCAGGCGAGCCACTTCCTGTGTTGCCCCTGATAATCCGTGCTTCAGTCCATCAACCGATTTTTTCCACGACGGATCTATCGAACCTCCGATCCGGATATTCGCTTTAAGGTTATCGCCCACCGTTGCCATAACATCGCTTCCTCTCTTCCGACTCCGCCAGCATCATTGCCACAAAATCCGTATACGGCAGCGCCATCACATCTCCCGGAGACCACCCGAACCAGGCACCGGCGCGCCGTATCGCCGTCAGGATGCTTTCTTCTTCCGCCGGACCGGCGGCAGCAAAAAAACATTGAACTGCCGCTCCAGGGTCAGGTAATCACACGCTTCCATGTTCATCATGTCCGCCGCGTCCATCCCGCACAGACCGGCAATCATATCCAGATCAGCCTCTGCTTCCGGTTTGGTACTCCGGCGATGCAACAGACGATCGCGGACGGTAGGCGCACGCATGGTGACATGCGTGATCGTCTGTCCTGATGCGGTGACATACGGCACGGATAACACAATTTCCACACTGCTGGCGGGAACACTGTTTTTTTCCAACATAATCGTCTCCTTTTAAAAAAGAAAAGGCGGCCTGAGCCGCCTGAATGACAGGATGCCGGGATTAAACCCGGATAATTTTTTTCAGATCCGACAGAACATTAACGCCGTTAATACGACGCACAAATTCCTCCGGAATAATGCAGATGGTTTCCAGACCGTCGACAGCCTGACGGTAATAACTCAGTGACATTTCCACCGTCACCGAAGCCTCAGCCTGTGATGTTGCCGGGCGCGCATCCGGGGTGATACTGGTGATCATCCCCTGCAGGGTTTCCACCTGTCCGCTGGTCGCATTCCCCACCCGGTAAGCCTGACGAACAACGATCTCCGGTGAATAAAGTCCGGCCTGCAACCCCAGCAGAGTCAGCATGGCAACATCGTAGCCATAAATTTTAAATGAGCAGGTCAGTGCTTCCATGCCATCATCCACTGCTACCGGTGCATCCATTGCGCCGGTTTTGATATCCACTGTCGTGATATTAATGGCAGGCGGCGTGTATTCATGTGCCCCCTGAAGACGGATCCCGCCAGGAAGAAATAACGCCCACGCGCGCAACAGTTTTTTTTCACCCGTAATCATACTGTCAGCTCCTCCAGCGCCAGTTTATTGTTAATCATCGCCCGCAGTGTCAGGCGCTCCAGTGGTGACTTCGGCCCAAAGTCATAATCAATATACAACCGCCCTGCCGCCAGGGTTTCTGCTGTATTCAGTTCATCATTCAGCCAGGCACTGCCCCCGTGGATCGCGCCCAGATTTTTAAGCTGGCGCATATAGGCATTAATACTGCCAAGAATGTCTTCTGCCACATCCCGATCAAGCGGTCGGTCGACATAAGGCAGCATGGCCTCCTGAATGCTGTCTTCAATCACATCTGCTGTACGGCGTACCGGCTCAAAACGCCACTGGCTGTGGGATGAGCACAGACGGTTCCCCCAGTGTTTAAAACCGTCGTGGCGAATAATGGTGGAGATATTTTCCATGTTCAGCAGGTTTGCTGTGCAGTTCTGCTCTCCGAGAATAAATGTGTCAACCTGCTCCAGTCCGGTGATATTCATCACGTCCTGGTTTGACTTGGACCACCACCATCCTTTTTCGTAATCAATACGGGCACGTAGCCCTGCAGCTCGTGCTGAATACGGACGAAATACCGTCTGCCCGCTGTCATCCATCACTGACACGCGCGGACGCAGCAGCTCCACACGCCCGCCAAAGGACGCACGTCGCTGAACCACATCCTGCGGCGTTGCCATTGAGGGAGAGTCTATATAGGCCACGGCCCGTAACTTCGCTGCGTACGTTTCCAGCGCCTTTGCCACGCCATCATCCTCACTGTAACCAGTAGCGATAAGAATGCGCGGCTGGTAGCCCGTTTTTCCTTTGCTTTCCATCAGGGCTTCCATTGCCCGAATGACTGCCGCGCGCTGTTCTGCTTCCTTTGCCTTCGTTTTGCTTTCCGCACGCACCACAATCACCAGCGCACCTGTCTGGTCAAAAATATCACGCAGGGCCGGATATAATGTCCCGGCTGCGCCCAGTTTCCCGGCCTGAGTTAACGCCCCCGCCACCACCACCGGTGTATTAACCGGAAACGCCTCATCCTCTCCGCCGGATAAGGTCAGACTGAACGGCGACACCACATTATTTTCTGCACCCTCTGCATTCAGTGGACTGACCGCCACTGTCACTGGCGAATCACCCAGTGCATTCACCACCTCAATCACACGAGCCACCGTGGTGTTAACCTGGCTGCGTTCATCCGTACCCAGCGTTATCATCAGGGTCGAACCTTCCAGCGAAGCCGCTGTCTGCGCGCTTTGCTTTGTGGCAGCGACAGCAACAACCGAAATATTATTGCCAGCCCTACCTTCCTGTTTCGCCGTAAAATCCAGCGCCGTTCCCAGCAGCCACGAACCGGCTGTACCGGAAGCACACACACCACCGGAGGCGTCCGGCGCGGTCCCCACCAGGCCAATTACAGCTGTGGAGATGGTCTGCACGGCAACCGTGCCTGTCGTCAGTTCAATGGTTTCAACACCATGTAGTCCGGACATACATTTCTCCCATAAAAAAACCGCCCTTAAGGCGGTCAGATAATTCATTTCTTTTTCAGATATTTTGTGGTGGCTCAGGCCAGACGATATTGTTGTAAGTGGCCTTATCCGAAATATTGCTGAAATCCATCATCTGCAATTTCTTTGCGTAAATACGGTACGCCTTCAGCTTTTCTTTATCTTCGTCGCTGATTAACCCAAGTTGCAGGTCTTTTTCCCACTCGCTGGTCACGATACTGACCTGCTTTAACAGAGCATCGCGTTCGTCTTCTGCTTTTAATTTGTAGTCGAAAACAAATTCATCATTCCGGTAAAACCAGTAGCCTGACGCTGCAATACGACGATTCGCGGTAATGTCCGGCAGTTCAATTACGCTTTTATTTTCCGGGCAAACCGATGTGATATTTTTCCCGACCCAGACGACTTCTCCCGTTTTGACATAAATCACTTTGAGAGTGTCTGGCTGAAATTTTTCCTGAGCTTCATGCCATTCCTGACCATCCTCTGAGAACAGCCACAATAAAAATTTATGCTGTCGTGCCAGTTGGTATTGCTCAATCGTTTTAGGGTTCTGAACAGAAATATTTTTTAAATGCATCATAATTACAAACTCGCTACATTCCGCCAGACGCCATTAATCAGAACCTGCACCGGGCGGGCATTCGCCCAGTCCACGCTTTCGCCACCATCAACACCGCTCAGCAAATGGCCTGATGGTGCATTCCCTCCACGCCCAATCCCAACCGCACTCCCCAGTCGCACATCCTGTACGATCCCTGTTTTCATCTGGTAACGGGCATCAAAGTTTCCATAATTTGATGGCACTACCTGTCCGTTTACAGCGAACGTGATGCTGTTATCTGTATTCCTCTGGCTGTAAAAATGCCAGCCTGAATCATCACCAAGTTCAACAACTACGGGTCTGGATGAATGCCCCCATAAATTAAACGTTGCATTTTTCGCAGATTCGTTAGTGCTGGATAGCGTAAATTTCCTGGCATTTCCGGCCTGAATATTTTTTAACGCTATTGCCACCCCATTCTGAAAACGAAATACATGCTGTCCATTCGCATAAACATCCAGAATGCCGTCGCCGTTTTGTTTTATACCTGTATCGTTATCTCCGAGAGCAATTGAGTTACCGCCCAGTGCGTTCTGAACGCCGATACCCAATGCACCATTCACCTGAGAACCACCGCCAACAGACACTTTGTGGGACATGGATATCTCACCCGTCCGCAAATTTATGGTGAACGGACGCAGGGGGCCAATATCGCCATTTTCACCCTGACCTTCACTGGTAGGGATAAGGTGCAGGCACTCTTCCGAACGACGAAAAATCAGGCCAAAAGCTTCGTTGAAAATCCTCAGCGCATTCACACCATGGATTTTCAGTTCCCCGCTCATGGTGTCACCATCACGCTGAACGGCATTTTTTGCCTTGTCTACCGTGGGTTTTAATCCGAGGTTATCAATTGCTTCGTCATTGTCTTCCACATCTGAAAGATTGTTTTTTCGTTGCAGATAACGCCTGTCACCTGTTTCCTGGGTAATAATGGCCCTTTCAGGATCAATCTCCAGCGTCACATTCTGGGTGTGGGTAAGCGCCAGAACCATTGTCAGTATAACTTCTTTGATAACAGAATCAGTCTGCGCCGGTAAATACGTGTCGGGATAACGACCATAAGCAATCAGCGTACCGCTGCTGCTAACCATTCCCAGCTCACGCAAGGTTCTTCCGGGATATTTTTTACAGTCAATGACAATGTCACCACTGATAAATCCCTGCTCAACCTTACCTTCAGAAAACACTTCCTGACCAAATTGCCCCAACAATGCCGACATTGAAGCCATCTCATCCGGTGTTGATGGTAACGTTTTACCGCCGCCATCCCCCGTCAGTACATGAGTGATCGTAACCACCTGACCAGTCTGATAAGCCGATTCAATTTCGGCTGCTCCTTGTATTGTTAACGTCAGTCCTGATGGCATACATTCTCCTTATCAGTCTGTAAGTAACGAACAATAATTAAACGCATTAGCAACAGATACCGGATCCGGAAACTTTGCCATAAATTCTGACTTACTGCCTGTTACATTGCTGCACTGGAAAAACAAATATGACAGATTGCATTTTTCAGCAAACACATCCGGGAATATATCATTAATGTCCATTGCCAATAATGTGCACTCACGAAACATTTCGGTCATGTCGACACTACTTTCCCGATGATTAATCACCCCACAAGGAACCTTAATCAATGACGAACACCATCTGAACATGCCTCTGCTCACGGTAAGTGGGCAGTCTGCAAATAGTTCACTCTGAATCTTCGTTAATGCATTGCAATTCGAAAAAATATAAGACACATCTTTCAGCGAAATACATCCTCTGAATGTGTCAGCCGGTAACATAATAAGTTTTCTGCAATTTGCAAAAACGGAATTCATTGATATCAGAGATGTACAACCAGAAAAAATCCCTTCACCGATCTCAGTCGAAATATTACAGTTAGCAAACGTTTCTGATGCCGATTTAACTGACACACACCCCGAAAAAAGTCTGTCACCAATGCTTTCCAGTGATTTGCAGTTATAAAACACCCCGTTTATTCCTGTCAGCTTCTGACATCCCTCGAATAAGCCATCGCCAACATGGGTAATACTGTGGCAGTTGTAAAACGCATTATTAGCAGAACGAAGATTATCTGCCCCAGAAAACAATCGCGCAGGTATACTGCGTATACTGTCACACTCATTAAATATGCCATCAATATGCGCAATTCTGCTTCTGATAACATCCGCCCAGCCACCGGGAATGGTTGTCAGTGTTCGGCAACCATAAAACGCACAGGACAAATCAATTGATGATGCGTCGTTTTCGTTCTGCTCCCCAAATATCGCCGGGAGTTCCGCAAGATTACAACACCCAGAAAACGCCCTGTAAAAATTCTGAAGTCTGTGAGCTGGAATAGCGGGGGCATTAACCATCTTCTCACACCCGGAAAAAGCATTTTCAAAAGTCAATGCATTCTCCATACCAGCGAATAATGTCTCCGGAACCCGGACGATCTCCGAACAGCCACAAAACAGTTTTGAAAGTATGTTCGCGCTTGATTTTGTCGCAAATAAAAGTGGGATGTCTGTCAGGGCAGAGCACCCATAGAATACACCAGACCAATTCACCACAGCTTCGCACCTGGCAAAAAGATTTTCAGGTAATTCATGAAGAGACGAACACCCCCTAAAGGCATTCTCAAATGAAAGTACGTGAGGCAGATTATCAAAAGAACCTGCGTGAATTTTTCGCAATGCCCACTGCAGATTCGCAAACCACGACATGTCTTTTCTGGAACCACTGACGCGGATGATCTCCAGGAGTGGATTGGTGTTGTTTACTGCCTTCGGGGTGTAGAATGTCAGACTTTCCGCGCCCTTAATCGTCAGTGTAATTTCTTCTCCGACCGGCAATGTGCGGGTAGCTTTGACCACATCCTCCTTAATCACATAATCTCTGCTGTCCAGTCCATCACCATAATCAATAGTGAAGTCGTTATCCTGGGGATCGATAAAAAACAGTGGCATGCTGGCGTTATCTGCCCGGATAATAACCTGAACAACCGACACAACACTTACCGGCAGTCTGGCAACCACTCCATTTACCGTTGATACGACGACTGTAGTTCGACCAGACTGTTTCCCTGTCAGAGTAACCACATCACCAGAAACACTTATCGCGGCCACACTGTCATTTTCGATTTGTACAGAAAATACGCGGGAATCAGCAATCAGTGGTAGCACCGTCACCTGCACAGAAACAACGTCTCCAGGGGCCAGTCGTAAGTTGTCTGATGACAACTGTATTTCTGACGGCAGTATCCTGTTTTTCATCTTTTCCGTCGCTGTCACATACCCATAGCTGTATCCGTTCCCCTGGCAGCCCCCATAAACATGAATACTGAACCAGCTGCGCAGATTTTTGGCACGTAATACGGCATGTTTCAGATCCTGGTGGTCACTCATCAGGACAGGCAAGTCCTTCTGCTCCACATTCAACCGGAAGGTATAGGGATCACCAGGCGGCGTCTGCTCATACCATTCCACAATCTGCGACCGGAACGGACTGTCAGCCAGCGACGCCATCAGCGCCGCTTTAGTCCCTCTGTGGCGATGGATATAGGCGGCACGCTTTATAGCAGAACGTTTTTCCACCTCCGTCCAGTGTTCATTCCAGGTATCTACTGCCATTTCCCAGGCCAGCCATGGCAGCAATTCAGCAGGACATAAATCGGGATTTTTCACATAGCGGATCAGACAGACCGCTATGTCTGCCAACATATCTCCGGCGACACAGTCCACCACCCGCTCTGCCCGGCTGGCATTGACCGGCAGTATGCTCCTGATATCGTCATTCATCGGTTGTCTCCACCTTGTTCAGTGTTACCTTACGGCACCACGGTGCCTGCCCCATCGCAGGAACGATATCGCTGGCAGGAGAGGTCAGATTCACCGTAATCACCCCGGTCTGGTGCAGTGCACCATCCATGCCGGAACGGGATGCCACTGAACCAATCCTGTGGACACTGTCAGTGTAAGACTGCAGCGCCTTACGGGCATTTGCCATTACCAGTTCACCATCCAGTCCGTAGGGAATATGAATATTCGCCACCACGTCGTAGGGAATAATTTCTGCCGCCCGGACACTGACAAAATCCGTCAGGGGACGGGTTTCATCATCACTGACTGATGCTGCCACCTTATCCAGCAGGGGTTGTGATGCGGTGCCATTTCCTGACCGGGATAACACATAAAGAAAAACCCGCCCTTCCTGCGAATGCGTTTCCGGCCCGTAGGCTTTCACATCCAGCACATCAGGATCAGCACTTTGTGCAAAATAGTGGTACGCATTTTTCGCGCCAGCGGTGCTGAGCCGTGCCCATGACAACTGAATGCGTTCGCGAAAGGCGTCATCATCTTCATACACCGCCGGCGTGGGCGGAATGGTGCTGTCGTCTGCAGGGGTAATTACCAGCCGCTGTACCTGATAATTCGCGCCAACCTGATCCAGATCGTTCCCTCCGGCACTGGCAAGCAGTACTGCACGAACTGCATCATTTATTTGCTGGCGCATCAGCGCCACCCGAAAAGCCAGTGCCTCCGCCCATTTATAAGCAGGATCAGATTCCACCAGTGCTGAAAACAACGTATCCAGCTCCTGATACTTCGCCACTATCTGAGAGACGAGCATTGCGGTATCCGGCACTTCCACAGCATCCGGTACCGGTATCGCGGACAGATCAATGATTGCCTGAGACATTGCCAATTTTTATCTCCTCGAGTCGAATCGTGTCCTGAGTTTCGTTGTTCACCCCGACAAGCGTCAGCCAGGCGCTCCCTTCTCCTGTCCACGTCACCTCCACCCGCCGGAGGGTCAGGCGGGGTTCCCAGCGTTCAAGGGCGGTTGCCGTTTCACGGACAATTCTCACCCGCGTGAAATCATCCTGTGGGTTATCAAGCAGACTGAACAGTCTGCTGCCGTATTCCCTGAGCAGTACCCGGCTGCCGACCGGCGTTGACAAAATATCGGTGACGGACTGGCGCAGATGTTCGTTACCGTGCAGATATCTGCCGGTGGCTGAATCAATACCAATCATGTTGTTTATTCCGGAAAAAAACTGAAAAGGAGATTACATTTGCTGACCAGGCTGTCCGGTGCTGCCACCACTGTCGCCCCGGTGATTGTGACCGTTATAGACAAGCCGGATTTGACTCATCGTTCCGTAATAATCAGAAACCTCACCACCGACCGTCAGATCCGCCTTAACTACCGCTTCAGTATTCATGGTTGCTTTACCATGTACGGTCAGGGTGTCTGTGATTTCTACCGGACCGTCCAGGGTTCCCTTGCCGGTAATTTTATAGCTACCGCCTTCAGCCAGCGTGATGGACAGGGCATTAGCCTTACGGTCGTAACGGATTTCCGTTCCGGTATCAAACAAAATAACATGTTCGTATTTACTGCCCTCAGGGACAGGGATAGCGTCAATATTGGCCCCCGGATACACCCGACCGTTACGCAGATCGCCCGCCTCCGATATCACCGTAACGGCATCGCCGGGGGCCGGATAATTACTGACCTGCATGTAGCGCCCGGACTGCACCTGAATCCAGGGTAACGGCGGCGAAAGCACATCCCCGATATCCACCCGAACCATCACCGGACTACCCGGTATCACTTCCTCCACCACCCCACGCCGCACCATATCCGCCACCCTGCGGCGTAACTCTGCCACTTCATCTGCCAGACTCATTGCCGGTGCCCTCGGTTTTCCAGATAAGACGATAATCCCGCTCATGTCTCTTGCCAGTTTCCGGTACTTTCCCCAGCCAGACTTCCTGTAATGGCGCACCTGCCGTAACCGCGAACGGATCTTCCCCGACAGGAATATCCTGTTCGAAAGAAACACGGAAAACGATGTAGTCATCCAGAAGCCGGTCGAAGGTATCCACCTCTGCATCAATAAAAACAGCCGGATCAACGTTATCCAGCCCGAACGTGGCCCCCTCAATCCAGTCAGACAAATCCATCGCCAGGCAACGGGCAAAAATCTGCGGTTTTGGCACGTTTTCCGTCTTTCCGGCCCGGTCTGTCACCACAAACAGATCACATTTCAGCGTGACCCGCGTCTGCCCGTCGGCAAACTGAGTCTTGTCCCAGCCAGGTACATCCACAAACACGACAGGCGTCACCAGTTGCGTCACTTTTTCCGGGTATTCATCAGCATCTTCCACCCAGGGAATTTGTTTCAGACTGTCAATCACCGCCTGATGCCAGGCTCCCATCATCAATGGCTCCATCACTCCAGCCCCTTAAATACCCGGAATTTCAGTTCATGCTCAAAATTTTTCAGGATCAGTGCTTCCGCATCCGGAAAAACAAAATCCTCTATACGGTTCAGCATGGCTTCATAAATATCAATTTCCGCTTCACGCACCCTCCGTCGTCCGGATGCCTGTCGGACCAGTATCGTTTTCCTTTTTGATATACGTCCGTTACGATTTTCCGTTTCGAACTGGTTGATGAAGGCATCATCCGTTGACCAGGTGGTGACAGGCAGGGATTCCCCGGAAGGTTTAAAACGGATCTCCCGCGCCTTCCTGCGGTGGGAAGCTGGTGCAAAACGTCCCCGCTCATCGCGCAACTGATGACGTTCGCCGCGTCGTCCCCCACTGATGCGTCCGCGCAGATCACGTACTTTGATGGCATTCAGACCAAACCACACCTTCGCCTCATCAAACTCATCACCGTTACGACGAATGACAAAATTATGCAGAACACGCTTTTTGATCATTTTCTGACTGCGTGGGGCAACCTGTTTTTTAAACTCTGCCATAGCCTTCATCCGCAGTGCAGACGAAGCTCTTTTCAGTGCCACGCCCCAGGCTTTACGGATCTGGCTTTTTGAACCGCCCAGTTTAACGATAATTTTCAGCACCTCATCTTCATCAATATCGACGACGAGGTTTCGTGCCAGCCGTCGCTGCCGGGCACTGCTTCGTTCATGCTCTCTGACTGCCATAACGTTTACTCGGTCGTTCCGGCGCGGAAGGTGTATTTCTCCCCGGCTCTCCCCGCGCGAGGGTGATGGTAATCACACCCTGACCCGCAGTGCCTGACTCATCCCAGCCGGGATCGAGTACCTGGTAGGGTTCGCCGTGGATCATGACCCTGTCATATTTTTTCAGACCGGCGGCCCATGCACTCCGGGTAAATAACACGGGCGCAGTATCACGAATTTCGCCGCTGCCAGTGTTCATCCCGGTGTTATCTGCCGGGGCATCGAAAACGGCACGGATTTTTCTTTCCGTGCCGCCAGGATATATGCTGATTTCCGTCCCCATCGTATCCAGGATGATGTCATCCGCATCACTCATGGCCTGATCGAACAGATTATCGAACATCATCACTCCCGGATTTTTTCTGCCAGACCGTCCGCCAGTAATGCAGGAACGGCAGCTTCATTAACCAGCACAACACTGGAGGCCCGGGCGAACATCAACATCTTTCCTGTCGCTGCATCACAGGCTGGCATATGTGCCGTTTTCAGCATGCGCACCCGAACGAGTCCCCGCTCAGAATGCATCCCGTCGCCGGATACGTTGTTGTCCACCTCTTCCGCCCCTGTATCCCCCACATCAAATCCAGCGGCCTCCTCTTCCCATTCCGCCAGGCGCTGTTCAAGATCGGCTTTTGAACCTGAAATATCTGCTTCACGCCCCAGAATCACTGCCAGCTCCTGAAGGCGTTCCGTCATCTGCTCTTTTGTCATCACATCTCTCCCGTGCGCTAAAGAAAAAGGCGGGAATATCCCGCCCAGTCTTATTTCACCTGAACCACCACAAACGCATCCGGATCCGGCAGCACCATCAAAGGTGCAGACTGCGTCATGGTATATTCACAACCAGGATCACCCACTTCCTCCCAGTGTTTCGGATAACGAATTGCAGAGGTGATCCCTTCACTCAGCGCCTGATTATCCTGAATAGCACCATAGCAACGGACGCCTTCCGCCTGGGTATTTCCCAGAATCAGTGTACCTTCAGGCAGATAACGCTGTTCATCCCCGTTTTCGTCAACATACGTTGTCTTCGCCACCACGACAGCCAGATCGCCGTACCAGCCCTTAAAGGAAACCACGGAACCCAGATCTTTCAGTGCCGTTTCCAGCTCAGATTTGGAGCCACGGCGTGTATCCAGTTTTTCACGGAACAGTTTAAAACCGTTCAGCATACGCCAGACCGTGCCGTCCATAATCGCGATATTGATGGTGCCGGAAGCAAAATCGCAGTACGCATCCAGATCATGCGTCGGATCGAAGGTGTCATTATTCTGCTGTGACCATTCGCGTCCGCCAGCCTGTGTAATGTTATTGGCGGCAGAGCGCCCAAAATCCACTTCCACCGTCTCAAACTGCTCGCCGCTCATGGTGTATTTACCCTGCAGAACGGCGCTGACTGCCTGCATTTCTTCCACCTGCACAATTGCCTGCTCCTCCTGTTTCAGGTTGTCCGTCAGAATACGCAGACGGCGGTAGGCCGGGTCATTAAGGCGGGCCGGATCTTCCCCCGGAAGACGTTCTACCGCCTGCTGATAATCAAAGCGGTGTTTTGGTTTTACGTAGCCGGGACGTAACACGCGGGTTTCACCACCACGGCTGCGCAGCACTTTGCCTGACACCACCGGAGACACATACGCCGCAACCGGCGTTTTGCCGGTAATTTTATCCAGCATGACTTCCTGAGTATGAAAAGTGATCGTGCGGCGAAAGAACAGCTCCAGAAACAGCGCACGAAATTTCACTTTCTGCTCGGTGTACCCGAGTAACTGACGCGTGGTAAATAACCCCATAATTTATTTTCCTTCATAAATACAAACGGGCCGCATCGCGACCCGTTTTTTCAGTTAATCACTTCACCATCAGGCGTGGCTGATGGCACTTCCCACAAAAGCGTTGGCTTTTTTCACCGCATCCACCGAACCAGGCCAGACCAGCGATTCAGTGGCAAACGTACCGCTTTTGTAATACGTCAGCGTGGGCTCGGTCCCGGCAAGCGCCAGAGCCAGCACCCCCACAGCCGTTCCGGCTTTCTGACCATCCCAGACCACCAGTTTTCCGGTGGCGTCATCCACCATCAATGGCGTCAGTGCAGGCGTGGCAGCACTGATACCACTGGTGGCTGTTGCGGTATGCGCCGGATCGCTTCCGGCAAAAATGCGCACATCTGCACGCTTTTCCGTGGTGGTTTTAATCATTTTCTCAGTCTCCTGATTTATCTGAATTCCGGATACCGCTTACGGCATACTCATCAGCAGATCTTCTTCCCCACGCCCGGCAGTTCCGCCACCGGAAACCGCGCTGGCGGCATGCTGTGCCATAAAGCGATCAAAAAGTGTTTCCTGTGACGGTTGCGATGCCGCCGGTGCGGCTGCCAGCAACGTTTTCGCCTGCTCCACCGTCATTCCCGGTTGTTCTGCCAGCGCCTGTGCGAGTTGCTCGCGCCCTTTCGCCTCGGGCAGTGCCATAATTTGATTGCCAATACTTGCTGAACCAGCAACCGGTGCCGCCGCCAGTAACGTTTTCGCCTGGTCAACAGTCATTCCCGGCTGTTCAACCAGCGCCTGTGCGAGTTGTTCGCGCCCTTTTGCTTCCGGCAACGCCATAATCTGATCGCCTGTACCTGCAGCACTGGCAGCAGGGGCTGCCGCCAGAAACGCTTTCGCCTGCTTCACCGTCATCCCCGGTTGGCCTGCCAGCATCTGTGCCAGCTGTTCACGCCCTTCTGCTTCCGGCAGCGCCATAATCTGATCACCCGTGCTGCCAGTACCGGCAACCGGCGCTGCTGCAAGCAACGTTTTCGCCTGCTCCACCGTCATACCTGGCTGGCCTGCCAGCATCTGTGCCAGTTGCTCGCGCCCTTTCGCCTCCTGACAATTCAGGATCCCCATCACACGCTGATTTTCCTGGGCCACCGCTTCAGCAACGGTGAGATTTTTAACAGTCATTGCATTCTCCTTCGTAACAGAGTCATTCAGTGCAGAAACCATCACTTCAACGGCATCTGCAGCATTAATCAGTTGATCAGCCAGGCCTGCATCAATGCCTGCCTGACCGTCATAAACGGCAGCCTCGGTATTCATCACCGTCTCTGAACTCAGCCCCGTGTAAATTGCCACCTTGTCGACAAACATCCGGCGGGCCTCATCAATACGGCGCTGAAAATCCGCACGCACACCTGCCGGCAACGCCTGAATACTATTGCCGTCAACCTTGTGCTGCCCGGAGTAAATCAGCGTGATATCCACCCCTTCCTGTGCCAGTTGTTTCTCGTAACTGGTGTGCGCCATCATCACGCCAATCGAACCAATTTTTGCCGTCTGCGTGACCAGCCGACGAGTACAGGCTGCTGCCAGCAACATGGCGGCTGAACAGGCCATGTCATTACACAGCGCCCACACAGGTTTCTGTTCCCGCAGACGGTAAATCATGTCAGCGCAGTCAAACGCCCCGGCAGCCTGGCCGCCCGGACTGTCGATATCCAGCAAAATGCCGCGCACATCCGGATCATTCACCGCCATCTGAAGGCGGGCCGTCAGGCCGTCATAGCCGGTCATGCCGGAATAAGGCCGCAGAGTGCCCAGTTTATGCACCAGTGTGCCGCTCACCGGCAGAATGGCGATACCATTCTTCACCTGGTAGCTCTTTGCCGGACGCTGACCGCCCGCCATATAGTCAGTCACCGCCAGTTGCATGCCGTCCGCATCAAGCTGAACGTCCAGTTGCGGAACAACAAGGCTGCCTGCCCCCATCTCCTTACCCAGCGCGCAAAAGAAAACCCGCGCATAGGCGGGTTCCAGTAAAAGCGGTTCATTAAATGCCATGGCAGCAATATGCGATAAATTACGACGCATCACCTTTTTCTCCCGTTGTCTGTCGGATCTGCTGCTGAAACGTATCCTTTATCCAGATGGGGCGGGGAAGACCAGCCGACTGTCGCTCCTGGCTTTCACGCAGTTGCTGGCGGAATATTTCCTGATAGTCATCGCCCATCAGGGCCAGCTCCTTCTCGTATGTGCTTAAACCACCTTCAATACGCATCACCGCTTCCTGCACTTCCTTAAGGCCATCAATCGCCATGCGACCGGCACCAATCCACTCGGCACGACACCATCCGGAACGGGCCTCCCAGAATGAAAAACGGGATTTCGGCGGGCGGATCACACCGCGAATAAGGGCTTCCTCCAGCCAGCAGGCAAACATCTGTGATGCCAGTCGGCTGGCCACAAATTTTCGTTTCCCCATAAAATACCGCCATGATTCATTGGCGGATGCCCTGGCGCTGGAATAACTGACCTGTGAATAATCACGGGAAAGCTGTTCATAGGACACGCCAAGTCCGGCAGCGATGTAACGTAACAGCGCCTTTTCCAGTTCAGAGAAACCATTATCTGCATTTTGCGCTGTCTGCAGATTCAGTGAATCCCCCGGATAAAGGTGCGGAATACGTACCCCGCCCAGTTTTACCGTATTGGTAGCGTAATAACGTGCATAGCCTTTCATGATGGTGTTCAGGGGGTTTTTACCGCCATCTCCCACCCCGGCGATATATTCAAATGCTTTTTCCGAATCCAGTGTGGATTCAATCGTCGCGGCATACATCGCCCGCACCACCGCCGACTGCAGTTGCGTAGCCTGCAGTGTGTCGAGCATCTTGAGACGCTCCATGACAGAATAAAACTGGTTGGCCCCGCGCGTCTGCCCGTCCTCCTGCGGCTGAAACACATGGATCATTCCTGGTCGCCCGGAGGGCAGCGTCGCCGCAATCCGCGTCCAGTTGCTGACACCGTAACCGGGCCAGTCATCTTCCTGAACATGGTAGGCCAGTGCTTTTCCGTACCGGTTGATTTCCACCCCGGCACGCATAAAACGATCGCCGGTACCATAACCGGGTGTACTGACACGTTTCGGGCTGATGGTCTTGAATTTCGTCCGGAATAATGACGTGGATTCCGTATCCCATACGGGCTGGACAAAAATTTCACCGTTAAACGTATGAACGCCCACCCCTTCACGAATAAATTCGGTAAACGAGCGACGCCCCTCCACATCCATCGAACCAAACACAGGATCGCAATATTCCATCCACGCCGCCTCCACATCTTCAATAAAGGCATGCGAATCTGCTTCCGACATCCCCAGCCAGCGCCAGTTGGGCCGGTAACTCAGGCGAAACATGTGCCCGACGATATGGTCTTTATGAATTTCAACGGCGTTTGCGGCAATACCGTTATTGCGGACCAGATCATCCGCACGGGCGTTACCCAGCTGAATGGAAGGCAGCAGCGCCACATCCGCACTTTCCGGTGCAGGCAGCCATTCCGCAAGCTGCCCGCCAAATCCGGTACCACCTCCGGAATACCCCATACTCTGCCGCAGAGGCTGCCCGTGAAGATCCACCAGTTCCCCGTTCACAGCCCCACTCCTGCCGGGCCGCGACGCCGTCCGGATACGCCCAGCGCACTCTCCAGCTCTTCAATATACTGGCGTAATTCACCAAGCGTCGCCCGTGAATACTGAACCTGACGCCCGTTCTTGCTGACAGAAACCACTGCACGTCCAATCATCAGTTCATGTAATGCCCGGCGGGCATCACAGAGCATTTCATGTGTATAAACCATCTTTTATCCTCCACTCAGCGCAGCCGCGATTTCTTCCAAGCTCATCTCATCATCGTCCTGCTCATCTCTTCTGGCACGGGCCAGTGCTTCAAGATCCAGTTGCCACCGCTGAACTGAAATACGCAGGGCAGCATAGGCATATACCAGGCAGTCGAGGGCTTCATTGCGTCGCCCTTTTTTATCCCACAGCAGTTTCACCCTGCCGTTAACCACCTTCTCCACCAGCTCTTCTGCCACAATCTGGCGCGCCTCTTCTTCCGAAAAGATGTCCGGATTATCCGGAAAACGGAAGACATACGGAGCGGCTTCACTGGCAGATACCACCGGCAGGGCAAAACGGGCATACAACATTTCCTTGACAGTATCGGAGCCCACCTCACACAAAAACACACCACGCTGGTTGCGCTGTTTGGGCATGGTGATCACCGGCTTGCCGTACACCGACGCCCCTTTAATAGGAAGCACAAAAAAAGTGCCATGTTTTCTGGAACGTTGATACACAATATCCTGGTCGATACCACCGGTATCCCAGCAGACACGGGAAATGGAAATTTCAGTGCCGTCAGCATGGCGATATTTTTTTCGGATCACTGCATCAACACGTTTAAGGGTGTCCTCGTCTTCCGGTCGCCCCATAATAATTTGTTTATCAATCAGAAAGGCTTCTTCGCCGGGAGCCCAGCCCCAGACATAAATTTCATAGCGATCTTTCTGGGAGTCGATCCCGGCGGTCAGGTAAACCACCCGCAGGGGAACCTGCGCGCCATAGTGACAGACTTTTTCCAGCAATAACTCGAAACTCAGCTTTTCTGCCACAGCCTCTTCATAGGGTTCTCCGAGCGTGGTGTTAATAAACGTCTTGACGCCGTTCGGATCCTTCAGCGCATCCAGCCAGTCATAAACAATCTGTACCCAGGTGGTGAACGGACTATAGGCCGTCCAGATGTGGAAAGTGACGGAGCGCGGTGGCGGCATCTCCTCACCACCGACGCTGAAAAATGCCAAACCGTCACGCGTCCACATCCCTGTGTTGTCACAAATCCACCGCCCGTCGGTCTGGTCAAGATCAGACTGACGGACCACACAACCATTATGTTCACACAGGTAATACACCGTTTCTGGTTTACCCTTCTCCCATTTCAGGCCAAACGGCGTCGCATCATCGCCAAACTTCAGATACTGGGCCTCCCCGCAATGTGGGCAATGGACATAAAACCGCATGAAATGCGCAGATTCATTCGCGGCTTTTTCAATCTGACAGGAACCTTTAATTTTTGGCGTTGAGCCGCGTATGGATTTAGGCCATACCGAACCTTCGATACGTTTATCGCCAAGCAGTGTTGGCGAACCTTCTTTTTCCACATCCGGTTCAAACGAGGAGAGTTCGTCATAGCAGACCACATCCACAGATTTTTCACGGTAGTTTTTAGCTGCGGCACCACCCAGGCACCAGAAACCCACGCCGGAGGAAAAACGCTTCAGGGTGAGTGTATTATCGCGATGCTTTCTTCCGAACCATGGAGCCAGCTCCAGCAATGCAGGGACATCCCTGATTGTTGGCTCAACATGAGATTTCATGAAATCTTCTGCCGCAGAATCTGTTGGCTGAAAAAGCAGACTGTTACGGGATTTATGCTCAATAAAATAGGCCTCCACCCCCAACAGCATTTTGGTGTAACCAACGCGCGCCGATTTAATCAGATTAACGGTGCGGATCCGGTCATTTCCCATGCTGTTCATAATGGCAACCTGAAACGGCAGTGTTTCCCATTGCCCGGGGGTATATGAAGATTCTTTCGGCAGATAATAATGTTGATCAGCCCACTGAACTGTCGTCAGTGGAACCGGAATATTGAGAGATAAAAGCCCTGTAGCTATCGCACCGGCTGCATTAGCTGCCTTCTGTGCGTTTGAAATCATCAATCCACCTGCCTGTGTTCTCACCGGCTTTAGCTGCAACGTTGGAGGCTTTTGCGATTTCAGTTTTCACCACATCAAGGTGTGAAGGTGAAATATCCGGATATTTACGCTGTAATGTCAGCGGCACACGTACAAGTATCCCCGAAATCTCCTGTGCCACACGTTGCAGAATGAAGGTAAACAATTCCGTTTCCAGCACCAGTCCTTCTTCGCGGGCATTTTTCAGCTCCTGTGCGTCAGCCTGTGCTTTGGTGAGCCGATAGCGTTCATAGTCAATGGTGCCGGGTTGTAAATCTGATTCTGCAGCCGCACGCAAATCTTCCAGTTCTTTGCGGAGCTTTTCGTTTTCGATATCTTTTTCCCGCTGCGCATACCACTCAATGGCTTCTGCAGTATTGAACATGGCCTCGATACCTTTGCCTCCCCCCGACAAAATTCTCAGCCCCTGACTTTGCCAGCCAGTGATTGTTCTGACATCGCACTCAAAAATCTCTGCCAGTTTCTTTTTGTTAACCTTCACGGCACATATTCCTCACAAAAAGAAGAAAGGATCTCAAAACGCTTTTTCCAGCGAAAAATCACCGCTGCCAGATCCTTTCTTTTTTTCAAGAAAACTATATTAAACAACAGATTAGCCAGAAGAAGAACGGATCTGCTTTTTCCCTGAAAATTTTCATAAATAGCGCGTTTTTGCGCGTCCCATGACCCCCGGTGTTTCAGATTCTGGAAAGGACCCGGGGAAATGGGAGTAATTATCATTTACACACACTCCAACACCTGCATTATCGCAGCCCCTCGCTGAAGGGCTGCTGTAATGCCTGTTACTCAGTAACGACTGCGCCTTCCGGCAATTTCATGCAGGCAAATACCGGACAACCTGGATGGCGATCATCTTCTGTTGCTTCCAGCATTGACTCGCCAAACCACTCCGTCGTGGCGCGACCATCAGCAGCTTTGTAGTGGAGTAAGTACTGGTTTTCACCATCCGCATACTGAGCGCGAGCTTTAACCTCCCCCCCATTCATCACTGATGCGTACTTCCACCAGTTGTGACAGTTCAAACTTAAACGGAGCAGCATCAGCACCAATTACAATCGGTTTGTTTTCTGTTGTTTCCATCATCGTCTCCTGATATCGAAGCCCGTCGCCGCACCGGGCGCTGATCAACATTTGAATATTCGTGGCGACAGAAAGAATTTATTTTATTGAGTAGCCACAAACACAAAATTTCATGCTTTACGGGCACGGGCACACTCTTCATTTTTTAGCAAAATATTCTGCTCTTACAGGTGATCAGTTCTGCATACACTGCCGGACACCGTCGACAATTTCACAGACCTGAGAAGTTGTATCGAAAAGCTGGCGCGCCTTATCCAGGCTGACGCATCCCACCAATAAAAAAGGCACCAGTATCGCTACCAGTGCCCATTTCGCCGCCGTTCGCGGCATTCTGTGTGTCCAGTGTCTTCGACTCATGTCACCACCAACGCACAGCCCAAATCAGAACAGCGATCGCCACAAGGCGAAT
Organism: Escherichia sp. E4742; assembly: GCF_005843885.1. Classification (NCBI taxonomy): domain Bacteria; kingdom Pseudomonadati; phylum Pseudomonadota; class Gammaproteobacteria; order Enterobacterales; family Enterobacteriaceae; genus Escherichia; species Escherichia sp. E4742. The sequence continues at coordinate 4,261,455 of NZ_CP040443.1, read as the reverse complement.
TGCAAAGGCTGCAGCCCTTGTCAGATCAAGGCTCGCGGGAGTTTCAACTTCTATGCCTCTCATAATGGACAACCTCAAAAAGAATCTTTTATACTTTCCCACGAGGATTTTCTCCGTACTCACTGTTCACAATTTCCTCACCTCATGCTGTTTTGCAACTTGTTGTTCCTTTTCATGGCGTGAAAACTAAAAACCCCGGACTGTTCCAGCAGCCGGGGTTTTGTTTTGCTTATCGTTTCAACTGAAAGTGAGGTCCGTCTTTCAGTGTTTTCCAGTCCCCGCCCCATTCGATGGCAGTTCCCAGCTCTGCGGCAGCCTGCTTAAATGCCTGCGCGATTTTCTCGTACAGAGGCCAGTCCCATGACACCTGGCTACCAACGTAGGCCACAACATCCACCGCATCACCGGTCAGGTGGCGGCTGTTCATGGTCTGACTTTTTCCTTCCGCGACAAGCTGTTTCTGGCGATACTTACTGCGCAGGCCTTCCGTAATACCAAAATCAACCTCCGTCAGCTCCAGCGCACGGCGAACGACAGCAACCAGCTGTGGTTTGATGCCCTCCAGATTTTTTTCACTGCGACGGCTGAATCTGAATTTACCCGACATACTCACCTCAACAATGGAAAGATTCTTGTGACGTTCCCGCGTGCACGTATTACCAGTACGCAGAACAACAGATTAAAAAATACGTCCAACCAGCCCGTTGCTAACGGGCGACCACACAGATAGCTGAGTGGCGCAATGGCGTAAAGCAGCATCAGCAGCCAGGCCAGCCATGACATCAGCGGTTTATGCGTGGAATCTTTACGTCGATAAAAAAAGAGCGTCAGCACGATAACCATGCATAACGCCACGTTCAGCAATCCGGGAAGGTTACTTAACATTTGCCGCCTCCTCCGCCCCGCAGGCGGGAGAACAGACCGGACACCAGTGATGCAATATCCTGCTGGTGGATGAACGACAGAATCTTCACCGACACCACTGACACCAGCACTGCACACAGTGCATCCGCAGATGTACCGTCATAACCTGTTTTTGATGCAATCCAGGCTGACAGCACACGTGCTCCCAGCACGCCGACGATAAACGACACCAGAAAATGCGCCGCCACACGCCAGGCTGAAAGCGCCTGCGGCATCGTTGCCACAAATAACGCCCCGGCGAACGCACCAAACACAATCCCGAAATCCGTTCCGGTAAACAGCCCGAATACCGTCGCCCCACCGAGCGCCGCAGCCGTACCGGAACCGGACAAGGGTTCAGACATACTTTTTCTCCTGTAAATAAAAAAGGGCCACCAGCGGCCCGTAAAAAAACAGCACCCAATCAAAGGCGCCCGCAGACGCCTTTTGTGTGGTGTTATTCAGATTTACGCAGTAAAGGCCGGAGCACGACCAGCGCCATTGCCACCAGCACACCATCTGCCAGTACCGACATCAGCCGTCCGGTGAAATCCACCACCACTACCAGAAACAGCAGGATGGTAGCCAGCACAAGGCGCGCACATTTCACAGGTACTGCTCCAGCGGCAACTGCAGCGCCTGAGCAATTTTCTTGAGCTGTGTCTCCTCCTCCGGACCAATGCCATCCTGGTCAGCAATATCCAGACACAGGCACAGCACATTAACTGCGTCATCAGTACCGGCAACATCAGCCAGTTGACGAAGGGCTTCGGCATTGGCAGAACGAGGTGACGCCTCATAACGGGCGCGGATATTGGCACTCATCTGGGCAATCTCACCGGAGAACGGCGCAAAGGCAGGAAGTGCTGCAATGGTTTTCTCCAGTACCGCGATTTCTTTCGCATCACAAGTACCGTCGGCGAATGCAATGGAATACGCACCCCAGACAGTCGCCTCCACTGCATCGCGGTTCTCCATTTTCTTTACTTCAGTAATGGCTTTGCGGGTTTTCTTTTTGAAAATACCAAACATCGTGACTTTTCCTTTTAGTGGGTGAGCCTGCGCCCGGGGGTGACCAGCCCACAGAGAAAGTCACACTGACCATCCCGTAAGCTCACCCCTGAAAGGCTCTGTGGTTTTTGATGTGCGCCGGGCGTGGCGCGGAAATAAAAAAGGCCCGCCGTAGCAAGCCATGAAGAAACTGAATTCAGAATAAAAAAAACCGCCAGATATGGCGGTTGGTCAATGCATGAAATAAATCATTTTATTGTAATAAGAATCGAGGTGTCGGGTGCCTCCCGAAATATCCATCCCTACAACAGATATTGTGATTCCCCGCTAAACCACTATATAAACCACCCTCGCACTGAGGAACACCTCTTTAGTGTTATTTACAACACCGGGATAGTGCATCATCGGCCCTGCCAGGAAATAAAAAATCTCCACCAATAATGCACCATTCCGTTGTTGTAAAAAAACAGCACTGTGACTACAACCGAACTCAAATCATAGCCAGAGAACAGAATGTCTTTTAAAAACAACCTGCCCCCACGTAACAAAAAATACGCCAGTGCCACGATACAATAAGGCTTGTTTCTCTGGAGCGGGTCGCGGGAATCGAACCCGCATCATCAGCCTAGAAGGTTGAGCTGAGGTAATAGCCATTATACGATACCCGCATATGGTGCCGGCTACCGGAATCGAACTGGTGACCTACTGATTACAAGTCAGTTGCTCTGCCTGCTGAGCTAAGCCGGCATTGGTTCCTCGGGGGAGCGATACCACCTTGAAGAGGAGTTCCCCTCAGAACCGCAGCGTATAATAACGAATAAAAAAAACACCTCAACTGAAATAATCCGAAAATATTCTCAGGATTAGTAATTATATCTTTTATTTTTGCTCTGTTTAAATTTCAGAAATAAAAAATTAAACACTCAAATCAATTTCATTAACAGTCTGTTTAAATCTGTTTTCCTCAAGCTCCACCCCAACCGCTTTCCTCCCCAACGACAATGCCGCTTTTATTGTTGAGCCTGAACCCATGAAAAAATCCGCAACCAAATCACCGGGGCGACTGCTGGCAGTAATTATCTGACGCAACATATCCGCCGGTTTTTCACAGGGATGTTTGCCGGAGTAATACTGCACTGGCTTGTGCGTCCAGACATCCGTATAAGGAACGGCAGCCGATACGGAAAAATAACGCCTCAGGGATTTGTACTCCTCCAGCAGACTGACATATTGCCGGTTCAGTTCACTGTATGTGCTGACCAGCTGGTGGTGTGGCTTTTCCAGTTCACCGCGTTGATGTTTTTCTGCTGCAACACGCGCAAACAACGCCTGCAGTTTTCTGTAATCATCCTCGTTCGGTAACTGCCACTGACTGGCACCAAACCAGTGCGAAGCCATATTTTTCTTTCCGGTAACTTCCGCTATCTGTTTCGACGTTATCCCCAGTGAATCACGTGCATCACGAAAGTAAGAAATCAGCGGGGCCATGACGTGCTGTTTAAGCTCGCGACCCTTTGTCGCGTAGCCGTCATTTTTGGGTTGATATGGTCCCTGATAATGTTCAGCAAACAGAATGCGCTCTGTTGCCGGGAAATACGCCCGCAGGCTTTCCTTATTGCACCCGTTCCAGCGTCCGGACGGTTTCGCCCAGATAATGTGGTTCAACACATTAAAACGTTCACGCATCATGATTTCGATATCAGATGCCAGGCGATGCCCACAGAACAGGTAAAGACTTCCGGCAGGTTTCAGTACCCGCCAGAACTGCGCCAGACACTGGTCCAGCCATTTCAGGTAATCATCGTCGCCCTTCCACTGGTTATCCCAGCCTTCGGGCTTCACTTTAAAGTATGGCGGGTCTGTGACTATCAGATCGACAGAGTTTTCCGGTAAAGTCTGGATAAATTCCAGGCAATCAGCGTTGATTAATTCACAACTGGATATTTTTACAGTATCAACCATAGATCAATAAGCACTTCTCTGATAGGCTCATACCGCTTTTGCGCAAAGCAGATGGGCCTGAGGTTTGCTTGTGACCCCAACGCATGAGCAGATGGCTGGCAGGTGCCGCTAACACCCACCAGCCGCCCATTACCACAAATTAAAAAACCTTCACTGCGGAAGGCGTCTGTAACAACCGAACTGATAATCTGCCAGACCCGCCATAACAAGCTGGGTCAGTATTAACTGGCAGCGTTCGCGTGAAAGGTAAGTATTCTGCGAAATTTCCCCGACGGTCGCCGGTTCGGTGACGCTTAATTCATTAAACACCACTCTGGCGGTTTCGGTCATATCCTGCTGTTTTAGCATGTCTTTTTCCCTTTTCTGGTTAACGTGACATACCAATAACTCTTGTCTAAAAAGCCAGCAAGCAATAGATGTAAATGAGGTAAAAAATCAGCCCTGGCAGGATGGCTGGAATGTAACCTTGTTAATTGTTACCGATTTTACTTAACATATCCGCATAAGGTTCAAGCATGGAGTCAAGTAATGCGCCATTATCCGTAAACCTCCTGGCGGCCAGGTTGCATGCTTCAATAGATTCTTCGCAGTCCTTTTCAATTTTATCCTTCAGAAGAGAATAAAGTATAAATGTTATTTTTGTAGTCTTATAGGCGTTTTGCGACTTATAAGCATTATCAAAAAATTTTATATGGTTTCCATGAATATTTTGAGACTCAAGGTTTAAAGCGATAGAAAAACACTCTGCTCTTGGCATAATAATATTTTCAATATTGGAGCAAATAAACTCCACATTATCGCCTTCGTTAAGGAACTCTAGCTCACCTTCTGATTTCTTATCATAGTAAGCATAAAACGATTCAAATCCCCTATCACTATCCCTTAGCAGAACAAAAAATCTATCACCAAGACTTTGCTTAATTGCCCGGGCTGTTGAGTTTATGATGAATATATCTTTATACTTTTTCTTCGCTCTCAATTCATTATTATTGAAGTCGTCTATAATCTCACTCGCTGAATATCTTTTAAGTCCATCAAGATACTGGATAGCCATTGCTTGCCCTGTAGGCAAAAAAAATGAAAATGCCCTACTGTTACTGGCGCTTATGTATTCATTACTAGTGGCATAACACTGAGATATCGATAGTGCAATAAAAAATGAAAACAGCTTAATTAGTTTATGCATAAATATCACCTATTGAAACAACGGATTTTCAATAGTAATGATATTCATCATTCCATAATTTGATATCAGTCAATAACGAATTGACATCTTTTAACGCATAGCAGCACACATTAACCAAGATTCACTGATGAATGCCACCTGAAATCTATCACAACAAAAAAACCCGCTCGGCGGCGGGTTGTAGAAATCCTTCTAACGTCAGGCATAAAACGCCCATCGTTAGGGCAAATTTACCACAGATTCGGGAAAAATCAACAACACTATCGCGTTACCCTCTTTAACTGCTGCTCTGCCCATGCCTCTTCAATGTCAAACAGAACCACCAATGTATCGTAAAAGCGTTTCACTGATTTTTTCCACGTATCAAGCGTGATAGCACTCGTCACTTTGCATATGGCATTAAATGCCTCCGTTGATGGCAGCCTTTCATAGCCACGACCACCACAACGCTGACAGTTTCTGAAAACTGGTACGCCCTGCTTTTCCGACTCTTCACGATGAATGGCAACACCGCGTCCACGGCAATCTTTACAGGCAGTGGAAATCTCCCCCTTCCCTTTACATTCAGGACAGGAGACTTTCACCACCTCCCGGATTTTTTTCCATTCTTCCCAGTAAGACGGATACACACCTTTAGTACACTTTGCCCATACTGGCGGCTTGCCATCCGGATACTGAACCTTGTTTGTAAAGACTTCGCTTTCAATAAATTTTTCCCCTCGGCAACAAGGGCATTGCTTTTTACTCGCTGCACTGCGGGCATAATCCTCAAAAGCATACGAAGCCATAATGTGCATCACTGCCGGTTTTATTTCTGCCGGGAGTTTCCTTAACGCCGCGACGCGATCGCACCGACTTAATGCATAATCTGCCAGTAATTCTGTTGCCCGCATCCTGTCATTCATACTAATACCCATTTTCCCCAGGAACGCAGAAAATCCCATCTCAGCCCGGTTCTGTGTCATACCCTGCGCAGCCATCACATCAGTGATACTCAGCGCATCTTTTGACGTCGAGGCAGACGCATCAGTCAGGCCTGGCGATTTTGGGGAATAGTATTTCGGTAAATCTTCCAGTTTCATTTTTTGACCTGCCCGTCATGCATTATTTTGCAAATCTTCACACCCAGCCGCCCACCAGGAATGGGCTGACCGCGCACAATATTGATTTCATCAAACTGCTCGTCATCGATAAGCAGTCCCGCATGCATCAGTGCATCCAGTGGTGCTTTCAGGATATTGTCCAGGTCGCGGCGGCGCTTATCCGGTGGCTCTGCAACAATCTTTATTGCCAGCCTTCCGGACAGGTTTAACTTCAGCCGCTGCTGACGAACAATAAGCGCCACATCACGGCGATAACGCTCACCGGCTTTTGATACAAAATATATGCTGCCACGACGTCGCCAGTAGGTGTTCACCGTCGGCGGGTAAGGCAAAACAAACTCTATACGCATCAGTAACCTCTTTTACCCGAGCACGCCGGTTGCAAAGGCGCGATCAAGAAAACGAAAAATTAAATCAATCTGGGAACCATGCTTTTCTTCAAATGCCAGCGGATCAGCATGAAGTTCGTTGTGATGCTCCCGGCACAGCGGTAGCGTGAAAATATCGTGGGCTTTTGTCCCTATTCCGCCCTGACCGTGGCCTATCAGGTGGTGGGGATCGTCGGCTGGCTTACCACAGCACGCACACGGCTGCGCCTTAACCCAGCGCGTGTACTTTTCATTAACCCAGCGGCGACGTTTTGGTCGCTTCATGAAAGATTCCGGAGACTCCGGATCAACAGCGATGCTTACCACCGTCTTTTCCTGTGGCAGGCTCTGTTGCTGGTGGACGTGAGGCGGTAACGCAATATTTTTTGTGCGCTGCTTCAGTATGCTGGTGGCTGTCTGCTCTCCAGGTACGATGTCGCTGTCGCGGTACACTGAGAGGATTTTATCCGCACGCAATCCCAGCGAACGACGTAATACTGCCTCCGGTAATGCGTCCGCTACCTGATTGCAGACCGCCCACCAGGATAATTCAGCCAGCGATAATTCCCGCGCCCGCGGGCCGTTCATTGCGTGACGTATGGCGTCGATCATCCATGCTGCCAGGTTTTGTTGAGCAAGTTGCCCGAGTGATTCGGAGGTCTGGTCGCGCAACTGGTTGTCGCAGTGCCAGCACAACACCATCGCGCCGGCACCGTAACGGTGAATGACGGTTTCACTGTGATGATAATCGCCGTGTGGCCACTGGCAGGATTTAACATGGCGCAGTAACCAGTCAGACAGTGCACCAGCACCGCCGGCAGCACGAATCACCCGCTCATCGCTGAAAAATGGCAGTAATGATTTATCTTCTGCCAGCGGCTGGCGAACGGCAGGAACGACTCCGGACGGCAGACTGCGCATGCTTTTCGGTTCAGGCTCCACCAGTACGCGGGCATGACGGAATATCGGCATGGTTTCATGGTCCAGCTTAATAACAGCCAGCCCGAGTTCCGGCACCAGAACAGGTCGATGTAATGCCCTCACGTTACCTCCAGATCCGTTGCTGGAATGTGCGGGACGGACGCGGTGGGCGTTCAGAGTAAGGCAGTCTGACTGAGATTATCCAGTGACGATAATCGAGGCTGAGATCTTTCTGAACCTCGTACCCACGTCTGCGGTAGTTCTGAATCAGCCATTCGGCCTGTTCTTCAGTGCAGGGGTCATGCTGGAACCAGTCAGATTTGAATGCGTGAGAACGCCGCCCGTGCCTGCTGGCAAAGACGGCGAGATTATCAGAATTGTGTGGTCTGGAATTTTGCGCCATCGGCTTTCTCCGGTGGCACAGTGTTACTCAACAGGGGTTCAGCCCTGCGCTGAATTGTAGTTGAATTCACTCATCTTCAAAAGTAGAAAAACCAGCCTTAAGCACGGTTTCTTTCAGAGACTGCAATGATGTGACAAATTCATTTTCGCGCAAAATAAAACCGTCCGTCAGAAGCTCATCCACAAAATAAATTAACGCAGCCCCACTCTTCCTTGGTTGGGATTGTAAACATTTAATACGGCAGTGACTGACAATAGTTCTATTCTCAACGCGCACAGCATAGAGGCCATTTTCACTAAAAAATTCACGTAATTCTTCGATTTTCATCTTCAGAATCCTTCCAGATAAATAGCACTCCCCTGTTCGGGGTCCATCCATCTTCTCCCTGCGCGCTACTCAAAACGGGTGAATTCTAATTAATCTTTATTTCGAAGCAATCGCAAAAAACAAAATAGAAAATAAAAACAAACACACCAAAAACAACAAATACAACCATATCGAAAATTAATTAACTATTCGGACAGCAGAGCAATATAACTTCAGTTAAAATCATTAATCTCCCTTATTCATGAAAAACAAAACCCGCCGAAGCGGGTTAAGTGCGGGTGCGTTGAGGATGCCTGACACATCAGAGATGGCGGGGGATTTCTCCCCGCCGAGTCTCTTACTCCTCAGATTCGTAAGCTGTGAAGACAGCGACCTCCGTCTGGCCGGTTCGGATTCGTACCTCGCAAAGGTCTTTCCTCGTTACCAGTGCCGTCACTATGACGGTTAAACAGATGACGATCAGGGCGATTAACATCGCCTTTTGCTGCTTCATAGCCTGCTTCTCCTTGACCTTTCGGTCCGTAAGAGGCTAACCTACATGTGTCTAGCATGAAATTGGCCTCAGATTAATGTTAAGCGTCTTGCAGGACGCGTAATGTTAACTGGGGCTTTTCTCTGTCTGCCTTACAGTGGCATGCCCGAGGCAGACAGCCTCAAGCACCCGCAGCAATTCTACTTAACTATCTTTCTCCCGCAAATCGTTTTTATCCCCAGCGGCAAATCGAATACACCACCAGCGCCACCGCCAGTGCAATTCCTACTGTTGTGAATGCCTCAGGCCAGGTCATCGCAAAACATCCTCCACGCCTTTCAACCCGTTCCGCTCCAGATAGCCCATCGCCTTATCTGGCAATTTGCAGTCCGGTTTCGATTTCTTCAGTTGGCTGACTAATTGCTTCACCAGCATTGTCAATTCGATAACCTGTTTGCCAGATGTTCGCTCACTACAGCTTATCCAACCATCCGTAGTTACCGAAATTGGCGGCGCGGCATATAGCTTACGGGTCTGAACACCTGCCCCCTGACATTTCTCTTCCTCAACAAATCCTTCGTAAACGCATTCTCCGCAATCTTCCCATTCTCCCCATTCATCATATTCTGCATCCCACTGGCGATACTGATATGCCACTGGCTCTGCTTCCAACGATGCCAGCGCAATACGAAACACATTGGCAAGCAGGCTGTTTGAAGATTGGTTATCGTGCGCCGCATCGCTCAGAAAGCCGGTGATGAATGATTTAATCTCTGCGCTTTCTCTGGTAATAGTTGCCATATCAGTTTTCCTTATACGGATTAATTTTATTGTGCAGTGTGTTGAACGAGGCCCATACCACGTCGTTATACAATTCAATAACTGGCTCAATTATTTTCCCGATTCCCCATACCAGAATTAACGGGGATATCGGTATCATCAACACGATAAACAGAATGAGAAACAGGAATTCTGTTGTTCGACTTCTTCGCGGATAATTTTTCCTGAATAGTGTAGGCATATCACGCTCCTTTAGTGCGGAAGTGATTTTTCCGGCGGTTTTGCTCTGCGCTGGGCTTTTTGCAACAGCTGTGACCCATCACCCCGCAACACCCCGTCAATCTCACTCGTCTGTTACTAATCCTCAACCATCGCCAGCCCCCAACACCGTTTCTGCGAGCTAACAGAATTTTTGCTTTACGGTTTTTCATCGTTTTGCTCTCCTGCGTTTCTTTGCTGCACGGCGTGCCGCTGCAATACCGGTACGACGTTTCGGTGCCGGGATAATATTGTCAGCCATCATGACATGTGGAATAACTGTTAACGACGACGCCCCGAACCGCACCAGATACGGCACTAAACAATTTTCCATCCGCATTTCTCACCTCAATTAACCTGAATATCAGTAATTGTTTGTTGCGACCATTCTTTAGTTAATTTAGTTAATTCAGCCATTTTTATTACCGCCCTTTCGGGCGGCCTCCCGACATTAAGCGTTGTGGTAACTCATGGCTTCATTTGCAGCATCAACCGGATCAACCTCCCACCAGCAATAATTTTGGTCGATTCCTTCAGGCGTCCACGGCTCTAATTCATTTTTTGCCACATTCTCGTCGCCAGTAATTTTAAAAATCTGTTCAGAGAATTTTTTCACCCACTCGTTATATTTTTCCGCATTAATGGTTTTCTGTGTATTTAACATAGATATACCTCCAGTTAAGGATTTGATTTTATTTACAGTGCTAAATTTAATTATTCAGTTCTGGATTTTGTCGCCCTGCGTATCCGCGCTTTCGCGTTACGCTCAATCTGAATTAGCTTTTCTATATTTTTTCGCCTTTCCTGTTCCTCCTGGCGCAATAGTTTTACATCATCTGCCAGTCTGGTTTCTCTTTTCGCCACAGAGAGCATCCAGTCAAACGGCTCCACAACTGCACCGCAGATTTTACAGCGGACCTGACGCTCTTTTTCGTCAACCTGGACAGAAGCGTGATGACAATATGGTCTTCGCGATGGCTCATAAAGAAAATTAACCTGATTACGCGGGTCATCCTCTTTTACCGGAAATAAAACAATATTACTTAACTCATCTTCTGGTTTTATTTCCATACTCCTCTCCTTTGATATGAATGCCAGCAACACGTAGTGCATGTTCTAAGTCAGCCAGATAAAGCCAGCAGCCATTTTCTTTAGGTATCATGACGTGGCGCTCATCATCATTTATCGGGTGTCCATATCGAAGGCCATAGCGAGTCGGCAAATGAACTTCCCGCGCTTCCAGCTCTTTAACGCGTTCCTCGAGTTGGTAAATTCTGTATTGTTCTCTATGATCAATCAGATATAACCCAGGGCATTCGCTATCTACCCAGCCACCGAAATCATGATCGTAACGCTCACATGAAAACTCACCGTCGCTGTCCTTTGTTGGAATGGTGTAACTGTCTAATGGGCCACCATACGTCGGCACATTTCCCAACTTCGGGTGCTCAATCCACATGAAAAATGCACGTCCGGTTATTGGGCAAATATCTGGTCGCCATTGGTCACTCACTGGTTACCTCCGCTTCCCACGTTTTCAAGCTTTCACCACAGAACGGGCAAAAACACATTGCAACGCCACGACCGACATATTGACCAGAGTGAATTTGAGCAATGTCTAAGCCTGGCTCGCCAGTGTTTATGTTCACACGCCCCGGGATAAATATACCTTTGCTCTTAAATGTTGGATTTCCATATTCGAGTGCTTTTGCCAATGCCGCACACGGTTCTATCTGATTGCCATTAACCCTGCATTTTGATTCACTCACCGCACCACCTCCTGAAATTTCCCCTGATAAAACGCCAGCACACGCTGCATAGCTTCGCTTTTCCGGCACTCGCGACAGATTATGTTCAAACGCCTGTCGTAGCGGCGTATTTCACCATCTTGTAACGACCGGATAAGACCCGGATCAACCACAGCTGGTTTCTTCGCCTTGGCCCTCGAGAGTTTTTTGCGGGCGTTTTGCCAGTCCTTGCGAGCCTGTTCAGAGGGAAATAACCCGTAGCCAGAATTGTATACATCACCACTGGCAACCAGCTCTCTGGCAAGAACGCTCATTAAATATCTTGTTGCACCCGTCTTAGCTTCCAGTTGTCGTAGCGTCTCGCGCCCACTCTGGCGCACGAGTTCAACAACCTGCCCCTTAATTTTTTCCCGCTCTTCTTGTGTAAATACTTTTGCCACAAACCCTCCTGAAAATTACCTCATAACCTGAACTCAACACTCACCCCCTGAACCCCGGCGGAATTTCGGTGTCCGGTTCAGAAATGTGATTCACACAACGCTGTACAGGTGAACGCCCCAGGCGGATGACCAGTTCGTCCCATTTTTCGCGGAGCTTTGACGGGCTCATGATGTTTTTTACCCAGAATGAATCTCGCTGAACCAGACCAAACATTTCGCAAATTTGTCTGTGGCTTCTGCCATCCAGCATCCGCATTGTGCGCACGTCATTGGCCCAGGCAGTCCAGTTAGGCTCTTTTGGCCGCATGATCTCGCCATCATCACTAGCTGCCTGTTCGTAGAGACCCACAATCCGCCCCCAGATCCACTGCGCACACGCCAGATCCTCCTGGCTACCCCACTGGCGTTTTTTCGCACTGAACACAACCGCGTCAGGGTGTCGTGTTAAAAAATCCTGTTCAGCCGCCTGCAGGTCCGGTTGCGAAGCTTCCGGACGAAAAGTGTTTTTATTCTCTGTAGTAATCTCTGTTGTATTCTCTGTAGGATCATCGGGCCATTTTGACCTGATGACATTGGGTCGTTTTGAACCAATGGAGCGTTTCATTTTGACCTCTTCCATCATGTCATTTTGACCTGATGGAGCGGCGCATTTTGAACTGATGGATTCGCTCAATTTGCCACCATCTAAAAGCTCGCTCCCGTAGTTGATCGTGTAGAAATTTGTCATGTCGCGCTTTGATTTATTGAGCTTTTCACAACGCAAAAGCCCCAGCGTTTTCAGACTTGCAAACGCGCGCTTTAACGTTGACTCTGACCAAAACGGGAACTGTTCCAGCCATTGTTCCGTTGTGTTATAAATCCAGCGAACACCATCACATTCCATGCCAGAATTGGTATCTCTCAACCAGTAATGTAGCTGCTGCAATACAATGGCTTCGTTTAGGCCAATTTTCATCGCCAGCTGCGTGTTTATAACCAGTGGGCGTTCAGCAAAAAGAAGGCTCATAATTCCATCCGGCTTTTTGTTGATATTGCTGTCGATACGCAAGCTTGAAAGCAATGGCTTTTTCTATAAGCTCGTCAGTCTCACGTTCCACAACGGCTGGATCGGCAAAAAGCAGCCCTGACTCCACCACATCGCCATATTCTTTGTTTAACCCGGCGATCATGTACGTAATGCTTTTTCCGTCAGTAATTTCACGATACAACCTGAAATCACTTATCCGGATAGCCTCCATAATTGCCGGAATCAGCGCCGTGAATTTTTCACGCTTATCCCTGGTATCGATAGCTTTCCAGCGTTCGAATATCTTCACCCGGTTAACGCCTAGCGCCCGTTGATCAACCGCGCCATCATCAAACGTGACACGTTGAACATCGATGCTCGGGCGTTCTTTCAGAGCCCAGAAGGCTTCTGTGATTAGTATCGTCGCCTGCTCCTGTGTCATTCCTGGTCGGCATACCCAGGCATCCAGGGCTTCACAAACCTGTTCAGGGGTGATTTTCATTGTTCAACCGCTCCGCCCGCTTTGCCTTACGATATTCGTCATAAACCTTGGGGTTGTACTGAAGTTCCCCGCCAGATGCCTCTTGCAGGCGCATCGCGCGACCTTCAGGTACTAGCTCCCCTTTCCAGCTATAAAGCGAAGCCAAACGAATACCAGCAGCTTGTGCAAGTTTTGTTTTTGAACCGAAATACAAAAGTGCGTCAGTTTTAAGCATTTAAAGCACCCACATGTTAGCCATGGCTAACAAAATAGATGTTAATAAAAACATAGTCAATAAGATTTAGCATTAGCTAACTATGGATACAAAAAATTTAACCATTGGCGAACGCATTAGGTATCGCCGAAAAAACCTCAAATACACCCAAAGGTCTCTTGCTAAAGCCCTGAAAATTTCTCATGTATCGGTTTCACAATGGGAACGGGATGACAGCGAACCTACAGGGAAGAATCTTTTTGCCCTCAGCAATGTACTGCAGTGCTCGCCAACATGGATTCTATTTGGCGATGAAGACAAGCAGCCATCACCACCTATTGAGGAGCCAGTTGCTTTATCCCCCAAAGAACACGAGCTCCTTGAGCTTTTTAATGCATTGCCTGAATCAGAACAGGATGCTCAGCTCACCGAGCTGCGCGCCCGAGTAAAAAATTTCAACAAACTCTTTGAAGAATTATTAAAAGCCCGTCAACGAACAAACAAAAGATAACACAATCAATGTGTTATCTTTTTTGTTGCCATAAATGTTAGTCATGACAAACAAAAACACTTGACCTAACTGTTAGCCATAGCTAATCTTGTTTGCATCAAGACACCGCACGGTGTTCTCAGCAAACAGTTCCGCTACCCTGGCGTTAAGGGGAAATGAGGTCAACATGGATACTATCGATCTTGGCAACAGTGAATCTCTGGTATGCGGCGTATTCCCCAACCAAGACGGTACGTTCACCGCGATGACGTATACCAAAAGCAAAACGTTTAAAACCGAAACTGGCGCGCGTCGCTGGTTAGCCAGAAACACTGACTGATGAGGTTGACGATGGAATTTAAAGATTTACCAATATCAATACAGGAAATGGCCGCTGATGTGATTCGCTCGCAACTGGCGCGGAACCCAATGATATTAGTAGATAAAGTGTTCATCAGAAATTTGTCAAATCATGTCCGCAATTCTTTTACCGAACTGTATTCAGATTCGTTCACAAACAATCATTGTGTAGAAAATAAAGCAAAGCCCATTGCAGAAACGATAACGCAAAACATCAATACGAAACAAACCGAAGAAGATATTGACCAATTTACCCGTGATGCTGGCTTAAAATGCAGGAAAGAAAAATCGCCATATGCGGGGAACATGTTTGTTTATGACAACCTTATCAGAATTCGTGGCGAAATTCCGACTGAATACCTGGCAAAAATTCACCAGGCATTACTTAAAAATCTGGAAACGGAAGTATTTGATGGCAACACCAACGGCTCCTTCGTGGTGTCAACTCTCGCAAAAGAGTGGGATACAGATAATCGCTGGAATGTTGCTACATGGTTATTCAGCAACAAAGCTGCTGCCCTGGAAGCTGCGGCCTGTATTTGCGACCTGCTAAGGACAGACCGCAAATACAACCTGGATGTGTATAGCTATATTTATGCTGAACACTACCCGCTATGGATTAACTGGTAATTACAAAGCGGTGCCAGCAGGGCCACGGCGACCAGCACCACGATTGTAATCAATGATGCCATTATAAAGTGCATTGTTTAATTTATCGTCGAATGCCGATTCTGTGAGCCCTAGCTCTGAATGAGTTTTTAATAACCCTGATTGCCTGAGTTGATTAACCAGACATTCAATCTGTTTTTCAATAAGCGGATGTATTGGTCTGTTTGGCATTTTATCCTCCATTGAGGTTCTGGGTTAAAAATGGAGACCAACACGCTGCCACGTGTAGTCGTGCGCCGGACACGGATAAGAATCCGGCACTGACAGTTTACTGAAAGGATATATCCCTGAAAAGTCAGGGCACAACACGAAAGCGCACGGCGAAGTCACTTCTCCCTCTGTTGCGTGCCGCCGGCATCTTCGTCCGTGCGCTTCCGGTTGTGGCAATCCGCGAAATGGCGCGGCGGTAAGTATGGCGGGGTTATTCCTTCCCCGTTGATGACACCGGGTTGTCAGGTTGACCATACGCCTGAGTGACAACCCCGCTGCAACAACCCATGTTAATTACCTTTTGGCGGGTATCCGTTTTTTGTTTTCCCTTGTGATACCCGCCCTTTTTAAAGTGAATTTTGTGATGCGGTGAATGCGGCTAAGCGCACGTGGAACAGTTAAAACCAAAAACAGTGTTATGGGTGGATTCTCTGTATCCGGCGTTAATTGTTAACTGGTTAACGTCACCTGGAGGCACCAGGCACCGCATCACAAAATTCATTGTTGAGGACGCGATAATGGAAACGTTATTAATCAATTCCACTACGCCTGAAACCCGTTTTGAAATTGGCGTTATAACTGGTGATAAAACTTTTATTGAGGATGCCATTAATCAGATAAAGCGCATGCCGGATTTATTAAATAAAGTATGCATTGCTTCAAAGATGGCTCGCTTAAACCTGATGAAAAAAGGATGCTTGCAATGAATACTGCATTTGCACTTGTTCTGACAGTTTTCCTTAATACCGGAGAGCCTGTTGACCTAGTTACAGGCGTATACGGCTCAATGAAAGAATGCACGACCGCTGCAGACGAACAAAAAATTCCCGGTAACTGTTATCCGGTCGATAAAGTTATTCACACAGATAATAGCGAAATCCCGGCAGGGCTTTAAAACAGACCTGCAGTAAATATCCGGTTCCATTTTTATATGCCAGCAATGGCAGGGATTTGTTCACCCTTAAATCTGTAATGAGGTTAAAACAAAATGAGTAAAGTCTTTATTTGCGCCGCCATTCCGGACGAACAGGCAATAAAGGAAGACGGTGCAGTTGCTGTAGCCACTGCCATTGAAGCCGGCGACGAACGCCGCGCCCGTGCTAAATTTGCATGGCAATTCCTGGAGCAATATCCGGCTGCTCAGGACTGCGCTTATAAATTTCTTGTCTGCGAGGATAAACCCGGCATGCCCCGCCCTGCCATTGATTCCTGGGATACCGAATATATGCAGGAAAACCGCTGGGATGAAGAGTCAGCCTCTTTTGTCCCGGTCGAACCTGAATCCGATCCTATGAACATCACTTTTGACAAGCTGTCCCTTGAAGTGCAGAACGCGGTCCTGGTTAAGTTCGGTACATGTGAAAACATCACCGTTGATATGGTGATTAGCGCACAGGAGTTACTGCAGGAAGACATGGCAACATTCGACGGGCATATCGTTGAAGCATTAATGAAAATGCCTGAAGTTAACATCATGTATCCGGAGATTAAGTTGTTCGCCATCGGGTGGGTTAAACATAAATGTAAGCCGGGGGCAAAATGGCCTGAGATCCAGACTGAATTACGCGCCTGGAAAAAACGTCGCGAAGCCGAACGAAAAGAAACCGGGAAATATACTTCTGTTGTTGATCTCGCCCGCGCCAGAGTCAACCGACAGCACACTGAAAACTCAGCAGAAAAAATCCCCCCAGTCACTGCTGTCATTCGTCGCGAATACAAGCAGACATGGAAAACACTGGATGATGAACTGGCCTACGCTCTGTGGCCTGGTGACATTGATGCCGGAAACATTGACGGCAGCATCCATCGCTGGGCAAAAAATGAAGTTATCGAGAACGATCGCGAAGACTGGAAGCGTATTTCCGCATCAATGCGCAAACAGCCTGATGCCATTCACTATGACCGTCAGACTATTTTTGGCCTTGTCCGTGAGCGTCCGATCGACATTCACAAGGATCCCGTGGCACTGAACAAATACATCACTGAATACCTGGCGACAAAGGGCGTGTTTGAGGATGAAGAAACAGACCAGAACACTGCTGATATTCTCCAGCCGTCAGCAGCACAAACTGATGCAGTGGAAACTGAAGTATCTGATACCAAAAAAAATGAAAGCGCGCTGGAAACTGAACCATCTGTAGAGCGTGAGGGGCCGTTCTACTTCCTCTTCACCGATAAGGATGGCGAAAAATATGGTCGTGCAAACAAACTTTCTGGTCTGAATAAGGCGCTGGCTGCCGGGGCTACTGAAATCACGAAAGAAGAATATTTTGCCCGCAAAAACGGCACATACTCAGGTTCACAACAAAATACTGATGCATCTGACACGACCGCACAACCGGAACTGGTAAAAGTTACCGCTGACGAAGTAAACAAAATTATGCAGGCAGCCAATATCAGCCAGCCTGACGCCGATGAACTGCTTGCAGTATCACGTGGTGAATTTGTTGCAGGGATTAGCGACCCGAATGATCCGAAATGGGTGAAGGGGATTGAAACCCGCGATTCTGTGAACCAGAACCAGCAAGAATCGGAACAGAACGACCAGAAAGCGGAACAAAACAGCCCAAATGCGTTACAAAACGAGCCAGAAACGAAACAACCTGAACCAGTAGCGCAACAGGAGCCGGAAAAAGCCTGCACCGCCTGCGGTCAGACCGGCGGCGGCAACTGCCCTGATTGTGGCGCGGTGATGGGCGACGCAACATACCAGGAAACATTCGATGACGAGAATCAGGTTGAAGTTCAGGAAGACGATCCGGAGGAAATGGAAGGCACTGAACATCCGCACAAGGAGAACACTGGCGGCGATCAGGACCACGTCAGCGATAATGAAACTGGCGAGGCGACAGATCCCTTAGTTAAGGTTAACGGTCATCATAAAACCACATCCACCAGCGGAGGGTGCCACCACCTGATGATCGACCTTGAAACAATGGGCACAAATCCCGATGCCCCGATTATCTCAATAGGTGCAATATTTTTCGATCCGCAAACCGGAGATATGGGACCGGAATTTAGCAAGACCATCGATCTGGATACTGCTGGCGGAGTCATTGATCTGGGCACCATTAAATGGTGGCTGAAGCAATCACGCGAAGCGCAGTCTGCCATTATGACCGATGAAATCCCGTTAGATGATGCACTGTTGCAATTGCGGGAATTTATAGATGAAAACTCCGGTGAATTTTTTGTTCAGGTCTGGGGAAATGGAGCCAACTTCGACAACGTGATTTTACGCCGTTCATACGAACGACAGGGTATCCCCTGTCCGTGGCGTTACTACAACGATCGCGATGTACGCACAATCGTTGAGCTGGGAAAAGCCATGGACTTCGATGTCAGAACGGCTATTCCGTTCGAAGGAGTACCCCACAATGCACTTGATGATGCACGTCACCAAGCAAAACAAGTTTCAGCAATCTGGCAAAAACTGATCCCTAATCAGGCTGATTTTTAATGTTCAACCGTCGCCAGTTGTAGTTGGTATTCTGCAACTGGCGCGTTCCGGAGTGATAGCCATGAGCGAACAGTACCTGATAACGCTCGACGAGTGGAAACCTAAACGGTTCAGCCTCCCAATAACAAACACTACCCTGGTGAAATACGGAAAACTTGGATACATCGTACCAAGACCACAAAAAATTCGTGGACGTTGGCTGATAGATCGCCGGGCAGTATTTGTTGGACCTGGTGAAACGGGAATTGCGCCGGAAATTCATACTGGCGATGATGATGCACTGAAGGAGATTTTAACTCATGTCACCGAGGCCACGAAAAAACAGCACTGACGTTGCCGGTCTTTACGAAAAGTTTGATCGCAGAACTGGCAGGGTTTACTACCAGTATAAAAACCCTGTGACTGGAAAATTTCACGGGCTCGGAACAGACAAAGGCAAGGCGGAAAAAATCGCTTCCACAGCCAATCAGCGAATAGCTGCAGCAGAAGCAGAATATTTCATGCGCAAAATTGACGAAAGTCCGTCAGCAACAAAACGTCGGGGTATCAGATTAAAAGCATGGGTTGATCGGTATCTGAAAATACAGGATACACGACTGAAAAATGGGGATATTGCAGCTACAACCCACAAAGAAAAAGCGCGAATGGCTGCATACCTGGTTTCCCGCCTGGGAAACCACCCATTGAAAGAACTGGAAGTAAGAGACTTTGCATTGATACTGGACGAGTGGCTGGATAAAGACATGGTGAGCACAGCGAGAGTAAATCGCGGATTATGGGTTGATATTTATAAAGAAGCACAGCATGCAGGGGAAGTCCCTCCCGGATGGAATCCTCCGGAGGCTACCCGTAAACCGATCCCTAAAGTAACCAGAGCCAGGCTCACTCTGGAAGACTGGCAAAAAATTTACAACGCAACACCTGAAAAACACTTTATCCGTAACGCAATGCTTCTTGCGATTGTTACTGGCCAGCGCCGTGATGACATATGCCACATGCGTTTTTCAGATGTGTGGAACGATCACCTGCATATTACCCAGGGAAAAACTGGAATGCGTCTGGCGTTACCGCTTACGCTACGCTGTGATGCCATTGGGATATCGCTAAAAGAAGTGATTAATGGATGCAGGGACAGAATATTGAGTCCATACCTGATTCATAGTCGGCACCAGAAACAACCAAAACCAATGAGTAAAGACAACCTGAGCGATTACTTTGCCAAAGCGCGGGAGCTGGCTGGAATAATTCCACCAGCAGGAAAAACACCGCCAACATTTCATGAACAACGCTCCCTGTCAGAACGGCTGTACCGCGCACAGGGTATCGATACAAAAACATTACTGGGACATAAAGTCCAAGCAACCACCGATCGCTATAACGATACTCGTGGTCAGGAATGGGTTAAATTGGTTGTTTGACGAAATAAATACAGCTGAAAAATGTTGATATTGCTTTGCTAGTGTAAAAACCCCGGCATCAACCGGGGTTCGGAGACTAATCTTGATCTGATGCCTGGTTAGAGTAATGTTTACCAGCAATAAATACGGAAACTAATGCCAAAAGATCTACTGAAACGAGTGTTACAGCAAGACCTGTTTGTCCCCTCGCGCCAAAAAAGACGGCTGCCAGTATGATAATCAGCGCGATACAGAAAGCCATTTTCTGACCATTTTTTGTGATCTTTATACTATCAGCGACTGTTTTATGGCGATGAGCTTGCTCTTTTTCCGTCAATTCAACGAGTCGATTTGCAAGCCCGGGAATCAATTGCTCATACTCTTTCAGCATTGATGGCGGAGGAACCGGTCCCTGAAAATGCTGGCAAACGATAGCTCGCCCTTGCGGGCTATCCAAAACCCGATTTAAAACCTCTGGATTTTCGATTACTCGAGAAACCAGTTCGTTATCTTTTTGTTCTTCACTGGTGAGTTCAGCATTCTCACTTTCTTTTTGGTCTGGCATTGTTCAGTTTTTCGAAGTTAACGGATACCGCTGCTCTTTGGAAATCACCTCTGATAGCTGCCGCATCCTGACGCAAAGCGGCAACTGAATTTGCTGGCATGCCACTTGCTGAAACGACCGCCGGGCTCAGGGCTATAACCGAGCCAATGGCTTGCAGCAAAGCAACCCTTTTACGATTCATAGTCACTCCTGAGTTCAATGAGATTCAAAACGGATTCAAAGTTAATCCTGTTAGCTAATTCTAATACCACATTATGTGGTTTTTCAACACGAAGAAATCACATCAAAAATCTCATTCGGAAAGCGATATGGGTAAACAAACTGGAATACTTTTCTGTCCTGGTAAGCTCACCCATGTATAAAAATGCTGTAAAATGCGTGGTCCTGTTTTGGGGAAAAGTTTTGGAGAGATTTTGGAGAAAGGAAAAAATTGAATAAATTCAAAATCCTGAAAGTGTCCCGCCTTATGAATAAGAAGGTGGAACTCGAATGATCGGTCGACTGCTTCGCGGCGGTTTTATGACCGCTATCTACGCGTACCTGTATATCCCAATCATTATTTTGATTGTGAACTCCTTCAATAGCTCGCGCTTTGGCATCAACTGGCAGGGTTTTACCACCAAATGGTATAGCCTGCTGATGAACAACGACAGTCTGTTACAGGCAGCGCAGCATTCACTGACGATGGCGGTGTTTTCGGCGACGTTTGCCACGCTTATCGGTTCTCTGACGGCAGTTGCGCTGTACCGTTATCGCTTTCGTGGTAAGCCGTTCGTTAGCGGAATGCTGTTTGTGGTGATGATGTCGCCAGATATCGTGATGGCGATTTCTCTGCTGGTGCTGTTTATGCTGCTGGGTATTCAGCTTGGCTTCTGGTCGCTATTGTTCTCGCATATCACCTTCTGCCTGCCGTTTGTGGTGGTAACGGTGTATTCGCGCCTGAAAGGTTTTGATGTGCGAATGCTGGAAGCGGCGAAAGATCTCGGCGCCAGCGAATTTACCATTCTACGGAAAATCATTCTGCCACTGGCAATGCCAGCGGTGGCGGCGGGCTGGGTGCTAAGCTTTACCCTGTCGATGGACGATGTGGTAGTTTCGTCGTTTGTCACCGGACCAAGCTATGAAATTCTGCCGTTAAAAATTTATTCGATGGTCAAAGTCGGCGTATCGCCGGAAGTTAACGCGCTGGCAACCATATTACTGGTGCTGTCGCTGGTGATGGTTATTGCCAGCCAGCTTATTGCTCGTGATAAAACGAAAGGTAACACAGGGGACGTTAAATGAAAAAATGGTCACGCCACCTGCTCGCGGCGGGTGCTCTGGCACTGGGCATGAGCGCCGCTCACGCTGATGACAACAACACACTGTATTTCTACAACTGGACCGAGTACGTGCCGCCTGGACTGCTTGAACAGTTCACCAAAGAAACCGGTATTAAGGTTATCTATTCGACTTACGAGTCGAACGAAACCATGTACGCCAAGCTGAAAACGTACAAAGACGGTGCCTATGACCTGGTGGTTCCTTCAACCTATTACGTTGATAAAATGCGTAAAGAAGGGATGATCCAGAAGATAGACAAGTCGAAGTTAACAAACTTTGGCAACCTCGATCCAGAAATGCTCAACAAGCCGTTTGATCCGAATAACGACTACTCCATTCCGTATATCTGGGGTGCGACGGCGATTGGCGTTAACGGTGATGCGGTGGATCCGAAATCTGTCACTAGCTGGGCCGATCTGTGGAAGCCAGAGTACAAAGGCAGCCTGCTACTGACCGACGATGCCCGTGAAGTGTTCCAGATGGCGCTGCGTAAGCTGGGTTACTCCGGTAACACCACCGATCCGAAAGAGATTGAAGCAGCATATAACGAGCTGAAAAAACTGATGCCAAACGTCGCGGCGTTTAACTCCGATAACCCGGCAAACCCGTACATGGAAGGCGAAGTTAACCTCGGCATGATCTGGAACGGTTCTGCTTTCGTTGCTCGCCAGGCGGGTACGCCAATTGACGTGGTATGGCCAAAAGAAGGCGGCATTTTCTGGATGGACAGTCTGGCGATTCCGGCAAATGCCAAAAACAAAGAAGGCGCGCTGAAACTGATCAACTTCCTGCTGCGCCCGGATGTGGCAAAACAGGTTGCCGAAACTATCGGTTATCCAACACCAAACCTCGCCGCGCGCAAACTGTTAAGCCCGGAAATAGCGAACGACAAGACGCTCTACCCGGATGCTGAAACCATTAAAAATGGCGAATGGCAGAGTGACGTTGGCCCAGCCAGCAGCATTTATGAAGAGTATTATCAGAAGCTGAAAGCAGGACGTTAATTCAGCAAGCGGGCGGTGGTATTACCGCCCGTTTTTTATTTAGCAAGGATGTGGCTAATGAGTCAGGATAGTAAATTTTTATCTCGCTCTTTTCTCGGTGTCGGTCTGGTACTGATCCTCATTTCTGTCGTTATATTTTATAAGCAGTTCACCTATAGCAAAGACGCGATTCATACCGAAGGCGTCATTGTTGATACCGTATGGCACTCCAGTCATTCTCATCGCACGGGTAAAAATATTGCGCGGATTTCGTAGGCCTGATAAGCGTAGCGCATCAGGCAATTACTCCTGCTTTATAATCCCTTCAGCAACTTCTCAACAAACTCTGGTACCACCTGGCTTGCCGGGCCGTAATATTTCTCGGCAAATTCATTACCGACCTGACTCGGTTCGAGATTGAGTTCAACCGTATGCGCGCCATGCAGCTTCGCTTCGTGAACAAACCCAGCCGCAGGATAAACATGCCCGGATGTGCCAATAGCAATGAAAATGTCGGCCATCGACAACGCCATATAAATTTCATCCATGCCGAGTGGCATTTCGCCAAACCATACTACGTGTGGGCGCAGCGGAGCCGGGAACTGGCAGCAATGACATTTGTCTTCTGGCGTGACGTCTCCGGTCCAGTCGAGAACCTGACCACTTTGCGAACAACGTACTTTCAGCAATTCCCCATGCATATGAATCACATTGGTATTACCTGCGCGTTCATGCAGATTATCGATATTCTGCGTCACCAGCAAAAAGCGATCGCCGAGGGCATCTTGCAGTTTAGCCAGAGCAAGATGCGCAGCGTTCGGCTGAATTTCTGGCTGCTGTAGTTGACGGCGACGGGCGTTATAAAACGCTTGCACCAGTTCAGGATCGCGATCAAAACCTTCCGGTGTAGCCACATCTTCAACCCGATGTTCTTCCCACAGGCCATCTGCGGCGCGAAAGGTACGAATACCTGATTCCGCAGAAATACCAGCCCCTGTCAGTACGAGTACTCTTGGTTTTTCCATTGCTTCCGACA
The DNA here is from genome assembly GCF_005843885.1 of Escherichia sp. E4742. NCBI lineage: Bacteria > Pseudomonadati > Pseudomonadota > Gammaproteobacteria > Enterobacterales > Enterobacteriaceae > Escherichia > Escherichia sp. E4742. Next base: position 4,237,379 of record NZ_CP040443.1, on the reverse strand, counting down.
CCACTTTATCTCTGAAAAAAATACGCTGACGCAAACGCTCGTGCAGGCGGCGTTTATTTTTACGAAAACGACTTAACCGATGACCCCGACGCGACAACATAGCAACCTCTGTTGATTAATCGGTTAGATGTAGGAAGGCCGCACCACGCATTCCTCCTGCATCCCCATGACGCGCACGTTCAATGCGCGGAACACGAGCTACAGGTAAGAGATGACGAGGCAGCCTGTCCGCCAGTTGCGTTGTGATTGCCGGGAAATTCGATAAGCCACCGCCAATGACCAGCAAATCAGGGTCAACAATGGTCAGGATATTTCCCAGACAAACCGCTAATAAATCCAGATAACGCTCAACGTGCGCCCTTGCCTGCTCATCACCTTGCTCATAAAGCGCAATAATTTCGGGAGCCTGCAACGGTTGATGGTAATAGTGTTGATACAGCCACGCAAAGCCGCGACCAGACAGATAATTTTCAATGCAACCGTGCTGACCACAGCCGCAGCGACGTAACGGGAAATCCAGCCCCATCATGGTTAATGCATCGACGGGAAGGCGCATATGCCCAAATTCACCAGTAATATAGCTTTTACCCGTTACCGGTTTACCGTTGAATACCAGTCCACCGCCAACGCCAGTACCGAGAATTAACCCCATCACCAGCGGATATTGGGTAAATTCATCATCCCAGGCTTCAGAAAGGGCAAAACAGTTAGCGTCATTATTCAGTCGCACATCGCGCTCAAGACGTGCGCTCAGGTCGGTACGCAGCGGTTTACCGCTGGCGGCGGGGACATTGGCGGCATACAGCGTGCCATCTTCTGTTTCCGGCATTCCCGGAATACCGATGCCGACAGAACCTTTACAGCCAAAACGTTGATCGGCTTCGGCCACCAGCTCGCACACTGCATCTAAAAATGCGTCATAGCTGTCACGCGGTGTCGGCACCCGCTTTTCCCACTGCAACTGCCGACCGCTATCAAACACGCCTAGCGCAATTTTCGTTCCACCAATATCAAACCCGTAATACATTGCCGCTCCTTGTTTTAATGTACTGCCTTTACTGGCCGCTAAGGACTCGCGCAGGGTCAATATTACTGGCGCGCCGCGCCGGATACCAACTTGCCAAAAGACTCAGCAACAATGCTGTGACCAGTACGTAGAAGACGTCCAGCCAGTGCAATTCCGATGGCAAGAAGTCAATAAAATAAATGTCGCTGGAGAGGAACTGATGACCGATCAGATCTTCAATCCACTCGATAATCGGGGTGAGTTGCAGTGAAACCACCACGCCGATAATCACACCACACAGGCTGCCGAACAGCCCTGCCAGTAATCCATACCAGACAAAAATGGCGCGAATTAAACCATCTTTCGCCCCCAGCGTTCTTAACACTGCGATATCGCCACTCTTGTCTTTCACCGCCATCACTAAGGTGGAGACGATGTTGAAACAGGCCACGCCAATCACCAGTACCATCGCCAGATACATAATGGCGCGGATCATCTGGATATCGCGATACATATAGCCGTAAGTACCGATCCAACTCTTGATATAAACGTAGCTGTTGGTGACTTCGCCTGCGTCACGTACCAGTTTGTTAGCGTTAAAAACATCCGTCATTTTAAGGGCAATGCCTGACACACTGGAACCCATATCAAGATATTGTTGGGCATCCGCCAGCGGGATCATGGCAAAACTGTGATCGAGTTGGCCACTCAACTGCAAAATACCCGCAACGTGCAAACGCACACGTTTCGGCTGCATCAGCTTATGCTCGGGATTCGAGTTTGGGATCATGATCGACACCCAATCACCCTGCTTCACTTTCAGCGCATCCGCCACCCCTTTGCCGATGATAATCTGCTGTTCGCCCGCTTTGAAATTGTTCCAGGCATCGCCCTGGACAAATGATGGCAGCGCGCTCAGACGCTGTTCCTGTTGCGGATCAACGCCTTTAACCTGCAGAGCGCGCAGATTCGCGCCGCTCTCCACCAGCCCGGTGAAATTGATATACGGCGCAGCGGCGGCAATACCCGGCACTTTCTGCACTTTATCCAGTGCTTCCTGCCAGTTAGTCCACGGCTGATTTACCGCTTCGATTTCACCATGCGGCACCACCGCCAGAATACGGTTGTTCAGTTCGCGTTCAAAGCCGTTCATCGAGCTTAAGCCGACGATCAATACCGCCACGCCGAGGGCAATGCCAATGGTAGAAATGACGGAGATCAGCGACACCATGCCGCCACGCCGCCGTCCGCGACTAAAACGCAGGCCAATTAATAACGATAAAGGCATCGCCATTACTCCGCCCCCATCAGGCTCAGTTCCGCCGTCAGACGTCCATCACGCATCTCCAGTTGGCGGCTCATACGTTTCGCCAGTTGCAGGTCGTGAGTGACCACCAGGAAGGCGGTGCCCTGCAAGCGATTCAACTCCCCAAGCAACTGGAAGATGCTGTCTGCGTTACGCGCGTCAAGGTTACCGGTAGGTTCATCCGCCAGTACCAGGCGCGGGTTATTGACCAGCGCACGGGCAATCGCCACACGCTGGCGTTCGCCGCCAGAAAGTTCAGATGGGCGGTGATTCGCACGATGCTCCAGCCCCACCGCTTTTAACATTTCCAACGCTCGACTGTTGATTTCAGCGGGCTTTTTCTTGCCAATCAGCAGCGGCATAGCCACGTTTTCCAGGGCAGTAAAATCCGGCAGCAGGTGGTGAAACTGATAAATAAAGCCCAGCTTCTGGTTGCGCAGTTCTGCTTTCGCCGCCGAAGACAGTTTGCTCATCGGCTGACCGTTAAAAATCACATCGCCGGAGGTTGGCGTATCCAGCCCGCCTAACAGGTGCAGCAAGGTGCTTTTACCGGAACCAGAGCTACCGACGATTGCCATCATTTCACCTTCGCCCACGCTGAAACTGACATTGTGCAGCACATCGGTTTGCACACTGCCTTCCTGATAGCGTTTGCACAGGTTGTCGCATTGCAACAGGATTTTATTCATAACGTAAAGCCTCAGCGGGTTGAGTGGCGGCAGCGCGCCAGGAAGGGTAAAGCGTAGACAACAGCGCGATAGCCATCGCCACCAGCGCAATAACAATGACCTGTAAAGGTTCGATAGCCACCGGCAGCGCCGCGCCATCAAGCAGGACGCCGATTATCGGCATCAGATTATTCAACTGGCTGGCAAGCAGTGCGCCAAGCGCCGCTCCGAGGATTGCACCGATAATCCCGGCGCTGGCCCCTTGCACCATAAAGACCATCATGATTTGTCGCGGAGTTAAGCCTTGCGTTTGCAGGATCGCTACTTCGCCCTGCTTCTCCATCACCATCAGCCCTAGAGAGGTAATAATGTTAAACGCCGCAACGGCGACAATCAGGCTCAGCAGCAAGCCCATCATATTTTTTTCCATGCGTACGGCCTGGAACAGCTCGCCTTTACGGTCACGCCAGTCCTGCCATTTGCTGCCTTCAGGCAGTTTTTGCTGACTTAATGAGTCGACTTTCAGCGGCTCATCCAGCCACAAACGCCAGCCGGTAATATTGCCTGCCGGATAACGCATCAGACGCGAGGCATCCTCAATATTCACCAGCATTTCATAGCCATCGACTTCACTGTTGGCGGCGAAAGTGCCAATCACATTGAACAGGCGCTGGCTTGGAATACGCCCCATCGGCGTGAACTGGCTGGCAGATGGCACCATCACGCGGATTTGATCACCGCGATTGACGCCCAACTGTGAGGCCAGCTGTTCACCGAGGATGACATTATATTTCCCCGGCTCGAGGTCAGTTTGTTTCACATTGACCAGATACGGCGTTAGTGGATCTTTTTGCGCCGGGTCGATACCCAGCATCACCCCGACCGCCACGCTGCGCGCGCTTTGCAGTACCACATCACCGGTAGTGATAGGTGCGACGCGATTAACGCCGTCCAGTTTGACTGCCGTTTCCGGGAGTTGCTGCGGGTTAAGAGAGCTATGCTCAGAAGAGAGAATTGCCTGTGGCATCAGGCCAAGGATGTTGTTTTGCAGCTCGCGCTCAAAGCCGTTCATCACTGACAATACTGTGACCAGCGCCATCACCCCGAGGGTAATGCCGATGGTAGAAAGCCAGGAGACGAAACGACCGAAGCGATCCGCTGCACGCCCACGCATGTAACGCAGGCCAATAAATAGAGCGACAGGTTGGTACATGAAATCCGTCTGGTTGCTGTTAGCAAAGACACGAGTATATAAGCGAAAGCGGGATGGGTAAACGTCTGAACTGTAAGTGATCGTCAGGGCTAATCTGAAAAGTACCAGCAAATCAATCGGCTAAAGGGCCTCATTTTATCATCAGCCTCATGGCCTGATCTTTATCTGAAAAATAACCAAATACAGACAGATACGCATTACACCACGCGACTCGCCCCGCAGGATCAACAGCATGTTAAATAAAAAGAGCGTGTTGTCCTGATGAAACAAAAAGAGCTATGGATTAACCAGATCAAAGGGTTATGTATTTGTCTGGTGGTGGTTTATCACTCGGTCATTACCTTTTATCCGCATCTGACCACTTTTCAGCATCCGTTATCGGAAGTCCTGAGCAAATGCTGGATCTATTTCAATCTTTACCTTGCGCCCTTTCGTATGCCGGTTTTTTTCTTTATTTCCGGCTATTTGATTCGCCGCTATATCGACAGCGTACCCTGGGGAAATTGTCTCGATAAACGCATCTGGAACATCTTCTGGGTGTTGGCGCTTTGGAGCGTGGTGCAGTGGCTGGCGTTAAGTGCACTGAACCAGTGGCTGGCGCCTGAGCGCGATTTAAGCAATGCTTCCAACGCCGCTTATGCCGATTCCACCGGTGAGTTCCTGCACGGAATGATCACCGCCAGCACCAGCTTGTGGTATCTGTACGCTTTAATTGTCTATTTCGTGATATGTAAAATTTTTAACCGCCTGGCACTGCCGTTATTCGTTCTGTTTGTGCTGATGAGTGTGGCGGTTAATTTCGTTCCCACGCCATGGTGGGGAATGAACAGTGTGATCCGCAATTTGCCTTATTACAGCCTTGGCGCATGGTTTGGCGCAACATTAATGACCTGTGTTAAAGAGGTGCCATTGCGCAGCCATCTGCTGATGGCTTCTTTGCTGGCTGTTCTGGCGGTTGCTGCCTGGTTGTTTAATATCTCGCTGCTGTTGTCGCTGGTGTCGATTGTGGTGATCATGAAGCTGTTTTATCAGTACGAGCAACGTTTCGGTATGCGTTCAACCAGCCTGCTGAATGTGATTGGTTCTAACACCATTGCCATCTACACCACCCATCGCATTCTGGTAGAGATATTCAGCTTAAGTCTGATTCCGCAAATGAACGCGGCGCGCTGGTCGCCGCAACTCGAACTGACGCTCCTTCTGGTTTATCCCTTTGTCAGTTTGTTGATTTGTACTGTTGCTGGATTACTGGTGCGACAATTTTCACAACACGCATTCAGCGACTTGTTGTTCTCCCCGCCTTCTCTGCCTGCCACCAGTTACTCTCGTTAAGCCATCGCCCCAGCCGGGGCGATTCAATTTGCTAAACCATGTCGATTACGGATAATGAACAGCATTGCTTATCAGAGATATGCCCCCATATGTTGGGGCATATCCTAACGAGACTCTGACAACCGTTATGCCTGAACAATATCGTTATACGCTGCCCGTCAAAGCGGGTGAGCAGCGTCTGCTGGGCGAGTTAACTGGCGCTGCCTGCGCGACGCTGGTGGCGGAAATTGCCGAACGTCACGCCGGTCCGGTGGTACTCATTGCACCAGATATGCAAAATGCTCTGCGTTTGCATGATGAAATCAGCCAGTTCACCGATCAGATGGTGATGAATCTGGCGGACTGGGAAACCCTCCCTTACGACAGTTTTTCGCCTCATCAGGACATTATCTCCTCGCGCCTTTCCACCCTTTACCAGCTACCGACGATGCAGCGTGGTGTACTGATTGTTCCGGTGAATACGCTTATGCAGCGCGTTTGCCCGCACAGTTTTCTCCACGGTCATGCACTGGTAATGAAAAAAGGTCAGCGCCTGTCACGAGATGCATTGCGAACCCAACTGGACAGCGCAGGTTATCGCCATGTTGATCAGGTGATGGAGCACGGCGAATACGCCACGCGCGGCGCGTTGCTGGATCTCTTCCCGATGGGCAGCGAACTGCCTTATCGTCTTGATTTCTTTGATGATGAAATCGACAGCCTGCGTGTATTTGACGTCGATAGCCAACGCACGCTGGAGGAAGTAGAAGCGATCAACCTGCTGCCCGCACACGAATTCCCGACCGATAAAGCGGCAATTGAACTGTTCCGCAGCCAGTGGCGCGATACCTTCGAAGTGAAGCGCGATCCGGAACATATTTACCAGCAAGTGAGTAAAGGCACATTGCCTGCCGGGATCGAGTACTGGCAGCCGCTATTCTTCAGCGAACCGCTGCCGCCACTGTTCAGTTATTTCCCTGCCAATACGCTGCTGGTGAATACTGGTGATCTGGAAAACAGTGCCGAACGTTTCCAGGCTGACACGCTGGCGCGTTTTGAAAGCCGTGGCGTCGACCCAATGCGCCCACTGTTGCCACCACAATCGCTCTGGCTGCGGGTGGACGAGCTCTTCTCAGAGCTGAAAAACTGGCCCCGCATGCAGCTAAAAGCTGAACATTTACCGACAAAAGCAGCGAATGCCAATTTAGGCTTCGAGAAGCTGCCAGACCTGGCCGTTCAGGCGCAACAAAAAGCGCCGCTGGATGCGCTGCGTAAGTTTCTCGAGTCTTTCGACGGTCCGGTGGTGTTCTCGGTAGAAAGTGAAGGTCGCCGTGAAGCGCTGGGTGAACTGCTCGCGCGAATTAAAATTGCTCCGCAACGCATTATGCGTCTTGATGAAGCCAGCGACCGTGGGCGTTATTTGATGATTGGCGCTGCCGAACATGGTTTTGTCGATACGGTGCGTAATCTGGCGCTGATCTGCGAAAGCGATCTGCTCGGTGAACGTGTTGCCCGCCGTCGTCAGGATTCTCGCCGCGCCATCAACCCCGATACACTGATCCGTAACCTCGCGGAGCTGCATATTGGTCAGCCGGTGGTCCATCTGGAGCACGGCGTCGGGCGCTATGCCGGAATGACCACGCTGGAAGCTGGCGGCATTACTGGTGAGTACCTGATGCTCACCTATGCCAACGACGCCAAACTGTATGTTCCGGTGTCGTCACTGCATCTGATTAGCCGTTACGCAGGTGGCGCGGAAGAAAACGCCCCGCTGCATAAACTTGGCGGCGATGCGTGGTCACGCGCGCGGCAGAAAGCGGCGGAAAAAGTGCGTGATGTGGCGGCGGAATTGCTGGATATCTACGCGCAACGCGCCGCCAAAGAGGGCTTCGCGTTTAAACACGATCGCGAGCAGTATCAGTTGTTCTGCGACAGCTTCCCGTTTGAAACCACGCCGGATCAGGCGCAAGCCATTAATGCTGTGCTTAGCGACATGTGTCAGCCGCTGGCAATGGATCGTCTGGTGTGCGGCGATGTTGGCTTTGGTAAAACAGAAGTCGCGATGCGCGCCGCTTTCCTGGCGGTAGAGAATCACAAGCAGGTGGCGGTGCTGGTGCCTACCACTCTTCTCGCGCAACAGCATTACGACAACTTCCGCGACCGTTTCGCCAACTGGCCGGTACGTATCGAAATGATCTCCCGTTTCCGCAGCGCCAAAGAGCAGACGCAAATCCTTGCGGAAGTAGCGGAAGGGAAAATCGATATTCTGATCGGTACGCACAAACTGCTGCAAAATGACGTCAAGTTTAAAGATTTAGGCTTGCTGATTGTCGATGAAGAACACCGCTTCGGGGTGCGTCATAAAGAGCGCATTAAAGCGATGCGGGCGAACGTGGATATTCTGACACTTACCGCAACGCCAATCCCGCGTACGCTGAATATGGCAATGAGCGGAATGCGTGACCTGTCGATTATCGCCACGCCGCCCGCGCGACGCCTGGCAGTTAAAACGTTTGTCCGTGAGTACGACAGTCTGGTGGTCCGGGAGGCGATTCTGCGTGAAATTTTGCGCGGGGGGCAGGTTTATTATCTCTACAATGATGTGGAAAACATCCAGAAAGCCGCCGAACGGCTGGCGGAACTGGTGCCTGAAGCGCGGATTGCCATCGGTCACGGGCAGATGCGTGAGCGCGAACTGGAACGGGTGATGAATGATTTCCATCATCAACGTTTCAACGTGCTGGTCTGTACCACCATTATCGAAACCGGGATCGACATCCCGACTGCCAACACCATTATCATTGAACGCGCGGATCACTTCGGTCTGGCGCAGCTGCACCAGTTGCGCGGTCGCGTCGGACGTTCGCATCATCAGGCATATGCATGGTTGCTGACACCGCATCCAAAAGCGATGACTACCGATGCGCAAAAACGTCTAGAAGCAATTGCCTCGCTGGAAGATCTCGGTGCGGGTTTTGCGCTGGCAACACACGATCTGGAGATTCGCGGCGCGGGTGAATTGCTTGGCGAAGAACAAAGCGGCTCGATGGAAACCATCGGTTTCTCGCTGTATATGGAGTTGCTGGAAAACGCCGTCGATGCACTGAAAGCCGGACGCGAGCCGTCGCTGGAAGATCTCACCAGCCAGCAAACAGAAGTCGAGCTGCGGATGCCGTCGCTATTGCCAGATGATTTCATCCCTGACGTGAATACGCGTTTGTCGTTCTATAAACGTATTGCCAGCGCCAAAACGGAAAACGAACTGGAAGAGATCAAAGTCGAGCTTATCGATCGCTTCGGCCTGCTGCCGGATCCGGCGCGTACCCTGCTGGATATTGCCCGTCTGCGCCAGCAAGCGCAGAAACTGGGGATCAGGAAGCTGGAAGGTAATGAGAAAGGCGGCGTGATCGAATTTGCCGAGAAGAATCACGTAAATCCAGCCTGGCTGATTGGTTTACTGCAAAAACAGCCGCAGCATTATCGCCTTGATGGCCCAACGCGCCTGAAGTTTATTCAGGATTTGAGCGAGCGGAAAACGCGTATCGAATGGGTTCGCCAGTTTATGCGTGAACTGGAAGAGAACGCGATCGCTTAATGGTGAGATCGGGGGCGTTTCTGCGCCCCCATCTGCAACATTTACAAATTCTTTGCACTTCCCTGCACTATCCGACACTGTCACCATCCATAATTCAGGCTTATCTTTTTATTACAATAACCTTATATTTATTATGGATTTTTGGTGATGATCAAAACGCGTTTTTCTCGCTGGCTAACGTTTTTTACGTTCGCCGCAGCCGTGGCGCTGGCGCTACCGGCAAAAGCCAACACCTGGCCGCTGCCGCCAGCGGGCAGTCGCCTGGTTGGCGAAAACAAATTTCATGTAGTGGAAAATGACGGTGGTTCGCTGGAAGCGATCGCCAAAAAATATAACGTCGGCTTTCTCGCTCTGTTACAGGCTAACCCCGGCGTTGATCCTTACGTGCCACGCGCGGGTAGCGTGTTAACGATCCCATTGCAAACCCTACTTCCAGACGCACCGCGCGAAGGCATTGTGATCAACATTGCGGAGCTGCGTCTCTATTACTACCCGCCGGGTAAAAATTCGGTGACCGTGTATCCCATCGGCATTGGTCAGTTGGGTGGTGACACGCTGACACCGACAATGGTGACCACCGTTTCTGACAAACGTGCAAACCCAACCTGGACGCCGACTGCAAATATCCGCGCCCGTTATAAAGCACAGGGAATTGAGTTGCCTGCGGTAGTTCCGGCTGGACCAGATAACCCAATGGGCCATCATGCGATTCGTCTGGCGGCCTATGGCGGCGTTTATTTGCTTCACGGTACGAACGCCGATTTCGGCATTGGCATGCGGGTAAGTTCTGGCTGCATTCGTCTGCGTGATGACGATATCAAAACACTCTTTAGCCAGGTCTCCCCAGGCACCAAAGTGAATATCATCAACACGCCGATTAAAGTCTCTGCAGAACCAAACGGTGCGCGTCTGGTTGAAGTGCATCAGCCGCTGTCAGAAAAGATTGATGACGATCCGCAGCTATTGCCGATTACGCTGAATAGTGCAATGCAATCATTTAAAGATGCAGCACAAACTGACGCTGAAGTGATGCAGCATGTGATGGATGTCCGTTCCGGGATGCCGGTAGATGTGCGCCGCCATCAACTGAGTCCACAATCGCTGTAACTCCGGATAAAAAAATCCCCGCGGCACAGCATGTCGCGGGGAAAAAAGCAGCAATAGCGGGCATTAATGAGGGTTAATGCTTATTTATAAATGACTGCCGTTCCGTGGAGGGTATTCGGACCGGTTACTGAAGTAATACGGAAAGATTTTGCGCCCATCTCATCCGCTTTTTGTGCCAGCTGTTCTTCCAGCGATCCCAGATTTGTCCCCGCGTTAGCACTAATAGTACCCACTTTTTGTTGGCCTTCTGGTGTTGCCTGAACTTCGACAGCAGCAAAGCTGGCAAATGACATGGAACTTAAAATCGCCGCAGCGATGAGGGTTTTTACGTTTTTCATAATAGTGGCCTTATGCAGATGAATGGCGTCGCAAGCAATTACTTAACGATCGATAACTAAATGATAGATGTGATCTGGATCACATACAAGAAGTTTTTTATAACAATCATTAATTAAATTAAAAAACTTTAAATTTCAGTTAAATAGAGAGTTTTTATTTTTCTATTTTCTGGACTGGTGAAGGGAGGTGATTATTTTTATAATGACCATTCATTCACAGCCACCAGGTACAATGGCATCATGGCAACAGACTCAACACATTGTGTAAAAAAAAGCCGTGGCCGCCCAAAAGTGTTCGACAGGGACGCCGCGCTTGATAAGGCCATGAAATTGTTCTGGCAGCACGGTTATGAAGCGACTTCCCTTGCGGACCTCGTCGAAGCGACCGGAGCCAAAGCGCCAACGCTCTACGCGGAATTTACCAACAAAGAGGGGTTATTTCGCGCCGTACTCGACCGTTATATCGATCGCTTTGCCGCTAAGCATGAAGCGCAGTTGTTTTGTGAAGAAAAAAGCGTGGAGTCTGCACTGGCGGACTATTTCGCTGCCGTCGCCAGCTGCTTTACCAGCAAAGACACCCCCGCGGGTTGCTTTATGATTAACAACTGCACCACGCTTTCAGCGGATTCGGGCGATATTGCTCATACGGTGAAATCACGTCACGCAATGCAAGAACGCACCTTGCAGCAGTTTTTAAGTCAACGCCAGGCACGCGGGGAAATTCCCGCCCACTGTGACGTAACGCATCTTGCGGAATTTCTTAATTGTATTATTCAGGGGATGTCGATAAGCGCCCGTGAAGGCGCATCGCTGGAAAAACTGATGCTGATTGCCCGGACAACGCTGCATTTATGGCCTGAACTGGTGAAGTAAGACGCAAAAAAAAGCCCCTCAGCCTGAGCGAATGAGGGGCTAAATTGCAGAGTACAGCCTTGTTATACTTTGTTATTCAGAACCAGTTGCCCATTGTTATCTAATGGGATTTGCGTACCAGGATCGCTGTTCATCCGAATTTTGCCCTGCTGATCGCCAATCTTATAGGTCACATCATAACCGAGCATTTTTTCTGACTTGTCATACACCGTTTTACAACGCTGCTGCGTGGTAGTGTAAGTATCGCTTTCCTGGAGAGAGCCCTGGATCTGGTTACCGGCATATCCACCGCCCAGCGCCCCCACAACAGTGGCGACATCTTTACCGCGACCACCGCCAAACTGATGTCCTATCACCCCGCCAGCGACGGCCCCGAGGACCGAACCAGCAATACGGTTTTCATCCTGCACCGGTCGGCGATGGGTCACCGTGACATTGCGACACTCCTGACGCGGTGTTTTAACCGTTTCCTTGATTGGGGTTGCAGAGACAACCTGAGCGTATTGCGGGCCACGTTCAAACACGTTCAGACTGGCCACTGCCGCTACGCCAAGCGCAGACGCTACACCAATCCCGATACCCGCCAACATTGATTTATTCACGGGAACACCTCCTTCTTTGCAGTTATGACAATCATGCAAGCGAAGGGGAAAAGCAGCTATCAGACAGAAGATGAAAAGCGTGGGAATAGCAGGAAAAGCTGAAGGATTCAGAGAAGTCTGAAAGGATACCTGATACGACGCGGCTACAGATCGCACTGTTCCTCAAGGGCGGATGAGGCGTTTACGCCACATCCGCCAGTGTACGCCGATTAATGCAACTTCAAACGCGGACGGATAACGCGGTTGATACTGCCCACCAGCATCATTAATCCGGTTTTAAAGTAGCCATGCAGCGCAATCTGATGCATTCGGTATAGCGAGATGTACACAAAGCGCGCAATTCGTCCTTCAATCATCATTGAACCGCGCGTCAGGTTACCCATCAGGCTACCGACGGTGGAGAAGTTGGACAGCGATACCAGCGAACCGTGATCCTTATACTGATAATTTTTCAGCGGTTTACCGTTCATCTGCGCCAGAATGTTGTTCATTGCGCAGGTCGCCATCTGATGTGCGGCCTGAGCGCGCGGCGGTACAAAGCCCCCTTCCGGACGCGGGCATGACGCACAGTCGCCAATAGCGTAAATGTCTGGATCGCGCGTGGTTTGCAGCGTCGGTTCCACCACCAGTTGGTTGATACGGTTGGTTTCAAGACCACCAATATCTTTCAGGAAATCTGGTGCTTTTATCCCGGCAGCCCACACCATCAGATCGGCCTGAATATATTCACCATCTTTAGTGTGCAAACCGCCTTCATCGGCACTGGTAACCATAGTTTGCGTCAGCACGCGAACGCCCAGTTTCGTTAACTCATTGTGAGCCGCAGCAGAGATACGCGGCGGTAACGCTGGCAAAATTCGCTCTCCCGCTTCCACCAGAGTAACGTTCAGGGCTTCGTTGGTCAGCCCTTTGTAACCGTAACTGTGCAGTTGTTTCACGGCATTGTGCAATTCGGCAGAGAGCTCTACGCCGGTCGCGCCGCCGCCAACAATCGCAATATTCACTTTGCCATTGGCGCCCAGGTTAGCAGAAAACTTCAGGAACAGATTCAGCATCTCCTGATGGAAACGACGGGCCTGATGCGGGTTATCAAGGAAAATGCAGTTCTCTTTTACGCCCGGCGTGTTGAAATCGTTAGAGGTGCTACCCAGCGCCATCACCAGCGTGTCGTAAGCAATTTTCCGCTCTGGAACTAACAATTCGCCTTTTTCGTCGCGCAGTTCAGCAATGGTGATTGTTTTCGCTTCACGATCGATATCAACCACAGACCCCAGCTGAAACTGGAAACCATGATTACGCGCATGGGCCAGATAGCTCAGCGCATCAACGCCTTCATCGAGCGATCCGGTTGCCACTTCGTGCAGCAACGGTTTCCACAGGTGACTGTGGTTACGATCGACCAATGTAATTTTGGCTTTTTTCTTGCGCCCCAGCTTATCTCCAAGCTGTGTTGCCATTTCCAGCCCACCAGCACCGCCGCCGACAATCACAATTTTTTTCAATGGCGTAGTCAACGTGACCCCCTTAAATTTATTAACCAATTGTTAACTAATGGTTATTAATATAGCTCTTAATTAACAACAGGTTACAGCAATGAAAATGTTCTTCGCTATTGAGAATAACATGAATGGTGCATTGGTCATACCAAAATTGATGTTAATCAAGTTTTGTTGCTGAAAAGATAGGCGACTTTACCTGTTGAGATCAAAAAACAGAGTTTATTGTTTATTATTTGAGCTGATTCGGAAGGGTTATATAGCGTGAGGCGTGTATAGAGGGCGTTTGGTAGGCCTGATAAGATGCGCAGCATCGCATCAGGCATTGGTGCTCGGCTGTCGGATGCGGCGTGAACGCCTTAATCCGGGTCGCATCAGGTACCGACAAGGTTACCTGATGCGACGATGCCAATTAACCTAGGGTTTTGAATGCTTTAATGCGCTGCAAATGCGGAGAGATATTTTTGAATTTGTGCGTCTGCTCTTCGTCCCAGACAATCTCGTAATAATGATGCAGCTCTTCAGATGTCCGCTGACTGTTAAGCGCTTCATCGTGACGCGACAAAATCACCAGACAGCGATCGCGATTCTTCTCGCGGAAGTTAGTCACACATTTAGTCGCGATGTCGGTGTACTCTTCCGGGCGATCAATCTTCCCTTCCATGTTCTCATAAGGGAACAAATTGGGATTGAAGATCACCTGGCGAATATCACAGAGAAAACCAATCCGCTCTGCCCAATAACCGCCCAGACCAACACCACAAATGAGCGGGCGCTCGTCGACGTTCAGTTGCAGCATTTTGTCCACTTCTTTGAGCAAATGCTGCATATCATGTTTCGGATGCCGCGTACTGTAGCTTATTAGCCGTACATCCGGGTCAATAAACTGCAATTGTAAGACTTTCTCGTGGTTACCCGGACTGTTAGAGTCAAAACCGTGCAAATAGATAATCATCGCTTCCTCACATAAGCCAGGGTTAGTGACCTGCCTTCTCTTCCTGCCAGCGTTCATGTAACTGATTCAGACGGGCGCTGATCTCTTTCCAGCGGGCCGAGTCCATCAGTTCCTGTCGCGAAAATGAACCTTTATGATACAAACGTGTAACACGTTCTGCCTTGATCGGTGACAGATTATCTAACACGCTGACGGCCCCTTTACGATTATTGCAGACCAGGATCATATCGCAACCTGCATCCAGTGATGCCTGTCCACGCTCGGCATAACTGCCCATAATCGCTGCGCCTTCCATCGATAAATCGTCAGAGAAAATCACGCCGTCAAACCCCAGCTCCTGACGTAAAACAGTTTTCAGCCAGTGGGTAGAACCGCTCGCAGGACGCGGATCAACATCGCTGTAGATCACATGCGCGGGCATAATGGCATCGAGTTTATTTTCGCGAATTAACGTACTGAAAACCGACATATCTTTGGCACGAATTTCCGCTTGCGGGCGTGGGTCGCACGGCGTCTCTTTGTGTGAATCTGCAGTTACGGCACCGTGACCAGGAAAATGTTTACCGGTGGTTTTCATTCCGGCTTCATGCATCCCATCAATAAACCGACTGGCGATTGCCAGGGCTTTTTCTGGATCGGCATGATAAGAACGTTCACCAATCGCCGCGCTGATATGTCCTACGTCCAGCACTGGCGCAAAGCTGATATCAATATCCATAGCGATCATTTCGCTGGCCATCAGCCAACCCGCCTCTTGCGCCAGTTTGCCCCCCTCTTCCATTCCCAACAGCGCGGCAAAAGATTGTGCCGCCGGTAAGCGGGTAAAACCGTCACGAAAACGCTGCACGCGTCCACCTTCCTGATCCACCGCCACCACCAGGTGATTGCGTGAAGCAGCGCGGATCTGGCGTACCAGTTCGCGCAACTGTACTGGATCATGATAGTTACGTGTAAAGAGAATCAGCCCTCCCACCAGCGGATGCGCAAGTATTTCGCGCTCTTCCGCGTCCAGTTCATAACCTTCGACATCCAACATTACTGGACCCACACTGCTCTCCTTATTGTTTTATTGATAGCTGCCGCCAGGTGTCATTGGCCAGCCTGATAAATTGTTGATCGCTGGTTTGTTGCCAGCGGTACTCAAACCACCCTGCTTTCAGCATCAGTAACCAGGGAATCCAACGCCTGACCTGATGCCACAAATGCGCCGGATTAATATTCGCCAGCACGGCATAGTCATTAACTAATTGCCGGTGCTGCTCACTATTTTCCACCCACACCGCCGCCAGTTCGAGCGCGATATCGCCATCACCGGCATACTCCCAGTCAATGAGCTTTAGCCCTAACGAGGTATAGACTAAGTTCCCTGCATGAACATCCATATGCAACGGGCTTAAACGTAATGGCTGTGGTTCCCGTATTTTGCGCAGACGTTTTAATAGTCGCAGCCAACCCGCTGTCCGCCGCGCCGGATCGCTTCGCTGCCAGTACCGTTCCAGTAACGGCAGCAGGATTATTCGCCAGCCAAAACGCGGTTGTTGATGCAGATAATACAGCAAGCCTGCCAGTTCGTCGGTATCCGGCAATTGCGTTTTTACCTCGCCGGGCAAATAGTCGACCACCATCCAGCCACGGAGATAGAGATGTGGCTTTGGTGCAAGGTATGCCGGTAATCGTGATAACGCCCGGTACTGGCGCAGAAACACGGACTGCGGCGCATCAGGATCGTGAGTCTGACGCACAACATAACGCTGATCCTGATGTTCAATGAGAAAACTCCCGCCGCTAAGTCCACTGTTAAACGTCGCGACGGGATGATACTGCGGGAAATAGCGCGACAATAACTCGTCGCGCGTGATGGGATTATTGTTGCTGAACGGCACCTTTACCTGACCAGATAATTTCGCCCGTCTGCACCAGCATCAACTGCATTTGCAGGGTCGGAGCGTTAACGTTGCCAGAGGCGCTGGAGTACAGCACGTAATGAGCCCCCACGTTGCGAGCAATACCAATGGCTTTACTACGGGTGCCTAAGCTATCCTGCGGCGACAAGCCTAACTGCTGCTTGGCCATCGAAAGCTGCTGGGCGGAAACGAGGGTAAATTTACCGTTATTAGCCAGTGCATTGCGCAGAGTTTCTGTCGCTTCCCCGGTATTCAAAGAACCATTGGTGCGGTTATTGACGCTATCAACCAGCAAGACGCTGCCTGCGGTCACGCCATCGGCCCCAAGCATCTTACCGACCATCGGCTGCATTGCGCCATTCCAGTCATAATGACGAATATGCGGCGCAGGCGGTGCGGTTTGATCTTCGTGCTCAATTGGCCCTGGCTGCTCCGGGATCGTCGGCACTGATGGCACTGTGGGTACTGGCTGTTGCGGCTCAGCCGGTTGCTCCGGCGCAGGTTTTACTTCTTCTACCGGTGCGGGTTCACGTGGCCCCACACACCCGGCAAGAAACATCGCCAGCGCGGTGATTAAAGCGTAGCGACTCATTTTTGTCATCAAGATTCACCCCTTACAAATAAAGATAAAGTCTGACTTTGTGCGCTCCAAGAAAATTGGCGCTGCCGAACAGAGTCACCGCTGAACGTGCGGGAATGGTGACGCTGCGCGGCGTTTCCAGAGGGTGCATCTCAAGCCCCCTGGCGTCATACCAGTAAAAACGATAATGAACGGTAACGGGTTCTTGCCTTTCGTTATAAAGCGTCGAGGATGCTGAAGGCTGAATATCAGACGTTGAAAGAACGGGCTTTTCTGCGCTAATGCCCGCTGCCAGCAAAGATGACTCCATCACCAGTGACTGTTCATCATTCACCGGGATTTCCGGATGTGAACGACAACCGACCAGCAATAGCAACGCCAGAGACGCCAGTCCAAAGCACCCTTTTCTCATCGTTACAGGCCTTTATGCGCCAGCATTGGTCCCAACGGACGGCCACCCAGCAGGTGCATATGAATGTGATAGACCTCTTGCCCGCCATGACGGTTGGTATTCATGATCAAACGATAGCCATCTTCGGCAATGCCTTCTTGCTCGGCGATTTTTGCCGCTACGGTGATCATACGCCCCAGTGCCTGCTCATGCTCGGCAGACACGTCGTTCACGGTAGGGATAAGGATATTTGGAATGATCAGAATATGCGTTGGCGCTTGCGGCGAAATATCGCGAAACGCCGTTACCAGCTCATCCTGGTAGACGATATCGGAGGGGATCTCACGACGAATAATTTTGCTGAAAATAGTTTCTTCTGCCACGACATTTTCCTTTTTCAAATTGCCATGCGTTGCGCCATGCTACGCCGCGCTACACTGCGAGTATAGAGTATGGTCGAGTTAAACCTGCTCTTTCAACCTTAAGCCACGATTTATAAGCAAAAAATCGTTTTACTGCCGTATACATCGCCATTATTCCCATTTTTGCCTGTGAATGGGCCGAAAACACCTTTTCTCTTTGGTTTAGATAATAACAGGGATATCGGCTACCAGGCCCTTCCTGCTACCACCAGCATTGCTTTAGCAGTTTCCTTCCACTGACGGGCAAAATTACTATTCGCAGGTGGAGCTGTTCGCCTGTTATCAGATAACCCAAAACGTCTCATTGCTGGAAATAATCTGCTCGACAAAACCTACGATATCAACGTGAAAGGAACTATCGTCCCGGGCGCAACACGCAATTTAATGATGACCTGTCTGATTTGCGGCTGTAAAAAAGGCAGCCATTCGGCTGCCTTAGTCTCCCCAACGTCTTACGGATTAGTTGTTGCGGATGTACTCATCCATTTCGGTTTTCAGGTTATCGGATTTCGTACCGAAAATCGCCTGAACACCGGAACCAGCAACCACTACGCCCGCTGCGCCCAGTTTCTTCAGGCCAGCCTGATCCACTTTGGACACATCAGCGACGCTAACACGCAGACGGGTAATACATGCGTCAAGGTTAGTGATGTTTTCTTTACCACCAAATGCAGCAACCAGAGCCGGTGCCATTTCGCTGGTGCCAGTAGCTTTCGCATCTTCAGTTGCGTCTTCACGGCCCGGGGTTTTCAGATCCAGAGCTTTAATCAGCACGCGGAAGATGGTGTAGTAAACAATCGCATAACCGATACCGACAATCGGGAACAGCCACAGCTTGCTGCTGTTACCAGACAGGACGATGAAGTCGATCAGACCGTGCGAGAACGATGTACCATCGCGCATACCCAGCAGGATACAGATCGGGAATGCCAGACCTGCCAGAATCGCGTGGATGATGTACAGGATCGGCGCAACGAACATGAAGGAGAACTCGATTGGCTCGGTAATACCGGTCAGGAACGAGGTCAACGCCGCGGAGATCATGATACCGCCCACTTTAGCGCGGTTTTCTGGTTTAGCAGAGTGCCAGATAGCAATCGCGGCAGCCGGCAGACCGTACATTTTGAACAGGAAGCCGCCAGACAGTTTACCCGCAGTCGGGTCACCCGCCATATAACGCGGAATGTCACCGTGGAATACCTGACCTGCGGCGTTGGTGTATTCACCAATCTGCATCTGGAAAGGTACGTTCCAGATGTGGTGCAGACCAAACGGTACCAGGCAGCGTTCGATGAATCCGTAAATGCCAAACGCAACTACCGGGTTCTGGTAAGCAGCCCACTGGGAGAAGGTCTGAATGGCGGAACCAATTGGCGGCCAAATAAAGGACAGCACAACGCCAGTAAAGATGGCAGCCAGGCCAGAAATGATCGGCACAAAGCGTTTACCGGCAAAGAAGCCAAGATACTCAGGCAGCTTAATACGGTAGAAACGGTTAAACATGTACGCTGCGATCGCACCGGAGATGATCCCCCCGAGTACGCCCGTATCCGCCAGGTGTTTAGCGGCGATTTCTTCAGCAGGTAAATGCAGTACCAGCGGCGCAACCACGGCCATGGTTTTTACCATGATGCCATAGGCAACAACTGCGGCCAGAGCGGATACGCCATCGTTATTGGTAAAGCCGAGGGCGACACCAATTGCAAAAATCAGTGGCATGTTTGCAAAAACGGAACCGCCCGCTTCTGCCATAACATGCGATACAACGGCGGGCAGCCAGCTGAAATTCGCGGAACCGACGCCAAGCAGAATACCTGCGATAGGCAGTACGGATACCGGCAGCATCAGCGATTTACCGACCTTTTGCAGGTTAGCAAATGCATTCTTAAACATAATTGAGAGTGCTCCTGAGTATGGGTGCTTTTAACGTTCTCACGCGTGGCAAGGGGGGGAGAACCTTGCCGTGTACAGGGCGTCTAAGCGCCCTTTATTTATTACACAGAGTAAAATAATTCATTATCGATTTGTTTGACGGCTATCACGTTTCAACTTCGGACCTTTAGCGAAGTTGCACGTATTGACAAAATAAATGCCATAAAGCATCAAACATGGTTATTCACCGCCCAATTTGCGGCGGTGAACTTTACTCGTTTTAGTAATTAATTACGAGCCTTAAAATAAATTCATTTAACGGATGGATTGAAGGCGGGAAGCGTCGATGTGAAACAGGCGGGCGAAGTTATCGGTGGTTACCTGCGCCAGCTCTTCAACGGCAACACCTTTCAACACAGCCATGTATTCAGCAACATCACGAACCATTGCAGGTTGATTCTCTTTTCCTCGATGCGGCACAGGTGCCAGATAAGGCGCGTCAGTTTCGACCAGTAACCGGTCGAGCGGCACATAACGCGCGGCATCACGTAGTTGTTCTGCATTACGGAAGGTCACAATGCCGGAGAAGGAGATGTAAAATCCAAGATCCAGTAATTTGCCCGCCGTTTCTCTGTCCTCTGTAAAACAGTGTAGTACGCCACCGCAATCCGTCACCTTTTCTTCGCGCAGAATTGCCAGCGTATCGGCGCGGGCGTCACGCGTATGGACAATAACCGGCTTGTTCAGTTCACGACCAATCTGGATATGGTGGATGAAAGACTCTTGCTGACGCACTTTAGTTTCCGGCGTGTAATAATAATCCAGCCCGGTTTCCCCAAGGGCAACAACGCCCTCTTCCGCCGCCAGGCGGCGTAAATCTTCCACATCATAGGGATCGTTCTGGTTGAGCGGATGCACACCGCAAGAAAATACGACATTGTCACGTTCGCCTACCAGATCCCGCATATGCAGATAACCCGGTAATGTCGTGGCGACCGCCAGACAAAATTTCACATCGCGCGCAGCGGCTTTCGCCAGAACGTCATCCACGTCCTTATGCAAAGATTCATAATCCAGACCATCGAGATGGCAGTGTGAGTCGACTAAAAACATGATGTCTCTCTTAAAGATGAGGAACCGGTAGCACAACGCCCGGTTGCAGGTAATGCTCAATACGCAGTAAAAGATCGGTGATGAGAAGCTCGCGGTTTACGCCAGTGACAGAAATTAACTGCTCACGGGTGTGACAAACATCCCCCAGTATAGCCTGCAGGCACGCGGGAGAAAGCTGGTTTGCCAGCGCAGCAACAACGCCCGGCACATCAACATTGGTAACCTGCGAAGCGCCATACTTGCGCTTGAGCGCGTCCATCATCAGGGTTGCCAGCCAGTGCAGACGCGCCGGAGCTTGTTCATGATTAAGTGTCGGCAACAGGGAATACCAGTCGCCAGATTGCACACTGTGAGCCAACGTCTGGCAAAGTGTTTCGCGGGCCTGCCAGGTATCTCCCTGAAACAACGCCAACGCCGCGCCAGGCGAACCGGCGCTTAAGCGCAGTGCGGCAAGGAACGCATCCTGTGACATTGTCACTTCACGTGAAAGCCAGGTCACGGCGTACTGTTCTGGCGGTGGTGCGAGGTAATGTAGCCGACAACGACTACGTAATGTCGCCAGTAAACGTTCAGGCTCCCGGGTAGCAAGGAAAAACCAAGTTTCTGCCGGCGGCTCTTCCAGTGTTTTTAGCAAAGCGTTCGCCGCAGCGTCGGTCAGCAAGGCGGCATCGGTTATCCAGACAACTTTAGCACCGCCTAAACGCGCGTGTTCATTCAGTTTTTCAGTGACTTCACGCACCGCATCAATGCCCAGCGCGTTCTTCCCTTTTTCGGGAGCAAGTGTGTAATAGTCGGGATGCGTTCCCGCCTGCATCAACTGACATCCACGACAGTGGCCGCAGCTTTTATGCCCCTCTGGTTGTTGGCACAGGAGGTAACGGCTTAAAGCGTAGATTAAGGCGTCATCGCCCATGCCAGGTAACGCCTGAATGAGTAGCGCATGGTGACCCCTTCCGGCCTGATAGCTGGCTACCAGTTTCTCGAAATCGGGTCTTAACCACGGATACCATCTCATGCGTTATGTTCCTTAACCCAGTGAGTCACGGTGGTGCGAATCGCCTCCATCACTGATTCCAGTGGCTGAGTGGCATCAATGGTGTAAATGCTTTTATCCTGTGCCGCCAGTTCAAGATAGCGGGCGCGAGTACGATTAAAGAAATCGAATGACTCTTGCTCAATGCGATCCAGTTCGCCACGCGCACGGGCGCGTTTTAGCCCCACTTCTGGGGTCACATCAAGATAAAGCGTCAAGTCAGGACGAAAATCCCCCAGAACAGCATCACGCAGCGTTGCCAGCATATGCTGGTCAATGCCACGACCGCCGCCCTGATACGCCTGAGTGGAGAGATCGTGCCGATCGCCAATCACCCAGGTGCCTTTCGCCAGCGCCGGTTTGATGACAGTTTCCACCAGCTGAACGCGCGCGGCATAAAACATCAGTACTTCGGCTTTATCGGTAATGACTTCATCGCCTACCGATTTGATATCCAGCACCAGGCTTCTTAATTTTTCCGCCAGCTGCGTACCGCCGGGTTCTCGAGTGAAAACCATGTCGCGGATCCCCAGTTGCTCAAGCGTCTCAACCACCACATTTCGCGCGGTGGTTTTGCCTGCGCCTTCCAGCCCTTCAATGACGATATACTTACTGCGCATTTTTTTCCTTAAGCACTTTCAGGTAATCCTGCACAGACTTGTTATGACTGGCAAGATTGGTATTAAACGTGTGACCGCCTTTACCATCGGCCACAAAATAGAGATACGGCGTTTTCGCCGGATGCGCAGCAGCCTTCAGCGAATCCGCCCCCGGCGTAGCAATCGCGCCTGGCGGCAGACCAGTAATGGTGTAGGTGTTATACGCTGTCGGCGTTTCCAGATCTGCACGAGAAAGTTTGCCATTATAACGCTCTCCCATCCCGTAAATCACCGTCGGGTCGGTTTGCAGGCGCATGCCGATACGTAAACGGTTGATAAATACTGAGGCAACCTGATCGCGCTCGCTGGCAACGGCGGTTTCTTTTTCGATTATCGACGCCATCGTTACCAACTGGTTTTTATCTTTATACGGCAGACCATCCGCTCGCCCATCCCAGGCGCTATCGACCGCTTTCACCATTTTCTTGTGCGCTCGTTTGAGTAACGCGACATCAGTGGTATTAGCGGTATACATCCAGGTGTCTGGCCAAAACCAGCCTTCAATCCACTCTGGATTTTCAAGTTCCAGGGCCTGCGCCACGGTAGCGTATTTATCGTCGCTTAACGTGTGCGTGATATAGGGTGCCTCACGCAATTGTTTGAGGTAGTCGCTCAGACGCATCCCTTCTACCAGGCGTAGCGGAAACTGCGCTTCTTTCCCGCTTTTCAGCAATTGCAGCATTTCGCGCACGGTCATCTGCGGCGTAAAGCGATAAGTCCCGGCTTTGAAATGGGAAAGGTCCGGCTCAATACGCAGCAACCACTGAAAGACTCGGGGGCGATTGATGATTTTATCGGCATACAATTGTTCACCGAGAGCCATTCTTCCGGTTCCAGGTTTCAGGGTGAATATCGTCTCTTCTTTAATAAGTAATTTGCTGTCGGCAAGATGGCGAACCTTCCAGACGCCCACACCAGCGGCGATACCCAGTACCATCAGCAATAACAGGATAATCAATAACACTTTTTTCATGACTAATTCGGGTGCTCACAAAGTGGGGCTAAATATTGATATAGCGTTGTTGACGAAAAGAAGACATTATCACAGGCACGCACAGGCATAACTGGCATCAGCGCATTACAAACCATCACTTCATCTGCCTGCATCACGTCTTCCAACGAGGCTTGCACTTCGGCAATCTGATAGGAGGATTGTGCCAGTAAACGGATACAGAATTGTCGCATAATACCGTTAACTCCAGCCTGATCCAGACGCGGCGTGTAGACCACGTTGCCTTTACGCCAGAACAAATTAGCTGCACAGCATTCCGTAACCCACCCTTCACTGTCAAGAACCAGCGCCTCGTCGGCGTTTGTCTGCTCAAGATGAGAGCGAATCAACACTTGTTCAAGACGATTAAGATGTTTAATTCCCGCAAGATGAGGATTGCGTCCCAGGCGTACCGGGCTTAGTGCCAGCAGCATTCCCTCTTTGCGTAAGCGGTCGTAATGCGTTGGGTAAGCCGTAACTGAGAGCATGCGCGTTGCAGGTCCGCTGTTTAACGTACTGTAACCTCGCCCACCACTGCCACGACTGATCACCACTTTCAGCACTCCATTCTGCTGCTCTGCCGCCAGAGTTGCCATCTCGTGCTCAAGCTGCACCCAGAAGTCACAAACGATCATTAACCGCTGACAGGCTTCCTGTAGTCGCGTAATGTGCGCGGATAATAAGCTGACTTTACCGTCGATAATTCTGGCTGTCGTGAAACAGCCATCGCCAAATTGTATGGCCCGATCGCTTGCTGCCAGCGAATCCTGTTTATGACCGTTAATTAAGAACATACCGGCTCCTTATAATAGGATTGTAAGTGTGGCAGCATGTTCACTGCGGAACAAGTCTGAATAAAATCTAAGAAAAAAGGCCCGCAAGCGGACCTTTTATGTAGGTGGGAAATGGCGACTTAGATCTTTTTGAAGATCAAAGAACCATTAGTGCCACCGAAGCCGAAGGAGTTACACAGGGTGTATTCCATTCCGCTGACTTGACGCGCTTCATGCGGCACAAAATCCAGATCGCAACCTTCATCCGGGTTATCCAGGTTGATGGTCGGCGGAACAGCCTGATCGCGCAGCGCCAGGATGGAGTAGATGGACTCTACTGCACCTGCTGCACCTAACAGGTGACCGGTCATGGATTTCGTGGAGCTTACCAGCACACGGCTTGCAGCTTCACCGAAGATAGTTTTCACGGCCTGCGCTTCAGCTTTATCGCCAGCTGGCGTAGAAGTACCGTGCGCGTTCACGTAGCCAATCTGGCCAGGCTCAATTCCTGCATCACGCAGAGCATTTGCCATTGCCAGTGCTGCGCCTGCGCCGTTTTCCGGCGGCGATGTCATATGGTAAGCATCGCTGCTCATACCAAAGCCGACGAGTTCAGCGTAAATTTTCGCACCGCGTTTTTTCGCGTGTTCGTACTCTTCAAGTACCAGCATACCGGCGCCATCGCCCAGTACGAAACCATCACGCTCTTTATCCCACGGACGGCTAGCCGCTTGCGGGTTATCATTGCGGGTAGATAATGCACGTGCCGCGCCAAAACCACCAACGCCCAGCGGCGTACTGGCTTTCTCTGCGCCACCTGCAACCATCACGTCAGCATCGCCATACGCGATAATACGCGCAGCTTGACCGATGTTGTGTACGCCAGAAGTACAGGCGGTCGCGATAGAGATGCTTGGGCCACGCAGGCCATACATGATAGTCAGGTGACCTGCCACCATGTTCACAATCGTTGACGGAACGAAGAATGGGCTGATCTTACGCGGACCACCGTTCATCAGAGATGTGTGGTTTTCTTCGATCAGTCCGAGGCCGCCAATCCCGGAGCCAATTGCGGCACCAATGCGGGTTGCGTTCTCTTCCGTTATTTCAAGGCCAGAATCCTGCATGGCCTGAACGCCAGCGACAATTCCATATTGAATGAAGGCATCCATCTTGCGCTGTTCTTTGCGCGAGATAATGTCCTCACAGTTAAAATCCTTTACTAAGCCAGCAAATTTCGTTGCATAGGCGCTAGTATCGAAATGGTCGATTAGGCTGATGCCACTCTGACCGGCAAGCAGAGCTTTCCAGGTAGACTCTACGGTATTGCCGACAGGAGACAACATGCCCAGTCCGGTCACAACTACACGACGCTTAGACACGTTTGTCCTCCAGGGAGGGAAAAAAATGATTCTAGTGGGACAAAAAGAAAAAACTCAGGCGGTCGAACGACCGCCTGGAGATGTTCACTTACGCCTGGTGGCCGTTGATGTAATCAATGGCAGCCTGAACGGTGGTGATTTTCTCAGCTTCTTCGTCCGGAATCTCAGTATCAAACTCTTCTTCCAGAGCCATTACCAGCTCAACGGTGTCAAGAGAATCCGCGCCCAGGTCTTCAACGAAAGAAGCATTGTTGGTAACTTCTTCCTGCTTAACGCCCAGCTGTTCGCCGATAATTTTCTTAACGCGTTCTTCGATAGTGCTCATACTCTTAAATTTCCTATCAAAACTCGCTTTCGCGATGGTTTTCGTAGTGTATAAAATGTTGAAAAATTTGCAACTAAATCCCGGCAGGTCTTACCACGATTTTACGTTATTTTGAGGCCATACCCCCCAACAACGCAAATCATTTTGCACTTATTATTACTCATAACCACGCAGACTGCGCGCAACATGAGCATTTTGTGCAAATCGCGGTCAGACCATGTACATCCCGCCGTTCACATGCAAAGTTTCACCCGTGATGTAAGCTGCTTCGTCGGATGCCAGGAATGCAACCGCGTTGGCGATTTCCTGTGCGCCGCCGAGGCGACCCGCAGGAACCTGCGCCAGGATACCCGCACGCTGGTCATCGCTCAGCGCACGTGTCATGTCCGTTTCAATAAAGCCCGGAGCAACAACGTTTACAGTAATACCGCGTGACGCAACTTCGCGCGCCAGTGATTTACTGAAGCCGATCAAGCCCGCTTTCGCCGCAGCGTAGTTGGCCTGACCGCCATTTCCCATGGTACCAACCACAGAACCGATAGTGATAATACGACCATGACGCTTTTTCATCATAGCGCGCATTACCGCTTTTGACAGACGGAAAACAGATGAAAGGTTGGTTTCGATAATATCGTTCCACTCATCATCTTTCATTCGCATTAACAGGTTATCACGAGTGATACCGGCATTATTGACCAGGATATCGACTTCACCAAATTCTGCGCGAATTTTTTCCAGAACAGATTCGATAGATGCCGGGTCGGTCACATTCAACATCAGACCTTTACCGTTGGCGCCTAAATAATCACTGATCGCCTGAGCACCGCTTTCACTGGTCGCAGTACCGATAACTTTCGCGCCACGAGCCGCGAGCGTTTCAGCGATTGCACGGCCAATCCCGCGGCTAGCACCGGTTACCAGTGCGATTTTTCCTTCAAAATTCATGTTGTTCCTCTTTTAAAGCTCGAGCGCCGCTGCCATCGCTGAAGGTTCGTTCAGCGCCGAGGCGGTCAGGGTGTCGACAATACGTTTCGTCAGGCCAGCAAGCACTTTGCCCGGCCCCACTTCATAAAGATGCTCAACGCCTTGCGCTGCCATGTATTCAACGGATTTCGTCCATTGAACAGGGTTATACAACTGACGTACCAAGGCATCACGAATGGCATCACCATTGGTTTCGCATTTGACATCAACGTTATTCACAACCGGAACGGTCGGCGCGTTAAAGGTGATTTTCGCTAATTCAACCGCCAGTTTGTCGGCAGCGGGTTTCATCAGCGCACAGTGAGAAGGTACGCTCACCGGCAACGGCAGCGCACGTTTCGCGCCCGCAGCTTTACAGGCAGCGCCAGCACGTTCAACCGCTTCTTTGTGACCAGCAATAACCACCTGGCCCGGAGAGTTGAAGTTTACCGGAGAAACGACCTGACCTTCTGCTGCTTCTTCACACGCTTTCGCAATAGACGCATCATCCAGACCGATGATTGCCGCCATTGCGCCAGTCCCTTCCGGTACAGCTTCCTGCATAAACTTGCCGCGCATCTCAACGAGACGCACCGCATCAGCAAAATCAATCACACCAGCGCAAACCAGCGCGGAGTATTCACCCAGACTGTGACCGGCCATCATTGCCGGTGCTTTACCGCCCTGCTGCTGCCATACACGGTACAGTGCAACAGAGGCTGTTAACAGTGCTGGCTGAGTTTGCCAGGTTTTATTCAGTTCTTCGGCTGGCCCCTGCTGGGTCAGCGCCCACAGGTCATAGCCCAGCGCCGCAGAAGCTTCAGCAAAGGTTTCTTCGACAATTGGATAGCTCGCCGCCATATCAGCCAGCATGCCAACGGTTTGAGAACCCTGACCAGGGAACACAAATGCAAATTGCGTCATGTTTAAATCCTTATCCTAGAAACGAACCAGCGCGGAGCCCCAGGTGAATCCACCGCCAAAGGCTTCAAGCAGAACCAACTGCCCCGGCTTAATACGCCCGTCGCGTACGGCTTCATCCAGCGCGCACGGTACAGAAGCGGCAGAGGTATTACCATGGCGGTCCAGCGTCACGACGACATTGTCCATTGACATGCCGAGTTTTTTCGCCGTTGCGCTGATAATACGCAGGTTCGCCTGATGTGGAACCAGCCAGTCCAGTTGGGAACGGTCAAGATTATTTGCTTCCAGCGTCTCATCAACGATGTGCGCCAACTCCGTTACCGCAACCTTGAAGACTTCGTTGCCCGCCATGGTCAGATGAATTGAATTCTCTGGATTCACGCGGTCGGCGTTTGGCAGCGTCAGCAATTCACCATAACTACCGTCGGCATGCAAATGGGTAGATATGATTCCCGGCTCTTCAGAGGCAGCCAACACCGCAGCGCCCGCGCCATCGCCAAAAATGATAATGGTCCCACGATCTGTTGGATCGCAGGTGCGCGCCAGTACATCGGAACCGACGACCAGAGCATACTTCACCGCGCCAGATTTCACGTATTGATCGGCCACGCTCAATGCATAGGTGAAACCTGCGCAGGCTGCGGCAACGTCAAACGCTGGGCAGCCTTTGATGCCCAGCATGCTTTGGATCTGACATGCTGCGCTCGGGAAGGCGTGGGTGGCAGAAGTCGTTGCCACAACAATCAGGCCAATCTGGTCTTTATCGATGCCTGCCATTTCAATTGCACGCGTTGCCGCTTCAAAACCCATGGTTGAAACGGTTTCGTTTGGCGCAGCAATATGGCGTTCGCGAATACCGGTACGAGTAACAATCCACTCGTCAGAAGTATCCACCATTTTTTCCAGATCGGCGTTTGTCCGCACTTGTTCGGGCAGATAGCTGCCAGTACCAATAATCTTCGTATACATGTACGCTCAGTCACTTTTCGGTTATATACCGTCACTTGCAAACTGCGAGTTCGCTGGCAGCGTCCTGCTACTGCAGAGTTCCGCTTTTGCCATCGTCCAGCAGCTCAAAACCAGCTGGGTATACAGATTTCAGGCGAGCGGCAATTCGCTGAGGAACTTGTCGCTGCACCGCCTGCACTGCCTGTTCAATCGCGACCGCAAAAGCTCGCTGATTGGCCGCACCATGACTTTTTATCACCGTGCCGCGCAATCCTAACAGACAGGCGCCGTTATACTGGTCGGGGTTGAGGTGACTGAATCGCCTCGTCAGGCTCTTTTGTAGCCAACGCTTTAATAACAGTAGCCACCACGACCGTTTTTTTCCTTCACCCTGAGATTTCAGCAGAGAAAGGAACATCCTGACAACACCTTCCATCGTCTTTAATGTGACATTTCCTGTAAAGCCGTCACAGACCAGCACATCTGTCTTGCCAGTTAATAACTCATTGGCTTCAAGATAGCCGATGTAATTGATAGAAGGGATTGTTTTCAGCACAGCTGAGGCATCCTGAATGCTGTCAAGACCCTTCACTTCTTCTTCACCAATATTGAGCAACGCCACGCGAGGGTTGGGAATTTCCACCACCTCTTCAGCCAAAACTGAGCCCATAATGGCGAATTGCACCAACATTGTGCTATCACAATCGACGTTGGCCCCTAAATCAAGGACCACCGTTTTGCCCTTTTGCTGATGCGGCAGCACCGTCACCAACGCAGGTCGCTCAATCCCCTCAAGGGGCTTGAGTAATAATTTTGCCAGTCCCATCAACGCTCCGGTATTACCGGCGCTGACGCAGGCTTGTGCTCTACCTTCTTTAACCAGCTCCAGCGCCACGCGCATTGAGCTACCGCGACTGGCGCGAATAGCTTGCGAAGGCCGGGCATCACTGGCGATAACTGACTGCGCAGGGATAATCTGCAGACGCGAACGTTGTTCAAAGTCAGCTTTAGCAAGTAATGGCGTGATGGCGTCGGGATTACCGACTAAAAGAAGAGTGAGTTGCGAATTAGAATTCAGTGCCTGCAAAGCTGCAGGCACTGTCACGGAAGGACCGAAATCCCCTCCCATGACATCTAACGCCAGGGTTAGACGTGTCAAGGTATCGTCGCCGCCCGGTTTGGTCTTTCCCCAGTTGCCTGGGGAAAATCCTCACTAAGCTTCATCACGCAGCCGCGTGATTACTTAGCGATGACCTTGCGGCCGCGGTAGTAACCGTCGGCAGTGATGTGGTGACGCAGGTGTTTTTCACCAGAAGTTTTGTCTACAGACAGGCTGGTGACTGCGGTCAGCGCGTCATGGGAACGACGCATGCCACGTTTGGAACGGGTTGGTTTATTCTGTTGTACGGCCATGGACCTTACTCCTCAATTACGGTTTATCCCCGATCCAACGGGGAGCACCAATTACTTACGCTTTAAGCTGGCTAATACGGCAAATGGGTTTGGCTTTTGCGCTTCTTCAGGCAGTTCACCAAAGACCATGTCCGCTTCGGACACTTCACAGTGTTCAGAATCATGCACCGGAACTACCGGCAAGGCGAGGATGATTTCATCTTCAACCATTGCAAGCAGATCGATTTCACCGAATTCGTTAACCTCAATCGGTTCATACGCTTCCGGCAGTGCTTCAGCCTGTTCGTCTGAACGCACAGGACTAAAACAATACGTTGTGTAGACCTGATGAGTAAACGGCTTCCCGCAACGCTGACACTCGAGCGTTACCGTCACCTTCGCATCGCCGTTTAACACCGCGAGACGTTGGTTATCGATAGCGAACGACATGGAGCATTCCACATCACTGTCCACACTGACCACAGATTCGGCGACGCGCTCAACCTGATCAGGAGTATAAATACCCTGGTAATCAAGGCGTTTTTGAGCCGTACGAACCGGATCGAGAGTCAGGGGTAATTTTACCTTTTGCATAGGGCGCGCATATTAACTTTGTAACGTCATAGAGTCAAAGAAAAAGGCAGCCTGTGGTTGCCTTTTGCCAATAATTCGCACACATTGCGGGTTACTGCTTTATTTTCGTTCAGTGCTGATAACGAACATCAACCTGCAAAACGAAGCGCATAGTTTAAAATGGCTATCATCAATACGCTATATCTGATGGAAAAAAATATGCCTAAACTTATTTTAGCCTCCACATCGCCCTGGCGCCGCGTCCTACTGGAAAAACTGCAAATCTCTTTCGAATGTGCCGCGCCGGAGGTCGACGAAACCCCGCGCAGCGATGAATCACCGCGCCAGTTGGTGCTTCGACTGGCGCAGGAAAAAGCGCAATCCCTGGCGTCACGTTATCCGGATCATTTAATTATTGGTTCTGATCAGGTGTGTGTACTGGACGGTGAAATCACTGGCAAACCGTTAACGGAAGAAAATGCCCGTCTGCAATTACGTAAAGCCAGTGGCAATATTGTCACCTTCTATACCGGGCTGGCGCTGTTTAATTCGGCGAATGGGCATCTGCAAACAGAAGTTGAACCTTTTGACGTCCATTTCCGTCATCTGAGCGAGGCGGAGATTGATAATTACGTGCGTAAAGAACATCCCCTGCACTGCGCAGGCAGCTTTAAGAGTGAAGGGTTTGGTATCACGCTGTTTGAGCGCTTAGAGGGGCGTGACCCTAACACGCTGGTTGGTTTGCCGCTTATCGCGCTCTGTCAGATGTTGCGCCGGGAAGGGCAAAACCCGCTGATGGGATAATTTTATGGGCCGGACGCGTTTACGCCGCATCCGGCAATTGGTGCTGACTGCCTGATGCGGCGTAAACGCCTTATCAGGCCTACCGCCTACTACCTGGTTTATATGCTCGCATTAACGCGTGTTACGCAGTTTCTGCAAACAACGCTTCAAACCATCATCCATTGGCGCTTCGATACGCATCACCTCACCGGTCCCCGGATGCGTAAACTTCAACGCCGCCGCATGCAGGAACAAACGATTTAACCCCGTTCCCGATTCAGTTAGTTGTTTATCGAATTCACGGTCGCCGTAACGATCGTCAAACGCTATCGGATGACCGGCATACTGTGTATGCACACGGATCTGATGAGTACGTCCGGTAACCGGGCTACAACGCACCAGAGTGGCAAACGCATAGCGTTCCTCCACTTTAAAACGCGTTTCGGATGGTTTACCTTCCTGACTCACACGCACAATACGCTCACCGCTTTGCAAAATATTCTTCAATAACGGCGCTTGTACACTCTTCACGTGTGACTGCCACTGGCCGCGCACCAGCGCCAGGTAATCTTTCTGCATGCCTTTTTCACGTAACTGCTCATGCAGCGAACGTAACGCCGAGCGTTTTTTCGCCACCAGCAGCACGCCTGAAGTGTCCCTGTCGAGTCGATGCACCAGTTCGAGGAACCGTGCTTCAGGGCGCAACGCCCGCAAACCTTCAATAACGCCGAAACTTAAACCACTGCCGCCATGTACCGCCGTGCCGGACGGTTTATTCAGCACCAGAATATGATCATCTTCATATAAGATGACATCCGCCAGCGCCGCCACTTTTTGCAGATGTGGCGACACCGCATCTTCTTCCCGTTCGGCAACGCGAACTGGCGGAATACGCACTTCATCGCCAGCTTCGAGTTTATATTCAGGTTTAATACGTTTTTTGTTCACCCGTACTTCACCTTTACGCAAAATACGGTAGATCATACTTTTTGGTACGCCTTTCAGTTGGGTACGCAAAAAATTATCGATACGTTGCCCTGCTTCGTCAGCAGTGATAGCAACGATTTTTACGGATGGAGTCTCTGTTTTCATGGTGGGCGATTCTAAATAGCCAGCAGGATTCGCGCCACTCATTTTTCTATGCTTATATTTAGTTTTGCACCTTATTACTTCGCAGGGTGATCACCTAATTGGTGGTTATTAAACCAATCGCCAGCAAGAAGTGAAAAAACTGTGAGTAAGTGGGTGATAAATGGTAAAAGTCATCTTGCTATAACAAGGCTTGCAATGGAATAATGAGAACGTTTCCGTGTCCAACCTTGTTAAAACAAGAAATTTTACGGAATAACCCATTTTGCCCGACCGATCATCAACGCAGCAATGGCGTAAGACGTATTGATCTTTCAGGCAGTTAGCGGGCTGCGGGTTGCAGTCCTTACCGGTAGATGGAAATATTTCTGGAGAGTAATACCCAGTCTGTTTCTCTGATAATTGCGCTGTTTTTCCGCATGAAAAACGGGCAACCGACACTCTGCGCCTCTTTGAGCTGACGATAACCGTGAGGTTGGCGACGCGACTAGACACGAGGCCATCGGTTCACACCCGGCAAGGCGTTACTTTGCCCGCAGCTTAGTCGTCAATGTAAGAATAATGAGTAAGTTACGATGAAAAGAATGTTAATTAACGCAACTCAGCAGGAAGAGTTGCGCGTTGCCCTTGTAGATGGGCAGCGTCTGTATGACCTGGATATCGAAAGCCCGGGGCATGAGCAGAAAAAGGCTAACATCTACAAAGGTAAAATCACCCGCATTGAACCGAGTCTGGAAGCTGCTTTTGTTGATTACGGCGCTGAACGTCACGGTTTCCTCCCTCTAAAAGAAATTGCCCGCGAATATTTCCCAGCTAACTACAGTGCTCATGGTCGCCCCAACATTAAAGATGTGTTGCGTGAAGGCCAGGAAGTTATTGTTCAGATTGATAAAGAAGAGCGTGGCAACAAAGGGGCTGCGCTGACGACCTTTATCAGCCTGGCGGGTAGCTATCTGGTTCTGATGCCAAACAACCCGCGCGCGGGTGGCATTTCTCGCCGTATTGAAGGCGACGACCGTACCGAATTAAAAGAAGCACTGGCAAGCCTGGAACTGCCGGAAGGCATGGGGCTTATCGTGCGTACCGCTGGCGTCGGCAAATCTGCCGAGGCGCTGCAATGGGATTTAAGCTTCCGTCTGAAACACTGGGAAGCGATCAAAAAAGCCGCTGAAAGTCGCCCTGCTCCGTTCCTGATTCACCAGGAGAGCAACGTAATCGTTCGCGCATTCCGCGATTACTTACGCCAGGACATCGGCGAAATTCTTATCGATAATCCGAAAGTGCTCGAACTGGCACGTCAGCATATCGCTGCATTAGGTCGCCCGGATTTCAGCAGCAAAATCAAACTGTACACCGGTGAAATTCCGCTGTTCAGCCACTACCAGATAGAATCGCAGATTGAGTCCGCCTTCCAGCGTGAAGTCCGTCTGCCGTCTGGTGGCTCTATTGTTATCGACAGCACCGAAGCGTTAACCGCCATCGACATCAACTCCGCACGTGCAACTCGCGGCGGCGATATCGAAGAAACTGCGTTTAACACCAACTTGGAAGCTGCTGATGAAATTGCTCGTCAGCTGCGTCTGCGTGACCTCGGTGGTCTGATTGTTATCGACTTCATCGACATGACGCCAGTACGCCACCAGCGTGCGGTAGAAAACCGTCTGCGCGAAGCGGTGCGTCAGGACCGTGCTCGTATTCAAATCAGCCATATTTCTCGCTTCGGCCTTCTGGAGATGTCCCGTCAGCGCCTGAGCCCGTCGCTGGGTGAATCCAGTCATCACGTTTGTCCGCGTTGTTCCGGTACTGGCACCGTGCGTGACAATGAATCCCTGTCGCTCTCTATTCTGCGTCTGATTGAAGAAGAAGCGCTGAAAGAGAACACTCAGGAAGTCCACGCCATTGTTCCTGTGCCAATCGCCTCTTACCTGCTGAACGAAAAACGTTCTGCGGTAAATGCCATTGAAACTCGTCAGGACGGCGTACGCTGTGTGATTGTACCAAACGATCAGATGGAAACTCCGCACTACCACGTGCTGCGCGTGCGTAAAGGGGAAGAAACGCCGACCTTAAGCTACATGCTGCCGAAACTGCATGAAGAAGCGATGGCGTTGCCGTCTGAAGAAGAGTTCGCTGAACGTAAGCGTCCTGAACAACCTGCACTGGCAACCTTTGCTATGCCGGATGTGCCACCAGCGCCAGCTCCGGCTGAACCTGTAGCGCCTGCAGCAGCCCCGGCACCTAAAGCGGCACCAGCAACGCCAGCAGCTCCTGCACAACCGGGTCTGTTGAGCCGCCTTTTCAGTGTACTGAAATCGCTGTTCAGTGGCGGTGAAGAAACCAAATCGGTCGAGCAACCTGCACCCAAAGAGGACGCGAAACCGGAACGCCAACAGGATCGCCGTAAGCCTCGTCAGAACAACC
This sequence comes from Escherichia sp. E4742, assembly GCF_005843885.1. NCBI lineage: Bacteria > Pseudomonadati > Pseudomonadota > Gammaproteobacteria > Enterobacterales > Enterobacteriaceae > Escherichia > Escherichia sp. E4742. The sequence goes on along the minus strand of NZ_CP040443.1, from coordinate 4,202,371 downwards.
GCCGTGACCGTAATGAACGCCGCGACACGCGTAGCGAACGTACGGAGGGTAGCGATAATCGCGAAGAAAACCGTCGTAATCGTCGCCAGGCGCAGCAGCAAACGGCTGAGACGCGCGATAGCCGTCAGCAGGCTGATGTAACGGAAAAAGCGCGTACCAATGACGAACAGCAAGCGCCGCGTCGTGAACGAAGCCGCCGCCGTAACGATGATAAACGTCAGGCGCAACAAGAAGTGAAGGCGCTGAATGTTGAAGAGCAATCTGTTCAGGAAACCGAACAGGAAGAACGTGTACGTCCGGTTCAGCCGCGTCGTAAACAACGTCAGCTGAATCAGAAAGTGCGCTATGAACAAAGCGTTGCGGAAGAAGTGGTTACCGCACCGGTGGTTGAAGAAACAGTCGCTGCCGAGCCTGTTACTCAGGAAGCGCAAGCCCCGAGCACTGAACTGGTGAAAGTACCGCTGCCAGTCGTAGCGCAAATTGCGCCGGAACAGCAAGAAGAGAACAATGCCGATAACCGTGACAACGGTGGCATGCCGCGTCGTTCTCGCCGCTCGCCTCGTCACCTGCGCGTGAGTGGTCAGCGTCGTCGCCGCTATCGTGATGAGCGTTATCCGGCCCAGTCACCCATGCCGTTAACCGTAGCGTGCGCATCTCCGGAACTGGCCTCTGGCAAAGTCTGGATCCGTTATCCGGTTGTACGTCCGCAGGATGTACAGGTTGAGGAGCAACGCGAACAGGAAGAAGTGCAGGTGCAGCCGATGGTAACAGAAGTCCCTGTTGCTGCCGCTGTCGAACCGGTTGTTGCTGCTCCGGTTGTTGAAGAGGTGGCTGAAGTTGTAGAAACACCGGTTCAGGTTGCACAAGCGCAACCGGAAGTGGTTGAAACAACGCATCCTGAAGTGATTGCCGCAGCGGTAACAGAACAGCCTCAGGTGATTGCCGAGGCCGATGTTGCCGTAGCGCAGGACGTTGCAGAGCACGCAGAACCGGTAGTTGAACCGCAGGAAGAGACGGCAGACATTGAAGAAGTTGCCGAAACTGCCGAGGTTGTGGTTGCCGAGCCGGAAGTTGTCGCTCAACCTGCCGCTCCGGTCGCCGCTGAAGTCGCAGCAGAGGTTGAAACGGTAGCTCCTGTTGTATCCGAGGTAACCGTTGAACATAACCACGCCACTGCGCCGATGACACGCGCTCCGGCACCGGAATATGTTCCGGAAGCACCGCGTCACAGTGACTGGCAGCGCCCAAGCTTTGCCTTTGAAGGTAAAGGTGCCGCAGGTGGTCATGCGGCAACACATCATGCATCTGCTGGCCCTGCGCGTCCGCAACCTGTTGAGTAAAACTTAACTCAAAGTGATCAAGCCCTGGCAACCGCCGGGGCTTTTTATTTCATTTTTGAATCAACATATTCAAATTCATCTAATGGCATTCTTGCTAGCCAACTACTCAAACCAGGCAAAAAAAATGCCCGCCCCGGCGATCCCAGAGCAGGCAGACAAAACATACCCAGTTTCAAGATATGCTTAAAAACGAGCTTATTTGTTGAGCTGGAAAAGCGACAATCCTTGCATATCTGTAAACGCTTTGTACGACGCCTGCAACGCCGTTTGCTGCATGATGTAAGATGAAATAGTCGCATTCCAGTCTACATCAACCAGATCACTCATCTGCTGCGTTTGCCCTAAAGCGCGATCGCTACCTAATGAATCCAGCGACTCCAGTTCATTCAGTTGCGTGCCGAGTTCCGCGCGTACGGTCAGGACATTATTCAGTGAGTTTTTCAGGCCACGGTTGGTTTTATCCAATGCAGCAGCAGAGGTTTCTTTATCCGCTTCGCTATCTGCGACTGGCGTTTTTAGCGCCGCGATGGCGCTATCCAGCATAGCAAACAGGTTAGTTTCAGAATCGCTACCGTCAGGTTCCGCTACCGCGTTGCTGGTGATACTGTTGAATATTTTGTCACCGGTATGCCCTATCACCATTGAGCGAGAGGCATCGACCTGCTGCTTAATACTTTCTGTTCCGCCGACATAATCACCGTCAGCCTCACTAAACGGCGCGGATTCTGTTTTATAACCGGCAAAAATGTAGCGCCCGTTCCCATCCGTGGTATTCGCCAGGTTTAACAACTGGTCGCGAATCCCCTGAATATCCGTTGCCAACGATGCCCGGTCATCATCACTTAACGTGCCGTTGCTGGCATAAACAATTTTTTCCTGGGCATTCTGGATTGCTGTCGTCACCTGGCCAAGCACGCTTTCTTCCAGCGACACCTTTTGGGTTGCAAAAGTCCGCGCCAGTGTGTACTGGCTGTTTTGCGCCTGCGCCTGGGAGAGAACCACGGCCTGGGATGCTGCAATGGGATCGTCAGAAGGGTTAACGACTCGCTTACCCGTCGACATCTGTTCGCCGTACTTCATCCATTCCGCCTGAGAATTGGTGATACCACGCATATTTTGCTGGTACATCATCTGGGTACTGAAACGCATCTTATCTCCCCTTAGCGAATGTTAATCAGCGCATCAAAAATGGCATTCGCCGTCTGCAGAACCTGGGCATTGGCCAGATAATACTGCTGAAAACGTTGCAGGTTGCCGTACTCTTCGTCGAGATTGACGCCAGAGATAGACTGCTGCTGATTAGAAAGTTGCGTCACCACATTACTTTGAGTAGTGCTGCTGGTTTTCAACGTGGCGGTTTTATTCCCGATATCGCTAACCAAGGAGGCATAGGCATCGTTAAAGGATTTCCCCCCGCCGACCGTTTTGCCATTAGTTTGCAAATCCAGCAGCGCCTGACCATTGCGGTTGTCGCTTTCACCGGCAGTTTCGTCACTGGCCATGGCGATTTTCGCTTCGTCAGTGATTAGTACATCCATATTGACGATGGCATCGCTTACCGGTTTCAACGTGAAGTTGTCGTTTGGTTTTGGCGTTCCGGTGAAGGTCAGTTCCAGACCATCAAATGAGACTTTACCGTCGGCATCCGGCACCACCGTAAAAGTGGTATTGCTGGCCAGACGGGTGACCTGCCACTGATTATCTTTGAACGAGATTTTGTAATCTGTCGCCAGCACAGCGGAACTATCGGTTACCGTAGCACCGATCGCGGAGCTTCCTTTGTTTTTGCTATTTTCCAGAACAGCGGGCTTACCAATAGCAAAGAAATCCTCCCCTTCTTTACCATTGGCATCATACCCCTTGTTATGTTGGGCATTGAAAGCCTCAGCAAATGCCAGCGCCAGTTGCCCGAGCGTATTACGCGTCTGGTCCAGGTCCTGAGAACGAAATGTCAGAATACCGCCCAGTGACCCCGTATTCAGCAATTTCTCTGGGATCTCAATATCTTCCGTCGTCCCATCAACATAAGCGACTGTCGTACGAGAAGGATCGGCGCTGGACGGGACTGCTGCAAGCTGACGTGCCGAACTGCCCTGAACCAGCGAGTAACCATTGGCCATGGTGATATTGTAAGTACCGCCATCCTGAACGCTGACCTCAACACCAACGATCTGGTTTAATTCACTCACCAGTTGATCGCGTTGATCAAGGAGATCGTTGGGTGAAGCCCCTGCTCCCACGCCTGTTAAACGGGAAATCTGATCGTTCAGGCTGGCGATTTGTTTGGCATAATTATTGATCTGGTCGACGCTGGCACCTATCGCGATATTGACCTGTTTGTCCTGGTCGCGCAGATACTGGTCGGTGGTTTTAAACTGATTTACCAGACCTTCCGCCTTGCCAATCAGCGCCTGCCGCGCAGCCGGATCTTCTGCGTTACTGACCAGCGTTTGCAAACTGGTAAAGAAGTCCTGCATTTGCGTTGCCAGCGACGTGGTGCTGCCAGAGAGCATATTGTCGATTTTCGACATTTGCTCATAACGGGAAGTCAGGCCGCTACTCTGGGTCTGAGCCGCACGTAACTGATTGGTAATAAACGCATCGTATTCACGTTGCACGCCAGAAACATAGACGCCATTGCCTCCCCAACCGCCCGCACCTAACGTACTGTTAGCCTGCGCCATAATGGTGGTTTGTCGGGTATATCCAGCAACGTTATAGCTGGAAATATTATTACTCGCCGTATTTAACGCCGCCTGGGCAGCGTTAAGTCCGCTCATGGCGTTATTAATCAAGCTGGACATGGAGGTTCCTTGTAAGCCTTCAATTACAGTGCATTATCGGCAGACACCCGCCGGACTTGAATTATTCAGAACAGATTATCGATACTCATACTGTAGGTTTTGCTCACCTTGTCGCTTACCGATTTCAATTGCTGAATCATATTGGTGAGTTTGCGGGCATACTCAGGATCGGTAGCATAGCCCGCGTCCTGTAATGCCTGCGCCCCCAACTCGGCGCTGGCAGCGCGAGTCACGGCGGCGTAGCGTGGATTACGGGTTAACAGCCCAACGTAATCTGACAATGCTTCGAAATAAGAACTGTAAACACGAAACTTCGCCTTTACTTTCTTCGCTTCGCCGTTTTCATATTCGGTGGTAGTGATTTCAGTAACTGGCCCTTTCCAGTTACCTGACGCTTTTACGCCAAACACGTTGTAGCTCGGCTCGCCATTTTCGCGACGAATTTGTCGTTGTCCCCAGCCTGATTCCAGTGCAGCCTGGGCGAGGATCAGGTGATGTGGCACACCGCTTTGCTGACTTGCCAATTGAGCTGGCTGCGAGAGCTGTGCAAGGAACGCTTTGCTGTCACCAGGCAACAAAGCATCAAAATTGTGCGGTAAAGCTTTTTGCACCATCTGCTTGAGCGCTTTATTTTGAAAACTCATCACTGTTTCAAGTGGGAATTTCATCGGTCCGGCAGGCATTTCTTCTGCTGGCAATGGCTGCTCTGGCGTCATCTGTTTTACCATCATCTCCGCAAGTCCCAGACCTTTGCCTGCTGTCATCTGTTGGGCTATCTGCTGGTCATACATGCTGGTGTAGAGCTGGGTATTCTCGCTACTGAACAGACCATCTTTCGGTAAGGCTTCACGCATGCTTTTTAGCATCATCTGCACAAACATCCCTTCCACCTGGCGAGCTACCGGGCGAATATTTGCTGCTGGATCTTCGCCCGCTTTCGCTTTCAGATCGTTAAGTGATTGTGCATCCCAGGCGGCGCTCGCCAGCAGTTTGCTGTCGCTAATCATCAGATGATTTCCAGTTTTGCCCGCAGACATCCCGCGCTTTGCATAGATTGCAGTATGGACATTAAATCCATCGGGGTGGCTCCCAAGGCGTTGAGCGCGCGCACCACGTTATTGAGGCTGGCGCTGGAACGCACGCTTTGCAGCGAACCGCCGCTCTGGCGTAAGTCGATCTGTGTTTGTGGCGTTACCACGGTCTGCCCGCCACCAAACGGCGTATCTGGTTGGCTGACATTGGCCTGACGATTTACCGTAACCGAGAGATTGCCCTGCGCCACCGCGCAACTGTCGAGGGTCACTTCACGATTCATCACCACCGAACCGGTGCGCGAGTTAATCACTACTTTGGCGTCCTGCGGGGTGACATTGACCTGCATATTCTGGATATCGGCAAGGAAACGCACCTGGGAACTATTACCGCTCGGCACACGTACCTGAATAGTCCGCGCATCTAACGCCGTGGCACTGCCGAATCCTCGGGTGCGGTTGATGGTATCGGCGATCTGCTGCGCCATCGCGAAGTCTTCGTCATTTAGCTGCAAATTGAGAGTATTGCCAGCGCCGAATTGGCTGGGCAATTCGCGCTCAATAATCGCACCGTTGGTGATCCGCCCGCCATTCAGTTGGTTAACCTGAACACTGCTGCCTCCCGCTGATGCCCCCGCGCCACCGACCAGAATATTGCCCTGCGCCAGCGCATAAACCTGGCTGTCGACGCCCTTAAGCGGTGTCATCAACAACGTACCGCCACGTAAGCTTTTGGCATTACCCATGGAAGAAACCACCACATCGATGGTTTGCCCCTGGCGTCCAAACGGCGGAAGTGACGCCGTCACCATTACCGCAGCGACGTTTTTTAGCTGCATATTGGTGCCAGTCGGAACGGTAATTCCCAACTGTGAGAGCATGTTATTAAGCGTTTGAGTGGTAAACGGTGTCTGGGTCGTCTGATCGCCCGTACCGTCAAGGCCAACAACAAGACCATAACCAATCAGCGAGTTTTGCCGTACGCCCTGTACGCTGGTGAGATCGCGGATGCGGTCAGCCTGTGCAACGGTCGCTACCAGCAGAAGAATGAATACAGAGAGAAATTTAATCACCACAGCCTCACTTACATTGGAGACAGGTTAAGGAAGAAACGCTGTAACCAGCCCATGTTTTGTGCTTCGTTAATGTAGCCATTGCCAACGTACTCAATGCGCGCGTCTGCCACCTGGGTTGACGGTACAGTGTTGCTGCCACTGATAGTGCGTGGATTGACCACGCCGGAGAAACGAATAAATTCAGTACCCTGATTAATGGCTATCTGTTTTTCGCCCACCACATGCAGGTTGCCGTTGACCAGCACCTGATCAACCGTCACGGTCAAGGTGCCGCTAAAGGTATTGCTGGCATTCGCCCCGCCTTTACCATTGAAGCTATTACCGCCAGAGGCATCGACATCGGCACGGGCATTACCAAACAGCCCTTGCAAATAGCGCGGCACAGTATCAAACCCGAAGTTGGTTTTTCCGTCGCGGCTGGCATTAGCGGATGAACTCTTGCTGGCGCTGACATTTTCCTGCAACACAATAGTCAGCGTATCGCCGATATTGCGTGGTCGGCGATCTTCAAATAACGGCTGATAGCCATAATTAATCGGCTGGGCAGACTGAAAAATGGAACCATTGGCGACGGGCGTCGGGCCGGGTACAGGTTGTGCCGTGGTCACCCCCTGCACCAGCGGGGTAGACGGGATCCAGGCGCATCCGGTCAGTGAAAGCACCAACAAGGTGGAAATACCGTAAGTATGCGCAGCGTTTTTTTGCATGGCTATCATCTTCAAAAATCAATAAACCGGTAAGTTGCCCTACCGGTATGCTTTAGAGTTGCGTCAGTTTTTGCAGCATCTGGTCGGTGGTGGATACCGCTTTACTGTTGATTTCGTAGGCGCGCTGTACCTGAATCATGTTGACCAGTTCCTCCGCCACGTTGACGTTAGACGTTTCAACATATCCTTGATACAACAGCCCAGCGCCGTTCAGACCTGGCGTGCTTTCGTTCGGTGCGCCGGAGGATTGTGTTTCGGTGTAGAGGTTTTCGCCAATGCTCTCCAGGCCAGTGTCGTTCATAAAAGTGGTGAGATTGAGTTGTCCAACCTGAACCGGAGCAGCCTGGCCTTGCTGGGTAACGCTGACCACGCCATCACGACCAATGGTAATACTTAACGCATTCGCCGGAATGGTGATTGCTGGCTGCACCTGAAAACCGCCCGCCGTCACCAGTTGTCCGTTCTGATCCACCTGAAATGAACCGTCGCGGGTATAGGCTGATGAGCCATCCGGCAGCATGACCTGGAAAAAGCCCTGCCCTTTAATCGCCACATCTTTGCTGTTATTGGTTTGCGACAGGTTGCCCTGGCTGTGTAAGCGTTCAGTGGCGACCGGACGTACTCCCGTACCGATTTGTAACCCGGATGGCAAGGTAGTTTGTTCGGAAGACTGTGCGCCAGGCTGGCGAATAGTTTGATAAAGTAAATCTTCAAACACCGCCCGCTGGCGCTTGAAACCATTGGTACTGACGTTTGCCAGGTTGTTGGCAATGACGTCCATATTGGTTTGCTGGGCGTCAAGGCCCGTTTTGGCGATCCATAATGAACTGATCATAAAATGTCCTGTAGTGGATTGCTGACAAATCGCATATGTCTTCTTGCCGGATGCGGCGTAAACGCCTTATCCGACCTACAAGAGCTCGCAAAATCAATAAATTGCGAATCATCCCGCAGGCCCGTCGGGCAACTTATGTTTGTCATGTATCCTTTCAATTAACTCATCGACAGCAGTTGGTTGGCGCGACCAGCGTTATCATCAACGCTGCTTATTACCTTCATCTGCATTTCAAAACGCCGCGCACTGGCAATCATGTCGCTCATTGCCGAAACGGCATTGACGTTACTACCTTCCAGCACGCCCGACATCACCCGTAACGTCGGGTCAGCCTGTAACATCGGACCACGCGTGGCCTGACTTTCCGCACTCAAACGAAAGATCCCGTCATCACCACGCTGCACTTCACTGCCCATGGCTTTCACCAGTTTCAACCGCCCTACTGGTGCAACGGTATTTGCCGGATCGCCCGGATTGAGCGCCGAAATGGTGCCATCGGCGGCGATAGTAATTTCCGCCCCTTCCGGCACGGCAATCGGCCCCGCCTCGCCAATCACCGGATACCCCTGAATCGTCAGTTGTCCACCGGGATCAACCTGAATGCTGCCGTTACGCGTATACCCTTCGCTGCCGTCAGCGGTTTGCACGGCCAACCAGCCATCCTGCTGCAACGCAACATCCAGGGGACGCGAGGTGTAATCCATCTTGCCGGACGTCATATCTGCGCCCGGCGTAGATGCCGTCACCAGAGTGCGCGTGGGCAGAGAAAGCCCTTCAACCGGCACTGCGCGCAAGGCGTTTAACTGCGCGCGAAAACCGGGCGTGGAGGCATTCGCCAGATTACTGGCGGTCACCGCCTGTTGATTCAGCGTCTGGCTGGCGGCGCCCATCGCGGTATAGATTGCGTGATCCATCGAGCTATCCCGTCAGCAATTAGCGTAAGTTAACCAGCGTGTTGAGGATCTGGTCCTGAGTTTTGATGGTCTGGGCGTTAGACTGATAGTTACGCTGGGCGACAATCATATTGACCAGTTCTTTGCTGAGATCGACGTTGGACGCTTCCAGGGCGCCGTTGGTCAGTGCGCCAAAATTGCCGGTCCCGGCGGTTCCCAGCAGCGCGACACCAGAAGATTGCGTTGCAGACCAGACGTTGTCCCCCTCTGATGCCAGCCCTTCGTTGTTGGCAAAGTTGGCCAGCACAATCTGCCCCAGCAATTGAGTTTGTTCGTTCGAATAGTTCCCGACTACCGTGCCGTCATCGTTGATTTGATAACTCACCAGATCGCCCGGTTTGTAACCGTTCTGGCTGGTTGCCACAATATTGTTAGCGCCGGTGTTTTGCTGCATAGAGTTGAGGAAGCTGAGGGAAAATGTCGCAGGATCCGCGCCGTTAATCGCGCCAGTGGTAATATCCTTTGTTGGATCCGACGTCAGAACACCATTGGCATCAAATTCCAGTTTTGTCGCTATCGTTGCAATGCTGTTTGGAGCACTACTATCCTGGGTGTAGACATCCCAGGTATTATCTTGCGTCTTCACAAAGTAGACGCTCATGTCATGGGCATTACCCTGACTGTCATACACCGTTACCGAACCTTTTTTGTTATAGCTATCGGCATCACTGGCGCTGAATGGCGTAACGGTAGGAAGTGTATCACTGGAGTTAAGGTTAATCTGCATGGAAGCCGTGGTCGTGGTCTTCGCCGCCATCAAGGTATTTGGAATCGAAATATTGCCCGGATTCGCCCCTTGCTGGATGGTCGGAGGCGTACCGGTTGCCGGATACCCGGTCAACTGTAAACCTTGCATATTCACAAGGTTGCGGTTTTCATCCAGTTTGAATTGCCCGTTACGGCTATAAAACACCGAGCCGTTACTGTCTACCAGACGGAAAAAACCGTTCTGGCTGATAGCGACGTCCAGCCCACGGCCAGTATTTGTGGTAGTGCCATCGGTAAAATCCTGAGTGATGCCTGCAACTTTTACCCCCAGTCCCACTTTCGAACCAGCAAACATATCAGCAAAAGAGGCCGTGCCGGATTTAAAGCCATAGGTGGCGGAGTTGGCGATATTGTTGCCAATGACATCGAGATTGGTGGCGGCAGCGTTTAATCCGCTAACCGCTTGAGAAAAGGCCATGACTGACTCCTGAAATGTGAAGGCTTAAATTATCTGCCGTACTTCGTCGAGGGTGGTGGTGCCGTAAGTGCCGAGATCCAGCGTGTTACCGTTATTGCCGCGAATCACGCCCTGTACCAGCGCAAACTGCAATGGCTGGGCAACCAACTGCGTACCGCCGTTGCTGGCGCTAATTGCCACGTTATAAGAACCGTTCGGCGCGGCCGTACCATCAGTCAACGTGCCATCCCAGGTGAAACTGTGGACTCCGGCGCTGAGCTCACCAATATCAATGGTGCGCACAACTGCGCCATTTTTATCGGTTATGGTTGCGGTTACTTTATCTGCAGCCTGTTGCAGCTCAACACCAAACGGCGTGGTCGTGGTCACCGCCCCTTCTTCACTGCCAGTACCGGCAAGAATGGTGGTGCCGGGGATCATCACGCCGTGACCAATCAGGTTGCTGGCCTGTAGCGACTGGCTGTTATCAATCTGCCCGGAGATCGAACCGAGTGTGGTGTTGAGCTTTTCAATCCCACTGACCGTGCTGATTTGCGCCAGTTGTGATGTCAGCTCGTTGTTTTCCATTGGATTGGTCGGATCCTGGTTTTTCAGTTGCGCCACCAGCAAAGTCAGAAAGCTGCTCTGTAAATCGGCGGCGTTACTACCCGTAATCGAACTACTGCTGGTAGTGCTGACGCCGGTATTTGTCGGATCGGTGGTGGTTACCGCAATGGACATGGCTTTCTCCTTTATTGACCGAGCGTGAGGGTTTTCAGCATCATGCTTTTCACCGTATTGAGTACTTCAACGTTGGCCTGATAGCTGCGCGACGCCGACATGGTGTTAACCATCTCGCCTACCACATCGACGTTTGGCATTTTCACGTAGCCCTTCGCGTCCGCCAGCGGATTACCCGGTTCATAGACCAGTTTGTCCGGGGCCTGGCTTTCAATCACGTCAGCCACTTTGACTCCACCCGTCGCAGCCCCTGGCGCAGCGTTCACCTGGAACACCACCTGTTTTGCCCGATACGGCTGACCATCTGGCCCCGTCACGCTGTCGGCGTTGGCAAGGTTGCTGGCAGCCACGTTCAGACGCTGAGACTGAGCGGTTAACGCCGATCCGGCGATATCAAAAATATTCAGCAGTGCCATCCGTTAATTTCCGCTTTGTAATACGTTCATCATGCCTTTGATTTGCCCGCTCAACGCGCTAAGGCTCATCTGGTATTGCAGGCTGTTATCGGCAAACTGGGTGCGTTCGCGATCCATATCCACGGTATTGCCGTCCAGTGAAGGCTGGTCCGGAATACGGTATTGCAATTCTGTGGCAGGAGGTGACAACGCCTGTGCTGGAATATGCTGCGACGAGGTCAACGTCAGCGCGACCACGCTGGTTTCATCTCTCCCGCGCTGCATCACTTTTTTAAGTTCACTGGCAAAATCCATATCGCGCGCCTGATAACCAGGGGTATCGGCATTGGCGATATTTGCCGCCAGCACTTCCTGACGCTGGGCGCGCAGATTGAGTGCCTCTTGTTGAAAACGTAAGGCGGCGTCGAGCTTATCGAGCATATCTCCTCCGCAGATATCAAAATTCTGCCGTCAGCTTAAAGGCTTTACGCGCGCGTTATCGGCGGAATAAAAGCAAAATGGGTTGCTATTTATGCCGTTGATGGTCATTGCGTACGGGTACAATTCAGGCTGTGAAAATGGCCGGGGGCAAAAATGCTGACAATAATGCGCTGTGTGGCGATCATCACGATGTTGTTCAGTCCACTTAGTGCGGCTGGCGATTTCCCCTCACAATTGCAAACCTTTTTCGTTGCACAACTGGCAGGGCTAAGTGATGAGGTCCACGTCTCGATTCGTACTGCACCCAATTTATTGCCGCCATGCGAACAGCCGCTGCTTTCCATGACTAATAACGCCCGCCTGTGGGGCAATGTGAATGTGCTGGCTCGTTGTGGCAACGATAAGCATTACGTGCAAGTGAATGTACAGGCGACAGGGAATTATGTTGTTGCAGCAATGCCGGTTGTGCGTGGGGGAAAGCTTGACGCTGGCAGTGTAAAACTTAAACGCGGCAGACTGGATACACTACCGCCGCGTACCGTTCTGGATGCTAATCAACTGGTTGATGCGGTTAGCCTGCGCGATTTGGTCCCCGAACAACCTATACAGCTGACTATGCTGCGTCAGGCCTGGCGGGTAAAAGCAGGACAACGCGTTAACGTGATTGCCAGTGGCGATGGGTTCAGTGCAAATGCTGAAGGTCTGGCGCTGAATAACGCTTCCGTCGCGCAAAAGGCCCGCGTGAGAATGATATCGGGTCAGGTAGTCAGTGGCGTAGTGGATGCCGATGGGAATATTCTTATAAACCTGTAAGCTATTAAAGATTGCCCGTCCATTGCCGATAAATAAGCAACAAATGATAAAGCGCCCTCAATGAGGAATAAACCATGAGTATTGACCGCACTTCCCCCCTGAAGCCTGTAAGCACCGTTCAGCCACGTGAAACCAGTGACGCTCCGGTAGCCAATACCCGCGCAGCAAAAACGACGGCTACCGCCAGTACTAACGTCAAGTTAAGCGATGCGCAGGCAACACTGATGCAACCGGGCAGCAGTGATATCAATCTTGAACGCGTTGAAGCATTAAAATTGGCGATTCGTAATGGTGAACTAAAAATGGATGTCGGCAAAATTGCCGATGCGCTGATCAACGAAGTGCAACAAGATTTAATGAGTAAATAATCAGATGCCGCGTCTTGCTGAGATTATCAACCAGATGTCTGTGGTGCTTAACGAGCTTAATATAGTGATGGTCCAGGAGCAGCAACATCTCTCTATGGGGCAGTTCACCGGTAGCCAGTTGCAACATATTACAGAACAAAAAAGCTCAATGCTGGCGACTCTGGATTACCTGGAACAGCTGCGTCGACAGGCACCGGATACAGAAATAAGTGAAGATATTGCGCAATGCTGGCAGGAAATCACCGAGAAAACGCAGCAATTGCGCCAGTTAAATCAGCATAACGGCTGGCTACTGGAAGGGCAGATTGAGCGCAATCAACAGGCACTGGAAATGCTGAAACCGCATCAGGAGCCGACACTGTACGGGGCGAACGGTCAGACCTCAACACCCTGGCGCGGTGGTAAAAAGATTTCTATTTGAAGATTTTCTCCGGCCTGCGATGCAGGCCGGAATTCTACGTTAAGCAGTACGACGAGCAAATTCTTTTACTTTGAAGCCCAACACCGCCAGTGCGGCAAAGTATGCTGCAATTCCCGCGACAACGACCGCCATCAAACGCAGCAAACGCCAGGGCATAGTGCCCAACGACCAGTCCGGCATAATATGCAACATGCCTAAAAGCACACCAGACATCACCAGAACCGCCACGAGTAAACGCAGCAGAAACGCCATCCAGCCGGGTTGTGGGGTAAAGATTTTCTGCTTACGCAACTGCCAGTAAAGCAGCGAAGCATTCAGACACGCCGCCAGACCAATGGAAAGCGACAGTCCGGCATGTTTCAACGGGCCGATAAATGCAAGGTTCATCAATTGCGTCAAAATCAGCGTGACGATGGCAATTTTCACCGGCGTTTTAATGTCCTGCCGTGAATAAAAGCCCGGAGCCAGCACTTTCACCACAATCAGGCCAATCAAACCTACCGAGTAGGCAATTAACGCCCGCTGGGTCATCAACGCATCAAAGGCGGTAAATTTACCGTACTGGAACAGCGAAACAGTTAGCGGACCGGAGAGGATGCCCAGCGCCACCGCACTTGGCAGCGCCAACAGGAAACAAAGACGCAGCCCCCAGTCCATCAGACGGTTGTATTCATCGTGATTACCGCTGGCAAAACTTTTCGACAGCGACGGCAGCAAAATGGTCCCCAGCGCCACGCCCAGTACACCGGACGGAAACTCCATCAAACGGTCGGCGTAATACATCCATGACACCGAGCCGGAGGCAAGAAATGAGGCAAAAATAGTGTTGATGATTAAGGAAATCTGGCTAACAGAGACGCCAAGAATCGCCGGTCCCATCTGTTTCACTACGCGCATCGCCCCGGCATCGTGGAAGTTAATGCGCGGCAATACCAACATGCCAATCTTCTTCAGATGCGGTAGCTGATAAACCAGTTGCAGGATGCCGCCCACCGTAACTGCCCACGCCAGCGCCAGCACCGGCGGATTAAAATACGGCGCAGCAAACAGCGCAAAGCCAATCATGCTGATATTGAGTAACGTCGGGGCAAATGCCGGAATCGAGAAACGGTTCCAGGTATTCAGAATCGCCCCCACCAGCGATGCCAGTGAAATCAACAAAATATAGGGAAAGGTAATTTGTAATAGCTGGGTGGTCAGTGCAAATTTGTCAGCTGTGTCAGCGAAGCCCGGCGCGGTTACCATGATCACCCACGGCGCGGCGAGCATGCCGGCAACCGTCACAACCGCCAGCGCCAGTGTCAGCAGGCCAGAGACATAGGAGACAAAGACCCGCGTGGCGTCTTCGCCCTGCTTGCTTTTATATTCCGCCAGAATCGGCACGAAAGCCTGGGAGAATGCGCCTTCAGCGAAGATACGGCGTAACAAGTTAGGAAGTTTGAACGCGACAAAAAAGGCGTCGGTTGCCATCCCTGCGCCAAAGATTCTGGCGACAATAGCGTCGCGTGCGAAGCCAAGCACACGCGAAAACATGGTCATCGAGCTGACGGCGGCCAGCGATTTTAATAAATTCATCGGTGTTCTAATCCAGACCCACGGGCAAAACGCCTGCAAGGCAGGCGCTGAAAGAGGCGAATAGTCTACCTGGATTATGGTGAATTGCTACCGCCAGATGTTACAGGGTTTATTCACTCATCGCATCGCGCCAGATCTTGTCAACGATGCGCTGCGCCAGCACCGCCTGTTCACCCGCGGTTTGCGGAACTGTCTGATTTTGCACGCATTCAATGAAATGACGCGCACAACCGACAAATCCACGCTGCTCGAGGGTACTTTGCCAGCCAGGAATCGGTTTATGCACCCCGCCCTGCCCTCGCTCCTCACGCCATTCACGCATATCGGTGATGTCGATTAATGCCCCTTCAGTCACTGCCAACACCGCTTCACGCTGACTTCCGGCACGGCGATGCATACAGGTGGTGATTTGTAACTGACCTGCCGAAAAATGGTGCTCGGCAAACAGCATTTCGCCAGATTCATTGGTCAGCAACGTACCGCTTTCGAGAGTTGCATTGCCGCCAGACAACCACAGCGCGGTATCAACCACATGCAGATAATCATCCAGCAAGGTGAAATAAAGATCGTGTGGCCCGACGCTATTGGTACGATGTTTATCCATTCTTAGCGAGGACGCGCTGGCAAGCTGTGTTTTTAACTCACAGTACAGCGGCGCGAAACGGCGGTTAAAGCCGACCATCAATGTCAGTTTTTTGCGCGCTGCGAGTTCCACCAGTCGCTCGGCATCGCGCAGATTTTCCGCCAGCGGTTTATCGACACAGACATGTACACCTGCATTTAATAACGCACTGACCACCTCAAAATGACTGGCGGTGCTGGAGTGGACAAATACCGCATCGCAACTGGCGGCAAGATTAGATAACGAATCGGCGTAAGGAACGCGCCAGTTTTCACAAATTGAGATGGCTTTCTCACGCGTTGGCGACCACGCTCCCTGTAGCGTCCAGTCAGACGCCGCTGCCAGCACTGGCAGCCACGCTTTTTGCGCGATGCCGCCTAAACCCACTACGCCGATACGTAATTTTTTCACGTTAATCTCCCAGATGGGCCAGCAACGAATCAAGACGCTGTTTCAGTTCTGCCACCTCGATTTCCAGGGCTTCGACGCGGGATTGTAAATCACCGCCAACCGCGTCCGACGTTTCCGTAAGCACAGGCTGATCATCCACCTCGCCACTGAAAAGATGCATATAGCGGCTTTCGCGTTTACCCGGTTCGCGAGCCAGACGAACGACAAAAGGCCCATCTTCGCGATTAGCCAGTTGTTCCAGCGTCGTTTCTACTTCCGTCATATCGCTGAATTCATACATCCGCGCCGCGCGACTGCGCAGTTCACCTGGCGTCTGAGCACCGCGCAACAACAAGGTGGTAATTAATGCGACTTCCGCGGCGCTAAGTTTCAGGTCACCAAACTCAGAGTTGCAGAAACGCTGTTCATATTTGGTGACTCGATTACCAAAACCACTCACCGTGCGCAGATAATGGCGTTTTACCAGATTATCCAGTTGCTCCTGTACCTCGGATTCGCTCAGGTTCATTACCGGTTCACGGTTTGTTTTCTGGTTACAGGCCGTTACCACGCCATTCACGGAAAGCGGGTATTGCTCCGGCGTCGTCACCTGTTTTTCCAGCAAACAGCCAATCACACGGGCTTCCAGTGCGGTAAGTTGATACTTCATGAAATTCTCCTTAGCGGCCGGCCGTCCAGTCCGGGGTGGTTAATGCCGTCAGTACGTGATCGCGCCATTTTCCATCAATCAACAAATAATCTTTCGCATAGCCTTCTTTTTCAAACCCCAACCGCGCCAGCAAATCACCGCTGCGTTTATTGTGCGGCATATAGTTGGCCATAATGCGATGAATATGTTGGGTACGTTGCATATAGCGAATGGCGGCGGTCAGAGCTTCAAACATCAGTCCTTTACCCTGCCATTTTTGTCCGATCGAATAACCGAGATAACAGGCGTGAAAAGAGCCGCGTACCACATTGGAAAAATTGGCTACGCCAATAATCTCTTTCTCATCTGGATCAAATAATCCAAAGTAAAAGGCTGAGCCCTGTTTATGAAATTCGTTAATCATGCTTAACCTGGCCTGCCAGCCTGAAGGATAGCAGTGGCTTTCATCGCGCACCGGCTCCCAGGGCTTCAGGAAATGGCGATTCTCTGCGTAATAATCCGCCAGTCGCCAGGCATCACGTTCATGCACCAGACGCACGACCAGTCGGTCGGTGGTTAAGCGCACTTTTGGCACGTTACTGCGATAGCCAAACATTCTATACCTACTCCTTCCCGTAACGTCTTTAATACGCTGTAAGTATTACTATACCTGCGCAACCAGAGCCTGTGAAAAGTCCAAAATGTCATTTTCTGCATTATTCACATATTTGATAAAAACTCTCTATCAAAGCGACGTTTTGATAAAAAAATATTGTCCCCGATATGATGGGAAAAATCTTAGCAGCAATGCAGAATAGAAAGTGCTCATCTTTTATTTCCCGGGAGGGGAAATGTCGCGCGTATCGCAGGCGAGGAACCTGGGTAAATATTTCCTTCTCGTCGATAATATGCTGGTCGTGCTGGGGTTCTTTGTTGTCTTCCCGCTGATCTCTATCCGCTTCGTTGATCAAATGGGCTGGGCCGCCGTAATGGTCGGTATTGCCCTCGGTCTGCGTCAGTTCATTCAGCAAGGATTAGGCATTTTCGGCGGTGCTATTGCCGACCGTTTTGGCGCTAAACCGATGATCGTTACCGGTATGCTGATGCGCGCCGCCGGATTCGCCACCATGGGCATCGCCCATGAGCCCTGGATGCTGTGGTTTTCTTGTTTGCTCTCGGGCCTCGGCGGTACGTTATTTGATCCGCCGCGTTCGGCGCTGGTGGTGAAATTAATTCGTCCGGAACAACGGGGCCGTTTTTTCTCCCTGTTGATGATGCAGGACAGTGCCGGTGCCGTCATTGGCGCGCTGTTGGGGAGTTGGTTATTGCAATACGATTTTCGCCTGGTCTGCGCCACGGGGGCAATTCTGTTTGTATTGTGTGCAGCGTTTAACGCCTGGCTGTTGCCCGCATGGAAACTCTCTACCGTGCGCACGCCAGTCCGCGAAGGCATGACCCGCGTGATGCGCGATAAACGTTTTGTCACCTATGTCCTGACACTCGCGGGCTACTACATGCTGGCTGTGCAGGTGATGTTGATGCTGCCGATTATGGTCAACGACGTTGCCGGAGCGCCCTCTGCCGTTAAATGGATGTATGCCATCGAAGCGTGTCTGTCGTTAACGTTGCTCTACCCTATCGCCCGCTGGAGCGAAAAGCGTTTTCGTCTGGAACACCGGTTGATGGCGGGGCTACTGGTGATGTCATTAAGCATGATACCCGTGGGCATGGTCAGTGGCCTGCAACAACTATTCACCCTGATTTGTCTGTTTTATATTGGCTCGATCATTGCCGAACCTGCGCGTGAAACTCTTAGCGCCTCGTTAGCAGATGCACGAGCGCGCGGCAGTTATATGGGATTTAGTCGGCTGGGCCTGGCGATAGGCGGCGCTATTGGCTATATCGGCGGCGGCTGGCTGTTTGACCTGGGTAAATCCACGCAACAACCGGAGTTGCCGTGGATGATGTTGGGCGTTATTGGCGTCATCACCTTCCTTGCGTTGGGCTGGCAATTTAGCCATAAACGTGCCGCGCGTCGGTTGCTGGAACGCGATGCCTGATTTGATACTCCCCCCTGACTCCTCCATACTGAAAGTGAACTGACAGCCAAATGGAGGAGTCACGTGAAGCTATATATTTACGATCACTGCCCTTACTGCCTCAAAGCCCGCATGATTTTCGGCCTGAAAAATATCCCCGTCGAATTACACGTTCTGCTCAACGACGATGCAGAAACACCCACCCGGATGGTCGGTCAAAAACAGGTTCCCATTCTGCAAAAAGATGACAGCCGTTATATGCCAGAAAGCATGGACATTGTTCACTACGTTGATAAGCTCGACGGCAAACCGTTACTGACTGGTAAACGCTCCCCTGCCATTGAAGAGTGGCTGCGCAAGGTCAACGGCTATGCCAATAAACTGCTGTTGCCGCGTTTTGCCAAATCGGCTTTTGATGAGTTTTCTACTCCCGCCGCACGCAAATACTTCATCGACAAGAAAGAGGCCAGCGCGGGTAATTTTGCCGAGCTTCTCTCTCATTCTGATGGGTTAATTAAAAATATCAGCGATGATTTACGTGCACTGGATAAACTCATCGTCAAGCCAAACGCCGTGAATGGTGAGCTTTCGGAAGATGACATTCAACTTTTTCCGCTACTGCGTAATCTGACACTGGTTGCAGGAATAAACTGGCCAAGCCGCGTCGCTGATTACCGCGATAACATGGCTAAACAGACGCAAATCAATTTACTATCATCAATGGCGATTTAATCCTGACCTGCCGCGGCAGCCTGTATTCGCGGGTTGCCGCTGTTTTCAGTTTTTTCTGCTGGCGAGTTTATCGCTGGTGACACATGCTGCGTTGTGTCAGGATATTGACGCAGATTTCATGTCGAGGACTACCATGAACAAGTTTTTATTTGCCGCTGCATTAATCGTCAGTGGCCTGCTCGTTGGCTGTAATCAACTCACCCAATACACCATCACCGAACAAGAGATTAACCAGTCGCTTGCGAAACATAATAATTTCTCAAAAGATATCGGTTTGCCCGGCGTGGCTGACGCCCATATAGTGCTGACAAACCTGACCAGCCAAATTGGTCGTGAAGAACCTAATAAGGTTACCCTAACCGGGGACGCCAATCTGG
The DNA here is from genome assembly GCF_005843885.1 of Escherichia sp. E4742. Classification (NCBI taxonomy): domain Bacteria; kingdom Pseudomonadati; phylum Pseudomonadota; class Gammaproteobacteria; order Enterobacterales; family Enterobacteriaceae; genus Escherichia; species Escherichia sp. E4742. The sequence goes on along the minus strand of NZ_CP040443.1, from coordinate 4,182,897 downwards.
ATATGAACTCCCTGTTCGGTAGCCAAAAAGCAACCATGAAACTGAAGCTGAAAGCGCTGCCTGTGTTTGATAAAGAAAAAGGCGCTATCTTCCTGAAAGAGATGGAAGTGGTCGACGCGACCGTGCAGCCGGAAAAAATGCAAACCGTTATGCAAACGTTACTTCCCTATTTGAATCAGGCATTACGCAATTACTTTAACCAGCAGCCGGCTTACATCCTGCGCGAAGATGGTAGCAAAGGCGAAGCAATGGCTAAAAAACTGGCAAAAGGCATTGAAGTGAAACCAGGTGAAATAGTCATTCCGTTCACTGATTAATTACGAGGGCGTATTTGCGCCCTTTATTTTTCGTGCAAAGGAAAACGTTTCCGCTTATCCTTTGTGTCCGGCAAAAACATCCCTTCAGCCGGAGCATAGAAATTAATGACTGCACCATCCCAGGTATTAAAGATCCGCCGCCCAGACGACTGGCACCTTCACCTCCGCGATGGCGACATGTTAAAAACTGTCGTGCCGTATACCAGCGAAACCTATGGTCGGGCCATCGTTATGCCCAATCTGGCACCGCCTGTAACAACAGTTGAGGCTGCTGTGGCTTATCGCCAACGTATTCTTGACGCCGTACCGGACGGACACGATTTCACCCCGCTGATGACCTGTTATTTAACAGATTCGCTCGACCCCAATGAGCTGGAGCGTGGATTTAACGAAGGCGTGTTCACCGCCGCAAAACTTTACCCCGCGAACGCCACCACCAACTCCAGCCATGGTGTGACGTCGGTTGACACAATCATGCCAGTACTTGAGCGCATGGAAAAAATCGGTATGCCGCTGCTGGTGCATGGTGAAGTGACCCATGCTGACATCGACATTTTTGACCGTGAAGCGCGCTTTATTGAGACGGTCATGGAGCCGTTACGCCAGCGCCTGACCGCGCTGAAAGTCGTTTTTGAGCACATCACCACCAAAGACGCTGCCGACTATGTTCGTGACGGAAATGAACTATTGGCCGCCACCATTACTCCCCAGCATCTGATGTTTAACCGTAACCATATGCTGGTTGGTGGCGTGCGTCCGCATCTCTACTGTCTGCCGATCCTCAAACGCAATATTCACCAACAGGCGCTGCGTGAGCTGGTCGCCAGTGGTTTTGATCGCGTTTTTCTGGGTACCGATTCCGCGCCACATGCCCGTCATCGTAAAGAGAGTAGCTGCGGCTGTGCAGGTTGCTTTAATGCGCCATCGGCGCTGGGTAGCTATGCAACCGTATTTGAAGAGATGAATGCACTACAACATTTTGAAGCATTCTGTTCTTTAAACGGGCCGAAATTCTATGGATTACCGGTCAATGAATCGTTTGTCGAGCTGATACGCGAAGAACAGCCAATTGCTGAAAGCATCACTCTGACAGACGACACGCTTGTTCCTTTCCTGGCTGGGGAAACTGTACGTTGGTCCGTTAAGCAATAAAAAACGTAGCCACCTGTTGTCTTTAACTTATTTTGCCTGTATAAATAACCAGTATATTCAACAGGGGGCTATTATGCGAATTGAAGTCACCATAGCGAAAACTTCTCCACTACCCACTGGGGCCATTGACGCTCTGGCGGGTGAACTTTCTCGTCGCATTCAGTATGCGTTTCCGGACAATGAAGGTCACGTATCGGTACGATATGCTGCGGCAAATAATTTATCAGTTATTGGCGCAACAAAAGAAGATAAACAGCGCATTAGCGAAATTCTACAAGAAACGTGGGAAAGCGCCGATGACTGGTTTGTTAGCGAATAATATGCAGTGATGTTTGTTTTGCCGGGTCGCCCCGGCTTTTTTTATATTTTAAGATTGTTAGTACAAATTTTACACTCCCTCAAAATAATTGCACAATATGCTAAAAAAATATGAATGACATGCTGTTTTATTGTTCATATAAATCTTAAAAGCAAAAAAATATCTCACTACCCCTTTAAAATTTCGGTGAATACCCATATTTATTGATATACTGAAGTTGCTTCAGATAAAAACGCATTGAACCTCGAATAACGTTGTCTAGTAACACGAATTAGGGGGCCATGATGGAAAAAAACAATGAAGTCATTCAGACTCATCCGCTCGTAGGGTGGGACATCAGCACCGTTGATAGCTATGATGCGCTGATGTTGCGTTTGCACTACCAGACCCCAAATAAGTCCGAGCAGGAAGGGACTGAAGTTGGTCAGACACTCTGGTTAACTACTGATGTTGCCAGACAATTTATTTCGATATTAGAAGCAGGAATCGCCAAAATTGAATCTGGTGATTTCCATGTCAATGAGTATCGTCGTCATTAACATGACATGACCATCCACCCAAAAGGCACCTTAACGGTGCCTTTACCATTTCTGGGTTGTATATCGTTTGTTACTTATTTACTCTGCTTAAACCATGAGAGCAGAGAGAAAAAAATGAAATACGATCTCATCATTATTGGCAGCGGTTCCGTAGGCGCTGCAGCCGGGTATTATGCCACCCAGGCCGGTTTGAAAGTGCTGATGACTGACAGCCATATGCCGCCACATCAACACGGCAGTCACCACGGAGATACCCGATTAATTCGCCATGCTTATGGTGAAGGCGAAAAGTATGTCCCGCTAGTACTCCGTGCGCAAACCCTGTGGGATGAACTCTCCCGTCACAACGAAGAGGATCCTATTTTTGTGCGCTCAGGGGTTATCTACCTCGGCCCTGCCGACTCCGAGTTTCTCGCCAATGTCGCCCACAGCGCGGAACAATGGCAACTCAATATCGAAAAACTGGATGCACAGACAATTATGGCCCGCTGGCCGGAAATACGCGTCCCTGACAATTACATCGGCTTGTTTGAGGCCGATTCCGGTTTTTTACGCAGCGAACTGGCGATTAAAACCTGGATCAAACTGGCGAATGAAGCTGGCTGCGCGCAACTGTTTAACTGTCCGGTCACCGCAATTCGTCATGATGATAACGGCGTAACTATTGAAACGGCGGACGGCGAGTACCAGGCGAAGAAAGCGATCGTCTGTGCAGGTACCTGGGTAAAAGAGCTGCTACCAGAACTGCCCATCCAGCCCGTACGTAAAGTATTCGCCTGGTATCAGGCCGATGGCCGCTATAGCGTGAAGAATAAATTCCCGGCCTTTACCGGTGAATTACCCAATGGCGATCAATACTACGGTTTTCCGGCGGAAAACGATGCTCTGAAGATTGGGAAACATAACGGTGGTCAGGTCATTCATTCAGCGGATGAACGTGTTCCGTTTGCGGAAATCGACAGTGACGGTTCCGAAGCTTTCCCATTCTTACGTAGTGTGTTGCCAGGTATCGGCTGCTGCCTGTATGGCGCTGCTTGCACCTATGATAATTCGCCTGACGAAGATTTTATTATCGATACCCTACCAGGACACGCTAATACGCTACTGATTACCGGCCTGAGTGGGCATGGCTTTAAATTTGCTTCGGTATTAGGGGAAATAGCCGCTGACTTTGCGCAAGACAAAAAAATCGATTTTGATTTAACGCCATTCCGGCTTTCCCGCTTCCAATAATCATCATCACGGCCTCCAAATTGAGGCCGTTTTTACAGGAGCTTTTAATGCGTCGCCTGGTGAACTTTCTCATCAATAATATTCGCGAACATCTCATGCTTTATCTTTTTCTCTGGGGGGTATTGGCGATTATGGATCTGATCTATGTGTTTTATTTTTAATCACCATGCGCTGACACAAACTGACAAAAATTTAATTTCCCTTTCATTTGGCGTGAAAATTTGAATAAGCTTATTCCAGTTACAACAGCATTCACCAGACATCCCTCAGCCTGGAACCACTAAACTTATGAAGATTCTTTCATTATTAAATCAAAAATATTGAAATAAAAATAAATATCAGTCGGATTGTTGTTTTTAAGTTGCAATTCATCCCATGACAGGCCATTTTCATTACCTCGTGAATATGTTCTGGATGCAGTTATGCAATTCATAAATTCCCCTCAACGCTATGGTGTTATTTCTGCCGCTTTACATTGGCTGACGGCAATTATTGTCTATGGCATGTTTGCTTTAGGTTTGTGGATGGTAACGTTAAGTTATTACGACGGTTGGTATCACAAGGCGCCAGAGTTGCATAAAAGTATCGGTATTCTGTTAATGATGGGGCTGGTTATTCGCGTTCTCTGGCGTTTAATTTCTCCTCCGCCTGGCCCATTGAAAAGCTATTCCCCCGGTATACGTTACGGAGCGAAAGCAGGCCATCTGGTACTTTATCTTTTGCTCTTTGCTATTGGCTTGAGCGGCTACCTTATTTCCACCGCCGATGGCAAACCCATCAGCGTTTTTGGTTGGTTTGAAATCCCCGCAACGCTTGCCGACGCAGGCACGCAAGCTGACTTAGCAGGAGCTCTACATTTCTGGTTTGCCTGGAGTGTCGTCGTCCTGTCAGTTATGCACGGATTTATGGCGCTGAAACATCATTTCATCGATAAAGACGACACCCTGAAGCGCATGCTGGGAAAGTCGTCATCTGACTATGGAGTATAAAAAATGAAAAAAAGCCTGCTAGGTTTAACCTTCGCTTCCCTGTTGTTCTCTGCCGGTTCAGCTATCGCTGCCGATTACAAAATTGACAAAGAAGGCCAGCACGCCTTTGTCAATTTCCGCATTCAACATCTGGGCTACAGCTGGGTTTACGGCACTTTTAAAGATTTCGACGGTACTTTTACGTTTGATGAAAAGAATCCGGCTGCCGATAAAGTCAATGTCACCATTAACACCACCAGCGTAGATACCAACCATGCCGAGCGCGATAAACATCTGCGCAGTGCGGATTTCCTCAACACAGCAAAATATCCGCAGGCAACCTTTATGTCCACTAGCGTAAAGAAAGACGGTGACGAACTGGATATCACTGGTGATCTGACACTGAATGGCGTAACTAAACCAGTAACGCTGGAAGCGAAGTTGATTGGTCAGGGCGACGACCCATGGGGCGGTAAACGTGCAGGCTTCGAAGCTGAAGGTAAAATTAAGCTGAAAGACTTCAATATCAAGTCAGATTTAGGTCCGGCCTCTCAGGAAGTGGATCTGATTATTTCGGTGGAAGGTGTACAGCAGAAATAATGCTGAAATGTTGCCGGATGACGCGCATCCGGCAATGATGTTTATTCCGCAGGATCAGGTATGCCCAGTGCCGTATTCAGGCGCCCCCGCGACTTATTGAAGATTTTATTGCCATTTTCTCGCCCGGCTCGACGGCGTCGCTGTTCTTCTGGCGGTAACGCGCTCTCTTCACAGCAAATCTCACTACAACACCCCTTGAATTTCTCAGCACATGTCGGACACTGGATAAACAGCAAGTGACAGCCATCATTTTTACAGTTGGTATGGCTGTCACATGGCGTGCCGCACTGATGGCAATGCGCAATAATTTCATCAGAGATGCGCTCGCCCATCCGTTCGTCAAAAACAAAATTTTTGCCAACAAAACGCACTGGTAAGCCTTGTTCACGCGCCTTACGGGCGTATTCAATAATGCCGCCTTCAATGTGCCAGACTTTATTAAAGCCGTTATGCTTCATCCAGGCACTGGCCTTTTCGCAACGAATGCCACCAGTGCAGTACATGACGATTTTTTTATCTTTATGCGTCTGCATCATCTCAACCGCTTTCGGCAGTTGTTCACGAAAGGTATCAGCCGGAATTTCTAATGCATTTTCGAAATGACCGACTTCATATTCATAGTGGTTGCGCATGTCGATAAACAGCGTATCGGGATCATCAAGCATGGCATTCACTTCCGCCGCTTGCAGGTATTCCCCGACATTAGTGGCATCAAATTGAGGATCTTCAATACCGTCAGCGACAATCCGCTCGCGGACCTTCATGCGCAGCACCCAGAAGGATTTCCCGTCATCATCCAACGCAATATTCAGGCGTAAACCCTCTAACGCAGGATCAAAAGCATAAAGCTGTGCGCGAAATGTCTCGACGTTGCTCGCTGGTACACTAATTTGCGCGTTGATCCCCTCATGTGCCAGATAGACCCGGCCAAAAACATTCAACGAGGAAAATAGCTGATATAAAGCATCGCGGGTCACTTTAGGATCGGCAATATGGAAATATTTATAAAACGAAATGGTGGTGCGCGGTTCACTCTCGGCCAGCATTTTGGCTTTCAGTGCGTCGTTGGAAATGCGGTTGTGTAACACTGGCATGGTGTACGGTTCCTGCGAGGTGGGAAAGTAAAATCCGGCGCATGATATAGCAATAATCGCAAATTAACATCCACACATTTTACGCTACATTTGCGCATTAAAAATTATTAATAGTTTACATGCGCGGCATTTTCGCCCAGTCTTCAGCCTCAAATTTTGGTTGAGGGCGAAAAAATGCGACAATACATACAATTGCCCGTATAGGTTGAAAGACAGGATTGATATGACGAATCTACCCAAGTTCTCCACCGCACTGCTTCATCCGCGTTATTGGTTAACCTGGTTGGGTATTGGCGTACTTTGGTTGGTCGTGCAATTGCCCTACCCGATTATCTATCGCCTCGGCTGTGTGACAGGACGACTGGCGTTACGTTTTATGAAACGACGCGCCAAAATTGTGCATCGCAACCTGGAACTGTGCTTCCCGGAAATGAGCGAACAAGAGCGCCAGCAGATGGTGATTAAGAATTTTGAATCCGTTGGCATGGGACTGATGGAAACCGGCATGGCATGGTTCTGGCCAGAAAGTCGGGTTGCCCGCTGGACGGAAGTTATCGGCATGGAGCATGTCCGTGACGTGCAGGCGCAAAAGCGTGGCATCCTGTTAGTTGGCATCCATTTTCTGACGCTGGAACTCGGTGCACGACAATTTGGAATGCAGGAACCGGGGATCGGGGTTTATCGCCCAAATGACAATCCATTGATCGACTGGCTGCAAACCTGGGGCCGCCTGCGTTCGAATAAATCAATGCTCGATCGCAAAGATTTAAAAGGGATGATTAAAGCACTTAAAAAAGGTGAAGTCGTCTGGTATGCGCCGGATCACGATTACGGTCCGCGCTCGAGCGTTTTTGTGCCATTGTTCGCCGTTGAGCAGGCGGCAACCACTAGCGGCACCTGGATGTTGGCACGAATGTCCGGCGCATGTCTGGTGCCATTTGTCCCTCGTCGTAAGCCGGACGGCAAAGGTTATCAGTTGATCATGCTACCGCCAGAGTGTTCACCGCCTCTGGATAACGCTGAAACCACCGCCGCGTGGATGAACAAAGTGGTCGAAAAATGCATCATGATGGCGCCAGAACAATACATGTGGTTGCATCGCCGCTTCAAAACGCGCCCGGAAGGCGTTCCTTCACGTTACTAACCTTCTTTATGCCGGATGCGCAGCATCGCATCCGGCACATCAGCATCAAATCCCCTGATTTAGCGATAAAAGCTCTCTGCATTGCGTCACTTATAAGTCAGGCGCATAATTAGTGTGCTTATCTTTTATTCTCTTGTTCACCGCGCCCTGGCGCACCAACAGCGGATTGCTATGTCACCCTGTGAAAATGACACTCCCATAAACTGGAAACGAAACCTGCTCGTTGCCTGGCTTGGCTGTTTTCTTACCGGCGCCGCCTTCAGTCTGGTAATGCCGTTCTTACCCCTCTACGTTGAGCAACTTGGCGTTACGGGCCACTCGGCACTAAATATGTGGTCAGGGATTGTATTCAGTATTACCTTTCTATTTTCCGCCATTGCTTCTCCGTTCTGGGGAGGATTAGCTGACCGCAAAGGTCGAAAAATTATGCTCCTGCGCTCTGCCCTCGGGATGGGCATCGTGATGGTGCTAATGGGGGTAGTGCAAAATATCTGGCAATTTCTGATCCTGCGAGCATTGCTGGGTCTGCTCGGTGGATTTGTCCCTAATGCCAACGCACTAATCGCCACTCAGGTCCCACGCAATAAAAGCGGCTGGGCGCTGGGTACGCTCTCTACCGGTGGGGTTAGCGGCGCGCTGCTCGGCCCGATGGCTGGCGGTTTGCTCGCCGATAACTACGGCTTACGTCCGGTATTTTTTATTACCGCTAGTGTGCTAATACTCTGCTTTTTCGTCACCCTGTTTTGTATCAAAGAGAAATTCCAGCCAGTCAGCAAAAAAGAGATGCTGCACATGCGGGATGTCGTGACATCGCTTAAAAACCCGAAGCTGGTACTTAGCCTGTTTGTCACAACATTAATCATCCAGGTCGCCACCGGTTCAATTGCACCAATCCTGACACTCTATGTCCGCGAACTGGCGGGGAATGTCAGTAATGTTGCTTTTATCAGTGGCATGATTGCCTCGGTCCCCGGCGTGGCTGCGCTACTTAGCGCGCCACGGCTTGGCAAACTGGGGGATCGTATCGGGCCAGAGAAGATCCTGATAACGGCGCTGCTCTTTTCTGTGCTGCTGTTAATCCCTATGTCTTACGTCCAGACACCATTCCAACTGGGGGTTTTACGCTTTTTACTCGGGGCCGCCGATGGCGCGTTACTCCCCGCGGTACAAACGCTACTGGTCTATAACTCAACAAACCAAATCGCCGGACGAATTTTCAGCTACAACCAGTCATTTCGTGATATTGGCAACGTTACGGGACCATTGATGGGCGCGGCTATCTCGGCAAACTATGGTTTCCGCGCAGTGTTTCTGGTCACCGCAGGAGTTGTGTTGTTTAACGCGGTTTATTCCTGGAACAGTTTGCGTCGCCGCCGATTGCCCCAAGTGACAGGCTGATTTTTCGCCTTTCATACTTGCAAAAGCGCATAATCAGCTATTCTTTCCCTGAATACATCATCAAATCAAAGGGAGAATCGTGATGACTATGTACGCAACGCTTGAAGAAGCCATTGATGCCGCACGGGAAGAATTTCTTGCTGACAACCCCGGAATCGATGCCGATGATGCAAATGTGCAACAGTTCAATGTCCAGAAATACATTCTGCAAGATGGCGACATTATGTGGCAGGTTGAGTTTTTTGCTGATGAAGGCGAAGAAGGTGAATGTCTGCCAATGTTCAGCGGTGAAGCTGCACAAAGCGTCTTTGACGGCGATTATGATGAAATTGAAATCCGCCAGGAATGGCAGGATGAAAATACGCTGCATGAATGGGACGAAGGCGAATTTCAGCTTGAGCCGCCTCTGGATACTGAAGAAGGACGCGCTGCCGCCGATGAATGGGATGAGCGTTAATTACTCATATGGCCCATGTTGAATATCAATGGGCAGCAGTAAGGTATCAAAAACGAGGGAGAACGGCAGATCGAGGATCGTAACATAGCGCCATGCGGAGTCACGAACATCCCATTGCACTCCGGGATAATATTGGTTGCCATGCCCCTGCCCCGGTAAAGTGCGGCTAATGATGCTGCCACAGCCACTCAGTAAGGTAACCATGATGCCTACCACAATGAAACGCATTTGATACCTCTTTCCTAAAAAAATACCGGCATTACGCCGGTATTTTTATTGGCTCGTTGTTTTTGCCGGATGCGGCGTGAACGCCTTATCCGACCTACAAAATCTTGCAAACTCAATATATTGCAGGAACGATGTAGGCCTGATAAGCGTAGCGCATCAGGCAACTACGTTTTTATTGCGAAGCCGCATCCGGGTTACGCAATGCCTGTGGATTCAGCTTTATCCCTTCATAGTAACTCACCCATGAAGAATATTTCTCCGGAGAGTTCCATACGCGGAAATGCAAACGTGCCATCGTTACCGGGTCGCTCAAAAGCACCAGACGACGATCGCGGTTCAGCTTCTCTGGCGTCTCGTTCAGCGCCTGTTCAACGTGGCGGTCACGGGCGATTTCCAGCACCTTACTGGCGCGGTGACGCGCTGTCGCCATTGCCGTTGCCAGGGCGTTAAACGACGGGTTAAATACCGCGTGCATAAAGCCATCGTCGAGAGAACGTTGACGGTTCATCTCAAGGAAACGATCGGTATCTACCAGCACCTGCGGCGGTGAATACTCTTCCGGGATCAGGAACAGTTTCCAGCGTTTAGCACGCAGCCCCACGGTCGCACGACTGGAGATCACCGAAACAAACGGTGACAGGATCAGCGAGAAGACAATCGGCGCCAGCCAGAACAGGAATCTCAGATCCAGCCATGCCATGCCAACCGCCCACACCAGGCCCAGTAACAGTTGCGAACCGTGACGTTTAAACGCTTCTCCCCAGGAAGTGGAGTCATCATCACGTTGCGGTGAATTCCACACCACCTCCCAGCCGAGGAAGGCACTGACCACGAATACCGTATGAAACAGCATGCGCACCGGCGCCAGCAGTACGGAGAACAGCACTTCCAGCAGCAGCGACAAGGTGACGCGCCAGAAGCCACCATACTCTTTAGTCCCTTTGCACCAGATGAGCAAAATACTCAACAATTTTGGCAGGAACAGCAGCACCATTGTTGAGGCAAACAGTGCAATCGCCAGTTCAGGACGCCATTGCGGCCACACCGGGAACAACTGCCGAGGTTGCAGGAAGTATTGCGGTTCGGTCAACGCATGCACTACCTGCAATGCGGTCGAGAGCGCGAGGAACATAAACCACAGCGGCGCAGAGAGATAAGACATTACCCCCGTCAGGAACACCGCACGGTGTACCGGGTGCATCCCTTTGACCAGGAACAAGCGGAAGTTCATCAGGTTGCCGTGACACCAGCGACGGTCACGCTTTAGCTCGTCCAGCAAGTTTGGTGGCAACTCTTCATAAGAGCCTGGGAGATCGTACGCAATCCATACTCCCCAGCCTGCACGGCGCATCAGTGCCGCTTCTACAAAGTCGTGCGACAGGATTGAACCGGCAAAAGAGCCTTCACCCGGCAACGGCGCCAGCGCGCAATGCTCGATAAAGGGTTTCACGCGGATAATCGCGTTATGCCCCCAGTAGTGCGACTCACCAAGTTGCCAGAAGTGCAGACCGGCAGTGAACAATGGCCCATAAACACGGGTCGCAAACTGCTGGCAGCGCGCGTACAGCGTATCCATACCAGATGCTTTCGGCGAAGACTGGATAATCCCGGCGTTCGGGTTGGCTTCCATCAGGCGCACCAGTCCGCACAAGCAATCACCGGTCATCACTGAATCGGCATCCAGCACTACCATGTAGCTGTACTGACTGCCCCAGCGACGGCAGAAGTCATCGATATTACCGCTTTTACGCTTTACACGACGGCGGCGGCGGCGATAGAAAATCTGCCCTTCGCCGCCGACTTCAGCGATAAGCTCCATCCAGGCTTTTTGCTCTGCGACGCAGATATCCGGGTTGTAACTATCACTCAGAATGTAGACATCAAAGTGTTTAGCATTGCCGGTGGCTTTTACTGATTCCCACGTTGCGCGCAAGCCTGCAAAGACGCGATTCACGTCTTCATTACAGATGGGCATGATCAATGCCGTACGATGCTCCGGGTTTAGCGGTTCATCGCCAACGGTCGACGCAGAAATACTGTATTTATCGCGACCAATGAGCAGTTGCAGGAACCCCATCAACGCGGTCCAGAAACCGGCAGACACCCAGCAGAAAAGAACAGCAAAGAGGATCAGAATACCGGTTTGCAGCATATAAGGCAGGAGCTGCATAAAGGAAACCCACAGATCCTGATCGACCATATCAACCGGATTAATAAACGCCCACCCCTGGTACGGCAGAATCGTCTTCATGTACCAGGTGGCGACAACGGTTTGCGCCAGTGTCAGGATAAGCAGGATATAACGACGGATTGTCCCGACGGTACGCCATTTTTGCTCGCTTTCCTGTTCTTCTTTGGTCAACCGAGCCAGATAGCGCGGTGTCACATCGCGCCCGCGCAGACGATCCCAGAATCGCCCTACCGGGTTAGTTCGCCACGGGTCGGGAAACATAGAGGAACGTTTTGCTTTCGGCATGGCCTGCAGCTGATCGCGTCCTTCGTCGTCTTTAATTAACTGCCCATCAGCCAGTGAATCCGGCCAGGCTTGTTCAAGACGCGCCTTCACCGACCCTTGCGGGGAGTCATCCTCCCGCGCCCAGGTGCGGTGTTCGGCATCCAGCGCCTGATGAACGGCGCGGATATCGGTCTTCGGCAATGCCGCTTTCTCACTGGCGGAGATGGGCATTGCGTCAATGTACTCAGTTGTTTTATTCATTGGCAGGTAACTGGTAGCTCCAGGTTTCACTCAACGTCTGATCGGCATTCACCAGCGCAGCACGCATTTCAGTGGTTTTCTTGGCATCTTTCACTTTCACGCGCATTACCAGACGCCAGCCTTTGGTGACCGGGTTATAACGCACTGTACTCTCTACAATCTCACCATTATCACCAATACTGGTTTGTGCGGTGACTGGCGTATCCGCTGGCAGTTTTTTCATTTCTGCACCAGTAAAATCGACCACAAAAGCGATAGTACCGTCAGGTTGACGAATCAGGTTTGATTGTTTCACATCCCCCGTTGAACGACGCGTCTGCTGTACCCAGGCGTTATCTGGCGCATGCAATTTGTCTTCGTCCCGGCTGAAGGTGATGGTGTATTTAAAGTTCATCTCTTTACCCGGTTCCGGCAGCTGGTCCGGCGTCCAGTAAGCGACGATGTTATCGTTAGTTTCATCGTTAGTCGGGATTTCTACCAACTCAACGCTACCTTTGCCCCACTCCCCTTTCGGTGTTACCCAGGCGCTTGGACGCAGATCGTAACGGTCGTCGAGATCTTCAAAACGAGAGAAGTTGCGGCCACGCTGTAACAGACCAAACCCTTGCGGATTCTCCATAGAGAAGCTGCTAACCGCCAGATGTTTCGGGTTATTCAGCGGACGCCAGATCCACTCGCCGTTACCGGCATGGATAGACAAGCCGTTTGAGTCGTGCAATTCCGGACGATAGTTATTCGCCGGAGACGGCTGGTTCGGTCCGAACAGGAACATACTGGTTAGCGGCGCAACACCCAGTTTGCCAACTTTGTCGCGCAGATAAATTTTAGACTGCACATCAACAACCGTGTCACGTCCTGGCATAACCACAAACTTGTAAGCGCCTGTCGCTCGCGGTGAGTCAAGCAATGCATAAATGGTTAAACGTTTATCAGTCGGTTTTGGACGCTCGATCCAAAACTCTTTAAAGCGCGGAAATTCTTCACCGGATGGCAACGCGGTATCAATTGCCAGGCCGCGGGCAGAAAGGCCATAAACCTGACCTGCACCAATCACGCGGAAATAGCTGGCCCCGAGCATGCTGACGATTTCATCGTTTTTATCTTTGCTGTTGATCGGGTAAAGCACTTTAAAACCGGCAAAACCAAGGTCTTTTACCGTGTCTTTGTCATGCTGAACATCGCCGAATGTAAAATAATCCGGACTGTATTTGATTCTTTTTACTGCCGTTGCAGTAACTTCATTGATTTTGACCGGCGTGTCGAAGTACATACCCTGATGGTAGAACTCGAGCTTGAATGGGGTCTTCAGATTGTTCCAGTAGGCTTTGTCATGATTAAACTGGATCTGCTGATAATCCGCGTATTTCATGTCGCGGAAAACGGAGGGCAAGTTGCTTTTAGGCGTCTCATAGCCTTTTCCGGCTAAGGATTGAGCTTGCTTTGCAACATCGTCAATGCTGAACGCCCAGCTTGAAGAGGTATACAGGGTTAACATTACTGCAGCACTCAACCAACGCATTTTCATCATTTGTAGTTTATGTTTCATAATAAGTAAGCACTTCCCCCTTTGTGTGCTTATATCGATCCGATCTATTTTAATGGATAACCAGCCATTCCGACAACAGAATCCCGGTGTTATTCAGCATGCTGGCTCATGGATTAAGCATTTGATTGCGGCCGTTTTCACTTTCCGTGCTTCTCCTAAAGACAGAAGCAGCGAGTTCGTGTAGGGTTTGCCAGCAAAATTATTTATCAACAGTCTTACAGACGCTTCCATTTTGGTTAGTGGTAGTGACTATGCCGCGCAAAAACCCCGTGAAGCCTGTGCCAGATACGGTCAGGTCGATGTTGTTATGGCAAAAGCCTAAAGGCATTACCCGGCAGGGATAAGACGAAAAATCCGAGATTAGTTAATCATATATGAATCCAGTACCCGCGCAGCGTGAATATTTCCTCGACTCCATCCGCGCCTGGTTGATGTTGTTAGGGATCCCTTTTCATATTTCTTTAATCTATTCAAGCCACACCTGGCATGTGAATAGCGCAGAACCGTCCTGGTGGCTGACACTTTTTAACGATTTCATCCACTCGTTCCGCATGCAGGTATTTTTCGTTATTTCTGGTTATTTTTCCTACATGCTTTTTTTGCGCTACCCATTGAAAAAATGGTGGAAAGTTCGCGTCGAACGCGTGGGGATCCCGATGTTAACGGCCATTCCTCTGCTGACCTTGCCGCAATTCATTATGCTGCAGTATGTCAAAGGCAAAGCTGAAAGCTGGCCTGGCCTGTCATTGTATGACAAATATAATACACTGGCCTGGGAATTAATTTCGCACCTGTGGTTTTTACTGGTATTGGTGGTCATGACGACACTTTGCATATGGATATTTAAGCGCATCAAAGATAATTTAGATAATTCCGATAACAAAAATAACAAATTCTCAATGGCTAAATTATCGGTGATCTTCTTATGCCTCGGCATCGGCTATGCGGTAATAAGAAGAACGCTCTTTATCGTTTATCCGCCTATTTTAAGCGATGGCATGTTCAATTTTATTTTCATGCAGACGCTGTTTTATATGCCGTTTTTTATCCTTGGTGCATTAGCTTTTATTTTCCCTAATCTTAAAGCCTTGTTTACCACACCTTCTCGTGGTTGCACACTCGCTGCAGCAATGGCATTTGTCGCATATTTGCTCAATCAACGTTACGGTAGCGGCGATGCCTGGATGTATGAAACCGAGTCGGTGATCACGATGGTACTCGGCTTGTGGATGGTGAATGTGGTTTTCTCCTTTGGTCACCGTTTGCTCAATTTTCAGTCGGCGCGGGTGACCTATTTTGTAAACGCATCACTGTTTATCTACCTGGTTCACCACCCGTTAACGCTGTTTTTCGGCGCATACATCACCCCGCATATCACCTCAAATTGGCTTGGTTTTCTCTGCGGGCTGATATTTGTGATAGGGATTGCGATAATTCTGTATGAAATTCATTTACGCATTCCGTTGTTGAAGTTTTTGTTCTCCGGAAAACCGGCCATTAAACGCGAGAATGATAAAGCACCAGCCCGCTGAGCCACGCTTACAATAACCATTCAACGGGTAATATTGACGCCAGTCTGACCAAAACCCGCTTCCAGAAACTGGTTGCGGGTTCTTTTTTGAGAATAATTTCTTCCTTCCCGTGGCGATCGACCCAGTTAATCCGCCCCCACCGATCCAAACGCAGCTGCCAGGCCGCATCATACTGACTCTGAATAAAGCGTTTATCGATCAGTTGCGCCAGCGTTTTGCTCTCTATTACCAGGCCCATTTCAGTGTTGAGTAATGTTGAACGCGGGTCGAAATTGAATGAACCAATAAATACGGTTTTGCCATCGACACTGAAGGTCTTGGCATGCAGACTGGCACCGGAATTCCCGGTTATTCCGCGGTCGTGCAGTGTACCGGGTTGTTCCTGCGTCGGCTTCAGTTCATAGAGTTCCACGCCATAACGGAGCAATTTTTTGCGCCAGCGTGCGTAGCCAGCATGCACCACAGCGACATCATTGGCGGCAAGTGAGTTGGTTAAGATTGCTATCTTTACCCCTTTTCTTACCATCCGTAACAATTGCGCTACACCTGCACGCGTCGGCACAAAATAGGAAGAGATAATATCAATCCGCTCGCCGGGTGACCCCATGATATCGAACAGACGCTGCGGCAGAAGGGAATGGCGTTTTGCTTTGCCCTCCCCTTTCGCAGGATCATCACTTAATAAACGCGTTTTTGCCCAAATAAGCGGTAACGACCCCTCAACGAGTTGATTCATAAAGGGGCTTGATTCCAGTTTATGCAAATAGCGATGCGTGATGCTGTCATTATGCCAGGATGCGGGTAGCTCAATACGATCAGCCATTTCACCTTCTGGCACATCCAGAACATGCTGCAAGGGTGAAACTGATTTGCAATACCAGTAGCGGGCGAAATCATCAGCGACGTCCTCAACAACCGGCCCCATTGCCATCACATCTAAATCTGAAAAAAGCGGTTCTTCTCCTGCTCCAAAATATGCATCGCCGATGTTTCTCCCCCCCACCAGCGTCACCACGCCATCGACGGTAAAACTCTTATTGTGCATACGTCGATTGAGACGGGAAAAATCGGTGATATAGCCAAGTGGACGCAATAAGCGAAATGAGAAAGGATTGAAAAGTCGAACTTCAATCTGTGGATGACTATCGAGCAAGCGTAAAATGTCATCAAGTCCGGGTGTATTGTTGTCATCAAGCAACAAACGAACGCGAACGCCACGCTTCGCGGCGGCTAACAGAGCGGAAAACAGTAACCGCCCCGACATATCGTCCTGCCAGATGTAATACTGAACATCCAGCGTATGTTCCGCCATTTCTGCCAGGCGATAACGTGCGGCAAACGCATCCAGACCTTTATCAAGGGGGAAAATGCCGCACAGTCCTGGATGTTGCGCACACAAGGGCAACACCGCGCTCGCCAGCCGAGGCAAATCATTCATCTCCTTGTTGGGTAAGGAGTCTTTCGTAGATATGGGCGTTTTCTTCATCATAACAGACAAAGTATACCTGCTCGGGTAAAGCGTGACGGGTAATAAATTCCGAAACGGTTTTTACTGCTATTTCAGCCGCTGCAGCGCGTGGGTATCCATAAACACCTGTACTAATGGCAGGGAAAGCTACCGATGTATAACTGTTCGCCGCCACCAGTCGCAGACTATTGAGATAGGCATCCTGCAATAGCTGATCTTCATTTTGTTCTCCGCCGCGCCACACTGGTCCAACAGTATGAACAACAGCTTTGGCGGGGAGATCGCCCGCAAGAGTAATAACTGCGTGTCCCGTAGGGCAATCGCCCTGTTGTTGTCTGACTTTTAAACAGGCATCCAGCAGCGCCGGACCGGCAGCGCGATGTATAGCGCCATCGACGCCGCCTCCCCCCATCAACGATGGATTTGCTGCATTAACAATCACATCAACGGCCAGTTTGGTAATATCGCCCTGTACAACATGAATACGCGATTTCATAACGCCTCCTTACACCATCTTGTTTCTTAAGTGTACAGCAGGGTTTTTAGAGAAATCGCATTTTTCTTGTCGGCGACGTGAGTGGTTCAGAAACTTAGTTATATTCGATATTCATCACAGCCAGCTTTTTCTGCTCATCAAGATACTGCACTTTTACTGAGGCAATTTGCGCATTTTTGACTTTGCCGCTCATTAGCTCTTTGCTGGAATACGTTTTGCTCTGTACAGGACCATTTTGCATACAGGTCATTTCAACTGGCGCTTGTAGGGAGCTCACGTCACACGCCGGTTCCACGATTTGACCATAAAAATGAATCACGCCACCTTGCGCATTGCTTTCCGCTGTTGCAAAAAAAGGAAAAACCAGGCTGCCAAGCATAAGGGAGTTTAATAACGGTCTGAACATCTCTTCTATTTCCTCAATGATTAATCATCCTTGAGGGTGTGTTATCCATGCTTTCAGGTGGTCGATTCGTATCAGACCATTCTCTTCCGGCTCATTTTATGCTCAACTATCAATACATTAAGACTTTCCTGAAGAGGGCGGCCATTGTTGTGATAAATGAAGTGACTGTCCATCAGAAACAGTAACAACTATTTTCACCCGATCGTCCGGGGAAATATTTAAACTTAACTTCGTCAAGGCAATGGGTTGATTAGCGGGTAATGAAAGGGTCTTTTCTTGCTTCGTCTGGCTTTGTCCCGAACTGCCTTCACGCAGAGATAATATTTGCACCCGGCACAAACATGATTGCGTCAGAGTAACCTCAGGAATAATGGTGTACATGTCACCTTGCTGGGTTGTATTAAAGGTTATCTGGCTGGAAAGCGCCGCGAGAAGTAATAACGCGTTCATACTATTCTCCCGAAAAAAAACAGGGCTTGCGCCCTGTTTCTGTAATACAAATTCTGTATTAGTACTGATGAGCGGTCGCGTTGTTACCAAAGCCAACCTGAGTTACGTTGACGCTGGAGTTAGATGCAGTCTGGTCAACTGCTGCACCGTTGCCGCCACCGAACTGTTTAACAGTCATTTCAGAGTTTTTACCGTTCCACTGATCCAGTGTCGCGCTGTTACCAAAGCCACGTTGGGTCAGTTCAATTGAGCTGTCATCAGAACCTTGTCCCACGTCTGCGCCGTTACCGCCGCCGTGCTGGGTAATCGTCAGATCAGAGTTGCGGGCATCAGCCTGCAATGCAACAGCAGAGTTACCGCCACCGTATTGGTAAATATTCAGTTCTGAATTCGGGTCGCTGTTATTACCGCCACCACCGTGGTTGCCGCCGCCGCCACCGCCGTACTGAGGAATAGAACCTGCCAGAGCGCTACCGGAGAATACGATTGCTGCAATTGCTGCTACTTTTAAAAGTTTCATGTAAAACCCCCATCGGATTGATTTAAAAGTCGAATGGAAATTAACGCTGTGTTACGCGAATAGCCATTTGCGACTGTCTCTGCACTACAATTGCCGTTTTTTGAGTACCATGCTGCGTAATATTTGCTTTATTACCAGAACCTTTCTGGATAATCATTGCAGTATTACCATATGCGCCCTGCGAAATACTGGCATCGTTGGCATTGCCCGCCTGATCAATATACGCAAGGTTATAATCTCCTGTCTGGTCAATCTTTGCCCGATTGTTATTACCATCTTGCGAAACAACCGACAAAAGTTTAGAGCCTCCCTGCCGTAACTGTGCACTATTATTAGCACCAGCTTGACCAATTATGGCTGCCTGATTAAATGAAGACTTACTCAATTCATTTACCGCAAAGTTATACTCTGAATTAGCTAAATCATAACCTGCCGCGGCTGCAATCCCAGGCGCACCCAGTACTGTAAACATCATAAATAACAATCTGTTTTTCATGTTGTCACCCTGGACCTGGTCGTACATTTAAGAAATTTAAATCATTTCAACTTGGTTGTTAACGCAAACCGTTTTTTGTTAACGCTGCGTTACGATGGAAAGTATGTCTGCGGAAATATTTTTAATAACTCACCCGCGCGTTGTATTTTTCTTTTTTTACTCATGCCAAAGTATTAAAACTCGCGTAAATACGCTGTTATTTACGCAAAAATTATTTTGTTTACTTTTAAACCGTCGTTTTTTGACCGCGAAAATTCGACAAACTCTCTCTCCTCATGATTCACGAAGATTCTGTCGATATGTTTACCTGACAAGCCGTCACAAACATCGTCTTTTTGCAGCCAAAAATTGTCCATGAAGAGAATCTGAAAATGCAGACAATTTTAGCGCAACAAAAGGACCAGAGATAAATAAATTTTATAAAGACAATCATGTAGTTACGCATATTTGTATGACTTTTCAAAATTGTGCAATAAAAGCCACATGTACAACTTTTCTATCATTACCAAACTTAATAATCTCTTAATGTTAACAAATTTAATTACCAAATTACATTTTGTTACATGTTTAACACTTGATTTAAGATTTGTAATGGCTAGATTGAAATCAGATGTAATCCATTAGTTTTATTTTTTACCCATTTAGGGTTGATTTATTACTACACACAGCAGTGCAACATCTGTCAGTACTTCTGGTGCCTTTATTGAATAAAGGCAGCTGTCAGGTGTGCGATTAATAAAAAGAGCGGGGTTTCATCATGTTTAATGAAGTCCATAGTATTCATGGTCATACATTACTGTTAATCACTAAACCTTCCTTGCAAGCGACTGCGTTATTGCAGCATTTAAAACAATCGCTGGCAATCACAGGAAAACTACATAACATTCAACGTTCTCTGGACGATATATCTTCTGGCTGCATTATTCTGTTGGATATGATGGAAGCAGATAAAAAACTCATCCATTACTGGCAGGATACATTAAGCAGAAAACACAACAACATCAAAACACTGTTGTTAAATACTCCAGACGATTACCCGTACCGCGACATTGAAAACTGGCCTCATATCAACGGTGTTTTTTACGCCCTGGAGGATCAAGAACGCGTCATCAATGGGTTGCAAGGCGTCTTACGCGGGGAATGCTACTTTACGCAAAAACTTGCCAGCTATCTGATTACACATTCAGGTAACTATCGTTATAACAGCACGGAATCTGCCCTCCTTACTCATAGGGAAAAAGAGATCCTTAATAAACTGCGTATCGGCGCCTCCAATAACGAGATTGCTCGTTCGCTGTTCATCAGCGAAAATACGGTTAAAACGCATCTTTATAATCTTTTCAAGAAGATAGCAGTCAAAAACCGGACTCAAGCAGTCTCATGGGCAAACGATAACCTCAGGCGATAAAGCCATGAAACGTTATTTATGCTGGATTGTAGCAGCGAATATTTTCTTCGCTGCGGGGAATGTTCACGCCGTAGAGGTAGAAGTACCTGGATTGTTAACTGACCATACTGTTTCATCTATTGGACACGATTTTTATCGTGCCTTTAGTGATAAATGGGAAAGTAGCTATACCGGGAACTTAACGATTAATGAAAGGCCAAGTGCACGATGGGGAAGCTGGATCACCATAACGGTAAATCAGGACGTTATTTTCCAGACTTTTTTATTCCCATTGAAAAGAGACTTCGAGAAAACTGTTGTCTTTGCACTGGCACAAACTGAAGAAGCACTGAACCGTCGACAGATTAGTCAGGCTTTACTGAGTACGGGCGATTTAGCGCCTGATGAATTTTAAATTAAATTGTCCGGAGGCTGCAATGCGTGTCAAACATGCAGTAATTCTACTCATGCTAATTTCGCCAATAAGTTGGGCCGGGAATATGACCTTCCAGTTCCGCAATCCTAATTTTGGTGGCAACCCCAATAATGGCGCTTTTTTACTAAACAGCGCCCAGGCACAGAACTCGTATAAAGATCCAAACTATGATGATGACTTTGGTATTGAGACGCCCTCGGCGTTAGATAACTTCACCCAGGCCATTCAGTCACAAATATTAGGTGGGCTGCTGACAAATATTAATACGGGTCAGCCAGGACGAATGGTGACTAACGAATATATCGTCGATATTGCCAACCGGGATGGTCAGCTGCAACTGAACGTAACCGATCGTAAAACGGGTCAAACGTCCACGATTCAGGTTTCGGGATTACAAAATAACTCAACCGATTTTTAAGCCCCAGCTTTGTAAGGAAAATAATATGCAGCGCTTATTTGTTTTGGTTGCAGTCATGTTGCTGAGTGGATGCTTAACAGCACCACCAAAAGAAGCCGCCAAGCCGACATTAATGCCTCGAGCTCAAAGCTACAAAGATTTAACCCATTTGCCTTCGCCAACGGGCAAAATCTTTGTCTCGGTATACAACATCCAGGATGAAACTGGACAATTTAAACCCTATCCGGCGAGTAACTTCTCCACCGCAGTTCCACAAAGCGCGACCGCCATGTTGGTCACCGCATTGAAAGATTCGCGTTGGTTTGTACCACTGGAGCGTCAGGGCCTACAAAACTTACTGAACGAACGTAAGATTATTCGTGCGGCACAAGAAAACGGCACCGTCGCGCTCAATAACCGGATCCCGCTACAGTCGCTGACGGCAGCCAATATCATGGTTGAAGGGTCGATTATTGGTTATGAAAGTAATGTGAAATCGGGCGGTGCCGGGGCGAGATACTTCGGTATTGGCGCCGATACGCAGTACCAACTTGACCAAATCGCGGTGAACTTGCGTGTCGTTAATGTCAGCACCGGTGAAATCCTGTCATCAGTGAACACCAGTAAGACCATTCTTTCCTATGAAGTCCAGGCCGGCGTCTTCCGCTTTATCGACTACCAGCGGTTACTGGAAGGGGAAGTAGGATATACCTCGAACGAACCCGTTATGCTATGCCTGATGTCGGCGATTGAAACTGGTGTTATCTTCCTGATTAATGATGGTATCGACCGCGGTCTGTGGGATTTGCAGAACAAAGCAGATCGGCAGAATGACATTCTGGTGAAATACCGCCATCTGTCAGTACCGCCGGAATCCTGATCCATAAAAATGCCGGAGTATTAATCCGGCTTTTACGTATTCAATATAAAGCGTGATTCTCTCACGCTTTATTTTTTACTTGTTGCTCATGGTTAGCGGTCTTAGCACTGCGCGCCGCCAGCCAAAGCCCACTGTTTTTCATCGCGTAACCAAACACCAGCCCAAGCGCCAGAGATGGCAATACCAGTTTCCAGTTTCCCTGCGCGGCAAACGTCGCACACGCACCGATAAATGTACCCGGAACAAATGACAGCAATAGCTGTTTGGCCTGAATACACATCAGGAAAGCGACAATGCCAGTCATGACATAGCCAACTATTTCCAGATGGGGTGCCAGCGCACTACCGTAAATAATGACCATTGCCCACACCACACCGCTAAGCAGCGTTGCAGCGGAGATCGCCAACCCTTTCAGGCCGCCTTGCGGACAGGCAAAGTAGGCCGTGCAGCCAAGGAAACCCGCCCAGCTGAGTAAACCAAGGGAAACGGCCACCCATCCCCAGATACCGGAGAGAATGCCCGTTGTGATTGCAATAGAGAGAAGTATGTTCATGCCGCGAATGATAGCAGAAAACGCGGCCATGAATGAGATCGAGCACACATTTTATGCAACGTAGAGTTTGATGTTGCATTCACTAGTGATCATGATCACACTTATTCTTCTTTTTCTTCCTCAAGTTCATCCCACATTGCGCCGATAGCATCGCGGGTCAGTGGTGCCATAGTGCGCCAGAACGGCGTGGTTGCATGGGCCTCAATTTTACCGAGAAATGCGCCACACCACGGCAACAGATACTCGCTGAACAACGTTTCCAGTGCTTCGCTTTCATCTTCCGTTGACTGATCTTCCAGCCAGGAAGCCGCAAGCAGTAACGTGCCGATGTGATCAGCTGGTGTATCTGCTAACGGCATCCCGCGTTCTGAAAGAAAAGCACGCACTTCTGCTTCCGTCGCGCCCTCAACCCAGGCACTGCGGTAAGGCGGTACTGCACATTCATCGCCGATAAACAGCGCATTGTAATCGGCAGATACTTGCGCCATATCACAACTTTTCTGCAAGCGTGCCAGCAACTCATCCTGCTCCAGAGGCCAGCTCGCTGCCAACTTTCCCTCACGAATCAGGGTAAACAGCGGAACCAGTAAAGGGTCCTGCGGTTGGCGGTAATAAAGTGACCCCAGTACACGACACAGGATAGAAAACTCGTTCATTTATTTATTTCCATAAAAGCAATTAAAGTTCAGCAAATTCCGCAATCGGCGCCATACCGCGGGATTCCAGGAAGTTGAGTAAACGGCGCGGTGAAACATTCAAAATGCGTTCTTCTGGAAAATCAACCGCGTCAAGAATTTTACGACACTCTTCAAAATCACCCATAGTAAACGCGGTATGAGAATCCGAGCCTAATGCCACCCAACCGCCAGCATCGCGCACCGCAGCGGCAACTGCACGGCAGTTATCTTCACTGCCTTTGCGCGAGTGTAAGAAGGACGAATTATTGATTTCCAGTGCTACCTGGTGTTTCGCGGCTGCTTCCGCAACTGCTTTGAAATCAATGGAATATTTCGGATTGCCCGGATGGCTTATTATGTGCACATTGCCGCTGGCGATAGTCGCGATCATCGCTTGCGTATTGGTCGCTTCATCATGTGGCGCAAAAACCGGTTCATGAAAACCAGCAATGATTAAATCCAGCGACTCAAACATTTTGCCGCTACAGTCAATTTCACCGTCAACATTTTTAATGTTGGCTTCAATACCGCGCAGGATCCCTACCCCATCAACCACTCGTGGCCAAATACGCATATTAATGAAATGCCAGTGATGCGGCGCATCTTCCATATCCGGGCCGTGATCGGTAATTGCAAAAAGCTTGATTCCCTTCTGTTTAGCCTGGGCAATGTAGTCACTTAATGTGCTGTATGCATGCGTGCTGGCAACGGTATGCATATGTAGGTCGACGGGATACATAACTCTCTCCTGTATTCAATTCTTGCCAAGGATAGCAGGAATCCTGGCGCTTTATTAGTAGCCTAGAACTCGGTCGACTTGCCCGCTGACGGCCTCACCTCTTTCTAGCTGGGAAATGGTGCGCGAAATATACTCCACTGCTTCGACGGGGCGAGTAATAGCTGCCACATGTGGCGTTATCGTGACGCGTGGATGTTGCCAGAGCGGGCTTTCCGGCGGTAAAGGTTCACGATTAAAAACATCCAGCATTGCTCCTTTAATCTTGCCACTTTCCAGCGCCGCGAGCAGATCATCTTCCACCACATGGACGCCACGCGCCAGATTGAGAAGATACGCGCCATCCGGTAATTGATTGAATAATTGTTGATTAATAATGCCGACCGTTTCGGGCGTATTCGGTAACAGATTAATCAGTACCCGGCATTGACTCAGAAATACCTTCAGCTCCTCGCTTCCAGCAAAGCTTTGTACATCTGGCCAGGATTTACGACTGCGACTCCAGCAACGCAGCGGAAAGCGCCATATTTGTAGACTCTGTGCGACTTTACTGCCCAACACGCCAGCGCCCAGGATGCCAATTGTGAAATCCTCCCGATGATATTCAGGCAGCGGTTGCCAGTGCGAAGCATTTTGCTGGATCCGATAATCGTCAAAACGTCGGAACCAATGTAGCACCTGGCTGACAGCATATTCCTGCATTTGCTCGCCCATACCGGTATCTTCCAGGCGGAAAAGCGGAATGGAGGGTTTAAGCATTTCAGGGTGTGCCTGTAGTTTACTCAATATAGAATCCACACCGGCGCCTAGTGCAAACACAGCTTTAAGATCGCGTCCTGCCAGCATTTCAACTGGAGGATGCCAGACTAACGCATAATCCGCGCCCTGGTTATCTCCGTTTTTCCAGGCTCTGACCCTGGCATGAGGTATCGCTTTACTCAGCGCCTCAATCCACCATTTTGAGTCAAAGGTTGGGTGATAAAAGATGATATCCATATTGGCTCCCGAAAAGAGTTGAGCGGAATTTATTCGCGCTTATTGTTATGATCTGCAAGGAACATCAGAATAGCAAATCTGCTGTCGGTGGCAAAAAAAGCAAAACTTGCTTATTTAAGCCGCAAATTGATTGAAGTTTGAATAAACGCACTTTTTTTTAAAAAAGTTTGTTGACCCGAGGCGACTATTTCCCTAAATTAGCGCCCGTTCCAGCAAGACAGGAACAACAATTTGGTGAGGTGTCCGAGTGGCTGAAGGAGCACGCCTGGAAAGTGTGTATACGGCAACGTATCCGGGGTTCGAATCCCCGCCTCACCGCCATATTTAAAGAAGAGCTCGTACGAAAGTACGGGCTTTTTTTTCACATGTTGCACAGCCCGGCGGGGATGAGAAGCCCGGACCCGGGTTCGACAATTGGCGACAGCCAGTTGGACAGACCGTGAACGCAGTGAACGGGCTGCCCGTAGGGCGAGCGAAGCGAGTCAATCCCCGCCTCACCGCCATATTTAAAGAAGAGCTCGTACGAAAGTACGGGCTTTTTTTTCACATGTTGCACAGCCCGGCGGGGATGAGAAGCCCGGACCCGGGTTCGACAACTGGCGACAGCCAGTTGGACAGACCGTGAACGCAGTGAACGGGCTGCCCGCAGGGCGAGCGAAGCGAGTCAATCCCCGCCTCACCGCCATATTTTAAGAAGAGCTCGTACGAAAGTACGGGCTTTTTTTTCGCATGTTTCACAGCCCGGCGGGGATGAGAAGCCCGGACCCGGGTTCGACAACTGGCGACAGCCAGTTGGACAGACCGCGAACGCAGTGAACGGACTGCCCGCAGGGCGACGAGGAATTTCCCAACATAGTCTCCTGTTCCGTTCAGAAAGGATGAGGTAAGCGATACCTTGTTTTGTAAAATCATTTTTGCATTAGATAATACCGAAATAATATTTATTATTTACCAAGGCAAAAGCTGAATATAAATGTACAAAGTGATTCAATTCTAACTATTGCGGGTAAATGGATGGGAGTATCCTTTAATAACAGACAGCATGACTATGCTCTTCTGAAGCGAGCACAAGACAAAAGAGTTTCCGATATTGCTTTAGGAACTCTTGATACAAAAGATCCTGATGCTGATACTCACCTGCTTCTTGTTGAAGCAAAATAAATCTTAACTCTTACGAAACAGGTTGGCATTCAGGCACTCCAGACTCGCATATGTTCATGATCTACAAACAAAGACTCAAGATGTCATATCTGCGATGAATTCTACAAATTCTAAAATGGAGGATAAAGCATGAACTTAACTGAAATCTCAAAAGAAATTGAAAAATTAAAATACCATATAAGTATCCTTGGTGACATAATCGATTACCATAATCATCCCGTGGAGTCATTAACTATTTCAATGGATTGGAATGAAAGAAACATTAATCGTACACACGATATATTTGAAAAATACGATGAAAAATTAAGCAACAATGAAAAATTAAAATGGTATGAATTTGAAAACGACTTAAAAGATGAACTCGATATTGAATACCAAATGGTAAAACAAGTTATTCTTGCTTTTTACAAAAACCATCAGTGGACAGATGTTTGTTATCAATATGCGCTGAGTTTTGGCCCCAACATACCTGCCGAGTTTTACCAAATCATTCGCCACAATAACTGATTGTTTATCTGGTAGTAGGCTAAATCTATTACCAGATAAATGCATTTGTTCATAATCATTTATTTATCAACTAATCTAATGCACAAACTGATATGGAATTGATTCGGGCGATGATGTAGTAAATTATATACAATGTTAATAATAATCTTGCGCATGTATTAATATCAATTAGTATACTTTTCATAGTAAATCAATTTAAGGATAGAACCATGTATAATACAAAGCGGATCGCCTGGCGTGCATATAAAAAAGGGTATCATACAGGGGAGAGTATAAAATGGTTTTCATATTTTCACTCAATTCTTACTGGAGCCTGCTTTACCTTTTTTATTGGGCTTTTTAGTGTACCCCCTGCTAATATCTCCAATAGTTTTCCGCTGTGGTGGGCTACGTTAGGTTTCGCAATATCAACATTACTGAACACAGGCTTCTCATTATTTTACATATTCGCAAGTGCCGAAAGGGAATTCATTTTTGAACTACACTCATATAGTAAAGTCGGTAACTTATTGATTATTACTTCATTAGCACTACCAGTAATTTCATTTATCATGTTACTTTTTTATTACTCCACACATATTGGCGTAATTATTTTATTTGTCACGGCCATCATTTTATTGATAATAAAAAGAATGTTTTCAGAGATAAAATCAACGAAGGATAAAATAGAAAAGAGAAAGTTATGGTCAATTGAAAACGAAAAGTTTGATGATTATGATACAATATGTGAACATTATGACTTTCCAATTTTCACACCAGAAGAACAAACCCAGAGAAATATTGAGTTTTATTTTCTTATCAAAATAAATAAAATTATTAAAAATTTTCAAGACAGCAGCCCTCAAATCGACAACATGGATAATATTGATTTTTTCAATAACGAATTACTCAGCATTATTCATGAAATGTATAGCAGCAGAAATTTCCATCCGGGAATTTTATCAAAAAAAACAAAGAAATTGATTTTATTAACCATGACCGACAACAATGAATTGAACAAGGAAAAAATCGCAGAAGAGCTGACAAAAATGAATGAATATATTGAGAACAGACTTTATTATTTAAAATAGCTATCCTGCATTGCAACTAAACCGGCTGTAGGTAGTTTCAGATAAATTTGCACTCCGGGCATACACATCAAAAACAAAGCCCGGTTAGCCCGGGCTCTGCGCTTGTAATACGCTTAACTATAGGCATGTAGCGTACGTTGGCAAAGCGCCGAACGTACGCAATCATTTTTGCCGAACCGGACGATCCCGACCATTTCATCTTCTTCGAAACGTTCCAGCGCGTCACTTAATCCGGAGCGCACGCCGCGAGGCAGATCGCATTGCGTGATATCACCATTGACGATAACCGTTACGTTTTCCCCGAGGCGGGTTAAAAACATTTTCATTTGCGCGGCAGTCACATTCTGCGCCTCGTCAAGAATGACAACTGCATTTTCAAAGGTACGTCCACGCATATAGGCGAACGGCGCGATTTCCACCTTCCCTATTTCCGGTCGCAGGCAATACTGCATAAAGGAAGCCCCCAGTCGCCGGACCAGCACGTCATAGACCGGACGAAAATAGGGAGCAAACTTTTCTGCGATATCCCCAGGTAAGAAGCCAAGATCTTCATCGGCTTGCAAAACTGGACGGGTGACGATGATCCTGTCGACATCCTTATGTATCAGGGCCTCTGCCGCTTTTGCCGCACTGATCCAGGTTTTACCGCACCCGGCTTCGCCCGTGGCGAATATCAGCTGCTTACTCTCAATAGCCTTCAGATAGTGCAATTGCGCTTCATTTCGCGCCACGATTGGCGAAGTATCGCGACTGTCGCGGGCCATACCAATGGCTTCTACGCCGCTCATCTGCACAAGCGAGGTGACCGATTCTTCTTCACGCTGTTTATGGCTGCGTGAATCCCGTCTCAGCACACGTTTTGCTTCGCGACGAGCTTTGATCACTGCTTTTTGTCTTCCCATGGAGAGCACCTTGAGTTGTTTGTATTCATCACACGCGCCGTTGGCAGCGCGATTATGCGCACGAACATCAGAGGGTTGGCTTCCTTGTAAGCCATAGTTTGCTTTTGGAAATAACACCGAAAACGGCTACGCGCACCGTTCACGGCGTCGGTAACACGAGAAAAGGGAGGAAGTGAGTAAAAATACAGAGTGACGAAGTTGCTACCGGAGGAGAAATCTCCGCGTTTGGTCGAGCGTTGATTGTCAAAAACATGTCCAGCACAGGACGTTACCATCCGCGATCTCCATAGTGACTGACTATCACTGCCGGGAACTACCGCTGTTACATAATAAGTACAACAGCTTTCGCATTCATTGCAACAATATTTTTACTTATATTTAACCATAAGCCACCATTTTGATGACATTAGTTTGTATCGCAAAGATGACAGTGTGATGACAGAAGCGAGCAATTTGGGTCGACATTTGTCTGCTCCTGCCTGGGATCTGTACCCTAACCGTAGGCCTGATAAGACGCGCAAGCGTCGCATCAGGCACCAGCGCACGAATGCCGGATGCGGCGTAAACGCCTTATCCAGCCTACCGAACCCGCACCGATTGTAGGCATGATAAGACGCGCAAGCGTCGCATCAGGCATGGTGCGCCGAACGCCTTATCCGCCTAAAAACATTAAACCCGCAATAAAGCGCTTCCGAGATAATCGTTCGCGTCCTTCACACCCGGCAGCGCAAAGAAATAGCCGCCACCGATAGGTTTGACATATTCCTCCAGCGCCTCGCCGTTCAACCTTTTTTGTACTGTCAGGAAGCCTTTTTCCAGATCGTGTTGGTAGCAGACAAACAGTAGTCCCATATCCAGTTGCCCGGAATTGGTGACGCCCAACGAATAACTGTAGCCACGACGCAGCATCAGGCTGGACTCACTCTCTGGCGTGCGGGGATTCGCCAGACGAATATGGCTGTCCAGCGCAATCACCTTCCCT
Source organism: Escherichia sp. E4742 (assembly GCF_005843885.1). Taxonomy (NCBI): domain Bacteria; kingdom Pseudomonadati; phylum Pseudomonadota; class Gammaproteobacteria; order Enterobacterales; family Enterobacteriaceae; genus Escherichia; species Escherichia sp. E4742. The sequence goes on along the minus strand of NZ_CP040443.1, from coordinate 4,153,134 downwards.
TCCGGATCGCTGGCGTAATCCGGCACATCGTGCTCATGCTTCATCCCCAGCGGCGCACCGGTTTGCTTATCACGCCCAAAAATCGTCTGCTGTTCTTTCAGCGGCGTTCTGTCCCAAAATTCCACCCGAAACTGAATCAAGCGCACCGCCTGGTAGCTGCCGCCGATAGTCCACGCAGGTTCCTGCTGATCTGCCGTGACCCACACCACTTTTTGCATCAACTTATCATCCTGGCTATCGGGATTGGCGGTGCCGTCTTTAAAGCCCAGCAAATTTATCGGCGTCTCTTTGCCTTTACTACGCGCCGCGTGATCGGAAATAAACCCTTCCCGCTTCCAGCGCACGCTGAGCAAATCCGGCGTGTGTTTGATGATATCGCGCAGCGCATGGATCACCGTGTCCTGGGTGTTGGCGCAAATTTGTAGCAACACATCACCATGACATAACGCTGCATCCAGCGAGTCGTTGGGGAAACGCGTCATCTTCTGCAACTTTTTCGGCATCTGCGTCGCAAGCCCAAACCGTTCATCAAACAATGAGTGGCCCACCGATAACGTGATGGTGAGATTATCTGGCGCAATGTAGTCGCCAAGAATGCCGGAATCGAGTGGTGGCAGGCGCGGATTTGGCGTTTCTGGTGCCGCTCCGCCCTGAGTCAGAAAAGCAAAACGCTGAGTCAACAAGCGAAACAATCGCTCAAGATCGGCTTTATCACTGGCAAGCACATCAAATGCCACCAGCATCATTGCGGCCTGCTGCGGCGTCAGGATCCCTGCCTGATGCTCACCATAAAACGGCTGTTTCTCATTGCGTGCTTCTGGCGAAAGCGTACCCGGCGCACTTAGCGTTTTTTGTGCATGAGCGACCGGACAACTTCCCGCCAGCGCCAGTGCACCAATCCCTTTCAGTAAACGTCGGCGTGACGGTTCATTCACGCCGTTTTCATCTTCATACTGCATAACGCTTAGTCCAGCCCCAGCACACCGCGAAGTTGCGCCAGATCTTCCGCCAGCGCAGTAATCGGCCCTTTCAGTGCATTCCGGTCGGCATCGGTCAGTTTGTCGTAGGTTTCAAAACCGTCTTTGGTACGGTATTTCGCCAGAATGGTATCGACCTTTTTGAAGTTAGCATCGACTTTTGCCAGCAGCTCCGGGTTGGCTTTTTGTAGTTGTGGACGCAGCAGATCGACAATTTTCTGCGAGCCTTCAACGTTAGCCTGGAAATCCCACAGATCGGTGTGGCTGTAACGATCTTCTTCACCGCTGATTTTGCTGGCTGCCACTTCCTCAATCAGTCCGGCTGCGCCGCCGACCACTTTTGAAGGTGGGAAAGCCAGTTCACTGATGCGTTTTTGCAAATCGACCACATCGGTATAAAGCTGGTCAGTGTACTGATCCATTCCTTTGGTGGTGTTGTCGCCAAACAATGCTTTTTCCAGACGGTGGAAACCGGTGAATTTCGGATCGGCGGCTTTTTGCTCGTAATCATCTTCACGGGCGTCAATGCTGCCATCCAGATCGGAGAACAGTTCAGCAATCGGTTCGATGCGCTCATAGTGCTGGCGCGTTGGCGCATACAGTGCTTTCGCTTTTTCGATATCGCCTGCTTTAATCGCGTCGGTAAATGCTTTGGTGTCAGTCACCAACTGTGTGGTTTCCGCCATGACATACGCTTTATATGCAGTAATTGCACCACCAAGACTTAACAGCGCATCACTTTGCGCCGCATCCGCCGTTGCCTCGCCTTTGACGATCAACTTCCCTTTCGGGTTAGTGAGCAGACCGCAGGTCATATCGTATTCGCCAGGCTGTAAATTCGCCGTCATTTTCTGGCTAAAGCCAGGGGCGATATTTTCCCGCTCTTCCACTACCATCACGCCTTTAAGGATCTCCCACTCCAGCGCCTTCTGGCTGTGGTTCTGAATGATAAATTGCGTTTTCCCTGCGTTAACCGTAATGGTCATCGGTTCGCACTGTTTATCTGTCACAGTGACTTTGACCTGCGGCACAGCAGCGGCGTTAGCCATAAAAGCAGAAGAAAACAGCGCAGCCACGCTCAACTGCAATGCGTTACGGCGGAAGTTAATGGTCATGACGAGACTATCCCTTTAAAGTATGTTGTAACTAAGCAAGAATTTGCGTCGTATTTGTTACGCAGAGCGAGACGCTGTCGCCCCTGCACGTGGCGGCAGCGCAAATGCCACCAGCGCCGGGATGAGATAAATAAACCAGACGGCGACTTCGCTGACACTTGGCGCTTCCTGATAGCCAAAAATTCCTTCCATCAGCGTGCCAAACAGCGAGTGAGTTGTGAGCACCGCGCTCATATCGAAGGCGATTTCCTGAAAGTGGTTCCACAGGCCAGCTTCATGAAATGCGCGAATGGCACCAGCCGCCAGCCCTGCGGCGACGAAGAGAATAAACAGGCTGGTCCATTTAAAAAATGCACCAAGATTGAGGCGAATACCGCCCCAGTAGAGCAAGAAGCCGAGCACTACGGCTGTAGCAAGACCGAGCATTGCACCGAGCGGAGGCCAGATCCCGACATCTTGTTGAAATGCTGCCAGCAGGAAAAAGACCGACTCCAGCCCTTCCCTTGCAACGGCAAAAAAAACCATCATCACCAGCGCCCAGCCATGATGATTTCCACGCTGCAATGCGCTATCGACTGCCTGCTCCAGTTGCACTTTGACGTTGCGCGACACTTTGCGCATCCAGAAAACCATCCAGGTGAGGATCACCACAGCGATCACTGCCACGATACCTTCAAACAGTTCCTGTTCTTTTTGCGGAAATTCGCCGGTGGTTTCGTTAATGAAGATACCCAAGCCCAGGCACAACGCAGCGGCAAGCAACACGCCAATCCACATCACACCAATCCATCGGCCTCGCTGGGTACGCTTAAGATAGCTGGCAATCAAACTGACAATCAGCGCGGCTTCAAGTCCTTCGCGCAACATAATGAGAAACGGAACAAACATGCCACCACCCTTAAACGTTTTTCTGAGTCAATCTATGCAAAGAAAAGTAAATCGCAGTGATATCGATTATCATTACGGTGAAGAAAAATACAAGCGGAATGTTTATAAAATGATGTTGGAATGTAAACAAAGAGAGGTAATACCAGGGGATATAAACGATTATTCCAGGGTAGAAAGATGGGATTGTTTACAACGAGCCATGTGTTCTTGCCAGATGCCGCGTAAACGCCTTATCAAGCCGACAAAACTGTCCAGACTCAATGCATCAGAACTTCCATGTAAAACTGATAAGCGGGTGTATCAAGCAATTTCGTCCATCCGCGATTATCAAATCTAACTTTTTGCCCGGAACATAAGAACAGCTCGGGTGTTGGTGGCGTCAAAATCGCTGAAGCGTTCCCCGAAGGCCGGGGTAGCCCACATGGATGTAGGCTGAGGGCGCGTCTTACAGGGACGTTACCTCGCGCCCGACCCGGTAGCCGAAGGGGATAAGCTGAAGGTACCGCGCAGCGGCGATTTTGTTCGCCAGAGCCCGGGGGTGCAGGGGGCGGCGGCGATTGGCCGCCCCCTGCGCGCTCCCTGCACCATTCAATTTATATGGCGAGGCACATTAAGGGAGCGCAACCCGCTGCTGAGGCCAAACAAAACCGCCGCAGGCTAAGTCCCTTAGCTTTCCTGCAACCGTGACGGCGGCGCCGAATGATAGTGCGCATCTGCTTCGGCAAAGCGTTTTTGCATCGCCGCTGATGGCGCTTTACCCAGCAAACTGAACACCACAATCCCGATACTGCCGAAGATAAAGCCCGGAATAATTTCGTACAGTCCCAGCCAGCCGAACTGTTTCCAGACGATAACCGTCAGCGCGCCAATGATCATCCCCGCAAGCGCACCGTTGCGCGTCATGCGTGACCACATCACCGAGAACAGCACCACCGGACCAAACGCCGCGCCAAAGCCTGCCCACGCGTAGCTCACTAAGCCCAGCACGCGGTTTTCCGGGTTTGCCGCCAGCGCAATCGCCACCAGCGCCACCACCAGCACCATCACACGCCCTACCCACACCAGTTCTTTCTGGCTGGCATGTTTACGCAGAAACGCTTTGTACAAATCTTCAGTAATCGCACTGGAACATACCAGCAGCTGGCAGCTTAAGGTTGACATCACCGCCGCCAGAATCGCCGACAGCAGAATCCCGGCAATCCACGGGTTAAACAGAATTTGCGCCAGTTCGATAAACACGCGCTCGGCGTTCTGATTTACCGCACCAGCCAACGCCGGATGATCGTTAAAGTAAGCAATCCCAAAGAAGCCGACAGCCACCGCCCCTGCCAGACAGAGGATCATCCAGGTCATACTGATACGACGCGCATGGACAATACTATGGTGAGAATCCGCCGCCATAAAACGTGCCAGAATATGTGGCTGCCCGAAGTAACCCAATCCCCAGCCCATCAGCGAGATAATGGCGACAAAGTTCAGCCCTTTGAGCATATCAACGTTTTCAATGCTCTTTTGTTTGATCACTTCCAGCGAGTCGCCAAACCCACCGACACTGATAATGACAATAACCGGTGTCAGGATCAGGGCAAAAATCATCAGGCTGGCCTGTACAGTGTCAGTCCAGCTCACCGCGAGGAAACCGCCAATAAAGGTATAAAGGATGGTCGCCGCAGCTCCCGCCCACAGAGCCGTTTCGTAGCTCATGCCAAAGGTACTTTCAAACAGACGCGCGCCTGCCACAATGCCCGAAGCGCAATAAATGGTGAAGAACAGCAAAATAACCAGCGCGGAGATAATGCGCAAAATGCGGCTTTTATCTTCAAAGCGCCCGGTGAAATAATCCGGCAGAGTTAAGGCGTTATTATTGTATTCGGTATGAACACGCAACCGCCCGGCCACCAGTTTCCAGTTAATCCACGCGCCTAATGTCAGGCCAATGGCAATCCAGCTTTCGGAAATCCCGGAAAGAAAAACCGCGCCTGGCAACCCCATTAACAGCCAACCGCTCATATCCGACGCACCCGCCGATAATGCCGTCACGAATGGCCCAAGGCTACGACCGCCCAGAATATAATCGTCAAAGTTTTTAGTTGATCGCCAGGCGATAAACCCAATCAATATCATGCCAAAGATATAGACACAAAATGTCACCAACATCGGTGTGCTAATAGCCATCTAAAGTCTCCAAAAATTATTATCGGCAATGTCGAAACTTGCCGTTATATCTGCCACCGGAACGGGGTAGCAGAGTTTATGTTTTACCAGGGCGACCGTATCCTGCCGGAAGTGCTGGTTATTCACAATCGATTTAACACATCATTTACATCAAATTTTATTGCCCAGCGATACTATTTTTCATCAGGTTGCACTTCCTCACATTTTTTACGGTTGCACCTTTCAAAAATGTTAACTGCCGCAGAGAAAAAGTCTGCATTACTTTTTTAATCCCTGTCATATCGATTTCTTTTATTAACATTTCATTCATTTTTAAGCTTGCTACGTAAGTCACATTTAACGAGGTTGCACAAAGTTGCAACATAATAGATATTTCACGATAACGTTAAGTTGCACTTTTCAGAACAACAGGAGTAATGGCATGGGAACCACCACCATGGGGGTTAAGCTGGACGACGCGACGCGTGAGCGTATTAAGTCAGCCGCGACACGTATCGATCGCACACCACACTGGTTAATTAAGCAGGCGATTTTTTCTTATCTTGAACAACTGGAAAATAGCGATACCTTGCCGGAGCTACCTGCGCTGCTTTCTGGCGCGGCCAATGAGAGCGATGAAGTACCGAATCCGGCAGAGGAACCACACCAGCCATTCCTCGACTTTGCCGAGCAAATTTTGCCTCAATCGGTTTCCCGCGCCGCGATCACCGCGGCCTATCGCCGCCCAGAAACCGAAACGGTTTCTATGCTGCTGGAACAAGCTCGCCTGCCGCAGCCAGTTGCCGAACAGGCGCACAAACTGGCATATCAACTGGCCGATAAACTGCGTAATCAAAAAAACGCCAGTGGTCGCGCAGGTATGGTTCAGGGATTATTGCAGGAGTTTTCGCTGTCATCGCAGGAAGGCGTGGCGCTGATGTGTCTGGCAGAAGCGTTGTTGCGTATTCCCGACAAAGCCACCCGGGATGCGTTAATTCGCGACAAAATCAGCAACGGTAACTGGCAGTCACACATTGGTCGTAGCCCGTCTTTGTTTGTTAATGCCGCCACCTGGGGGCTGCTGTTTACCGGCAAACTGGTTTCTACCCATAATGAAGCCAGCCTCTCCCGCTCGCTGAATCGCATTATCGGTAAAAGCGGTGAACCGCTGATCCGCAAAGGTGTGGATATGGCGATGCGCCTGATGGGCGAGCAGTTCGTCACGGGCGAAACCATCGCGGAAGCGTTAGCCAATGCCCGCAAGCTGGAAGAGAAAGGCTTCCGTTACTCTTACGATATGCTGGGCGAAGCCGCGCTGACCGCCGCAGATGCACAAGCGTATATGGTTTCCTATCAGCAGGCGATTCACGCCATTGGTAAAGCATCCAATGGTCGTGGCATCTATGAAGGTCCGGGCATTTCAATCAAGCTGTCGGCGCTGCATCCGCGTTACAGCCGCGCCCAGTATGACCGGGTAATGGAAGAGCTTTACCCACGTCTGAAATCACTCACCCTGCTGGCGCGTCAGTACGATATTGGTATCAACATTGACGCTGAAGAGGCCGATCGCCTGGAGATTTCCCTCGATCTGCTGGAAAAACTCTGTTTCGAACCTGAACTGGCAGGCTGGAACGGCATCGGTTTTGTTATTCAGGCTTATCAAAAACGCTGCCCGTTGGTGATCGATTACCTGATTGATCTCGCCACCCGCAGCCGCCGCCGTCTGATGATTCGCCTGGTGAAAGGCGCTTACTGGGATAGTGAAATCAAGCGTGCGCAGATGGACGGTCTTGAAGGTTATCCGGTTTATACCCGCAAGGTGTATACCGACGTTTCTTATCTCGCCTGTGCGAAAAAACTGCTGGCGGTGCCAAATCTAATCTACCCGCAGTTCGCAACGCACAACGCCCATACGCTGGCGGCAATTTATCAACTGGCGGGGCAGAACTACTACCCGGGTCAGTACGAGTTCCAGTGCCTGCATGGTATGGGCGAGCCACTGTATGAGCAGGTCACCGGGAAAGTTGCCGACGGCAAACTTAACCGCCCGTGTCGTATTTATGCTCCGGTCGGCACACATGAAACGCTGCTGGCGTATCTGGTGCGTCGCCTGCTGGAAAATGGTGCTAACACCTCGTTTGTTAACCGTATTGCCGATACCTCTTTGCCACTGGATGAACTGGTCGCCGATCCGGTCACTGCTGTAGAAAAATTGGCACAACAGGAAGGGCAAACTGGATTACCGCATCCGAAAATTCCCCTGCCGCGCGATCTTTACGGTCAGGGGCGCGACAACTCGGCAGGATTAGATCTCGCTAACGAACACCGTCTGGCCTCGCTCTCCTCAGCTCTGCTCAATAGTGCACTGCAAAAATGGCAGGCCTTGCCAATGCTGGAACAACCGGTAGCGGCTGGTGAGATGTCGCCCGTTATTAACCCTGCGGAACCGAAAGATATTGTGGGCTATGTGCGTGAAGCCACACCGCGTGAAGTAGAACAGGCGCTGGAAAGTGCGGTTAATAACGCGCCAATCTGGTTTGCCACTCCTCCGGCTGAACGCGCAGCGATTTTGCACCGCGCTGCCGTGCTGATGGAAAGCCAGATGCAGCAACTGATTGGTATTCTGGTGCGTGAAGCCGGAAAAACCTTCAGTAACGCCATTGCCGAAGTGCGCGAAGCGGTCGATTTTCTCCACTACTACGCCGGACAGGTGCGGGATGATTTCGCTAACGAAACCCATCGTCCATTAGGGCCTGTGGTGTGTATCAGCCCGTGGAACTTCCCGCTGGCGATTTTCACCGGGCAGATTGCTGCCGCACTGGCGGCAGGTAACAGCGTACTGGCAAAACCGGCAGAACAAACGCCGCTGATTGCCGCGCAAGGGAGCGCCATTTTGCTGGAAGCGGGTGTACCGCCGGGCGTAGTGCAATTGCTGCCAGGTCAGGGTGAAACCGTAGGTGCGCAACTGACGGGGGATGATCGCGTGCGCGGGGTGATGTTTACCGGTTCAACCGAAGTCGCTACGTTACTACAACGCAATATCGCCAGTCGCCTGGACGCTCAGGGGCGCCCTATTCCGCTTATTGCTGAAACCGGCGGTATGAACGCGATGATTGTCGATTCCTCCGCTCTGACCGAACAAGTAGTCATAGATGTACTGGCCTCGGCGTTCGACAGTGCAGGTCAGCGTTGTTCGGCACTGCGAGTGCTGTGTCTGCAAGATGAGATTGCTGACCACACATTAAAAATGCTGCGCGGCGCAATGGCCGAATGCCGGATGGGTAATCCGGGTCGCCTGACCACCGATATCGGTCCGGTGATTGATAGCGAAGCGAAAGCCAATATCGAGCGTCATATTCAGACCATGCGTAGCAAAGGCCGTCCGGTGTTCCAGGCAGTGCGGGAAAACAGCGAAGATGCCCGTGAATGGCAAAGCGGCACTTTTGTCGCGCCGACGCTGATCGAACTGGATGACTTTGCCGAATTGCAAAAAGAGGTCTTTGGTCCGGTGCTGCATGTGGTGCGTTACAACCGTAACCAGCTGCCGGAGCTGATCGAGCAGATTAACGCTTCCGGTTATGGCCTGACGCTTGGCGTCCATACGCGTATTGATGAAACCATTGCCCAGGTCACTGGCTCGGCCCATGTCGGTAATTTGTATGTTAACCGTAATATGGTGGGCGCAGTGGTTGGGGTGCAACCATTCGGCGGCGAAGGATTGTCCGGTACCGGGCCGAAAGCAGGCGGTCCGCTCTATCTCTACCGTCTGCTGGCGAATCGCCCGGAAAGTGCGCTGGCGGTGACGCTCGCGCGTCAGGATGCGGAGTATCCGGTCGATGCGCAGTTGAAAGCCGCATTGACTCAGCCGCTAAATGCACTGCGGCAATGGGCAGCAAATCGTCCAGAATTGCTGGCGTTATGTACGCAATTTGGCGAGCTGGCGCAGGCAGGAACACAACGATTGCTGCCAGGGCCGACGGGTGAACGCAACACCTGGACGCTGCTGCCGCGTGAGCGCGTATTGTGTATCGCGGATGATGAACAGGATGCGCTGACTCAGCTCGCCGCCGTGCTGGCGGTGGGCAGCCAGGTACTGTGGCCAGATGACGCGCTGCATCGTCAGTTAGTGAAGGCATTGCCATCGGCAGTCAGCGAACGTATTCAACTGGCGAAAGCGGAAAATATAACCGCTCAACCGTTTGATGCGGTGATCTTCCACGGTGATTCGGATCAGCTTCGCGCATTGTGTGAAGCGGTTGCCGCGCGGGATGGCGCAATTGTTTCGGTGCAGGGTTTTGCCCGTGGCGAAAGCAATATCCTTCTGGAACGGCTGTATATCGAACGTTCGCTGAGTGTGAATACCGCTGCCGCTGGCGGTAACGCCAGTTTAATGACGATCGGTTAAACAGGTAGCCGGAGGATGTTACTACCTCCTCCGGCATCTTTAACGTGGTCGAATCCCTTCAATAATAATCCGCTGCACGTTTTCAACCGTTTGATTGAAAAATACCTCATCGCGCAACGTTGCGCCTGTCACCGCCTCCACCTGAGGGGCGAAATCGGCGTAATGTTGAGTGGAAGCCCAAATCATAAAAATCAAATGCTGCGGGTCAATCGGCGCGAGTTTGCCGCTTTTGACCCAGCCCGCAATCAGCGCTGATTTCTCATCAATTAACGCCTTCAAATCGCCCGTCAGTTCATCCATTAACAACGGCGCGCCTGCCAGCATCTCCATACAAAACAGACGTGAAGCCTGCGGATAATCGCGGGAGACTTCCAGCTTCAGACGGATGTACTCTTTTATCGCCGCCAGCGGGGCGAAATCTTCACGAAACGCCTTTAACGGCGCCAACCAGATATCGAGAATTTGCCGCAGCACGGCAATATATAGTGCCTCTTTCGACGGGAAGTAATACAGCAGATTGGTTTTAGAAACGCCCGCCAACTCTGCGATCTGCTCCAGCCTTGTGCCGTGAAAACCGAATTGCGAAAAAGTGTCCAGTGCCGCGCTAAGAATCGCTTTTTTCTTCGCGCTCACTGCGCGCGAACGTTTACCCGTTGTTTTCACTGCGCCTTGCGTCATGCGCTCTCCCCTCTTGTAGATTAGCAACAGGATAGCAAAACCCCCGCCCGGCCTCGACCTTCTGCACTCTCATCGCGCACGGATGCATGTTTTATGTGCAACTGTTTTGACCGTTTAGTCCACTTTTTTCCAGACATTTTAGATAACGCAATGTTAACACATTAATAACATTGAATTTTTAAAAACTGGCATCCGCTTTGCAAACAAGCCATTACGCGGCTGAAAAGGATATGCAGGATGCAGCGCCCCGTCAGACTTTCACTTTACGAGACGAAGAGAGGTTGATGATGAAAATTGGCGTATTCGTACCTATTGGCAACAACGGCTGGCTCATTTCGACCCACGCGCCGCAGTACATGCCGACCTTTGAACTGAATAAAGCCATTGTGCAAAAAGCGGAGCACTACCATTTCGATTTCGCCCTGTCGATGATCAAACTGCGTGGCTTTGGCGGCAAAACTGAGTTCTGGGATCACAACCTTGAGTCGTTCACCTTGATGGCGGGGCTGGCAGCCGTGACCTCGCGCATTCAGATTTACGCGACAGCTGCCACCTTAACGTTACCTCCGGCAATAGTCGCCCGTATGGCCGCAACCATTGACTCCATCTCTGGCGGGCGTTTTGGCGTCAACCTCGTGACTGGCTGGCAAAAGCCCGAGTATGAGCAGATGGGTATCTGGCCTGGTGATGACTATTTCTCCCGTCGTTACGACTATCTCACCGAATATGTTCAGGTGCTGCGCGACCTGTGGGGCACGGGGAAAAGCGATTTTAAAGGCGATTTTTTCACCATGAATGATTGTCGCGTCAGTCCGCAACCGAGTGTACCCATGAAAGTGATCTGCGCCGGGCAAAGCGACGCTGGCATGGCGTTCTCCGCCCAGTATGCCGATTTCAACTTCTGTTTCGGCAAAGGGGTAAATACGCCCACGGCTTTCGCCCCAACCGCTGCGCGGATGAAACAGGCCGCAGAGCAAACCGGGCGTAACGTTGGCTCTTATGTGTTGTTCATGGTGATTGCCGACGAAACCGACGATGCCGCTCGCGCCAAATGGGAACACTACAAAGCAGGCGCGGATGAAGAGGCGTTAAGCTGGCTAACCGAACAAAGTCAGAAAGATACCCGCTCCGGTACTGACACCAACGTCCGTCAAATGGGCGATCCCACTTCGGCGGTAAACATCAATATGGGGACGTTAGTCGGTTCTTACGCCAGTGTCGCGCGCATGTTAGATGAAGTCGCAAGCGTGCCTGGTGCCGAAGGCGTGCTGTTGACCTTCGATGATTTTCTGTCGGGAATCGAAACCTTCGGCGAGCGCATTCAACCACTGATGCTGTGCCGCCCCCATCTCCCTGCGCTTACACAGGAGGTGGCATGATGACAACCTTAACCGCTCGACCGGAAGCCATTACCTTCGATCCGCAGCAAAGTGCACTGATCGTGGTGGATATGCAAAACGCCTATGCCACGCCAGGCGGCTACTTAGATCTCGCCGGGTTTGATGTCTCAACCACTCGCCCGGTCATTGCCAACATTCAAACCGCCGTGACCGCAGCGCGAGCGGCAGGGATGTTGATCATCTGGTTTCAAAATGGCTGGGATGAACAGTATGTCGAGGCTGGCGGCCCCGGCTCACCGAATTTTCATAAATCGAACGCCCTGAAAACCATGCGTAAGCAGCCGCAGCTGCAAGGGAAATTGCTGGCGAAAGGCTCCTGGGATTATCAACTGGTGGATGAACTGGTGCCGCAGCCTGGCGATATTGTGCTGCCGAAGCCGCGCTACAGCGGTTTCTTCAATACACCGCTGGACAGCATTTTGCGCAGCCGCGGAATACGCCATCTGGTTTTCACTGGTATCGCTACCAACGTCTGCGTCGAATCGACGCTACGCGACGGCTTTTTTCTGGAGTATTTCGGCGTGGTGCTGGAAGACGCAACTCACCAGGCAGGGCCTGAATTTGCGCAGAAAGCCGCATTGTTCAATATCGAAACCTTTTTTGGCTGGGTCAGCGACGTCGAAACGTTCTGCGACGCGCTTTCTCCCACGTCCTTTGCTCGTATCGCTTAAGGAGTTTAACGATGCCGAAATCTGTAATTATTCCCGCTGGCAGCAGCGCACCGCTGGCCCCCTTCGTTCCCGGCACGCTGGCTGATGGCGTGGTGTACGTCTCCGGTACGCTGGCTTTTGATCAACATAATAACGTGCTGTTTGCCGATGACCCAAAGGCGCAAACCCGCCACGTTCTGGAAACCATCCGCAAGGTGATCGAAACGGCGGGTGGCACGATGGCGGATGTGACCTTCAACAGCATCTTTATTACCGACTGGAAAAATTACGCCGCGATTAACGAAATCTACGCCGAGTTTTTTCCGGGTGACAAACCGGCGCGATTCTGCATTCAGTGCGGACTGGTAAAACCTGACGCGCTGGTGGAAATCGCCACGATTGCGCATATCGCCAAGTGAGGCCGCGATGAAACTTTCACTCTCACCTCCCCCTTATGCTGATGCGCCCGTAGTGGTGTTGATTTCGGGTCTTGGCGGTAGCGGCAGTTACTGGTTACCACAACTGGCGGTGCTGGAGCAGGAGTATCAGGTAGTCTGTTACGACCAGCGCGGCACCGGCAATAATCCCGATACGCTGACGGAAGATTGCAGTATCGCCCAGATGGCAGCAGAATTGCATCAGGCACTGGTAGCCGCAGGGATTGAGCGTTACGCGGTGGTCGGCCATGCGCTCGGTGCGCTGGTGGGAATGCAGCTGGCGCTGGATTATCCCGCGTCGGTAACTGTGCTGATCAGCGTTAACGGCTGGCTACGAATAAACGCCCATACGCGCCGCTGTTTTCAGGTTCGCGAACGATTACTGTATAGCGGCGGCGCACAGGCATGGGTGGAAGCGCAGCCGCTGTTCCTCTATCCCGCCGACTGGATGGCGGCCCGCGCACCTCGCCTGGAAGCAGAAGACGCGCTGGCACTGGCGCATTTTCAGGGCAAAAATAATTTACTTCGTCGACTTAACGCCCTCAAACGCGCTGACTTTAGTCACCATGCGGCTCGCATCCACTGCCCGGTGCAAATCATCTGCGCCAGTGATGATCTGCTGGTGCCATCAGTATGTTCCAGTGAACTTCATGCCGCCCTGCCCGATAGCCAGAAAATGGTGATGCGCTATGGCGGACACGCCTGCAACGTGACCGATCCCGAAACGTTTAATGCTCTGTTACTCAACGGGCTTGCCAGCCTGTTACATCACCGTGAAGCCGCCCTGTAAGGAATTGCTATGAACGAAGCCGTTAGCCCAGGTGCGCTTAGCACCCTGTTCACCGATGCCCGCACTCACAACGGCTGGCGGGAGACACCCGTCAGCGATGAGACGCTACGGGAGATTTATGCGCTGATGAAATGGGGGCCGACATCAGCTAACTGTTCTCCGGCACGGATCGTGTTTATCCGCACTGCAGAAGGAAAAGAACGTCTGCGCCCGTCACCGCTATCGTCGCCTGGGACAGTGAATTTTATGAACGGTTACCACAACTGTTTCCCCACGGCGATGCCCGTAGTTGGTTTACCTCCAGCCCACAACTTGCCGAAGAAACAGCGTTTCGCAATAGTTCCATGCAGGCGGCCTATCTGATCGTTGCCTGCCGTGCGCTGGGGCTGGATACCGGCCCGATGTCTGGTTTCGACCGTCAACACGTGGACGACGCCTTTTTTGCGGGTAGCACGCTGAAAAGCAACTTGCTGATTAACATCGGCTATGGCGATAGCAGCAAACTTTATCCGCGCCTGCCGCGTCTGTCCTTTGAAGAGGCCTGCGGGCTGTTATAAGGAGCAAACTATGAATATTGTCGATCAACAAACCTTTCGCGATGCGATGTCCTGTATGGGCGCGGCGGTCAATATCATTACCACGGACGGTCCAGCCGGGCGCGCCGGGTTCACCGCCAGCGCGGTCTGCAGCGTGACCGACACGCCGCCTACATTACTGGTGTGCCTGAATCGCGGGGCGTCCGTCTGGCCGATATTCAATGAAAACCGAACGCTGTGTGTAAATACACTTAGCGCCGGGCAGGAGCCGCTTTCAAACCTTTTTGGCGGCAAAACGCCCATGGAACACCGCTTTGCCGCCGCCCGCTGGCAGACGGGTGTGACCGGATGCCCGCAACTGGAAGAGGCGCTGGTTTCGTTTGACTGCCGTATCAGCCAGGTGGTGAGCGTCGGCACCCACGACATTCTGTTTTGCGCCATCGAAGCGATTCATCGTCACGCCACCCCCTACGGGCTGGTGTGGTTCGATCGCAGTTATCACGCGCTGATGCGCCCTGCTTGTTAACCTCCTTAAGGAGACAGCTGATGGCAATGTTCGATTTTCCTCACTGGCAGTTGAAATCGACCTCTACAGAGAGCGGCGTGGTCGCGCCGGATGAACGATTGCCGTTTGCTCAGACGGCAGTAATGGGCGTTCAACACGCGGTGGCGATGTTTGGCGCGACGGTGTTAATGCCGATTCTGATGGGGCTGGATCCCAATCTTTCCATTTTGATGTCGGGGATCGGCACGTTACTGTTTTTCTTTATTACCGGCGGGCGCGTCCCCAGTTATCTCGGTTCCAGCGCGGCTTTTGTTGGCGTGGTGATCGCCGCGACGGGCTTTAACGGTCAGGGGATTAACCCGAATATCAGCATCGCGCTGGGCGGGATTATCGCCTGTGGGCTGGTTTATACCGTCATTGGCCTGGTGGTGATGAAGATCGGTACGCGCTGGATTGAACGTCTGATGCCGCCAGTAGTGACGGGCGCGGTGGTGATGGCGATTGGTCTGAATTTAGCGCCTATCGCGGTAAAAAGTGTATCGGCTTCAGGCTTTGATAGCTGGATGGCGGTAATGACGGTGCTGTGTATTGGGCTGGTGGCCGTGTTTACCCGTGGCATGATCCAGCGGTTGTTGATTCTCGTAGGGTTAATTGTCGCCTGTCTGCTGTATGGGTTGATGACCAACGTTTTTGGGCTGGGAAAAGCCGTCGATTTTACTCTCGTCAGCCATGCTGCCTGGTTCGGTCTGCCGCATTTTTCCACTCCTGGTTTTAATGGTCAGGCGATGATGCTGATTGCGCCCGTGGCGGTGATTCTGGTGGCGGAAAACTTAGGTCATCTCAAGGCGGTCGCCGGGATGACCGGACGCAATATGGATCCGTATATGGGACGAGCATTCGTCGGTGATGGGCTGGCGACGATGCTTTCCGGCTCTGTCGGCGGTAGCGGCGTGACCACCTATGCTGAAAATATCGGTGTGATGGCCGTGACAAAAGTCTACTCGACGCTGGTGTTTGTTGCTGCTGCCGTTATCGCCATGCTGTTGGGCTTTTCACCGAAATTTGGCGCGCTGATTCATACCATTCCTGCAGCGGTGATTGGTGGTGCATCAATTGTTGTGTTCGGGCTAATTGCCGTCGCAGGCGCACGGATCTGGGTACAAAATCATGTGGATTTAAGCCAGAACGGCAATTTGATAATGGTCGCGGTAACGTTAGTGCTGGGCGCGGGTGATTTTGCTCTGACGCTGGGCGGTTTTACGTTGGGAGGGATCGGTACAGCAACTTTTGGCGCGATTTTACTCAATGCGTTGTTAAGCAGAAAGTTGGTCGACGTTCCTCCGCCAGAAGTTGTTCATCAGGAGCCATGAACAGAAAACCGCCGGGTAACCGGCGGTGATGGCTTTTTGACGAGCTTCAGACAAAAATGCATTCGTCCATTCGTCATTGATTAGCCCGGCTAGTTGTCGCTTTTGCCGTGGCTGCTTTTGCCACCTTTTTTTCCTG
The DNA here is from genome assembly GCF_005843885.1 of Escherichia sp. E4742. Classification (NCBI taxonomy): domain Bacteria; kingdom Pseudomonadati; phylum Pseudomonadota; class Gammaproteobacteria; order Enterobacterales; family Enterobacteriaceae; genus Escherichia; species Escherichia sp. E4742. The sequence continues at coordinate 4,137,093 of NZ_CP040443.1, read as the reverse complement.
CTTCAGATGCGCGCTGCGGGTCATTTTTGAAATTTCCCCCGCTGTGCTGTCCACCTTTTTTACCTGCTTCTGATGCTCTTTCGCGGTCTTCTGCAAAATTGCCGGAACCGCCTCGATGGTTTGCCATTACTGACCTCCGTCTTGATGTAGACATCATATTGCATTGCATAGGATTAACGCGGCGTATGGCGGTGCCATATTTTCGCTACGTGGGACTAAGCTTAGTGAACTGACGCGGGTGAACCCGCGTTTGGTAACATCCTGCAACAGGTTCTGAGCGAGAATAGATATCATTTCCAATAATTATCCATAAGCCTCTCTTATGATTAAAAAAACGCTATGGGATAAAAATGTATCATTTTGCGACAAATTTACGCGCTTGTGAAAGTTGTTATAAATCAAATAAGTGGTTGTGAAATTTGCACTCTGAAAAGGACGTCTTATCTTTAAAAGAGTGGTAGCGAATCGCTACGGAATAGAGATAACACGAGGAGTGGTTAGAAATGGCTAAAGTTCTGGTGCTTTATTATTCCATGTACGGACATATCGAAACGATGGCGCGCGCAGTCGCTGAAGGCGCAAGCAAAGTCGATGGCGCAGAAGTTGTTGTTAAGCGTGTACCGGAAACCATGCAGCCGCAATTATTCGAGAAAGCAGGCGGTAAAACGCAAACTGCACCCGTTGCAACTCCGCAAGAACTGGCCGATTACGACGCCATTATTTTTGGTACGCCAACCCGCTTCGGCAATATGTCCGGGCAAATGCGTACCTTCCTCGACCAGACTGGCGGCCTGTGGGCTTCTGGCGCATTGTACGGAAAACTGGCGAGCGTCTTTAGCTCTACTGGCACCGGCGGCGGTCAGGAACAAACCATCACATCCACCTGGACGACACTTGCGCACCACGGCATGGTAATTGTCCCTATTGGCTACGCAGCGCAGGAACTTTTTGACGTCTCGCAGGTTCGCGGCGGAACGCCGTACGGCGCAACCACCATTGCAGGCGGTGACGGTTCACGCCAACCCAGCCAGGAAGAGTTGTCTATCGCACGTTATCAGGGGGAATATGTCGCTGGTCTGGCAGTTAAACTTAACGGCTAATCTTCAACAGGAGGATACGCATGCCAACTCAAGAAGCGAAAGCTCATCACGTGGGTGAATGGGCATCTCTGCGCAATACGTCGCCGGAAATAGCCGAGGTCATTTTCGAAGTCGCCGGGTACGACGAAAAAATGGCGGAAAAGATTTGGGAAGAAGGTAGCGATGAAGTGTTAGTCAAAGCCTTTGCTAAAACCGATAAAGATTCGCTTTTTTGGGGCGAACAGACCATCGAACGTAAAAACGTTTAATCAGCAATTCCCCCGCTTCTCGCGGGGGAGCTTTCAAATTGTTGACAAAGTGCGCTTTGTTCATGTCGGATGCGGCGTGAACGCCTTATCCGACCTACATGATCGTGCAAATTCGATATAGTGCAATACTCGGGTAGGCCTGATACGTGTAGCGCATCAGGCAATCTCACGTTTGTCATCAGTCTCATATTCCCCCGCTTCTCGCGGGGGAAGTTTCAAATTGTTGACAAAGTGCGCTTTGCTCATGCCGGATGCGGCGTGAACGCCTTATCCGACCTACATGATGGTGCAAATTCGATATAGTGCAATTCTCGGGTAGGCCTGATAAGCGTAGCGCATCAGGCAATCTCACGTTTGTCATCAGTCTCATATTCCCCCGCTTCACGCGGGGGAGCTTTCAAATTGTTGACAAAGTGCGCTTTGTTCATGCCGGATGCGGCGTGAACGCCTTATCCGACCTACATGATGGTGCAAATTCGATATAGTGCAATTCTCGGGTAGGCCTGATAAGCGTAGCGCATCAGGCAATCTCACGTTTGTCATCAGTCTCATATTCCCCCGCTTCTCGCGGGGGAGCTTTCTGTTATTTCACCGCTTCATTCAACACGCTATCAAACTTATCCATTGGGCAAAAACCGTTGGCATCTATCGGGCAGCCGGTTAATTCCAGCGTCACACGCTGCGCAGGTGCCAGCAACGTTAACGCATCGGCATTACGCAACTGTTCCGAACTCTGGTACACATATTCAATTTTCATCAAATCGCGATTAGCTTTGCTGTCATGCCAACGCTGGAAAACGATTTTGCCGCCAATCGGCGTGCGTTCGTTCTGGTCATGCAACTGATACGGTTTGAAATCCAGCGCCGTTAACAGAGAGGCAATGTTTGAGTCGTGCCCAACCAGCACTGTGATTTTCGGCGCACTGGCACGATCGGTAACCAGCGCTTTGTCGATATAACTAACCAGCGGTTTCGCGACATTACGCGCCACTTCCGGTGAAGTAAACAGGCTATCCTGGTAACCGTTTTTCAGTTTCGACAACACTTTCCATTGTTGATCTGATTTGATTTCCCCCCAGGCCACCTGATCCATCGGGAAACCTTCGTAGTATTGCAGGGTGAACGCGTCCACCAGCGAGTTGCCCACTTTTAGCGGCCCGGAAACGCCTGGTTCTTGTTGATACTTCGCGCTAAAGGTATTTTTACCGTCCACCAGCGAACACTGCTGTTTCTCTTTGCAGGCTGGTGAATCTTTATAGTTAACGATTTTTTCCAGTAACTGGTAGCTGTCGGTAAGCTGAAGTTTGCCGAGCTCTTTTTCCATTGCCGCCACCGCCTGCTCACTGAATGCGGCGGAATCATCGGTGATCACCGGGTTAAAGGTTGGGTCCATAGTGCCCATTTTTTCCTGGTGATGAACAGGAATGTCACACCCCGGAAATGCGCCTGTGATAAAAAATTGTGCAGTAGCGACGGTACGTTGCAAGCTGTTGGCGTAAGCGTAAACAGTATCTGCTGGCGGGCATTCACCCGTTTTCACTATTCCCTGCTCTGCCAGCCACTCACGCATGTAATGGCCCATATACACTTCCAGCACACCGCCTTTGGTCGTGAGTTGTCCACCGGGAACATCCCACTCCGGCCATTTATTCGGCGTCGACTGCTCAAGCACACTGCCATTATTTGCCAGAGGCGCACGTAAGTTATGACGGCTCATGAGTAGCACTTGCTGTAGTTGATAGCCTTCCGGCACGGTCTGTGCCTGAGCATTCGAAGAGAGTAAAACCATCCCAGCCACGGCCGCAGCGATTAGCGTTTTTTTCATTCCCATCACCTCTTTAGTTATCAATCAATTAAGAGTGTGACAGAAATATGGCATTTTTCCGGGAACAGGTTCGCAATTTAGCAGATGACGAGGCGGGAAACCGTCAGGCGATAACGGACAGTCGTCGCGCTATCGCCTGGTTTGTATCGTTAAACTAATATCTGAAACAGCACGGCAAAAAGAATGATATTGGCAATGACAATGGCCCAACCGTTATAAAGCATATATTTCAGGTGAGTAGATTGTGCCAGCCCCATTTGACCGAACATATCCGATGAAGGGAAAGGCCCAAACCAGTCCACTTGCGATGAGGCTAATAATACTGCCGTTGTACCCTGTGGCGGCACTCCCGCAGCCATCAACATCGGACCAAATATTTTATGCGTGAAGGTCATCTGAGCAACAGCAGCACCTGGCACATGACCGATAATGTTAAAGGCAAAAATACAGAAGCAAAGCCATGCCGGAGATATCCCGGTTAACAGTGGTTGTGTGTATTCGAGCAACCCCTGATACGCCTGCAGGCTATCCATAAGTTCCAGAATCGGGTTATACAGCCAGTAGAGCAGAAACATCCACACCAGTCTGCCACAGCCTTTATACAGGGCTTGCAGGATCCCGGTTGGGCTTAATCCGCCCACCAGCCCGGTGATCAACGCCACCAACAGCATAACGATAATGGCAAAACTAAAACCTGCTTTTATCACTACGCCAATAACCGCCATCACAATAATGGTTGCAGCAAATGCCAGGGCGCTGAGTTTGCGACGACGATCGCGGGCAGGATCTTCTTCATCCTGAGTTTTCTCTGAGAGATCCACTTCGTAGTGTAATTTTCCTTCCGTCATCTTCTGAATTCGCCCGGCCATTATCCAGCCAGCAAATAACGTTACGGCGCTCATTGGCAGCCCGACGTACATCAGGTATTGCGGATAAGTCAGGCCGCCGAGTTGTAAAATCGTCACGGTGCTGGGAGTAAATGGCCCGGTAAACAATCCCACTGACCCCGCCGTCATCATCAGTGCAGCCACTGTAGGCGGTGTCAGCCGTACTGCCGCCGCCACGGGAATAATCACCGCAACAATAATGGCGTTGCCGCCTGCCATTGTGCCCAGCGCGCCACAGATGAGAATGGATGAGACGACGATGCCAAATTTGCCCCGTGTCTGGCTGGAAAGCCCGATACGATGCACCACAAATTTGACCAGTTCAACGGCGGCTCCGGTACGTGTTGCCACTTCACCTACGCCTGCGCCAAGCATAATGATCAAACCAACAGTGGCGATAAACGATCCCGTCGATTTTGCCAGCATGGCGCCCATTTCAGGTAAGCCGGTGGAAGTCATTATCATCGCAATAATAATTGATGAAATAACCGCCAGAACAATATCGACGCCTATCAACGAGAGCACCGCTAACGCCACCAGTGGTGTAAAACCAAGCAGTCCGAGTTCATTACCTGGACGCCCCTGGCACCAGAACGCTGTCAGTAAAAATGCAATCAACAACAAGCCAATAATGACATTCTTTTTGGTGATATTTTGTCTGGTTAGTAAACCACCAGCGAGCATTGAGTCACTCATATAACTCCTTAACCCCATCGAATCGACTTTCAATATCAGCCGATGTATTTGGAAAGCTCAGAAAATATCCCCCCTCGTTATTATTGTTAGCAAAATGCACTGAGGGTTTGTCCGGGTACTACAGGTATTATTCTGAGTTCGTAATTAACCCCTTTAGGTGGGCAAATAACGCATTGTTACCAGAACAGGCGTTACGCATTAAATTTATGTTAACTTAGTGTTACCATGAAATGACTTTTTATCTATCGTCTATAACTCTGGGTTAACTCTTAATGAAACTGCGCCACCTGGAAATCTTCTATGCTGTGATGACATGCGGGACACTTTCACGGGCAGCGGAATCGCTGAATATTTCCCAGCCGGCCGCCAGTAAAGCGTTAAAAAACGCTGAGCAAAAACTCGGTTTTCAGCTCTTTCAGCGAGTTCGTGGCAAGCTTCTTCCAACCAGCGAAGCGATCACACTTTTTGAAAAAGCGCAGTCGATTTATCACGAACTCGATAACCTGCGACTGCTGGCCGATAACCTGACGCGAGATCCGCGAGCCAGAATCGCCCTGGGATGCCTGCCAAGCCTGGGATTAAGTCTGGTGCCGGAAATAGTCACTGCGTTTTACCAGCAGAATGCGAATCTGGTCATGACACTGACGACAGAGCACACTGAGACGCTGGTTAAAAAACTTGATCTTCGTGAGATTGATCTGGCCCTGACGCTACAGCCGATTCAACAGGGGGAGATTATGACGACGCTGATAGCCGAAGTTCCACTGGTTTATATCGACCGTGACTATCGCCAGGGCGCAGTAGAAATAGACAAGATTGACCAACAACGCTGGATTTCTCCCGGCCCTCATTCCCTTTCCGATGCAATAGCTAAACGACGTGATTTTTTGACGACGCGCCTGAATGTCCAGACCTATTACATGGCCACGGAATTTGTAAAACGCGGAATGGGATGCAGTATTACCGATATTTTCTCTGCCCGTCATAACCTCCCGGCAGAGACGATTCACCCCATCGCCCCGCCAATGAAAATTGATCTTTGCTTGCTACGTCGCGCCGACGTTTCACTTAGCCCCATTACACAAAAATTTGTCGATTTCCTCTGTCAGCAATTACGTCAGCAACTGCGAGCCATTAACCTTGAGTTATACCCTGAAAATAAAAAGTCAATTGCTCCTCAGGCCTAAATGCTTTGACATAACCCCAACGCATTTATTAGCGGTGGATATCTCAGGTGATGAAAAAACGCATTGTAGTTATTGGCGGCGGGGTAATTGGTCTGGCAACAGCATGGGTGCTGGTAAAACAGGGCCATCAGGTGCAATTGTTAGAACGCAACAGCCAGGCAGGCGTCGCCACCAGTTTTGCTAATGGTGGGCAACTCAGTTATCGCTACGTTGCTCCTCTGGCGGATAAAGGCGTACCGATGCAGGGAATTAAATGGATGGGGAAAAGCAACTCTCCCCTGAATATGCGTTTGCGCATGTCATTTAGCCAGTGGCGCTGGTTGCTGGAATTTTTACTGGCCTGCAATAGCCGGACAAATAAACTCAATGGCGACCATATTTTACGCTTATCACTGTTAAGCCGTCAGGTCATGGAAGAGTGGCTGCTGGAAGATAATCTTGATGATTTTCACTGGCGCCGCTCTGGCAAACTGATTATTCATCGCCGCCCACAAGATTTAGCCAAAGCAGCAAAAGGTATTAATCCGCAATTTCAACAGGCTTTATCACGCGAAGAGTGCGTTCATCTTGAACCAGCACTAAAACATATTGGTCATTCATTGTGTGGCGGTATTTACTCCCCCGGCGATGAAACGGCGGACTGCTATAAGTTCTGCCAGGCATTACTTGCCAAACTTAATGCCAGCGCAAATTTTTCGCTACAAACCGATTGTGAAGTTTTGCAGTTGAATAAAAAAGGCGAGCGCATTGATTCCCTTACCACCAGCACAGGAACACTGGTTGCAGATGATTATGTCGTTGCCGCGGGTAATGGCAGTAAGCATTTACTTGCCGAAACCGGGACTCACGTACCGATCTGCGGTCTGAAAGGTTACAGTCTGACGCTCCCCTTCCCACAAGAAATGGGGATCGCACCGCAAATCAGTGTCACCGACTATGGTCATAAAATTGTCTATGCCCGACTCGGTGAGCGGTTGCGTATCGCCGCCATGGTCGATATTGGCTATGACGGTAATGAACTGCGCCCTGAACGAATCAATGCCTTAAAACAGATCGTAGCTAACAGTTTTCCGCAACTGCAAGGCATCGATGATGCCGAATTATGGACAGGTATGCGTCCATCCACCCCTGCGGGTCCGCCACTATTAGGACGGGCGAAGTATCAAAATCTGTGGATGAATCTTGGTCAGGGCAGTCTGGGCTTTACGCTGGCGGCGGGTAGTGCCGTGGTGTTAGGCGCGCTGCTATCGGGCGAAGATCCCGCAATTTCCCTTGATGGACTGACATGGAGCCAATCAGCTTGAATATCAAACGTAATAACCCACAACCTCGTCTTGCCGCCAGTGTGGAATATGGCAATCTTGTATTTCTCTCCGGTCAGACACCGAAGAGCAATACTCCTGACATCGCGCAACAAACGTGCGAAGTGCTGGAGAAAATCGACGCATTACTTGCTGAAGCTGGCAGTGATAAATTTCATCTCTTATCAGCTCAGGTATGGCTGAAAGATATCAGCCGCGATTTTGCCGATTTCAACGACGTATGGGTTAACTGGCTGCCAGAAGGATATAGCCCGGCACGTGCTGCCGTGCAGGCTGAGATGGCCCGCCCGGAGATTCTGGTTGAAGTGATGGTCACTGCGGTAAAAGCAGGATAATTCACCATTTTCAGCCCCCTGACAACGTCGTCATGGGGCATCTATGAAGGTTAAGCGTCCCCTCTTTTACCTGCCAAAATTCAGGCTGAAAATATCATTTTTAGTTATGTTTTTATCACTGGCCTACGATTTTTTCTGATTTCCCCTACACTTAACTCTGATACCTTGTCAGGGGTTTCCCTTTGTCTGTATTGATTTACGCGAGATAACGCTATGGAATTAAAGGATTATTACGCCATCATGGGCGTGAAACCGACGGACGATCTCAAGACAATCAAGACCGCCTATCGTCGACTGGCCCGCAAATACCATCCTGATGTCAGCAAAGAGCCCGATGCCGAAGCCCGCTTCAAAGAGGTCGCTGAAGCCTGGGAAGTGTTAAGTGATGAACAGCGTCGCGCTGAATATGATCAGATGTGGCAGCATCGCAACGATCCGCAATTCAACCGCCAGTTCCAGCATGGCGACGGTCAGAGTTTCAATGCCGAAGATTTTGACGATATCTTCTCGTCAATTTTCGGTCAACATGCCCGCCAGAGCCGTCAACGCCCCGCCACACGTGGCCACGATATTGAAATTGAAGTTGCGGTATTCCTGGAAGAAACGCTTACTGAGCACAAACGTACCATCAGCTATAACCTGCCGGTTTATAACGCCTTTGGCATGATCGAACAGGAAATACCAAAAACGCTGAATGTGAAGATCCCGGCGGGCGTCGGCAATGGTCAACGTATTCGCCTGAAAGGCCAGGGGACGCCAGGCGAAAACGGTGGTCCAAATGGCGACCTGTGGCTGGTGATTCATATAGCCCCGCATCCGTTGTTTGATATTGTCGGTCAGGATCTGGAAATTGTGGTGCCGGTTAGCCCGTGGGAAGCGGCTCTGGGTAGCAAAGTCACTGTACCAACGCTGAAAGAAAGCATTTTGTTGACCATTCCGCCAGGCAGTCAGGCCGGGCAACGATTACGCATTAAAGGCAAAGGTCTGGTAAGCAAAAAACAGACTGGTGACTTGTATGCGGTACTGAAAATCGTCATGCCGCCGAAACCGGATGAAAATACTGCCGCACTGTGGCAACAACTGGCAGACGCCCAGTCGTCTTTTGATCCACGTAAAGATTGGGGGAAAGCATAATGGCTCATGTTACGGTGACTTTTACCATTACCGAATTTTGCCTGCATACCGGCATTTCTGAAGAGGAGTTGAATGAAATTGTCGGTTTGGGGGTGGTTGAACCGAGAGAGATCCAGGAAACAACCTGGGTATTTGACGACCATGCCGCCATTGTGGTGCAACGCGCGGTACGTCTGCGTCAGGAACTGGCGCTGGACTGGCCGGGAATCGCGGTGGCGCTAACGTTAATGGATGATATTGCACATCTGAAACAGGAAAACCGTCTGTTACGCCAGCGGCTTTCCCGGTTTGTGGCTCACCCGTGAGTTTGTTGCCTGATGCGACGCTTAACGCGTCTTATCAGGCCTACAAAAAGCACTGTTCCCGTAGGCCGATAAGGCGTTCACGCCGCATCCGGCGACTCTGCCATATTGCCTGATGCGACGCTTAACACGTCTTATCAGGCCTACAAAGGGCACTGTTCCCGTAGGCCGATAAGGCGTTCACGCCGCATCCGGCGACTCTGCAATAATGCCTGATGCGACGCTTAACGCGTCTTATCAGGCCTACAAAGATCACCGTTCCCGTAGGCCGATAAGGCGTTCACGCCGCATCCGGCGACTCTGCCATATTGCCTGATGCGATGCTTAACGCGTCTTATCAGGCCTACAAAGGGCACTGTTCCCGTAGGCCTGATAAGGCGTTCACGCCGCATTCGGCGGCTCTGCCATAATGCCTGATGCGACGCTTAACGCGTCTTATCAGGCCTACAAAGATCACTGTTCCCGTAGGCCGGATAAGGCGTTCACGCCGCATCCGGCGGCTCTGCCATAATGCCTGATGCGACGCTTAACGCGTCTTATCAGGCCTACAAACGACGTTATCTGTTTTGGTGGTCGCACTCCACTAACACCAGCAATAACTGGCTTAGTGCCGCGTAAAAACCAAAGCTGTCATACTGATGGCAACGTGCAGCAAACTCTGGTAACCATTCCCGCAGCGCCGTCAGTGTTTTTTGCCGCAAACTGTCGATTCTTCGCGCAGGAACAGTCCCCTCTCCCAGTGAAAAATGCAGGTGACTCAACAAATCGAGATAGATCGCCAGATGATCTGCCGGTTCGTTGAAATTGCCGCTGGTTTCCATCCCCGCCTCAACTAACAAGCGTTTAATCTCCTGCTCGTCCTGTTTGTAGGCCGAAGCATAAGGCAGCGCCGCTTGTTTGTCGGTCATCAGAAACAGGCCGCAAAAGTCAGCGGCCAGTTCCAGACGAGCATCGTCACGTACTGTCAGAGTGGCAATACGATTTTCCAGCTCATTCACCGCCGCAGTGAGCGGCGGTTCGCTTTTCAGCAACGAAAACCATTCAGCCATCTGCGCACTGGCGATCTGCGTCAGTTGTTCATCGTCCAGTTCACGGGAGGACAACTGCGCCAGCCAGGCGTAGACACAGGCAATCTGTTGTGCTGTTAGCGTGGTCATGATTTCACCTGCGACGCCGGAACATATTCGCACTGCGCCACCATTTCGATGGGGCCGCTAAACGCCGTCACCTGCTCCACTGTTCCGTTGTACTTCTCAATTTCCACCAGCGTAGTGTGCGCACTGGTCGCCTGCGCCAGCTGCGAAGTACCGATGTCGATGGTCAACACGTTGGGGTTACCGTATTTGCACAGCGCACCAGGCTCACCGCCTTTATCTGGATCGTACCATGCCCCTTCGTGAATTCGCGCCACGCCGGGTGCATAACGGTCAGAAACCACTGCTCCAGCCAACACCTGACCACGAGCGTTAAAGACGCGTACCACATCACCGTTACGAATACCGCGCGCGCTGGCATCCTGCGGGCTAATAAATACTGGCTCTTTACCCGCTACCGTATATTGCTGACGCAGCGTTTCTGACTCACATAACTGCGAGTGAAGTCGGAAATCGGGATGCACAGATTGCAGATGCAACGGATACTTCTGCGAGCCTGGCCCACCGTGGGAGCGTTCGATTTTCTCAAACCACATCGGATGCCCCTGACAATCGTCGTAGTTCATATCGGCGATGGTTTTCGAGTAGATCTCAATCAGGCCACTCGGCGTGCCCAGCGGTTCGAGATCCGGATCTTCGCGGAATGCCTGGTGGCGAACAAACATCTGCGGATGGTCAAACTCGACGTACTCTTTGTTATTCCAGAAATCATCAAAAGCTGGCAGATGAACGCCGCGTCCTTTGCCCTGTTGTACACCTTCCTGCCAGATGCGTTTCAGCCAGCCCATTTCGTCCAGCCCTTCGGTAAAGGCTTCTTCGCGATTAAAGCGACGGCACAGCTCGCGGAAGATATCAAAGTCGTTGCGCGCCTCGAACTGCGGCGGCACGACCTGTTTCATGGCGATAATGCCACGGTTGGAGTGGTTGCCGTACTGGTCGAGATCGTTACGCTCAAACTGCGTAGTCGCAGGCAGCACGATATCAGCAAAGCGGCAGGTTGAGGTCCACTGGTTATCTATGGCGATAACCGTTTCCAGCTTGCGCCAGCCTTCAATAATGCGGTTGATCTGCTGATGGCGATGGAACGGGTTAGTTCCGGCAAAAATACACATTTTCAGCGGCGGCAGTTTTACCGATTTACCGTTCCAGTTGATCACTTTCCCCGGTTCGAGGATCGCATCGACAAAACGGGCAATCGGAATGGTGCTGCTGTAACCTTTGTAGTCACTGTTGTCGTGAACAGGCGGAATCGACGTAGAGCCGGAGAAACCACTCAGAATAACGCCTTTACGCCCCGGCGTGCCTGCACCGTTATAGTGCCAGCCAAAACCAAAGCCACCACCTGGCAGGCCAATTTGCCCCAGCATCGCCGCCAGAACGACAATCATCCACGCCCACTGTTCACCGTGCTGCATACGCTGTACGCACCAGCCAGCAATAATCTGCGTTCTGTTCGCCGCCATCTGCCGCGCCAGCCCACGAATAGTTTCGGCATCAATGCCGGTCAGTTTTTCAGCCCATGCGGCATCTTTCGGCTGACCATCTTTCTCGCCCAGCAGATACGGCAGGAACTGCTCAAAACCCACACAGTAGTTAGTGAGGAAGTTTTTGTCGTACAGGTTTTCGCTGTACAGCGTATGCGCCAGCGCCAGTTGCAGCGGCACATCAGTTTGCGGGTTAACCGCAATGTGCTTCACATGCTCGCGTCCCAGATACTCATGGGTGGACGTGACAACCGGATCGATGCTGATGACCTCAATTTCACCAGCGGCGACTTTCGCTTTCAACTGCTCATAATATTCATAAACATCGTGATCCGGGCACCACCAGTTCGCTTGCTGGTTTTTCAGCAAATCGGAGCCCCACAGCACAATGGTTTTGCTGTTCTGCAATACCAGCGGCCAGGAGGTTTGCTGTTCATACACTTCCATTGAGCCAACTACGCGCGGCAAGATCACCTGCGCAGCACCGGTAGAGTAATCTCCGCCCGTACCCACGCTATTACCATGCAAAGCAATAGCTTTCGCCAGCATCCCCGAAGCGTTATGGAACATCCCCGTCGATTGCCAACCACTGGCGGTCAGCAAGGCACTCGGCCCGTGAGTTTTCTGTACGCGTTCCAGTTCTTCATAGAACATGTCGAGGGCTTCATCCCAGCTCACGCGCACAAAACGGTTATCACCGCGCTGGGAGGTGTCGCTCAGATGGCGCTTACGCAGCCAGTCCACGCGTACCATTGGATAACGAATACGCGCCGCGTTGTGTACGTGATCCGGCAATCCGGCGATCATTTTCGACGGATGTTTATCCAGTTCGAACGGTTTTGCCGCCACAAAGCGACCATCCTTCACCGTCGCGCGGATAGCCCCCCAGTGCGACCCGGTAAGAATGCCCTCTTTTGAGATGACAGCCTCAGTCGCCGCTTGCGCCGCAGTCGCACGGCGCGGCGTTAACAGTGACGGACCCAGCATCCCGGCGACAGTTAAGCCGCCGAGTTGTGCCAGAAAACGTCGACGTGATGCCTGAAAGAGATCGTTATTGTTCATTATTTTTCTTCCTTCTTATCGCCGTGAGCCTTACCTGCGGTATCAGACGCATTCATTTGCAGATATTTCAGCAAGGTGCGTTCTTCACGTTTATCGAGGCTGGTAAAGCCAATCATGCCGTTGAGCGTGCCAATCCAGCCGTTAGCGTCAAAGTGAGAGATTTCCGGTGCGCCGTGGCACTGGTTACAGGTGCCGTTGTACAACGAATCCGCATAAGCCCAGATCGGTTTGATATCGTTCACCATGTCGCCTTTCTTCATCCACGCGGTGGCCTGTAACTTGCTCCACTCGGTATTAGTGTCGGCAACGGTGATTTTCTCCAGCGTTTTCACCTGCTGCTGCACATCACCACGAATCGAGGCAACAAAGATGCGTTTGCCTGGGAACTGGGTGAGTACACGCTGACGTCCGGCGCTTTCCGTCCAGCCGGTAATTTCAATTTGCAGCCAGTCGCCGTCACGTTTAAGGACTTTCACTTCCGAAGCAGGCAGCAGTGAACCAGACGCTTCTTTATCGCCTTTCGCCGCATAAATCGGCTTGATATCAATGGAGTACAGTGTGTCGCCACTGTCATTAGCACTGGCACGCAGCTCATCGAACTGCTTACGGAAGCCGCTACTCATATCCGGTAACTGGTGGGCAATACCTTTATGACAGTCGATGCAGGATTGATTATCTTTCGCTGCCACCTTCATCTGACGCGCCGCTTCCGGATGCTGCTTTGCATGATCCATCGCGTCGTAGTTATGGCAGGAGCGGCAGGTTGCCGAGTTGTTTTCTTTCATTCGCGCCCATTCACGCTCGGCAAGTTCCGCGCGTTTGGCTTCGAATTTTTCAGGTGTATCAATGGAGTGGGCAATAAAGGTCTGGTAGATGTCGTTGCTCGCTTCCAGTTTACGCTTCACCATGCCTGGAATATCCGGCGGGATATGACAGTCATGGCATTCAGCTCGCACGCCGGAGGCGTTCTGGAAATGCACCGACTGTTTATATTCTTCATACACCGGTTGCATACTGTGGCAACTGACACAAAATTCGGTTGTGCTGGTGACTTTGATCCCAACGTGTGGCAATACAATCAGCGCAATGCCAATGACAATCCCAATAGCGACCAGCGCCAGTACCGACCAACGAGCACTGGGTCGGCGTAGCGCGCTCCAGAGTTTCCGCATAATAGCCCCTGTAAAATTATGGTTTAGTGAAGCGATCTTAATGAGCAAATATGAACAGCGGCACTGGTCAGGATGAACGGCTTACGGCAGAATATGAACAGATATGAACAGAATGAGTAAAACCCTCTGATGCCACATCACATTGTTATTGTTGAAGATGAACCGGTTACCCAGGCGCGATTACAATCCTACTTCACTCAGGAGGGGTATACCGTTTCCGTTACGGAGAGCGGTGCCGGGCTGCGGGAAATTATGCAGAATCAGCCGGTGGATTTAATTCTGCTGGATATCAACTTGCCCGATGAAAATGGCCTGATGTTAACCCGCGCCCTGCGAGAACGCTCAACGGTGGGGATTATTCTGGTTACCGGACGCAGCGATCGGATTGACCGTATTGTTGGGCTGGAAATGGGCGCAGACGATTACGTCACCAAACCGCTGGAACTGCGCGAACTGGTAGTACGGGTAAAAAATCTGCTCTGGCGAATCGACCTCGCGCGACAAGCTCAACCGCACACTCAGGATAACTGCTATCGCTTTGCCGGTTATTGCCTGAATGTGTCGCGCCATACGCTGGAGCGGGATGGCGAGCCGATTAAACTGACCCGCGCAGAGTATGAAATGCTGGTGGCGTTTGTGACCAATCCCGGCGAAATTCTCAGCCGCGAGCGTCTGCTGCGTATGCTTTCTGCGCGTCGGGTGGAAAACCCTGACCTGCGCACCGTCGATGTGTTAATTCGTCGTTTACGCCATAAACTCAGTGCGGATTTACTGGTGACACAACATGGCGAAGGTTATTTCTTAGCCGCTGATGTGTGCTGATAAAAATAGACCGGACGAAATCCCCCTGGTGACAACGAGCGGCGGATATGTTCGCGGTCGGCATTTTTCGGCGTCAGAACTAAAATCGGTGGGCTAACATTATCAGACACCGATTGCCCCTGTAATTGCCTGATGGCCTGCTCAACCGCCAGTTCCCCCTGCCAGACCATTTGATCGCTGGCAGCCATAATCACTCTTCCCCGCTTTAGTCCGCGATACACCTGATGTGAAAGATAAAACGACACAACGGTCAGCGGTGTTTTCAGGTTACGCCCTTCACCCATTGCCGCCTCTGCCGCAATGGCCGTTCCAGCAACGACGTCGATTTCTGGATGGCGCTCCAGCATTTCCTGCAACAGGTTACGCTGGATTTCAATATCGTTATCGCCAAGCGCAATATCGACAATACGCACCGGGCTTCCGGCAATAGCTGCGCGAAAACCCTCTACCATCTCCTTACTGCCCCCGGCGTTATCGGGGCCGGGCATCAACAGCACGTTGAGTGGTTTGCCGTGGCTCCATTGCACCAGATATCGTCCTGGTTGATAGCCCATCTGAAACCAGGGCACACCAACGCGGCTTTTCACCTGGGGATCATCAATAGCATTTACCAGTTCGATCACCGGCAGACTTGCTACCTGCTTTTGCAGGTCGGGAAATGACGTCGTGCTACTACCGAGCAAAATAGCCTCTGCGCCCCACTGTTTACACTGGTCGATTTGTGCTTGCTGGGTAGCCAACTGGCTGTAGCCGCCAGCCTCCAACACTTTTAAATCCACACCGTAGCGGCGAGCAGCCTCCTGCATACCATAGTTCAACGATAACCAGTATGAATCTTTCAGGCTGGGATAAAGCGCGCACAGTTTCCATGCGCGTTTGGCTTTAAGCGGCGTAGAGGCTTGCACCGTGAAATGCTGCGCATCATGCCAGCGCAACAGGTTATCAGCCGAAAATGCCGGCAACATGAAAAGGGAAAGAAGTAACAATAGCAGTACGCGCATGATAGCCTCATCAATAATAAGGCTTTATGCTAGATGCATTCCACTTTGCGACTCAACCTTTTTCACCTTAAGTACACTGACCGTGAATTTAACCCTGACCCGAAGACTCTGGATGGGCTTTGCCCTGATGGCGCTGTTAACCCTGACCAGTACCCTGGTGGGATGGTACAACCTGCGCTTTATCAGCCAGGTGGAAAAAGATAACACTCAAGCATTGATTCCTACCATGAATATGGCGCGCCAGTTGAGCGAAGCCAGCGCCTGGGAACTTTTCGCCGCGCAAAACCTGACCAGTGCCGATAACGAAAAGATGTGGCAGGCGCAGGGGCGAATGCTCACCGCACAAAGCCTGAAGATTAATGTGTTGCTGCAAGCGTTACGGGAACAAGGTTTTGATACCACCGCTATTGAACAACAGGAGCAGGAGATCTCCCGTTCGTTACGTCAGCAAGGGGAACTGGTGGGACAGCGTTTGCAACTGCGCCAGCAACAACAGCGACTCAGTCAGCAGATAGTCGCCGCCGCCGATGAGATCGCACGCCTGGCGCAAGGTCAGGCGAATAATGCGGCAACCTCCGCCGGAGCGACCCAGGCCGGGATTTACGATTTGATCGAACAACATCAGCGTCAGGCCGCAGAAAGTGCACTCGATCGGCTGATTGATATCGATCTTGAGTATGTTAACCAGATGAATGAACTGCGCCTTAGCGCCCTGCGGGTGCAGCAAATGGTGATGAATCTGGGGCTGGAGCAGATCCAGAAAAATGCACCAACGCTGGAAAAGCAGCTCAATAATGCGGTAAAAATTCTGCAACGTCGGCAAATACGCATTGAAGATCCAGGAATTCGTGCTCAGGTCGCAACAACGTTAACTACCGTTAGCCAATATAGCGATTTGCTGGCGCTGTATCAGCAGGACAGTGAAATCAGCAATCACCTGCAAACTCTCGCCCAAAATAACATCGCCCAGTTCGCGCAGTTTAGTAGCGAAGTCAGCCAACTGGTCGACACCATCGAGCTGCGCAATCAGCACGGACTGGCACATCTGGAAAAAGCCAGTACACGCGGGCAATACAGCCTGTTATTGCTGGGGATGGTTTCACTTTGTGCATTGATTCTAATCCTCTGGCGCGTGGTTTATCGCTCAGTCACGCGCCCTCTTGCCGAACAAACGCAGGCGCTGCAACGCTTGCTGGATGGTGATATCGACTCCCCTTTCCCGGAAACCGCTGGCGTGCGGGAACTGGATACCATCGGGCGGCTGATGGATGCTTTTCGCAGCAGTGTTCATGCGCTTAACCGCCACCGCGAACAACTGGCGGCGCAGGTCAAAGCGCGCACTGCCGAATTGCAGGAACTGGTGGTAGAACACCGCCTGGCACGGGCGGAAGCAGAAAAAGCCAGTCAGGCAAAATCGGCGTTTCTGGCAGCAATGAGCCATGAGATCCGCACTCCGCTGTACGGAATTCTCGGCACCGCGCAGTTGCTGGCAGATAACCCTGCGTTTAACGCCCAGCGTGATGATTTGCGGGCGATTACCGACTCTGGCGAATCATTGCTGACCATCCTCAATGATATTCTCGATTATTCGGCTATCGAAGCAGGTGGCAAGAATGTTTCGGTCAGTGATGAGCCCTTTGAACCGCGCCCACTGCTGGAAAGTACCCTGCAATTAATGAGCGGACGGGTTAAAGGTCGTCCGATTCGACTGGTAACGGAAATTGCCAACGATGTCCCAACCGCGTTAATGGGCGATCCGCGCCGTATTCGCCAGGTTATTACCAATTTGTTGAGTAATGCCCTGCGTTTCACCGATGAGGGGCAGATTATCCTGCGCAGCCGCATTGATGGCGAGCAATGGCTTGTCGAAGTGGAAGACAGCGGCTGTGGTATTGATCCCGCGAAACTGGCTGATATCTTTCAGCCATTTGTTCAGGTGAGCGGCAAGCGCGGCGGCAGTGGACTGGGGCTGACTATCAGTACCAGTCTGGCTCAGGCGATGGGCGGCGAACTGACCGCCACCAGCAGGCCGGGAGCAGGAAGCTGTTTTGGCTTACGGTTACCGTTACGTGTTGCCACTGCGCCTGCACCAAAAATAGTCAATCAGGCGGTGCGTCTGGACGGTTTACGATTACTGTTGATTGAAGATAACCCGCTAACGCAGCGTATTACCATCGAGATACTTAACACCAGTGGCGCTCAGGTCGCAGCCGTAGGAAATGCCGCGCAGGCTTTAGAGACGCTGCAAAATAGTGAACCGTTTGCTGCCGCGCTGGTGGATTTTGATCTGCCAGATATCGACGGCATTACACTTGCCCGGCAACTTTCGCTGCAATATCCGTCGCTGGTTTTGATTGGCTTTAGCGCCCATGTCATCGACGAAACGCTGCGCCAGCGTACCAGTTCGCTATTTCGCGGAATTATCCCTAAACCGGTGTCGCGTGAAGTGCTTGGTCAGTTACTGGCGCACTATCTGCACCTGCAAACACATAACCATCAACCACTGGATGTATCGCAGCTCAATGAAGATGCGCAGTTAATGGGGGTGGAGAAAATCCACGAATGGCTGACATTATTTAAACAACATGCCCTGCCCCTTCTCGATGAAATGGACACTGCACGCGCCAGACACGACAGCGACAAAATCAAACGTGCCGCGCATCAGTTGAAAAGCAGCTGTGCCAGTCTGGGCATGCGCAGTGCCAGTCAGTTGTGCGAACAACTTGAGCTGGAACCATTAACCGCGGTCCTGCCGCGTGAAGAAATTACGCGTAGCATCGCTGCCCTGGAACAGTGGCTGAATAAGAAAGCCCCGAACCCGATGTGAATCAATATCATCCCGTTAAGAAAACTTAGAATAGTGGCATTTGGTATGCAACTTAACGGGCGGGCAAAATTATGACAGAGAAAAAAAGAATCCGCTGGCAACGACGGCCAGGCACGACGGGCGGTAAATTACCGTGGAATGACTGGCGCAATGCCACGACCTGGCGTAAAGCGACGCAATTATTACTGTTGGCAATCAATATTTATATTGCCGTCACCTTTTGGTACTGGGTGCGCTATTACGAAACGGCAGGTAATACGGCATTTGTCGCCAGACCGAGTGGCATTGAAGGTTGGCTGCCGATTGCTGGTCTGATGAATCTGAAATATAGCTTTGAAACAAGCCAGTTACCTTCCGTGCACGCCGCCGCGATGCTGTTGCTGGTCGCTTTTATCATTATCAGCTTACTGCTGAAAAAAGCCTTTTGTTCGTGGCTATGCCCGGTTGGGACGCTTTCTGAATTAATCGGCGATCTCGGGAAAAAACTGTTTGGTCGGCAATTTGCCCTTCCCCGCTGGCTGGATATTCCTCTGCGCGCAGTGAAATATTTGCTGTTGAGTTTTTTTCTCTATATCGCGTTATTGATGCCCGCTCAGGCGATTCACTATTTTATGCTATCGCCTTATAGCGTGGTAATGGACGTTAAAATGCTCGATTTCTTTCGCCATATGGGGAAAGCGACATTAATCAGCGTGACGGCTTTGCTGATTGCCAGCCTATTTATTCGCCATGTCTGGTGTCGTTATCTCTGCCCATATGGCGCGCTGATGGGACTGGTTTCGCTATTATCGCCGTTTAAGATTCGTCGCAATGCCGAAAGCTGTATCGACTGCGGTAAATGTGCGAAAAATTGCCCATCGCGGATCCCGGTCGATAAATTAATTCAGGTTAGAACGGTGGAATGTACCGGTTGTATGACCTGCGTGGAGTCATGTCCGGTCGCTTCAACATTAACTTTTTCGCTGCAAAAACCTGCGGCAAATAAAAAAACCTTTGCATTGTCTGGCTGGTTAATGACGCTACTGGTTCTGGGGATTATGTTTGCGGTGATTGGTTATGCGATGTATGCGGGCGTATGGCAAAGCCCGGTGCCAGAAGAATTGTATCGGCGCTTAATTCCGCAAGCGGCAATGATTGGTCATTAACAAAGCGACAAGCGGAACATCACCTCGCGCGGGGTGATGTTCACAAAATCACATTATTTTGATTTTGACGTCATAACCTTCAAGCCCGGTCATTTTCTCCCGCGCAGTAAAGCGAATTTCAGAGACTTCTTTCCCTGTATTCTTATTCAACTCGGTGATTTTTTGCGCAATAAAGTCGGAGATTTCCGTTTCGGCTTGTTTTTTTAGCTCTTCAATATTCACTGTTAACCTCTTCTGGTCTTAAAAGACAGCAACACGCCAGCAAGGTGTTGGTTCCGATCCCCTGGTCAGGTTAGAAATGTTATAAGCCATCTGCATGAAAGATTCAATAATCAGTAGGTTATCGCTCAATATGCGTACAGGGATAAGTGCAAACAGAAGATATAAAAAAGGCTCCGCGAGGGAGCCTGATACTATTTTGTGAAATCCAGTGGCGCATGGTCAGTGCGTATTTGCAAGGCAACGTTATCAAAGGTGATCATCGTCGATTTACAGAAAATACACTTAGCGCCCAAAGGGTTTCGCTCCGTCACATCGAATGCCGATGTGCGGTACTGTGAACCATGGCAACATGGACAGCGGAAATGGAGATGCTGAGTAATAGCGGCAACCTTAGAGCGTAACAACGTTCGCTGCCGAAGGACCACGTTGCCCCTGCTCAATAGAAAATTCGACTTTCTGATTTTCGTTCAGCGTGCGGAATTCATTGCTCTGGATAGCGGTGAAATGGACGAAAACGTCCTTGCTGCCATCATCAGGAGTGATAAAGCCAAAACCTTTATCTGCGTTAAACCATTTTACTAAACCAGTCATTTTATTAGACATATTTTACTTCCTTCATTTTGGGCCTTTCGGCAAACAGGGCTTTAATACAGAAACTACTTAGTGTTCAGGAGAGAGACTCAAAAGAAGGGGATAATGCCTGATAATGAGAACTGCTTTAGTAAATTACTTTGTATGCTGTCTGTCTTTCAAACCGACGCAGCTATTAACGCATGATAAATAAGATTAAGCAAACTTTATTTTGGCCGTCCAGCGGTCTTAAATAAAACTGGCTTTATTTTATTTAGACCGTATAGTGCAGCGCAGATTTATCAGTAAGGAATTTGTTTGTCCCGTAAAATGACAGGAATTGTCAAAACCTTTGATCGCAAAAGCGGCAAAGGATTCATCATCCCCTCCGACGGTCGTAAAGAAGTCCAGGTCCATATTTCCGCATTCACCCCCCGCGACGCAGAAGTGCTCACCCCAGGGTTACGCGTGGAATTTTGCCGCGTCAATGGCCTGCGTGGCCCCTCAGCGGCAAATGTTTATTTGTCCTGATGTAAACTGCATGCCGGAATGCGCGCTTCATTCACTATTTGCGTAAAATCCGCCAGTGAACACATGCCCTGCGCGTTTCTCTCCTCACATTCTGCCAGTGTCAGTTTTACCTCTCCAGGCGGCGTTTTTAGCGACAACGGAGTTTTGTCACGCATCTGCTGTAGGGTCTGGAATACCAGCGATACCTGAATCCACTGGCTGTTATCACTAAGTCGCCGCCAGCGTTCAAAAACCAGTTCGCCCCCCGGTGGAGTATTATCCGGCTGGCCCGGTAGCGTCCAGTTAAGCTCTAACGCGCCCCCCAGATTCGCCAGGTTGGTATCGTGCCCGGCAATAAACAACAGTGAAGTCGGCAGCGTAATTCCATAGTTCGATTTTTGCGGATTGTTTGGCGTCAGCGCCGTCAGCACTAAATCCAGCAACGGCGTGGCGCGACTACGGGCAACATCTGGTGTCCGTTGCAGCAAATAAAACTGCGCGTTATGCAGACTTAGCAAGGTGTTCCACTGGTGTGAATCAGTAATTCGCCCCCAGCCAGGCTCCGGCATTCCCTGTGCCTGTTGCAGGAGAAATATTTCCGTCAGCATGGATGCGAGGCTTACTGCACCCGTTAATGAGACGTTATCAGCACTCACCTTGAGTTCAGAGGGTAATGCCTGCGTGAACGAACAGTTTTCGTCTTGTTTCTCTCGTTTGAGGCACAGACTTGATTGCGGAAAATTGAGTACCCGCTCCAGTTCGTGAAATGCGGTTTGCCGATGCTCGGTAAACTCCGCTATCGATCCCCCTGCTCTACTGAGAATAGTCGCGGTAACGTTCGTCTTATCCAGTTGGCAAACGCCAGTTTTAAGGGGATTAAACAGGGGATCGGGCCGGGAAGTATCTGGCTGGGTATGTACTGTAATCATGCAGTTGGGTGCCAGCCCGGCAGCAAAGGCTTCACCTGTTTTACGCGTACGTTCATCGACATCCGCAATAATCGCAACCTGATCAGGTTTCGGGCAGCCATTTTTTGCCAGTAAACCGTCAGCGACCAGGCGTTGGCGTTGATAATGCCCAAGATAAGTGACCAGTTCGCCGCCACGCGGGGTCAACCAGCCCAATTTCACCGGCCACTCAGGCCATGTGTCTGGAGTGACATCCTGCATGAGTGACGTGGCTTTGGTGGGCGCACGCACGCCATGACGGCTGACAATCACCACCCGCTCCAGCTTCAGTTCCGGCTCACTCTGAGCGAATGCAGGTGACGAGGTTAACGGAATCAGAAGAGATAAAAATGGGATCAAAATCGCTTTCATCGATATGTTTCCGTTTTTCATATCCGACATGACTGCCTGATGCGACGCGTCGTATCAGGCCTAAGTTCGTTGTACGCCAGTCATCCCTTCAGACGCGGATCCAGCCATACCAACACGACGGTAGAAAGCGAACACATCAACAAAATGCCGACGAACCACAATAGATACCACATTGTTCATGCTCCTTAGTACAGCTCATGATCGTGACGGCGCAGAGTTTCAGTCGTCATACGACCCCACATTTTGTAGTAGCTCCATAGAGTGTAGAGCAACACTATTGGCAAAAATATCAGTACAATTACTAACATAATGCTAAGTGTCAGTTGGCTGGAGGTACTGTCCCACACGGTCAGGCTGGATATCGGACTGATACTCGAAGGCATAACAAAGGGAAATAACGTAACACCAGCAGTGAAAATCACACCAAATTGCATCAATGACGCCATCAGAAATGCCCAACCGGGGCGACCACGATAAATTGCCATCGCCGTCAGTAACGGGCAGAAGAAACCGAGCAGTGGGAAAATCCACAAGGCTGGCGATTCGACGAAGTTATTCATCCAGGCGCCTGGCAGTACCGTCACCATTTTCATCAGTGGATTGGACGGACCGTTGACATCCTGAGCGAGTAACACAAAGCCATCAATACCGACCCACAGCCAGTAACCCGCCAGCAGGAAGCAAAGCATCACCAGCAGCGCGGCGCGTTTGGTCGCCAGTTGTGAACGCAGATGAATAGCGCCAACGGTTTTCAGCTGCAACCAGACGCCCCCTTGCAAAATCACCATGCCCAGACTGAGCAAGCCACACAGTAATGGGAACGGTGTCAGCAATTGCCAGAAAGAACCGAGGTACTCCACGCGTAATTGCGGCGTGAAGACAAACGGCACGCCAAGTAACAAATTGCCGAACGCGATACCGAAGACCACCGGCGGCACCAGACTACCGATGACCAGACTGGCATCCCACATTTTGCGCCAGCGGGCATCCGCTATTTTGCCGCGATAATCAAAAGCCAGCGGGCGAAAGAACAGCGAGCACAGCACCAGAATCATCGCCACGTAAAAGCCAGAAAACGCCGCTGCATAGACTCTGGGCCAGGCGGCAAATAATGCCCCCCCTGCGAGGATCAGCCAGACCTGGTTACCCTCCCAGTGAGCGCCAACGCTGTTGATCACTATCCGGCGTTCATCATCGTCACGCGCCACCAGTGGCAGCAGACAACCGATCCCCATATCAAATCCGTCGGTGACCATAAAGACCACCAGAATGACGCCCATCAGCAGCCACCAGATGAACCGTAATGTTTCATAATCAAACATGATTCTCTCCTTTACCCCTGTTGCTGCGCTGGTTGTTCACTCTGCATCGCACTCGGCCCCAGACGGGCATATTTCTGCATCAGGTAGACTTCGGCGATTAAGAACAGGGTGTAAAGCCCTACGATCATGATCAGAGAGAAGGCCAGTTGGCCCGTGGTTAATGCAGAGTGCGCGGAGTATGTCGGTAAGATGTCCTGAATCGCCCATGGCTGACGACCAAACTCGGTCATAAACCACCCGGCTTCAATGGCAATCCACGGCAGCGGCAAACTCCAGAGCGCCATTTTCAGCACCCAGCGATGTTGTTCGATTTTGCCGCGCAGCGTCTGGACGAGCGCAATCAGCATCACCAGTAACAGCAGCGAACCGCAGCCAACCATGATGCGGAAACTCCAGAATACCGGCGCAACTTGCGGGATTGCGCCACGCATCGCCGCCTGATACTGCGCAGCAGTGACATGATTCATATCCGGTGCATAGCGGGAGAGCAGCATGCCGTAACCGAGATCGCCTTCTAACTCGCGAAACGCCTGTAATACATGGGGCTCACGGTTGCCCTGCGATATCTCCTGCATTAACAGCCAGGCTATGCGTCCCCGTTGCAGTCGTGGGTAGGTTTCGGCCATCAAATTTTTCAGCCCGGGAACAGGTTTATCCAATGAATGAGTGGCGAGGATGCCTAACAGGGCCGGGATTTTAATGGCAAAAGCGTTGCGTTCTTGCTCTTGTTCCGGCCAGGCAACGAGATGGAACGGCGCGGGTGCCGGTTCGGTTTGCCACTCCCCTTCCATCGCCGCCAGTTTTACCGGCTGTACTCGTGCGACTTCATATGCAGAGCTGTCTCCGAGTTGCAGCGCGCCGATTATCGCCAGGGTCCCGAAGACAGAACCGATGGCAAACGAGCGGAGTGCAACGTCGCGCTCCCGCCCACGTAGCAAATACCACGCGCTGATCGCCATAATGAACATCGCCCCGGTCACATAACCTGCCATCACCGTGTGCACAAATTTCACCTGGCTGACAGGGTTAAAGACCAGATCGCTGAAGCTGGTCATCTCCATACGCAGGGTATCGATATCGAAATGCGCCCCGGTCGGGAACTGCATCCAGCCATTGGCATTCAAGATCCACAATGCAGAGATATTTGAACCGAATGCCACCAGCCAGGTGACCAACAGGTGTTGGTATTTATTCAGGCGTTGCCAGCCGAAGAAGAACAGACCGACAAAAGTGGATTCGAGGAAGAAGGCCATTAATGCTTCCATCGCCAACGGTGCGCCGAAAATGTCGCCTACATAGTTGGAATAGAATGACCAGTTAGTACCAAACTGAAACTCCATCGTCAGGCCAGTGGCCACGCCGAGAGCAAAGTTGATACCGAAGAGCTTACCCCAGAAACGCGTCATATCGCGGTAGATTGTTTTGCCGGTAACCACGTAAATAGTTTCCATGATGGCCAGCAAAAAAATCAGCCCCAGGGTAAGGGGCACAAATAAAAAGTGATACAGCGCGGTCAGCGCAAACTGCCAGCGCGATAAGTCAATAACATCCCACATGCTAACTCCTGTAGGCGAAGAGAGGGTAATAACCCTTTAATAGTAGATCCCTCTTTTTATCCTTACAGTTTGTAGGTAGTTGTATTCGCTAATTGCGATATTCACAGGACCGAAAGCGATATTTGCCACCGTTTTTACTGTTGTGCGCTTTCCGCCAGCCACTGACAAACCTCGCCGAGACGCTGCGCAGAGTCCGCCAGATCTTCCGGCGCAGCCAGCACAACTTCGGGTATCGGGCAGATTTCATAACTCTCAAGCAGAGGGCCTTTTAAGGTGTCCATACAGCGTAAATGCCAGACATGGCGTAATCCCGTAGCGTTGATATAGCTCTCGCCATAGCCAATGGTCCGAATCTGAATATTGCCCGGTCCGCAAAGACGCGACAGAAAAAGCCGGTCAGCTTCGCTGATGGGTAACTGCGTCAGGTTAATACTGTGCGGCTGCGCGTCGGGGTTTCGCACATGCGCCAGCAACTCATGGGCCAGCGGTAAGCCATTCATCAGGCCACCGATGGGGGGCGGTAATAGCGAATCTGTCGGCAGCGCGTTTTGCGTTGCCGCCTGCCACAACGCCAGCGGCGCGCAGCCAGCCTCCAGTGTGTCCTCCAGCAACTGTTCGCCGCGACGTCTGCGTACACGCCATAATCCACAGAAGGTAGCCTCCTGAATTTCACTTTCACTGCCGTCAGCATGCTGGATACGCACTGACACTTCCCCTTCCCCAAGCAGCGTATTGATGAAATGACGATCGTCGGCGTTGAGATTTAACAGATCGACTGCCAGCACCTCACCCAGCGGCGGCTGGCGTTCGCTTAGTTGATGTTGTAACTCGTTTAACAGCGCAATCACCTGCGGGCTATGCACACATTGCTCCAGTGCCGCCATACTTGGTTCATCATTCACCTGACAGGTAATCGGCAGTGGATTCATACTGAAACTGTCGTCGCCAGGTTGTGTTCCCGGTCCCAGCAGATGGAAGAAAGTGTCGCTCATGAGGCTCGCTCCTGTTGCGATTCGACAATCCCACGCATCAGGTTTATCAGCTCCGCCCACGGGTGGATGCCGTTCAACACGCCGCGATAGCTACCGCCGGTAAACACCAGGGTGGCGGGAAAGCGAAAAACACCAAAGCGATCGCCAATGGCTTCGCTTTGCTCAAGATCGGCAATCGCCACCTTCCACGCATAGTCTGGAAACTCGCGCAGTAGCTCGCCGATCATTACCGGATTGTCGCTGACTTCAGGCGTCCGTTTTGGGTCACAGCTTAACAACACCACACTGTCTGGCGTTTGCGTAAGCCAGTCATCAAGATGGGATTCACTGACCGGCGTCCAGCCACGCGCCAGCATTCGTTGCCACAACGCATCAAATAGCGTGTCGTTGCTCATCCCTGCTCCTCCAGCGTCATCCGGTACTGGCGCAAGCGAACGCCTTCGTAATTTTCCATCGACAGACAGTCATAATTGAGACAACGAGACTCCTCAGTCGGTTGCGGTACAACTCCCCACTCAGCCAGCTGTACCAGCGCAGCCTGTTCCGCAGCGGGCAGTTGCTCTCGCGCCAGTTCGCTCAGGCTGCCGCCGTAGTCGTCGAGCATTGCCGGTTGCAGCCCGACCAGGGCGATTTGTTCAGGCAAATGACCTCGAATATCCGCCAGCGCCAGCACTTCGGAGAAACTGTTCTGGTGCAGGCTCATTTTCTTCGCGCTGAGATAGGCCGGAATACGTTCTCCGGCATAGGTTCGTAGCGTTCCTGGCTCCAGCCCATAATCAATGGCATCGAGAATCAACAAGTGGCTGGCGCTTTCGACATAGCCCAGCAAGTTCAGCCCCTGAGTACCGCCATCGACAATCTCCACTTCCTCGGGCCAGTGATAATGGGCATACAGCCGTTCTGCCACCCGCACGCCGAAGCCTTCATCGGCCCACAGGAGGTTGCCCAGCCCCATTACCACCACGCGTTGCTCGCTCATGAACGCTCCTTGTTGCTTTTGACTTTAAAAAATTTGTGGCTACGGTAGCCGTTCACCATGGTGGAGATCACCGTGTCATCAGACATGATGTCTTCACGCAGCGCCATGTACACATGACCGATCACAAACGCGCCAATCAGCCACATCCCCAGCCGATGCCAGCTGTGAATGTCCATTGAGTTGCCGCCCGTCCAGTAGAAAAATTCCACCACGTAACGGAACGGTGTGAAGATGGCATACTGACTGTGTTCGCTGAACAGCGCAAAACCGGTGACGATCATAAAAACGGACATCAGGAAATAGCCGAACATCGCGGCCTGGGCAATGGGATTATGACCAATATCAGCACTCGGGCGTTTTGCCAGAAACAGATACCAGCGGATTTCATACCACACGCCCAGCCACCAGCTTTTACGCCACACTGGCACGATGAACAGCTCCCGTGAGTAGCGATTACCCACGAACGCCCAGTAGATCCGCATCAGTAATATCACGGTAAAAATCATCCCGGCACTGAAGTGAATTAACCGGATGTACCCCATGTAGAACAGATAAGTCGCCTCGCCGCTGACCGAAGGCAGCGGTTTGCCAATAAAGTAGCCAGTAACCATCAACACTGCCATGCACAGCACCGTCAGCCAGTGCCAGATCCGCACAGGCGCTTCAAAGACATAGTGGCTGACAACGTTGTCGCTTTTCTGTTGCATGATGATTCTCCTTCGCTGTTAACGCACCTGCACGGAGATCAGCTCGCTACCGTCGTTGCCCAGCACGTGAGTTGAACAGGCGAGGCACGGGTCGAAGCTGTGCAAAGTACGCAGGATTTCCAGCGGCTGTTCAGGAATGGCCATTTGGGTGTTCATCAGCGCCGCTTCATACGCACCAATTTGCCCTTTGGGATCGCGCGGGCTGGCGTTCCAGGTGGTCGGCACCACGCACTGGTAGAGATCGATTTTGCCATCGCGAATGGCGGCCCAGTGGCCTAACGCCCCGCGCGGCGCTTCGGTAAAGCCAACGCCACGGCACTCTTTCGGCCAGGTCGCAGGCTCCCATTTTTCGGTAGAGGCAGTGGCGAGATTGCCGTTTTTCAGGTTGGTCATCAGCTTGTCGAAGAAATACTGCAACTTACCTGCGGCCCACTGCGCTTCGTGCGCGCGGCACAAAATGCGGCCCAACGTTGACTGGATGCCAGAAAGCGGCAGGTTCAGTGCCGACATCATGCGATCGACCGACTCAACGGTTGCCGCATCGCCTTTGTGGTAGGCGATTAACGTGCGCGCCAGTGGCCCCACTTCCATCGCATGACCGCGCCAGCGTGGCGCTTTGATCCACGAGTAGCGTTCCTGTTCATTCAGCTGCTGAATGTTGGTGTCGCTACCTTTAACATCGCCCGGGTTGTACCACGGGTCGGTAATACCATCAAAAGGATGACGCCCAACCTGATCGTTGGGATACCGATACCAGGCGTGATCGACAAACTCCTGCACCTGCTGCGGATCCACTAAATCTACTGGCAACACGTTTTTGAAGTCGCCGTTAATTACTGCGCCGCCAGGCATCAACAAACTTTTCTCACCAAAGTCGTTGGCGATATCGGGGAACGCACCGTAGCTGAGGACGCATTGATCCGAAAGGCCCGTGCCGATTTCGCTCCACGGTTTGTTGAACTGACCTATGGCTAAGGCGTCGGGGATCATCACGTTATTAATGAAGTCCGCCGTGCGGGTGATAATCGACTGCACCAGGTTCAGGCGTTCCATATTAACCGCCCCGACCGCGCCGCTTTCGTCAATGTTAATGGCGCACGGCATCCCGCCGACAATCCAGTTCGGATGTGGGTTTTTACCACCAAAAACTGCGTGAATTTTGACGATCTCCCGCTGGAAATCGAGGGCTTCGAGATAGTGGGCAAAGCCCATCAGGTTGGCCTCTGGCGGCAGTTTGTACTGCGGGTGTCCCCAGTAGCCGTTGCGGAAAATCCCTAACTGCCCGCCTTCAACAAATTTCTTCAGTCGGTTTTGTACGTCGAAGAAATAGCCAGGGGATGATTTTGGCCACGAGGAGAGGCTTTGCGCCAGTTCTGACGTTTTCCGTGGATCGGCTTTCAGCGCATCTAACACATCTATCCAGTCCATCCCGGCGAGCTGATAGAAGTGCACCAGGTGATCGTGGCACCAGAGCGTTGCCAGCATAATATTGCGGATGATATTGGCGTTGTCCGGCACTTTAATACCGATGGCATCTTCGATGGCGTAAACCGAAGCCAGGGCGTGTACGCCGGTGCAAACGCCGCAAATACGTTCAACGAACGCCCACGCATCGCGCGGATCGCGCCCTTGCAGGATGATCTCCAGCCCGCGAAACATCGTGCCGCAGGAGACGGCATTGGTTATCACATTCTGATCGTTGATATTTACTTCGCAGCGCATATGGCCTTCGATGCGCGTGATCGGGTCGACCACCAGGCGGCGTCCGGCATTGTTGATGGTGTATCCCTGAGTTTCGTACTGAGTGCTCATGCCTGTTTATCCTCGTTGCCCGGCTGTTGTTCGGCTTCTGCAAGTTGCTGGTTATGACGTCTGCGCTGGTCAACGGCGCTGGCGACTGCATGTACACTAACAGCCGCAGCCACGACACCAAGCGCGGTTAAGCCCACGGTATCGGCGGTAGAGTGCGTTCCCATCTGCGGAATATCGACCACGCGGCTGTAGAACGAACCGCGATCCCAGAAACCATTTTCAGAACAGCCCAGGCAGCCGTGACCAGACTGGATCGGGAAGGAAACGCCATCGTTCCAGCGGGTAGAGGAACAGGCGTTATACGTAGTTGGCCCTTTGCAGCCCATTTTGTACAGGCAGTAACCTTTACGCGCCGCGTCATCATCCCAACTCTGCACAAACTCTCCGGCGTCGAAGTGGGCGCGGCGATAGCATTTATCGTGGATTCGCTGACCATAGAACATCAGCGGACGCCCCATTCTGTCGACATCCGGCAGGCGATCGAACGTCACCATGTAAGTAATAATGGCGCTCATCACATCCGGGATCGGCGGGCAACCAGGTACTTTGATAATGGGTTTGTCGGTGATGACTTTGTCGATAGGCGTTGCCTGCGTCGGATTGGGCCGCGCGGCCTGCACACAGCCCCAGGACGCACAGGTGCCCCAGGCAATAATTGCACTGGCTCCGGCAGCTGCACGTTTGAGTTTCTCAATAAACGGTCGGCCGCTACTGATACAGAACATCCCCTGCTCGCCCAGCGGCGGGTTACCTTCTACTGCGAGGATATATTTGCCGTTGTATTGCGTGATGATGTCTTCAAAGACTTCCTCTGCCTGGGTGCCTGCGGCAGCCATCAGAGTATCGTCGTAGTCGAGAGAAATAAGGGAAAGAATGACATCCTTCGCCAGTGGGTGAGCGGAGCGGATAAAAGATTCGGTACAGCAGGTGCATTCCAGACCGTGGATCCACACCACCGGAATGCGCGGTTTATTTTCCAGCGCCCAGGCAATCTTTGGTGCCATCCCCGCACCTAACCCCAGCGAGGTTGCAGCCAGACTGCAATATTTGAGAAAGCTGCGCCGGGTGACCCCCTGACGCCGCATGGCCTGGTAAAATGTCTCCTCGTTATTCATATCGCACGTCTCTTCTCCTTGCGACACCAGCAGGACGCCGGGCGCTTATGGTCGGCAAGCGACGTCCCTGTAGCAAGGCAAACCATCGTTTTACGTGAGATGCTGAAAACGAAAGCTCATCCTTCTGCACTGGCGCACGTCGCCAGAAAGTATTGTTAATAAAGCGTAGTGAAACTTTTGCACAAAACAATACAAACAGTGTGGATTTGTCTTTTAGCGATAAAAATGGACCTTATTTTCCTTAAGGTTTGGCGCAGAAGAATTACGAGCCCATTTTTATGGCGATAGAATGTCCAAATTGCTGTTATTTCACGCTATCGACACGCATTTGTCTGTTTTTCAAGCAAACAAACAAATTGGGGGTTTACACGACGCATCGGGATGTTTATAGTTCGCGTCATTCCGGAAGTGTGGCCGAGCGGTTGAAGGCACCGGTCTTGAAAACCGGCGACCCGAAAGGGTTCCAGAGTTCGAATCTCTGCGCTTCCGCCAAATAATCAAGGGGTTACCAAATGGTAGCCCCTTTGCCTTTTGGGCTCTTGGTATAAACTTGGTATACCAATTGGTATATTTTCAGCCTTTAAAACCTGCGATTATCTTTTGGTTTTTTACGCCGTGCCGGATAGCTCACCCGCAATAAGCGGTTTGTCGGGAAATCTCACAGGTAATTCAGATGTGTCCGTCGCTTCAACTTTTTGGGCATACAACATCCACTCCCTGAGTGATTTTTTATCAGCTTCGCTGATAATCCCAAGTGACAGCCACGTTTGCCACAGCTGTGTTTTTTCCATTATCTCCTGAAGTAATTTTTGCTTCTCCCGTTCAGCGTCACGAATTTTCGCCGCCCTTTCGGCCTCGTCGTCTTTTATCCATTTCGCACCATCCCATCGATGGAATTCCCCCTCTGGCGGTAAAGTGGTGATATCATCCGGCAAAGCCCCCGGACGGGAAATGCACAATGTCTTCCCGGTGGCTGTGTCATATACCGTTTTCCCACGGTGATCTTCAACAACTTCCCACTGTTGCTGTGCATCGTTGAAAACGGCAACCTGGCCGGGGCCAGCCTCTGGCGGTTCGATAAGCGTGCAGTTCGCCGGTAATCCTGTATACGGTGGAATATAAACATCTCCCGCGCCTATATACTCTTTTGTATCAGCCCGTAAGTTATAAATTTTCAGTGTCCGGGATTCCGGACTCATTTTGAAATTTGTCATGCCAGCCTCACAATGAAGTTAAACGCGATATTTTTAACTGTATTTTCTGCATTACCCGTCTCATCAACCATAACATCATGACCATGTTCACCCAGCACCACGGTATGGGCGTGTGGGCCTATATTGGTACGATGTGCATGTGTACCGCCACTGCTGGTTGTTATATCCGCTATATATCCTGGCGTATCCCATTTTGTTCCACCGTTCCTTGTTGTTGTTCCAGCCCACACACCATTAACAATATGATTATGCTCTCCACCTGACTCTGTGCTTTTAGAGCCATAATCAAAGGAACTTGTCTCCCTTGAACCCAAATCCGTCGGTATCACCTTTGCTGTATGCTCGTGCCGCTTAACACCGTCCTCTTCAAGGGACAGAACAGCTCGCCCGTCGGGTTTGCCTTTTATTATCCACCCTCGCATATCAGGTATTACACCTGACGGAAATGCAGTTGCCAGTTGTGGATACGCAGATTTATCGAATGGCTGACCCCGCATTAATGCAAATCCTTCCGGGGGAATATCCGCTGGCCATGCAAAAACTATCCCTGCCGGATGAGTACTGACAGATTTCATTTCATCGACCAATTTTCTGGCACTGTCACTGTACTCTTTTGCATCCTCTGAACTTTTCCTGGAATCGTCGGCAAAGCGACCGGCTTCGTTTCTTAACTGCGTTGTCAGCTGTGCATTCCGCTCCACAGACTGCGCTGCATCCGTTACTGTCAGGGTATTCTGATGCACCTGGCTGGCATTCTGCGCAACTTCTGATGCCAGACGCTCAACATGCTGTACGTTCTGATAAACATCGCCTGCATTCTGTCGAATATCTGTCGCCAGGATTCCCACCTGCTTTTCAGTTTGTGCAGCATCCGAAGCGTGCTGTCCGGCACTTTGCGCGCATCCCGCAGCGATTTCGGCATTCTTCCGTGATTGTTCTTTAAATTCCTCCGCCTTATTTTTATTGTCCAGAGCTGTGGTTGCTGCGTTTTTTGCAGCATCAGCGGCCGCTTCTGCTTTCTCCCTGTCACTGCTCACCTGTTCAGAGAGACGGTTGACCGTATCCGCAATTTCCTCAAAACGTTTCACTACATCCGGTTTCAGGTCGCCTTCATCGAGAGCGGTCAGGAAGTCGTTCAGCGTGCCAGGCTTTGAATCATCAAATACAACAATGTCACCGACGTAATACTGATCATGCCAGCCCTGCTTTAAATAAACGCTGTACTTTCCGGTTTGAATATTAAACGAATATTCACCAGCTTCATTAGTTAAGATATCAAATGTGGTTTTCTGTAGCACCGCATACGTATTTACTTTCGCCTTTATAATTATCCGAAAATCAGACATTGGACTACCGGAACCATCCAATAATTCACCAGATATTAAAACTGACACTTTATACTCCAGAATACTATAGCGGGACACACGGCCCCTTAATATTATTTAGACGCAAGCGCCGCCTCAATTGCAGATAATCTTTGTTTTAATTCTATGTTTTCTTCTTCCAGTGCTGTTATTCTGTCGTCTGACTCTCTGGCTACCTGAACAAGCAAGCCAGTAACACCAGAATAATCTACTGTGTAATAACGTTCACCTTCTTCACCTTCCGATCCGCTTGCACCGTCCTGATATTTCATTGCGGAACCTACAACTTCTGGGATTGCTTCCAGTGCTTCCTGTGCAATGACACCAGCATAGGGTATGCCGTTTTCTTTAAGCGTGTATGTATAGCCGTTCATTTTACGGATGCGGTCGGTTGCATTATCGATCACCTGAATGTTGTCTTTCAGATCCCGGTCGGAATGCTGGTTAAATGCGGTGGCATGACATGCACCATTAACGCTTAACATATAGGTGTTATCGGTATTTTTCTGCGCATAGAACATATACGCGCCACCATCAGCACCAACTTCATATACAACCGGACGGGTAGAGTTACCCCACAAACTAGTAGTAGCGCCAGAATGAGCGGTCCCCTGTGTGTTTAATGTCATGGTTGACCCATGATTGGCATATTTGATCTGTAATGTGTCGGTGTAATCAAATTTAATAAGCGCGTTACTTCCACGCCTGCCGTATGACATAAGGCAGTTACCCATTTTGAGGTATCCGCTATCACCGGGAAAAATCATCGTACCGCCATAAAGGTTGGTAAAGTCCCAGCAAATGTTTGTCCCGTTATCGTTCAGGTTAAGGCGCGCCATTGCGTTCCCTGGGCTGTCTATCCATTTTTTAAGGTATAGTTCGCAATACGCATCCTCAACACCTGCCGTCCTGTGAGTTGAGCGAAGTTTTCGCCCAAATATAGCCCCGCTAGTTGGCAATACCTGCTGATACCATGCAGCAGACCAGTCACCAACGGTTTCATTTTTGCTGTCTACATATGATTTTGTTGCGTAGCTTCCTTGTTCGTTTTTTAATTTGCTAACATCGGATTTTAGCGTTTTGATGTCATCAGGAATTACTGTCGATGTAGCCATTATTCTTCCTCACATCCAGCCACGAAGTTGATGCTCAACAGCAACCACGTATTCATCGAATATTGACGGTGTTTTCACATCATTAATGATGCGCACGTTTACAAAATATCCGTCTTCCTTAACACATACCGGTTCGCCATCTTCAGTCAGTTCTCCGGTTTCTTTGTACACGTTACCTACCACGTCAATAAGAATATCATCCTGCATCGACTCGTCATCATAATAGCCAGTGCTATCCATAAAGGCCGAAAAGTCGGCCCTGTCAGAAAATTTAAGTGTTAAATCTTTCATTTAATACTCTCCCCCATTTGCGCATCAGTTAATTCTTTATGCCAGAGACGAAGATTTCTCAAATGGCCGAATAGATGACGAGTTCCAGATGTGGCTTGACATCCAATTCGAATAAAGGTCCGTGTTTTTACGCCCGTCCACTCCGTTTTCATAGTTTTAGTAGCCTCACCGTTAGAAACTACTCGTTTAGTACCATCAGAATAAATATTAAAACCACCAACGAATTTTCGAACATCAGTTCGACCAGTAAACAAACTAGAAACGTAACTACTTGTCGACGCTTTATAAGTTTGCATATAAAGCTGACCGTAATATTTCTCGGTTGTGTTAAAAGCGTATGTGATTGACTCAATAGGCGGCACACCAGAAAAATCAAAAATACGCGGTGCTACATTAGGGGGAATATCGCCCCAATTCCTGTTAACCTCGACCAAACAAGTAAGCGGTCTGTTATAAATGTTGTTTTCGGTCGGGATCGTAACCATATCACTCGCACGAGTCGCCGCCGTCGTTCCTGATATAATAAAAGATGATACACAAGGCCCATTTTCTACTTGTGGGGTGGCCAGATAAATATAGTCACCAGATACGGTTGCCCCGCCCTGCTTAGGAGAATACTGTATCTGAGAACCTATTTTTAACTCCCCATCAATTGCCTGAATTGTTGCCTCTGCAAAAATCCATCCGGTAGCTTCGTCCTTTCTGACTCTCGCTGTAATCCTTGAGGCAGCACCGCCTGTCATATTAATTTCAAGCGTTTGTGTATCAATATACGCATCACCAAGAAAAGTTGTTGCGCTACCGTCATATTTATCAAACCGGATACGCAACCTTACCTGCAGTTCTGTTTTAAAACGACATGAGGTTGTCACGTATTTATTATCGCCTGATACATCAACTGACTTTGTTGCAGCAATTGATGCCATATTAATGGCTGAGGTTTGCCCAATCAGAGAATCGTTACAGACGAACTTTCCATAGGTAAAACCAAAACTGTCCTTCCCGGTTTCGGGAACATCCATATTTGACGATCGCCCCCAACTGGCAGGGTTTTCCGAATTGAGCATGTAGTTTGTTCTTTGCCCCTCAATAAGCAGGCCATCACGTTCAAATCGTGGCTCGTCAATGGCAGCCTCTGTCAGCACACCAGATTTATTAATATAGGTTGCTTTCGATGCGCGTTTAAACTTTACAACCTTATCGCCAGGCATCGTTATTTCATCATCACCAATAACAATCTTTTTATATGATGGCGAAAAACCCGTAATCATATCCAGCGAATCGTTAAACGGTATCCACACATCAGGCAGCGGCTGTAAGACATATTTATACGGCTCTGCTGCCTGGCTTGCATACTCTCTGGCGGCGTCTTCACTTGCTTTAGCTGCCGTCTGGCTTGCTGCCGATGCTTTCGCCGAGTTCGCAGCCGCTGTTTCGCTCGCCTTTGCGTTGGTTTCACAGGTTTTTGCTGCTTTTTGGCTGTTGGCTGATGCAGTGGCAGAAGTAGCCGCCGCACTTGCAGAACCGGCTGCGGCACTTTCGCTTTCGGCTGCTGCGTTCTGGCTATTTTTCGCCGCAGTTTCGCTGGCTTTGGCATTCGTTTCGCTGGTCTTCGCTGCCGTCTGGCTGGACTTTGCGTTAGTTTCACTCGTCTTCGCTGCTTTCTGACTGTTAGCCGCAGCAGTTGCTGATCCGGCTGCTGAAGTCGCAGAACCGGCCGCCGCACTCTCGCTTTCAGCTGCTGCATCCTGACTGCTTTTCGCCGCAGTTTCACTGGCTTTGGCATTCGTTTCGCTGGTTTTCGCTGCCGTCTGGCTGGACTTTGCGTTGGTTTCACTCGTTTTTGCGGCTGTCTCGCTGTTTTTCGCGTTGGTTTCTGATTTTTTGGCTGCTGTCGCGGAGTTTGCCGATGCAGTCTGCGAGGACGCTGCCGCCTGTGCGCTGTTAGCTGCATTCGTTTCTGAGGTTTTCGCCGCGTTCTTCGATGATGCCGCTGCAGTTTCGGATTTCTTTGCCGCCGCTGCGCTCTGAGAGGCGGCTTCAGCGTTGCGTGCCGCTTCTTCCACCATTTCCTCAAAACGACGCAATGCCTCCGGCATGACATCATCTTCCGTCATGGCACCGAGAAAATCATTCAGCGTACCTGGTCTGGAACCTTCATAGACGGTAATGGTCCCGGCATGTGAAGGCGGAAAACCTTCAACCAGCAGGGTGACGCTGTACTGGCCATGCTCAACATCCATGCTGTAACGCCCGGCTTCATCCGGATTTTCAGAGGCCACCGTGTTCACCAGTACCGTGGTGCTGTTACGCTTTGCCTTCAGTTGAATAGTGCAGTTCTGTATTGGTTTTCCCGCACCATCTTTCAGTACACCTGAGATTTTTACCGCTGCCATATCCACTCCACAAAAAAGCCCGCCTGAACCGGCGGGCTGTCATAACACTGTGTTACCTGGCTAATCAGAATTTATAACCGACACCCACGATGAAACCGTCAGTACGCCAGTCGCCACTGCCGGAACCTTCATAAGCAATATCAATGGCCACGGATTCGGTCGGGTTAAACTGCACGCCAGCCCCCCACGCCAGAGACGTGTTGCTGTGGCGACCGTCATCACTTCCGGTCAGCACATCGTGCGTTTTCCCCTTGTTATCAGTTACGCGGAGATAATCTCCGGAGAAGGTCGAAACACGGCTGTAAGCCACACCCGCCATCGCATAAGCACTGAACCATTCATTCACGCGTACAGACGGCCCCGCCATCACGCTGAACCAGCGGTTACGCACTGAATCTTCATGCCAGCGGGTATCGCTGTAACGGGTAATCTGGCGATTCTTGTCTCCTGCATAGCTGAATGACGTCACCAGCCCCAGCGTGTCCGTAAATTCATAACGGTATTTCACGTTAATGCCCTTCAGGTCATCGTTGCCGGGCATATCAGTATGGGACTGAAGATACCCTCCGCTTAGTGTGGACTGATGCTCTGCTGCACTCGCTGGCGTACCAGCGGCGACCAGCCAGACTACTGCAGACAGAATAACAGCACATAATTTACGCATAATTACCTCTCGCTTTTCTGCAATAAAAAAGGCGCCATTTCTGGCGCCCGTATTTGGGTTATAAATATTTCAACGGATACTGATACCGGAAGCAGCTTTTTTGGTCACAATCACCGTACAGTCTGTGATGTTACCTGCGCCCCGATTGCCTTTCTGGAAAATCTTAAACTCCAGAGTGACGCTACCACCACCACTCGGCATATCAATAACCGCACTGTAACTACCGGGAATGGCTCCTTTAGTTTCTCTGGATGCGATTAATACGCCGTTTTTGCGAACTTCAAAACCATAACCCGTGTATCGCGTACCTCCCGGTTTATTACCGCTCCCCGGATCGTCATACGCCACACCGTTAAAAATAATGGGCGGAATAATAATCTGGCGGTCAAAGTTATGATCATCGTAAATGGTGACTGTAACCGTCCCGCCTGGTGTTTCCGTGTTACCCCACGTACCAGCCTGTTTCGGGAATGATTTGGATACAGTTTTAACGAAGTCACCTCTGACCTGGTTCGCCTCCAGCATGCCCTTAATCGTACAGTTTTCATTTACCGTGACATTATTGAGCGTCCCGGAGTTCGCATTCACGTTACCGCTGATATCGGCATTTCTCGCCGTCAGCCGCCCGTCCGGTGTAAGGGAAAATGACGGAGGATTACCGCCGCTGGTAATGGTGGGAGCCGTCAGATATTTCAGAAACACTTCGTTCATGAATATCTGGTTGCCCTGCGCCACAAACATCGGTTTCGTGTTGCCACTGGACGGATCAATAAACGCGATACGGTTAGCGGCAACCAGGAACTGGCTCAGTTTGCCTTCCTCTGTATCCTCCATGCTGAGGCCAAGCCCCGCGACATAATGTTTGCCGTCTTCGGTCTGCTCAATTTTGACGCCCCACATGGCATTCCATTTATCGTTGGCGTCCTTCCACTCTTTCGAAAACTCCTCCAGTTTGCTGGCGTTATCCTCCGTCAGCTCGACTTTTTCCAGCAGCTCCTTGCCGAGATGGGATTCGGTTATCTGGCCTTTGAAAAAATCCAGGTAACCTTCCGCATCATCGCTCGCCCGACCGACAGCCTCCACGAATGCCGATTTACCAACAGTATTCACACTGCGGATATAAAAATAATAATCATGGCCCGGCTTAATATTGATACTGGCGGCTATCCAGTACAGCGCCGTACCAAGATAGCGTGCTGTGGTTTCAACCTGCCTGATATCCGCAATCCGCTTTTCCGAGAACCAGAACTCAAACTGTACCGTCGGGTCATAAACCGCAAGATGCGGCGTGGCGGTTATCTGAAAATAGCCCGGCGTCAGCTCAATCCGCGACGGTGCTGCCGGTGCGGCAATCCGGAACGATACCGATGCCGGATCGCCCTGCTGTCCCCACGCATTTACCGCCCGGACTGTCAGCCTGTAATTTCCCAGCGCCAGTTGCGTGAAGCGGTATGTGGTTTCCGTCGTCCTGGCCGTGCTGACCAGCCGCTCACTGCCGTCATCCGCTGCCACGGTCAGGCGAAGCATAAAGCTCACCCCCCTCACCACCTTCGGCGTATCCCAGCGCGCCAGCACCTGGTATTCCCCGCTGTCTGCGGTGACTTCTGCGGTCAGGTGCTGCACCGCTGGCGGCGTGACACCATTCACCGTGCCGCTCTGGTCGCCGTCAAAGTGCGCCCCGTTATCCACGATGGCCTCTTTCTCCGGCACATGCTGCACAGCGGTGATGGCATACGTGCCGTCGTCATTCTCACGGATACTCACGCAGCGGAACAGGCGCTGGCGCAGCGTCGGCAGCTTCAGCCCCCACACGCTGTACTCGGCAACGCCGTCAGGAACCCGGCTCACTTTCACCTTCACGCCGTCGGTGACGGACTGGACCTCCACGCTGACCGGATTCCCCTGCCCGTCAACCAGGCTTATCAGCGTGGTGCCGGAGGATGGCAGCGTGATTTCACGGTCGAGCGTCAGCGTCCGGGTCTGGCTGTTCACCGCCAGCACACGCCCGCCGATGCTGATCCCCGCATAGTCATCATCACAGATTTCAATGACATCGCCCGGTACATGGCGAAGCCCTTCTGCGCCCACGCTGAAGTCCACGGTCTGCGTTTCCAGCAGCTCCGTTTTAATCAGCCACAGCCCGGCGCGGTGCGCCTGCCCCCGACTGGTACAGCCAAAGGCATCCATCTTCGTGACGTTACGACCGTAACGGGCAATGGCCTGCGTGTCCTCCACAAGCTCTGTCGCTGTCTCCCAGCCGTTATTCGGGTCAATCCAGTTCACCTCAACGGCATTATGGCGGTCCTTCAGGGCGCTGAAGCTGTAGCGGAACGGCGCGCCATCATCCGGCGTCACCACATTACTGCGGTTATAGGTCCACACCTTATCCGACGGTCGGTCCTGCACGAACGTCAGCGTCTGCCCGTTCCATACCGGCATACAGCGCATCGCCGAGCAGAAATCACTGAGCACATCCCACGCCTTACGCTGTGTGGTCAGGTAGGCATTACAGGTGATACGCGGCTCCGTGCCACCAAAACCATTCGGTACAGACTGGTCGCAGTACTGGCCGATGACATACAGCGCCCATTTATCCACATCCGCCGCACCAAGACGTTTCCCCATGCCGTAGCGCGGGTGGGTCAGCATATCCCACAGACACCAGGCCATATTGTCGCTGTATGCTGGCTTAAACGTTCCGTCCCAGATACCGCTGTATTGCCGCGTCTGCGGGTTATAGTTCGACGGCACCTGCAGAATGCGCCCGCGAAGATGATAATTACGGCTCACCTGCTGGCTGCCGAACTGCTCCGAATCCACCTGCACGCCGACCAGTGCCGTGTTCGGGTAGCACTGTTTCACATCGATGATTTCGGTGTATGACGACCAGAGCGTTTTGTTCTGCAGCTGGTCTGTGGTGCTGTCCGGTGTCATCCTGCGCATCCGGATGTTGAACGGGCGCGGCGGCAGGTTACCCACCACCACCGAGGCCAGATACTGCGAGGTGGTTTTGCCCTTAATGGTGATGTCTTTTTCCGTCACCCAGCCACCGTTACGTTGTATCTGAATCAGCAGGCGGACTTCCGACGGATTCCGGTCCCCCTTTGAGGTGGTTTCCACCAGTGCCTGCACACCGAAGGTAAAGCGCAGACGGTCGATGTTTGCCGACGTGATGGTCCGGGTGATCGGCGTGTCGTATTTCACTTCCGTACCCAGCACCGTCTCGGATCCGGAGGATTCAAAACCCTCCGGCGGTGTCTGTTCCTGCTCACCTGCCCGGAACACCACCGTGACGCCGGAGATGTTGGTATTTCCCTCACTGTCCAGCACCGGTGTACTGTTCAGCAGCACGCTTTTTAATCCATCCACCGGACCTTCTATCGGCCCTTCGCTGATGGCATCGATCACACTCAGCAACTGCGTGGACTTCAGGTTGTCCTTTGCTTCGCGCGGGGTATGCCCCTTACTGCTGCCTTTACCCATTCGTCATGCTCCATAAACGACAAAACCGCCCGGAGGCGGTTTCACATAAAACATTTTGCATCAGCGACCAATCACCACAACCTGACCACCGTCCCCTTCGTCTGCCGTGCTGATCTCCTGAGATGCCACACGTGACCCCACGCGCATTTCACCATACAGAACAGGCATAACATTGCCCTGGGCAACCATGTTATCCAGTGAGGAGAAATAGGTGTTCTGCTTACCGTTATCCGTTGTCTGTGTACGGGGAGTTCTGGCTTTCGGTGCCAGCATCTGGGCCACACCACCGAGCACCATACTGGCACCGAGAGAAAACAGGATGCCGGTCATACCACCGGCCCCAATGGCTGCCCCCCACGCTGCAAGGGTGGCTCCGGCAGTAAAGAATGATCCGGCAATGGCGGCTGCTCCCAGGACAATCTGGAATACGCCACCTGACTTGGCCCCGGCGACTCTGGGAACAATATGAATCACAGCGCCATCAGGCAGAGTCTCATGTAACTGCGCCGTTAACCCGGACGTGCTGACGTCCCGCCCGGCAATCCGTACCTGATACCAGCCGTCGCTCAGTTTCTGACGAAACGCCGGGAGCTGTGTGGCCAGTGCGCGGATGGCTTCAGCCCCCGTTTTCACACGAAGGTCGATGCGGCGGCCAAATCGTTGTAAATCCCCGTAAAGGCAGATGCGTGCCATGCCCGGTGACGCCAGAGGGAGTGTGTGCGTCGCTGCCATTTGTCGGTATACCTCTCTCGTTTGCTCAGTTGTTCAGGAATATGGTGCAGCAGCTCGCCATCACCACAGTAAATGGCGGCATGATTCGGCACCGATGAACCAAAACAGCACAGCAGCACATCGCCCGGTTGTGCTGATGACAACGGCACCTGATACAGCCCTGTGGCCTCCAGATTATCCAGATAGAGATTCTGACCGTTACGCCACCAGTCATCCCCGCGATGAAAATCCGGCATCTCAATCCCCGCCAGATGGTAAGCGTCCCGGAACAGCGTGTAACAGTCCGTCACCCCGTGCTCAAAGCGCCGCCCGGTAAGATGTGGCACACAGCGGAACTTGTGAATCGCCCCCCGGCAGACCAGCCACCACGGCAAATCACTCTGCACCTGCAGCCGCCGGTCGGCCTCACTCAGCCAGGGCAGACCACCGGGGTGGCTGTGGACCAGCGCCACAATCTCACCCTGCATTTCTGCCCGCAGCCAGTCCTCCGGCGACATCCGGAAATAATCCTCCGGCTCACCGGAGATATTCACGCAGGGAAAATATCTTTCCCCCTCCGGCGTTCTCACTACGAAGCCGCACGACTCCGCTGGCGCACATCGTCGGGCGTGCGCCAGAATCGCTGATTCTGTCTCTGTCATGGGATTTACTGCGAAAGTTTGTTAATGGAAAGGAAGCCGCCAAAGTTGCCGACATTATTGCGAAACTTACAGCCACTCAGGCATTTGCTGCATTTATCCTTCGTGATATCGGACGTCGGCTGGTCATATTCATCAGCGACAGCCGGACCGTTATAACCGCACTCATCACCGCGATAGGTCCAGGTGCAGGTGTTGGCCAGCATGATACGTCCCGGAAAAACGGCACCATCCGTTTCCGTCGGCGTGGACAGTACAAAAGAGGCACTGACCGCGCTCAGTTCGCTGCACTGCTCGATGCGCCAGCGGCTAATCACCTCCTGCTCCGGATCGGCGTCGCTGTTTCCGTTGACGAAGTTCACCGCATCCAGAAAACGGGCATAAACCTTACGCCTGACCACCGTTCCGCCGACCAGACTCTGCAGGTCTTCCGCCATCCCAGTGACCATACCGTACAGGTTAGAAACCGTCAGCGTGGGGCGCGTACTGGTGCCTTTGCCATTCAGTTCGAAACCACTCCCCTGAATGGGATACGCCTGATACTGTCGCCCCTGCCAGGTGACCGGCTCACCTTTTTCGTTCTGCTCATTACAGAAAAAATAACGTTCTCCACCAACCTCTGTCAGATCGATTTCCCAGAGCACCACGCTGGCAGACTGCTCCGCACGGGTGCATTCATTCAGTGTTTCCTGTCGGATATCCTGCATCAGTTCACCACCTGTTCAAACTCTGCGCTGAACTCAACACGCAGCATACTGACCCGCGACGACCATTTTGCGCAGATCACCTTTATCTGCCGCCAGTCATAAGGCGGCGTCCACAGAAAGGCTTTCCAGCCTCCGTGCTCTGCCAGAAACGATTCCAGCGCCGTGGCCTCCCAACGGGGGACAGAAATCGTCACGCTGTACGTTTTCAGGTTGGCATTCAGCCCGGCAGGCGCGCGCTGGGAGTAACCATCACCAAAGCGCACCTTCCTGACGGAAGGGGCCGAAGCCACATCCATACCGGGTTTCACTTTCCAGCGGAAGGTTTTCATCGTCCACCTCCGGAGAACAGGCCACCATCACGCATCTGTGTCTGAATTTCATCACGGGCACCCTTGCGGGCCATGTCATACACCGCCTTCAGAGCAGCCGGACCTATCTGACCGTTCGTGCCGTCGTTATTAATCACCACATGGTTATTCTGCTCAAACTTCCCGGACGCCTGCGACCGGCTGTCCGCCAGGCTGCCCGGTGTACCGACATAACCACCGGTGGCATAGCCGCGCATCAGCCGGTAGAGATTCCCCACGCCAATCCGGCTGGTTGCCTCCTTCGTGAAGACAAATTCACCACGGTGAACAATCCCCGCAGGCTCATATTTGCCGCCGGTTCCCGTAAATCCCCCGGTCGCAAAATGGAATTTCGCCGCAGCTGCCTGAATGGCTGTACCACCAGACGCTGATGCGCCACTA
Source organism: Escherichia sp. E4742 (assembly GCF_005843885.1). Taxonomy (NCBI): domain Bacteria; kingdom Pseudomonadati; phylum Pseudomonadota; class Gammaproteobacteria; order Enterobacterales; family Enterobacteriaceae; genus Escherichia; species Escherichia sp. E4742. The sequence continues at coordinate 4,092,933 of NZ_CP040443.1, read as the reverse complement.
CTGGCAGCACCGCCAATGGCGCTGCCGATACTCCCGACAATCCCCACCATTGCCTGCTTAAGCAGAATTTCTGTCATCATGGACAGCACGGAACGGGTGAAGCTGCGCCAGTTCTGCTCACTGCCGGTCAGCATCGCCGCCATATTCTGTGCAATACCATCAAAGGTCTGCGTGGCAGCACTTTTAACCTGCGACATACTGTCCGTGGCGCTCTCTTCCCACTCACTCCAGCCAGACTTGAGGCCTGCCATCCAGCTCCCGCGAAGCTGGTCTTCAGCCGCCCAGGTCTTTTTCTGCTCTGACATGACGTTATTCAGCGCCAGAGGATTATCGCCATACTGTTCCTTCAGGCGCTGTTCCGTGGCGTCCCGCGCTGCCTGCCGGTCAGTCAGCCCCCGGTTTTTCGCCTCAATGGCTGCCCGTTTTGCCCGTTGCTGCTGTGCGAATTTATCCGCCTGCTGCGCCAGCGCGTTCAGGCGCTCCTGATACGTAACCTTGTCACCAAGTGCAGCCAGCTGGCGTTTGTACTCCAGCGTCTCATCTTTATGCGCCAGCAGGGATTTCTCCTGTGCGGACAGCTGGCGACGTTGTGCCGCCTCCTCCAGTACCGCGAACTGACTTTCTGCCTTCCACAAATCCCGGCGCTGCTGGCTGATTTTCTCATTCGCTCCGGCATGTTTCTCCAGCGTCCGGAGTTCTGCCTGAAGCGTCAGCAGGGCAACATGAGCACTGTCTTCCTGACGATCGCCCGCAGACACCTTCACGCCGGACTGTTTCGGCTTTTTCAGCGTCGCTTCATAATCCTTTTTCGCCGCCGCCATCAGCGTGTTGTAATCTGCCTGCAGGATTTTCCCGTCTTTCAGTGCCTTATTCAGTTCTTCCTGACGGGCGGTATATTTCTCCAGCGGCGTCTGCAGTCGTTCGTAAGCCTTCTGCGCCTCTTCGGTATATTTCAGCCGTGACGCTTCGGTATCGCTCTGCTGCTGCGCATTTTTGTCCTGTTGACTCTGCTGTTCAGCCTTCTTTCGGGCGGCTTCAAGCGCAAGACGGGCCTTTTCACGATCATCCCAGTAACGCGCCCGCGCTTCATCGTTAACAAAATAATCATCCTTGCGCAGATTCCAGATGTCGTCCGCTTTCTTAAACGCAGCCTCTGCCTTAATCAGCATCTCCTGAGCGGTATCAGGACGACCAATATCCAGCACCGCATCCCACATGGATTTGAATGCCCGTGCTGTCCTGTCTGCCCAGGTTTCCAGCGTGCCCATGTTCTCTTTCAGGCGTCGGGTCTGGTCATCAAACCCTTTCGTTGCGGCCTCGTTCGCCGCCTGCAATGCCCCGGCTTCATCGCCGGAACGCTGCAACTGAGCAACATACGCAATCTGTTCCGCCGTCACGTTATGGAACTGGCGTGCCATCGCCGTCAGCCCCGACGTCGGGTCTGTGGTCAGCTTCCCGAAGGCTTCAGCGACCTTGTTCACCTCCACACCGGATGCAGAGGAGAAACGCGCCACACTCTGGCTGATGGACGCAATCTGAGCCTCACCGCTTACCCCCGCCTTAACCAGTGCGCTGAGTGACTCGCTGGTCTGGTTAAACGTCAGCCCTGCCGCCTGTCCGGCTCTGGACAGGACCAGCATACGATCTGCCGTCAGACCTGACTGATGACCGGAAAGGACCAGCGTTTTGTTGAAATCGGACAGGGTTGAGTTACCCTGATACCAGGCATACGCCAGCGCACCGGTCGCCACCGCCAGCGAGGTGGCCCCGACCATCGGCAGGGTGATCGCACCGGCAAGCCCCCGGAACATGGGGATCATCCCGCCGAAGGAGTCCTTAACCTGACCACCCTGTTGCAGCAGGATCAGCCACGGGCTTTGCCCGCCTGCAAGCTGCGTGGCCACGTCGGTGAACTGTGCAGGCAGCATTCGCATGGCGGCTTTATACTGCCCGACGGAAATCCCCGCTTTCTGTGCAGCCAGCGCCTGTCGGCTCAGCGACTGTTCAACGACTGCCGCTGTTTTTTTCGCATCACTTTCCGTACCGGAAAAATGACGCCTGACTCTGGCCATCTGCTCGTCAAATCTGGCCGCATCCAGACTTAAATCAACGACCAGATCGCCTACCGGTTCAGCCATACCGGACTCCTCCTGCGATCCCTTCTGATACTGTCATCAGCATTACGTCATCCTCCGTCATGTCCGCCACATCCGGGGAAGCGGGGATAACTTTATTCCCGTCCGGACCAAAGCGGACGCCTCCGGCAAGCCCTGCCGCTTTCTGCATCAGCACATCATCTTCAGGCTCTTCGTCAGCCTCACACCGATTCAGCAGACTGAAATCCAGCGGATGCATCTCCGGATCGCTGAAAAACAGGCTGAGCACGGTGTACGTCAGCCCGGAAAAGTGCATATCCAGCAGAACATCATGAAAATAATGGGTACTGTAAAAACGGTGCCAGTCGGCATACTCCGTGGATGACATCCCGGCAAGCATGGCGCGCCAGTCGGGTCGCCCCATCTCACGCGCCAGTTTCAGGGCAAAACTCAGCTCACCGTCGAACACTTTCCCGCAGAAACAGGCTCTGCAGGCCCGGCGTCCTCTGCCTGTTCAGGGGCATTATTCACCACAAACTCAGACATTCCGGACAGACGTAGCACCACGTTTTCAGCCTGAGCAATTGCCTCCGTGGGCCAGGTGGTAAGCACTTCCTGCTCAATCTGCGTAATGGCTTCATTCATGGACAGCAGCTTTGTCTTCTGCGGATGGTTATGCCACAGAGACATCGCCACCAGAAACGCCCCGCCTCTGATAAGATCCTCTACAGACACCTGCAGGTTGCCACTGGATTCAGCCTTTTTTTCCTGCTCTTTCAACCAGGCAAGATGCTCAATACGCTGCAGGGCTGACAGTTCAGAAAGCGTGACGGTCACGCCGTTATATTCAAATGATTCGGTTTTCAGGAACATCGCTGACTCTCCGGATTAACTGGCGGTGACGGTGATTTCTGCAACCGCAGCAAACTCACCATTACCGGATACAACCGGAATGTTGACCTTGCCTGCAGCAACGCCGTTCACGGTGATGGTCATACCACTGACCGACACGGTGGCTTTTGTTTTATCCGCTGACACCGCACGGAAGCTCTTGTCGGTTGCGCCCTCCGGCTGGAATGCCACGGTCAGCGTGGTGCTCTGCCCTTTCACTACGGAAGCACTGGCTGGCGTTACCGTCATGCCGGTGGCCGCTGTTACCGTGCTGCGATCTTCTGCCATCGACGGGCGTCCCACATTGGTGACCTTCACCGTGCGGGTGATCACTTCCTTCGCCGTCACCGCCTTACCGATACTGCTGACCCAGCCACGGAACACATCGACCGTGCCGTTCGGAAAGCGGATTTTATAGGCACGGGTATCACCTTCATTAAACCACGCCAGCAGCGCCTGCTGCCCCTGCTCTCCGGGCATCCACGCCAGCGTGAAGCTGGTATCTCCGGCAGATTTCTGCCCCTGCCCGGTCGCAGTCCAGTCCGCATCTTCATCATCGAGATAGCTGTCGTCATAGGACTCAGCGGTCAGTTCGCCGGGCGTCAGGTCTTTAACTTTTGCCAGACGCGACCAGTCAACGTCTGAAAGCGGGTTCGCATAAGGGTCACCGTTCCCCTTATAAACCCACAGTGTGGTCCCGGCACCTTTCACCGGCATTGTTGGATTTGGTACAGGCATAGCGTCCTCACATTTCATAGGTAATGACATACGTCAGATCGGCTGAACTCCACAGGCCCGCATCATCGTCGCGTCGGTAGTCATAGCCACTGGCCACCATACTGGTGATCAAATCTGACAGTGCCGGGATATCGCTCATCACCGGATAAATCCGGGACTCCATCCACGAATCCAGCTCTGAATCCGGCACCTGAGCAGGCAGGAAAACTTCAATATGCAGCTCCGCCTGCCAGGTATCGCTGTCCAGCTCTTCGCCCGTGTATTCAGCGCCGGTGAGATAAACGGCAATTGCCGGAAAATCTTCCTCATCAAAAACAGCGGGGCGACCATCAAAAAGCGTCGCCCCTGTGTCATGCTTCTCCAGTGCATCCAGTACGGCTGCACGGAGTTCAGTATGTTTCATCGCTTTATTACCATTCTCAGTTGATGCTGCAGCGCATAGCCCAGCTCTTTCGGAAGACGCTCACGCCGTATCCGCTCAATATTCTGTTTAAACGCCGTGGTCAGTGGCACCGCCATCGGGATTTTCACCACATCAATGGGGTAACGGTTTTTCCCGGCCACACGCTGCATAACATGCCACCGGCCATTTTTCAGTTGCTGAATAAACGCGCCAGAAATACGACGGTTTCCCACCACAAGCACGCTACCGCCACCTTTCAGGGATGAACGCTGCCCCTTTTTACGACGCCTGCGGCGGGACAGGACAACCCGCGCATTACCCAGCTTGATTACGGGCAAATCCCCCCGGTTAACTTTGATTCTGGCCTGCGGATTTTTGACCGTGGCCCTTTTCAGCCTGGCCCTTTCCTTTACCAGTTTCCGGCGTACCTTTGTCTCACGGGCAACCTGTGACGCCGACTGCGATATCGCGGATGAAGCAACGCGGTTAATGGCCATTGCGGCGGCACCGGGCACCGCCGTTCTGCTGATACGGCTGAGGTTTTCAACGGCCTGCTCAAGACCTTTTATGGCCATACATCCTCCCTTCAGCGGCGACGGTTAACGGCAGGCGGCACGCCACGCCCAAGCCAGAGATGACAGCTTCCGCCATCATCCGGCGAAACCCGGTCTACCCAGAAGTTTTCCTCACCGATGGTCAGCGTGTCTCCACGCCGCAGCTGCCGCACCTCATCAGTCCGGACAAACAGGGACGGGCTGGAGCCTTCAACGCGCACGCCCTGTCCGGCATAGCTGATATTTTCAGGGTCATCAAAAACACCACGTATCACAACACCTGACTGCTCACCGGATGTAATGATGGCTGACATTCCCATGTACCCGCGTATCGTTTCATCGGCGCGGGTAATGGCAGCATCGAACAGGTTATCGAAATCAGCCACAGCGCCTCCCGTTATTGCATTCTGGCCAGGCTACGCGCTGTCATTTCGGCTGCCACACCGGCAGAGACACGAAACGCCGTTCCCGGCAGCACAAATGCCACAGGTTCATCCCGCGTGGCGTGAAGTGCATCGGTATGCAGCGTCACCAGTGCCACGACCGTGACCAGTTCAGCCGTATCAATCACGGTATCCGGCTGCGCTGATACCACCTCATTTTCATGCCCGGTCAGCACATTTTCCGGGCTGAGAGGGGTGTCCTGACCGGCAGTGTCATCCGTGTCATCAAGCTCCTCTTCCAGCTCTGCCACACGGAGCGCCAGTTCTTCTTTCGTCCCCGTCAGGCTGACATCACGGTTCAGTTGTTCACCCAGCGAGCGGAGACGGGCAATCAGTTCATCTTTCGTCATGGACTCCTCCACAGAGAGAAAATGGCCCCGAAGGGCCATGATTACGCCAGTTGTACGGACACGAACTCATCAGGATCAGCCAGCAGCATCAGCGGTGCTGACTGAATCATGGTGAACTCACGCGCCGGATCGCCGGATGTCTTCCAGTTTTTCGGATAACGAGGAGACGCATTAATACCCTCACTCAATGCATCCGCATCCTGAATACAGCCATAGGTGCGCAGACCGCGTGCCTGAGTGTTCCCAAGCACCATCGTGTTGTCCGGCAGGAAGTTCTTTTTGACACCGTTTTCCACGTACTGTCCGGAATACACGACGATGGCCACATCGCCATACATCCCCTTATAGGACACCGCTTTACCCAGGTCTTTCACCGCTGTCTCCAGCTCGGAATGAGAGCCGCGACGGGTATCCAGCTTCTCCCTGACGGCCTTGAAGGAACGGAACAGCGCCCAGCCTTTCGGGTCAAACACGATGATATTCACCACACCGCTGGCGTTCAGCGCGTAAGTTTCGATATCGTCGGTCGGGTCATACGTGGACTTGTCACGCTTGCTCCACTCCGTGCCGCCGGACTGCGTGATGTTATTCGCCGCACTGCGGCCCATATCCACCTCAACCGGATCGAAGGCTTCACCGGTCATGGTGTATTTGCCCTTAAGCACGGCAGAAACTGCCTGCATCTCTTCGACCTGGGCAATGGCCAGCTCTTCGTCACGCATGTTCTGCATGATGATGCGACGGCGACGGTAAGCCGGGTCCGCCAGATTCTGCGGATCTTCATCCGGCAGGCGACGCAGGGTCATCTGCGGATTCACTTCATGCTTGGGTTTGACATATCCCGGCGTAAATTCAGAGGTGGAGCCGCCACGGGAGCGGATAACCTCACCGGAAACAATCGGCGAAACGTACAGCGCCATGTTTACCAGTCCCGGAATTTGTGAGAGATAGACTTTCTCCGTGGTGAAGGGATAGCTCTCACGGAAAAAGAGACGCAGAAACAGCGGATCAAACTTAAATTTCTGCTCATTTGCCGCCAGCAGCTGGGCGGTTGTGTACATCGACATAAAAAAATCCCGTAAAAAAAGCCGCACAGGCGGCCTTTAGTGATGAAGGGTAAAGTTAAACGATGCTGATTGCCGTTCCGGCAAACGCGGTCCGTTTTTTCGTCTCGTCGCTGGCAGCCTCCGGCCAGAGCACATCCTCATAACGGAACGTGCCGGACTTGTAGAACGTCAGCGTGGTGCTGGTCTGGTCAGCAGCGACCGCCAGAATGCCAACGGCAGCACCGTCGGTGGTGCCATCCCACGCAACCAGCTTACGGGTGGCGGTGTCCAGCATCAGCGGGGTCATTGCAGGCGCTTTCGCACTCAATCCGCCGGGCGCGGTTGCGGTATGAGCCGGGTCACTGTTGCCCAGCGGCTGGTAATGGGTAAAGGTTTCTTTGCTCGTCATAAACATCCCTTACACTGGTGTGTTCAGCAAATCGTTAACGGCATCAGATGCCGGGTTACCTGCAGCCAGCGGTGCCGGTGCCCCCTGCATCAGACGATCCAGCGCAGTGTCACTGCGCGCCTGTGCACTCTGTGGTGCTGCGGTCAGAATGCGGCGGGCCGTTTCCACGGTCATTCCGGGGGTTTCTGCCAGCACGCGTGCCTGTTCTTCGCGTCCGTGGGCCTCCTCACAGTTGAGGATCCCCATAATGCGGCTGTTTTCTGCCGCAACCGCTGCGGTGATCTGCGCGTTCACGTCCGGCTGCGCCGCGCTGGCGTTTTCGCCCTCCGTCGCTTGCACCACGGTGGTGATGTCAGCCTGCGAAGCAGTGGCTGAAACAGTTGTTGATTGAGTCTCTTTGGTCATTCGCCCTCCTGAGAGACGGGATTTACGTGCATCCAGTGCATCACGCATGACGGTGATCGCATCGGTGCTGTTAACAAGTTCATCAGCCAGTCCGGCATCAATGGCCTCCTGACCGCTGTACACTGCAGCCTCGGTATCCAGCACAGCCTGCACGGACAGGCCGGTATATGCCGACACCTTCTGCGCAAACATCTGGCGGGTTGCATCCATCCGGGACTGCAGTGTCTCCCGGACGTCATCCGGAAGATGGCTGTAGGGGTTGCCATCCACCTTATGGCTGCCGCTGTAAATTAGCGTGATTTCCACGCCCTGTTTCTCCAGCGCAGCACCGTAATTACTGTGAGCCATCATGACGCCGATGGAGCCTGTCCGTGCGGTCTGCGTGACCAGACGCCGGGAGGCGGCACTGGCAAGCAGCTGACCTGCACTGCAGTTCATGTCGTTGGCCAGCGCCCATACCGGCTTTATGTCACGCACACGGGCGATGATGTCAGCGCAGTCAAATGCCCCCGCCACCATTCCGCCTGGCGTATCCATATCGAGCAGAATGCCGTCCACCATCGGGTCACTGGCAGCCTGTTGCAGACGGGCGATAATGCCGTTGTAACCGGTCATCCCCGAATACGGCTGCAGCGCCCGCGTCCGGCTGACCAGCGTGCCGGACACCGGCAGCACGGCGATGCCGTTCATGACCTGATAACTGCGGGCCTGTCGTGGCCCGCCATCATCACCGGATAACGCCAGCGTCGCGGGTGCCTCTCCGGCAGTCAGGCTGTCGCCGGACACCGCATCCGTCAGGCGGCTGATCCCAAGCTGGCCTGCAAGCGCACAAAAGAAAACCCGCGCATAGGCGGGTTCAAGCATCAGCGGCTCATTAAAGGCCATACTGGCAATATGCGGGAGATTACGCAGCTCTGCTGTCACTCTTCTCCTCCTCTGTTGATTGTCGCAGCCCGGATTCAAATGCCGCAGCCGCCCAGGCGGGCGGTTTAAGACCAGCCGCGCGGCGCTCCATCGTTTCACGGACCTGCTGGGCAAAAATTTCCTGATAGTCGTCGCCGCGTTTTGCGCACTCTTTCTCGTAGGTGCTCAGTCCGGCTTCTATCAGCATCACCGCTTCCTGTACTTCTTTCAGACCATCGATGGCCATACGACCGGAGCCTATCCAGTCACAGTTCCCCCAGGCACTTCGGGCTTCCTGAAAGCTGAAGCGCGCTTTTGAAGGTAACGTCACCACGCGGCGGGCGATGGCCTCTTCCAGCCAGCACAGAAACATCTGGCTCGCCTGACGGGATGCGACGAATTTTCGCCGCCCCATAAAGTGCGCCCACGACTCGTTCGCGCTGGCCCGTGCCGTGGAGTAGCTCATCTGGGCGTAATTCCGGGAAAGCTGCTCATACGAGACACCCAGCCCGGCAGCGATATACCGCAGCAGTGACTGCTCAAACACGGAGTAGCCGTTATCCGTGTCCTGAGCCGTCTGCAGGTTCAGTGAGTCACCTGGCATCAGGTGTGGCACTTTTGCGCCTCCCAGCCGGACCGGCGCAGCGGCGTAATACGCGGCAATTTCACCAATCCAGCCCGTCAGCCTTTCCCGCTGCTCCTGACTGTTCGCGCCCAGAATAAAATCCATCGCTGACTGCGTATCCAGCTCACTCTCAATGGTGGCGGCATACATCGCCTTCACAATGGCGCTCTGCAGCTGCGTGTTCTGCAGCGTGTCGAGCATCTTCATCTGCTCCATCACGCTGTAAAACACATTTGCACCGCGAGTCTGCCCGTCCTCCACGGGTTCAAAAACGTGAATGAACGAGGCGCGCCCGCCGGGTAACTCGCGGGGTATCCATGTCCATTTTTGCGGCATCCAGCCAGGATACCCGTCCTCGCTGACGTAATATCCCAGCGCAGCACCGCTATCATTAATCTGCACACCGGCACGGCAGTTCCGGCTGTCGCCGGTATTGTTCGGGTTGCTGATGCGCTTCGGGCTGACCATCCGGAACTGTGTCCGGAAAAGCCGCGACGAACTGGTATCCCAGGTGGCCTGAACGAACAGTTCACCGTTAAAGGCGTGCATGGCCACACCTTCCCGAATCATCATGGTAAACGTGCGTTTTCGCTCAACGTCAATGCAGCAGCAGTCATCCTCGGCAAACTCTTTCCATGCCGCTTCAACCTCGCGGGAAAAGGCACGGGCTTCTTCCTCCCCGATGCCAAGATAGCGCCAGCTTGGGCGATGACTGAGCCGGAAAAAAGACCCGACGATATGATCCTGATGCAGCTGGATGGCGTTGGCGGCATAGCCGTTATTGCGTACCAGATCGTCTGCGCGGGCATTGCCACGGGTAAAGTTGGGCAGCAGGGCTGCATCCACACTTTCACTCGGTGGGTTCCACACCCGCAACTGCCCTCCAAATCCGCTGCCACCGCCGTGATAACCGGCATATTCGCGCAGCGATGTCATGCCGTCCGGCCCAAGAAGGGTGGGAATGGTGGGCGTTTTCATACATAAAATCCTGCAGGTCCCCTGCGTCGCAGTGTCATGCCGGTCTGCACTTCCAGCTCTGCAATATATTTTTTCAGGTCAGACACGGAAGTGGCCGTAAACTCCACTCGCCGTCCGTCTTTCTGTACTGTTGCCACCCGTTTACCTGTCATCAGGTCATGCAGTGCCGCACGGGCAGCGGCAAGTTCTTCCTGTCGCGTCATTCATCCTCTCCGGATAAGGCACGGGCGTAATCTGCCAGTGTTTTCTTGTTGGTTGCTGCACCATCTTCTTCCTGCAGGCTAGCCAGCAGTGCACTGAGATCCAGCTGCCAGCGGGAAATACTGATGCGCAGCGCCGCCAGCGCATAAACGAAGCAGTCGAGTGCCTCATTGCGTCGCTTTTTGCTGTCCCACAGTATTTTTTTCCTGCCATCCACCCATTTTTCGACCTGCTCTTCAGCAGTCAGCTGCTGCGCTTCGGTCAGATCAAAAATATCCGGGTTATTCGGGAAGTGAACGGCACCGGGAAGCGGTTCATCCCCTTCCGGCGTCAGTGTGAAGCGGTTATAAATCTGCTCTTTCGCGGTATCCGTACCGATTTCGGTAAGGTAAACCCCGTTTTTGTTTCGCTTACGTGGCATGCTGGCCACCGGCTTGCCGTAGACGGATGCCCCTTTAATGGGGATCACCCGGAACAGCCCATGTTTTTTCGAGCGTTCATACACAATGGTCGGGTCAATCCCGCCAATATCCCAGCAGATACGGGATATCGACATTTCTGCACCATTCCGGCGGGTATAGGTTTTATTGATGGCCTCATCCACACGCAGCAGCGTCTGTTCATCGTCGTGGCGGCCCATAATAATCTGCCGGTCAATCAGCCAGCTTTCCTCACCCGGCCCCCATCCCCATACGCGCATTTCGTAGCGGTCCAGCTGGGAGTCGATACCGGCGGTCAGGTAAGCCACACGGTCAGGAACGGGCGCTGAATAATGCTCTTTCCGCTCTGCCATCAGCTCGGCATCCGGACGTTCACCGATTTTCGCTTCCCATGTCTCACCGAGCGTGGTGTTCACGAAGGTTTTACGTTTTCCCGTATCCCCTTTCGTCTTCATCCAGTCTTTGACAATCTGCACCCAGGTGGTGAACGGGCTGTACGCCGTCCAGATGTGAAAGGTCACGCTGTCCGGCGGCTCAATCTCTTCACCGGATGACGAAAACCAGAGAATGCCATCACGGGTCCAGATCCCGGTCTTTTCGCAGATATAACGGGCATCAGTGAAGTCCAGCTCCTGCTGGCGGATGACGCAGGCATTATGTTCGCAGAGATAAAACACGCCGGAGGGATCATCCGGCGTCCATTTGAGGCCAAACGGCGTCTCTTTATCGCCAAATTTAAGGTACTGCTCCTCCCCGCAGTGCGGGCAGGCAACATGAAAACGCATAAAATGCGGGGATTCACTGGCTGCACGCTCAATCTGACAGGTGCCTCTCACTTTGGGCGTGGAGCCACGGATGGACTTTGGCCAGACCGAGCCTTCAATACGCTTGTCACCCAGGAACGTCGGAGAGCCTTCCTGTTCAATATCATCATCAAAGGCAGCAAGTTCATCATAACCCGCCACATCCACCGACTTTTCACGGTAGTTTTTTGCCGCTTTACCGCCCAGGCACCAGAAGCCACGACCATTGGTGAAACGCTTCATAGTGAGCGTGTTATCCCGGTGCTTTTTGCCATACCACGGGGCCAGCGCCAGCAGCGACGGAATATCACGGATGGTCGGCTCAACGTGGGTTTTCATAAAGTTCTCGGCATCACCATCCGTCGGCAACCAGATAAGTGTGTTGCGCTGCTTATGCTCTATGAAGTAGGCATAAACACCCAACAGCATTTTGGAATAACCAACACGGGCAGACTTCACCACATTCACCTCGCGGATGTAGTCGCTGCCCATCGCATTCATGATGGCCCGCTGAAAGGGCAGTGTTTCCCAGCGCCCTTCCTGGTATGCGGATTCTTTCGGGAGATAGTAATTGGCATCCGCCCATTCAACGGCGGTCTGTGGCTCCGGCCTGAACAGGGCTCGCAGCCCGGCGCGGACAAAATGCCGCAGCCTGTTAACCTGACTGTTCGATATATTCACTCAGCAACCCCGGTATCAGTTCATCCAGCGCGGATGCTTTGTTCATGGCTTTGATGATATCTCGTTTCAGGAAATCAACATGTCGGTTTTCCAGTTCCGGAAAACGCCGCTGCACCGACAGGGGGATCCCGTCGAGAATACTGGCAATTTCACCTGCGATCCGCGACAGCACGAAAGTACAGAATGCAGTTTCCACCACTTCAGCGGAGTCTCTGGCATTTTTCAGCTCCTGTGCGTCGGCCTGCGCACGCGTAAGTCGATGGCGTTCGTACTCAATAGTCCCTGGCTGGAGATCTGTCTCGCTGGCCTGTCGCAGTTCTTCAACCTCCCGGCGCAGCTTTTCGTTCTCAATTTCAGCATCCCTTTCGGCATACCATTTTATGACGGCGGCAGAGTCATAAAGCACCTCATTACCCTTCCCACCGCCTCGCAGAACGGGCATTCCCTGCTCCTGCCAGTTCTGAATGGTACGGATACTCGCGCCGAAAATGTCAGCCAGCTGCTTTTTGTTGACTTCCATTGTTCATTCCACGGACAAAAACAGAGAAAGGAAACGACAGAGGCCAAAAAGCCCGTTTTCAGCACCTGTCGTTTCCTTTCTTTTCAGGGGGTGTTTTAAATAAAAACATTAAGTTACGACGAAGAAGAACGGAAACGCCTTAAACCGGAAATTTTTCATAAATAGCGAAAACCCGCGCGCCTGACGCCCCGTAGCCTGCCGGATCGCCGGAAAGGACCCAGCCACTAAGCGTATGCCTGTAGCCAAGGTGGGCAGCGGGCTTAATTTAAAGCGGTGTGATTTGCAACCATTCAGACGCACTAATCTCAAAGCGACGTCCGTTAGACAACTCGATAATCACGGGTAATTCACCTAGCTCCAGCCAGGCGTTTTTTTCCGTTGGAAAACTAACAGTAGAAATCTGGTAATCCAATACGCTTTCAGCCAGTCGGCAACTTTTAAACACATCACCAAGGGCGGACGCGAAGAATACATTTAGCTCATATTCAATCTGCTCTTTAGCAGCTGTCATGTTTCTGTCTCATCAACTTGAATAGGGTAATCAGGAATGGATGCGAACTACAGGTCGTCTGCACCATCTTTCAGATTAAAGCAGCGCCACATTTCGTCAGGGTCAGTATTAGCCGACATCTCGTGCACCTGATTAATGTTTGGCGATATTACAACAGGCACTCAATGAATGCATGTTGTAAGCCTCTCGCTCAGGAGAACTGAATCGTTCCATTTTTGAATTAAATTTCTGCGACTCTTTCATCACAACCTCCTGACAAAGATACCGTGCGACCACGGTCGCACGCTCCTGAATACATGCCCTGTTTCTTCCAACCTCGCACAGGACTGGCGAGCATGAGGGACAAACCCGCGAATCAATAGCGCGGTAAAAACCCGGTGTGCATCGTTTTTGATTATTCCTGCACACTCGCGCAGAAGAGCTTCCCATCGGGCTGCGGTCTCTGTTAATGCGGGAATACGGCGACGATACGACGCGCAGAGATAAATCAGAGATCTATTAACTTCATTAGGGCGATGCATTGCATCACCATGAGCAATAGCGTAAGTTGACGCCTTGGCTATCTTTCGCCACCGGCAGACCTTTAACGGATTCTCCCTGGCCGGTTTTTATTCCTGTGTTGCATTATCGCAGCCCCTCACAGAAGGGCTGCTGTAATGCCTGTTACTTAGTAACGACTGCGCCTTCCGGTAATTTCATGCAGGCAAATACCGGACAACCAGGATGACGATCATCTTCTGTTGCTTCCATCATCGTCTCCTGATATCGAAGCCCGTCGCCGCACCGGGCACTGATCAACATTTGAGTATTCGCGGCGACAGAAAGAATTTATTTTATTGAGTAGCCACAAACACAGAATTTCATGCTTTCCGGACGCTGGCGCACCCTTCATTTTTCAGCAAAATATTCTACTCTTACAAGCGATCAATTCTGTGTGCACCGCCGAACGCCATCAATAAGCTGGCAAACCTGAGAAGCCGTATCGAAAAGCTGACGCGCCTTATCTAGGCTGACGCATCCCGCCAATAAAAAAGGCACCGGTATCGCTACCAGTGCCCATTTTGCCGCCGCTCGAGGCATTCTGTGTGTCCAGTGCTTCCGCTTCATCTCGCTATCCACCAATCAATCCGGATGAACTCAACGCCATCCAGGCTGTGGAAATGAAAATAGCCACCAGCATTACCGAAAATGAAAGACCAGTTATCACACAGAGGATCTGTGCCAGCTTTACCATTTTATCCGACATGTTTATCCCTTAATGGCTGTAATCAATTGGGCCGCACCCACAAGAATGGAATTATCCATATGAGTAAAAACTTCCAGTATGTTTGTTTCGTGTTCATGCTGCGGTGGCTCTCCAAGCAGCGATCAAGCCAGCAACCCACTGAATGCCTTTTGGAGTGAACTTAACCTGTGTAAAAGCATGACCATTGCCTGCTTCTCCGGTTTTCACGCTAAAACGACCAGCATCCAGGTGATGTGAGTAAGGCGTCATTTTTCCGGCAAGACGATACATTATGCCGTTCTCCAGCAAAAACAGCCGGAAATCGGTTTCTCTAATACCGAGCAATTTAGCAACCTCCCTGAACCCCATCAGGCCGGATGCCTCAACATAATTATCAACAAATTCAGCTTTCGGTGCCGCTATTGCCAGTTTATTTTCCAGCTCTGCTTTTTGCTCTGCCAATTTTGCCGCAAATCGCAATGCATCAGGTAAGGTCTGAGGAATTTGTATACCGTGCATCGCTTTAAGTCTTGCCAGCACAGAACGCCGAACAGCCTTAGACTCTCTCATGCCAACGAGCATCATTTGGTCGAAGTCCAGATCGTAATATGCTGTTCTTGTCTGGTTATTGTTTAACCGGAATTTTTTTCCGGTTCCATCAAGCTCAAGCTCGTCTTCAATTTTTGCAAGAAACTTACGCGGTTCGTGAGGGACTTCTCCAGCCTCTATACGAGCTGGATTAATAATGTTATTCAGGAAGTCCAGACTGCTCATGGATATTTCATGATCGACAGAAATCATCTCGTTCATGGTTTATTCCTTTTAGTGATGAACCTTGCGCACAGGAATAACCAGCCAGAGAGGGTTAACCAGACCACTACCGGTTTTCCTCAAGGCTCATCCTGAAAGATTCTCTGTTTTATGCGCACCGTGCGAAGTGCTGAGATAAACAAGGCCACTCGTTGCAGCCTTGTATTTTGCTTTTTATTTATCTGTATGGGCGCGACATCTGGCTATTTCATTCCGGGCTTTGCTGTCACCGCGACAAATGCAACGCACCGTATCGCCATTCAGCGTAGTGATATAAGCCTCATCCGTTTTTTCTACAGAAATGCATGGAATATTCCCGTCCCGACAATACTCAACCTGCGCTGCAAGATGGGTATTACGCGGGTAAAATTCCAGACGATACATATCCCCCAGGACATGCACTTCCTCAACCTGGCGACCATCTTCAGTTACCGTAATTTTTTTCAGTGCGTACATACGTACCTCCGTTCTTTCGTTTTTTGAGCAATAAAAAAGCCGCTCATGGCGGCCCTGTATGTTTTGCAAGCTATCGTTTCAATTGAAAATGTGGGCCGTCTTTAAGCGTCCGCCAGTCCCCACCCCATTCGATGGCAGTTCCCAGCTCTGCGGCAGCCTGCTTAAATGCATGCGCGATTTTCTCGTACAGAGGCCAGTCCCATGACACCTGGCTGCCAATGTAGGCCACAACATCCACCGCATCACCGGTCAGGTGGCGGCTGTTCATGGTCTGGCTTTTTCCTTCAGCAACCAGCTGTTTCTGGCGTTCTTTCGTGCGCAGACCTTCCGTAATACCGAAATCAACATCCGTCAGTTCCAGCGCACGGCGAACAACGGCAACCAGCTGTGGTTTGACGCCCTCCAGATTTTTTTCGCTACGACGACTGAATCTGAATTTCCCCGGCATACTCACCTCCGTAATGAAATAATTTTTGATACGTTTCCACGCGACCAGACTATCAGTGCGCAGAAAACAAGATTCAGCACCACGACCAGCCAGCTCGACTGCATGTAGGTACCGTAAAGCCAGCGCAGCGGAATAATTGCGTATCCCAGCATCAGCAGATAAGTCAGCCAGGCCATGACGGGTTTGTGGGCCGCATCCCTCCACCGGAACACGAGCAATCCCAGCACAACAGCCACACAGACGAATACATTCACCTGCCCGGCAACATCACTTACCATTTCCTCCTCCTCCGCCGCGCAGCTTCGTCAGAAAACCGAACAGCGATGTAATCTCCTGCTGATACAGGAACGTCAGCGCCTTAATTGACAGGGCTGAAACACCAACCGCACACAGAGCGTCCAGTGGCTTGTCGTCGTAGTGCGTTAACCACTGCATGAAAGACGCAGCCACACCCGCACCAAGTACGCCAACCACGAAAGCAACCAGCAGGTGGATACACATCCGCCAGACAGGCACTTCCTTTTGCTGTGTGACAACAAAAAGCGCCCCTGCAAACGCGCCAATAACCACGCCGAAATCGGTGTTGGTCAGAATCCCGAATACACTGGCTCCACCTATCGTCAGCCCCACCGCCCCGCCACCAGACAAGGGTTCTGCTGCCATAACTTCTCCTGCAAATAAAAAAGGGCCACCAGCGGCCCGTAAAAAACAACACCCCGTCAAAGGCACCCGCAGATGCCTTTTGTGTGGTGTTATTCAGATTTGCGCAGTAAAGGCCGGAGCACGACCAGCACCATCGCCACCAGCACACCATCTGCCAGCACCGACATCAGCCGTCCGGTGAAATCCACCGCCACTACCAGAAACAGCAGGATGGCAGCCAGCACAAGGCGCGCACTTTTCACAGGTACTGCTCCAGCGGTAGCTGAAGCGCCTGAGCAATTTTCTTGAGTTGTGCTTCTTCCTCCGGACCAATTCCATCCTGGTCAGCGATATCCAGACACAGGCACAGCACATTCACCGCGTCGTCTGTTCCTGCCACATCAGCCAGTTCACGCAATGCCTGAGCATTCGCGCTACGCGGTGACGCTTCATAACGGGCGCGGATATTTGCGCTCATTTGTGCAATCTCACCGGAGAACGGCGCAAAGGCAGGAAGTGCTGCAATGGTTTTCTCCAGTACCGCGATTTCTTTCGCGTCACAGGTGCCGTCAGCGTATGCAATGGAATACGCACCCCAGACGGTCGCCTCCACTGCGTCGCGGTTCTCCATCTTCTTCACTTCGGTAATGGCCTTGCGGGTTTTCTTTTTGAAAATACCAAACATCGTGACTTTTCCTTTTAGTGGGTGAGCCTGCGCCCCAGGAGTGACCAGCCCACAGAGAAAGTCACACTGACCATCCCGTAAGCTCACCCCTGAAAGGCTCTGTGGTTTTTGATGTGCGCCGGGCGCGGCGCGAAGAAATGAAATAAGACTTACCTGAAATTAAGGTTAATCTGAGGATTTAAACCATTTTTAAAGCTTAGTAATATCAACTCGTCTCCTGTAGGAGACTGATACTTATTATTCTTCATGGACTTTGTCCCGCGGCTTTAATCCGACAGCCGCGCCATTTTTTTCACCCTCTCGCAAATTGCTAACCAAGTACCTTGTCCCACGAGTATTCCAGGATGCTCGTGTCTTTTTTTGTCCGGAGAAGAAATAAAAAAACCGCCTGGTTCGGCGGTTAAGGATGTATTACCAGATTTTGATTAATATATGATTAATCTCAATGTCACGTTTAGCGATGTTTACAACATCGGGATGATGCACCATTCCGATGGTGTAAAAAAATAGCACTGGACTGCAATTGGTATCACTCATTACAGAACGGGACGTGGATAAAGAGGCCAAAAACCATCCCCACATATATAATGTGTCAGTGCATAACACAATCTCGCCTTACTACTATGGAGCGGGTAGCGGGAATCGAACCCGCATCATCAGCTTGGAAGGCTGAGGTAATAGCCATTATACGATACCCGCATATGGTGCCGACTACCGGAATCGAACTGGTGACCGACTGATTACAAGTCAGTTGCTCTACCTACTGAGCTAAGTCGGCATTGGTTCCTCAAGAGAAATAAAAATGACCGCGCTTACATCCCCTTCGGAACCGGGGACCGATATTAATAATACCAGCTCTCTTTTCAATGGAAAATCATATCAAGATTTGTAAATATACGTATATGTTTTTATTTTTTATGAAATAAAGAAATTATTAAATGCATATTTAACGATTGTTTTTTATCTCAGTTACAATCTGATTAATTTTTTCTTCCACGCCATTTTGCGGACATAAAAAAACCCGCTCGGCGGCGGGTTTTGCTTGCTTTGCCATCGCGTATAAAATCGGCAAAATATCAAATTTACACGAAATGTACGCGATTTAATTGATTTTTGCAACATCTCGTCGCGAAAAGGTCGCTTTTTGTTGCGTTCTCATTTTCACTGTGCAAATCAAGGATTCTGTATCAAGATTCTTAAAAATGTCGCACATCTCACGCCAGTAGTTCGCATAATTATGGCTCCAGTTGTCAGGTTTAATTCCACACAGCCTGGCAAGTTCCTGTCGCTGGTAGACCTCACGCCCGGTAATCCATCCTCTGACATCCTGTGCCGCCAGCCAGATTAATTTTTTCAGGCGCTCCAGCGTTTTCCCTGCAATTTTTCTGGTACCGGATTGTGCGTTAAATTCATTCCACACCCACTGCGTTATCGCGATCTGGTGTTCCCAGCAAATGCTGCCGCTGTAACACCACAACAACCAGGCTTTATGATGTTCTTCAAGAGACAGAACTGCCCGTCGCCATGATGATGTCGAAAACTCAACCTGACTTACCAGAGGAATTGACGAACCTTTCGCAAGCGATTGTTTTCCCGGGATTGGTGGATTATCCCGCGTTATCATTTTTCCGGTCACTTCATCGCGGTACCGGATTTTTTTACGCCTGTAACGCCCTGTTTCAAGCATGGCATTCTCCTGCCAGGCCTCAAGCTGTCCTTTTGTTGCTCCACTCAAATCGGCGGTGGCAATCATGAGTTGCTCACGAACAAACTGTAAATACTGGTTATTCATGCGCACTCCAGTTCTGTGATTTTTATCCCCAGCCGCCCACCAGGAACGAGCTGACCGCGCACAATATTGATTTCATCAAACTGCTCGTCGTCTATGAGTAGTCCGGCATGCGTCAGCGCATCCAGTGGAGCTTTCAGAATATTGTCCAGGTCACGACGGCGCTTATCCGGTGGCTCTGCAATAATCTTTATCGCCAGCCTTCCGGACAGGTTTAATTTCAGCCGCTGCTGACGAACAATAAGCGCCACATCACGGCGATAACGCTCACCGGCTTTTGATACAAAATATATGCTGCCACGACGTCGCCAGTAGGTGTTCACCGTCGGCGGGTAAGGCAAAACAAACTCTATACGCATCAGTAACCTCTTTTACCCAAGCACGCCGGTTGCAAAGGCGTGATCAAGAAAACGAAAAATTAAATCAATCTGGGAACCATGCTTTTCTTCAAATGCCAGCGGATCAGCATGAAGTTCGTTGTGATGCTCCCGGCACAGCGGTAGCGTGAAAATATCGTGGGCTTTTGTCCCCATCCCTCCCTGACCGTGACCAATCAGGTGATGGGGATCGTCGGCTGGCTTACCACAACATGCACACGGCTGTGTCTTAACCCAGCGCGTGTACTTTTCGTTAACCCAGCGGCGACGTTTGGGGCGTAACATAAAAGACTCCGGCGATTCCGGATCCACTTTCAGCGCCAGCACCTTTTTCGCTTTATCCTGGATGATGCTGGTGGCCGGAACTGAAGGTACGAGGTCACTTTCCCGAGTGACAGACTGCACAGCAGGCTTCGGTAATCTCAGAGCCCTACGGGCTGCGCTTTCAGGTAAGGCATCCGCCAGGTCATTACGAACCAGCCACCAACACAGTTCCGGCATTGTCACAACGTGACTTTCATCAAAACCGAGATCCCGACGGACAACAGACAACACCCAACGGACGCAGTTATCCGTTGCCATTGATTCCAACCGTTCTGTGAACTGATCGCGCAGTTGATTATCGCAGTGCCAGCACAAACGGATTGCTCCCGGCGCGTGACGCATTGTGGTCATGTTCTCGCTGTGCCAGTCAGAATGAGGCCACTGACAGCCTTTTTCACGAAGTAACCAGCTTTCAAGGCATTCCACGCCACCTGCACGACGGATCACTGCCTCATTGCGGAATACGGCCCGAACGACAGGATCATCCGCCAGCGGTTGCGATGCCGCCGGAACGACACCACTGGCAAAAGATGAATAACGTTCCGGCTCAGGCTCCAGCAAGACACGCCCCTGCATAAACAATGGCATCAGCTCTGAACCTGGCCTGAACAGTACGATCCCCATACGCGGGGCAATTTCAGGTGTCAGTAATGCTCTCACATTACCTCCAGATCCGTTGCTGGAATGTGCGGGATGGACGCGGTGGGCGCTCGGAGTACGGCAGCCTGACTGAGATTATCCAGTGTCGGAAGTCAAGACTGAGGTCTTTCTGAAACTCATACCCACGTCTGCGGTAGTTCTGAATTAGCCATTCGGCTTGTTCTTCAGTGCATGGGTCGTGCTGGAACCAGTCAGATTTGAATGTGCGGGAACGCCGCCCGTGCCTGCTGGCAAAGACGGCTGAATTATCAGAATTGTGTGGTCTGGAATTTTGCGCCATCGGTTTTCTCTGCTGGCGCAGCAGGTGTCAGTTGTTCAGGCTGACGAGTGGATTGTAAACCAGAATGCCAGAAAAAAACAAAACCCGCCGAAGCGGGTTAAGTGCGGGTGCTTTGAGAATGCCTGACACGTCAGAGGCGGCGAGGGATTTCTCCCTCGCCTGGTCACTCTTACTCCTCAGGTTCGTAAGCTGTGAAGACAGCGACCTCCGTCTGGCCGGTTCGGATTCGTACCTCGCAGAGGTCTTTCCTCGTTACCAGTGCCGTCACTATGACGGTTAAACAGATGACGATCAGGGCGATTAACATCGCCTTTTGCTGCTTCATAGCCTGCTTCTCCTTGACCTTTCGGTCCGTAAGAGGCTAATCTCTATGTGTCGCATAGATATGGCCTCAGATTAATGTTAAGCGTCTTGCAGGACGCGTAATGTTAACTGGGGCTTTTCTCTATCTGCCGTTGGTATTCATGCCCGAGGCAGATAGCCTCAAGCACCCGCAGCAATTCTACTTAACTTCCCTTTCACCGCAAATCATTTTATCCCCGGTGGTAATATTCTCCCGATATGGGGATTCCCATATCGGAATGAATTTTTAAATCATCTTCAGGCAGGTCTGGATGATCTCCTTTATGCTCTGCTGATCGAACAGATATCTCTCGGCCTGAAGCCTGGCCACCAGTGAGTCCGGCGTTGCCACAAACGCATCAGCAGACACAGGCTCAACATACCACTGGTTATTGACCAGAGTGAGAAGAAAGCGGCGTGGCATAAAATCCGGTGCTTTTTCTTCCGGGCGTTTCTGACTGAAATAACAGTCTTCCAGTTTTTCGAACACTTCCCACGCCTGCTCGGTTTCCAGCATTTTTGCGTGGCGGGCTGCTCCGCGTTCTGTCCAGAGGATGAGGGAGCGGGTTTTGGGGGAAACAGGCGTTTGTGAGTTACTTAAAGTAACCCGCAAATTTTTCAACTCATCACCAACAATCTTGAAAAAGTGTTTACCCTCAACAAAACGCTCGGAATTACGGGTGTAATTTACTTTGATGTTGTTGATCTCGGTACAGTAAAGCTGTGCCAGTAACTCGGTAGTGATAACGGGAATTTGGTTGTGTGTAATTGGGGAAAGAGTTTCGACAGAAATCTGAGTGGTCATAACGATTACTCCGTACATTTGGACATTATCGCCACCGTCAGGTGCTAATCATCGTGGTGGCGAACTGTGCGGGGTTAGCACTACCGGGTACGGAAACCGGCGAGCCTTTCGGCTCCCCCACACAGCCCGCCATAAATCGCGAATGTGACTGTGCAAACGATATGAAAAAAGACGCGGGCGCGTCTCATATCGCTCCGTAAACATCCGGGGTGCTAATCCCGACGCCAGATTTTGCTGGCGCGTCGGAAATATAGCCCCGGATTAGTAATTACGTCAACCCCAGCGGCAAATCGAATACACCACCAGCGCCACCGCCATTGCAATTCCTACCGTTGTGAATGCTTCAGGCCAGGTCATCGATTCACCTCCTGCGGTGGTTCCGGTAGCGGCATCCAGTGAGTTGAGCTCTCTACTTCGATGCCGTCTTTGTCCACAAAAGCCATCTTATTCCCGCCACGAATGGGGCAAAAAACCTTATCCCAGGAACCGGGGAATACATTCCCGAGATCATCGCGAAGAATCACATCGCAGTATTCCGCAGGAACTGCATCACTACAGCTTATCCAACCATCTGGAGCTACCGGCGCTGGTTGGGCTGTATAAAGCGGTGTTATTTCTGCCCGAAAGTCACCTATTTCATGCAGTCGCACCCACCGTTCGACTTCTGCTTTGTCAGAATACAGAGCAGTGAACGTATTATATTCATTGTCAATTTGCGTGAAGGTTGCCTTCCACGCCACCGGCTCTGCTTCCAGCGATGCCAGTGCGATACGAAACACATTAGCAAGCAGACTGTTTGACGATTGGTTATCGTGCGCCGCGTCGCTCAGGAAGCCAGTGATGAATGATTTAATCTCCGCGCTTTCTCTCGTAATAGTGGTCATATCAGTTTTCCTTATACGGATTAATTTTATTGTGTAGTGCGTTGAACGACGCCCATACCACGTCGTTATACAATTCAATAACTGGCTCAATTATTTTCCCGATTCCCCATACCAGAATTAACGGGGATATCGGTATCATCAACACGATAAACAGAATGAGAAACAGGAATTCTGTTGCTCTGCTCTTTCGCGGATAATTTTTCCTGAATAGTGTAGTCATATCACTCCCATTTAATTTGCCTAGAACCGTGATTTCTCCAGCGGTTTTGTGCCGCACTTCTACGTCGCCTGACACCGTAAAAATGCGTTGGTAACCACCTGGCAAGGCCAGAAGGCGCATAACGAACAACAAGTCGATTTGAGATGCGGATAAGCTGCCCGGGCTTTGCTGTAAGCAGTTTTGCTTTACGGTTTTTCATCGCTTTGCTCTCCTGCGTTTCTTTGCTGCACGGCGTGCCGCTGCAATACCGGTATGGCGCTTTGGTGCCGGAATAATATTGTCAGCCATCATGACATGCGGCATAACTGTTAAGGCTGCCCCATGAAACCAGACCAGATAAGGCGACATCAGCATTACTTCCCCCTATTATCCTGAAGCATGGCCTCGCGGCAGGCATTCCAGCCATCAACATAATCAAACGTATTGCTATCGTCTGGCTCGATTTCATCCGGCACTATCAGTGCTGGCTGGACGGTGGCATTGGCAAAGGCAGCACGCAACCCGGTTTTAATTTCTTCGATTTCATCAGAGCCAAGCGATGAGTCAGAAAGCGCATGGTGAAATGCGTAAGCCATGTCGTCGTTTACTACAACTGGCTCTGCTTCCAGCGATACTACCGGTCTATCAGGCAGCACTGGCGGGGCGGCGAATAGTGGTTTAGGTGATATCTCCGCACGTTTTGCATATGCTTCAACTGTGTCAGGATTAAACAGGATTATGTTTTCGCCGCATTCCCACGCTATCGGTTCTACTTCCAGCGATGTCAGTGCAATTTTGAATAACTCGCCCTCTACCCGCGCCATCCCTGAATTGGGGTGGCATTTCGCAATCGCTATTTTTAATTTGGCTTCTTCGATTAATTGCTCTTTGGTTAATTCTGTCATTTTTCATTACCGCCCTTTCGGACGGACTCCTGATGTATTGAGGTTGCAGGAATCCCTCCGGTTAAGGATTAAATTTTATTTACAGTACTAAATTTAATTATTCTGGAGCGCGAAGCTGTTCCACACAATGCAGCAGCGCATCCGTTGCTTCATTAAGCGTTACGGTATCGGCATCATCCAGCCCTGCAACTTTTGCGTGCCTGACAAACGCCGCGCAAAGGTCGTTAAACGCCCACGCCCGTACTTCAGCCAGAAAAACATCGGTGGCCGGAGTGGGCTTTTGTGGTGATATAGCAATACGAATTGTTTCAAGCCCCGATTTTGTTTTCATTGCTGGCGCTTTGATATGCCCAAGTTGCACCGCATTCATGATGAACCTGCGACGGTCATCACATATCGCCTTCAGCCCAGCATTCTCCGCCGCCAGAGCCATGCGTTCTTTCTCAAGTCGGAAAATTTCCGTCACGTATTTGGCGTTTTCACCGCCCTTGATTAACTCGTTAATTCGTTTGCTTTTAATTTCCAGCTCATCCAGTAACGCAAGCACAAGGTGTGGCGTTATCAAGGACTCAAATTCGGCAACAGCTTGCTCACCTCGCTTGTAATTCTTAATCCCACCTAAATCTCTCGCGTTCTGTGCCGCATCACGCAGTGCCTGATAGTTAATTTTGCTCACAAAAGCACCTCCTGAAAATTACCCTGATAGAACGCCAGTACACGCTGCATAGCTTCGCTTTTCCGACACTCGCGACAGATTATGTTCAGACGCCTGTCGTAGCGGCGTATTTCTCCGTCTGGTAATGAATAAACCAGGTCCGGGTCGCTCTTTTTTTTCACTGCTGCTTTCGACATCTTTTTGCGGGCCTTTATCCAGTCCTTACGAGCCTGTTCAGACGGAAATAATCCGTAGCCAGAATTGTATACATCGCCACTGGCAACCAGCTCTCTGGCGAGAACACTCATCAGATATCTTGTCGCACCCGTCTTAGCTTCCAGTTGTCGTAGCGTCTCGCGCCCGCTCTGGCGCACGAGTTCAACAACCTGCCCCTTAATTTTTTCCCGCTCTTCTTGTGTAAATACTTTTGCCACAAACCCTCCTGAAAATTACCTCATGATCTGAAATAAACACTCACCCCCTGAAGCCCTGCGGAATTTCGGTATCCGGTTCAGAAATGTGATTCACACAACGCTGTACAGGCGAACGCCCCAGGCGAATGACCAGTTCGTCCCATTTTTCGCGGAGCTTTGACGGGCTCATGATGTTTTTTACCCAGAATGGATCCCGCTGTACCCGACCAAACATTTCACAAATTTGTCTGTGAGTTCTGCCATCCAGCATCCGCATTGTGCGCACATCATTGGCCCATGCAGCCCAGTTGGGTTCTTTCGGTCGCATGAGCTCGCCATCATCGCTGGCGGCCTGCTCGTAAAGACTCACGATTCGCCCCCAGATCCACTGCGCACACGCCAAATCTTCCTGGCTGCCCCACTGGCGTTTTTTCGCACTGAACACAACAGCGTCAGGGTGTCGGGTTAAAAAATCCTGTTCAGCCGTCTGCGGGTCCGGTTGCGAAGCGTCCGGACAAGAAGATCTTTTATCTGACGGATCAGGTTTTAATACTGACGGATCGGGGCCAACCATCGCCCCCCTAACCGGCTGTTTTTTATCAACTGTTGATCCATCAAAATTTGACGGGTCAACCGTTGAGGGGTCAATATTTGACGGGTCATTTTTTACCGGGTTAATTTTTCTTTTCGGTTTATATGCCTCACGCGCCGCCGCCGCTGCTGCTTCAAGTTTTTCCACATTAAGGCGGTAAATATTGCTTACATTACGCCCACCGACCTTACGTTCCTCCTTCGTCAGCCAGCCGTTCTTTTCCAGTTCCGCTATCGCAGCTTTAACCGTTGATTCACTCTTTGCCCCAATCTGACGACGAATAGTCTCCACTGCAGGCCATGACACACCTTCGTCATTGCTGTAGTCTGCAAGGCGAGCCATTACTGCTACCCGGGATAAGATCATGCCGGTGAAGGCACACCCTTCCCAGACAAGACCATGAAGCTTGCTGCTCATATAAAACTCCGAACACCGTGCTTTTAGTGCATCACCACGGCATTTCCCGCCGGACCACCACGATTCATCTGATTGAAACCAGTGATTGCCACTGCGACAAAATCATCAGCGTCTCTCACCAGTCGTTCCCGCGTCTCCACCAGCTCCCGAAAATAGGCTGAACTGTGGCTGCGCATTCGGGCCACCAGCAGAGGTGGCATTGCCTTTTCGATCGCTGGTAAAAGCGCCTGAATTTTTTTAACCGCATCAGGGGTGTCTTTCTCCACCCAGCGGAAAATTTTCTGGGTATTACGAGCCAGGCCTTCCGGATGTGAATCGTCGTACAGCTCCGGAAACGTCATTCCCAGTTCAAAATATGCTTTGGTAATCTTCGCAGTTGGTACTTTCTCGCCATCCGGATGCGCCCAGGCTTTCATCGCCATGCGGATGTGTTCATGCTTGATTTTCATGAATCACTCTTCCTTTCGTCCCGGGTGGTATCATTCTTTTTGTAAAGTTCTGGGTTCAAAGATAATTTTCCCTTGGAGTATGCAGCAGCTTCCGCAGCTCTCCCTTTCGGAACTATTTCACCGGGGCGCTTACGCCACATGTAAATAGCTTCGCGGGTTATCCCATAAAAATCAGCGACCCTCTGAACAGAGCCAAAAAACTGAACAAGTTCATCAACTCGCATTTCACTCTCCTAAAATCTAAGTATTTTTAGATTACAGGATAATTTTTTTTAGGTCAATGCAATCTAAAATAATTTATATTCAACTCGCGGGAGAAAATGATGGAAAGCCTTGGCATCAGGCTTAAGAAACTCAGAAAAGATAAGGGACTCACCCAGGTAGAACTGGGTAAGCTTTCAGGCGTGACTGGGGTTACTATAGGGTACTGGGAGAAAGATCTAAACGAACCCGGCAGCAAAGCTCTAAGTAAGTTAGCCCAAGCATTAGGAACTACTGAGTCCTATCTCCTGTATGGAGTATCGTCTCCTGAACTATCTTTTGTGCAGAGCAATCCAGGCACCAAGATCCCCTACTTTTCGTGGGGTGACGCGATTTCTTTCCTAATCTTAGAAGGAGAGAAAACAATGGGAAATGTCGATAGGATCACCACATTCTTTGATGTAGTGGAAGGTGATTTTGCCGTTTCAATGCCTGATGACACTATGCATAACCCCTCAGGGTCGCCGAGTATCCCGGTTGGTGCCACTGTGATCCTAAGACCAGGAGAAAGTTATAAAAATGGCAGTATTGTCGCTGTAATAGTTCCAGATCCACTTACAAATGAACCGTCTATGACTATAAAAAAATTAGTTATTGATGGAAAACTTGTGTATTTAAGCCCTCTCAATCCGCGCTATCAATCATCCTTGCTTACGCCAGAGTGTAAAATTGTTGCCGTAGCAAAAGGTGTACAGTTCAACCTATAACACTGCCATGTCCTTGAACTTAAGGTCGGTTATGCCGACCTTTTTTTAAATTAATTTAGATTCCCCTTGACTATAAAACTAAATACTTTTAGATTTATTGCATACCAACCCACCCCGCCCCACAGAACGCAGGGCAATACTTCGAGTTACCAGGCAGTGGTCAGGGGGTAAGTAGCCAGCCCGAGGCGTAAGAACATGACGGCAGGGTTCAACTTTAACTATGCAGCAGGTTTTTGTTCCGCTACCCCGGCGTTAAGGGGAAATGAGGTCAACATGGATACTATCGATCTTGGCAACAACGAATCTCTGGTATGCGGCGTGTTCCCCAACCAGGACGGTACGTTCACCGCGATGACGTATACCAAAAGCAAAACGTTTAAAACCGAAGCTGGCGCACGTCGCTGGCTGGAAAGAAACTCAGGTGAGTGATATGGATTTCGACGCAATCATGGAAAAGGCTTACGAAGAATACTTCGAAGGCCTTGCCGAAGGCGAAGAAACTCTCAGCTTCAGTGAGTTTAAACAGGCGCTTTCCAGTTCGACAAAATCTATCGACTAACGGGGTTAAAGATGGAATTTAAAGATTTACCAATATCAATACAGGAAATGGCCGCTGATGTGATTCGCTCGCAACTGGCGCGGAACCCAATGATATTAGTAGATAAAGTGTTCATCAGAAATTTATCAAATCATGTCCGCAATTCTTTTACCGGACTGTATTCAGATTCGTTCACAAACAATCATTGTGTAGAAAATAAAGCAAAGCCCATTGCAGAAACGATAACGCAAAACATCAATACGAAACAAACCGAAGAAGAAATTGACCAGTTTACCCGTGATGCTGGCTTAAAATGCAGGAAAGAAAAATCGCCATATACGGGGAATATGTTTGTTTATGACAACCTTATCAGAATTCGTGGCGAAATTCCGACTGAATACCTGGCAAGAATTCACCAGGCATTACTTAAAAATCTGGAAACGGAAGTATTTGATGGCAACACCAACGGCTCCTTCGTGGTGTCAACTCTCGCAAAAGAGTGGGATACAGATAATCGCTGGAATGTTGCTACATGGTTATTCAGCAACAAAGCTGCTGCCCTGGAAGCTGCGGCCTGTATTTGCGACCTGCTAAGGACAGACCGCAAATACAACCTGGATGTGTATAGCTATATTTATGCTGAACACTATCCGCTCTGGATTAACTGGTAATTACAAAGCTGTACCAGCAGGGCCACGGCGACCAGCACCACGATTGTAATCAATGATGCCATTATAAAGCGCATTGTTTAATTTATCGTCGAATGCCGATTCTGTGAGCCCTAGCTCTGAATGAGTTTTTAATAACCCTGATTGCCTGAGTTGATTAACCAGACATTCAATCTGTTTTTCAATAAGCGGATGTATTGGTTTGTTTGGCATTTTATCCTCCATTGAGGTTACTGGTTGAGAATGGAGACCACACGTGACAGCGTGTTGTCGTGCGCCGGACACGGATAAGAATCCGGCACTGACAGTTTACTGAAAGGATATATCCCTGAAAAGTCAGGGCACAACACGAAAGCGCACGGCGAAGTTATTTCTCCCTCTGTTGCGTGCCGCCGGCATCTTCGTCCGTGCGCTTCCGGTTGTGGCAATCAGCTACAACAACCCATGTTGATTACCTTTTGGCGGGTATCCGTTTTTTGTTTTCCCTTGTGATACCCGCCCTTTTTAAAGTGAATTTTGTGATGCGGTGAATGCGGCTAAGCGCACGCGGAACAGTTAAAACAAGCGACCTTATGGGTGAAATACTCCGGCGTTAATTGTTAACTGGTTAACGTCACCTGGAGGCACCAGGCACCGCATCACAAAATTCATTGTTGAGGACGCGATAATGGAAACGTTATTACTCAATTCCACTACGCCTGAAACCCGTTTTGAAATTGGCGTTATAACTGGTGATAAAACTTTTATTGAGGATGCCATTAATCAGATAAAGCGCATGCCGGATTTATTAAATAAAGTATGCATTGCTTCAAAGATGGCTCGCTTAAACCTGATGAAAAAAGGATGCTTGCAATGAATACTGCATTTGCACTTGTTCTGACAGTTTTCCTTAATACCGGAGAGCCTGTTGACCTGGTCACAGGCGTATACGGCTCAATGAAAGAATGCACGACCGCCGCAGACGAACAGAAAATTCCCGGTAACTGTTATCCGGTCGATAAAGTTATTCACACAGATAATAGCGAAATCCCGGCAGGGCTTTAAAACAGACCTGCAGTAAATATCCGGTTCCATTTTTATATGCCAGCAATGGCAGGGATTTGTTCATCCTTAAATCTGCAATGAGGTTAAAACAAAATGAGTAAAGTCTTTATTTGCGCCGCCATGCCGGACGAACAGGCAATAAAGGAAGAAGGTGCTGTTGCTGTAGCCACTGCCATTGAAGCCGGCGACGAACGCCGCGCAAGAGCTAAATTTGGCTGGTTATTCCTGGAGCAATATCCGGCAGCTCAGGACTGCGCTTATAAAATTATTGTCTGTGAGGATAAGCCCGGCATGCCACGCCCTGCCCTCGATTCCTGGGATACCGAATATATGCAGGAAAATCGCTGGGATGAAAACTCAGCTTCTTTTGTCCTGGTCGAACCAGAATCCGATCCGATGAACGTCAATTTTGACAAACTGTCCCTTGAAGTACAGAACGCGGTCCTGGTTAAGTTCGGTACATGTGAAAACATCACCGTTGATATGGTGATTAGCGCACAGGAGTTACTGCAGGAAGACATGGCAACATTCGACGGGCATATCGTTGAAGCATTAATGAAAATGCCTGAAGTTAACATCATGTATCCGGAGCTTAAGCTGTTCGCCATCGGGTGGGTTAAACATAAATGTAAGCCGGGGGCAAAATGGCCTGAGATCCAGACTGAATTACGCGCCTGGAAAAAACGTCGCGAAGCCGAACGAAAAGAAACCGGGAAATATACTTCTGTTGTTGATCTCGCCCGCGCCAGAGTCAACCGACAGCACACTGAAAACTCAGCAGAAAAAATCCCCCCTGTCACTGCTGTCATTCGTCGCGAATACAAGCAGACATGGAAAACACTGGATGATGAGCTGGCCTACGCTCTGTGGCCTGGTGACATTGATGCCGGAAACATTGACGGCAGCATCCATCGCTGGGCAAAAAATGAAGTTATCGAGAACGATCGCGAAGACTGGAAGCGTATTTCCGCATCAATGCGCAAACAGCCTGATGCCATTCGCTATGACCGTCAGACTATTTTTGGCCTTGTCCGTGAGCGTCCGATCGACATTCACAAGGATCCCGTGGCACTGAACAAATACATCACTGAATACCTGACTACAAAGGGCGTGTTTGAAGATGAAGGTACAAATCAGAGCACAACTAATACTCTCCCGTCGCCAGTACCAGAAACTAATGCAGTGGAAACGGCAATGCCGGACAACGAAAAAACCGAATGCGAAGTGGAAGCAGAACCATCTGTAGAGCGTGAGGGGCCGTTCTACTTCCTATTCACCGATAAGGATGGCGAAAAATACGGTCGTGCAAACAAACTTTCAGGTCTGGATAAGGCGCTGGCTGCCGGGGCTACTGAAATCACGAAAGAAGAATATTTTGCCCGCAAAAACGGCACATACTCAGGTTCACAACAAAATACTGGTGCATCTGACACGATCGCACAACCGGAACTGGTAAAAGTTACCGCTGACGAAGTAAACCAAATTATGCAGGCAGCCAATATCAAGCAGACTGACGCCGATAAGTTGCTTGCTGTATCACGTGGTGAATTTGTTGACGGGATTAGCGACCCGAATGATCCAAAATGGGTTAAGGGGATCCAGACTCGCGATTCTGTGAACCAGAACCTGCAAGAAACAGAAACGGAACAAAACGACCAGAAAGCGGAACAAAACAGCCAAAATGCGTTACAAAACGAGCCAGAAACGAAACAGCCTGAACCAGTAGTGCAACAAGAAGTGGAAAAAGTTTGCACCGCCTGCGGGCAGACAGGCAGTGGCAACTGCCCTGATTGTGGTGCAGTGATGGGCGACGCAACATACCAGGAAACATTCGATGGAGAAAATCAGGATGAATCTCGGGAAGAAGCTCCAGAGGAAATGGAAGGCACTGAACATCCGCACAAGGAGAACACTGGCGGCGATCAGGACCACGTCAGCGATAATGAAACTGGCGAGGCGACTGATCCCTTAGTTAAGGTGAACGGTCATCATGAAACCACATCCACCAGCAGGGTGTGGCACCATCTGATGATCGACCTTGAAACGATGGGAAAAAATCCTGATGCCCCGATTATCTCAATAGGTGCAATATTTTTCGATCCGCAGACCGGAGATATGGGGCCGGAATTTATTAAGACTATTGATCTGGAAACTGCAGGCGGAATCATTGATCGGGACGCCATAAAATGGTGGCTGAAACAATCACGCGAAGCGCAATCCGCCATTCTGGTCGATGAAATCCCGTTGGATGATGCACTGCTGCAGTTGCGTGAATTTATAGACGAAAACTCCGGTGAATTTTTTGTTCGGGTCTGGGGAAATGGGGCTAACTTCGACAACGTGATTTTACGCCGTTCACATGAACGACAGGGGATCCCCTGTCCGTGGCGTTACTACAACGATCGCGATGTGCGCACAATCGTTGAGCTGGGAAAAGCCCTGGAATTTGATGCCAGAGCGGCTATTCCGTTCGAGGGTGTACCCCACAATGCACTGGATGACGCCCGCCACCAGGCGAAATACGTTTCAGCAATCTGGCAAAAACTGATCCCTAATCAGACTGATTTTTAATGTTCAACCCTGATCGCCGTCCACCAGCTATAGTGGCGGCGGTCATGCTGTAAGGCACGTGACCACATGTACGAATTAACTCTATCGCCAGCAGAGATTAGAGAGCTTACGAGATACGAACGATACACAAAACAGCAACACCAGTTAAGGTTGCACGGCATCCCATTTGTAACCGGTCCTAAAAACGAACCAATAGTTCTTCGCAGTGATGTTCCACGTGGAACGACCGCGATGCCGAAAGTATCTGAACTGGTTTCTGCTGAACCCGATTTTGAGGCGCTGAACAATGGGAAGACCAAGAAAAAACAAAAAAGATAATGCACTGCCACCACGTGTCAGGTCGAATGGTTACAGTTATGTATGGAAACCCGAAGGAAGCACAAGAACTATAGGGCTCGGAAGAGTGCGGGAAACCAGCGTAGCTAAAGTCTGGCAAAATTATGAACTGGAAAAAGCAAAACTCCACAACATAATGACCGTCGCTAAATTATGGCACATGTTTATGGACTCCCCTGCATTTACAGAACTGGCCCCCCGAACCCAAAAAGATTATCGGCAACATCAAAGAGCGTTGCTGGCGGTATTCGGTAAAGTGCTTGCTGATAATGTAAAAATTGAACAGGTAAGAATTTTCATGGATAAACGAGGACTAGAGAGCAAAACCCAGGCAAACCATGAACTGGCAAGTCTGAGTCGCGTATACGGATGGGGGTATGAGCGTGGGTATGTGAAAAATAATCCATGCAAAGGAGTCAGAAAATTCACGCTTAAAGCTCGTACTGTTTACATCACTGATGAACAATATGCTGCGATATATGCGGAAGCAATTCCGCAGTTACGTATTGCAATGGAGATATCCTATCTTTGTGCGGCAAGGCTCGGTGATGTGCTCGAGCTAAAATGGCAGGAT
Organism: Escherichia sp. E4742; assembly: GCF_005843885.1. Taxonomy (NCBI): domain Bacteria; kingdom Pseudomonadati; phylum Pseudomonadota; class Gammaproteobacteria; order Enterobacterales; family Enterobacteriaceae; genus Escherichia; species Escherichia sp. E4742. The sequence continues at coordinate 4,059,880 of NZ_CP040443.1, read as the reverse complement.
ATTATGGATAAAGGAATTTACATTGAGCAAAACAAGACTGGTGCTAAACAAATTAAGGAATGGTCTCCGCGATTACGTACCGCGATCCAGTTAGCCCGAAATGTAACTTCCGGCACATGCGAGTATGTGATCAATACAACCAAAGGTGGGAAAGTTATAGCCAAAACGCTGAACAACTGGTGGAATCAGGCTAAACGCGCAGCGGAGCAAAAAGCCGGTGTTCCGTTTGGGTGCAACTTCCATGACATAAAAGCCAAAGGGATTTCAGATTACGAAGGCAGCAGTCGCGACAAACAAATTTTCAGTGGGCATAAAACAGAAAATCAGGTGTTGATTTATGATCGAAAAACAAAAGTCACACCAACACTGGACTTGCCACTTGTGGTTAGTAAATAGACAATTCAGAAAATCTTTTCGCAAAAATACTTGGTATAAAAACTCAGAAAACCACCTAATAGCCTGATTTTTCTAGAGGTTAAAGTTGATTATCTTTTAATCACTTTTCCGTATTATATTGATTTTCCTTTGTTTTTCTTCGGTCTTGAAAACCGGCGACCCGAAAGGGTTCCAGAGTTCGAATCTCTGCGCTTCCGCCAAATAAGATAAGGGGTTAGCTAAATGCTAACCCCTTTTTCTTTTGCCTGTCAAAATGCTATACCACACTCAGTGGCTTAACCATCCTCTGCTAAACCTGTTCCAGATCAAATGCGTAAAGATGGGTAAAACCTCTGGGTAGCTTTCGGCATTATCATTATGCTGCTTCATTAATTACACCTGTCATAGAGAGTGACTCAATGGATCGTATTGTTAGTTCTTCACATGACCGTACATCGCTGCTTAGCACCCATAAGGTGCTGCGTAATACCTATTTTCTCCTGAGCCTGACACTGGCCTTTTCGGCGATTACCGCGACGGCCAGTACGGTTCTGATGCTGCCATCTCCGGGGCTGATTCTGACGCTGGTGGGTATGTATGGTTTGATGTTCCTGACCTATAAAACGGCGAATAAGCCGACCGGGATTATCTCCGCGTTCGCGTTTACCGGTTTTCTGGGTTATATCCTCGGGCCAATTCTGAACACCTATCTGTCAGCCGGAATGGGTGACGTAATTGCCATGGCGTTGGGCGGTACGGCATTAGTGTTCTTCTGCTGCTCTGCGTATGTGCTGACCACTCGCAAAGATATGTCGTTCCTCGGCGGTATGCTGATGGCGGGTATTGTTGTTGTCCTGATCGGGATGGTAGCGAATATCTTCCTGCAACTGCCTGCTCTGCATCTGGCGATCAGCGCGGTGTTCATTCTGATCTCCTCTGGCGCAATTCTGTTTGAAACCAGCAACATCATCCACGGCGGTGAAACGAACTACATTCGTGCCACTGTGAGCCTGTATGTGTCGCTGTATAACATCTTCGTTAGCCTGTTGAGCATTCTGGGCTTCGCCAGCCGCGATTAATCTCGCCCGCTATCTCTTTCTGAGCCTCGCTTTATGCGGGGCTTTGTTTTTTGTTACACTGCCGCCAGTCTGACTAAGGTAGTAAATAATTATGCTGATCTTCGAAGGTAAAGAGATAGAAACCGATACCGAAGGCTATCTCAAAGAGAGTAGCCAGTGGAGCGAACCACTGGCGGTGGTCATTGCAGAGAACGAAGGTATTACACTGTCGCCAGAACACTGGGAGGTGGTGCGTTTTGTGCGTGACTTCTACCTGGAATTTAATACCTCTCCGGCAATTCGTATGCTGGTTAAAGCGATGGCGAATAAATTTGGTGAAGAGAAAGGCAATAGCCGCTATCTGTACCGACTGTTCCCGAAAGGCCCGGCAAAGCAAGCCACCAAAATTGCTGGCCTGCCTAAACCGGTGAAATGCATTTAACGAATACGAAAATCGGTTAATTCCCCCGAGGGATGATGCGGCTCGCTAAGCACCCGTTCCACACGCGCTGAACGCGGGCCGCCGCTTTTTAACCACTGCATTAATTTTTCCACCTGCCCTTCTTCACCGCAGGCAACGACTTCCACGCTGCCATCGTCAAGATTTTTGGCGTAACCAGTTAATCCCAGTTTTTTCGCTTCGTACTGGGTGGTATAGCGAAACCCTACCCCCTGAACCCGGCCGTATACCCAGGCAATTATGCTGACTTTCGACATGACTGCTCCCCTTATCCTTAATGGACGCGTTGCAAATCCATGGAAAACTCCGGACAATGGCGCCCATTTCTTTGCATCGACAGAATAGTTAATTATGAGTGTACGTTTAGTGTTAGCCAAAGGGCGCGAAAAATCATTACTTCGTCGCCATCCGTGGGTCTTTTCCGGCGCCGTTGCCCGGATGGAAGGTAAAGCCAGCCTCGGAGAAACCATCGATATTGTTGATCATCAGGGAAAATGGTTAGCACGCGGCGCTTATTCGCCAGCATCGCAAATCCGTGCGCGCGTCTGGACGTTTGACCCGTCAGAATCCATCGACATTGCCTTTTTTACTCGCCGTTTACAACAAGCGCAAAAGTGGCGCGACTGGCTGGCGAAAAAAGATGGCCTCGACAGCTATCGTTTAATCGCTGGCGAATCTGATGGCCTGCCTGGCATTACTATCGACCGCTTCGGCAATTTTCTGGTGCTGCAACTGCTGAGTGCTGGCGCAGAGTATCAGCGCGCGGCATTAATTAGCGCCCTGCAAACGCTCTATCCGGAGTGCGCAATTTACGACCGCAGCGACGTCGCTGTACGTAAAAAAGAAGGTATGGAGCTGACCCAGGGGCCCGTTACCGGCGAGCTGCCGCCTGCCCTGCTGCCGATTGAAGAACACGGTATGAAGCTGCTGGTGGACATTCAACACGGCCACAAAACGGGCTACTACCTGGACCAGCGTGACAGCCGCCTGGCTACCCGCCGCTACGTTGAAAATAAACGCGTACTCAACTGTTTCTCCTATACCGGTGGTTTCGCCGTCTCGGCATTAATGGGTGGATGCAGCCAGGTTGTCAGCGTCGATACTTCGCAGGAAGCCCTGGATATCGCGCGGCAGAACGTTGAGCTGAATAAGCTGGATCTGAGCAAGGCTGAGTTTGTCCGTGATGACGTCTTTAAATTGCTGCGTACCTATCGCGATCGCGGTGAAAAATTTGACGTTATCGTGATGGACCCGCCGAAGTTTGTTGAGAATAAAAGCCAGTTGATGGGCGCATGCCGTGGCTATAAAGACATCAACATGCTGGCCATTCAGCTGTTGAATGAAGGCGGAGTTCTCCTGACTTTCTCATGTTCTGGCCTGATGACCAGCGATTTATTTCAGAAAATCATCGCTGACGCCGCAATTGATGCCGGTCGTGATGTACAATTTATAGAGCAGTTCCGTCAGGCCGCCGATCACCCGGTGATCGCTACCTACCCGGAAGGGCTATATCTGAAAGGGTTTGCCTGTCGCGTCATGTAACTTGAAAAGTGAAATTTTGCCCATATATCAAAGGTAAAGATTTCCCGGGAGGTGACTATGATTGCCAGCAAATTCGGTATCGGCCAGCAGGTCCGCCATTCCCTGTTAGGTTATCTCGGAGTGGTCGTGGATATCGACCCGGTTTACTCGCTCTCTGAACCGTCGCCTGATGAGCTGGCGGTGAATGACGAGCTTCGCGCCGCTCCGTGGTATCACGTGGTGATGGAGGATGACAACGGCCTACCGGTTCATACCTACCTGGCTGAAGCCCAGCTAAGTAGCGAATTGCAGGATGAACATCCAGAGCAACCGTCAATGGATGAGCTAGCGCAGACTATCCGCAAACAACTCCAGGCGCCGCGTCTGCGTAACTAATCCTCATAAACATGCCCGGAAGGTTTTCGCCTTCCGGGTATTTTTTATTTCGCCAGCCCCAGACGAGGGATCTCAATCGCCGGGCAGCGATCCATCACCACGTTTAGCCCAGCATCACGCGCCAGCACTGCCGCCTGTTCATTTATAACACCCAGCTGCATCCATAAGGTTTTCGCCCCAATAGCGATCGCCTCCTGCGCCACGCCCCATGCTGCTTCTGAATTACGGAAAACATCGACCATATCCACTTTTTCCGGAACCTCCGCCAGCGTGCCGTAACCTTGCTGGCCTAACAGCGTTTTACCGGCGACCTTTGGGGAGACGGGAATAACGTGATAGCCCTGATCGAGCAGATACTTCATTACGCGATAACTTGGACGATCGGGCTTGTCACTTGCTCCCACCAGCGCAATGGTGCGGGTGGACGTTAAAATGCCTGCAATATCGGTTTCTTTCATCATTTCCTCCAGACTATTTACCAAAGTGTACGACAATCCCGACATGCCAACCATGTAGCTACTACGAATGTATGAGAGCAAAAGCAGAAAACATGTCTATATGTTAGTAAGTATGATTAAAGAAAAATTTTGATACATTATTAGTCGGGCGGTCTTTGGACAGGAGCTACCTATGAAAACCGGCATTATGACCACCTTGATTGCACTGTGTTTGCCGGTATCCGTTTTTGCCACCACACTGCGGCTATCCAGCGATGTTGATCTCCTGATACTCGACGGTAAAAAGGTTTCCAGTTCTCTGCTTCGCGGTGCTGATAGCATCGAACTGGATAATGGACCACATCAGTTAGTGTTTCGCGTTGAAAAGACAATCCATCTTTCCAGTAACGAAGAACGACTTTATATCTCCCCGCCGCTGGTCGTTAGCTTTAATACCCAGCTCATTAGTCAGGTAAATTTTCGTCTCCCTCGCCTGGAGAATGAACGAGAAGCGAACCATTTTGACGCAGCGCCGAACCTTGAATTGTTAGATGGCGATGCGACGCCGATTCCGGTGAAGCTGGATATTCTCGCCATTACCTCTGCCGGGAAAACAATCGATTATGAGCTGGAAGTCGAACGCTATAACAAATCCGCAAAACGCGCTTCGCTACCGCAGTTTGCCACTATGATGGCGGACGACAGTACACTGCTTTCCGGCGTTTCGGAACTGGATGCGATTCCTCCGCAGTCACAAGTGCTCACTGAACAACGGCTGAAGTATTGGTTTAAACTGGCTGACCCACAAACGCGTAATAACTTTCTGCAATGGGCGGAAAAACAACCTTCTTCCTGAGATTTTTGTGCCTGTGCGCAGGCTTTTTCAGTCTTTATCTTGCAGCGATAAGTGCTTACAGTAGTCTGTAGGAAAGTTAACTACGGATGTAAATTATGGAACTGACAACTCGCACAATGGCGGCGCGTAAACATATTGCGCTGGTGGCACATGATCACTGCAAGCAAATGCTCATGAGCTGGGTGGAACGGCATCAGCCGCTTCTGGAGCAGCACGAACTTTATGCAACGGGCACCACGGGTAACTTAATTTCCCGCGCGACAGGAATGAACGTCAACGCGATGCTGAGTGGCCCGATGGGCGGCGATCAGCAGGTTGGCGCATTGATCTCAGAAGGGAAAATTGATGTGCTGATTTTCTTCTGGGACCCGCTGAATGCTGTACCACACGACCCCGACGTGAAAGCGTTGCTGCGTCTGGCGACGGTGTGGAACATTCCGGTCGCCACCAACGTAGCAACGGCTGATTTCATCATCCAGTCACCACATTTCAACGACGCTGTAGATATTCTGATCCCGGATTATCAGCGTTATCTCGCAGAACGCCTGAAGTAAGTTCGCACAGGCGGCACTCGCCGCCTGTTTCTTACGGTTTCCTTGCTACCGGTACATCCAGTTTTTTCAGGTCGTCTACAAAGGGAGAAGGATTCTCTTTGCTGAACAGTACCCAAACCCGATGCCGTGCGCGAGTGAGCGCAACGTACATCAATCGCCGTTCTTCGGCGTCCGGATATTCCTCTACAGGCGGCAGTAGCGCCTCTTCCATAATGGACTCACGCGCCACAGCCGGGAAGCCATCACCCCCCTCCTGCAAACCAACGATGATGACGTAGTCGGCCTGTTGCCCTTTGCTGGCATGAATGGTCATAAAGTCGATTTGCAGCTTCGGCCAACGCGTCGTGGCTTTATCCAGAGTAACGGGCTTCAGATGGTGGTAACGAGCCAGAACCAGAATGCGCTCTTCGGGTTTGACATAACCAGATAGCTTGTCCAGTAAAGCGTCAAGCTGACTCTCATCCAACAAGGTGACGGCTTTTTTGTCACCATTCGTTAAGCTATTCAGCGGTTTTTTCAACTGATTAGGGTTCTGCTGAATAAAACGGTTTGCCACCTCTCCGATACGGCTATTAAAACGGTAAGTCGTGTCTAAATTACAGCGATCGCCTTCACCGAAGTTTTCATGGAAGGCCGTGGTGAGCGACATTTGCGCACCGCTGAAGCGGTAAATAGCCTGCCAGTCATCGCCAACGGCAAACAACGTTGTCTGACTATTTTGTTTACGCAATGCTGCCAGCAAGGCCGCTCGCTGTGGGGAGATATCCTGGAATTCATCAACCAGAATATGTTTCCACGGGCTGATAAACCGCCCTTTCTCAAGGATAGCAATCGCCTGATGAATCAGACCTGAAAAATCGACGGCGTTTTCCGCTTTCAGCGCACCTTTCCAGGCTTTCAGCAACGGTGCCATCAATTTGATTCGTTTACTGAACAGATCCCGAATCTCTTCTGGCGCACTGGCAATCATTTCAGCCTGCGCGCCGCCGTGCATCCGCATCAGACTGACCCAGCGATCGAGGCGAGATGCGAGACGACGCTGCAATTTTTCATCATCCCAGAAGTTGCCTTCTGGCACTGACCACTGCAGTTCTTCCATCAACCATTGTCGCCAGCCCTTCGCCTGTGCTTTCTTTTCACTACACTGCTTGCGCCACTCAGCAATAAAGAGTTCATGGCGGGCTGCGGTGTCATTTTCCAGGTTACTGACTGTCGGTACTTTTTTGCTGCCTTGCTGAATAATATGCAGGGCCAGAGAATGAAACGTGCGCGCGGTAATCTCTTCGGTATGCAGCCGTTCGCGGATCCGCTCGTCCATCTCTTCCGCCGCTTTTCGACCAAACGCCAGCAATAAAATTTGCTCGGGTGATGCTTCACCACGCGCCAATAACCAGCCAGCGCGCGCCACCAGTACAGACGTTTTTCCGCTTCCTGCGCCAGCCAGCACTAACAGGGAATGCTCACCATTAACCACCGCCCGGGCCTGCGCCGGATTAAGCGGTGAAGACTCAACCTGACGGAAAAAATCCGCATATTCGTTAAGCATTGTTTCGGTATACGCCTGATTATGCTGCAACCGACTGCCTTCAATATCTTTCAGCCAGGCCTGACATTTGCGCCACGGCTCACGACAGTTATCAAATTCCTCCAGGCGATTAACCGGTAATGGCAACGCAGACAAAGCCTGATGAATTTGTTGCTGTACTCCAGTGGTTTGCTCCCGCGTCAGCCATTTATTTTCTCCAGTGCGGGCAGCAATAAGATCCAGTTGTTGCTGCAATACGCCAGCGGCAATTTCGCTCATTTCCTCGCTCCAGCGCCGCCAGTGAGCATCAAGATGATGGTGAAAACGCTGCGTCTCTGCCCATTCAGTGCCATGCAGACGCACGACTTTTTCATCAGGCAATACAAATTCCAGCTCACCCCATACCAAACCACGTTTGCAGTGAATAGCCAGTAATTGATTGAAAGGAATAAGGTATTCGTGGCGATCGCCGGAAACTTTTATCCCGGCATTGAGGATCACCGCCCGATCGTAAGGGTGCTGTGCCAGACGTTTGCCAAGAGTTGTCGCTTTCAGTTCCATGTCTCTGTAGATCCACACGATGTCATTTCTTATCAGTGTAACCGCCAGAGAAAACGTGCTCCAGCCCAAAAAAACGTTACAATTGCCGCCCATTACTGAAAACCACAGTAAAGCGAGGTTTTATGCGTACCGTTTTGAACATTCTGAACTTTGTGCTTGGCGGATTCGCCACCACTCTTGGCTGGCTGTTAGCGACCCTGGTCAGTATTGTGCTGATTTTTACCTTACCGCTGACACGGTCCTGCTGGGAGATAACCAAACTGTCTCTGCTGCCTTATGGCAATGAAGCTATTCATGTCGATGAACTAAACCCGGCAGGCAAAAATGTGCTGCTTAACACTGGCGGTACTGTACTGAATATTTTCTGGCTGATTTTCTTCGGCTGGTGGCTATGCCTGATGCATATCGCAACAGGTATCGCGCAATGCATTTCCATCATTGGTATTCCGGTTGGTATTGCGAACTTTAAAATTGCCGCTATTGCACTGTGGCCGGTCGGACGCCGCGTGGTATCGGTAGAAACAGCTCAAGCTGCGCGTGAAGCCAATGCACGTCGCCGTTTCCAATAATCCAACATTATGGCCTTTATGCTAAGTCCTTTGCTCAAACGCTATACCTGGAACAGCACCTGGCTGTATTACGCGCGCATTTTTATCGCACTTTGCGGCACTACTGCGTTTCCGTGGTGGCTGGGTGATGTAAAACTTACGATTCCGCTGACTCTCGGTATGGTGGCGGCAGCACTGACCGATCTCGACGACCGACTGGCGGGACGTCTGCGTAATCTCATTATTACGCTGTTCTGTTTTTTTATTGCCTCGGCTTCAGTAGAGCTGTTATTTCCGTGGCCCTGGCTGTTCGCCATTGGTTTAACGCTCTCCACCAGCGGCTTCATTTTGCTCGGCGGTCTGGGTCAACGCTATGCGACCATCGCTTTCGGTGCATTGCTGATTGCCATTTACACGATGCTGGGAACCTCCCTGTATGAACACTGGTATCAGCAGCCTATCTATCTGCTTGCTGGTGCGGTTTGGTACAACATCCTGACGCTTATTGGTCATTTGCTGTTCCCTGTCCGCCCGTTGCAGGACAACCTGGCACGTTCTTATGAACAACTGGCGCGGTATCTGGAACTCAAGTCACGTATGTTTGATCCTGATATTGAGGATGAAAGCCAGGCTCCGCTGTATGATTTGGCGCTCGCCAACGGGCAACTTATGGTGACGCTGAACCAGACGAAAATCTCGTTGCTGACCCGCTTACGCGGCGACCGCGGTCAGCGGGGAACGCGTCGTACACTACATTACTATTTTGTAGCGCAGGATATCCACGAGCGGGCAAGCTCTTCACATATTCAGTATCAAACGCTGCGAGAACATTTTCGCCACAGCGACGTGCTGTTCCGCTTCCAGCGCCTGATGTCGATGCAGGGCCAGGCTTGCCAACAATTGTCACGCTGTATTTTACTGCGCCAGCCTTATCAGCACGATCCACATTTTGAACGCGCTTTTACGCATATTGACGCTGCACTTGAGCGAATGCGCGAAAACGGTGCGTCCGCCGATCTGCTAAAAATACTGGGATTCCTGCTGAACAATTTACGTGCCATAGATGCCCAACTGGCGACTATTGAATCAGAACAAGCCCAGGCGCTGCCCCACAATGCAGACGAAAATGAACTCGCCGACGACAGCCCTCGCGGGTTTAGCGATATCTGGCTGCGTCTTAAACGTAACTTAACGCCGGAGTCTGCACTCTTCCGCCATGCAGTGAGAATGTCGCTGGTATTGTGTGTTGGTTACGCCATCATTCAGATAACCGGAATGCATCACGGGTATTGGATCCTGCTGACAAGTCTGTTTGTCTGCCAGCCAAACTATAACGCCACGCGCCACCGTCTGAAGTTAAGGATTATTGGTACGTTAGTGGGTATTGCGATTGGTATTCCTGTACTGTGGTTTGTTCCGTCACTGGAAGGACAACTGGTACTGCTGGTGATTACCGGCGTGCTCTTTTTTGCCTTCCGTAACGTGCAATACGCTCATGCAACGATGTTCATTACGCTTCTGGTGTTACTGTGCTTCAACTTGCTGGGTGAAGGTTTTGAAGTCGCGCTGCCTCGCGTAATCGATACACTGATCGGCTGTGCAATAGCATGGGCGGCGGTGAGCTACATCTGGCCCGACTGGCGGTTTCGCAATCTGCCGCGAATGCTTGAACGCGCGACGGATGCTAACTGCCGTTATCTCGATGCCATTCTTGAGCAATATCATCAGGGGCGTGACAACCGTCTGGCGTATCGTATTGCCCGTCGCGATGCTCACAACCGTGATGCTGAACTGGCGTCGGTGGTGTCGAATATGTCCAGTGAACCGAACGTCACACCGCAAATTCGCGATGACGCATTCCGTTTACTGTGCCTTAATCATACGTTTACCAGCTATATTTCTGCCCTCGGCGCACACCGCGAGCAGTTAACCAACCCTGAAATTCTGGCGTTTCTTGATGACGCAGTTTGCTATGTTGATGACGCGCTACATCATCAACCTGCCGATGAAGAACGCGTCAATCAGGCATTAGCTGGCCTGAAACAGCGGATGCAACAACTTGAACCGCGGGCAGACAGCAAAGAACCTCTGGTTGTACAGCAAATCGGGTTACTGATTGCATTACTGCCAGAAATTGGCCGTCTGCAACGTCGGATTACTCAAGCTCCTCAGGAAACTCCTGTTTCGGTGTAATAGAATCTGCCCATTCTGCAAGCTCCCGGCGGCGTGCCACCGGGAGCGCAGCTTCATGAATACCGATAATTGCGCCTTCAAGCATGAACAGAATCTTTTCTGTCACCAGACTGTTATGCTGCCGTAGTCGCAACCAGCACATTTTCGCCCCAAGTATACGTAGCGCCCGAACATCCTTAATCCCCACTTCCCCGAGAATCGCTTCCAGGTGATAAGACATATTGGGCAAATCTTTCAGCCGTTGCTGGGTGTCGCGCGTACTTTTCTCTTTAAGCGCAGCATCCAGCGAATACTTCGACAGCCGCACCAACTTCTGTTGATTCCGCCATAAGCTTTCATCAACCCGGTAGTAATTGAGAGTAACGGGGCGGCCACACTTTTTGTATGTCAGCCAGACTGGCGGATGTTTTACACAGTACTGTGCGCTTTGCTCACAAGCCCGAAGGTACAACTCACCATCAGAAACCATCGCAAACACTGTATCGTCAACGGTCAGACTGTAACTGCCAAACAACGATCGATATTCAATAGTGCCTAACGTCGACAGATATTCTTGTGACTTATAGATCCGCTTGTAGGAGAGGCTTTTCATAAAATTCCTTTTAAAATCATAATATAAAAGAATGATTCACATTAACGGATCCGTTAAATACGAAAATAGGCAACTTATTCTCAAGGGGCAAGATTAATTTAAGTTTTCAGGTCACCAACGACAAAAATTGCGAGGCTCTTTCCGAAATTTGTGTTGATCTTTGTTGTCACTGGATGTACTGTATATTCATACAGTAACTCACAGGGCTGGATTGATTATGTACACTTCAGGCTACGCAAATCGTTCTTCGATGTTCTCCTCCACAGCAAGCAAAATTGCGCGTGTCTCTACGGAAAACACTACAGCCGGGCTAATTAGTGAAGTTGTCTATCGCGAAGATCAGCCCATGATGACGCAACTCCTGCTTTTGCCATTATTACAGCAACTCGGCCAACAATCGCGTTGGCAACTTTGGTTAACGCCGCAACAAAAACTAAGTCGTGAATGGGTTCAGGCAGCGGGACTACCCTTAACTAAGGTGATGCAGATAAGCCAGCTTTCCCCTTGTCACACCGTGGAATCAATGGTTCGTGCTTTGCGTACGGGAAATTACAGCGTAGTGATCGGTTGGTTGGCAGACGATCTGACAGAAGAAGAGCATGCTGATCTTGTCGATGCCGCCAATGAAGGTAACGCAATGGGGTTTATTATGCGTCCAGTAAGCACACACTCTCACGCCACGAGACAACTTTCTGGGCTAAAAATTCACTCAAATTTGTATCATTAAGTAAATTTAGGATTAATCCTGGAACTTTTTTTGTTAACCCGTAGACGCTTTCACTTGTCACTAATTTTACTTGTGGAGGCTTGTCTGAAGCGGTTTCCGCGATTTTATCCTGTAAAGTATCGTTAACAAAAAAGGTTAAACGTACCTTATACAAGTCTTTTTTTTCATATGCCTGACGGAGTTCACACTTGTAAGTTTTCAACTACGTTGTAGACTTTACATCGCCAGGGGTGCTCGGCATAAGCCGAATTTATCGGCAGAGTTACAATTGAGCAGATCCCCGGTGAAGGATTTAACCGTGTTATCTCGTTGGAGATATTCATGGCGTATTTTGGATGATAACGAGGCGCAAAAAATGAAAAAGACAGCTATCGCGATTGCAGTGGCACTGGCTGGTTTCGCTACCGTAGCGCAGGCCGCTCCGAAAGATAACACCTGGTACACTGGTGCTAAACTGGGCTGGTCCCAGTACCATGACACTGGTTTCATTCCTAACAATGGTCCGACCCACGAAAACCAACTGGGTGCAGGTGCTTTTGGTGGTTACCAGGTTAACCCGTATGTTGGCTTTGAAATGGGTTACGACTGGTTAGGTCGTATGCCGTACAAAGGCGACAACATCAACGGCGCATACAAAGCTCAGGGCGTTCAGCTGACCGCTAAACTGGGTTACCCAATCACTGACGATCTGGACATCTACACTCGTCTGGGTGGTATGGTATGGCGCGCAGACACCAAGGCTAACGTACCTGGTGGCCCATCCTTTAAAGACCACGACACCGGCGTTTCTCCGGTATTCGCAGGTGGTGTTGAGTACGCGATCACTCCAGAAATCGCTACCCGTCTGGAATATCAGTGGACCAACAACATCGGTGACGCTAACACCATCGGTACTCGTCCGGACAACGGTCTGCTGAGCCTGGGTGTTTCCTACCGTTTCGGTCAGGGCGAAGCAGCTCCAGTAGTTGCTCCGGCTCCAGCTCCGGCACCGGAAGTACAGACCAAGCACTTCACTCTGAAGTCTGACGTTCTGTTCAACTTCAACAAAGCAACCCTGAAACCGGAAGGTCAGGCTGCTCTGGATCAGCTGTACAGCCAGCTGAGCAACCTGGATCCGAAAGACGGTTCCGTAGTTGTTCTGGGTTACACTGACCGCATCGGTTCTGACGCTTACAACCAGGGTCTGTCCGAGCGTCGTGCTCAGTCCGTCGTTGATTACCTGATCTCCAAAGGTATCCCGTCTGACAAGATCTCCGCACGTGGTATGGGCGAATCCAACCCGGTTACTGGCAACACCTGTGACAACGTGAAACAGCGCGCTGCACTGATCGACTGCCTGGCTCCGGATCGTCGCGTAGAGATCGAAGTTAAAGGCATCAAAGACGTTGTAACTCAGCCGCAGGCTTAAGTTCTCGTCTAATAAAAAACCCCGCTACTGCGGGGTTTTTTTTCATCTGTAGTAAAGTAAATGACCTTCGCCAGTTATTCCTTACCAAGTAATGCCTGCAAATCCTGCTTCAAAGAAGACATTTTATTCGCATACTTCTCTTTGTTTTCCGCATCTTCAATCAGCTGGACAATCGTTTCGGATAGCGTTTTACCACGACGTTGCGCAAGCCCTGCTAACCTTTGCCAGACAATAAATTCCAGATCGATAGATTTCTTGCGCGTATGCTGATGCTCCGCATTAAAGTGCCGTTTTCGTCTGGCCCGAATCGTCTGTTTCATGCGATTAAGCAGCTCTGGATTCATATGTTTTTCAATCCAGCCGTTTACGAGTACAGGTTCGTTCTCCAGCGATAGCAACACATCGACGGCTTCCTGGGCGGCACTGGCCTCTATGTAACGGGTGATCAACTCACCTTCACGGTGCTTCTTCACCAGATATTTCCATTTCCAACCACTTTCAAGATTTTCAAGTTGTTGATATTTCATAGCGATCTCAATGTTACCGTGTAACTCTTTACAGAATATCAGCTTTTTACCTGCGTGATGAAAAGAATCTCTGTCCTGTGAGCTTTAACGCGCATGCCGGGACTTTTGTCGGTGCTTTCTACGTGTGCTGCAGTGCCGGTTACGGTATAATCGCGCCTTTGACAACAGACTAAAAAACATCGACTTTGACCATTACGAAACTTGCATGGCGTGACCTGATTCCTGATACCGAAAGCTATCAGGAAGTATTCGCACAGCCACATTTGATTGACGAAAACGATCCTTTATTCAGTGACACTCAACCGCGACTGCAATTTGCGCTTGAGCAGTTGCTGCACGCGCGGGCATCATCCTCTTTTATACTGGCAAAAGCGCCGGAAGAATCCGATTATCTGAATCTTATAGCCGATGCTGCACGCACGCTACAAAGCGATGCAGGCCAACTGATGGGCGCTCACTATGAGATTTCCGGCCACACCATACGCTTACGGAATGCAGTTAGCACTGACGATAATTTTGCGACCTTAACCCAGGTTGTTACTGCTGACTGGGCTGAAGCCGAACAGCTTTTTGGCTGTTTGCGCCAGTTTAATGGCGACATTACCTTGCAGCCAGGACTGGTACATCAGGCCAATGGCGGCATTTTGATTATCTCCTTGCGTACACTGCTGGCCCAGCCATTGCTGTGGATGCGTCTGAAGAACATCGTCAACCGCGAACGCTTCGATTGGGTAGCATTTGATGAGTCGCGCCCTCTCCCCGTCTCTGTACCTTCGATGCCATTGAAGCTGAAAGTCATTCTGGTAGGCGAGCGCGATTCATTGGCCGATTTCCAGGAGATGGAGCCAGAACTGTCTGAACAAGCTATCTATAGCGAATTTGAAGATACTCTGCAGATAGTCGATGCCGAATCCGTACGCCAGTGGTGTCGCTGGGTGACTTTTATCGCCAGATTTAACCACTTGCCAGCGCCAGACGCCGACGCCTGGCCGGTACTTATCCGCGAAGCAGTACGCTATACCGGTGAGCAAGAAACGCTACCACTTAGTCCGCAGTGGATCCTCCGCCAGTGTAAAGAGGTCGCTTCATTGTGCGAAGGTGATACCTTCTCCGGCGAGCAGCTAAACTTAATGCTACAGCAGCGGGAATGGCGCGAAGGTTTCCTCGCCGAGCGCATGCAGGATGAAATCCTTCAAGAGCAGATCCTGATTGAAACCGAAGGTGAACGCATCGGGCAAATTAACGCCCTTTCGGTCATTGAATTTCCAGGCCATCCACGCGCATTTGGCGAACCTTCTCGCATTAGCTGCGTTGTGCATATTGGCGATGGTGAATTTACCGACATCGAACGGAAAGCGGAGCTTGGCGGCAACATTCACGCTAAAGGGATGATGATCATGCAGGCGTTTTTGATGTCGGAACTTCAGCTTGAGCAGCAGATCCCTTTCTCGGCGTCACTGACCTTTGAGCAATCTTACAGTGAAGTGGATGGTGACAGCGCATCAATGGCCGAGCTCTGCGCTCTGATCAGCGCCCTTGCTGATGTCCCGGTGAATCAGAGTATCGCTATTACAGGTTCAGTGGATCAGTTTGGTCGCGCCCAGCCTGTGGGCGGTCTGAATGAGAAAATCGAAGGCTTCTTTGCTATCTGCCAGCAGCGTGAGTTAAGTGGGAAGCAAGGTGTGATTATCCCCAGCGCTAACGTTCGCCATTTAAGTCT
This sequence comes from Escherichia sp. E4742, assembly GCF_005843885.1. Taxonomy (NCBI): domain Bacteria; kingdom Pseudomonadati; phylum Pseudomonadota; class Gammaproteobacteria; order Enterobacterales; family Enterobacteriaceae; genus Escherichia; species Escherichia sp. E4742. The sequence continues at coordinate 4,044,422 of NZ_CP040443.1, read as the reverse complement.
TCACAGTGAACTGGTGAAGGCGGTAGAGGAAGGCAAATTCACCATCTGGGCAGTGGACGATGTGACTGATGCACTGCCGTTATTATTAAATCTGGTGTGGGATGGCGAAGGCCAGACGACGCTGATGCAAACTATCCAGGAACGTATCGCGCAAGCATCGCAACAGGAAGGGCGTCACCGTTTTCCGTGGCCACTACGTTGGCTGAACTGGTTTATTCCGAACTGATCGGACTTGTTCAGCGTACACGTGTTAGCTATCCTGCGTGCTTCAATAAAATAAGGCTTACAGAGAACATGGTAGATAAACGCGAATCCTATACAAAAGAAGACCTTCTTGCCTCTGGTCGCGGTGAACTGTTTGGTGCTAAAGGCCCACAATTGCCAGCACCGAACATGCTGATGATGGACCGTGTGGTCAAAATGACTGAAACGGGCGGTAACTTCGACAAAGGGTATGTAGAAGCAGAGCTGGATATTAATCCGGACCTGTGGTTCTTCGGTTGCCACTTCATCGGCGATCCGGTAATGCCGGGCTGCCTGGGCCTGGACGCGATGTGGCAGCTGGTAGGATTCTACCTCGGCTGGCTGGGCGGCGAAGGTAAAGGCCGCGCCCTGGGCGTTGGCGAAGTGAAATTCACGGGCCAGGTGCTGCCGACGGCGAAAAAAGTGACCTATCGTATTCACTTTAAACGCATTGTTAACCGTCGTCTGATTATGGGCCTGGCGGATGGCGAAGTGCTGGTTGATGGTCGTTTGATCTATACCGCCAGCGACCTGAAAGTGGGTCTGTTCCAGGATACGTCTGCATTCTGATTTTAATCAGAAAGAGTATAAAAAGGCGAAACCTCCGCAATGCGGAGGTTTCTTTTTAAAGAGACAGAATCAGGCCATTACTACCCTGTCCGCCATGGCTTCTCGCCAGCCTCCCAGCCATTGTGACCTTTGATTCAGCGTCTGATAGGGACACATTTCTTTTGAGCGTCCGGCGATGCCGGCCTGATAACCACGTTGATGTGCCCGTTCCAGGCGATCTCGTTTTTGTCTCTTCATGCCTCGTTTCCCTCATACTGGTTTCTGGTGGAAAAGAAAACAGTGATTACTAAATGTGCAATCACAGTTAAGCAATACCGCGAATCATAACTGCCGTCAATGCGCAAAATTCACGCCACTGCCATATTTGTGAGCTACACGGGCATGTCGGTTGTACAAAAAATGTGAAGCGGAACAAGTTTTCCCATGGCTTATAAACAAAAAAACCGCCTCAGGCTACATGCCGGAGACGGTTATATTTACAAATCTTTATAATTAAGGTAGACGCTTTATCTCTTGCGCAATAGTAGCGGCTTCCTGACTCCAGACACTGGCCAGTACTTTCACCATTTCATCGTAGCCATCCTGATTCTGCACCCCTTCCACACGGAACGGACGTTTTATCAGTTGTCCCTGATGGTTTAGTAGCCACTCGCCACTCACAATCACCTTACCATCGTAACGGCCGTTAAACTCCGTCACAGTCACATTAAGCGTGTCCTGGGTACTTCCCAAAGGCTGGGAGGCTACGACCCAACCGGGCAGTTGCGCACTCAGGTTAGCGACCAGGGTATTGCGCAACTGTTGATCCAGCGGGCTGGCCCACAGGTTGTTATTGGCAATCACATACTTCACATCACTGGTCTGGTATACCACGCCATTCCCTGCCAGATAATCAGGTACGGAAACCTGCTCGACCCATAGCAGGCGGTTACCCTGGCTGGCGGTACTTTGCGTACCGCTCTGCACCACAGGTAATTGGTAATAGTTTTTGTTAATTTCACCGGAGCTGCATCCGGCCAGCCACAGTGCCGCTATCGTCACTAGCCACTTTTTCATTGTTTCGCCCTCTTCGGCTCTGGATCTTTTTTATCCTTCGCTTCAAATACCAGCGCGTTGCTCTTCTCGTTGAGCGTTTTCAGAACCGGTTGCAGTTCACGCAATACCTGATCAAGACGCTGCATATCCGCCACCATCTTGTTATAAGCTGCGGAACCCGGCTGGAAGCCCTGCATGCTGCGGTTCAATTCGCGCAGTGTCGACTGCATATCCGTCGGCAACTGTTGCATCGACTGGCTGGCAAGGATCTTGTTCATACTATCCAGCGTAGTCTGCAGGTTTTTCATCGTGCGCTGACTTTCCGACAGCGTACTGGTCGCCTGTTCAATCATCGGGTTCAACGGCAGTTTGTTAATCTTATCCAACGCTTCCATCAGACGTTGCTGGATTTGCGCCAGACCACCGCTAACGGTCGGGATTATTTGATAGCCATTAAACTCACGCACACCGGTAATTGCCGGCGCATTTGGGTAGAAGTCCAGATCGACGTACAGCGCCCCCGTGACCAGATTCCCGGTTTTCAGTGAACCGCGTAAACCGCGCTTCAGCAATTCGGCCAGGTGTTCTACCACATCAGCATTTTCACCTAGCTGCATTTTCAGTCGTTCTGGTTCAATACGCACCATGACTGGAATGCGATAATCATCGTTAAAGACCTGACGCATATTCGGCGCAAAGAATGGCACTTTGCTTACCGTACCGAGACGAATACCGCGGAATTCCACTGGCGCGCCAGGTTGCAGACCACGTACCGAATCTTTAAAGAACATCAGATAATCAATGTGATCTGTGTACAGTGAATCCTGGATACTCTTCTGATCATCATACAAAACGAATGACGTTTTTGGCGCAACCGGCTGTCCCAAATCCAGCCCTTCAGGCACGTCAAAGCTGACACCACCACTTAGCAACGTCGTCAATGACCCCATCTCTACGCGCATCCCCGCCGAGGTCAGATCCACCGCTATGCCGCTATCTTTCCAGAAGCGAACGTTGCTCGTTACCAGGCGGTCATAAGGCGCATTGATGAACAGTTGATAGCTGATATTACGCTTCTGGGTATCGAAGGTGCTGGTTTCAACCGACCCTACGCGATAGCCACGAAACAGGACGGGATCTCCCGCCGTGAGCTGCCCAGCTTTGTTGCTGTCAAGAATGACTCGGATTCCTTTGGCATCTGGTGGGGCCAACGGTGGAGAATCAAGCAAATCATATTTTGTTTGCTTGCTGCCTGCAGCCCCCGGTTGCAGTTCGATATACACACCAGAAAGCAGTGTGCCCAGGCCGCTAATGCCTTCTCGACCGATCTGCGGTTTTACCACCCAGAAGACGGTATCTTTATGCAGCAGCTTCTCCATACCGGCGTTCAGACGCGCTTTGATTTCAACATGCGTTAAATCATCAGCCAGCGTGGCACTTTCGACCACACCGACGTCCACGCTACGACTTTTAATGGTCGTCTTGCCGCCTTCTATTCCTTCCGCATTAGCAGTGATCAGAGTAACTTCCGGCCCTTGATGACTGTAATGATAAAAAAGTACCCAGGCCCCGATGAGTGCCGTAACGATGGGAAATATCCACACAGGGGACCAGTTCTTCACTTTCTGGATTTTGGCTTCCCCACTATTAGATTCCATACTGTCAGGACTCCTCATGCTCTGGTTCAGGTTGACGATCCCACGACAAACGTGGATCAAACGTCATCGCAGAAAACATTGTCATAATGACGACTAAAGCAAACATTAATGCACCCATTGCCGGATAAATACTCATTAAGCCTCCCATACGCACCAGCGCCGAGAGCACCGCTATCACGAAAACGTCAATCATTGACCAGCGGCCTACAAACTCAACAACTTCGTAAATCAAATGCATTCTTTCACTATCACGCTTGCCGTGCCCTTTCGCATCCCAGCACAGCCAGGCTATTGCGATCATCTTTAAAGTTGGCACCATGATACTGGCTAAAAAGATGACGGCGGCAACCGGATAAGAGCCTTCGCTCCATAATAAGATGACCCCGGCGAGAATGGTCGACGGCATCTTAGAGCCTAAAAAATCGGTCACCATAATGGGTAAGATGTTCGCCGGGAGATATAACATGATCGACGTAAAAAGCAGTGCCAACGTCCATTGCAGGCTGTTTTTGCGTCGAACATATCCTTTGGTGCCACAGCGCGGACACACTGGATCATCGGCAGGAAGAATTGCCGTACAGCATGAGCAAGAGCGCAGCCCCTGGCGTATTCCCGTTATGCCCGGTTTCAGCGTCTGGTGAAGCTCTGGCATCGGGGCAATATCATCCCATAACCAGCGGCGATCAACGCACTGAAAGGCGCGTAATTGCAGCACACAAAATAAACACCAGGGAATGAAACTACTGCCCACGCCAATGCTGCCGTAAGCCATCAGTTTGACAAAACTGACCAACACACCGGCAAGGAAAATCTCCGCCATTCCCCAGGTTTTAAGCTGAAAAAGTACCCGCCCCAGTTGTTCTTTTAAACGAACCGGTATTTCCGCGCGATTAACCAACAGTAAAATAGTGATCAGGCAAAACGCGGGGACCAGTTGCACAAACAACAGGAAAAAAGTACCGAGGCTGGCATAGTCCTCGGAAAACAGTACGCCCGGGATTTCCAGCAACGTAATTTCACTGGTTACCCCCGCAACGTTCATATTGACAAAAGGGAACAGGTTGGACAGCAGCAGCATGAACAGTGCGGCCAACGCATAAGCGGTAGGACGCTGTCGGGGCGCGTCCCACGCAACGGTTAACGTTGTGCCACACCGAGGACATGCCGCTTTCTGACCATGCTCAAGGTGGGGTAATGCCACCAGCATGTCACACTGCGAGCACAAGATATGCTTCGCGGCATGATGATGTTCGCACATTGGTACTCCTTAATGATGCGCTATTCTACAGATTGCTGACAAAGCGTCCGTTTTTATATGCCTGGTGCGGCGTAGGTGCCTTTACCGGCCTGAGAGAATATAAATTGAGATTTCCCCCATGCCTGATAAGCGTAGCGCATCAGGCAATTTTACCTTTGTCATCAGCCTCTATATCAATCAACTGTTTTGCGATCAGCCACCATTTTTCAACGCTTCAAGATACTCCCAACGCTCAAAAGCCTGCTCCAGTTCCTGCTCTGCAGCAGCCAGATCAGCGAGCACTTTTTGCGTATGTTCATGAGACTGGCTGAAGAAGGAGGCATCCGCCACCTGCGCCTGTAGGGCTTCCAGCTTCGCTTCCAGCTCTTCAAGCAATTGCGGAAGCTGTTCCAGTTCGCGCTGCAATTTATAGCTTAGTTTGCTAGTGTTGCGTTTTACAGTTTCTGCTTTTGGCGCTGCCGCTTCTTCGTTTTTTTTCACCACGGGCTGTTTAAGCGCCACATGCTGTTCTTGCTGACCACGGGCATCATGGTAACCGCCAACATAACGACCAATTTTGCCGCTGCCTTCGAAGATCCAGCATTCTGTAACGGTGTTATCGACAAACTGACGATCGTGACTTACTAACAACACCGTCCCCTGGTAGCTGTCGATTAGCTCTTCAAGCAGCTCTAGCGTTTCGACGTCAAGGTCGTTGGTCGGTTCGTCGAGGATCAGTAAGTTGCTTGGCTTAAGGAACAAACGCGCCAGCAGCAGACGGTTACGTTCCCCGCCAGAAAGCGCACGCACCGGCGTCATCGCCCGTTTCGGATGGAACAGGAAGTCCTGCAAATAGCCCAGCACGTGGCGTGGTTTACCGTTAACCATCACCTCTTGCTTACCTTCTGCCAGGTTATCCATTACCGTTTTATCGGGATCGAGTTCCGCACGGTGTTGGTCGAAATAAGCCACTTCCAGTTTCGTCCCGACATGGATGCGTCCGCTGTCTGGCTGAAGTTGCCCCAGCATCAGTTTTAACAACGTGGTTTTACCGCAGCCATTCGGGCCAATCAGCGCAATTTTGTCGCCACGTTGTACCTGAGCGGAAAAATCTTTCACCAGTTGTTTGCCCTCAACCTGATAGCAAACATCTTCTATTTCAAAGACGATTTTACCGGAGCGGCTGGCTTCTTCGACCTGCATCTTCGCCGTACCCATTACCTCGCGGCGTTGGCTACGTTCACGACGCATCGCTTTCAATGCACGCACGCGACCTTCGTTACGGGTACGACGCGCTTTGATTCCCTGGCGTATCCACACTTCTTCTTGCGCCAGTTTGCGGTCAAACTCGGCGTTTTGTAGCTCTTCCACGCGCAAAGCTTCTTCTTTTTCCAGTAAATACTGGTCGTAATTCCCTGGATAGGTCACCAGCTTACCGCGATCGAGATCGACAATACGCGTCGCCATATTGCGAATAAACGAACGGTCGTGGGAGATAAAAATAATCGTCCCATTGAAGGTTTTCAGGAAGCCTTCCAGCCAGTCGATGGTTTCGATATCAAGGTGGTTTGTCGGTTCGTCAAGCAGCAACACGCGCGGATTGCTCACCAGTGCGCGTCCTAATGCTGCTTTACGCAACCAACCGCCGGAAAGCGACGACAGCGCAGCATTGGGATCTAATCCCAGTTGCGCCAGCACTTCGTTGATGCGGTTTTCCAGTTGCCACAGGTTATGATGATCGAGCTGCTCCTGGACTTTCGCCAGTTCATTGAGATTTTTCTCGCTTGGGTCATTCATCACCAGCCGCGAAATATCGTGGTAGCGTTTCAGATATTCCGCCTGTTCTTCGATGCCTTCGGCAACGAAATCATAAACGCTGCCCTCGACGTTACGCGGCGGATCTTGTTGCAAACGCGCAACGATCAAATCTTGCTCATAGATTATCCGGCCGTCATCCAGCCCCTGTTCACGGTTGAGGATTTTCATTAACGTCGATTTGCCTGCACCGTTACGGCCCACCAGACAAACACGTTCGTTATCTTCGATGTGCAATTCTGCGTTATCGAGAAGCGGCGCGTCGCTGAACGACAGCCATGCGCCATGCATACTGATTAATGACATTACTATTCCTTTCAGGCTGCGGTAATCAGCCAGCAGTTGTGGATCTGGCGATTACGGGCAAAATCCTGGGAAAGCGTTTTTTGCGTAATTTCTTGTGCTTTCAGCCCCAGTTTCGCCAGACCGTCGAGATCCATACGGAAACCGCGTTTGTTGTTCGAGAACATGATCGTCCCGCCAGCACGCAGCAGACGCTTCAGATCTTTCATCAGCGCCAGATGATCGCGCTGAACATCAAACGCATCTTCCATTCGTTTTGAGTTAGAGAAGGTTGGTGGATCGATAAAGATCAGATCGAACTGTTCATTCGCTTCACGCAACCATGCCAGGCAATCGGCTTGAATCAGGCGATGCGCACGACCGGTTAAGCCGTTAAGGCGCAGGTTCCGTTCTGCCCACTCCAGATAGGTACGCGACATATCCACCGTGGTGGTGCTGCGCGCGCCGCCTAATCCCGCGTGCACGGTGGCGCTACCGGTATAGGAGAACAGGTTGAGGAAATCTTTGCCTTTACTCATCTGACCGAGCATACGACGGGCGATACGATGATCGAGGAACAAGCCCGTATCGAGGTAATCCGTCAGGTTCACCCACAGGTGCGCGTTATATTCAGTGACTTCGAGAAACTCGCCCTTCTCGCCCAGTTTCTGATACTGATTTTTGCCCTTCTGGCGTTCACGGGTTTTCAACACCAGTTTGTTTGGCGCAATCCCCAGTACCGAAATGGTCGCAGCGATAATATCGAACAGACGTTGACGCGCTTTATGCGCATCGATGGTTTTCGGTGGCGCATACTCCTGCACGACTACCCAGTCGGCGTAGCGGTCAACGGCAACGTTGTATTCCGGCAAATCGGCGTCATACAGACGGTAGCATTCAATCCCTTCCTGACGCGCCCATTTTTCGAATTTCTTCAGGTTCTTACGCAAGCGATTGGCGTAATCTTCCGCCACCATCGCCGGTTTGCTGTCCGGAGTACTTTCAGCAACGTGATAATTTTTCTGCACGCAATCCAGTGGGCCATTTTTCGCCTTGTACTGTTTGTCTGCACGCAGTTGCAGACAGCTTAGCAGACCCGGCGAAGCACTGAATAAAGAGAGGTTCCAGCCACCGAACTGGTTTTTCATGATTCGGCCCAGCAGACTATGCAGTGCAATCAACGCAGGCTCGCTGTCCAGACGCTCACCGTATGGCGGGTTGCTCAGTACCGTACCATACGGTCCTTTTGGCAGCGGATTGGTCAGCTGCGCGACATCTTTCACGTCAAAAGTGATCAGTTCACCAATTCCCGCCAGACGGGCATTGGTGCGCGCACGTTGAATCACCCGCGCATCACTGTCGGAACCGTAGAAATGAGAGCTGTATTCCGCCAGACCTTTACGAGCACGAGTTTGCGCTTCTGCTTTCACTTCCTGCCAGATGGCTTCGTCGTGCTGCGCCCAGCCACTAAAACCCCAACGCCCACGGTGCAAGCCCGGCGCGCGGTCGGTCGCCAGCATCGCTGCTTCAATCAGCAACGTACCGGAACCACACATCGGGTCAAGCAGTGGTGTTCCTGGCTGCCAGCCGGAACGCATTACAATGGCAGCCGCCAGTGTTTCTTTGATTGGCGCAATACCTGCACGGTCACGATAGCCACGCAGATGTAAACCATCTCCACTGAGATCAAGGGCGATACTGGCGGTTTCTTTATGCAGCCAGACATTAACGCGGATATCTGGCGCATCGCGATCAACATTTGGTCGCGGCAGATTTTTACGCGTGAAAGCATCAACAATTGCGTCTTTAACTTTCATCGCGCCGTACTGGCTATTGCGGATAGTGTCATTCAGACCACTAAAGTGGACAGCAAATGTCGCGCCAGGATTAAACATCTCTGTCCAGTTGATCGCCTGAACGCCGAGATAAAGGTCTAAATCGCTGTAAACCTTGCACTCGCCCAGCGGCAACATAATACGCGAGGCCAGGCGGCTCCACATCAGGCTCTGGTATACAAGCCGCGTGTCGCCCTTGAAATGGACCCCACCCTGAACCACCTGGCATTCAACGGCCCCCAGGTTTTCCAGTTCAGTTTTTAACAGCTCTTCCAGCCCACGGGCCGTACTGGCAAACAGAGAATTCATATCGTCACTTTTACTCTAAGAGCCTACCGCAGTAGGCGTAATTGTTGCAGTCACTCTGGACATGGGCAGCGCGGAGAAACCGGAGCGTACACGTAGTACGTATGATCTCGAGCACAGCACTGAGCCAAACTGACAAATAAAATAGCCTAATGGTATAGGCTCTAAGAAAATTGTTGCGCATTATAGCTAATAAGTCCGTCATGTCATAAAGTTGAGGGCTTATTTTCATTTGAGGACCGCACCGTGGCGACATTAACCCGGCTTTTTATTCATCCTGTTAAATCCATGCGCGGCATCGGTCTGACACACGCTCTTGCAGATATCAGCGGGTTGGCCTTCGATCGCATTTTTATGCTAACAGAACCAGACGGTACGTTTATTACTGCCCGCCAGTTTCCGCAGATGGTGCGGTTTACCCCTTCGCCCGTGCATGACGGCTTACATCTCACCGCACCCGATAGTAGCAGCGCGTGGGTACGCTTTGCCGATTTCGCCGGACAGGACGCACCAACGGAAGTGTGGGGTAATCATTTTACTGCGCGCATTGCGCCAGATGAGATCAACAAATGGTTAAGCGGATTTTTCTCCCGCGACGTGCAATTGCGTTGGGTGGGGCCGCAGATGACGCGGCGCGTAAAACGCCATAATACTGTACCCCTGTCATTCGCTGATGGCTATCCGTATCTGCTCGCGAATGAATCCTCATTACGTGATGTACAACAACGCTGTCCGGCAAGCGTCAAAATGGAACAATTTCGCCCCAATCTGGTTGTTTCTGGCGTAGCTGCGTGGGAAGAAGACACCTGGAAAGTGATTCGCATTGGCGATGTGGTGTTCGATGTGGTGAAGCCATGTAGCCGTTGTATTTTCACCACCGTTAGCCCGGAAAAAGGGCAAAAACATCCGGCGGGCGAACCATTAAAAACGCTGCAATCTTTCCGTACAGCCCAGGATAACGGCGATGTCGATTTCGGTCAGAACTTAATTGCCCGTAATAGTGGTGTTATTCGTGTTGGCGATGAGGTGGAAATTCTGGCGACAGCACCGGCGAAAGTCTACGGCGCGGCCGCAGCGGACGATACTTTTCCTGAGACACAACAACCGAACGCGAATGTTGATATCAACTGGCAAGGGCTGGCATTTCGCGGTAATAACCAACAGGTACTACTGGAACAATTAGAAAATCAAGGGATTCGTATTCCCTATTCTTGCCGTGCCGGCATATGCGGAAGTTGTCGTGTTCAGCTTCTGGAAGGCGAAGTCACCCCGCTGAAAAAATCAGCTATGAGCGACGATGGGACAATTCTTTGCTGTAGTTGCGTGCCGAAGACTGCATTGAAACTGAAAAGTTAAACGGCTTGTTCAAGGCTGACGCTGTCATAACTTACATGCGGTCTCAGCCTGTCATTCATAATTTTGATGGCGTCACCCAGCTGCATGGCGCGCCCGGCGATGACGACGTAAGGTTGTGCCAGCAGGCACAGTGCGGCATTTTCGCCAGATTCAATAACCAGCAAATTGACTTGCTCATTGGTGTCGCTTAACCAGACACAGGCTGCATCACCCGACGCTGGAGCCCACATTTCACCATGAGAAACAAAATGCCAGCTTTTCGGCATTTGCGGTTTGAGATAACGAATCGCTACCAGTGCATTAAGCACCAGTTCAGCTTTTTGTTCTTTTGATAAGTTAAGGTCGCGGCATTTTTCTTCAAACGTGAAATAGAGCGCGGCGTCATCAACGCAAAATCCCGCAGGAGAAAAAGCATCCGGCGTCAACATTTTACGCGCAAAACGTGAGCGAAACAGCATACCATTGGCTAAATCAAGCATCATTCGATCATGCTCTTCATCGTAATACCAACGCCAGTTATCGTCTGGTTTAATTCGCATATGCCTCTCCTCTACCCTATAAATTCACTGCAACACATTCCATTGTCGCTTCGCTTAATAACCTCAACAAGAAAAGTACAAAATGTCTAAATAAGTAACAGGAATGAATATAAAACAACCAGGGCTGAAAATAAAGCCCTGATTATCTTATAAAGAGAAAGTGAAAGAAATAATTAGATATGAGTAACGATTTCTTTAATCAGCGGCGGCCCTTTAAAAATAAAACCAGAATAAATTTGCACCAGTGAGGCCCCTGCAGCTATCTTCTCACGGGCAGCAATAACCGAGTCAATACCACCAACACCGATGATCGGTAAACGACCGTTTAATTCCTGTGACAAGCGGCGAATAATTTCTGTGCTTTTTAATTGTAACGGACGACCACTTAAACCACCGGTTTGATCGCAATTTTTCATTCCCTGAACTAAAGAACGATCGAGGGTGGTATTAGTTGCAATGACGCCATCAATATTATGGCGAACTAAACTATCGGCCACCTGGATCAACTCATCTTCAGAAAGATCCGGCGCGATCTTCACGGCAATTGGCACATATTTATGGTGGATTGCCTGCAACTCATTTTGCTTATTTTTAATTGCCGTTAATAAATCATCCAGTGCTTCGCCATATTGCAGAGTACGTAGTCCTGGGGTATTCGGTGATGAAATATTGATGGCGATATATCCTGCATAGGCGTAGATTTTCTCCATACAAATCAGATAGTCATCTTTGCCTTGCTCAACCGGTGTATCTTTATTTTTACCGATATTAATTCCCAGAACGCCGTCATAATGTGCTTTTTTAACGTTCTCAACGAGGTTATCAACGCCGAGGTTATTAAAGCCCATACGGTTGATCAAACCTTCAGCATCCACCAGACGGAAGAGACGTGGCTTGTCATTTCCTGGCTGTGGACGAGGGGTGACAGTGCCGATCTCGATCGATCCAAAACCCATTGCGCCTAAAGCGTCAATACACTCCCCGTCCTTATCAAGACCGGCTGCCAAACCAAGTGGATTTTTAAAGGTCAGTCCCATGCAGTTAACCGGTTTCGCTGGAACGTTCTGTCGAACAAGTGCTTCAAACGGCGTTCCGGTAATGCGACGTAATTGCTGAAAAGTAAACTCATGAGCGCGCTCAGGATCGAGCTGGAAAAGGGCTTTACGAACGAAGGGGTAGTACATGAACTCTCCTGGATTCCCGGTGTGCAAACCGGGTGCGTATTATGTGCGAGTTCGGATCAAAAGGGAATTGACCTGTGGCAAAAAAAGCGCAAACGTTTTCTGAGCCTGTTTTAGGGCAGATTTTGCTCCTTCTTTTCACTCAAACCGCCATAATCATTTATCGTCCGCCAGGAGACATGGCACTGTGCCACTGACTGGCACCAACTTGTCTGACGCTGACTTTTGGGAGCTACAACCCCCGCGTTGCTTAGCGGTTTACCATTTACCATAACCTGCATCAAATTGATGTAATAAGGCGTAGGATTAGTTAATTGCACTCCCTGCGAAGTCCGTGACCAGCGTAATTGTTGATAAGCCTCTAACGGATCGCCTTGCAAACCTTCGGGTCGCCAGAAAAGTTTAAATACTGAACGCATCGCCACTTTCACGCTTTGATTTTCCACTTTGCCAGAAGGCACGCTGGCAATGCTTAATTCGAATAGCGTTTCACGATCTGCAGGTAATAAATTGCTTTCCGTTTTCAGCAAGCGCAACGTTCCTGTGGTCCCCGGCTTCAGCAGAAAAAGCGGCGGAGCTGCCAGTAATGGCGCAGGTCTGTCAGGTGCTTCTGCCCCCGCCCAGCGCACAGGGCGATTAATTTTACTGTTGATAAGCCAGGATTCCTGGCTGGTATTGGTCAGTGAAATCGAAATCGATTCTCTGTCAGCAGGAAAGACAAATCGCGTTCCCCCAACCACAATCCCCGCCACTGACTCTTCCACTACCAGCGGGAGTAAGACGGCAAAAATAGCCAACGTAAATCTATTCCACGTATTAGTCATAATGAAGTACAAATGTGGCGCTGGCACTTACATTGCCCGACTGTACCCCACCACCGACAGGTCTCAGCTGGGCATAAAAAGTTAATGGCACATTACCGCTACGCAAACTATAGTCTTTGCTCGCCTGATTAAGCGGTATCAATATCTTCGCATCATCCAGAATCGCAATAGCCAGACCACTGGCAGCGTCAGTGCCACTGTCGATGGACAACATTTCGCTCTGCGTACCGTCGGGAGTGCCAGAGAATGTGACGTCTACCGTGCTGACATCTGTTCCGCAATCCTGCAAATTAATAATGAAAGATTTCTCCGGGCCATAATTCCCATGAGAAAAACGCGCCAGCGAAACATCACCTAACGGCACATTAATTTGCCTGCTATCCTGTGCCAGTACGCACGTGTTACGGCGAAACGATCCACTGATGTTTACCGTGCCATCATGAGCAAACGCCGTGCCGCCTCCCGTTAATCCCGGCAAGCACAGAATCCAGATTATTCGTTTCAACATCACTCCTTCACTGGTAAACCAGATCAAAATACAGGACAGCTGTCGCATTACCGCCCGTTGCTCCCACCTTTGTAGACTTGTATCGCAGTTGATACTTGAGTGTGTTATCTCCTGCTTTTAGGGGAGTGAGCGGCTGTACCTGGTTGAGCGGAATTTCTTGCTGGGTTTGTGCATCGAGAATTTGCACAGCAATTCCCGTTGCCATCCCACCGCTTCCGCCTGTGTCGGTTAATTTGAGTAATGTCGGCGCAAGGGAATCAGCTTCGCCGCTAAAAAGGACATCCGCGCCAGTAATACCAGCGGCACAGCCGGTAATATCAATATTCAAATCAGCAGCAGTGCTTACGGTATTCGCGGTCTGAAAATCGCTGATATTAAAATCACCAATATGGATATTTTGTAATGCGCTTTTGGTGGTGACATCACAGCCCTGATCGATAACATTGCCGTAAATATGCATACTGACCTGCTCAGGTCCAGCCGTCCCGACATGTGCATTAAGCAGTGTCAACAACAAGACAACACACTGAAATATTGTATTCTTCTTCATGTGTTCACGCGTCAGTCAAAGTTTATTCTCACCGTCGCCGTGGCTTCAAAGCGCCCGGTTTCCGGTGGTACGCCCGTCGTGCTGACCGGATAAACATTCATTCGCGCGATACTATCCGCGTCGTCAGGGATGGATAACGGAAGTGTGCCACCAGCAGGCGAAATAATGTTGTTCTGGCTGTCAGTGACTACAACACCGACGCCGGGGCGTGAAGTCTTAATCGCCTGAGGATAATCGGGGTCGCTGGTTGCCGTCAGACTTAAATTAACATTAACCAGCCCGGAGTTTCCGGTATTGCACCTGACAGGAATCGATAACTCTGCGGTATTGGCTCCCAGAGGTTTATGACCAACTACCCGAAAGTTAGCGGCAAAGACATCTCCCAAATCCACTTCGATGCTCTCTCCGGCGTTGACAGAGCATGATTCCAAAGAATTAATAGTACCTGACAGGTAATACACCAGAACCGGCGTACCTGTGGTCGTGCAGGAATTACCTGCCGGTATGTTGTAACACTCAAATAATCGCGCCAGCGCCATCGGCGGAATGGTTACCGAACCAACGAATGGCTGTAAAATTTTCAGGGAAAAACTCCCACTATTACCGCTAGCCCCCTGACCGCCTAAACGTTGACCTCCGGGATCGCAAATATGCCATCGGTTGTCAGACCCTGTACCAATATTTTCAAACGGCACCGCATTTGGAGAATTGCCTTTAACCTGTAATAAAACCTTTGCGGCAAGGTAGTCATTGATTTTGTACCAGTTGTCGCCCAGATAGACTAACGGTGAATCAGCAGCAAATGCCCACCGTCCACTACTCACATTGTTTTTATCGCAATCACAAGAAACATAATAATCATTCGATTCGTTCCATTGATAAAATTTATCTTTGACGACTCCTGCTGAGTTTTCTTCTTCCTCCAGCGTTTTAACGCCAAAATTGACGCCAATATAAGGGTTCCCCTGCGTAACATGGCACTGCCCGGTATAAGCAGCGGCTTGAGCTCCCCAAAGCATTAACACGGTGACAAAAATCAGTCGTAATAGTGACATGGAATTTATCTGCATATGGCCTCCATACGCGTAATCGCAGAGTTAACTTGCTGTTCGGTAAGTTGATAACTTATACGGCAAGCCTGATCGGAGGCGTCGCCCCAGCGTACGGTTATCGATCCCTTCGCCGGTAAACCTGACATATAGAGCGAACCATCATCATCAATAATGCCGCTATTTGTCTGCACGCCATCCAGCGTCGCCATCGCGCCAAAGCGCAGCGGTATACCCTGCTTTGATGTTTTCATTAATACTCTGGCCCCTGTACGGGCGCTGAATTGCGCCAGGACCAGCGCCCCTTTGGTGGGAACCACATTTACCACTGCATTTTCAATATCCACATTACGTTTCAACGACGCGGCATCGAGCGCAATGCGATTTTCCCGGTAAGAAGTGGCATAAGGGACAACGGTATAGCCGCGCCAGTCGGTTTTCAGGCCAGTGCTGTTTGCCACTCGGGTATTTTCTGCGCCCGGAGCAGCTATCAGAACATTTGTTTCGCCCAATGATTGACCCAACGTAATACCGTGCGAATGGGCAACTAAACCGCCTGAAAGTGCATAATTAAGTTGTTGCTGTCGGGCGTTATCGCTGTAGTTATATCCCACTCGGGCATCGCCAAACGCACCTTTGTAATCCATGCTGGCGCTGCCGTTGGCGGTTTTTCCTTCGCTGTTATACCCCTGTTGCACGCTATAACTCAGGTTCCCGTCGTCGAGCAATGTCTCCGTTAAACCCAGGTTTTGCGTTATATGTCCCTCGTTATCGACACTGGTATTTGAGGTCATCCAGGCGTAATTCTTTTTCGCGGTATAGCTATCATTAGTCTTTGGAAGCAATAAACTGAACGGTAAGGAAAAATTCAGCGCAAATACCTGGTCGGCATCAGGTTGGCCACGTGATTTACTGTAGTTCCACGATAGTCCCAGTGAAACATCTTTAATTTGCGTGTTATAACCAAACTGTAATAACCGATCCTGTTGATTCGTATGCCAGTATGTCTGCTGACTGCCGCTTAAATAAAACGAACCGTACTCGCCTAATTGCTGGGAGATATTGAGCTGAAGTTTGCCGCGTTTGGTGTAATACAAATTGTAATAACGCGACCACATCGGCGTATCCTCGTCATCATCGTCATTAAATTCATAACCATCCATGTGTTTATACATGGTGTCGGAAAGTGTGTAGAAACCGGAAGTAGAATAGCGATAGCCCATCAACTGAAAGTTAGTGCCAAGCTGGTTAAGCGTTTTGGCATACAGAAAACGATACGACTGACCTTTATGTTCACTTTGATCTGCCAGTGTACTCTTCGCCTGGGTCGCATCGAACGAAATTGCCCCGAAATCGCCCAGGTTAAACCCCATGCCAAACATCGCAGCACGGTAATACTCAGCATATTGCCCACCGCCGTACCAGGTCATTCCCCACGGCCCCCCCCATTGAAGTGTGGCCTGAGCAAATTTGTTTTCTTGTTGGTCATTGCTATTGGTTCGGTATTTCGCCAGTGTCAACGCGTATTTGATTCGTCCCCGGCGCTGGAGCAATGGCACACTGGAAAAGGGTACGCTGTAACTATTGACGCTGCCGTCAGCTTCTTTTATTTCAACCAGCAAATCACCACTCGATGACGTGGAATAGAGATCACTAATTTCAAAAGCACCAGGCGAAACATAAGTTTGGTAGATGGTATAGCCGTTTTGTTTAATTGTTATCTGAGCATTGCTTTTCGCGATACCACGCACCACTGGCGCAAAGCCTTTCAAACTGTCTGGCAGCATGTTGTCATCTGACGCCAGTTGCACGCCACGAAAGCTGACGCTATCGAAAAAATCACCTGCTGTATAATCATCACCCACGGTCAGTTCACCTTTTAATGGAATAACTGCCCGCTGCAGGTAGCTGCTGAGATTCTTCCATTCTGCGGGTTGCCCGCTACTACGACTCCATGTTGAATTGTTGCGCAATCTCCACGAGCCTAAATTCACGCCACTGTTTAAATTCAGAAAATAGTTGGCGCCAGAATCACTGCTTGTACTGCTGTGAATACTGTTAGCACCGCTAAATGAATATCCCAGTAATAGCGCGTTGATCCCTTCATCCCAGCGTTCAGGGGGAACGTAGCCACGAGCGTTACTTTTGATGGCAATTTGTGGTACTGAAATTTCCAGACGGAGTTTATTTACATCAAAGGTCACGCTGGCATCGGGAATAACCTCCGTCAACGGCGCGCACGCTTGTTTATCCAGTTGTTTAAAGGCCGGGAACGCAGCAATGTTAACGCCCATTGCGTCCAGACTATCGGTAGTCAAACAGGCAACAACGCCCTTCTCTGGCGTTATCTCAACAAAATCAACGTTTCGCGTATCAACAATCGATTGATTCAGAACAATATCTACACGATAAACCCCTGGCGTTATTTTTTGTCCTTTTTCGAAACGAGACAAATCGGCCACCATTGAGGGATCATCTTTGAAAAAGGCAGGATCGAACCAGGTTTCAGCTTGTGCATTAAACACTGCCGACACAAACACCACCAGCCCACCAATAAACGATGGCACACATCCAGAGATTAACAGGCTGTGTTGTCGGTGAGTTCTATGCATCTCGCTCTCTTAACTGAAGACGACTTACGATTTACAGTTGAGTTGCGGCGTTTCCGCCCCATAGTCATTGATTGTTTGGTACGTTACGCTGCTGTTTTTGGCTCCCTTTGGCAGGGAAAATTGATATTTATCAAAGGGGGAAATCATTTGATTTTTAACCGTTTTCCCACCTATTTTCAGGTTGGTAAGGGTAATGAAGTAAGGCGTTGGATTACTGACCATAATCGTGTCGGCTGACGAGGTGCAACGTAGTTTTGCGGGAGCCTCACTAACGGAATATGGTAAACCTTTTGGTCGCCAGAAGAGTTTGATAACACTTTGCGTGGCAATCTTCAGGGTATTGCCCTCTTCCCGCTTTGTTGTGGCAGGAACGGCACGCACACTGGTATAGAAAAGGCTTTCCCTGTCTTTTGCTAACGGTGCACCAATGTACATAATGCGTAACAGATTCTCATTTGCCGGATTCAGCACAAATAGCGGTGGCGTAATAATAAAATCTGCTGATTTTTTATTATCCGGCGTCATCACCCATGACTGAATAAGATAAGCAACATCAGGACTGGTGTTACGCACGCCAAGTGAAATCTGCTCTTCACTTTCAGAATAAACAAGACGCGTGGCGGCAAGTCCTACCCCACCTTTACCTGCTGCCCAGACGGGTACACAGTTTAGTAATATTGCCGTTAAACTTACGGTCACAATTCCCTTTGTTATGCAAGTTTTCATAAATAGTTACTCTTAGATAAAAATAGGAATATCCCCTCCAACCAGATATATTGGAGGGGGTAATAATCAATAAAACACTTAATGGTTTTATTAATAATAGTTAATATGGAAATCCGTTACCGCATTAACATTACCTGCTGTCGCTTTACCGGTAGCAATATAATCAACTTTAAAAGTCACTGTTTGCTCCGCAGAATCCGCTAACTGAATATTTTCAGTTTCCGTACCGGGAGTCACTGCTGTAGTACCATCCGGCATATACATTTGTAGAGCGACATTAGTCGCTGCATCAGTAGAAGCCTGGTTGGCGAATGCTGTAGTCTGAGTGGCGTCAGCCGTACCGCTAAAGGTGAAAGCAGCATTTTTAGTTACAGTAACATCACAGTCTTCTAATGCAATTGGTACATCAGTTTTTACACCGGAGACTGCGCCATTACTTTGCAACTTCGTTGCACTGACATTTGGCAATGTAACTATTGAATCTTTCGTCGCGGCGACCAGCGTACAGGCAGGAGCAATGACTTTACCATTAAACGTTACTGTACCGTCCGTGATGGCATTATCATCAGCCGCCATAACGCTGGAAGTTGCACATACCACAGTTATAAACGCCGTCAATACACTTTTTTTCATCGTTATCATCCTGATCTTTCGTAAATATGATAATGCCTTTAAATGACATCGCACTTAATAATATCAGTAATCAGCCGCTATTTAAATCAAGCGTATTTACGCTAACAAATAAAAACATTTAACTTATAGATTCAGTGAATATAAATTTATGGAGCGTACGAGTAATACATTGATTCAACATAAAACGACAGGTTAATAAATAAATACCAGTGATATGTTAATAACATTCTTTAGTTCATTTTTAGAAAAACATACACAAAAATTATATTTGGCATTTGCTTTTCCCTCCGACAGACTGAGCGAATTGTTATCAATGTTAACAAAACAAGAACAATTGGTTATAAGGAGAGAGTATGCGTGTCATCACCCTGGCAGGAAGTCCTCGCTTTCCTTCTCGCTCCAGCTCTTTGCTGGAATATGCGCGGGAAAAATTGGATGGTCTGGATGTCGAGATTTATCACTGGAATCTGCAAAACTTCGCCCCGGAAGATTTGCTCTATGCCCGTTTCGACAGTCCGGCACTCAAGACCTTCACCGAGCAGTTGCAAGAGGCGGATGGGCTGATTGTCGCCACTCCCGTCTACAAAGCCGCCTATTCCGGTGCACTGAAAACGCTTCTCGACCTGCTACCAGAACGCGCACTGCAAGGAAAAGTGGTGTTGCCGCTGGCGACAGGCGGCACGGTGGCGCATCTACTAGCTGTCGATTACGCCCTTAAACCGGTTTTAAGCGCGCTGAAAGCCCAGGAGATCCTGCACGGTGTGTTTGCCGATGACTCACAGGTGCTTGATTTCCAACATAAGCCGCAGTTCACGCCGAATCTGAAATCCCGTCTTGATACTGCGCTCGATACCTTCTGGCAGGCGCTGCACCGCCGTGATGTCCAGGTTCCTGACCTTCTCTCTCTGCGAGGTAACGCCCATGCGTAATATTTTTAAAGTGGCTCTGGTGGGATTATTCAGCGTCTCTACGCTCGCGATTGCTGCGGAGTCCTCTCCTGAAGCGTTACGGATAGGTTATCAGAAAGGCAGCATCAGCATGGTGCTGGCAAAAAGCCACCAGTTGCTGGAAACACGCTATCCGCAAACCAAAATTTCGTGGGTGGAGTTTCCCGCTGGTCCGCAAATGTTGGAGGCGTTAAACGTCGGCAGTATCGATCTGGGCAGTACGGGGGACATTCCGCCAATTTTTGCTCAGGCCGCCGGGGCTGATTTGGTGTACGTGGGCGTCGAGCCGCCGAAGCCCAAAGCCGAAGTGATTCTGGTGCCAGAAAACAGCCCGATCAAAACTGTGGCTGAACTAAAGGGCCACAAAGTCGCATTTCAGAAAGGTTCCAGTTCGCACAACCTTTTACTGCGCGCCCTGCAACAGGCCGGGCTTAAATTCACCGATATCCAACCCACTTACCTGACGCCCGCCGATGCCCGCGCCGCGTTCCAGCAAGGTAACGTCGACGCCTGGGCCATCTGGGACCCCTACTACTCCGCCGCATTATTACAGGGCGGCGTGCGGGTTCTAAAAGACGGTACCGATCTCAATCAAACAGGATCGTTTTATCTTGCTGCTCGTCCATATGCGGAGAAGAACGGCGCTTTTATTCAGGGCGTACTGGCAACCTTTAGCGAGGCCGATGCCTTAACCCATAGCCAGCGCGAACAAAGCATCGCCCTGTTGGCAAAAACAATGGGTTTACCGGCTCCGGTCATTGCCTCATATCTTGACCATCGCCCCATTACCACCATCAACCCCGTGAGCGCCGAGGTTGCTGCTTTACAGCAACACACTGCCGACCTGTTTTATGAAAATCGTCTGGTGCCGAAAAAAGTCGATATCCGCCAGCGCATCTGGCAGCCCACTCAACTGGAAGGAAAACAATTATGAGTCTGAATATGTTCTGGTTTTTACCCACGCACGGTGACGGTCATTATCTGGGAACGGAAGAAGGCTCTCGCCCGGTTGATCATGGGTATCTGCAACAGATTGCGCAAGCAGCGGATCGTCTTGGCTATACCGGCGTGCTAATCCCAACAGGGCGTTCCTGCGAAGATGCGTGGCTGGTTGCGGCGTCAATGATCCCGGTGACGCAACGGCTGAAGTTTCTCGTCGCCCTGCGCCCCAGCGTGACGTCCCCCACCGTTGCCGCTCGCCAGGCTGCCACGCTTGATCGTCTCTCTAATGGACGCGCGTTGTTTAACCTGGTCACAGGCAGCGATCCGCAAGAGCTGGCAGGCGACGGCGTGTTCCTTGACCATAGCGAACGTTACGAAGCCTCGGCGGAATTTACCCAGGTCTGGCGGCGGTTGTTGCTGGGTGAAACCGTCGATTTCAACGGCAAATACATTCATGTGCGAGGAGCAAAACTGCTCTTTCCACCAATCCAACAGCCGTACCCTCCTCTTTACTTTGGCGGATCGTCCGACGTTGCTCAGGATCTGGCTGCCGAACAGGTTGATCTTTATCTCACCTGGGGCGAACCGCCGGAGCGTGTAAAAGAGAAGATCGAACAAGTGCGGGAAAAAGCCGCCGCGCATGGGCGCAAAATCCGTTTCGGTATTCGTCTGCATGTGATTGTCCGCGAAACCAACGATGAAGCGTGGCAGGCCGCCGAACGGTTAATCTCCCATCTTGATGATGACACCATCTCCAGAGCACAAGCCGCTTTTGCAAGGACGGATTCCGTGGGGCAACAGCGAATGGCGGCGCTGCATAATGGCAAGCGCGACAATCTGGAGATCAGCCCTAATTTATGGGCGGGCGTTGGTTTAGTGCGCGGCGGTGCCGGGACGGCGCTGGTGGGCGATGGTCCTACGGTCGCCGCGCGAATCAACGAATACGCCGCGCTTGGCATCGACAGCTTTGTCCTTTCTGGTTATCCGCATCTGGAAGAAGCGTATCGGGTCGGCGAGTTACTGTTCCCACATCTGGATGTTGCCATCCCGGAAATTCCCCAGCCGCAGCCGCTAAATCTGCAAGGTGAAGCGGTGGCGAATGAGTTTATCCCACGTAAAGTCGCGCAAAGCTAAGGAATAAGATGATGGCAACGCCAGTGAAGAAGTGGTTATTGCGCGTTGCCCCCTGGTTTTTACCGGTGGGCATCGTGGCGGTGTGGCAACTGGCCTCCTCAGTTGGCTGGCTGTCGACACGTATTTTGCCCTCTCCGGAAGGAGTGGTGATGGCATTCTGGACGCTCTCAGCCAGCGGTGAATTGTGGCAACATCTGGCGATCAGTTCCTGGCGGGCGCTGATCGGTTTTTCCATTGGCGGATCGCTGGGATTGATTCTGGGGCTGATTAGCGGTCTGTCACGCTGGGGAGAACGGCTACTGGACACTTCAATTCAGATGTTGCGCAACGTGCCGCATCTGGCGCTGATCCCATTAGTGATTTTATGGTTTGGTATTGATGAGTCCGCAAAGATTTTCCTGGTGGCGCTTGGCACGCTATTCCCTATTTATATCAATACCTGGCACGGCATTCGTAATATCGATCGTGGGCTGGTAGAGATGGCGCGCAGCTATGGCTTATCCGGCGTGCCGCTGTTTATCCATGTGATCCTCCCCGGAGCTCTGCCCTCAATTATGGTCGGTGTGCGCTTTGCGTTAGGTTTGATGTGGCTGACGCTGATTGTTGCCGAAACCATTTCTGCTAATTCCGGCATTGGTTATCTGGCAATGAATGCGCGGGAGTTTCTGCAAACGGACGTGGTGGTAGTTGCCATTATTCTTTACGCCCTGCTCGGCAAACTTGCTGACGTCAGCGCCCAATTATTAGAGCGCGTCTGGCTGCGCTGGAACCCGGCTTATCATTTGAAGGAGGCCACGGTATGAATACTGCACGCTTGAACCAGGGTATGCCACTGCTACTTAATACGGTAAGCAAACATTACGCAGAAAATATCGTCCTGAACCAACTGGATTTGCATATTCCGGCAGGTCAGTTTGTGGCGGTAGTGGGTCGCAGCGGCGGTGGTAAAAGTACCCTGCTGCGCCTTCTGGCTGGTCTGGAAACGCCAACCGCAGGCGATGTGTTAGCGGGCACAACGCCACTTGCCGAAATTCAGGACGATACACGCATGATGTTTCAGGATGCCCGTCTGCTGCCGTGGAAATCGGTGATTGATAACGTTGGGTTAGGCCTTAAAGGCCAGTGGCGCGATGCCGCACGTCGGGCGCTGGCTGCGGTAGGGCTGGAGAATCGTGCGGGAGAATGGCCAGCTGCGCTTTCTGGCGGGCAGAAACAACGTGTGGCGCTGGCCAGGGCGTTGATTCATCGACCAGGTTTATTGTTGCTCGATGAACCGCTTGGCGCGCTGGATGCCCTGACTCGACTGGAGATGCAGGATTTAATTGTGTCACTTTGGCAGGAGCACGGCTTTACCGTCCTGCTGGTGACGCATGATGTTAGCGAATCGGTTGCAATGGCTGACCGGGTGCTGTTGATTGAAGAAGGAAAAATTGGTCTGGATTTAACAGTAGATATTCCCCGTCCGCGCCGGTTAGGGTCGGTACGATTAGCGGAACTGGAAGCGGAAGTGTTGCAGCGGGTGATGCAGCGTGGGCATTCTGAACAACCGATTCGGCGTCATGGTTAATATGCCGGATGCGGCGCATAAAACCAGAAATTTCAACAGGTTTGTAGGCCTGATAAGACGCGTCAAGCGTCGCATCAGGCAGTTGGACACGGTTGCCTGATGCGGCGTGAATGAACTGAACCACAAAACCAGCAATTTCAACGGGTTTGTAGGCCTGATAAGACGCGTCAGCGTCGCATCAGGCATGTTTGTATCAAGCCAGAGCTTTAGTTATTTTCTCGTACAGATCGCCAGAGAGATTTTCCAGCCCTTTTAACTGCTCCAGCGCCGCGCGCATTTTCGCCTGGCGTTTGGCATCGTAGCGTTTCAGGCGAATCAACGGTTCAATCAAACGCGAAGCCACCTGCGGGTTACGACTGTTCAGGTCGGTAAGCATTTCCACCAGGAACTGGTAACCGCTGCCATCTTCGGCATGGAACGCTGCCGGGTTGCTGCCCGCAAACGCACCAATCAACGAACGAATGCGGTTCGGGTTACTCATGGTAAATGAGCGATGCTGCAACAGACCACGCACCGTCTCCAGCACATTCGCCGCCGGGCTGGTGGCTTGCAGGATAAACCATTTATCCATCACCAGACCGTCCTGATGCCACTTATCGTCGTACTCCTGCATCAGCGCGTCACGACATGGTAACTGCGCAGCAACCGCCGCCGAGAGCGCCGCCAACGCATCGGTCATATTGTTGGCTTCGTGGAACTGCTTGCTCACCAGCACGTCAGCCAGATGCGTTTCACCAAAAGCAAGGAAGCGCAGGCAGGCATTACGCAGAGTACGTTTCGCAATATCTTCATGCTCAACGCGGTACTCGCTCTGGTAATTCACGTTGTAAATAGCCAGCAACTCATCCACCAGTTCAGTCGCCAGAGTACGGGTGAGAGCTTCGCGCACTTCAGCAATGGCAATCGGGTCGATGATATCAAACAGTTCTGCCATCTCATTGACGGAAGGCAGCGTCAGGATTTCTGCCGCCAGCGCCGGGTCGATCTTCTCATCGAGCAGCACCGCACGGAAAGCGTCTGCAACATGTGCTGGCAGAGATAGCGGCTGCCCTTGCTGATGACGGGCGACGTTCAATTTGATGTAGGTTGCAAGCAGGCTTTGCGCGGCATCCCAACGAGAGAAATCATTACGTGCATGGCGCATCAGGAAGGTCAGTTGCTGATCGCTCCATTTATATTCCAGTTTCACCGGTGCGGAAAATTCGCACAGCAGCGCAGGCACAGGCTGGAAGTAGACGTTATCAAAAACAAAAGTCTGTTCCGCCTGAGTGACATTCAGCACCGAATTGACCGGATGACCGTCCTTCTGCAACGGGATTACTTTGCCCTCGTTGTCATACAATTCAATAGCAAACGGAATATGCAGCGGCTGTTTTTCAGCCTGATCCGGCGTGGCTGGTGTGCGCTGGCTAATGGTCAGAGTGTACTGCTCAGTTTCCGGATTGTAGTCGTCTTTAACGGTCACAATCGGCGTACCGGACTGACTGTACCAGCGACGGAAATGGGAAAGATCGACATTTGACGCATCTTCCATCGCCTGAACAAAATCGTCGCAGGTCGCAGCACTACCATCATGACGCTCGAAATAGAGCTGCATCCCTTTCTGGAAGTTTTCTTCGCCCAGCAGGGTGTGGATCATACGAATCACTTCCGCGCCCTTCTCGTAAACGGTCAGGGTGTAGAAGTTGTTCATTTCAATGACCATATCCGGACGGATTGGGTGAGCCATTGGACTGGCGTCTTCCGCAAACTGCAACCCGCGCATGGTGCGTACGTTGTTGATACGGTTAACTGCGCGGGAACCAAGGTCAGAACTGAACTCCTGATCGCGGAAAACGGTCAAGCCTTCTTTCAGACTGAGCTGGAACCAGTCACGGCAGGTAACGCGGTTACCGGTCCAGTTATGGAAATATTCATGACCGATGACACGCTCGATGTCGAGATAATCTTTGTCGGTTGCGGTGTCGGTACGCGCCAGCACATATTTGGAGTTAAAGATATTAAGGCCTTTATTCTCCATTGCACCCATGTTGAAGAAATCCACTGCAACGATCATATAAATGTCGAGGTCATATTCCAGACCAAAGCGTTCTTCATCCCACTTCATGGAGTTTTTCAGCGAGGTCATCGCCCACGGCGCACGGTCAAGATTGCCGCGATCCACATACAACTCCAGCGCCACTTCGCGACCGGAGCGGGTAGTGAAGGTGTCACGAAGTACATCGAAGTCACCTGCTACCAGCGCAAACAGATAACTCGGTTTCGGGAATGGGTCCTGCCACTGTACCCAGTGACGCCCATTTTCCAGTTCGCCTTGCGCAACACGGTTACCATTGGAAAGCAAGAACGGGTATTTGGTTTTATCAGCAATAATTTTGGTGGTAAAACGCGCCAGCACATCCGGGCGATCGAGATAGTACGTAATATGCCGGAAACCTTCAGCTTCACACTGGGTGCAGAGCGCATCGCCTGACTGATAAAGCCCTTCCAGCGCAGTGTTAGACGCCGGGCTAATTTCATTAACAATCTTGAGCGTAAAACGTTCCGGTAAATTACTGATGATCAGTGCGCCCTCTTCTTCTTTCCAGGCTGTCCACGGCTCACCGTTAATATGAATAGAGACCAGTTTAAGGTCTTCGCCGTCCAGACGAAGCGGAGCATCGGATGCACCATGACGGACAGCCTGGCTGATCGCGGTAACCACCGTCTTTTGCGCGTTCAGGTCAAAGGTCAAGTCAATATCAGTAATCTGGTAATCCGGCGCACGGTAGTCGTGACGGTATTTGGCTTGTGGCTGTTGAGTCATAAATAACCTTTAGCATCTTTTATAGAGTCAGGTGTTCAGTCTATTCCTGTTGCATAAATCTCGCTACGCAGAATCTTCATCTTTTCAGGTACAAACGCTTTTATTGCTACATTTTTATAACATACAGCGCGCAATGCCATCGACCATAAAGGTGGCATATGGTGTGATCGGGGTTCAATAAATTGCGAAACAAGGTATACTCCAGCAGTTCCTGAAGATGTTTATTGTACTAAACGCTCCCGTACGAGGACGCTACTGCGCACCTATGACACAATTCGCTTCTCCTGTTCTGCACTCGTTGCTGGATACAGATGCTTATAAGTTGCATATGCAGCAAGCCGTGTTTCATCACTATTATGATGTGCATGTCGCGGCGGAGTTTCGTTGCCGAGGTGACGATCTGCTGGGTATTTATGCCGATGCTATTCGTGAACAGGTTCAGGCGATGCAGCACCTGCGCCTGCAAGATGATGAATATCAATGGCTCTCTGCCCTGCCTTTTTTTAAGGCCGACTATCTCAACTGGCTGCGCGAGTTCCGCTTTAACCCGGAACAGGTCACCGTCACCAACGATAACGGTAAGCTGGATATTCGTTTAAGCGGCCCGTGGCGTGAAGTCATCCTCTGGGAAGTTCCTCTGCTGGCGGTCATCAGTGAACTGGTACATCGCTATCGCTCACCGCAGGCCGACGTTGCGCAAGCTCTCGATACGCTGGAAAGCAAATTAGTCGACTTTTCGGCATTAACTGCCGATCTCGAGATGTCGCGCTTCCATCTGATGGATTTCGGCACTCGCCGCCGTTTTTCCCGCGAAGTACAAGAAACCATCGTTAAACGTTTGCAACAGGAACCCTGGTTCGTTGGCACCAGTAATTACGATCTGGCGCGTCGACTTTCCCTCACACCGATGGGAACGCAGGCGCATGAATGGTTCCAGGCGCATCAACAAATCAGCCCGAATCTTGCCAACAGCCAACGTGCCGCCCTTGCCGCATGGCTGGAAGAATATCCTGACCAACTTGGCATTGCGTTAACCGACTGCATTACTATGGATGCTTTTCTGCGTGATTTCGGCGTGGAATTTGCCAGTCGTTACCAGGGACTTCGCCATGATTCCGGGGACCCGGTAGAATGGGGCGAAAAAGCTATTGCACATTATGAGAAGCTGGGAATTGATCCGCAGAGCAAAACGCTGGTTTTCTCTGATAATCTGGATTTACGCAAAGCGGTCGAGCTTTATCGCCACTTCTCTTCCCGTGTGCAATTAAGTTTTGGTATCGGTACACGCCTGACATGCGATATTCCCCAGGTCAAACCACTGAATATTGTGATTAAGCTGGTGGAGTGTAACGGTAAACCGGTGGCGAAACTTTCTGACAGTCCTGGCAAAACTATCTGCCACGACAAAGCGTTTGTCCGTGCGCTGCGTAAAGCGTTCGACCTTCCGCACATTAAAAAAGCCAGTTAATATCATCAGGGAGCCATAACGGCTCCCTTTTTTGCCTTTTATTCCGAAATCTTTTGTCCCATCTGCGAATTCTGCTTGTCTGATTGCAGATGCCAGGTAACATAGGTATCCCCCCCATTGACGGGTGGACAAGTGTTTATTTTTTCCGACTATTAACAGAGAGAATATTATGAGCGTTGTGCCTGTAGCCGACGTACTCCAGGGCCGCGTAGCCGTTGACAGCGAAGTCACCGTGCGCGGATGGGTACGTACCCGCCGAGATTCAAAAGCTGGCATCTCCTTCCTCGCCGTTTATGACGGTTCCTGCTTTGATCCTGTACAGGCTGTCATCAATAATTCTCTGCCCAATTACAATGAAGACGTCCTGCGTCTGACCACCGGTTGCTCGGTCATTGTGACGGGTAAAGTCGTGGCGTCGCCGGGCCAGGGGCAACAATTTGAAATTCAGGCCAGCAACGTTGAAGTCGCTGGTTGGGTTGAAGATCCAGATACTTACCCGATGGCAGCAAAACGCCACAGCATTGAGTATCTGCGTGAAGTCGCTCACCTGCGTCCGCGTACCAACCTGATTGGCGCTGTTGCGCGCGTTCGCCACACGCTGGCACAGGCGCTGCATCGCTTCTTTAACGAGCAGGGATTCTTCTGGGTTTCAACGCCACTGATTACCGCATCTGATACCGAAGGCGCTGGCGAAATGTTCCGCGTTTCAACGCTGGATCTGGAAAACCTACCACGTAACGATCAGGGCAAAGTGGATTTCGACAAAGACTTCTTCGGTAAAGAGTCTTTCCTGACCGTATCTGGCCAGTTGAACGGCGAAACCTACGCTTGCGCATTGTCCAAAATTTATACCTTTGGCCCGACTTTCCGTGCAGAAAACTCCAACACCAGCCGTCACCTGGCGGAATTCTGGATGCTGGAGCCAGAAGTCGCGTTTGCTAACCTGAACGATATCGCCGGTCTGGCTGAAGCCATGCTGAAATACGTCTTCAAAGCGGTTCTCGAAGAACGCGCTGACGATATGAAATTCTTCGCTGAACGCGTAGATAAAGATGCCGTTTCACGTCTGGAACGCTTCATTGACGCAGACTTCGCCCAGGTTGATTACACCGAAGCAGTGACCATTCTCGAAAACTGCGGCAGGAAGTTTGAAAACCCGGTTTACTGGGGCGTGGATCTCTCTTCCGAGCATGAACGTTACCTGGCAGAAGAACACTTTAAAGCGCCGGTAGTCGTGAAAAACTATCCGAAAGACATTAAAGCGTTCTACATGCGCCTTAACGAAGACGGTAAAACCGTTGCAGCAATGGACGTTCTGGCCCCGGGCATCGGTGAGATCATTGGTGGCTCGCAGCGTGAAGAGCGTCTGGACGTGCTGGATGAGCGTATGCTGGAGATGGGCCTGAACAAAGAAGATTACTGGTGGTATCGCGATCTGCGTCGCTACGGTACTGTTCCACATTCCGGTTTCGGTCTTGGCTTTGAACGCCTCATTGCCTACGTGACCGGCGTACAGAACGTGCGTGACGTGATTCCTTTCCCACGTACCCCGCGTAACGCCAGCTTCTAATTCACTTCCTGAAAGAGCCAGCGCACGCTGGCTCTTTTTTATCCCCTTCTGTCAAGTTATCTGTTTGTTAAGTCAATCAATCTATTTGCAACCCCTCAAGGCCCCTCTTCCTGTTACGGAATATTTCTCTGAAATATTTGCGAACAAAAAATTAACCCACAGTCTTATTGCGGATTAGCAATTTCTTAGCTGATAGCACAATTTTTATACTTATTTTTGGCTTTCTGGACGCCTGAAAGCGTGATTCAGTGAGGCTGCGGGGAAAAATGATCAGAAAGAAAATTTTCGTTTAGTTAATTTAAATATAAGGAAATCATATAAATAGATCAAATCCACTGCAAATATCATTAAAGTCCAATGGAAATATGACGGCGTTCACAAAGTTCCTTAAATTTTACTATTGGTTACACATTTTTGCTTTTTGTAACTACATCTTTATCTTTGTAGCACTTTCACGGTAGCGAAACGTTAGTTTGAATGGAAAGATGCCTGCAGATACATAAAACACCAAACTCTCATCAATAGTTCCGTAAAGATTCATTGACAGAATTTATTGGCGGCAGTGGCAGGTGTTATAAAAAAAACCATGAGGGTAATAAATAATGATGAAGCGCAATATTCTGGCAGTGATTGTCCCTGCTCTGTTAGTAGCAGGTACTGCAAACGCTGCAGAAATCTATAACAAAGATGGCAACAAAGTAGATCTGTACGGCAAAGCTGTCGGTCTGCATTATTTTTCCAAGGATAACGGTGAAAACAGTTACGGTGGCAATGGTGACATGACCTATGCCCGTCTTGGTTTTAAAGGGGAAACTCAAATCAATTCCGATCTGACCGGTTACGGTCAGTGGGAATACAACTTCCAGGGTAACAACTCTGAAGGTGCTGACGCTCAAACTGGCAACAAAACCCGTCTGGCATTCGCTGGTCTGAAATACGCTGACGTAGGTTCTTTCGATTACGGTCGTAACTATGGTGTTGTTTATGACGCACTGGGCTACACCGATATGCTGCCAGAGTTCGGTGGTGATACCGCATACAGCGATGACTTCTTCGTTGGTCGTGTTGGCGGCGTTGCAACTTACCGTAACTCCAACTTCTTTGGTCTGGTTGACGGCCTGAACTTTGCTGTTCAGTACCTGGGTAAAAACGAACGTGACACCGCACGTCGTTCTAACGGCGACGGTGTTGGCGGCTCCATCAGCTACGAATTCGAAGGCTTTGGTATCGTTGGTGCTTATGGTGCTGCTGACCGCACCAACTTGCAAGAAGCTCAGCCTCTCGGCCAGGGTAAAAAAGCTGAACAGTGGGCAACTGGCCTGAAGTATGATGCAAATAACATCTACCTGGCAGCGAACTACGGTGAAACCCGTAACGCCACCCCGATCACTGGCGGCTTTGCCAACAAAACGCAAGACGTTCTATTAGTTGCGCAATACCAGTTTGACTTTGGTCTGCGTCCGTCCATCGCTTACACCAAATCTAAAGCAAAAGACGTAGAAGGCATCGGTGATGTTGATCTGGTGAACTACGTTGAAGTGGGCGCAACCTACTACTTCAACAAAAACATGTCCACCTATGTTGACTACATCATCAACCAGATCGATTCTGACAACAAACTGGGCGTAGGTTCTGATGATACCGTTGCTGTAGGTATCGTTTACCAGTTCTAATAGCAGACCTCTTTGTTAAATGCCGAAAAAACAGGACTTTGGTCCTGTTTTTTTATGCCTTCCAGAGCAATCTCACGTCTTGAAAAAACAGCCTGCGTTTTCATCAGTAATAGTTGGAATTTTGTAAATCTCCCGTTACCCTGATAGCGGACTTCCCTTCTGTAACCATAATGGAACCTCGTCATGTTTGAGAACATTACCGCCGCTCCTGCCGACCCGATTCTGGGCCTGGCCGATCTGTTTCGTGCCGATGAACGTCCCGGCAAAATTAACCTCGGGATTGGTGTCTATAAAGATGAGACGGGCAAAACCCCGGTATTGACCAGCGTTAAAAAGGCTGAACAGTATCTGCTCGAAAATGAAACCACCAAAAACTACCTCGGCATTGACGGTATTCCTGAATTTGGTCGTTGTACCCAGGAACTGCTGTTTGGTAAAGGTAGCGCCTTAATCAATGACAAACGCGCACGTACAGCCCAGACCCCAGGTGGTACCGGTGCATTACGTGTAGCCGCCGATTTCCTGGCAAAAAATACCAGCGTTAAGCGCGTGTGGGTGAGCAACCCAAGCTGGCCAAACCATAAGAGCGTATTTAACTCTGCGGGTCTGGAAGTTCGTGAATACGCTTATTACGATGCGGAAAATCACACTCTGGACTTCGACGCTTTAGTTAACAGTCTGAACGAAGCTCAGGCTGGTGACGTTGTCCTGTTCCACGGCTGCTGCCATAACCCTACCGGCATCGATCCTACACTGGAGCAATGGCAAACACTGGCGCAGCTTTCTGTTGAGAAAGGCTGGCTGCCGCTATTTGACTTCGCTTACCAGGGTTTCGCCCGTGGTCTGGAAGAGGATGCTGAAGGTCTGCGCGCTTTCGCGGCTCTGCATAAAGAGCTGATCGTCGCCAGTTCCTACTCTAAGAACTTTGGCCTGTATAACGAGCGTGTTGGCGCTTGTACTCTGGTTGCCACAGACAGTGAAACTGTCGATCGTGCATTCAGCCAGATGAAAGCAGTAATTCGCGCAAACTATTCTAACCCACCGGCTCACGGGGCTTCGGTTGTTGCTACGATCCTGAGCAACGAGGCTTTGCGTGCGATCTGGGAACAAGAGCTGACCGATATGCGCCAGCGCATTCAGCGTATGCGTCAGTTATTTGTTAATACACTGCAGGAGAAAGGCGCAAACCGCGACTTTAGCTTTATCATCAAACAGAATGGTATGTTCTCTTTCAGTGGCCTGACAAAAGAACAGGTACTGCGTCTGCGTGAAGAGTTTGGCGTGTATGCTGTTGCTTCTGGTCGCGTAAACGTGGCCGGAATGACGCCAGATAACATGGCGCCGCTGTGCGAAGCGATTGTGGCTGTGCTGTAAGCGTTAAAACCAATGAAGCCCGTTGAAAGCGGGCTGAGACTGATGATAAACGCAACATTGCCTGATGCGCTACGCTTATCAGGCCTACGCATCCCCTGCAATATTTTGAATTTGCACTAATTTGTAGGCTGGATAAGGCGTTTACGCCGCATCCGGCATAAACAAAGCGCACTTTGCCAGAAATCCAGGCCCGCATTGAAAGCGGGCTTTTTTATGTGCTTTTACCAGACGGGCATTTCGTCTTGCAGGAAGGGATTATGCAGGCGCTCATAACCAAGAGTGGATAATGGTCCGTGACCCGGAATAAATGTCACGTCATCCCCCAATGGCAGCAATTTATCTTTGATTGAAGAAATCAGTTGATTGTGATCGCCCCGTGGGAAGTCACTGCGCCCTACTCCGCCTTTAAAAAGGACGTCGCCAGAAATCAACAGTTTTGCCTGATTATCAAAGAAAACCACATGGCCTGGCGTATGCCCTGGGCAATGTAACACCTGTAAAGTCACATTCCCTATGCTGATAGTGTCGCCTTCATTCAGCCAGCGATCTGGCGTTAATGGCTGACACTCTTCCAGGCCAAACATGCGACTCTGCGCAGGCAAGCCTTGCAGCCAGAACTCATCTTCTTTTTCCGGGCCAAGCACTGGCACGCCGTAATGTTGTGCCAGTTCCGCCGCTGCGCCAACGTGGTCCAGATGACCATGCGTCAGCAGGATCTGCATTAGCGTCAGTCCGCTGGCGTCAACTTCCTGTTTGATTTTTTCCGCATCGCCGCCCGGATCGACCAGTGCGGCCAGGCGAGTTTGCTCACACCAGATCAATGAACAGTTCTGGGAAAATGCGGTGACCGGAATAATACGATAGTTCATACTGCCCCTGTTTCGTTAAGCGATTGTTACCAATGCCGCGCTGGCCCGGTATCAATATGCACAAAGTTACTGCGTGGGTAATATCCTACACCACCTGCGCGCATAGATAACGCTGCTTTGCGTATATTGCTTAACGCAATACCTTCGATATGGAAGTCCATCGCCTGCCCTTTAGTGTGATAGCTTTTCTTTGCTACTCCACGGCTGTGGGCGCGTAATTCATTATTGGTGTCAATAGAACGGTAGCCAGAAATGAGCTGTACTGGCTTGCGAGTGCCTAACAACCCTTGCAGGCGATATAACTGGTCGAATAATCCTGGGTCGATGGACCTTATTTTGTTCGCGCGGAAATCGCGGAAAAAATGGTTTAGTTTTGCCAATTCTTCCTGAATATAGCCTCTGCCATCGAAAAACTCCGCCTTAATTGACTCTCCGGTATGGAGATTGTTAAGTGTCAAAATGCGCGGACGTGGGGTAGAGAGTGTCGCAAATGAAGGCGTCGGCAGGATGGCGGCACCAAGTGCAACGCCACCAAGCGCCAGTAGTTTGCGGCGATTAGCGTCGAATTTGTCCATGATAATCAAGTCTACAGGTCAATGTTATCGTTTATATGCACTTCTGGCGCACAAGAGGCACCTTAACCGCCCATAAAGCTGACGTCAAGATGACTCACCCCCAGCAGCGACGGGGACTACAGAGAATAGCCCCCGAACATGCCAATTATTACGACAACAGATTTTCCCGAACTACTTCATTTATCTGATTAATTGTTCCGCTTTTGAGACAATTTGCGAGCTGGATCGTGCAGGCAGATCATAATTGTAAATATCTGTACGATATTGGGTACGACCATCTGCACCAACAAAGGCGGTCAGATAGTAAAGATTAACCGGTATCGATTGACGAATATTAACGTAACGGGTATCACCCCGCTTCAGAGCATCGGAGATACGCTTGTCATTCCAGCCAGCATCCTGCAGCAGCATATTTGCCAGATCCGACGCCTTATTCACCCGCACACAGCCAGAACTCAACGCGCGCGTTTCACGTTTGAAAAGATTGTGATTCGGCGTGTCATGCAAATAGATAGCGTCTGAACTCGGCATATTAAATTTATACCGTCCTAGCGAATTTCGCGGGCCAGGAGCTTGCTGGAAGCGGAACGGCAAATTCGATGCTGTGATCGTCGACCAGTCAATCTGCCACGGGTCAAGCGCATCTTTGCTGTTCCAGCCGCGCATAACCGTATAGCCATGGCTTTCAAGATAACCAGGATCGTTACGCACCTTTGGCAGAATATCTTTGCGTGCCAGCGTCGGTGGTACGTTCCACGGCGGGTTTACCACCACATTGTTTAAGGCACTGCTCATCATCGGCGTTTTGCGATCGGGACGACCGACAATGACCCGTGAATCCAGCACTTGATTACCGTTCTGATAATAGACCAGCGAATAGGCCGGAATGTTAACCATGATGCCAGTAGAAAGCTCGGATGGCAGCAAACGCAATCGCTGGATATTGAGCGCCAGCACGCCCGCTCGCTGTGCAGGCGTGACGTTTAACCAGTCTCGCGTTGCCGGGCCAATGGAGCCATCTGCCCCTAAGCCTTGCCATGTCTGAAAACGTTTCACAGCTTCCACCAGCTCATTATCATAGGCAGCTCGGACGGCTGGCGCAGGTTTACTGCGAGCTGTAGTTTGCTTATCCATCGGCTTAGTTTCGACTGTTTCGATTGCAGCGGCAGACGGACTAACTACCGCGCCTGTCGATGTTTCATCACCCGGCAGTGCTATTTTCGGCCCACCTTCGAGCATACCTGTACGCTGCAAAATCTCGCGCAGCGCCGGGACGTCGTTACTCCATTGACCAGGGCGTAGCGTTGCTTTACCGGTCAGTTGCGGCCACGGTTTGGAATCACTCAATAAGGTCAGCAAAGATTCATGCATTGCTGAATATTGCGGATGCTGTGGTGCCAACCCTGAGACAAACGTGGTCAATTGACCGTTATCCAGCGCCACCTGCCAATGGTTAATGACCGAGAGCGGCGGTGTTGAGAGCGCATAAGGTTTACTACTGTACAGCCAGCGGGTACCTTTGACCGGAATGTTTGCGACGAAATGGAGATACCCCATCATTGCATCCGATAGCACCACATCGCGCGCCATACCGTTAACGCCAGGGTCAGTCAGTAACTCCACCCATTTGTTAAACTGCGGTTGAAAACCGGCAATCGCCACTTCCGCCAACTGCTGCTGGAAAGCTTTAACTGCATCACGATTTTCCCACATCGGCTGCATATCGCGTGCTGCATACAAGAGTTGAAGCTGGTTAAGATAAACCGGCTTATAACCTGCAGGTAATTGTGATTCAATTTGCGTGCGGGCCTTTTCTGCCGCACCTTCAGGTAGCGGTTGGATCCCCGCCATTATTGCCGTGGCTTGCGCCTGCGGCAGTACATCTCCCTGTTCACTTACAGCCACCGGGCTGTCACCAGGGATAACCTCAGGCTCATCAGCCTGCACACTGAACAGTGGAGCGAATGTTACGGCCAGGCACAAACTGATTGCCGAAAGCCGACGACCACACATCATGTTAAGCAACATCCCTTGCCCCCTGTTTTTATCATACTCTGAATAGCCAGGCTGTTTTATCTTAACTGCCTTTACAACGCCAATACTCATGAAAGTATGACGAGCAAGCCTGTTACTTATCAGGCTTACCTTCAGTATATAAACGTCGGTACGTTTTTACACAACCTAATGTAAAGAAGTTTAAAGAAAAGCGCGCCATAATGCGGCATTTTTTTAGTGCAGAAACGGAGTTTTTCGAAAAAAAAGGCGGCATCGCTGCCGCCTTGAACTTAACTTGCCTGAGAAGGCGCTTCGTCCGTTCCTGGAAGCGTTTCAGGGAGTTGCGGCGCAAATCCTCGCAGGCCGACTACGTGAACGTGTTCGGTATTCTGGAAGACTTTACGCACCAGTTTATAGGTGGTGCCTTTCTCCGGGCTGATATTTTCAGGTGCCGCGATGATGAGCTGCATTTGCAAACGTTCACACAATTCAAACAGCGTAGCGATAGAACGGGCGTCCAGTCGCGCAGCTTCATCGAGGAATAGCAGACGGCAAGGAGAGATATCTTTACCGCGCAGGCGGCGAGATTCATCTTCCCAGCTCTGTACTACCATCACCAGAATCGACATACCCGTACCGATAGCCTCACCGGTCGACAGTGCGCCAGACTCCGCGCGCAGCCAGCCATCGGAACCACGGTTAACCTCAACTTCCATCTCCAGGTAGTTACGGTAATCCAGAAGTTCTTCACCAATGGTCTGCGGCGTGCGCTGGCCCATATCAATTTGTGGGTTAAGTCGCTGATACAGTTTTGCCAGAGCTTCCGAGAAGGTCAGGCGGTTGCTCTTGAACAGATCCTGATGTTGCTCATGCTGTTCTGAAAGCACGTCAAGCAGCATGGCGTGGGTTTCACGCACGTTCACGTTCAGACGCACGCTGTTCACCTGACCGAACGATACGCTCTGCAAGCCCTGGTTGAGCATGCGGATACGGTTCTGTTCGCGCTGAATGGTTTTGCGAATGATGTTCGCCACACTGCGGGAGCTGATCGCCAGTTTCTGTTCGCGAGAAGTTAACTCTTCGGTCAGACGGCTAAGTTCGATTTCCATCTGCTCGATAGCTTCCACCGGATCATCGGTACGAATAATATCCTGGCGAATACGTTCGCGCAGATGCTGATAAACCGCCACGAAGAACTGGATTTTGCGCTCAGGTCGTTTTGGATCTTCCGACATGCGCAGCACGTCGCGCAGATGTTCGTTATCCGCCACCGCCAGACGCAGCGCACCTAACGCCTTATCCGACATGGAACGTAAATCATCGGCAGAGAGATAAGCCAACTCGCGACGGTGTAAGCGGCGTTCAACGCCATTATCTTTCACCATGCGCATTACCGCACACCAGCCCGCTTTGGCGGTCACTACCTGCTCGCGCATCTCAAAGTAATCACGTTCCAGCTTGCGCAGTTTGCGGGTCAGGTTGTCCATCTCCGCTTCGCAGAAGGTCAGCGCTTTTTCCAGTTGATTGCGGCGTGAACGGTTATTGCTCAGTTGCGCATGCAGTTCGTCACGGCGAATACGCGCCCGCTCTTCTGCCCCGCTATCGGCACGCACGCCGATATCCTGCAGTTCTCGTTGTAGATCGTTAAGCAGCTCTTTTTTGGTGTCGTAAGAACTTTTCAGCGAAGCCAGCACCTGGTTGTACTGACTCAACTGCGCAGCGTGTCCGCGCAACGATTCACGAGCACGAGTACGTTCCGCTTCCGCCTGCTCCAGACGTTCGCGCAGTTTTTCGTTGAGATCGCTGTTCCCACTAAGCATTTCTGCCGAGTCAGAGTAGCTAAAGTGCGCACGACGCTGTACCACTTCAGTCAGGGAAAATGCCTGTTGACGGGCATCGCGCTGCATCTGCTGAGAATACGCGTAATCTTCTTTTAACTGTTCGAACTGTTCCGGGTCGCTCTGCAACACAGAAACGATCGGCTCCAGTTTCGCCAGGTGATTGCCAAACTGCTGAACAAAACGCGCGGCTTCCTGAGCTTCATCAAGACGTTCGCGGATTTCATCGACACGATCCGCCAGTGAGTCATCCGCCAACAGGTTGAGACGCGGCAGGATACGGTTCAGTGCCGCAACGCCCTCTTTCGCCTGCTCAAACTGAATTCGCTGCTGCTGGTTATCATTTTCATGATTACTCAACGCCCGCTCCAGTTCGACACGACGGCTGTTCAGTTGGCGAATTTCGGCTTCTGGATCGGACTCAAACGCCACTGCCAGATGGCTGCCAATAAAGCGGCTGAATGCCTGATGCAGTCGCTGGGTTTTCTGAACATCAAAGGAGAGCGTAGCAAAGCGTTCAGAGAGCAATTCGCGCTCGGCGTGCAGGCTTTCGATCCGGCTTTCACGCGCCGCGCGACCAAACAGCGGCACTTCCGGGAAGCGCGAGTAACGCCATTGACGCTCGGCGGTTTTCACCACCACCGCTTTTTCCAGCTCATCGGCGTTGAACACGCTATCATCGAACGACTGCGGATCTCCCTCGATCAAATAGAGATCTTCCGGACAATCGGTTAAGCCTTCCAGCTGTTCGGCCACCTGAGACAGATCCGGCACCACAATGGCGTGGCGAGACGGGCCATACAGCGCCGAGAAGTACGGCGCATCTTCCAGGCTAACGTCGTCATAAATTTCTGACAGCAGCACGCCGCCAAAGCGTTCCGCCAGCGCATTCAGACGCTGGTCTTCAGAGCCGCCTGGCTGGCTTAAACGTTCGATCTCTTCATCGACAGCGTTTTTGCGCGCGCCCACTTCATCACGTTCAACAATCGCTTCGCGCTCACGCTCCAGCAGTTGTTGCAGATATTCGGTGACATCCTGGCTGCAGGTGAACTCTTCACCGCACTGCTCGCTCAACTGATTGAGGCTGTTTTGCGCTGCCAGCCAAACCGGCGCACGCTGCATCAGGCTCTGAATACGGGATTGCAGCTGTTCCTGTTCCTGACGCAGTGCCATACGCTCTTCACGGGCGTTGGAAACGCTGTCAGAAAGAGAGGCAATACGCGCTTCCAGTTCCTGATGCAGGGCTTCCAGTTCGTCGATATCAAAATTCTTGCCCTGACGTTTGCAGAAATCTGCCAGCAGACGCTCAGCTTCTTGCTGCTCGCGCAGACGCTGTTCCAGTTCGCTTAAGCGCATCCGCAGTGGCTGAGCCTGCTCTGCCAGGTGACGCTGATCGACCCCTTCGCGCAACAGTTCGCGGGCGACATCCCACGCCTCGTTACGCGCCAGCGGGCCGTTGATTGCAACCACCAGCTGATAAGCCTGCTCAAACTGGCTGTGCGCGGTTTGCGCCATGCTCATTTTCTGCTCAAGAGAGAGCATTTTTTCAGTCGCTTCCAGCTCTTTCGCCTGGAAGGTTTCCAGCCATTCTGCGGCGCTGTCGGCGGTTAAGTCCGGCAGATGACACAGTTCTTTGGCACGATTAAGCGCAGCAATCGCCTGGTTGTACTGGATCGCGCGCGTTTGTTGGACGTCCAGCGCCTGCTGGTAGTCGGCAAGCTGGCTTTTCAGCTCGTCCACTTCCAGTTCGGCGGCTTCTGCGCGCGCTTCGTTCTCTTCCTGGCGTTCGATGGCTTCTGCCACCACTTCGTTTTGCTCTTCCAGACGGATCTGCAGCTCATCGAGATCTGCTTCGTAACGTTCGATCTTCTCCTGCTGACGCAGTGCGGTTTGCACCAGGTTCAGGTGATCGCTGGCCGCCTGATAATCCGCTTCCAGATCGCCCTCGGCACCGTTGTGCTCTGCCAGCTCACGCGCCATATCGACGTGTTTGTACTGCTCCGCCGCCAGTTGCTGACGCGAAGTATGTAGCTCGCGACGAAACTCCAGGGCCTTATCGAGATGAACACGGCGCTCGTTGGCGTGACGCATGTAGTCCGCCGCCACATAGTTGGTGGCTTCGCTGATCAGATGCTTAAACAGGTCACGGTCCGACTGGGTGACACGAATCGCTTCCAGCGTCATGCGGTTTTCACGCAGCGCCGCTTCCATGTCCTGGAACGCTTTACGCACGCCACTGTTTTCCGGCAGCAGGTAGTCGCGCAGAGAACGGGTAATGGCGCTGGAGATCCCGCCATACAGCGAGGCTTCGATCAGACGATAAAATTTACTACGATCAGACGCTGAGCGCAGACGACGCGCGATGATGCCCAGATCGAACATCAGCGAGTGGTAATCGGTAATGGAGTTGAACTGTTTAAACTGCACGCCTTCCATCGCCTCGAGCTTGTCTTTCAGCTCGTTAAGCGGCAGCACGCGCGCCTGACGTTCGTTCAGGGATTCGGTCACCAGCTGTGTCGGCTGCACCGACATCGGCAGTCCCTGAATGGCAAACGGCTTGATATCCACTTTACGATCGCGTCCGGCAACCTGTTGCAGACGCACACCGACCACCACGCGCTGGTGGCGCGAGTTAATAGTGTCGAGCATCGAATAACAGACGCCCGCTTTCAGCTTACCGTGCAGACCT
The DNA here is from genome assembly GCF_005843885.1 of Escherichia sp. E4742. Taxonomy (NCBI): domain Bacteria; kingdom Pseudomonadati; phylum Pseudomonadota; class Gammaproteobacteria; order Enterobacterales; family Enterobacteriaceae; genus Escherichia; species Escherichia sp. E4742. Next base: position 4,004,016 of record NZ_CP040443.1, on the reverse strand, counting down.
TTATCGCGCGAACCACTGGTAGCCCCGGCTTCCGTAGTGTTACGGAAATGCAGCAGGGTCAGGTCGGGAATGAGCGCCGTAACAAATGCCGCCATAGTAGTGGATTTGCCCGCCCCGTTACCGCCGGAAAGCGTCGTAACCAGCTCATCCAGGTCAAAAGTTCGGGCAAAAAAGCCGTTCCAGTTAATCAGCGTCAGTGAGCGAAATTTACCGCGTTCAATCATTATTCTTCCTCTCCGCTATCTGGCTGACTCTCTTCAGTTTCGTCATTGAGTTGCAGGTGATTTTCAATCGGCATTGCTTCACCATCGCGAATCAGACGACGTTGTGCTTCACGCGGATCGTCGCCCGCACGCACATCGGCACCAAAGCGGAACACCGATTCGGTAATGCGGAACTTGCTGCTGTCGTGGCCCATAAACCACACCATGCCTAAGCGACGCAGACGGTTGAGCGAAGAGCGTACTTTTTCCTGCAACTTCTGGCGGTCAACGTCTGAACCGGTAGAACGATTGTTCACCAGTTTCAGCAATTTTGCTTCATCGGCCAGGGTGAGCAGTTCGTCATACAGTTCCTGCTGAGTAAAAATCCCCTCGTTCGCCAGCCGTTCCGGGCTGAGATAGAGATAACAGAGGATTTTACCGACCATCATGTCCAGTTCAGACAATACGGAACGTGGGATGATGGTGGTGGAACGTGGACGTAAATAGAAGAAACCTTCCGGCGCACGGATTAACTCCACGTTATAACGCGCGTAAAACTCTTCCAGATATTCCTGAAAATCCATCAGGAAAGCATGATTATCCAGTTCGTCGAGGCCAATATGGCGGCCTGAACGTAAGGCGCTATCCAGCGCCGGAAATAACGGATTCGCCAGCGCCTGCGCCAGCTTAACCGGCATCACTTGTTCAATATTTGTCGATGACATGCGCCTGTACCTTGGCTCCGTAATCATTAATCGGCTGCCATTTCGCTGGCAGTCCGGTGAAGTCTGCTTGCGCTACGCCGAGGCGTACCGCCTGATCAATAACAATACGTGCGACGTCAAAATGACGCGCACGCGGATACTGCGCCAGATATTCGCGTACCACCAGACCAAGATCCAGCGGTACTTGTCTGGTTTTATAGACAGCGAGCTGCTCTTCGATAATCGCGGCGAGTTGTTCGCGGATCTCGTTAAACTCTTCGTACTCTAAATCTGGCGGAAGTTCCCCGGTCACTTCTTCATCGCGCAGTGCCATCTCTTCGTCACGCATATCCAGCAGACGATCGGCATTGGCGTAAGTCAGCGCCCACGGCTCATCAAAATAGGTTTGTACCGACTGGCGTAAACGCTGGGCAAAGACGCGGTTTTTATCCATATCGATAGCGGTACGAATAAATTTGTGTACGTGGCGATCGTAGCCAATCCACAAGTCGATGGATTGCTGGCCCCAGCTGATAATACGATCGAGCTTACTTTGCAGATCGAACACCAGACGATCGACAAAATGCAGGTCGTCATGGGTCATCGTCGCATCCTGAATGCGCAACAGATTGGCCTGGAGTTTGTCGCCTGCGGCTTCCAGCGTATCCTGCAATTCACGCAGGGTTCCGGAAGTTTCCGAAAGCAACAATTCACAGCTGGAGATCGCCGCCCGCCAGTCTTTATTCAGCAACTGAGCGATATCGTCCTTCACCTGCTGCTGCTGTTCGTCCATCAGACGTTGCGTCAGGTCGATGCTGTCGAAAATTTCCGCTACCGAATATTTCAGCGGCGCATAGACGTTGCGGTGCCAGTGAAATTCATCACCGCCCTCTTCGGCGGCATCGGCTGCACGTTTTAACTCACCCGCCACAATCGACAACTGCATAGAAAGGCGCAACGTAGAAAACTCGCGCTGACGGATGTAGTAGTCAGTAATGCCGATGCCGAGCGGCGTCAGGCGATAAATAGCATTCCCTTCCGCCTGCTCGCTGGTAAAGCGGTTCAGCAGACGTTGACGTACCATATCGTTGATCGCGTTGTTGGCGCGCACGCCGATGGTTTCGCTGGTTTGCTCAAACGCATCACTCACATGGCGGAACGCATCCACCAGCTCGCCTTCACTCATCTCACCATCAAGACGCTCGCCATTCAGCGTGGCAACAGCCAGCAGAAAAGAGAGTCGGTCTACCGGCAGCGAGATGGAGAAGTCATTTTTTCTGGCCCAGGCAACCAGTTCGGGGACTGTCTGGGATAATTCACTCATACTTTATCCTTGCTCTGCGGTTTGCGCGCGGTGACATGAATATAACGCCCCAGGGTAATATACGGTTCCTGACGGCAATAACGCGTTTCTAATTCAAGTAATGCTTCATAGCTGTCGCGCTGTTGGTGCTTTTCACGCAGATAATCATGAAACACGCGAACGCCTGTCTTACCCATAATTTGCCAACCAGCTTCTTCCAGCCACAGATAAACCTGCGCCGGGTCGCGTGGATAATCTGGCGAAAGCGTCCGTTTTTTCTTTTTCGGCATTCCCGCCTGCACGTAATCAAAATTCCCGGCGACCATGTTATGCATCAGCAAGCCGTGCGCATTGTAGAACATTAATGACAACACGCCGCCTGGACGCAACACGGACCACAGGGTCTGCAATACGCTGCGGGGATCGGCCACCCACTCCAGCACCGCATGGAACAATATCAGATCAACGGGCGTTTCCAAATGTGAAGCAACATCCTGAGCGGCGCAATGTATAAATTGCATGTTGTCGCTCACACCTTTTGCTTCTGCCGCCTGTTTTGCGCGGTCGATCATCTGCGCAGAGAGATCGCATAAAATGACCTGATGCCCGCGCTCGGCCATTTTGATTGAGGTCTGCCCTTCTCCACCGCCAGCATCCAGCACACGCAGTTTTTGCGGGCCCATTTCCGCCAGCACGCGATCGAGATCCTGCCACAGAATAGCCTGTCGAAGCTGCCCTTTGGTGGTGCCGTAAATGTTACGGGAAAACTTTTCCGCAATATCATCAAAATTGCGATCCTGCATTGCTTTCTCCACCGGTTGGCTAAGACGTTTTCTGATAAAGACGCTATTTTGTCACAGCCACGGCGAGAATGAACCCGTCTGGTGTAATATCGCTGGCGATCCCTTGCTATATGGTCAAAAAAGGAACCAGAAAGGATGCTTTTTACACTGAAAAAAGTGATTGGCAATATGTTGCTGCCACTTCCGCTAATGTTGTTGATTATTGGCGCTGGCCTGGCGCTGTTGTGGTTTAGCCGTTTTCAAAAAACCGGGAAGATTTTTATTAGCATTGGGTGGCTGGCGCTCTTGTTATTGAGTTTGCAACCGGTAGCCGACCGCCTGCTGCGTCCCATCGAAAGCACCTATCCGACATGGAATAATTCGCAAAAAGTGGACTATATCGTGGTGCTCGGAGGTGGTTATACCTGGAACCCGCAGTGGGCACCGAGCTCTAATTTAATCAATAACAGTCTGCCGCGCCTGAATGAAGGTATTCGCTTATGGCGCGAAAATCCGGGATCAAAGCTGATCTTCACGGGAGGCGTAGCAAAAACCAATACGGTGAGTACAGCGGAAGTAGGTGCCAGAGTGGCGCAATCGCTGGGTGTCCCACGCGAGCAAATTATCACACTGGATTTACCAAAAGATACCGAAGAAGAAGCTGCCGCAGTGAAACAGGCGATTGGCGATGCCCCTTTCCTGCTGGTGACATCTGCGTCCCATTTGCCGCGCGCGATGATCTTTTTTCAGCAGGAAGGGCTAAATCCGCTGCCAGCCCCGGCTAACCAGTTGGCAATCGACTCGCCGCTTAATCCGTGGGAACGGGCAATCCCGTCTCCGGTCTGGTTGATGCATAGCGACCGCGTTGGCTATGAAACGCTTGGCCGCATCTGGCAGTGGCTGAAAGGTTCGTCAGGCGAGCCACGGCAAGAGTGATTTTGATGCCAGATCGAAGTTGCGCCGACTAAATCGTCCGGTGTTGACCAGTTGCGCAACTTCATCCCATAACACATACAGCCAACGCCGCCAGATGAAAGACTCCGCCACTGGCGCGCGTTGCAGGTAACTCCAGAGCAAATCTTCCGCCAGGGTGTTATCCATCAACCGGAATAATTCATACTCACGCGGCGCCCAGAGCATTAACCCCGGTCCGACCATCGCCAGGAGCTGATCGCTACGGGAATCTTTCAGCATGCTACGCAAACAGAAATTGCCGTGAATCAGCACACAATTATCGTTAAAACCTTCAAACAACACCGGCAGACATTCGCGGGTGCGAAACAGGATACGCTTATCCTGCATCGTTAGACCGGTGTTATTGAACTGATTGAGCGTGGTCCATAGCACTTCAACATGTTGCCGATACCATGAGGGCCAGAAATTTTCCTGAGTATTGTCAACCGCGCCAACACATCCGCGGCTGTCCTGACGGTGCCAGGCCAGCAACGCTTCAACAATTTGATCTTTCAGATGTTCCCAGCGCTCTGGCGTTCTTGCGGGAGCTTCCACAGAAACACCGCGCATCCGCTCCAGCAACAAGACATCGGGACCGGGATGTTCTTCATGCGTCATCACGCCATAGATAGTCGGCATGCGAACAGTCCCGCTCCGAGCCAGCATGGTGGTTTTCCATGCCAGCTGTCTGGCCTGCCCCGGGGTAGAAAAACTTCGCGCCATGAGCGGCATCGGGTTTCCCTGGCTGTCATACAACGCCCACAGAGTTGTGTCTGCTTTTTCATTCACACACTCTATACGACTCAATCTTTCGCCCAGTAAATGGCTTAGTTCGGCACGCAGCTGTTCCATTCAGATTACCCTCATAAAAGCTACTGCTTTCATAATGAGCGCCAATGTAAAAGATGTCACCTGAATGAGATCAATTGTTGAAGGGAAAAAATGAAGAGAATCGTAACGCTACGACACTCCTCCCAAAATTGAGATGGAGTGTCGTGGGGAAAAATTAAGCCATTTCAGCGCGAACACGCTCAAGATCTTCGGGAGTATCTACACCGGTGCCAGGAACCTCCTGGGCGACAGCAACATGGATTTTTTCTCCATACCACAGCACACGAAGCTGCTCTAGCATTTCGATATGTTCTAACGGGCTTGGCTGCCAGTTAACATAGCGGCGGATAAAACCTGCACGATAGCCATAAATGCCGAGATGGCGCAGGAAGTTATCTCCTACGGTTTCCAGACCTTTCGCAAAACGGTCACGATCCCACGGAATGGTGGCGCGCGAGAAGTAGAGCGCATAACCTTCGGCGTCGAGAACAACTTTAACCGCATTCGGATTAAAGGCTTCTTCCGCACTGTGGATAGGCACAGCCAAGGTCGCCATTCCAACCTGACGCTGGGCAAGGTTATCGGCAACCTGACGAATGATTGTCGCGGGGATCATCGGTTCATCACCCTGCACATTCACAATCACCGTGTCGTCGCTGAACGCGCATTTTTCGACAACTTCCGCCAGGCGTTCTGTACCTGACTGGTGATCTGCACGCGTCATGCATACTTCACCGCCAGCAGCTTCAACAGCGCGGGCGACATCCTCATGATCGGTTGCGACGATGATGCGCTCGGCACCTGATTCGCGCGCGCGTTCGAGTACATGAACAATCATGGGTTTGCCGTTAATATCGACCAGCGGCTTACCTGGCAGACGCGTGGAAGCGTAGCGCGCGGGAATAATGACCACAAAACTCATGATTGACTCTCATCAGCAGTCAGCACGCGGGCTTCCGTTTCCAGCAGCACTGGAATGCCATCGCGCAGCGGAAAAGCCAGGTTGTCTAGTTTGCAAATAAGCTCTTGTTTTTCCTGGTTATACCAAAGTTTGCCATTGCAAACCGGGCAGGCAATGATTTCAAGCAGACGATGATCCATAGTTCCTCCGGATGGATCGGGTTATGAATGCATAAATCTTATCATAATCATTTATGCGTCGGGGTCTATTTCCCAGCCGGTGCGGCAATCGGTAAAGAAACCGTGCGGGCAGCGCCCTATTGTCACTCGCGTTGCCTGCTGCCAGTGAGCAAAATCAGTAATCGCCTGACGCAGCCCTTTTTGAAGGGTCACTGTTGGTTTTACCCCATCCTGTAACCAGAGAGAGAGCACTTCAAAGATGCCAGTCTGGCGATGCATCTTAGAATCCATTCGCCCAACTAATTGCCCACGATGCAATAACGGTAGAACGAAATAACCATACTGGCGTTTGGGCGCTGGCGTGTAGCACTCCAGCCGGTAGCTAAAATCAAAAAGTTGCTCTGCCCGTTTACGATCCCAGACAACAGGATCAAAAGGCGAAAGTACCGCGCTGTGCGTTGCAGTGAGCTTTCCGGCGAGCGCACGTTCGAGTAGCGGCAGCAAATCAGCATGCAGCCAAAGATTACCCAATTTTTCAACATGCACAGCAATGATTTGCTGCTGTTCAGCCCTCGCTTCGCGCCACGCCGACAGCGCCGGACGTTTCAGCCGGTAGTAATCCGCCAGCCACTGTTCGCGAAATATTCCCAGGCTGCGCGCACTGTTATCCAGCATGATGATTTCCGCTTCTGTTTGCGAAACGAGATCGCGCTCATCATCCCAGTCAGGCATGACACGGTGGGTTAAATCATAAACGCGCTGGAAGTTGCGCCGTTCAATCACCATCACCTTTCCGGCGGTAAAGAGCCCTTCCAGATGACGTTTATGCGGCTTCCACTCCCACCAGCCGCTCGCCCCTTTACGAGGATGCTCAAAATCGGCTGAACGTACCGGCCCCTTATCATGAATATGCTGAATTAACTGTGCAATTTCCGCCGCATGTTCCTGCATCCAGGCATCTTTGTATTTCCAGCCCATTTTTTCAGGTGCCAGCATGCGGTGGCGAATAAGACGAAAATCGCTACGCGGCATAAAGCAGGCTTCATGCGCCCAGTATTCCATTAATTCGCCACACGCCAGAGACTCATCCAGCCACTGCGCAGGATAATTTCCCAGACGACTGAAAAGCACCAGATATGGACTACGGGCAACAATATTGATGGTATCGATTTGCAGCAAAGACATACGGGAGATCGTTGCCGGAATATCTTCCAACGACGCTCGACGGCGGGGTTTGTTTAACAGGCCTTGCGCGGCAAGGTGAAGATTACGCGCATCAGCAAGGGAGAGGTGCGGCAGCGACATTCATGACTCCATCAATCGAACGCTGCCGCGGCGTAACTAGTTGCCAGAAGCCAGCGAAGTTAGTTGCGCAAGCAGTTTTGCTGGTTCATCACCTGAAAGCTGTGCGTCAACGGGCAAATACCACCAATTTTCTTCTGCAAAAGCCAGGCATTTCACCGCATCTTTTTCAGTCATTACCAGCGTTTGCCCGGCGCTTACCAACGCGCTAACATCCGCATGATTCAAAGATTGATGATCGGCCAGCGGCACACATTTTTCCGGTTGTACACCGCACATCTTCAGCGTGGCAAAAAAGCGCGGCGGATGCCCAATCCCCGCCATCGCCACCACATGTTCAAGCTGAGCAACGTCACAACGCGTACCGGTACGTAAATTCACCGCCTGACCCGGCAGCAGATGCATGGGGATTTCACCGCTGCGGGGGACACCGCCGTTGACGATTACCGCATCAACCGATTTTAAGCGCCCCGCGCGCTCGCGCATTGGCCCCGCCGGCAACCACCAGCCATTGCCAAAGCGACGCACGCCATCGATGACGACGATTTCCACATCACGCGCCAGACGATAATGCTGTAAACCGTCATCAGTCACGATAATCTGCACATCGGGATATTGCGCAAGAATGGCTTTTACCGCATCTGAACGGACAGGAGAAACTGCAACAGGTGCACCCGTACGCTGATAAATCAGCACCGGTTCATCGCCCGCCTGTGCGGTGGTGGTATCTGCCGACAATAACAGCGGATACGACTCGGCTTTACCGCCATAGCCCCGGGACACTACGCCAACACGAATACCGCGTTTTTGTAGTTGTTCCACCAGCCAGACTACCACCGGAGTTTTTCCGTTGCCGCCTGCGGTGAGATTACCAACCACGACAACCGGTACAGGGGCACGCCAGGCGCGCTTCAGTTTTAGTTTATAGCAAAGACGGATAGCACCACTCACCAGACCATACAACCAGGAGAGTGGCAGCAATAACCGCCACAAAGGAGATTCACCAGACCAGATTTTTTCGATCATTGGCCAAACTGCATTTTATGAAGTTGCGCGTAGACTCCACGGTGCTCAAGCAAATCGTTATGCGTACCGCGTTCCACAATGATCCCGTCCTCGACGACCACAATTTCGTCAGCCTTTTCAATGGTAGACAAGCGGTGGGCAATCACCAGTGAGGTACGGTTTTTCTGCAACTCGTCCAGCGCAGCCTGAATCGCGCGTTCGGATTCGGTGTCCAGCGCCGAGGTGGCTTCATCCAGAATCAGAATTGGGCTATCACGCAGCAAGGCACGGGCAATGGCAATACGCTGGCGCTGACCGCCAGAAAGCAACACGCCGTTTTCACCAATCACCGTATCAAGACCGTTATCCATCTTATTGATAAAGTCCATGGCGTAGGCCATACGTGCCGCTTCTTCAATCTGCTCACGGCTGTACTGTTCAGTGCGGGCGTAAGCAATGTTGTTGGCAACCGTGTCATTAAACAGATGGACATTCTGCGACACCAGAGCAACCTGGTTACGTAAAGACGCCAGTGTGTACTCGCGCAGATCGTGACCATCCATCAGGATCTCGCCTTCATCGATATCATAAAAACGGGTGATCAGGCTGGCGATGGTCGATTTACCCGACCCCGAACGCCCTACCAGAGCCACTGTTTTCCCTGCCGGGATCTTCAGGTTGATATTACGCAGCGCAGGGACTTCACGCCCCGGATAGGTAAAAGTGACATTACGGAATTCGACGTCGCCAGTAGCTCGCTCAATCTCGCGTTTACCTTCGTCTTTCTCCTGTTCACTATCCAGAATGGTAAACAGCGTCTGACATGCTGCCATCCCGCGTTGGAACTGGGCGTTAACGTTGGTCAGCGATTTCAGCGGACGCATCAGTGCAATCATCGAAGAGAAGACGACAGTAATCGTACCGGCAGTCAGGCTATCCATCACGCTTGGGAAGCTCGCAGCGTAGAGAACAAATGCCAGCGCCAGAGAGGCGATCAGCTGAATGATCGGGTCAGAGATGGAAGAAGCAGAAACCATCTTCATCCCCTGCAAACGCATCTTGTTGCTGACCTTATCAAAACGCTTTGTTTCTACTTCCTGGCCGCCAAAAATCAATACTTCTTTGTGGCCTTTCAGCATCTGTTCAGCACTGGTGGTCACCTGCCCCATAGTGTTCTGCATGTTTTTACTGATGCTGCGAAAACGCTTCGATACGATACGAATCGCAATCGAGACGATCGGTGCCAGCACAATCAAAATGATCGACAACTGCCAGCTGTAATAGAACATCATGGCGAACAGACCGATAATGGAAGCACCTTCACGCACCACCGTAATCAACGCGCCGGAAGACGACGAAGCAACCTGTTCAGAATCGTAAGTAATACGTGAAAGCAGTGTCCCGGTTGACTGTTTGTCAAAAAATGACACTGGCATGCCCATCATGTGGCCGAACAGACGTCGACGCATGGTCATGACCACTTTTCCTGATACCCAGGAGATACAGTAGCTGGAGATATAACTGGTGATACCACGTAAAATCATCAGGCCGATAACTACCAGCGGCATCCACATCAGCACGGAGCGATCTGTTTTACCAAAGCCATCATCGAGAAGCGGCTTAAGGAGCGATAACATGAAGGTATCGCTGGCTGCGTTGAGAATTAACGCTATGCCCGCCACGATCAGACCCGCTTTAAAAGGCGCAATGGTTGGCCACAGTCGGCGGAATGTCTGCCACGTAGAGAGATCTTTGTCGTTATGCATTCAAAAAACCAGCATTTGTTGAAATAGCCGCATATTCTACCCGTTATCCACTGGCACGCCAAACCACTGATGATACCAACGAGGTAAAATTTGCTCCCTTAGGCTGCTTACCCGCCAACCTTGCGCTGAAAAATAGACCGTTATTTGCCCCTGATGTGGGGTATCAACCCATTGATATCCTTGTAGTTGATAGCGAAGTTTAACTTTACTGGAGGGCAATCGCCATGCGTTATAGCGTGATGCCGATGCCAGTGCCATTTTTCCATTTACCCGCTGAATCAATGGCACTGATGACGAGGTATTGCTACCGTGATGGGGTACCTGAATCAAAGTTGCCTGAACCTGTTGCCAGTAATGACTTAGCATTTTTTGTTCAGCGGGGGCTTCAATATCGCCAGTCAAAAGAATGCTATGTGTTCCATCATCAACCTTAATCACACAGGAATGGTTATTTCCCTTTTCGTTACTCCCTTGCAAAGGCCAGTGCACACTAAACTGCAATCCTTGCCACTGCCACGCTTCGCCACGCACGCAGGGCTGATGATGCACCCAGTTTAAGGGGCTTCTGACCCATAACGTCGGCCAGGCATGTAATATCGAGTCCAGTCCACCCCGATGATCAAGATGTTCATGACTAAGAATAACCCCTACCGGTTCAAGGTCATGCCAGCGGAGCCAGGGAATAATCAGTTGTTGCCCACTGTCCCCCTCCGGCCAGGCGAGCCCTGTATCATAGAGAACCGCTTTACCATTTCGAGCGATCACCATTGCCAACCCTTGCCCGACATCAAGCATATAAACTTGCCACTCATCAGACCGTGGTTTTTGCCACAGTGGCCAACACATTATAATTCCTCCAGCCATACACACCGCAGGCAACGTTTGCCATGCGTTTAGTCGCCATATCACCAGTAATAACCAGGGCGAAAATGATAGCCATTGCCAACGTTCAGCAATGCTTATCCACCCTTCAGGCAAAATCTTTAACCCCCAAAAAAGTAAAGCTAAGGACCGATCGGCAAGAAACCATATACCTTGTTCCAGGATTAATGGCCCGCTTAAATGCACAACCATCGCGGCGAGGATCAACGGAACCGAAATAAATGTCACTAAGGGAATAGCGAACAAATTTGCTATAAATGAAGTCAGACTAACGCCATGAAATATGACTATTTGCACCGGCATGAGCAGGAGTGTTATACCAAGTTGCAGATGGATAAGTGAAACAATAGATTGCAATACAGGCGGCAATGGCCAGACTGGGCAGGGAAACCACTGATACCAAAATATCAGCGCTGCCACCGCTGCGGCAGAGAGCCACAAACTTTGCGAGAGGATAGCGACAGGATCCATCAGCAGAATTGCTGCCAGGCAGCATATCCACACATCCCAACCACTCCATTGCCGGCCGCTCAATTTGAGCGCTCCCCAGGTCGCAAGCGCCACCACGGTACGCAATGCAGGCGGCTGCATACCGGTAAGCCAGGCATAAAAAGCAGCGCAGCAAACTCCACCGATTAATGGCATCTGCCAGTAAATCCAACGCCCGGGGAGGAAAATTTGCCCGCCACGAATTAGCCCCGCAGCCAGTAATGCTGCAAAAGCGATGTGTAAACCCGATATCGCCATTAAATGTGCCGTACCGGTATCGCGCATTATATTTTTAATTTCTTTAGATACCGATAACCGTTCACCCATTCCTAAGCCGAGCATCACCGTCTGCCATGAATACGGCTGCAGCGTCGTTTGCAGGGATGCCAGATATTGCGCACGTAGGCTACAACCTGGTTCAATGACGCTTGCTTGCAGAAAACGTCCGGTAAGTGGCTGATGCTGGGCAATGGCATAACGCTGGCTGTCAAAGCCGCCATCATTAAGTTGACCATGAACAGCACGCACTTTGAGTTTCATCGACCATCGTTGCCCAGCGCATACCGATTGTGGCAAATATTCGCCATATAGCGCGATGCCTGGCGCGGGAAATAACCGCCGCCCTTGTAGATGAGTAATTTGCCCGTAATGCGTGGTCATGCCGTCAGTGGCGGTAATCTCGACGACTGCATCCTGCGTCGCGCCAGTTAAGTTTTCTCCTGCCCACAGAATTTGCTTCGCCGCCAACACGCCCCAAAGAAAAAACAGCAATGTCAGCGTGAAATAACGGACGACTTTAACAGGAATCAATGCCAGTACGCAGACGAATACAGTCAGACTCGCGAGAGTTAATGTCCCAGGCAACTGCGGCAAAATCAGCAGCGGAAAAATCCCGCAAATTATGCACAGGCTAACTGTCGTTATTTTCATGCACTCCTCCCTGTTTTTGGAAAGTGTGCAACTTTGTTTAGTGGTTGTCTGGCGGGAGTTTTGCGTTGCCCGAGGCACGTTCAGAAGAATTTAGCAGGATGATTAAAACTGTACACAACTCTGCGAGACAGCTTCCAGAACCATATTGCAGAAATGAAAAAAGCACCCGACAGGTGCTTTTTCAGCGTTCAAGTTTTACTAAAACTTAACCGTAAATATTGGCGCGATCGCGCAGTTCTTTACCTGGTTTAAAGTGAGGAACGTATTTTCCTTCCAGCTCTACTTTATCGCCAGTCTTCGGATTACGTCCGGTACGCGGTGCGCGGTAGTGCAAAGAGAAACTGCCGAAACCGCGGATTTCAATACGCTCGCCCTGCGCAAGAGTCGAGGCCATATGCTCCAGCATCTCTTTTACTGCATCTTCAACCGTCTTGGCGGGAATGTGCGATTGCTGGGTGGCAAGTCTTTCTATCAATTCTGACTTGGTCATGATTCCTCCGGTTCCTTAAAGGCAAATTTAACGGCTGCTGTTGCTACATTGATTAAGGGCGGCCGTAGCCGCCCTTAGTGCTTGATTACAGGACGAAACCTGCAATCTGTCAAGTAAACTCAGCAAACTTCGGAATAAAAATCCCGAAGAGTCAGAGAATTACTCGCCTTTAGCTGCTTTGAAAGCTTCAGCCATTGCGTTGTTGGAGAAGTTTGCATCTTCCTGTTTGTTAACAGTTGCAATTGCATCTTTCTCGTCAGCTTCGTCTTTCGCACGAACAGACAGGCTGATTGCGCGGTTTTTACGATCAACGCCAGTGAATTTAGCTTCAACTTCGTCGCCAACGCTCAGAACCAGGGTAGCGTCTTCTACGCGGTCACGGGATGCTTCAGAAGCACGCAGGTAACCTTCAACGCCGTCAGCCAGTTCTACGGTTGCGCCTTTAGCGTCAACTGCAGTTACTTTACCGGTTACGATAGCGCCTTTCTTGTTCAGAGCAACCCAGTTGTTGAACGGATCTTCTGCGAGCTGTTTAACGCCCAGGGAGATACGTTCACGTTCTGCGTCAACCTGCAGAACAACTGCAGCGATTTCGTCGCCTTTTTTGTATTCACGAACTGCTTCTTCACCTGCAACGTTCCAGGAGATGTCAGACAGGTGAACCAGGCCATCGATGCCGCCGTCCAGGCCGATGAAGATACCGAAGTCAGTGATAGACTTGATTTTACCTTCAACACGGTCGCCCTTGTTGTGGGTTTCCGCGAACTGCTGCCACGGGTTAGCTTTGCACTGTTTCAGACCCAGGGAGATACGACGACGTTCTTCGTCGATATCCAGAACCATAACTTCCACTACATCGCCAACGTTAACAACTTTGGACGGGTGGATGTTTTTGTTGGTCCAATCCATTTCGGAAACGTGTACCAGGCCTTCAACGCCTTCTTCGATTTCAACGAAGCAGCCGTAGTCGGTCAGGTTGGTCACGCGACCAGTCAGTTTGGTACCTTCCGGATAACGTTTAGCGATAGCTACCCACGGATCTTCGCCCAGCTGTTTCAGGCCCAGGGATACACGGGTACGTTCGCGGTCGAACTTCAGCACTTTAACAGTGATTTCGTCGCCCACGTTGACGATTTCGCTCGGATGCTTAACGCGTTTCCAGGCCATGTCAGTGATGTGCAGCAGGCCGTCAACGCCGCCCAGATCAACGAATGCACCGTAGTCAGTGAGGTTCTTAACGATACCTTTAACTTCCATGCCTTCCTGCAGGTTTTCCAGCAGCTGATCGCGCTCTGCGCTGTTTTCGGATTCGATAACGGCACGACGAGAAACAACAACGTTGTTGCGCTTCTGATCCAGCTTGATTACTTTGAATTCAAGCTCTTTGCCTTCCAGGTGCAGAGTGTCACGCACCGGACGAACGTCTACCAGAGAACCTGGCAGGAACGCACGAATACCGTTCAGCTCAACAGTGAAGCCGCCCTTAACTTTGCCGTTGATAACACCGGTAACAGTTTCAGCATCTTCGTAAGCTTTTTCCAGCGTGATCCAGGCTTCGTGACGTTTAGCTTTCTCACGGGACAGCAGAGTTTCACCGAAGCCGTCTTCTACTGCATCCAGAGCAACGTCAACTTCGTCACCTACCTGGATTTCCAGCTCGCCCTGGGCGTTTTTGAACTGCTCAGCCGGGATGGCAGACTCAGATTTCAGACCAGCGTCAACCAGTACTACATCTTTGTCGATAGCAACAACAACGCCACGAACGATAGAACCCGGGCGGGTTTCGATTTCTTTTAAGGACTCTTCAAAGAGTTGAGCAAAAGATTCAGTCATGTTTAATCTTCAGGTTTATATTTAACGTCCACCTGGCTCCGTGCCGGATGGGGTTGTTTAACATACCCGCTGTCATTCCATTGCAACGGGGGTACTGCAAATTCGGTCGCTTATGCGAGAGCCAATTTTTGGCGCGCGTAGTGTAACGCTTTTTCAATCACTTGCTCAATGCTTAAGGTGGTGGAATCCAAAACTAAAGCATCGGCTGCCGGAACCAGGGGCGCTACCGCGCGATTACGATCGCGGTCGTCGCGTTCTTTGATCTCGGCCAAAAGGCGCTCAAAGTTAACACTAAAGCCCTTCTCCTGCAACTGTAGCATGCGGCGATGCGCACGTTCTTCCGAGGAGGCGTCAAGGAAAATTTTTACTGGCGCATCAGGGAATACCACTGTCCCCATATCGCGACCATCGGCGATCAAACCGGGTAACTCCCGGAATGCGCGTTGGCGACGCAATAATGCTTCACGAACGCGTGGGAATGCAGCGACTTGTGAAGCAGCATTCGCCACTTCCTGAGTACGAATTTCGCCGCTGACATCTTCCCCTTCGAGGATCACTTCCAGATTGCCATTGGTCGACACAAAACGCACATCCAGATGGGATGCCAGCGGCACCAGCGCATCTTCCGACGCAACATCAACATGGTGATGTAATGCCGCCAGTGCCAGTACGCGATAAATTGCACCCGAGTCCAGCAGATGCCATTGCAACGCTTCCGCCATAGCCTTACACAAGGTGCCTTTCCCTGCACCGCTTGGGCCATCAATGGTAATAACCGGGGCAATTGCCGTCATCTTTATCTCCTTAAAACAGGCGTACCGTTAACATAACCGCGCGCATTATACGCGTCGGCGCCACAAATCGTTAACGTTGTGTGCAAAAACCAGTTTTGTCTGTATTCAGATGGGGATTTATTGCGCAATTATAGCGGGCTGGCGAAAGACCAGCCCGAAAGATGACAATGATTTACTTACCGGAGGCGATACGATCGCGGATGTGCTGTGCACGCTCTGCTGATGGCGGATGAGAGTCAAACATAGACTGAGTACGACCGCCATCCAGGCTGGCCAGTTTTTCAAAGCTACCGACCAGTCCCTGGGTATTAATGCCACGTTTCTTCAGCAGATCAAAGGAGAAATCATCTGCTTCAGACTCTTTATCGCGGGAGTACTTAGCATTGATAGCGCCTTCTGCAATATCGCCCAGTTGCGAGCGAGAAAGCTGGGAAGCAACACCGCTGGTGGCGGAAATTGCATCGCGTGCGGCAACGATCGCATAAGATGCTTTCATTTCAGCCAGTGAGTGACCCAATGCAACGTGTCCCAGTTCATGACCCAGAACGCCTTCAATTTCGTTGTCGTTCATCATGTCCATCAGCCCACTGTAGACTCGGACACAGCCGTTTGCCATCGCCCATGCGTTAACGTCGCTGGTCATATAAACCTTATAGTTGACCGGCGTACCGTTAATGTTGTTACCCAATGCTTTGGCGATTTTTGCCAGACGTTTACCGTACTTGCTGGATTTGCTTGCAACTTGATTGCCGCTGTCCATTTCGGTACAGCCCTGATTGGCAATGGCTTTTGCATCAGCGTCGCTTAACGTTGCCGCTTTATAGGCATTTAAACCGGAGCTGATAGCCATATTGGTATCAATACCGTGCGTATTTTGACACCCTGTCAGTAGTGCTGCAGAAGTCGCAATCGCCAGCAGTAATTTAGTATTCTTCATGTGAATCATCCGTTGATTAATCATATATAAATATTATGTATCAATAACTTACATTGATAATCGACGTTACCACTGTTCAAAATGACTCACAAGGTCCGAAAAAAAACGCCGGCAATGTGTCGACGTTTTGATAAAGAAAGTTTTGTTTTTTTATCGCCCGATGTTCATTCAGGCGGATTGGCTTATCCGCGCCAGTTGTTCGAAGTAATCCGGGAAGGTTTTAGCCGTACATTTGGGGTCAAGAATCGTCACTGGCGTATCTGACAATGCCACCAGCGAGAAACACATCGCCATCCGGTGATCATTGTATGTCGCGATCTCGGCAAAGTTCAGTTTTTCCGGTGGCGTTATGCGAATGAAATCGTGCCCCTCTTCAACTTCTGCACCGACTTTACGTAGCTCTGTTGCCATCGCGAACAGGCGATCCGTTTCTTTTACGCGCCAGTTATAAATATTGCGCAGCGTGGTTGTGCCTTTTGCAAATAACGCCGTCGTGGCAATGGTCATCGCCGCATCGGGAATATGGTTCATATCCATATCGATAGCGTTCAGTTCACCACGCGTGCAGGCAATATAATCATCGCCCCAGCTAATGGTCGCCCCCATTTTTTCCAGTACATCAGCAAATCGAATATCGCCCTGCATACTGTTGCGTCCAATGCCGGTCACTTTTACGGTGCCACCTTTGATTGCTGCTGCTGCCAGGAAGTAAGACGCCGAAGATGCATCGCCTTCTACCAAATAAGTCCCCGGAGACTGATAAGACTGCCCCCCTTTTACGACAAATTGTTGATAGTGCTGATTTTCAATCTCAACACCAAACGTTTTCATCAGGTTGAGCGTGATATCGATATAAGGTTTAGAAACCAGATCACCTTTAATACGAATAACTGTATCTTTCGGCGCAAGAGGCGCTGTCATTAACAGTGCGGTCAGGAACTGGCTGGAAACGGAGCCATCAACTTCTACGTTGCCTCCCACAAAACCACCCTGTAAACGCAGCGGTGGGTAATTTTCTTGTTCCAGGTAAGTAATTTTCGCCCCACCCTGTCGCAGCGCATCCACCAGATGACCTATCGGGCGCTCTTTCATGCGAGGCTCGCCAGTCAGGACGATATCATTATTTCCCAGACAAAGTGCCGCCGCCAGCGGGCGCATCGCAGTCCCCGCATTACCGAGGAACAACTCCAGCGCGCTTTCTGCGTGTAATGAACCGCCGTTACCGATGATTTCACAGCGCGTACGATCGGCTGAAAGCGTGTAACTTACCCCTAACGCCGTTAATGCATTCAGCATATGGCGCACGTCATCGCTATCCAGCAGATTAGTTAATACTGTTTTGCCGTGTGCTAATGCCGCCAGCAATAAAGCGCGGTTAGAAACGCTCTTGGAACCGGGCAGATTAATAGTGCCATCGACACGGGCGATGGGGTGCAACGTCAGGGATTCCATGAACTCAACTCTCTACAACATAAATAAAAACCCCACAGTCTGGCTGTGGGGATTACGCAAAATGTCGGCATTAGCCGTGACGACGTTCGAACTCAACCATGAAGTCTGTCAGTGCTTTAACGCCTTCCAGCGGCATGGCGTTATAAATAGAAGCACGCATTCCGCCGACTACACGGTGGCCTTTCAGAGCATGAAGACCAGCGGCAAAAGACTCTTCGAGGAACAGCTTGTCAAGCGCACTGTCTGCTAACTGGAACGGCACGTTCATCCGCGAACGGTTAGCTTTCGCCACATCATTGCGGTAGAAATCGCTGTTATCGATCACCCCATACAGCAGTTCTGCTTTTTGCTGATTGATCTTATCCATTGCAGCCACACCGCCGTTCGCTTTCAGCCATTTGAAGACCAGACCAGACAAATACCAGGCAAACGTTGGCGGCGTGTTAAACATGGAGTCGTTATCGTTGAGGATGGAATAATCCAGAATCGACGGACAAGCGATATTCGCTTTGCCCAGTAAATCTTCACGAACGATGACGATTGTCAGGCCAGCCGGGCCGATATTTTTCTGCGCGCCAGCGTAAATTACTCCATAACGGCTGACGTCAATCGGACGGGAAAGAATGGTTGAAGAGAAGTCGGCAGCGACCACCACATCTTTGCCGAAGTCTGGCGTTTCGTCGATGGCGATACCATCAATGGTTTCATTCGGGCAGTAATGCATATAAGCAGCATTATCAGAGAGTTGCCATTCGCGCATTGGCTTAACCGCACGAAGACCATCAACAGTCACTTTGGCGTCAAAGACATTTGGCGTGCAGTATTTTTTCGCTTCTTTAATGGCACTTGCCGCCCAGTAACCAGCATCAACATAATCTGCGGTGGTTTTATCACCAAGAATATTCAGCGGTACAGCAGCAAACTGACCGCGACCGCCGCCGTGGCAGAACAATACTTTGTAGTTGGAGGGGATATTAAGAAGATCACGAAAATCCTTCTCGGCTTCCTCTGCAACCTGAATGAACTCTTTGCCACGGTGACTCACTTCCATCACCGACGTACCAAGACCGTTCCAGTCGCGCAGTTCCTGTTGAGCCTGTTTAAGCACCTCTGCCGGTAGCATTGCCGGACCAGAACTAAAATTGAAGATTTGAGCCATTTCCCCTCACCACGTTGCGTTGCTATTAACCCGCGGTCAACCGATTGCGACCACAGGTAATACATTATTCCTGTGGCTATCGGTTTTATCATCCAGTGACACACATCGCAATGAGTAAAACCGTTGAGGGCAAAAATGTGGCTTGCATCACACAAAAGAATCTCTCGAGTTATTAGCAAAAAGCCGATGTTTTTACTGTCAAGTCACCCGTTTTGCCCGACTTGCCTTCGTCCATTCTGGATTTGCACAGCGCGGACATAATTGTTTTTCCCCCGCGTTCATATGAATGATTTCACTGCAACGGATGCAGGCATAGTCCGCCGACTCTGGCACCACTTTGTAACGCTGAGTACAGTCACTGGGTAAAATAAGTAAGCCCGGTTTTACTTTGTCATTTTCAAAGAAATAGACGCTAATTTGCCCGTTGGTTTCGAGAATAGCCAAACGTACCTGCCCCAGTTGTTCCACGCCACGCAACCGTAGTTCCATAAAGAACTCAAATTCCGTCATGTTGGAGTTATTGAGTTTCGACCAGGCCAGCTCGCCATCTTCAATAATGACAACCGGTTTACCTTCCAGCAAATCTTCCAGTTTTTCACTGTGCGCCATCAACCACATCACCAGGCGGTATAACAACGCCAGAGTAATAAAGACGATAAGCACCGGGACCATTGGCACATCGTCATAAAACGCCACATCCCCCGCCGCCGACCCCAGCGTCAGAATGATTAATACTTCAAATAGCGACATTTGCCGCACGCCGCGTCTCCCTGTCATTTTGAGAAACAAAAAGACCAACACAAAGGTATAGAGACTACGGAGTGCAACTTCGCCAAGGAAATCAAAAGGCACTTTATCGAATGCCATACGGTGGAGATCGAACGCCTTCATTTTTATGCTCTTATCGTAGTTTATCCGCTAAAAGCATAGCTAACAGTTCATCAGCGTGGCGGCGGTGATAGCACCTTTGAGATAAAACCCGTATTATTGCGCGCTTTCCGTACGACTAAAGTGATTTTCATGACGCAAACATTTATCCCCGGCAAAGATGCCGCACTGGAAGATTCCATCGCTCGCTTCCAGCAAAAACTCTCCGACCTCGGTTTTCAGATTGAAGAGGCCTCCTGGCTGAATCCCGTGCCTAACGTCTGGTCTGTACATATTCGTGACAAAGAGTGCGCACTGTGTTTTACCAACGGTAAAGGCGCAACCAAAAAAGCGGCGCTGGCATCTGCCCTCGGTGAATATTTCGAGCGTCTCTCAACCAACTACTTTTTTGCAGACTTCTGGCTGGGCGAAACCATCGCCAACGGTCCGTTCGTGCATTATCCCAACGAAAAATGGTTCCCGCTGACCGAAAATGACGATGTGCCAGATGGGCTGCTCGATGACCGTCTGCGCGCATTTTACGATCCGGAAAATGAACTGACCGGTAGCATGCTGATTGACCTGCAATCCGGTAACGAAGATCGTGGTATTTGCGGCCTGCCGTTTACGCGTCAGTCCGACAATCAGACCGTTTATATTCCGATGAATATCATTGGTAACCTGTATGTCTCCAACGGTATGTCCGCAGGTAATACCCGCAACGAAGCACGCGTTCAGGGATTGTCTGAAGTTTTCGAACGCTACGTGAAAAACCGCATTATTGCTGAAAGCATCAGCCTGCCAGAGATCCCGGCAGACGTGCTGGCGCGTTACCCAGCGGTGGTTGAAGCCATCGAAACACTGGAAGCAGAAGGTTTCCCAATCTTTGCTTATGATGGTTCGCTTGGCGGTCAATATCCGGTGATCTGCGTGGTACTGTTCAATCCAGCTAACGGCACCTGTTTCGCCTCTTTCGGCGCGCATCCTGATTTTGGCGTTGCACTAGAACGTACCGTAACCGAACTGCTTCAGGGGCGTGGTCTTAAGGACCTGGATGTATTTACTCCGCCAACCTTCGATGATGAAGAAGTCGCTGAACATACTAACCTCGAAACGCACTTTATCGACTCCAGCGGTTTGATCTCTTGGGACCTGTTCAAGCAGGATGCCGATTATCCGTTTGTGGACTGGAGCTTCTCCGGCACCACTGAAGAAGAGTTCGCCACGCTGATGGCTATCTTCAAAAAGGAAGATAAAGAAGTTTATATTGCCGATTACGAGCATCTGGGTGTCTACGCTTGCCGAATTATCGTGCCTGGCATGTCCGATATTTATCCGGCTGAAGATTTATGGCTGGCAAATAACGGTATGGGCAGCCATTTACGGGAAACAATCCTGTCACTGCCCGGTAGCGAGTGGGAAAAGGAAGATTACCTGAACCTCATCGAGCAACTGGATGAAGAAGGTTTTGATGACTTTACCCGCGTGCGTGAGCTGCTGGGTCTGGCGACCGGACCGGATAACGGCTGGTACACTCTGCGTATCGGTGAATTAAAAGCCATGCTGGCGCTGGCTGGTGGCGATCTGGAACAGGCTCTGGTCTGGACCGAATGGACGATGGAATTTAACTCATCAGTATTTAGTCCGGAACGCGCCAACTATTATCGTTGCCTGCAAACGTTGTTATTACTGGCGCAGGAAGAAGATCGCCAGCCACTGCAATATCTGAATGCGTTTGTTCGCATGTACGGCGCAGATGCCGTAGAAGCCGCCAGTGCGGCAATGAGCGGCGAAGCGGCATTTTATGGCCTACAACCAGTAGATAGCGATCTTCACGCGTTTGCTGCGCATCAGTCGTTGTTGAAGGCCTACGAAAAGCTGCAGCGCGCCAAAGCAGCATTCTGGGCAAAATAAAATCAAATAGCCTACGCAATGTAGGCTTAATGATTCGTCTGAGTTATATTACGGGGCGTTTTTTTAATGCCCCGCTTTACATATATTTGCATTAATAAAATAATTGTAATTATAAAGTTAAATATCGGTAATTTGTATTTAATAAATACGATCGATATTGTTACTTTATTCGCCTGGTGCTCCCTTTTAATTAACTTTTTTAGCGGAGGATGCGGAAAAAATTCAACTCATTTGTTAATTTTTAAAATTTATTTTTATTTGGATAATCAAATATTTACTCCGTATTTGCATAAAAACCATGCGAGTTACGGGCCTATAAGCCAGGCGAGATATGATCTATATCAATTTCTCATCTATAATGCTTTGTTAGTATCTCGTCGCCGACTTAATAAAGAGAGAGTTAGTGTGAAAGCTGACAACCCTTTTGATCTTTTACTTCCTGCTGCAATGGCCAAAGTGGCCGAAGAGGCAGGTGTCTATAAAGCAACGAAACATCCGCTTAAGACTTTCTATCTGGCGATTACCGCCGGTGTTTTCATCTCAATCGCATTCGTCTTCTATATCACAGCAACCACTGGCACAGGCACAATGCCCTTCGGCATGGCAAAACTGGTTGGCGGCATTTGCTTCTCTCTGGGGCTGATTCTTTGTGTTGTCTGCGGAGCCGATCTCTTTACTTCCACAGTGTTGATTGTTGTTGCCAAGGCGAGTGGGCGCATCACCTGGGGCCAGTTGGCGAAAAACTGGCTAAATGTCTATTTTGGCAACCTGGTCGGCGCACTGCTGTTTGTACTTTTAATGTGGCTTTCTGGCGAATATATGACCGCGAATGGTCAATGGGGACTAAACGTCCTACAAACCGCCGACCACAAAGTGCACCATACTTTTATTGAGGCCGTCTGTCTTGGTATCCTGGCAAACCTGATGGTATGTCTGGCAGTATGGATGAGTTATTCTGGCCGCAGCCTGATGGACAAAGCGTTTATCATGGTGCTGCCGGTCGCGATGTTTGTTGCCAGCGGTTTTGAGCACAGTATCGCAAACATGTTTATGATCCCGATGGGTATTGTAATCCGCGACTTCGCATCTCCGGAATTCTGGACCGCTGTCGGTTCTGCACCGGAAAATTTTTCTCACCTGACCGTGATGAACTTCATCACTGATAACCTGATTCCGGTTACGATCGGTAATATTATCGGCGGTGGTTTGTTGGTTGGGTTGACATACTGGGTCATTTACCTGCGTGAAAACGATCACCATTAATGGTTGTCGAAGTACGTAGTAAATAAAAAATCCACTTAAGAAGGTAGGTGTTACATGTCCGAGCTTAATGAAAAGTTAGCCACAGCCTGGGAAGGTTTTACCAAAGGTGACTGGCAGAATGAAGTAAACGTCCGTGACTTCATTCAGAAAAACTACACTCCGTACGAGGGTGACGAGTCCTTCCTGGCTGGCGCTACTGAAGCGACCACCACCCTGTGGGACAAAGTAATGGAAGGCGTTAAACTGGAAAACCGCACTCACGCGCCAGTTGACTTTGACACCGCTGTTGCTTCCACCATCACCTCTCACGACGCTGGCTACATCAACAAGCAGCTTGAGAAAATCGTTGGTCTGCAGACTGAAGCTCCGCTGAAACGTGCTCTTATCCCGTTCGGTGGTATCAAAATGATCGAAGGTTCCTGCAAAGCGTACAACCGCGAACTGGATCCGATGATCAAAAAAATCTTCACTGAATACCGTAAAACTCACAACCAGGGCGTGTTCGACGTTTACACTCCGGACATCCTGCGTTGCCGTAAATCTGGTGTTCTGACCGGTCTGCCAGATGCATATGGCCGTGGTCGTATCATCGGTGACTACCGTCGCGTTGCGCTGTACGGTATCGACTACCTGATGAAAGACAAACTGGCACAGTTCACCTCTCTGCAGGCTGATCTGGAAAACGGCGTAAACCTGGAACAGACTATCCGTCTGCGCGAAGAAATCGCTGAACAGCACCGCGCTCTGGGTCAGATGAAAGAAATGGCTGCGAAATACGGCTACGACATTTCTGGTCCGGCTACCAACGCTCAGGAAGCTATCCAGTGGACTTACTTCGGGTACCTGGCTGCTGTTAAGTCTCAGAACGGTGCTGCAATGTCCTTCGGTCGTACCTCCACCTTCCTGGACGTATACATCGAACGTGACCTGAAAGCTGGCAAGATCACCGAACAAGAAGCGCAGGAAATGGTTGACCACCTGGTCATGAAACTGCGTATGGTTCGCTTCCTGCGTACTCCGGAGTACGATGAACTATTCTCTGGCGACCCGATCTGGGCAACCGAATCTATCGGTGGTATGGGCCTCGACGGTCGTACCCTGGTTACCAAAAACAGCTTCCGTTTCCTGAACACCCTGTACACCATGGGTCCGTCTCCGGAACCGAACATGACCATTCTGTGGTCTGAAAAACTGCCGCTGAACTTCAAGAAATTCGCCGCTAAAGTGTCCATCGACACCTCTTCTCTGCAGTATGAGAACGATGACCTGATGCGTCCGGACTTCAACAACGATGACTACGCTATCGCTTGCTGTGTAAGCCCGATGATCGTTGGTAAACAAATGCAGTTCTTCGGTGCGCGTGCAAACCTGGCGAAAACCATGCTGTACGCAATCAACGGCGGCGTTGACGAAAAACTGAAAATGCAGGTTGGTCCGAAGTCTGAACCGATCAAAGGCGACCTTCTGAACTACGATGAAGTGATGGAGCGCATGGATCACTTCATGGACTGGCTGGCTAAACAGTACATCACTGCACTGAACATCATCCACTACATGCACGACAAGTACAGCTACGAAGCCTCTCTGATGGCGCTGCACGACCGTGACGTTAT
Source organism: Escherichia sp. E4742 (assembly GCF_005843885.1). Taxonomy (NCBI): domain Bacteria; kingdom Pseudomonadati; phylum Pseudomonadota; class Gammaproteobacteria; order Enterobacterales; family Enterobacteriaceae; genus Escherichia; species Escherichia sp. E4742. Next base: position 3,979,463 of record NZ_CP040443.1, on the reverse strand, counting down.
CCGCACCATGGCGTGTGGTATCGCTGGTCTGTCCGTTGCTGCTGACTCCCTGTCTGCAATCAAATATGCGAAAGTTAAACCGATTCGTGACGAAGACGGTCTGGCTATCGACTTCGAAATCGAAGGCGAATACCCGCAGTTTGGTAACAACGATCCGCGTGTAGATGACCTGGCTGTTGACCTGGTAGAACGTTTCATGAAGAAAATTCAGAAACTGCACACCTACCGTGACGCTATCCCGACTCAGTCTGTTCTGACCATCACTTCTAACGTTGTGTATGGTAAGAAAACTGGTAACACCCCAGACGGTCGTCGTGCTGGCGCGCCGTTCGGACCGGGTGCTAACCCGATGCACGGCCGTGACCAGAAAGGTGCTGTAGCTTCCCTGACTTCCGTTGCTAAACTGCCGTTCGCTTACGCTAAAGATGGTATCTCTTACACCTTCTCTATCGTTCCGAACGCACTGGGTAAAGACGACGAAGTTCGTAAGACCAACCTGGCTGGTCTGATGGATGGTTACTTCCACCACGAAGCGTCCATCGAAGGTGGTCAGCACCTGAACGTTAACGTGATGAACCGTGAAATGCTGCTCGACGCGATGGAAAACCCGGAAAAATATCCGCAGCTGACCATCCGTGTATCTGGCTACGCAGTACGTTTCAACTCGCTGACTAAAGAACAGCAGCAGGACGTTATTACTCGTACCTTCACTCAATCTATGTAATTAGATTTGACTGAAATCTTACAGTAAAAAGCGTACAATAAAGGCTCCACGAAAGTGGGGCCTTTTTTAGCAAGTGAGCCTTTTTTGTCAGCTATCTATACTTTAGGGTAACTGCCAAAACAGACTCGACGTAGCCTTCGAGCTGCGCACCAACACGGCCTCAGATGGGCCACATCTGGAGAAACACCGCAATGTCAGTTATTGGTCGCATTCACTCCTTTGAATCCTGTGGAACCGTAGACGGCCCGGGTATTCGCTTTATCACCTTTTTCCAGGGCTGCCTGATGCGCTGCCTGTATTGCCATAACCGCGACACCTGGGACACGCATGGCGGCAAAGAAGTTACCGTTGAAGATCTAATGAAAGAGGTGGTGACCTATCGCCACTTTATGAATGCTTCAGGCGGTGGCGTTACCGCATCCGGCGGTGAGGCAATCCTGCAAGCTGAATTTGTTCGTGACTGGTTCCGCGCCTGCAAAAAAGAAGGCATTCATACCTGCCTGGACACCAACGGTTTTGTTCGTCGTTACGATCCAGTGATTGATGAACTGTTGGAAGTGACCGATCTGGTAATGCTCGATCTCAAACAGATGAACGACGAGATCCACCAGAATCTGGTCGGCGTTTCCAATCATCGTACGCTGGAGTTCGCCAAATATCTGGCGAACAAAAATGTGAAGGTCTGGATCCGCTACGTTGTTGTCCCAGGCTGGTCTGACGATGACGATTCAGCGCATCGCCTCGGTGAATTTACCCGTGATATGGGCAACGTTGAGAAAATCGAGCTTCTCCCCTATCACGAGCTGGGCAAACACAAATGGGTGGCGATGGGTGAAGAGTATAAACTCGACGGTGTTAAACCACCGAAAAAAGAGACCATGGAACGCGTGAAAGGTATTCTTGAGCAATATGGTCATAAGGTGATGTTCTAATTTCCCCGTAAAGCGGCAACTTTAATGAGTTGCCGCTTTGTTATTCCGCGCTTCATTCTGCAGAACTAACCACAATGATTAGTTCGTATTCGCTTTACGAGCCAACAGCGGGAATATCAACCCCAACCCCACCAGCACAAATGGTGTAGCGATATTCAGCGCTAGCTGGAAGGTCCACTCTGCAGTGAAGGCTTCCATTTTCGGGAAGATCCCCGTCAAACAGGCAAAAGCAGTAAAGGCAAAACACCAAATCCCGACAGTCATCGCCAGAGACTTATTACGAATAAAGACATATTCCGGCTTATATTTCTGCGCCAGGCGAACTACTGCAATAAACGCCACGAACACCCACAAATAACGCAGTGGCATCACTACTGAGTTCAAATTTAGCAGCCATTTGTAGAGATTATTCATGTCACCAATACCCAGTGTTGGTAGCATAATCAGAATCGCCACCAGCACCAGGGTCAGTAGATAACCATTAACCGGGGTACCTGAATCATTGGTCCGGCACAATCTGGCAGGAATATATTTACTATCCGCATCACCTAATAACACTTTCAGAGGAGCATCGATGGAGAACACCAGAGCGGCGACTTGTCCCAGGGTATTTGCAATAGCGTAAATCACCATTAGGGTATTCCCCATGTTGTAATACTCGCCCAGCTTCTGAAAAGCGTAATACTGACCGTTAGTCATTAAGTCATCAGGAATATTACGCGAGTCAAACATCATCCCCATTGCGAGAGAGCCCAGAATGGCACAAACCGCAACCATCACCGCCAGGCATAGCATCCCTTTTGGAAATTCTTTTCCTGGGTTGCGCGTTTGATTAACGTAGGGAGAAATCTTCTCTGCACCGCCAACCGCGAAAACCAGCATTGAAATAGTGGTAATGTAGGTAAAATCGATATGGGGAATGAACGTTTCCCAGGTAATGTTCGTGGTCGCAATATGCACTTCAGTAATCGCAGGTGCAGTTACTGCCATCGCCACATACAGGAGCGACATGATAAACATCGCAATCCCTGCCACAGAACCGACGATTTTCAGCGATTTCATACCACGTGAAGCGATCCACATAAAGAAGACAAACAGCACCAGCGTTAACCCCTGTAACGCTACGACTGAATATTCTTTGATTAACGAACCGTCACCTTTCATCGCCCAGCCGAGCGCAATCAGAATAGCCTGTGGTTTTTGTGCCAGATAGGGTATATGCACCACCCAATAGGTCCACGCGGCAAGATAAGCCAATCCGGGGCCCATTGTATGTTTAATCCAGGTACTGACTCCGCCTTTCCCATCTTTAAAAGTCGACCCCAACTGACCGACAATCAATGCATATGGTGTAAAATAGAGCGCAAATATAAACAGCCATGAAAAAACAACGACCAACCCCTGGTTGGCATAATTATTAACAACATTGCCAAATCCCCAAACCGTAATAAAAGACATCAGTGCAATGTTGTACCAGCGCAACTGTTTTTCCTGAACGTTCCCAGCCATAGATCGATCCTTCGCTATTTTTTTAATAGATATCGGTAAAACGAGGGATTATGCGCGGCTAAGAAGAAGTACGAAAATAGCGGAATGAAAAATTATAACCTGCTGCACAATTTATTTTTCCATAAATGAAATTTGATAAAAGCAAGTTGTATAGAGGAAACAAAAAAACAGAGTGCGATACAGCATGTTCACACTCTACACTAATTCATTTACACATGAGCGACAGGTTTGGGTGTATGACCGGCGTTACGCAGCAGCATCAACAAGTAGATAAATGACACACTGGCAATCATAATAAATAACAGTTTATCGGAAAAATTCTGCATCAGTATGGCGGTAAAAGACGGACCAAGCAGACTACCGACTGTATAACTCAGCAGTAAAGCCTGATTCATCGCCACCAGTTGATGATGTTCAACCTTCTCACAAGCCCAGGCCATCGCTACCGGATACAGCGTGAACCCCGCAGCACCGAGAATAAACAATGAAGGCGCCATCGCAGCCTGGCTTAACATTGCAATACTACCAAGAATGACAACAAAAACCTGAACGCGCAGTACCAGTAGACGACCAAATTTATCCGCCAGACGCCCAATAGGCCACTGCCCAAGGATTCCTGCGCTGACCAGTACAGCCATCCAGAAACCGATGCTGGCGTTATTGATCCCCTGATGGTTAAGATACAATGGCATCAGACCATACAGAGATCCCAGGACAATCCCGGAGATAATACAGCCATTGACCCCAAGCCGTGCCTGGCGGAGTTTAAGCATTGATGTAATCGGCGTAGCCGGATGTTTTTCCGTTTGCTGATTCAGAATACGAGTAAACAACAACGGTAAGATGCCTGCCAGTATCAAACCCGTTGCCCACGGTAACACGGCCATCAGCTCAGTCGACACTTTGCTGACCAGTAACTGGCCTAAAAACGTCCCCACGTAATAAACCATCATATACGCAGCAAGCAGCCGCCCACGGTTACGGGACGTCCCACTGCACATCAGCGCGCTTTCCACCACAACCCAAATCATTGCGCAACCAACGCCTGCAACGAAACGCCAGGCAAGCCAGCTCCAGAAGCCAATCATCAAGCCAAGCCCGGCACAGCCCGCAGCAAAAATGAAGGAAGCAAGGTAATAGCTGCGATTAAACCCAAAGCGTTTAATGACATACCCTGTCAGTAAAGTACCGACCAGGTTGCCAGTAAAATAAGACGAACTGACGACGCCTACCTGCCATGTGGGCAAGTGTACCTGGGCGAGCCATAGCGGCACGAGTGTATTTAACACCGCGATCGCCAGAGTCAACAAAAGTAGGCCAGACAGCAAAAGCATGACAGGCCGGGTATACGTGGACATGAATGAAAACCGTGAGGAAGTTCAAATTTCATGCGCATCATGCCACCGCCAAAAACATTGTCAATGGGTGAAAATACGTACATAACGCAGCGGCTGTATTATCGATTTATATTACTCATTCATAACACTAATAACGAAAAGATAATCAGTCTCATCTAATTGTTTTTATTGATCTAACATAAAGTTCATATGGTTAGTTCAGTCGAAAAATTTCATGGTCACAGCAAACCTGAATTTCCCGTCTATGCTTTCAGGGCAACGCATCGCGTCTGAACGATTTCAGGCGTACCACTGACTCTCGAAAGGAGAAGAGAATGACCAAACCGTATGTTCGTCTCGATAAAAATGATGCTGCTGTTTTGTTAGTTGATCACCAGGCTGGTTTGCTTTCCCTTGTGCGGGATATTGACCCCGACAAATTCAAAAATAACGTGCTGGCGCTGGGTGACTTAGCAAAATATTTCAATCTCCCCACCATTCTCACCACCAGTTTTGAAACCGGCCCTAACGGCCCATTAGTCCCCGAGCTGAAAGCACAGTTTCCGGATGCGCCTTATATTGCGCGTCCTGGAAATATTAACGCCTGGGATAACGAAGATTTTGTCAAAGCAGTTAAAGCGACAGGTAAAAAACAACTGATTATTGCAGGGGTGGTAACCGAGGTTTGCGTAGCATTCCCGGCGCTTTCGGCTATTGAAGAAGGGTTTGATGTCTTTGTGGTAACCGACGCTTCTGGAACCTTTAACGAGATTACCCGGCATTCAGCGTGGGATCGTATGTCACAAGCTGGCGCTCAATTGATGACATGGTTCGGCGTGGCTTGTGAACTGCACCGCGACTGGCGTAACGATATTGAGGGACTGGCAACGTTGTTCTCTAATCACATTCCTGATTATCGTAATTTGATGACCAGTTATGACACGTTAACGAAACAGAAATAAGAGATAACCGGGGCCGAAACCCCGGTTATTACACCTTAACTGGCAACGGCCATGCCAACGGTCATATGCAAACCGTAGAATACCCCGCGGCCGATTAATTCCCCTGCGAGAAGCAGGATGAATGATACGGAAAGCAGAGGCACCGCAGGCTGAAAGCCTTTCACCTGTGGTGCAATCCACAAGCACAGTGCCACGGCCAAAAGCACAATCCGCCAGGACATCAGCGCACCGTAGTCAGGCACCAGTGCGGCAGCCTGTTGCACTGAACTATGAATGGTTGTCAGTTCTGCGCCCTGCATTATTGACATCACGCCACTCACCACCAGTGCCAACACGGAAATTGCAGGCAGCAGACGCATCGCCCATCCATCGACGCCAGCCAGGCTCAGCAACAGGTAACCCAGCAACGGGCCGCCCATAAACATGGTCAGGAAGAAGCCCATCGGCGTCCAGATACTGTACCAGGTCGGTACGGTATCGATGCTGTTATAGACACGCACCATCATCCAGACAAAGACCACGCCGAGAACCATCGTCACCACCAGCCAAAGCGTGCGTAATGCCGGTGACAATTTTTTCAGCATCGCCAACAACCAGCCGATTCCGCCTACGGCAAAAAAGATTGAACCGCTGGCGATTTCGTTACTCAGTGCTGAAGCCCCTACCCGGTTAAGCGAGTTAAAGGCGCGCATTGGTGAGCCAAGATGGAGCATAGAGGCGATAAACCCAATGCCCATCAGAACCCATAAGCCAAACATGCAGGCGATAACACGCTGCTGGGCTTCAGCTCGCAGGTCACCTTTGAGCAGTGCCAAAGCCAGAACGATAAAACCGCCCGCCACACATTGCCCGAAGACCGTGAAGATCATCAGCGGCCATTCATGCCATCCACTTCCCATCTCACACCTCCTTCGGGTTTGCCAGATAGCCTGTGGTATCCCCGGTTGGACGGCTATTGGCGTTAGGTTTGATCACAATATTCGGTTTGGTGAAGTGCGCACGCGGCAACGGCGCAACAGCCGCCAGATCGCCGTGTTTTTTACGCAGCTCGTCGATAGGACCGAAATCCAGCGCCCGTAGCGGGCAAGATTCAACGCAGATCGGTTTTTTACCTTCTGCGACGCGGTCATAACAACCATCACATTTGGTCATATGGCCTTTGGTTGCGTTGTACTGCGGTGCGCCATACGGGCAGGCCATATGGCAGTAACGACAGCCAATACACACATCTTCATCGACAACGACAAAACCATCTTCACGTTTATGCATCGCACCGCTTGGGCAGACTTTGGTACAAGCCGGATCTTCGCAGTGGTTGCATGAAATCGACAAATAGTAGGCAAATACGTTTTGATGCCAGACGCCGTTATCTTCCTGCCAGTCTCCACCAGCATATTCATAAATGCGGCGGAAACTAACTTCCGGCGTCAGATCTTTGTAGTCTTTACAGGCCAGCTCGCAGGTTTTGCAACCGGTGCAACGGCTGGAATCAATAAAAAATCCATACTGGGTTGTCATCGGTTACTCCTTACACCTTTTCAACCTGAACAAGGTTCGTATGTGATGGATTCCCCTTGGCAAGAGGAGACGGACGTTGAGTGGTCAGTACGTTAATACAACCGCCCTTATCGACACGTTTCGCATCCGGGTCATACCAGGCACCTTCGCCCAATGCGACCACGCCCGGCATCATTCGTGGCGTCACTTTCGCCTCAATATGGACTTCACCACGATCGTTAAAGATCCGCACCTTATCGCCGTTACTGATACCACGTTTTTGCGCATCAAGTGGGTTGATCCACATTTCCTGACGGCAAGCTGCTTTCAGCACGTCTACGTTACCGTAAGTCGAGTGAACACGAGATTTGTAATGGAACCCCGTAAGCTGCAGCGGATACTGTTTGTTGAGCGGATCCTGATAACTTTCAAAGCCCGGTGTATAGATCGGCAGAGGATCAATCACATCGCCTTCTGGCAATTCCCAGGTGGCGGCAATGTCAGCCAGCGCCTGTGAATAGATCTCAATTTTGCCCGATGGCGTGGTCAATGGATTAGCCTGCGGATCTTCACGGAAGGCTTTGTAAGCAACGTGATGCCCTTGCGGATCGCGCTTTTTAAAGATCCCCTGTTTGCGGAACTCTTCAAAGGTTGGCAGTTCCGGAATCGCTTCGCGCGACTGGGCATACAGGTGACGCATCCACTCTTCCTGGGTACGACCTTCAGTAAACTGTTGCTCGACGCCAAGACGTTTTGCCAGTTCGCTGGTCATCTCATAGATAGTCTTACATTCAAAGCGCGGTTTAATGACCTGGTCGTTGAAAATGACGTAAGACATATTCCCGCAGGATGCATCCAGCGCAAAGTCCATCTGTTCGGAGGCAGTGCAGTCCGGTAGCAGGATGTCAGCATATTTCGCCGATGAGGTCATGTGGCAGTCGACAACCACAATCAGCTCACACTTCTTATCATCCTGGAGGATTTCATGGGTACGGTTGATTTCCGAATGCTGGTTAATCAGGCAGTTACCGGCATAGTTCCAGATCATCTTGATCGGAACATCCAGCTTATCTTTCCCGCGCACACCATCACGCAGTGCCGTCATTTCCGGGCCACGTTCAATGGCATCGGTCCACATAAACATGGAAATGCTGGTCTGAATCGGGTTTTCCAGAGTAGGCATCCGCACAAACGGTAAGCTGTATGAACCTTCTCGCGCACCGCTGTTACCACCGTTAATACCGACGTTCCCGGTGAGGATTGTCAGCATCGAAATGGCACGCGTGGCGATTTCGCCGTTGGCATGGCGCTGCGGCCCCCACCCCTGGCTGATAAATGCCGGTTTGGTGCTACCGATTTCACGAGCAAGTTTGATGATTTTATCTGCCGGAATACCGGTAATTTGCGAGGCCCATTCCGGTGTTTTGGCAACACCGTCTGGCCCATCACCCAGAATATACGCTTTGTAGTGACCATTTTTCGGCGCGCTGGCAGGCAACGTTTTTTCGTCGTATCCGACACAATATTTGTCGAGGAATTCCTGATCAACCAGGTTTTCGGTAATCATGACATACGCCAGACCGTTAACCAGTGCCGCATCTGTTCCCGGACGAATCGGGATCCATTCATCTTCGCGTCCGGCGCCCGTATCGGTATAGCGCGGATCGATAATGATCATACGTGCATTTGATTTTTGCCGCGCCTGCTCCAGGTAATAGGTCACCCCGCCGCCGCTCATACGCGTCTCGCCAGGGTTGTTACCAAACAGCACCACCAGTTTACTGTTTTCGATATCTGACGGACTGTTGCCATCGGCCCAGCCGCCATAGGTATAGTTCAAACCTTCGGCTATTTGCGCCGAGGAGTAGTCACCATAATGGTTCAAATAACCGCCGCAGCAGTTCATCAGACGCGCTACCAGAGTATTTCCCGGCGGCCAGGAGCGGGTCATGGTGCCACCCAGCGTACCGGTGCCATAGTTCAGATAGATGGATTCGTTGCCGTACTCTTTGATCAGGCGCTGCATATTCGTGGCGATGATATCGTAGGCTTCTTCCCAACTAATACGCTCAAACTTACCTTCACCACGAGCACCTACTCGTTTCATCGGATATTTCAGGCGGTCGGGATTGTAAACGCGGCGACGCATAGAACGCCCACGCAGGCATGCGCGCACCTGGTGCAGTCCTTCGTAATTGTCATCCCCGGTATTATCCGTTTCGACATATTTTATTTCGCCGTCCACTACATGCATACGCAGAGGACAGCGGCTGCCACAGTTAACTGTACAGGCGCTCCATATCACCTTTTCGTCTGAATTTGCCGGAGCGACACTATTAGCAGCGTGCGCAATCCGGCTAAAGGGTAATGTTAACGCGCTGCTGGCCATCGCCAGGCCGCCGATCGCTGTCGTTTTTACCAAACCACGGCGACTCACCTCAGCAGCCAATACCGCATCAGGAATTTTCGTTTTCATAATGGCTCACTCAAGCTTGCTTACGATTGATTCCAGTAACAAACCGTCTTGTGTAATTATTTTCATAGCGGAACGCTATATAGGCTTGTATACATCGAATAATTTGAAAATCAACGGGATAGGTAGATTTTCACTCGAAAGTAGTATTGCGCTTAAGTCAGCTGTAATTCTTGTTTGGTATCAAAGGGAGATAAAAAAAGCGCCCGCAGGCGCTTTTTAGATTCAGAATAGTTGGATATTAGCCGATATATTCCAGTCCGTTCATATACGGGCGCAGAACTTCTGGTACTTCAATACGACCATCAGCCTGCTGATAGTTTTCCATTACCGCAACCAGCGTACGACCAACAGCCAGACCAGAACCGTTCAGGGTATGAACCAGACGGGTTTTCTTGTCAGACTTACTGCGGCAACGTGCCTGCATACGACGCGCCTGGAAATCCCAGACGTTGGAGCAGGAAGAGATCTCGCGGTAGGTGTTCTGTGCCGGGATCCATACTTCCAGGTCGTAAGTTTTGCAAGCGCCAAAGCCCATGTCGCCAGTGCAAAGGATGATTTTGCGGTACGGCAGGCCCAGCAGTTGCAGGACTTTCTCCGCATGACCAGTCATCTCTTCAAGTGCCGCCATTGAATCTTCCGGACGCACGATCTGAACCATTTCAACTTTGTCGAACTGGTGCATACGAATCAGACCACGGGTATCACGACCATAAGAACCGGCTTCAGAACGGAAGCATGGGGTATGAGCGGTCATTTTGATCGGCAGATCATCTTCATCGATGATTTCACCGCGAACCAGGTTGGTCAGCGGAACTTCTGCAGTTGGGATCAGCGCGTAGTTACTGGTATCAGCTTCTTCTTCCAGCGGACGAGTATGGAACAGATCGCCAGCAAACTTCGGCAACTGACCCGTACCGTACAGCGTATCCTGGTTAACCAGGTACGGGACATAGTTTTCGCTATAGCCATGCTGCTCGGTGTGCAGGTCCAGCATAAACTGCGACAGTGCGCGGTGCATGCGAGCGATCTGCCCTTTCATCACCACAAAGCGCGAACCTGTCAGCTTAACCGCTGCCGCAAAGTCGAGGCCGGAGTGCATTTCACCCAGCGTCACGTGGTCACGAACTTCGAAGTCAAATTCACGCGGGGTACCCCAGCGGCTGACTTCAACGTTGTCATTTTCATCTTTACCAACCGGCACTTCATCTGCAGGCAGGTTAGGGATTGTCAGCGCGATATCGCGAATTTCAGCCTGTAAAGCATCCAGCTCGGCTTTTGCTGCATCCAGCTCTTCGCCCAGTTTGTTCACTTCCAGACGTAAAGGCTCGATATCTTCCCCGCGCGCTTTCGCCTGGCCGATGGATTTCGATCGAGAGTTACGCTCTGCTTGCAGGTTTTCCGTTTTGACCTGCAATACTTTACGACGCTCTTCGAGAGCGCCCAGCTTATCTACATCCAGCTTAAAGCCCCGGCGTGCCAGTTTTTCAGCGACTGCGTCTGGCGCATTACGCAGCAGATTGGGATCGAGCATGCTTATCCTGTGCTTATCGAATTAAATGGGAGATGTGGCCACAGCCTGCGACCACAGGGATACAGTAACAACATTACCGCAACGATAACATTAACGGTAGCGTTTTATGGGGCTATTTTGATCCTGTTCAGCCAGCCAGGCGAGCTTTTCGCCAATCTTGCCTTCAAGGCCTCTGTTTGTCGGGAAATAATAGCGCGTTTGTGCTATTTCCGGCGGGAAGTAAACCTCACCGGCAGCATAAGCGTTTGCTTCATCGTGGGCGTAACGATATTCCTGCCCGTAGCCCATTTCCTTCATCAGTTTGGTTGGCGCATTACGCAGGTGTACCGGCACGTCATAATCCGGACGTTCGCGGGCATCAGCTAACGCGGCTTTAAACGCGGTGTAGACAGCGTTACTTTTTGGCGCACAAGCGAGATAAACAATCGCCTGGGCAATGGCACGTTCACCTTCTGCCGGGCCTACGCGGGTAAAGCAATCCCAGGCAGCAATCGCCACCTGCATTGCCCGCGGATCGGCATTACCGATATCTTCTGAAGCAATCGCCAGGCAGCGACGTGCGACATATAACGGATCACCGCCCGCAGTAATAATCCGCGCATACCAGTACAGCGCTGCATCGGGTGCGCTACCGCGTACCGATTTATGCAGCGCGGAAATCAGATCGTAAAAGCGATCACCTTTGTTATCAAAACGAGCGCTACGCTCACCAGCAATTTCGGTGAGTAACTCACGCTTCAGGACACGTTTGCCGCTGTCATCGACTTCGGCCATATCCGCCATCATTTCCAGCGTATTTAACGCCCGGCGCGCGTCGCCATTCACCAGTTCAGCAATCGCGCGGCGTGTTTCATCTGGCAGAACAATATCCTGCCCACCGTAGCCGCGGGTTTTGTCTTCCATCGCCTGAGTCAGTACTTGCTCTATATCCTCGGTGGTCAGGGATTTGAGCAAATAGACACGAGCACGGGAAAGCAGCGCCGAATTAAGCTCAAACGACGGGTTTTCAGTGGTTGCGCCAATAAACGTGATGGTGCCATCTTCAATGTGCGGCAGAAACGCGTCCTGTTGGCTTTTATTAAAGCGATGCACTTCATCGACAAACAAAATGGTACGGCGACCGGCATTGCGGTTTTGCCGCGCGCGCTCTATCGCTTCGCGAATTTCTTTCACGCCAGAGGTGACAGCAGAAATACGTTCCACATCAGCATTTGCATAGCGGGCGATCACTTCCGCAAGGGTCGTTTTACCGGTTCCCGGCGGCCCCCAGAGGATCATGGAATGCAGATGTCCGGCTTCGATAGCGCGCGGCAACGGCTTCCCCGCAGCCAGCAAATGTTGCTGACCGATATACTGTGCTAAATTTTCTGGCCGCATACGTGCGGCCAGAGGTTGAAAAGTATTATCCGAAAAATCGAGCGACAAATTGCTCACTCAAGTGCCTCTACTTACGTTGATCATCTACCGTTACGCCTTGCGGCGGGGTGAAGGTAAATTTCGCTGCATCCACAGCACCGTTTTGCTGGGATTTCAGCTGATAACTGCTGCGTTGATCGTCCTGTTCCACCGCGCTGAATTGATGGATGGTGCCATCACGGCCCACGTTAATAGTGAACTGCTTCAGATTGCCATTGCTGGCTTTCGGCGTCAGAACAAAATCATCACCGTTCTGTTTGATGTTGTACTGCTGCCAGTCGCTGGACTGGTTACGTGCGATCAGCATAAATGGCGTATTCCCGGTGGCATCTTTCAGCCAGGTCGCCGTAGCCTGTTCAACAAACGGGTTATAGAACCACAATGTTTTACCGTCGGAAACCAGAATGCTTTCATCAGGTTGCGTCATATGCCAGTTGAATAAGTTTGGACGTTTCACCCACAGATCGCCCTGACCTTCCTGCACCGCCGCGCCGCTACCGTCAGTCACTTTTTGTGTGAAGCTGGCGTGGAAGCTGCTGACTTTATCCAGACGGCTTTTCAGATCGCTTGCGGCATCAGCCCAAACACTGGACGCCACTAAACTTGAGAGTAATGCACAGGTGATGGCAATTTTTTTCATCATTGTTCCTCAAATTACGTCACTCCCGATCGGGAGTTCCCTCTACTCTCTATTCCAGGCTAATAATCAGCTTGAGGAAAGAAGAAAATACTGAATTTTCAGTTGATAGAGTGCCGGATGCGACGCTATCGCGTCTTATCCGGCCTACGATGCACTAATTAGTCAAACGGTGGCGGGGCCAGCACTTCACGATTACCGTTGTGACCCTGTTCGCTGACGATCCCTTGCGCTTCCATCTGTTCAACAATGCGTGCAGCACGGTTGTAACCGATGCGGAACTGACGCTGAACACCAGAAATAGACGCTTTGCGTTTTTCAGTGACAAACGCCACCGCCTGATCGAACAGCGGATCCAGTTCTTCAGCACCGTCGAAACCACCAGCACCGCCTTCGCTTTCGCTGTCGGAGGTGATGCCATCTACATACTGCGGACGACCACGCGCTTTCCAGTCCTGCACCACGGCATGAACTTCCTGATCGCGAACAAAAGCACCATGGACACGTACCGGCATGGTTGAGTTCGGCCCGGAGTAAAGCATATCCCCCATACCGAGCAGTGATTCCGCACCAGCCTGATCAAGAATGGTACGTGAGTCGATCTTGCTGGATACAGTAAAGGCGATACGGGTTGGAATGTTCGCTTTAATCAGCCCCGTAATAACATCCACCGAAGGGCGCTGCGTTGCCAGCACGAGGTGAATACCTGCGGCACGGGCTTTTTGCGCCAGACGCGCAATCAACTCTTCCACTTTTTTACCTACCGTCATCATCAGGTCGGCAAATTCATCCACCAGAACTACAATGTACGGCTCTTTTTTCAGCACTGGATGCTGGGCATCCATACTGTCACCTGGCTTCCAGTACGGGTCTGGAATCGGACGCATCATTCGGTCCGCTTCAGCAATTTTTTCGTTATACCCCGCAAGATTACGCACCCCCAGGGCCGACATCAGCTTATAACGGCGTTCCATTTCATTTACGCACCAGCGCAGAGCGTTGGCAGCATCTTTCATGTCGGTAACGACTTCCGTTAACAGATGCGGGATGCCTTCATAAACCGAAAGCTCCAGCATTTTCGGGTCGATCATAATGAAACGAACATCTTCCGGCTGCGCTTTATAGAGCATGCTCAGGATCATGGCGTTTACTCCCACCGACTTACCGGAACCAGTGGTCCCCGCAACCAGCAAGTGAGGCATTTTAGCCAGATCGGCTACGACCGGATCGCCTGCGATATCTTTACCCAAAACAATCGTCAGCGGCGATGGGTTATCACGGAACTTCGCGTTATCCAGCACTTCGCGCAGATAAACGGTTTGTCGTTTTTTGTTCGGCAACTCCAGACCTACGTAAGGTTTGCCAGGAATGACTTCAACCACACGCACCGCCACGGTCGACAATGAACGGGCAAGGTCGCGTGACAGGTTAGAAATACGTGCGGCTTTTACGCCCGGCGCCAGGTTCAACTCAAAACGGGTGATTACAGGTCCTGGTGAATAATTGACCACATCAGCTTTAATGCGGAAATCGGCCAGCCGTGCTTCTACCAGACGCGCCATTTGCTCAAGCGCAAAGGTATCTACTGGCTCAACTTCGCTTGGCGGTGGTGTCAGCAAATCCAGCGAAGGTAGTGGCGTCGTTGGTTTATGCAACGGACGGCTATCACCGTTGCGCATTAACAACGGATGAAGCAGGGTATCCTGCGGCTGTGGCGCTACCGGTTGCTGCGGCGGCTGATATTGCGGCTGCGGCGCTACTGGCTGCTGTGGCTGCTGATACTGCTGCTGCGGCGCCACCGGTTGTTGCGGCTGCTGATACTGCGGCTGCGGCGCCACCGGTTGTTGCGGCTGCTGATATTGCTGCTGCGGCGCCACCGGTTGTTGCGGTTCAACAATGGGCGTAAACAGTGGCTCGTGTGGGCCATCATCCACCAACGCTTTCATCGGTGAAAATTCAAAATCATTCAGCGAGAATGGATTTGCTCCCGCAGGTTGTTCACCGGAATAACGTTGCTGCTGAGTCTGGGCAAACTGACGAGCCAGTTCAGCCTCTGCCGCTGCATCTTCAGGGTTAACTGGCGCATCATGCTGATACTGTTCACCATAGCGTTGCTGCTGTGCCTGGGCAAACTGACGTGCCAACTCATCTTGCTGCATCGCATCGATTTCATCATCGTTATACTGTTCGCCAGAATCGTATTGATTGCGCTGTGCTTCGCGAGCTTTCTCTTCGGCGGCTCGTTGTGAAGGTAGTTTAATGCCATACGATGCCAGTTCACGACGAGTCGGAACACGAATACGCTTTGGTCGTGGCAACTGCGGGCCTATCCCCTCTTTCACTTGTGGTCGAGGTCCACCGCTATTTGCCAGGCTAAAAACAGGTGCAGCAACCGTTGCGGCGGCCCCCGTCGCCAGAGTCGCTTTCTTCACGCCCGATGCCAGCGGCGAAACAGCAGCCACGGCTTCTACCGGAGGGACTGCAGCAGCAGTCGGCGATGACTGAACAGATTTAGCTGACTGAACAGGTCTAACAGGCTCAGGTTCTTTAACTGGTTCAGGAATAGGCTGATACCAGGCGGCGAGCTGTTCACGTTCGCGCGCACGCTTCTCTTCAACTTCTTCAAAATAGTAAAGCGGCGGACGCGCAGGTTTTGTTTCTTCAGCAACCGGTTCAGGCTCCACAATAGGCGGCTGCTCAACCGGGTGCGGCTGTTGACGCAACGTCTCCTGAACGGCTGGCTGCTGGTAATTTTGCTCAGGCTGGTATGTAGACTGCGCCGCAAAAGTGGATTGCGCCCCTTCGGCTTGCCACGCGTTATTAGCCACTGGCTGTTCAGGCACTGGTGCATAATATGGCTGCTGAATCGACTGTTCAGGCACTGGTGCGTAATATGGTTGTTGAACAGGTTGTTCCGCAGCAGGCGCATAATATGGCTGCTGTGACTGCACAGGTTGTTGCGGATAACCTTCCGGCGCAGGGGCAATGACCGGCTCGCCCGTTTGCGGCCCTGGCGCAGGCTGCCAGGCAACAGCAGGTTGAGCAGGTGGAACATCAACCGACGCAACAGGCGGCGTCTGAGTAACAGGTTCAACCGGAGCTGCCCAGCTTTGCGTCGCCGTGGTAGCAGCAGCTGCCGCAGCAACAGGTTCGGTGATTGGTGCACCGTTTAATAATGGATCGTATTCGTCATATTCTGGCTGCGTTGCACGGTTGCCCGAAAAGAGGACATCATCAGGATCAGCGACCACGCCGCGCGCAGTGTAGGTAATGTCGTCTTCATCATCCATCCGCTTACCCGAGAACAATGCAGCGTCTGTTTGCCGCCCCATCGGATTAATGAATTTTTCCGCCAGACGTTTACGACGCGCTAACGCGCCACGAAGAATACGAGCACGGCGCGATTCATGCTGTTTGCCGTTTTTTTCGTCTTCATACTCTTCGTCGTCTTCATACTCTTCTTCATCAACCCAGGTATCATCGCGACGAGTGCGGTTACTGGCGAAAGTGAGGATGTTTAAAATCCAGCCCCCCAGTTTTTCGGCAATGGTCACCCAGGACCAGCCGGTAAACAGCGTCAGGCCAGCCGCCCAAACACAGAGCAGCGCAATGGTCCCACCACTGCTGTGCAACAGCGGCTGCAGCGTAGTGCTTAATAAACTACCGATTACACCACCGGAGGCAAAATACCAGATGTCGTCCGCGTTGATTGCCGCAAGGCCACAGGACGTAAGGATAAGCGCCAGCACGCCAATAATTCTTAGCGAAACGGCGAAATAGTCAACGTACTCATCGCTGGACTGATGACGCCAGGCAAACCAACAGCCGCCAACAATAATGACCGGGATGGTGTAAGCCATCACGCCAAAAATGAAGAACAGCGTATCTGCCAGCCACGCGCCAGGCGTCCCGCCTAAATTATGGATAGGCTCATGCCAGGCCGTTTGCGACCAGCTGGGGTCCGAAGGGTTAAAGCTTAATAAGGCTGCCATCAACCAGACGGCAAACAGGACAATAAGAATCAGCAACGCCTCCAGAAGTCGGCGCCCGCTGCTTAACTTTGTCAATGTGACTTCTTTGTCTTCAGTGTATTCCTGGCTCAAGAAAGGCTCTCCAGGTTACAGGCTTTTCCTGCCCGATGCTAAAACGGACAACAGCACCAGGTTACCCCAGTACTGTTGCTGTATGGATTAACAGGAGTGTAATCAAAATACGCTTATTTTGCACCTGTTCCGTGTTAGCGCGTCTTAATAACCAGACGATTACTCTGCTTGACTTCTTCCATAACAACGTATGTCCGTGTGTCATTGACGCCAGGCAGACGCAGCAGGGTTTCCCCTAGCAGCTTACGATAAGCTGACATATCCGGCACGCGTGTTTTCAACAGGTAGTCGAAATCACCGGATACTAAATGACACTCCTGAATTTCTTCAAGTTTTTGCACAGCAGTATTGAATTGTTCAAACACATCCGGAGCGCCACGATTCAGAGTAATCTCAACGAATACCAGAAGTGATGCATCCAGATAATGCGGGTTCAACAGCGCCGTATAGCCCTGAATAAACCCTTGTCTTTCCAGCCGACGCACACGCTCAAGGCACGGCGTTGGGGAAAGTCCCACACGTTTAGAAAGCTCGACGTTAGAAATACGCCCATCCTTTTGCAACTCATTAAGAATGTTACGATCGATACGGTCGAGATCTTTGCCAGGGCGCTTCTTGCTATCTACCATTATTATTGTCTCTCTGTATTCCTTCCCTACTCCTGTCTGACCCTGAAGACATCACTGTTCAGAGTCGCTACCTGTCACGATAGACCGAAATCATTAAGATTCACGGCTCGCAATGCCTGGGTCTACGGTGAGAAGACCGTTGCCTTGAGGCAGCTATCGACATCACGAATGGCGTCTGTCCACGCCATGCGTAGATTTCACTAGCACGGTAAACATGGTATTTACATGCATGATTATGCGCACATAACAATACTGTTTTTTTCTTCCTCGAATGTTTTCGCAAAACACCAGGTGATTGTCAAAGCAAAACATCGTTTTTTAGTACAACATGCCAGTTATTCATTAACAGTGACGTTTAATCATCATTTAATCGGCTTATAAACCGGAAAAATTAAGTAGCAGACGTGATAATGACGGGAGAATTTGACACGATTATCGCTTTTGACGATTGCACAAATCGTTAACAAAATCGTCATACTCTTTTTTTACGTCTGTAAATTCCCTACAATCCTGCCCATTGTCTGCCAACAACTATGGGGATCTCATGGGCACGACCAAACACAGTAAACTGCTTATCCTGGGCTCAGGCCCGGCAGGATATACCGCGGCTGTCTACGCGGCACGCGCCAACCTGCAACCGGTGCTGATTACCGGCATGGAAAAAGGCGGCCAGCTGACGACGACCACTGAAGTAGAAAACTGGCCAGGAGATCCAAATGATCTGACCGGCCCGTTGCTCATGGAACGCATGCATGAACATGCTACCAAGTTTGAAACTGAAATTATTTTTGACCACATCAATAAAGTGGATTTGCAGAATCGTCCGTTCCGCCTGACTGGCGATAACGGCGAATATACCTGCGATGCGCTGATTATTGCCACCGGGGCTTCTGCACGCTATCTCGGCCTGCCCTCTGAAGAGGCTTTTAAAGGTCGTGGTGTCTCTGCCTGTGCGACCTGCGATGGATTCTTCTATCGTAACCAAAAAGTGGCGGTTATCGGCGGCGGCAATACTGCTGTTGAAGAGGCGCTGTATCTGTCTAACATCGCTTCCGAAGTACATTTGATCCACCGCCGCGATGGTTTCCGTGCGGAAAAAATCCTCATTAAGCGTCTTATGGACAAAGTGGAGAACGGCAACATCATTCTGCACACCAACCGTACGCTGGAAGAAGTGATCGGCGATCAGATGGGCGTCACTGGCGTTCGTCTGCGCGATACGCAAAACAGCGATAATATCGAGTCTCTCGACGTTGCTGGTCTGTTTGTTGCTATCGGTCACAGTCCGAACACGGCTATTTTTGAAGGACAACTGGAACTGGAAAACGGCTACATCAAAGTGCAGTCGGGTATTCATGGTAATGCCACCCAGACCAGCATTCCGGGTGTCTTTGCCGCAGGTGACGTGATGGATCATATTTATCGCCAGGCCATTACTTCTGCCGGTACAGGCTGCATGGCAGCACTTGATGCGGAACGCTACCTCGACGGTTTAGCTGACGCAAAATAATTTTACAAATCAGTAACAAAAGTAAAGAAGGCGACACCATGCGACTATGGGTCGCCTTTATTTTTTCCCCGTTGTAACATTGCTCTGCAAATAATTCTGATAACTCACCTGCTAAGCGTGCAATGAATAAATCCCGTCAAAAAGAGTTAACCCGCTGGTTAAAACAGCAAAGCGTCATCTCCCAACGTTGGCTGAATATTTCTCGTCTGCTGGGCTTTGTGAGCGGCATATTAATAATTGCCCAGGCCTGGTTTATGGCGCGAATTCTGCAACATATGATCATGGAGAACATCCCCCGAGAAGCCTTGCTACTTCCCTTTACCTTGCTGGTGATGACCTTTGTGCTGCGTGCATGGGTGGTCTGGTTACGCGAACGGGTGGGCTATCACGCCGGGCAACATATTCGTTTTGCCATCCGCCGCCAGGTTCTTGACCGTTTGCAGCAGGCGGGGCCTGCCTGGATTCAGGGCAAACCTGCGGGGAGCTGGGCGACGCTGGTGCTCGAGCAAATTGACGATATGCATGATTACTACGCTCGCTACCTACCGCAAATGGCGCTGGCAGTCTCAGTGCCACTACTGATTGTCGTCGCAATTTTCCCTTCTAACTGGGCCGCGGCACTTATTTTACTCGGCACTGCACCGTTAATTCCGTTGTTTATGGCTTTAGTTGGGATGGGGGCTGCCGATGCTAACCGACGCAACTTTCTCGCGCTTGCTCGCTTAAGTGGGCATTTTCTCGATCGTCTGCGCGGCATGGAAACCCTGCGTATTTTTGGTCGTGGCGAGGCTGAAATTGAAAGTATCCGTTCTGCTTCGGAAGATTTTCGCCAACGGACGATGGAAGTATTACGCCTGGCGTTTTTATCCTCCGGTATTCTTGAATTCTTTACCTCGCTGTCGATTGCCCTGGTCGCGGTGTACTTTGGTTTCTCTTATCTTGGTGAGCTGGATTTCGGTCACTACAGCACGGGCGTGACGTTGGCTGCGGGCTTCCTTGCGTTGATCCTCGCCCCCGAGTTTTTCCAGCCGTTACGTGATCTCGGCACATTTTATCATGCCAAAGCCCAGGCTGTTGGCGCGGCTGATAGCCTGAAAACATTTATGGAAACACCGCTCGCCCATCCACAACGTGGTGATGTTGAGTTAACGTCTACCGAACCAGTGACCATTGAAGCCAAAGATCTGTTCATCACATCGCCTGAAGGTAAAACGCTGGCTGGCCCGCTGAACTTTACACTACCTGCAGGCAAACGTGCGGTACTGGTAGGACGAAGCGGATCCGGGAAAAGTTCACTATTAAATGCGCTTTCCGGTTTTCTCTCTTATCAAGGCTCGCTGCAGATCAACGGCATTGAATTGCGGGATTTATCTCCGGAATCATGGCGAAAACATCTCTCATGGGTTGGCCAGAATCCGCAATTACCCGCGGCAACAGTACGAGACAATGTGCTGCTGGCACGACCGGATGCCAGCGAGCAAGAGTTACAAACGGCCCTGGATAACGCCTGGGTCAGTGAGTTTCTGCCGCTCCTGCCGCAAGGCGTCGATACTCCCGTGGGTGATCAGGCAGCCCGCCTTTCCGTAGGTCAGGCACAACGTGTGGCTGTAGCACGTGCATTACTTCATCCCTGCTCACTGTTATTACTGGATGAACCTGCAGCCAGCCTCGATGCACATAGCGAGCAGCGTGTGATGCAGGCGCTAAACGCTGCCTCGCAGCGCCAGACAACGCTGATGGTCACCCACCAGTTAGAAGATCTCGCTGACTGGGATGTCATTTGGGTGATGCAGGATGGCCAAATTATCGAGCAAGGTTGTTACGCTGATTTAAGCGTGGCTAACGGTCCATTCGCCACGTTGCTGGCCCACCGTCAGGAGGAGATTTAAATGCGCGCGTTACTTCCTTATCTGGCTCTATATAAGCGTCATAAGTGGATGTTAAGCCTTGGTATTGTGCTGGCAATTGTCACACTGCTCGCCAGTATCGGCTTGTTGACGCTTTCTGGTTGGTTCCTCTCCGCTTCGGCAGTGGCGGGAGTTGCAGGGCTGTACAGCTTTAACTACATGCTGCCTGCCGCAGGTGTACGTGGCGCGGCAATCACCCGCACTGCCGGGCGTTATTTTGAACGTCTGGTGAGTCACGACGCGACTTTCCGCGTGTTGCAGCATTTGCGCATTTACACCTTCAGCAAGCTGTTGCCTCTCTCCCCTGCCGGGCTGGCCCGCTATCGCCAGGGCGAATTGCTCAACCGCGTCGTCGCCGATGTTGATACGCTCGATCATCTTTACTTGCGCGTTATCTCACCGCTGGTAGGGGCTTTTGTGGTAATTATGGTGGTGACTGTCGGGTTAAGTTTTCTTGATTTCACCCTCGCCTTCACGCTGGGCGGCATTATGTTGCTGACGCTTTTCCTGATGCCGCCGCTGTTTTATCGAGCGGGAAAAAGCACCGGGCAAAACCTTACCCATCTTCGCGGTCAGTATCGCCAACAGTTAACCGCCTGGCTGCAAGGGCAAGCTGAACTGACCATTTTTGGTGCCAGCGATCGTTATCGTACGCAGTTAGAGAACACCGAAATTCAGTGGCTGGAAGCGCAGCGTCGTCAGTCCGAACTGACCGCGCTCTCGCAGGCAATTATGCTGTTGATTGGCGCGCTGGCGGTGATTCTGATGCTATGGATGGCCTCCGGCGGCGTTGCCGGTAATAGCCAGCCAGGCGCATTGATTGCGCTGTTTGTCTTCTGTGCATTGGCTGCATTCGAAGCCCTGGCTCCGGTGACAGGTGCATTTCAACATCTGGGGCAAGTTATTGCTTCTGCCGTGCGTATCACTGACTTAACGGACCAAAAACCAGAAGTGACCTTCCCGGATATTCAGTCCGCCGTTCCTGAGCAGGTTTGCCTGACGTTACGGGATGTTGCGTTCACTTATCCGGAACAATCCCAACAAGCGCTTAAAGGGATTTCTCTTCAGGCAAATGCCGGCGAACATATTGCGATTCTCGGGCGAACCGGATGCGGAAAATCAACGTTGTTACAACTGCTAACCCGCGCATGGGACCCGCAACAGGGTGAGATTTTGCTTAACGGCAGCCCGATCTCTGACCTGAATGAATCGACATTGCGCCAGACCATCAGCGTTGTGCCACAGCGAGTGCATCTGTTTAGCGCCACACTGCGCGATAATCTGTTACTCGCCGCACCTGGCGCTACTGATGAGACTCTTGCTGAAATTCTCCGTCGCGTCGGTCTGGAGAAACTACTCGAAGACACAGGGCTCAACAGTTGGTTGGGAGAAGGCGGGCGTCAGCTTTCCGGCGGCGAACTGCGTCGTCTGGCTATCGCCCGTGCGCTATTGCACGATGCGCCGTTAGTATTGCTGGATGAACCAACCGAAGGCTTAGATGCCACGACTGAAAGTCAGATCCTCGAATTACTGGCTGAAATGATGCGTGAGAAAACGCTATTGACGGTTACACATCGGCTGCGTGGACTTTCACATTTTCAGCAAATAATAGTGATGGACAACGGGCAAATTATTGAACAAGGTACCCATGCAGAACTGCTTGCCAGACAGGGGCGTTATTACCAGTTTAAGCAGGGTTTGTAAGCTATTATTGAACGATCCGACTTGCGTAGTGGAGTTTTGCAGTCATGCGCCTGGTTCAGCTTTCTCGCCATTCAATAGCCTTCCCTTCCCCGGAAGGCGCATTACGTGAGCCTAACGGTCTGCTGGCGCTGGGAGGCGATCTTAGCCCTGCTCGGCTACTCATGGCTTATCAGCGCGGTATTTTCCCGTGGTTTTCTCCGGGCGATCCTATTCTCTGGTGGTCGCCTGATCCACGTGCGGTTTTATGGCCAGAATCACTGCATATCAGCCGCAGCATGAAACGTTTTCATAAGCGCTCTCCCTATCGCGTCACGCTGAATTACGCGTTTGGTCAGGTCATTGAAGGCTGCGCCAGCGATCGCGAAGAAGGGACCTGGATTACGCGTGACGTCGTCGAAGCCTACCATCGTCTTCACGAGTTGGGCCATGCTCATTCCATAGAAGTGTGGCGTGAAGGCGAACTTGTCGGCGGCATGTACGGCGTGGCGCAGGGAACACTATTTTGTGGCGAGTCGATGTTCAGCCGCATGGAGAATGCCTCGAAAACGGCGCTCCTGGTTTTTTGTGACGAATTTATCCACCACGGCGGCAAGCTTATCGACTGCCAGGTATTAAATGACCATACGGCCTCGCTTGGTGCCTGCGAAATCCCTCGCCGGGATTACCTCAATTATCTCAATCAACTGCGCCCCGAACGGTTACCAAATAATTTCTGGGTACCACGGCGATTGTTTTCACCACAAGAATGAATGTTTTCGGCACATTTCTCCCCAGAGTGTTATAATTGCGGTCGCAGAGTTGGTTATGCTCATTACTCCGCTGCCGATAAGGAATTTTTCGCGTCAGGTAACGCCCACCGTTTATCTCACCGCTCCCTTATACGTTGCGCTTATAGTGCGGCTTAGCCGTGTGTTTTCGGAGTTATGTGCCAAACCTGTTTGTTGCGAATTAGCGCACAAATCTTTACTTATTTACAGAACTTCGGCATTATCTTGCCGGTTCAAATTACGGTAGTGATACCCCAGAGGATTAGATGGCCAAAGAAGACAATATTGAAATGCAAGGTACCGTTCTTGAAACGTTGCCTAATACCATGTTCCGCGTAGAGTTAGAAAACGGTCACGTGGTTACTGCACACATCTCCGGTAAAATGCGCAAAAACTACATCCGCATCCTGACGGGCGACAAAGTGACTGTTGAACTGACCCCGTACGACCTGAGCAAAGGCCGCATTGTCTTCCGTAGTCGCTGATTGTTTTGCCGCCTGATGGGCGAAGAGAAAGAACGAGTAAAAGGTCGGTTTAACCGGCCTTTTTTGCGTTTGGAGTCATGGGGAATAAATACTGGAGGATGATGTGTTAAGTTTGAAAACTGCCTGTACGGCAGTGAACTCCGGGACGCCAATCCCGGCAACCGATTTTGCTTTCTAAGCTGCCTGTACGGCAGTGAACATTAATGTGGGGAAACAGAAATACTACGGAATTTTCTAAGCTGCCTGTACGGCAGTGAACTATCAGGACAACGGCGACTTGCTGGCTGATACTTTCTAAGCTGCCTGTACGGCAGTGAACGTTCGTCATCTGAGAGCGTGTCTAGTTCTGATTTTCTAAGCTGCCTGTACGGCAGTGAACAATCAGAATGGCAAATAAAGCCTGCACGATGTTTTCTAAGCTGCCTGTACGGCAGTGAACGGGGAAGGCCATAACCACGACGCCCACCTGTCTTTCTAAGCTGCCTGTACGGCAGTGAACATGCGTAATGTTAACTTCCTGCGTCTGCTTGGATTTCTAAGCTGCCTGTACGGCAGTGAACCAGAAGCCCGCGAAAAGCTTCGCTACCGCCTCTTTCTAAGCTGCCTGTACGGCAGTGAACGGGGAAGGCCATAACCACGACGCCCACCTGTCTTTCTAAGCTGCCTGTACGGCAGTGAACATGCGTAATGTTAACTTCCTGCGTCTGCTTGGATTTCTAAGCTGCCTGTACGGCAGTGAACCAGAAGCCCGCGAAAAGCTTCGCTACCGCCTCTTTCTAAGCTGCCTGTACGGCAGTGAACTTTCTCACCCTCAAGAGAGCGGATCACAAGCGTTTCTAAGCTGCCTGTACGGCAGTGAACCTTTGTCGCCTCATGATGTCGCCCTGTTACGTTTTCTAAGCTGCCTGTACGGCAGTGAACGGCAAGGGATGCAGGCGTTCAGCAGGCAGCACTTTTCTAAGCTGCCTGTACGGCAGTGAACTGGAATAATAGCAGACTATCCGATTGATTTACTGTTAAAACTTACAAAATCGCAGATTCGAACCCTTTTTCCAGACTTCAAAAAAGCAATAAACAAAATCAATGAGTTACATTTCAACCTAAAAAAAGGGTCGATTTGGTACTTCTTCAATCTCATATTTTATGCATAGCTTTTGATAAACAATTGAACAGAACACATACGATCATAATCTCCGTCACGCAAACAGCGTGTTCATTGCGTAACCAAACGAATCAATCTCTATAAATTCTTCTTGACCGTTTTACTCTAACTCCCTATAGTAGCGCCCCGTTGCCACCCATGAGGTCAGGCAGCAAAACAATTTGGTGAGGTGTCCGAGTGGCTGAAGGAGCACGCCTGGAAAGTGTGTATACGGCAACGTATCCGGGGTTCGAATCCCCGCCTCACCGCCATATTTTAAGAAGAGCTCGTACGAAAGTACGAGCTTTTTTTCGCATTGATGCACCTTAAATAAAAAACACGTACTTCCTCTTCGAAAGTACGTGAAAATCACGTGGCTTATTACCATACCCACTAGTCGTAGGATACGGCAAATATGGCTTTGCTTTGGACTTCTCCAGGCTGTAGTGCTTCCTCCTTCACGCGGACATATTTCGCGGTAATCGGGAAGGTGTACTGATTCTCAATGGCCGCCATTTTAGTTAGTTTGTTCATCAAAGTATCACCCAGCTTTAGCGGTGTCGTTGCGTTACCATTATAAATCTGGAACCCAACCCCCTTAGCACCATTAAGCGATGTGTTTTTCAGAATGGTTCCACTATCATCCCATTCACCGCGCGCAACTTTAAAAGTTACTGGATTAGTCGTGACGTTATAAACACTGTCACAATTTAAAACCAGATCTATAGAAGCTGATTTTGTGTTATTGGCAGATTGCATCTCACTTATCGTTGTTTCTGGCATTCTTATTTCGTAAATCGGTTGCGAGAAACTACAGGTTGTGGGTTTGTGTTTGATGCTAAATTCTATATTCTGAGTATAAGAAACATCACTATCTAATCGCCCACTAATCCAACATAAAAACCATTTTATGATACTATCATTGCAAGAGTTATCTGTTAGTATGCTAATGGCAGGACGCGGGATGGTTATCTTGTCGATATTGGTGGTTATTGTATGGTCTACTTTACTCGTTGGCCCAACATATTCTGCCTTAAGAGTGAACGGCTTGGTATTTATAACATCCTGAGTGTTATATTCTTTTGGAGAAGCATTCCAGGAATCGATTCCAGTAGAAACAGGGAATGCACTACTCTCAAGATTAAATTTCATAAAGATTGATTTCTGCGAATCAGACTCTTTAAGTTCAACAATATAATCTTTTAACGGTGTTGCATAATACATTTTATCGCTTGTTGCATTACATGTGAACGTATCAACTAAGTTTGTATTAATTACAGCCGTTACCGTTTCCTGTGCCATATCTAGTTCTATCGTTTGGCTTGCTGTTGTATTCGGCCCCAAAGTACATTTAGCCTGCCCCCAAAATGGCAAAGCCAGTAGAAACAAAAACCAATATTTCTTCATAAACAAATCCTTTAACGACAAATATAAACTTTATTCTCATCAATAACGTTATCAAAGGTAATAGTGCAGAATTGTTCCTGCTGTTTATTAACCGAGACGCGAATCGACGCGGGAACATCATTGGTGCGAATAAATATCCGACTTCCTTGTCCTACTAAGCCCACATTGTTGCCGCTTTCATCTTCAACCTCATAACCAAACGGCAACGGAGAGCCATCAGGGCGTTGGGAGATGAAATACCAGGGCTTGCGTTTATCAGTCTCAAACTGCGTCATCACTACCGCACCACGATAAGGAACGGTGTTTTTACGGTTACCCAGTAGCGCCACATCGCTTTTACTGTCGGCAATATCCAACATCAACGTATTTTCACGATACGGCGTCAGATTGTCATAAATAGCGTAGCCTCTGCTATCCGTGGTCAGGTAACGATATCCCTGCACCGCCGCTCCCTCCAGTCCCGGCGCTTTGACGATGGCGAACGTATCGGAAAGTCTGGGAGCCAGTGCCACCCCGTCCGACCACGCGACTAAACCGCCTTGAATATTACCACTAACCTGTTGATATCTTTTCGACTGGCTATAGCTGCCACCAATAGTCGCCAGTGGCGCACGCCAGGTCAGGTTTCCACCTGCTGTTGTTTCGCTGCCCTGGTGTTGATGGCTTAAGTTAGCCCCGTAGCTGAACTGATCGCGACTCCCCGCCACACCGCTGAGGCTGGTATTATTCGACCGATAGCCGTCTTTATCAAAAGTGGTTGAGTTAGAAACAAATAAATCTCGTCGTTTTTCAGTGATTCCATCGCCCCACGAGAAGGGAATTGAGAAATATAAGTTAATGCGTCTATCTTCGCGGTTATCTTCATCGTAAGTCTGGCTAACAGACAAAGTATAACTAAGGCGTTCCCAGGAGTTCGAATAGCTGAGTTGATAATCTTTCCCTGTCCCGCTGCGTTCCCAATAATCCCGCCATTGACCGCTGACCGACAGATATCCCCAATTTTCTGGTAATGACTGGTTTATATTTACAGAAAAGCTGTTCTTACGACCAAAATCGTACTGATAATAGTCAGCGATATCATAAACTGAGTCATCTTCTCGATTATAACTTTTCCTGTTATTTGCCCACACGTGATCGTTAAAAGTACGATAATCCCGAGAAGAATAACGCCAGGCCGCCAGCGAAAATTGCGTTCCACTTTGAGAGAGATATTTGTTCCAGGCAATCTGATAACTTTGACCATTAAACACATCACCGTTATCTTGTTCACTATGGGAATGGGTAAAATCAACCGATACAGCACCAATCGGTGTATTCCATCCCGTGCCGAGAACAAACGATGAGTAATTATCAGACAACTGCGTGCCAGCATAGAGAGTCAGCAAATTATTAAGACCATACTGATAGCTTCCCTGAATAAAATCTGACTGATCGCTGGCGCCCTCAATACGACTACGTCCGGCAGCAAATTCATATTTCGAAACGCCCGGTTGCAACATATTTGGTACAGATGAATAAGGTACACGATAACGCGACACCGAACCGTCAGCTTCTTTAACGGTTACTTCCAGATCTGCACCACCACCAGCAAGTTGCAAATCATCAATGGCGAATGGACCTGGCGGAACCTCTTTCTGGTAAACCACAAAGCCATTTTGTTCAATAGTGACAAGTGCGTTACTTTGGGCAACACCACGCACCACAGGAGTAAAATTCTGTTTAGAGTTCGGCAACATCTGCATATCGCGCCAAAGGCGTACACCGCGAAAACGCACGGAGTCAAAAACATCAGAACCGGTATACATTTCACCAGCACGCAATGTGCCAAGAATTTGTGGAATTCCGCGCTCCAGATATAACGTGTTACTCTTCCATTTACCGCTGCTCTCGTCACTTTTCGTATAATTGGCATTTGAATGCAACTGCCAGCCCAGAAGATTCAAACCACTATTCAGATTTAAATAGCTACTTTTATTATCTCCTCCGTGCTTATAATTACTGTAATACTGACTGGCATAATAAGACGTATATAATGCGTTAATCCCGCGATCCCATGCCTCAGGCGGGACATATCCGCGTTCATACTCAACGACATAGGCCTGGGGTACACTTAACTTCAGGTTAAAATGCCCAATATCATAGTCAACGCTGCCGCCCTGTACCGCTTCCCGAAGTGGTACGCATTCTACGCTTTTATCGATATTAATGCCTTCAGTGAGGATACCTATTTGCTTTAACTGCTCCCAGGATAAACATGTTGCATCCGGATCGTCTTTAATATCGACATTATAGTGTCCGCGCCACTGATTATTCAGGTAAACATCCATATCATAGATACCAGGCATCGGCTTATCACTATCAATATGATAGTCAGAAATTTTTTCCCCATTTAATCCGCCAATCATAAAATGGGTGTCAAATGTTTCATCTTCCGCCCATGCAGACGAAGTTGCCAACACCGACAGGATAGCCAGCGTAATAGAATTAAGTTTAGACATAATCAATCCCTGATCTATTTGACGGTTTTTACTTTTTCACTCAAATAGTTTCCATTATCATCAATAAGTGTAATTGTATATTGATTGATGGCTGAGGCTGTGGTGATAGTCTTATCTGACCAGGGAGCTAGTAACAACGTTTCCTTGTTTATTTTTGCATTCCCGGTCAACTCAGGAATAGTTATCCAGTTTGCGGAGTTGTTTTTGATATTAATACCGCCATTGGCATGTTTAATGCTCAGACGACGAAAACTTTCTTTATCCACGCCTGTAAGTCCCTCTGGGCGGTAGATAAATTTAATGCGATTTTGCATGGCGAATTTGATCCCATTTTTACCTTCTAATTCGGGGCGATTAGGTGGGATGTCGAGCACATTAAGGAAGAACAGGCTTTCGCGATCTTTAGGTAGTGTATTCGCCAATTTTTTGATTTTGAGTTGTTGCCCTTCCCCCCCTTTTACATGAGCGACCGGTGGCGTCAACACGAACGGGACGTGAATTTTTTCTGGAGGCTGGCTGGTATCGCCATCATCAATCCATGACTGAACCAGGGCGCTACGATTACCTTCATTCATTAACTGAACGGTAATCTCTTTTTTCTGTTCTGGATAAATAACACGAGTGCCGTAGATATAGACACCACCCCACGCAGGCGTGACCATGCTGGCCAGCAAGAAGGCTATTAATTTTTTCATGATAACAATCCTTGTTATTGAAAATCGGCGACCGAAGCCGCCGATAAACACGATATTAATCTGTCACGACAGTCATTGTCAGAGCAGAGTTAACCGGGCCAGCAGTCACCGCATCACCTGATTGCGCGTATTTTGCACTGAAATTTAGTGTATATTCATTAGAGCTGTTTTTTTCTAACTCAATACTTTTATCACCGTCAATCTGTTGTGATTGCCCATCTGCACTCTCATAGTAGACAGCAAAACCAGCACCATTTGGGTTTGCCACAGTATTAATGGTGATATCGCTACGATTTGCATCAAACTGACTTCTGGAAAACGTAATTCTGGGAGTCTCATCTCCTGTACATTTGACCGTCAGCGGTACAGTTGTTTTATTTGAATAACCATCATAAATATAACCAGCGCTCTTACCATCAAATTGATCAGCACCAATATCGTTCATAGCAATAGTAGCCTGGCTATTTCCGATAAATTGGCATGTAGTTCCAACTATATTACCAGTAATAACTAACTCACCCTGTTCACTCCCCTCCTCTGCAAAAGCCCCAGCGCTCATAAAAAGAGAAGATAATACTGCAACTGCAATAATTGAACGTTTCATAGTCTATTCCTTAACTAATTTATTCCAGGTGATTAAGAGTCTCTGTCCTCTCGGAAATGAATTTCGCAAATTACATTTTTTATCGCAATGTAAACAAGTTGTTTTCGTGATTTAAGTCAAATTATAAAAAATACATAACAAACAAAAAATACCTATAAGAATATTTCCATTGTTTACTATTCGTCATTATTTGATGTCATTGCAAGGTAGATTAATACGTATAATTAATTGCGGATTGCTTGTTTTAAATAAATATCCATATACTGATGAAAGTGTAGGGCATTGAATTCTTTATTCTATTTCCAGCCAGAAATCGGCTTTTCAATAGACAAAAAGACCTGACGGTAAGGCCAGGTCTTTTATACATTACAACTAACCAATCAAAACCAGGGAATAGTAGCGGTTACGCTTAATCCATAACTACTGAATACCCCTTTAACCGGTTCTGTACGCAAATCCCCGTGTCGGATAAACAACTTGAACTGTTTCTGACTCGACAAACTCTTCATATTAAGAAAAGGTAAGTCGGTCCGCTGTTCAGCTTGCGTCGCCAGTCGCTCAATCGCCTGTTCTTCAGTAAACCAGCCTTTTTTCACTGAACGCCTTAACAGACGCTGGGGGTTACTTTTAACCTGCACACGGCTTACTACTCGCCAGCCCTTTATTTCTGGAGCGGGAGTGACAGGTGAACATTGGCAATAGTCCGTTAGTCCTTTACGCCACGCTGAGGCTTCAAGCGCCTGCAATGCCTGAGCGCTACCATGCAAGCGTAAACGCGCTCCAGGCATAACATTTACGTCCGGGAAACTTACGCCGATATCGCCTTGCCCTCTTGCACCTAATGCCCGATGCAGTTTGGCAAATAACGCCGCCATCAACATTTCGCTCGAAAATTCAGGATCTGGCAGAACGCGGATCTCAAGGTAGTGATCCATTGGCAGCTCCTTATTCCGATTTCTCACCAAAGACACCGCCGCGGATCAGCACAGCCATCACGTAGTGCTGCTGCTCAACTTCGGGTTTCATCCCTTTAGTCACCCAATTGTCCAGTAAGGTATAAAAGTCGAGTTTTTCTTTCGGTTGGCGGCATGCCACACCGCGACTGGTTACAGAACCGTAAGGTTCCACGGCGATAGCCCCCAATTCATCAACTTTTGGATGCCAGGTATCGATGGTACGTAAAGCATTACCAATCTTCTGAGAGTGGATACCGGCAATGCCAGCCACCTGGTATAACACGCGACTTTTGCTACTGTTGCTGTCGAGTACCAGCTCCTGCGACGGGAAAACTTCTTGCCCGGCACCGAGGCGAACCTGCGCTTCAACGGTAAGCATCACCCACTCTTTTCCGCTTAACCCTTGTTCAATCGTTGCAGCCAGTTCTGTGACGCTACTCTGGCCTTGATCAAATTGACGTAAAGAGAAGTCATGGCTATTAAAAGTCCATGAAGTATCGTTAGCAGTAACTTTCACCTGGATCTGCTCAGCGCCAATGCGGTTGCGCCACAGAAAACGACCATTTGCCAGATTCAGCGCATAGCGTAACGCCAGCTCTTTAAATCCATGTTCGCTGATATAACCTTCAATAACCGCTGAAAGTGCCTCCTGGTAAGCCATATCATTACATACTGAAGGTGAGGATAGATTGCCCAGCACTCGCAGCGTAAACACCACTTTTAGCGTATCCGCATCAACCGGAAGCGAGGCTACATCTACCCGCTGCAAGTTGGCTTTTTGGATTTCTGCATCCAGTTTGGTGGGGTCGCTGGCAATCGTATTTTTCAGGCGATTAGAGATGGTTCCGCGAACGGCTTTCTCCTGAATCTCAATAGGTTGCCATTTATTTCCTTGCCAGTTACCTGCATACATCACCGCGTCAGATGTTGCCAGTTTGCGCTCAAATGCCAGTACTGACGCCGTTTTTACTGCTACAGGGGCCTTTGCCATAATTATGTCCTTATTCTGTATCGTCATCTTCATTAGTAGTAGGGTCGTCAACAACTGGTATTGCCGAGCAATAGTAGCCAGTGTCCGTTGTACGGTAACGCCACATCAGCGGTTGCAAGCCAGTAATACGATGTAATCCGCGCCATTCGCCTATGCCATAAACGGCTTCGGCAAAGGCAAATGGTGTTGAGGTATCGCGCGCATTTTCAACTTCACCGGGTGCGTAAACAGGAGAAATGCGCTGGTAGCCACACATTAACGGTACCAGGAAACCAGGCATTGGCTTCGGCTGGTATACCCATTGTGCGCTGTTGTCTTCTGCCGGAGATTCGGCCTGATATTTAATGGCAGCAAAATCAAGCCAGGCATCAAGCAACGATATATCGGGATGTTGTTGGTGATGTTCAGCCAGCCATTCGCTGCGATCGTAAAGCGCATAGCCAGGCATTAAACGCCAGATGATTTTACGCAGTTGCTTTTCATCTTCAGGTGCATGAAAAAGCTGCGGATCGCGCATGTCAACAATGCTGCCGCCCGCCAGTTTGTGGCTCTGGCAGAGGATTTTCAGATGGTCGCAAAGGGCTTTTCTGCCATATTCACCATTGGTAATTTCGCCATTACATTCAATCAGCAGGGAAACCGTCAGGTGCATACGGCCCTCTTCATTGAACGAGGCGGTTTTACCTTCTCTGGTTAATGGGTTACGGGTGAGAGCGAATTGAAAATCGCGCCCGGAACTGTACGCCTGAATATGCTGTTCATGGCTTACGACCCCGCAACCGTCAAAACTTACGCCAAATTCATCCACGACTTTTCGAGAAAGCGCATGAACATAGCCGAGAAAATGGGTCATCGCCGGGAATCCCCAGGTCAACCCGGAGACGGCGTTAGCGTTTTCGATGCGTACATGGGGTAACAAGAGCAGATAACTCATTTCAGCGCCTCCTGCAAAACGGCTTCCATTTCACGCATCCGTTGAGTAAACAGGGACTGACTGCGCCACTCCCTTTGCTCGACAGCACCGACATCGAAACGGGCTTTTTTCAGGCGATAGTTCAGCCAGCGCGCGAAATCATCGGCCACCGTCTCTTGCCAGTCGTTTTTCTCACGCTCCTGTTTGAAAGTCTCATCTGAGAGGCTTCGCCACGGGTCCAGCCAAAATTGTTGGTGGCGAGGTAAGTCTGGTGATTGCGCGGACCATCCCTGCCATTTTTCTTGCTGAAATGAAGACGCCTGCATGAACAGCAGATCAATCAACTCATCAATATATTTCGCCCGCGCAGTTCGGATATGAACATTGTTTATGTCAACCTTCAGCAGGTAAGTCATCCGGGCTATGATGCCTGAAGCCGCCCGATTGAAATCGCCGCGTAAGGCAAAAATACTGCGCATGTTTTGTGGCGCGTGATCCAGCGTCGCCCAGGTGGGCGGCATTGATGGCAGCAACCAAATACGACCACCACGAACACTGTTGAGCAGAGAAATATTCTGCGGTTTTGTGCCGCCAAAATGCATTTCGGCAAGATTGGGGAAACGAATTTCTGGCTGTGAGTGCCATTTACCCGCCTTGCGGGCATCGCGAATGGCTTTCGATTCCTCACTAAAACGCACGGCAGTAAGCTTTTCATACATCGCCTGTGCCAGCGAACTGGAAAACAGTGGGCATAACAGGCGATAACCATCCGCAACTGGGAAATAGATTTGTTTCGCCAGTTTATGGCTGGCAGGCCGTCCAGTTGTCCATGCCTGGCTAAACCCAGCTACCCACTGCTCCAGTTGCGCTTTATCCTCTGCAAACGTACTTAATGCCTGATAATCGCCACGCTTCAGGCTGGCAAGCAGTGAATTTCCGTTCACATCGGTTTGTAGCAACTTTGCGACGTCAAGTGCGGCGGCGTTACCAATCGCGTCAGTAGCGACATTCGCCAACGATGCTGTGTTTAAATAGCTTTCGTTAGCGGAGGTTTCCAGATAAAAGCTACTGGCTTTAGAATCACCATGACTGAATTTAGCACCATGAGTGACTAATTTGATTTGCCCGGCACGCTTCGCCGCATCCGTTAACCAGTTACGTGGCAGATAGCGTGCTTCGAGTTCCTGTCGCTCCAGAGCGATGATGCTGGCGTCCTCGCCCTGTTCCAACCGCTTTGCTGCTTCTTTTTCAAAGGCATCTATTTTGGGTTGCCTTCGCGAAGCGATGTAGTCGGTTATAAAATCCACTAAATTATTGTTCAAAAGATTCCCTCCTTGCGCCTTCATGGGGCGCGAAACACACCTAACCAGGGGTGATAACACCAGTCATCGACCGCATCTTCTTCACTGGCCGGTACTCTCACTTCAGCAAACATTTCTCCAACACGCTGTATTTCACAACTTTGCTTATCAGCTAAATTCAACAAAACTTGTTGGTAATCCATCACGCCCCAGCAAGCGACGCCGCTGGCGCATCTCACCTCTTCTCGCCTGAAATTCCCTTGCGCTTTACGATCGTTGTCACCCGTACGGGAATAGAAACGCGCTTCGCTTTCTTCGTCATCCATATGCAGAAAAAACACCGCCTCCGGCAAAGGGGAATAACGAAATGGCGTCTGGCGCTGCATCCAGCCGTTCCAGCTTAGCGGTGCACGCCACCATTGCGCCGCCACCACATGTTTGCTTTTACTGCTCATCAATTCGGCGGATAAACGACTGTGTTCAAGCTCCGCCAGTTTGTTGGCATTATTGGCAGACAGGATCCGCGGCAAGGCGTTAATCGTCCGGTAGTCCGCGATCGGAATCAGTTCGCAAATATCGTGGCTATTCAGCAAGTGTTCTTTTGTTTCGAAACCAGGCTTACAAAATGCGGGGGCTTTTTTCTGCAATGATTTGATATTGCTACGCAAAATAACCAGATTCTCACTGGTCGGCACATTTCTACGGTGGCGCTGAATACGTCCGGCAAATTGAATAATCGAGCGCATGGAGCTTGGTTCGATAATTCCCCAGTCCGCATCCCAGTCACGCCCCACTTCGATAACCGATGTCCCCAACACCACAAACAGATGGTGCGATTCCGGACGGTTATGTAAGGCATCTGCGATATCTTCGTTGTTCCAGAAATCGAGTTCGTTATGACGAGTAAAAGCGCGATCCAGTCGCTTCTCAATATCTGAACGCACCGCCAGCGGATGTCGGGAGTGGTAAACACAGTAATGAATGCAGACATCTTCTGGTGAAGGAATGGCAATCAGGGCTTTGGTCACCGCAACCAGTGGGTTGATATTGGCGAAGCGCACCAGGCCCAGCGAAACGGTTTTACCGCTTTCGTGTAGCTGGCGATGCGCCTGATGCAACTTCAAGCATTGCTCATGTACCGTCTGAGCCATGCTTTCGATAACATCCTGAATCGCGCTTGATGGGGATGAAATCGAAGCAATACGCCCGAAATGCAGTCGTTCTTTTTCAGCCAACATTAACGCTCGTCGCGCAACAAAATTTTTGTGCGTCTCACGAAAAGTAGCGCCATCACCAATTTGTGTGGCATCGGCATCTTTTTCATCAAACCAGGCACAGCAGATATTGACGGGCCTGCCGTTGGTACCGCATGACGCCTGCCACATTTTGCGCCCGGCAAGATAAGCCGCGAACAGAGCCTGAATCAAATCTGGCGGCAACGTCGCGGAAGAAAGTAATACCCGCGTACCCAGCATTCCAGCCCAGTTCATCAGACGACATACTGCATGGAGATCGGCAATATCAAAGTCATCAGGTTCGTCGAGCACTAAATCACTGGTTAACAGGCGCAACATCGCCGGAAGCTGTTTCCCGCCTCGCACACCCTCGGTCGCGGAAATAAGATGATCAATCGTCGCGACCAGAATCGGCGCGCTCACTAACTCCTTAAGTTTGCAGTCATCCTTCAACCATTTTTCCAGCGCCCCGGTATGCAGGCAGCCTTCGTACTTAACGAACTGTTGCTCCTCTGTTGGCGACTCTTGCGAAGCACTTCCACAATCATTGTCTATTTTTTCCTGCTGCCACAGTTGCTTAACTGCCGCCGAACCAATCAGTACCGCCAGCTCATCCTCACCCAATCCAAGCCGACTGCGCAGAGCGTCACCCGTTTGTAAAGTCAGCGTACGTAATCCCAATGCTATGGTAAAACGACACCCTTCTCGCTCGTCGGCAAGTGCATACATAATGCGGGCGTTCGCAAAGGTTTTACCACACCCCGTCGAGGCCATATTGACGCCGAAAAATCCCTCTTCACGACTTCGTTCACGTAACGCTCGCGCCACATCCCAGGCTTTATCTTGCCAGCGATATTTCACATCTGTGGCCCGCTGGCTAAAACCTTTATGTCGGGCAATTGCCGGAAGCGATGCCCGTGTGTGCATCAGTTGCCGCCCAAGCAAATACGCATGATGCGCGACGCCAACAAGATGTTCGTCTACCCGTTGTTTGAGCGTGCCGCTTTGGCGATCGCTATTTGCCCAGACGATATATTCCGGGTCCTGCCATTTTTGCTGCGCGTCATTAGATGAATAGTAGTGATCGGCAAGCATCAGGCAAAAACGCGCCATATGTAAGGGGAACAACTGTTCCATCTGCCCGTATGTCTTTAAACCGAGCGCGTTGCTTGCCCGGCGAGAAATCTGACGCGCTTTTTCCCGCCAGCTCGCGCTTTGAAGCGGCGTTCCTGCCGGAAACTGCCAGACTTGCTCAAAATCCTGTTGCGTCCAGTCATTCTTGCGGTGGTTAACGGCATTCCAGTCAGCATTGAGTTGCTTCTCCAGCCAACTTTCACAGCCTTTGCATGATTGTTCTGGTTGTGGCGAAAGATTCTCCGGCATTCGATGATGGGAAAGGATCAGCCAACCTACCGTCCTGGCTAGCGGTTGCAGCGAACTGAATGGGCTATTTGAAAAATGAGGCGTGTCTTTTTGCAGAATTTCAAGAATCGCAACTTCATCATCTGCCGTTAATTCCCCGAGTTTCTCCAGCCACACATCGTCTGGCTGTTCACCAACAAACGCCTGAAAGAGCCGCAGTGAGATCCATTCATGTCGGTAAGGTTGATAACTGCGTGCGCTCTTATGGGTCAGGCTTTGCTGAAAGCTGCGTCCTGCTTTACCAAAATCATGAAACAACCCGGCGATAGCCGCCAGCAGCGCAATGCTCTCCGCGCATTGCCAGCGATTTTCTTCCTTGTTCACCAGGCTGGTTTGGGTTGTTCGATTCGTGGGAACGCGGCCTTGAGCATTAAAGCGACGAATATTACCCACAATCCACATCAACTCCATTTGCCCGTTCTTTTTCAGCCAGTGACATGCCACTGCGGTATTTCGCCTGGCAGTTTTGCGCAGTAAACGGCGGAGTGTATTAACGCCTTCCAGAGTAATCACCGTTTGCCATGCGGCATCACCTGTACGTTCAGCAAACTGATCAATAATACGGCAGCTTTCCACGCGGGCGTTTTTTGTACAGCGCGAGATAATCAGAACATTCATTGATCAGCCTTAGCCAGTGCCTGGGCCGTATCTTGCAAAGAGGTGAT
This sequence comes from Escherichia sp. E4742, assembly GCF_005843885.1. Lineage (NCBI taxonomy): Bacteria > Pseudomonadati > Pseudomonadota > Gammaproteobacteria > Enterobacterales > Enterobacteriaceae > Escherichia > Escherichia sp. E4742. The sequence goes on along the minus strand of NZ_CP040443.1, from coordinate 3,941,509 downwards.
CATGACATCCAGAGCATCTGCTTGTTGAAAGATATTAATGCAGCGTTGACGAAACTCCTGAGCATCTTCTCCCGCCATTGCGGCAATAAATGCTTGTGGCATAACCAGGGCATCTTTAATCAGATCGGCAAGGTCAAAAACGAGGCCGCCGCGACGTGTTTTACCGTGCATTACTGCTAAACCATGCGGGATCCCGGTTACCCACGCCGCCACTGCCGCCAGCCCATAAGCCAGATAATTCCCCTGATCGAGAAAGCGGTTAGCCATATCAATCCCACCGCCCCGTTTTGCGCGGGTAAAGTCGCCATAGCCCACGGTTTGGCTCATCATTTTGTAGAGTGCTTTGGTCAATTTGGCCTCTACGAGCATAAGCTGCGTATGGTTTTCTGCCGCGTCTATTTCTTCACGAGTACGATTTAGTAGGGTCTGCAGTGCATTAGCATCAGGCTGAAAGGCGTGTTCACGCTGCATTTTCGCGCTGGTCCAGTGCTTATCGATATGTGTCAGGCGGATTAACTGAAAACGTTTCGCGGCGGCAAGTCGTTTATCTTCAGCAAACCAAAAAGAAACCCACTGCTGAAGATATTCAGTAGGACGATATTCGCTTTGCGGACTGAGCCAGGAGACATCAACATCAACTTCATTTGCCGAATACAGCGGCGTGCCATCCGTACCACAAAAGCCCACCATCACCCCGGCATGGGCAAATTCACGCATCGCCGCCTGAGTAACGGATGTTCCCATCCCCAACATCAATGCCGTGGTATTCGCAATGGGGATATTCCAGTAGTACGACTCCTTACCTTCACTGGTAACATATTCCACTCGCCCACCATTCACCTGCACCCGGCATTTTTCCAGATAATAAATATTGGCGCGTTTAGAGTGGAGAATGGTTTTGAGGTCAGATGGAGTAAGGTAATTGGAAGACATAAACACATCCTGTGATTATTTTTATTTGAAGGAATTAGGATTAGTACAGCATTGATTTCTGTGCGAGAAATTGATTTCCATCGCAATTATCACAATTGTTATTGTGCGTTGTGGCTAATGGTTCGGAGTTGAGAACGCCTTAACACAGCTAAATTTCTGCCATCATCGTATTTGTGAAACTGCCTGTACGGCAGTGAACACTCGCCTGACTACAATCCTGGGCAGAAAGCATTTCTAAGCTGCCTGTACGGCAGTGAACCCCTTCTTAAAGTGTGGGAAGATCTCGGTTCTTTTCTAAGCTGCCTGTACGGCAGTGAACGAAATTTTCTACACGTTAGGTAATTGACAAGGTTTCTAAGCTGCCTGTACGGCAGTGAACCGTTTCAGCGTCCTGCTGATGTAGTCATTATATTTCTAAGCTGCCTGTACGGCAGTGAACTGACTAAATATCAGCGGGGCATCACCCGGCACTTTCTAAGCTGCCTGTACGGCAGTGAACCAATTGCAGACACTCCCGCCCGTGTATTAACTTTTCTAAGCTGCCTGTACGGCAGTGAACATGCGATAAATGCAGTGGGCGCGGTTACGCGCTTTCTAAGCTGCCTGTACGGCAGTGAACAGCTCTCTCGAACGAAGTGAGAGTTTCTTTTATTTCTAAGCTGCCTGTACGGCAGTGAACAAAACAAGACTAAATACAACCATTTTTATAAATTTCTAAGCTGCCTGTACGGCAGTGAACAGGTAAAACTACTTCTGCCGCCCATCAAATTTTTTCTAAGCTGCCTGTACGGCAGTGAACTCAAATACTACACGTTTAGCCCGTTGTTAATAAAGCAAAACCATCTCATTTTCCTGCTGCCACCCTTTTTTATCCTTACCTTCCAGCAGCACTAATTATCAACAACTTACCATCATCATCAAAAAAAGGGTCTGAACCTCCGCCCCCCATAAACAAAAAGTCCGTAACCCCTGACGAGATTACGGACTTCACCAACCTACTTAACAATCTGATTAATGCGCGGCTTCCGGTTTATGCTTTTGTGCACTCTGGAACCCGTAGGTCAGCTCATTTTTCTCTTTATCCAGCGCGACTGTCACCTGGCCACCATCCACCAGCGAGCCAAACAGCAGTTCGTTGGCGAGCGGTTTTTTCAGGTTATCCTGAATCACACGTGCCATCGGACGTGCGCCCATCGCCCGGTCGTAACCTTTCTCAGCCAGCCAGTTACGCGCTTCCTGGCTCACTTCCAGAGAAACACCTTTCTGATCCAACTGAACCTGCAACTCGACGATAAACTTATCAACCACCTGGTGGATCACGTCTGTAGAGAGATGATCGAACCAGATAATGTTGTCGAGACGGTTACGGAACTCCGGCGTAAAGATCTTCTTGATCTCTTCCATCGCATCGGTGCTGTTATCCTGGTGGATAAGACCAATCGATTTGCGCTCGGTTTCACGTACCCCGGCATTGGTGGTCATCACCAGTACCACGTTACGGAAGTCCGCTTTGCGCCCGTTGTTATCGGTCAGCGTGCCGTTGTCCATCACCTGCAGCAGAATGTTGAATACGTCCGGATGCGCTTTCTCGATTTCGTCCAGCAACAGCACCGCGTGCGGATGCTTGATGACCGCATCGGTCAGCAAGCCGCCCTGATCAAAACCAACGTATCCTGGAGGCGCACCAATCAGGCGGCTGACAGTATGACGTTCCATATATTCGGACATATCAAAGCGCAGAAGCTCAATACCCAGTGCTTTGGAAAGCTGTACCGTCACCTCGGTTTTCCCGACCCCGGTTGGACCAGCAAACAGGAATGAACCAACTGGTTTATGTTCGTGACCTAAACCCGCACGCGCCATCTTAATGGCCTCGGTAAGCGCTTCAATGGCTTTATCCTGACCGAAGACCAGCATTTTCAGGCGATCGCCAAGGTTTTTCAGCGTATCGCGGTCACTCTGAGAAACGCTCTTCTCAGGGATACGTGCAATACGGGCTACCACGGACTCGATATCCGCCACATTCACCGTTTTCTTGCGCTTGCTTACCGGCATCAAACGTGCGCGAGCGCCCGCTTCGTCGATAACGTCAATCGCTTTGTCCGGCAGATGACGATCGTTAATGTATTTCACCGCCAGCTCCACCGCCGCACGCACCGCTTTCGCGGTATAACGCACATCGTGGTGCGCTTCGTACTTCGGTTTCAGGCCATTGATGATTTGAACAGTTTCTTCGACCGACGGTTCAGTAATATCGATTTTCTGGAAGCGACGCGCCAGAGCACGGTCTTTCTCGAAAATGTTGCTGAACTCCTGATAGGTCGTCGATCCAATCACGCGAATTTTACCGCTGGAGAGCAACGGTTTGATCAGGTTGGCTGCATCTACCTGCCCGCCAGACGCTGCGCCCGCTCCAATGATGGTATGGATCTCATCGATAAACAGGATGCTGTTAGTATCCTGTTCCAGCTGCTTGAGCAACGCTTTAAACCGTTTTTCAAAGTCGCCGCGATATTTGGTGCCTGCTAACAGGGAGCCGATATCGAGAGAGTAAATCGTACAGTCAGCCATGATTTCTGGCACATCGCCCTGAACAATTCGCCAGGCAAGACCTTCAGCAATCGCCGTTTTACCGACGCCAGACTCCCCAACCAGCAGCGGGTTGTTTTTACGGCGGCGGCAGAGAACCTGAATGGCGCGCTCCAGTTCCTTCTCACGACCAATCAGCGGGTCAATTCCGCCCACGCGTGCAAGCTGGTTCAGGTTAGTCGTGAAATTCTCCATACGGTCCTCCCCACCAGCTTGTTCTTCACTGCTCGGCTGGTTTCCTGGTTCAGAAGACTGAGATGGCTCGTCTTTACGCGTGCCATGAGAAATAAAGTTCACCACATCAAGACGGCTGACTTCATGTTTGCGCAACAGATACGCCGCCTGCGACTCCTGTTCGCTAAAGATAGCGACCAGAACATTCGCACCGGTAACCTCACTGCGACCGGAGGACTGAACATGGAAGACCGCACGCTGCAATACACGCTGAAAACTCAAGGTCGGCTGCGTGTCGCGCTCCTCTTCACTGGCGGGCAGAACAGGTGTGGTTTGTTCAATAAAGGCTTCCAGTTCCTGACGGAGCGCAACCAGGTCCACGGAACACGCTTCCAGCGCCTCCCGGGCCGATGGGTTACTGAGCAATGCCAGTAACAAGTGCTCGACGGTCATAAACTCATGACGGTGCTCGCGCGCTCTGGCGAAAGCCATGTTTAAACTGAGTTCCAGTTCTTGATTGAGCATAGGCACCTCCCCCAATTTTTATACCTGCATTCAGGCTTTTTCCAGCGTACACAGCAATGGATGCTCGTTCTCCCTTGCGTACTTGTTCACCATCGCCACTTTGGTTTCTGCAACCTCAGCGGTAAAGACTCCGCAAATGGCCTTCCCCTGGTAGTGAACAGCAAGCATCAATTGCGTTGCACGTTCTACATCATAAGAAAAGAATTTTTGTAACACGTCAATAACAAACTCCATTGGAGTGTAATCATCATTGACTAATATCACTTTATACATAGATGGCGGTTTTAGCGCGTCGCGAACTTTTTCTTCCGCCAGTTGATCAAAGTCCAGCCAGTCGTTCGTTTTACCCATTGTCAGTTATCATCTTCGGTTACGGTTACCGGCAGAACGCTCTGCCGCTGACAAGAGCGTATTTGCCTGACCAATCTACTCCACATGATAGATAATTATCATCTATCGTTGGTATAAGCGACATCAGTGACATTACTGTCAATAGCGTTAACTGCTTCAAATTTTTGATGCATACCTACCCCCTGGCCCCTGTCAAACGCTTGACGACTCGCCCCATTTCTCTAAATTGTATTTCAAGAGTTGGCGAGGTTTTGAACTGCCCCCTCTCTGACCCCGGTTTATTCCATCTTACTTGTATAAGATTTGCGAAGGATGTCGAAGCATGGAAAAGGGTACTGTTAAGTGGTTCAACAATGCCAAAGGGTTCGGTTTCATCTGCCCTGAAGGCGGTGGCGAAGATATTTTCGCTCATTATTCCACCATCCAAATGGATGGTTACAGAACGCTAAAAGCTGGACAACCCGTTCAGTTTGATGTCCACCAAGGGCCAAAAGGCAATCACGCCAGTGTTATTGTGCCCGTCGAAGTAGAAGTAGCAGTCGCATAGCTCTTCTGTCTCATTGTGTACATCCTAAAGGCAAAATGCCAGCCCGATCGGCTGGCATTTTTATCTCAAAAATCACTCTCGCGCCAAAGCATCCACTGGATCCAGCCGTGCCGCATTTCGTGCAGGTAGCCAGCCAAATAAAATGCCCGTAACGGTTGAGCATAAAAACGCCAGCAGCAACGCCAGTGGAGAAAAGCCTATCTCCCAGCCGGGTAAAAAAAGCTGTAGGGTGAAGGCAATTAACAGCGACAGCATTATCCCCATCGCGCCGCCCACCAGGCAAACCAGCACTGCTTCAATCAGAAATTGTTGCAGAACATCGCTGGCACGCGCGCCAACAGCCATGCGAATACCAATTTCCCGCGTCCGCTCCGTTACTGACACCAGCATAATATTCATAACGCCAATGCCGCCTACTACCAGCGAAATCACCGCCACCAGCGTCAGAAACAGTTGTAAAGTACGTGTGGTTTTTTCGACTGTTTTCAAGACGCCGTCCATGTTCCAGGTAAAGAAGTCTTTTTTGCCGTGGCGCAGCGACAACAAACGGGTGAGCTGTTGTTCCGCTTCGGTGCTGTCATAGCCTTCTTTTACTCTTACAGTGATGGAGTTCAGCCACGACTGGCCCATAACCCGCCCGGACATGGTGCTGTAAGGCAACCACACGCGCAGCACTTTACTGCTACCAAACATCGACTGTTTCTCTTCCGCCACGCCGATGACTCTCGCAGGCATATTACCAACCAGAATGACCTCACCAACCACATCGGCCTTAAGCGGGAAAAGCTGGCGGCGGGTGTTACTGTCGAGAACGACGACCTGCGCGCGACCGTTAAGTTGCTCCTGATTAAAGGTGTTCCCTTCGCTGAAGGTCATGCCGTAGACATTGAAATAATCGCCGCTCACACCGTTGGCGCTGGCGGCAACATCAACATTGTTATAACGCAGGCGCAGGTTTTGCGAGACGGCGGGCGTGGCAGAGGCGACCCACGGTTGTTTTTGAATAGCGATTAAGTCGTCGTATTTCAGCGCCTGTTGATATTGCGGATCGTCATCGCCAAAATCTTTCCCGGGATAGACATCAATAGTATTCGTGCCAATAGAACGAATATCCGCCAGCACCATTTGTTTGGCGGCGTCGCCCACCACGACGATAGAAACCACCGACGCAATACCGATAATAATCCCCAGCATGGTCAGTAAAGTACGCATTTTATTCGCTGCCAGCGCCCGCCACGCCATCGTCAGCGCCTCATTAAAACCACTGACAAACTGCCGCCAGCCAGACGCCGTTTTGACTACAGGCTCCGTCCCGCCAGCAGCATTCACCTTTTCAATGGCGGGGGGATTACGCACAATTTCGCCGTCACGAATTTCGATTACCCGCTCCGCCTGAGCCGCAACCAGCGGATCGTGGGTAACGATAATCACCGTGTGCCCGCGATCGCGCAACTGATGCAATATCGCCATCACCTCTTCGCCAGAATGGCTGTCCAGTGCGCCGGTAGGTTCATCGGCGAGGATCACCTGCCCACCGTTCATCAATGCCCGCGCGATACTGACACGCTGTTGCTGGCCACCGGAAAGCTGGGCGGGGTAATAATCTAGCCGTTCTTCCAGTCCCAGTCGTTGCAGCAACTCCTGAGCGCGCAGCAATCGCTGTTTACGCTCAAGTCCGGCATAGACGGCGGGTACTTCAACGTTCTGCTCGGCGGTTAAGTGCGAAAGCAAGTGGTAACGCTGGAAAATAAAGCCGAAATGCTCACGACGAAGCTGCGCCAGCGCATCGGCGTCCAGCGTGGCAACATCCTGGCCGGCAACGCGATAGGTTCCACTGGTCGCTTTATCCAGGCAGCCGAGAATATTCATCAGGGTCGATTTACCGGAGCCCGAAGCACCGACAATGGCCACCATCTCACCTGCATAAATATCCAGGCTGATGCCCTTTAGCACCTCAACCTGCTCGTCTCCAGCAGGATAGCTACGGCGAATATCCTTTAGTTCGAGCAAGGGCGTCATTGTGCCGCTCCTGGTTTGGCCTCACCAATCACCACTTCATCGCCCGCTTCCAGTCCTTTGACAATCTCAACATCGGTGTCATTGCGCGCGCCAATCGTCACTTCGCGCTCGCGTATTTCGCCATTACGCAGCAGTTTGATTTTATAACGGTTATCGCCAACCGACTCCCCCAGTGCCGACAACGGAATGGTGAGTACGTTTTTCACATCAGTGAGTTGAATGTGGACCTGCGCGGTCATATCCAGGCGCAGTAAACCATTGGGGTTTGGCACTTCAAAACGGGCGTAGTAGAAAATGGCGTCGTTGACCTTTTCTGGCGTCGGCAGCACATCTTTAATCTGCCCCTCGTAGCGCGTCAGCGGATCGCCAAGCACGGTGAACCAGGCTTTTTGACCGGGTTTCAGGTGAATGACATCCGCTTCCGACACTTGCGCTTTTACCAGCATGGTACTCATATCTGCCAGCGTCAGAATGTTTGGCGCTTGTTGTGCGGCAATTACCGTCTGCCCTTGCAGAGTGGTGATTTGCGTAACTTCACCTGCCATCGGGGCAACGATGCGGGTGTAATCGAGATTCGTTTTAGCGGTGTCGAGTGACGCCTGATTCCGTTTGATTTGCGCATCGATAGTCCCTATTTGCGCCTGTTTAACTGCCATCTCCGTCGCGGCGGTGTCGAGATCCTGTTGCGAAACCGCCTGCGTTTGCGCCAGTCGTTGCTGGCGTGAGTATGTCACCCGTGCCAGTTTTAGTTCTGCTTCTGCCTGTTGCCTTTGCGCACGCAGCTCCATCAGTGTCGCTTCCACTTCCTTGATCTGGTTTTCTGCCTGTTCAGGATCAATAACCCCTAAAAGCTGGTCTTTTTTTACTTTATCGCCAATCGCCACCGACAGCGTTTTCAACTGACCGCTGACCTGCGCGCCCACGTCAACCTTACGCAGCGCGTCCAGCTTTCCGGTCGCCAGTACGCTTTGCTGCAAATCACCGGGGCGAACAATCAGTGTCTGATAAGTCGGCACGGGCGCGTTGAGAATTCTCCATAACGCAATCAGCCCGGCGATGACTATCACCAGCGCAATAACGTAACGCTTCTTCACGGTTCTCCGATTTTTCATAAATATTCTGAATACTCCATATGCCAATCCGGGTCATCAACTTCAACGAAATATCAACAAAACCCTAAAATTTACGTTAGTAATCACACTATTGATGTTTGGTTAAGATACGCAATGGTGAAATCGGCGTCATGTATAACCATTGATTTCATGAATATGTCGCAGCTAACTGAACGCTCCTTTACGCCATCTGATTCTCTCAGCAGCCTGTCTCTTTTTCTTAGTCTGGCACGCGGACAGTGTCGACCAGGTAAATTCTGGCACCGACGTAGCTTTCGTCAGAAATTTTTGCTGCGCTCGTTGATTATGCCGCGCTTAAGCGTTGAGTGGATGAACGAACTATCCCACTGGCCTAATCTCAATACGTTGTTAACACGCCAGCCGCGACTGCCTGTTCGTCTGCATCGCCCTTACCTTGCCGCCAATCTTAACCGTAAGCAATTACTCGAGGCACTACGTTACCATTATGCATTGCTGCGTGCGTGTATGTCGGCAGAAGAATTCAGCTTATATTTGAATACCCCCGGGCTGCAACTGGCGAAGCTGGAAGGAAAAAACGGCGAGCAGTTCACGCTTGAGCTGACCATGATGATCTCAATGGATAAAGAAGGTGACAGCACAATCCTGTTCCGTAACAGTGAGGGTATTCCTCTGGCGGAGATCACTTTTACCCTGTGTGAATATCAGGGGAAAAGAACGATGTTTATTGGCGGACTGCAAGGTGCGAAATGGGAAATTCCGCATCAGGAAATCCAGAATGCGACGAAAGCCTGTCACGGACTATTTCCAAAACGCCTCGTGATGGAAGCGGCCTGCCTGTTTGCCCAACGTTTACAGGTAGAGCAGATCATTGCCGTCAGTAATGAAACGCATATTTACCGCAGCCTGCGTTATCGCGATAAGGAAGGAAAAATCCATGCTGACTATAACGCGTTCTGGGAATCGGTTGGCGGCGAATGCGATGCCGAGCGGCATTATCGGCTTCCCAATCGAATAGCGCGAAAAGAGATTGCGGATATCGCCAGCAAAAAGCGAGCTGAATACCGTCGACGCTACGAGATGCTTGACGCTATTCAGCCGCAGATGGCAAGGATGTTTTGCGCTTAATCAGCCCGACCGCGAGCCAGCCATAGCACGCGCGAGAACATTTTTTTCAGCAGCGTCGGTACGGAGTCCACACCACGACGTCCGGCCTCCATTGCCACTTCAATGGCAAGGTCGGGCTTGGAAGAGCGATGGATCGCTTTTGAAATAATTTTGCGCAAATTCATCGGCACGTTTTCCGGGATCTGCGCCACGCGATGGAACACGTCGGAAAACCCCTGGCGATACATAAAATGTTCCATATCCAGCGCCGGTAATGTTGTCAAATGTTCACGTTCAGCTTCGCGATCGTTATTCAGCAGGCTGCGCACCGTTGCGGCATATTTCTTCCCGGCTTCATCGCCATCGACCAGCACATGCCACTCAATCCCCATCCGCCGGGCAAATTTCACCAGTGGTTTTAGCCCGGACTGGGCAAACTCAATGACCTTAATCCCTTCGGCATCGAAATGGTGTCCACACTGGCGCGCCAGTTCGTTGATAACCCAGGTTTCTGTTTCCCCTTCCACCAGCAACCAGCAGCGAGCAAACAGCGATGACGGACGATTAAAACGAATGTGAAAAGAGATGCGGCGGCTGTCTTCGGTGCTCAAGCCACTTGGCCCCAGACGCCAGGCGGCAACACGAGAAGATTCACGCACCAGGCGGCAAACATGTTCCACTGGAGTTAACGAAAGCAGCTCGCCAGAGTTGGTGGTAGCAATACGTTGTAAAGGCAAAAGATTCAACAGATGCCAGGCAACGGAAAGCATAATCGGATGCAGGCGGGTTTCTGGATCTTCAATTAGCAATAACGGACGCGCGTCTTTATCCAGTCGCAATGTCCCTTTTGCCTGCAATAAAGTGGCAAACAGGCCGAGTAAAATGACCCGATACGAACGCCCCCCTGGTCTGTCAATCATCCGGTTGATGATATCGAGGTAACGCCAGCTCCGTTGCTCATTGCTGGCTCGCCGACGCATTAAGCGATATCTCGCCTGCCCGGCGCCTTGCTCCGAGAAATAATGCTCAAGCAGTTGCACCATTGCCGAAAGCCCCTGGCGAATCTGCCCATCGGAGAGATTTTGCGGGTGTGAGGATAACTCGCGGGCGAGAAAATCCAACTGGCGCGCGGTGACTTCCACATTGGGTACATTTGGTACAGTTCCATTGCGAATGCGGCGCATAAAACGGGCGTCGCGCAAACGCAGAACCGGCATTAAACGCACCAGATGACGCGCCTGATCGTTAATATCTTCGACATCAATCGGATGACCGTCTTTATCAAGAAAGCTGCGTAACGTCATCACGCTACCGTCTTCCGCACTTTCCCCTTCCAGGCGATAAAAAATGCGGTGATAACCATCAGTACAGGGCGTCCAGCATGCTTCAAGCGGGCGATAACGGCGTACACGATGCCGTCCAGGCAGCGATTCGCGAAAGGTCAGAATGATATGCAGATGGTGTTCCCGACCATTAATATCACCTGGCGGAAACCAGAAATCATCGCGTTCAAAATGGTAGAGATCTGACTCTGGTGATAACAGCAGGGTTAAGGCGTCCAGCAAGCTGGATTTACCCCACGCGTTCTCCCCAATCAGGACGTTGTTTTGCTCCAGCATCAATGACAATCGGTTGATACCGCGAAAGCCCACAATTTCAACGCGCTCAAGAATCATATCCCCTCCAGAAATATGTTACTCATCCTTTACTCTGGCAGTATAACGGGAAAGGCCGAGACAATACGTGACGACATCACAATTAAGCATGGCAAATGTCTGAAAAATGAGCGAATAATTGTGTTATACGTCTTCATGTTGTCTCTCATTAAAAAACAATAAAATCAAATAATTAACCTTGTAAATTATTTTTATTACCTCTAAAGGCTTATTTCAGCCGTTTGCACTACACTGTCAATCAGGCAAATGACTATATGGGGGAACTTACTGTTGCCCTAAATCAAAATTACTGGATTTATTTATCTGGCGAATGGCTCGCCTTCGTTTTTAAAATACCAATGCATTATTTCTGTCGTCATTTTTTACGACGACCCTATAAAACGACCATATTTTTCACAGGGTCAATTTTTAATTGAGGTGGATATGTTCAGAAAATTAGCAGCTGAATGTTTTGGTACTTTCTGGCTTGTATTTGGTGGCTGCGGTAGCGCCGTGCTGGCGGCAGCGTTCCCGGAATTAGGCATTGGCTTTGCCGGTGTCGCGCTGGCGTTTGGTTTGACTGTACTGACGATGGCCTTCGCTGTCGGTCATATCTCCGGTGGCCACTTTAACCCGGCGGTCACTATTGGTTTATGGGCTGGTGGCCGTTTCCCGGCAAAAGAAGTCGTTGGTTACGTGGTAGCCCAGGTTGTCGGCGGTATTGTTGCGGCGGCACTGCTGTATTTAATCGCCAGCGGTAAAGCTGGGTTTGACGCAGCGGCCAGCGGCTTTGCTTCTAACGGTTATGGCGAGCATTCACCGGGCGGCTATTCCATGCTTTCTGCACTGGTGGTTGAACTGGTATTGAGTGCTGGTTTCTTGCTGGTGATCCACGGTGCAACTGACAAATACGCGCCGGCAGGCTTTGCGCCGATCGCGATTGGTCTGGCGTTAACCTTGATTCACTTAATCAGTATTCCGGTGACTAACACTTCCGTTAACCCGGCGCGCAGCACCGCGGTTGCCATCTTCCAGGGCGGCTGGGCGTTAGAACAACTGTGGTTCTTCTGGGTAGTGCCAATTGTCGGCGGTATTATCGGTGGTCTGATTTACCGGACCCTGCTGGAAAAACGCGATTAATTAGCGCAAAAGGCCTGACGCAATGTCAGGCCTTTTTTTAAGATGTTGTTATATGTTGATTCATCATCTTGTTGCGCTCCTTTCATGAGTTAAGCCACATTTTGCCACTGGCGCAAGGAGCACGCAGGGGGCGGCCAATCGCCGCCGCCCCCTGCACCCCCGGGCTCTGGCGAACAAAATCGCCGCTGCGCGGTACCCTCGGCTTATCCCTTGCGGCTAACGGGTCGGGCGCGAGGTAACATCCCTGTAAAACGCGCCCTCAGCCCACATCCATGTGGGCTGCCCCTGCCTTCAGGGAACGCCTCAGCGATTTTGACGCCACCAACACCGGTGCGGTTTGTAATTAAAGCGCAAGAATATCTTTAAATGAAAAGGAATACCCTACTGTTTCTGATGAATAACATTTCCTTTTAATTGCAACTTTACTCGTCCTTCCGCTTTCAGTAGTGTGTCATCGCGCATTTCGACTTCTTCTTTGCAAGGACTGGGTTTTCATGTTTTCTGGGCTGTTAATCATTCTGGTTCCCCTGATTGTGGGTTACCTCATTCCACTTCGCCAAAAAGCTGCGTTAAAACGCATTAATCAGCTATTAAGCTGGATGGTTTATCTCATTCTCTTTTTTATGGGTATCAGTCTGGCGTTTCTCGATAATCTCGCCAGTAACCTGTTGGCGATTCTGCATTATTCCGCTGTCAGTATTACCATTATTTTACTGTGCAATATTGTCGCCTTGCTGTGGCTGGAGCGCGGTCTACCGTGGCGTAATCACCATCAGCAAGAAAAACTCCCGTCGCGTATTGCGATGGCACTGGAATCGCTGAAACTGTGTGGCGTCGTGGTGATTGGTTTTGCTATTGGCCTTAGCGGATTAGGTTTCTTACAACACGCCACTGAAGCCAGCGAATACACGTTAATTCTGTTACTTTTCCTCGTCGGTATTCAGCTGCGTAACAATGGCATGACCTTAAAGCAGATTGTCCTTAATCGCCGGGGAATGATTGTCGCCGTGGTGGTGGTTGCCAGTTCTTTAATTGGCGGTTTAATTAACGCCTTTATTCTTGATCTCCCCATCAATACCGCGCTGGCAATGGCCTCCGGTTTCGGCTGGTATTCTCTTTCCGGTATTTTGTTGACCGAATCTTTTGGTCCGGTAATCGGGAGCGCGGCCTTCTTCAATGATTTAGCGCGTGAGTTAATCGCCATTATGTTGATCCCTGGCCTGATTCGCCGTAGCCGCTCTACTGCACTGGGCTTATGCGGTGCTACATCAATGGATTTCACCCTGCCCGTTCTTCAGCGTACAGGTGGGCTGGATATGGTCCCTGCAGCGATTGTTCACGGTTTTATTCTCAGCCTGTTAGTGCCGATCCTCATCGCCTTTTTTTCCGCATAATACCTCTCTGGCGGTAGATCCCTGCCGCCAAAATTGCGCTAAATCAATCTCCCTTAAAGTTGCATGAAAAATCCCTTTTATCCCCGCGTTAAGCGTCTTAACCTTAAACATGTATATTAAATATAACTTTAAAAGGTGTGATCATGTTTTGTGTGCAATGTGAACAAACTATCCGTACTCCGGCAGGAAACGGCTGCTCATACGCGCAGGGGATGTGTGGTAAAACGGCGGAAACCTCTGACCTTCAGGATTTACTCATCGCGGCGCTGCAGGGGCTTTCTGCGTGGGCGGTAAAAGCGCGTGAATACGGCATCATCAACCACGATGTAGACAGCTTCGCGCCTCGCGCATTTTTCTCAACCCTGACCAACGTTAACTTCGATTCTCCGCGTATTGTCGGCTACGCTCGTGAAGCGATTGCCCTGCGCGAGGCGCTGAAAGCACAATGCCTGGCTGTAGATGCCAACGCCCGCGTCGATAATCCGATGGCTGACCTGCAACTGGTGAGCGACGATCTCGGCGAACTGCAACGTCAGGCAGCAGAATTTACCCCTAACAAAGATAAAGCGGCGATTGGCGAAAACATTCTCGGCCTGCGTCTGCTCTGCCTGTATGGCCTGAAAGGTGCAGCGGCCTATATGGAACACGCGCACGTTCTCGGTCAATACGACAACGATATTTATGCCCAGTACCATAAAATCATGGCATGGCTGGGAACCTGGCCTTCCGATATGAACGCACTTCTTGAGTGTTCTATGGAAATCGGCCAGATGAACTTCAAAGTGATGAGCATTCTGGATGCAGGCGAAACCGGTAAATACGGTCACCCGACGCCAACTCAGGTCAACGTGAAAGCGACGGCGGGCAAATGCATCCTGATTTCCGGTCACGATCTCAAAGATCTCTACAACTTGCTGGAACAGACCGAAGGCACGGGCGTTAATGTCTACACCCACGGCGAAATGCTGCCTGCCCACGGCTACCCGGAGCTGCGTAAATTCAAGCATCTGGTCGGTAACTACGGTAGCGGCTGGCAGAATCAGCAAGTGGAGTTCGCTCGTTTCCCTGGCCCCATCGTGATGACCTCGAACTGCATCATCGACCCAACCGTAGGCGCTTATGACGATCGTATCTGGACCCGCAGCATTGTTGGCTGGCCGGGCGTGCGCCATCTGGATGGCGAAGATTTCTCTGCGGTCATCGCCCAGGCACAACAAATGGCGGGCTTCCCGTACAGCGAAATTCCGCACCTGATCACCGTAGGCTTTGGCCGCCAGACGCTGCTTGGCGCAGCCGATACGCTGATTGATCTGGTGAGCCGTGAAAAACTGCGTCATATCTTCCTGCTTGGTGGCTGTGACGGCGCACGCGGCGAGCGTCACTACTTCACCGATTTCGCCACCAGCGTGCCGGATGACTGCCTGATCCTGACTCTCGCCTGTGGTAAATATCGCTTTAACAAACTCGAGTTTGGCGATATCGAAGGTCTGCCGCGTCTGGTGGATGCCGGTCAGTGTAACGATGCTTACTCAGCGATTATTCTGGCTGTCACTCTGGCAGAAAAACTGGGCTGTGGGGTGAACGATCTGCCGTTGTCGCTGGTGCTCTCCTGGTTTGAACAGAAAGCAATTGTCATTCTGCTGACACTGCTTTCTCTGGGCGTGAAAAATATCGTCACCGGCCCGACTGCACCTGGTTTCCTGACACCAGACCTGCTGGCGGTGCTGAACGAGAAATTCGGCCTGCGTTCTATCACCACTGTTGAAGAAGACATGAAGCAACTGTTGAGCGCGTAAGGAGTTTGTCGATGACGATGCCAACGAATCAATGCCCGTGGCGGATGCAGGTTCATCACATTACGCAAGAAACGCCGGATGTGTGGACGATTTCCTTGCTTTGCCACGATTACTACCCATATCGCGCCGGGCAATATGCGCTGGTCAGCGTGCGAAACTCAGCGGAAACGCTGCGTGCTTACACCATTTCCTCCACGCCAGGCGTGAGTGAATACATCACCCTGACCGTGCGGCGGATTGATGACGGTGTCGGCTCCCAGTGGCTGACCCGCGATGTGAAACGCGGTGACTATCTCTGGCTTTCGGACGCGATGGGGGAATTTACCTGCGACGATAAAGCAGAAGATAAATTCCTGTTGCTGGCGGCAGGCTGCGGCGTAACACCGATTATGTCGATGCGTCGCTGGCTGGCGAAGAACCGTCCGCAGGCCGATGTTCAGGTGATCTACAACGTGCGTACGCCGCAGGATGTAATTTTCGCCGATGAGTGGCGTCATTATCCGGTAACACTGGTGGCGGAAAATAACGTTACCGAGGGGTTCGTTGCCGGACGCCTGACTCGTGAACTGCTGGCAAGCGTTCCTGATTTAGCCTCACGTACCGTGATGACTTGTGGTCCGGCACCGTATATGGATTGGGTGGAACAGGAAGTGAAGGCGCTCGGCGTGACGCGTTTCTTTAAAGAGAAATTCTTTACGCCAGTGGCGGAAGCGGCGACCAGCGGTCTGAAATTCACCAAACTGCAACCGGCGCAAGAATTTTACGCTCCGGTTGGCACCACGCTGCTGGAGGCGCTGGAAAGCAATAAAGTTCCGGTTGTCGCCGCCTGCCGTGCGGGTGTTTGCGGTTGCTGTAAGACGAAAGTGGTTTCTGGTGAATATACGGTAAGCAGCACAATGACGCTGACCGACGCCGAAATCGCCGAAGGTTACGTACTGGCCTGCTCCTGCCATCCGCAGGGGGATATGGTTCTCGCGTAATCACCTTATGCCCGATGATATTCCTGTCATCGGGCTGTTTAACCGTTAGTGCCTCCTTTTTCTCCCATCCCTTCCCCCTCCGTCAGATGAACTAAACTTGTTACCGTTATCACATTCAGGAGACGGAAAACCATGAAACAAACGGTTGCAGCTTATATCGCCAAAACACTCGAATCAGCAGGCGTGAAACGCATCTGGGGAGTCACGGGCGACTCTCTGAACGGTCTGAGTGACAGTCTTAATCGCATGGGTACAATCGAGTGGATGCCAACCCGCCATGAAGAAGTGGCTGCCTTTGCCGCTGGCGCTGAAGCACAACTTTCAGGAGAACTGGCGGTCTGTGCCGGATCGTGTGGCCCCGGCAACCTGCACTTAATCAACGGCCTGTTCGATTGCCACCGTAATCATGTTCCGGTACTGGCGATTGCCGCCCATATTCCTTCCAGCGAAATTGGCAGCGGCTATTTCCAGGAAACCCACCCGCAAGAGTTATTCCGCGAATGTAGTCACTATTGCGAGCTGGTTTCCAGCCCAGAGCAAATCCCACAAGTGCTGGCGATTGCCATGCGCAAAGCGGTACTTAACCGTGGCGTTTCCGTTGTCGTTTTACCGGGCGACGTGGCGTTAAAACCTGCGCCAGAAGGGGCAACCACGCACTGGTATCATGCGCCACAGCCGGTAGTCACACCGGAAGAAGAAGAGTTACGCAAACTGGCACAATTGCTGCGTTATTCCAGCAATATCGCCCTGATGTGTGGTAGCGGCTGCGCGGGGGCGCATAAAGAGTTAGTTGAGTTTGCCGGGAAAATTAAAGCGCCTATTATTCATGCCCTGCGCGGTAAAGAACATGTCGAATACGATAATCCGTATGATGTCGGAATGACGGGATTAATCGGCTTCTCGTCAGGTTTTCACACTATGATGAACGCCGACACCTTAGTACTGCTCGGCACTCAGTTCCCCTACCGCGCCTTCTACCCGACCGATGCCAAAATTATTCAGATTGATATCAACCCAGCCAGCATCGGTGCGCATAGCAAGGTAGATATGGCGCTGGTCGGCGATATCAAATCAACCCTGCGCGCATTGCTGCCACTGGTGGAAGAAAAAACCGATCGCAAGTTTCTGGATAAAGCGCTGGAAGATTACCGCGATGCCCGTAAAGGGCTGGACGATTTAGCTAAACCGAGCGAGAAAGCGATTCACCCGCAATATCTGGCGCAGCAAATTAGCCATTTTGCCGCCGATGACGCCATCTTTACCTGTGACGTTGGCACACCTACGGTGTGGGCTGCGCGTTATCTGAAAATGAACGGCAAGCGTCGTCTGTTAGGTTCGTTTAACCACGGTTCGATGGCTAACGCCATGCCGCAGGCGCTGGGCGCGCAGGCAAGCGAGCCAGAACGCCAGGTGGTCGCCATGTGCGGCGATGGCGGTTTTAGCATGTTGATGGGCGATTTCCTCTCGGTAGTGCAGATGAAGCTACCAGTGAAAATTATCGTCTTTAACAACAGCGTACTGGGCTTTGTGGCGATGGAGATGAAAGCTGGTGGCTATTTGACTGACGGCACCGAACTACACGACACCAACTTTGCCCGCATTGCCGAAGCGTGCGGCATTACGGGTATTCGCGTGGAAAAAGCCGCTGAAGTCGATGAAGCCCTGCAACGCGCTTTCTCCATCGACGGTCCGGTGCTGGTGGATGTGGTGGTTGCCAAAGAAGAATTAGCCATTCCGCCGCAGATCAAACTCGAACAGGCAAAAGGTTTTAGTCTGTATATGCTGCGCGCAATCATCAGTGGACGCGGCGATGAAGTAATCGAACTGGCGAAAACAAACTGGCTAAGGTAAAAAGGGGGGCATTTCCCGTCATAATAAGGACATGCCATGATTGATTTACGCAGTGATACCGTTACCCGACCGAGCCGCGCCATGCTCGAAGCGATGATGGCCGCCCCGGTTGGGGACGACGTTTACGGAGACGACCCTACCGTTAATGCTCTGCAGGACTATGCGGCAGAGCTTTCCGGTAAAGAAGCCGCCATTTTTCTGCCTACCGGCACTCAGGCCAACCTGGTCGCTCTGCTCAGTCACTGCGAACGTGGCGAAGAGTATATTGTCGGTCAGGCCGCACATAACTATCTGTTTGAAGCCGGTGGCGCAGCAGTGCTGGGCAGTATTCAACCGCAACCCATCGATGCTGACGCCAACGGCACGTTACCGCTGGATAAAGTGGCGATGAAAATCAAACCCGACGATATTCACTTCGCCCGCACCAAATTGCTCAGTCTCGAAAACACCCACAACGGCAAAGTGCTGCCGCATGAATACCTGAAAGAAGCTTGGGAATTTACCCGCGAGCGCAATCTGGCGCTGCATGTTGACGGTGCGCGCATCTTTAATGCCGTGGTGGCTTACGGCTGCGAATTGAAAGAGATCACGCAATATTGTGATTCGTTCACCATTTGTCTGTCGAAAGGTCTTGGTACGCCAGTCGGTTCGTTACTGGTCGGTAACCGTGACTACATTAAACGTGCCATCCGCTGGCGGAAAATGACAGGTGGCGGGATGCGCCAGTCCGGCATTCTGGCAGCCGCCGGGATGTATGCGCTGAAAAATAACGTCGCACGCTTGCAGGAAGACCACGACAACGCCGCCTGGATGGCGGAGCAGCTGCGTGAAGCAGGCGCGGATGTGATGCGCCAGGACACCAATATGCTGTTTGTCCGCATCGGGGAAGAAAATGCTGCCGCGTTAGGCGAATACATGAAAGCGAGAAACGTACTGATTAACGCCTCGCCGATTGTCCGCCTGGTGACGCATCTCGACGTCTCCCGCGAGCAACTGGCTGAAGTCGCTGCCCACTGGCGCGCATTCCTGGCGCGTTAAGGAGAGAGACGTGCCGCAACGCATTTTAGTTCTCGGTGCCAGTGGCTACATTGGTCAGCATCTGGTGCGCATACTCAGCCAGCAAGGGCATCAGATCCTGGCGGCGGCACGTCATGTCGACAGGCTTGCAAAGCTGCAACTGGCAAACGTCAGTTGCCATAAAGTCGATCTCAGCTGGCCGGATAATCTTCCGGCCCTGTTGCAGGATATCGATACAGTCTATTTTCTGGTGCATAGCATGGGCGAAGGCGGCGATTTTATCGCTCAGGAGCGCCAGGTGGCTCTCAACGTCCGCGATGCGCTACGCGAAGTGCCAGTTAAGCAAGTCATCTTTCTCAGTTCGTTGCAGGCTCCGCCACATGAGCAGTCGGACCATCTGCGTGCTCGTCAGGCCACGGCGGACATTCTTCGTGAAGCGAATGTACCAGTGACCGAACTGCGGGCCGGAATTATCGTTGGTGCAGGTTCTGCGGCGTTTGAAGTGATGCGCGATATGGTTTACAACCTGCCAGTGTTAACACCGCCACGCTGGGTCCGTTCACGCACCACGCCTATTGCGCTGGAAAACCTGCTGCACTATCTGGTGGCACTGTTAGATCATCCGGCCTGCGAACATCGGGTCTTCGAAGCCGCCGGGCCAGAGGTGCTCAGTTACCAACAACAATTTGAACATTTTATGACCGTGAGCGGTAAGCGCCGCTGGTTGATCCCCATCCCCTTTCCGACCCGCTGGATTTCGGTGTGGTTTCTCAATGTGATTACTTCCGTACCACCCACCACCGCCAAAGCGTTGATTCAGGGGCTGAAACACGATCTGCTGGCTGATGACACCGCGTTACGTGCACTCATTCCACAACCGCTGATCGCTTTCGATGATGCGGTACGTAGCACATTGAAAGAGGAAGAAAAACTGGTCAACTCCAGCGACTGGGGATACGACGCACAGGCTTTTGCTCGCTGGCGACCAGAATACGGTTACTTCGCTAAACAAGCCGGTTTTACGGTTAAAACGTCCGCCAGCCTTCAGGCGCTATGGCGGGTTGTCAATCAAATCGGCGGTAAAGAACGTTATTTCTTTGGCAATATTTTGTGGCAGACCCGCGCGCTGATGGACCGCGCGATCGGTCATAAACTGGCGAAAGGTCGCCCTGAGCGGGAATATTTGCAGACGGGCGATGCGGTAGATAGCTGGAAAGTGATTGTCGTTGAAGCGGAAAAACAACTTACGTTGTTATTTGGTATGAAAGCACCGGGACTGGGGCGGCTTTGTTTTACGCTGGAGGATAAAGGCAACTACCGCACCATAGACGTTCGCGCTTTCTGGCATCCGCACGGCATGCCAGGCCTGTTTTACTGGCTTTTCATGATCCCTGCACATCTGTTTATTTTTCGCGGCATGGCAAAACGAATCGCCAGACTTGCAGAACAAATCACAGATTAATCGAAAAAAACCTGCGTGATTCTTTCATGTTTCCCATTGCATCAAGGGGGAAATCACGAAAGAATGCGCACGTCGTCTTATCAACAACAGTGGAATGATATGAAGGTACTGGTTACCGGCGCTACCAGCGGCTTAGGTCGAAACGCGGTTGAATTTTTATGCCAGAAAGGCATCAGCGTGAGAGCGACCGGTCGCAACGAAGCGATGGGCAAATTGCTGGAAAAAATGGGCGCAGAGTTTGTCCGGGCGGATCTGACCGAACTAGTCTCATCGCAGGCTAAAGTGATGCTCGCAGGCATTGATACGCTGTGGCACTGCTCCAGCTTTACTTCGCCGTGGGGAACGCAGCAGGCTTTCGACCTGGCCAATGTTCGCGCTACGCGTCGCCTGGGCGAATGGGCTGTTGCCTGGGGAGTGCGTAACTTTATTCATATCTCTTCCCCCTCCCTGTACTTCGATTATCACCATCATCGCGATATTAAAGAAGATTTTCGCCCTCACCGCTTCGCTAACGAGTTTGCCCGCAGCAAAGCTGCCAGCGAAGAAGTGATTAATATGCTTTCGCAGGCGAATCCACAAACGCGTTTTACTATTCTGCGCCCACAAAGTCTGTTCGGACCGCACGATAAAGTGTTCATCCCCCGCCTGGCGCATATGATGCACCACTACGGCAGCATTCTGTTACCGCACGGCGGCAGTGCGCTGGTCGATATGACCTACTACGAAAATGCCGTGCATGCCATGTGGCTGGCGAGCCAGGAAAACTGCGACAAACTGCCTTCCGGCAGGGCATACAACATTACCAATGGTGAGCATCGTACACTGCGCAGCATCGTGCAGAAGCTCATCGACGAACTGAATATTGATTGCCGTATTCGTTCAATTCCCTACCCGATGCTGGATATGATCGCCCGCAGCATGGAGCGTTTAGGCCGCAAGTCAGCGAAAGAGCCGCCGCTAACCCACTACGGCGTCTCCAAGTTGAATTTTGACTTTACGCTGGATATTACGCGTGCACAGGAAGAGTTAGGTTATCAGCCTGTCATCACGCTGGATGAAGGGATCGAGAAAACTGCCGCCTGGTTACGCGACCACGGAAAACTGCCGCGCTAATCCTGACCGTATTTCTCCAGCAACGCTTGTGCAATTGCCAGAGTTTCAGCATCCGCTTCGCCGTTATATAACGTCGGGCGGAAGTGCATCTGGAAAGCCATAATCACTCGTTGCTGTTCGCCAGGAGTCATTTCTGGTTTCACGTCATAGCCGTAACGGGCCAACAGTTCCAGCAATGAGGCGGTATCTACCGGTGTGTGCGGCGCGCGCCCGGCAAGATAAAAGTTCACCCGCTGCGCATCAGGCCAGGCACCAATCCCCTCTTGTGCCAGTTGCTGCCACGGAAATAATGGCCCTGGATCATCTTTGCGCTGCGGCGCAATATCTGCATGAGCCACTACGTTTTCCGGTTTGATGTGATAGCGGGCGATAATATCCTTCGCCAGTGGAATGAGCGCCTGAATTTGTGTCGGTTCAAATGGCGCAAAATATTTCACCCCCGCTGATGTTTTCCAGCCGCGATTTTCCAGCTCAATGCCAATAGAGGTGTCGTTAAGGCGCGTTGCCCCGCGCCAGGCGCTAATCCCCGCATGCCAGGCCAGTTCCTGTTCCGGTACCAGTTGCCAGATACGCGGCTTGCCGTTGTAAAGTGGTGGCTCGGCAGGAACCAGATAATGCGAACTTACGTGCTTATCGGTCAGTGTCGCCAGTGACGTATCAAAGTCCTCTGCCGTGTAGTGGATCACCAGCACTTTAATGCGCGGATACGCCGCCTGCGCCTGGCGTCGGGTATCAAGCTGGTATCCCCCTTTCTCGACAATGCCTTTTTCGCCTGCACACCCAGCCAGGAACAAAGCGGCGGCAACCAGCCAGAAGACTCTGCTCATCGACGCGTTTTCACCGCCGTTCCGCTGACGCTAACCATCAGCATACTGCCGTTTTGCCCGACCGTTTCGTAGTCGATATCAATGCCGACCACGGCGTCAGCCCCCAGCGCTCGCGCCTGCTCGCCAAGCTCCTCAAAGGCTATCTCCCGCGCTTTACGCAGTTCTTTTTCATACGCACCGGAACGTCCGCCAACAATATCGCGGATCCCCGCAAAGAAATCGCGAAAAATGTTAGCACCTAAAATCGCTTCGCCGGTCACCACGCCGCAATATTCAACGATGGTCTGGCCTTCAAGTGTTGGGGTTGTGGAAAATTGCATGATCGATCTCCTTGTTTGCTAAGCCTTCGATCTTCAAAGCATTATCGGACTGATACGCTATTATTGAAAGGATATCATTATTATCGTAGAACGCTTTCAAGGTGTTCGCTTATAAGGAAATCATTATGCGCTACAGCAAATTGACTATGCTTATCCCTTGCGCACTGTTACTCAGTGCTTGCACCACCGTCACGCCTGCCTATAAAGATAATGGCCCCCGTACGGGATCTTGCGTTCAGGGCGGACCTGACAGCGTGGCCCAGCAGTTTTATGACTACCGCATTTCGCACCGCAGTAACGACATTACCGCTCTGCGTCCATATTTAAGTGACAAACTGGCAACGTTGCTGAGTAATGCCAGCCGCGATAACAGCCATCGTGAATTATTAAGCAGCGATCCGTTCTCCAGTCGCACCACTTTGCCTGACAGCGCACAAGTTGCCAGCGCCTCGACCATCCCAAATCGCGATGCGCGCAATATTCCGCTGCGGGTGAATCTGAAACAAGGCGACCAGAGCTGGCAGGATGAAGTGTTGATGATTCAGGAAGGACAGTGTTGGGTGATCGACGATGTGCGCTATTTAGGTGGCAGCGTACACGCACCTGCCGGCACTCTGCGCCAGTCCGTTGAGAACCGCTAAAACCTTGATTAAACGATAACCCCCATGAATTGTCTGGCATTCTGTGAAGAATGCCGACATTTATGCTCGCCGCCCTTCGTCGCCGTTATTTTGTGCTATGTTTATTGAATAATGCGCTTTGCTTTTAACTTTTAAAGCAGAAATATTGCATAATTATTCTGTCAAAGGTACTATCTTCGACTTCAATAGCTATCCGACTGCCAGTATACGAGTGTCAATGAGTATTCAATTAAACGGCATTAATTGCTTCTACGGCGCGCATCAGGCGCTGTTCGATATCACGCTGGATTGCCCGCAAGGCGAAACGCTGGTGTTACTTGGCCCCAGCGGCGCGGGGAAAAGCTCGCTGCTGCGTGTACTCAATCTGCTAGAGATGCCGCGCTCCGGTACGCTCAACATCGCAGGCAACCATTTCGATTTCACTAAAACGCCATCTGACAAAGCGATCCGCGAGCTGCGTCGTAACGTCGGGATGGTGTTTCAGCAATACAATCTATGGCCGCATCTGACGGTACAGCAAAACCTGATTGAAGCGCCCTGCCGCGTGCTGGGGTTGAGTAAAGATCAGGCGCTGGCCCGTGCAGAAAAACTGCTGGAACGTCTGCGTCTCAAACCTTATAGCGATCGTTACCCGCTGCACCTTTCTGGTGGTCAGCAGCAACGTGTCGCTATCGCCCGCGCGCTGATGATGGAACCGCAGGTACTGCTGTTTGATGAACCGACCGCCGCGCTGGATCCGGAAATTACTGCACAAATCGTCAGCATTATTCGTGAGCTGGCAGAAACGAATATTACCCAGGTGATCGTCACCCACGAAGTTGAAGTGGCGCGTAAAACCGCCAGCCGTGTGGTGTATATGGAAAACGGTCACATCGTAGAACAAGGCGACGCGAGCTGCTTTACCGAGCCGCAAACCGAAGCATTTAAAAACTATCTCTCTCACTAAGATTCGGGATAACAACAATGAAAAAAGTTCTGATTGCCGCGCTAATTGCAGGTTTTAGTCTTTCCGCCACAGCTGCCGAAACCATTCGTTTTGCTACCGAAGCCTCTTATCCTCCGTTTGAATCGATGGATGCGAATAACCAGATCGTCGGTTTTGACGTCGACCTGGCGCAGGCGCTGTGTAAAGAAATTGATGCGACCTGCACTTTCTCTAACCAGGCGTTTGACAGCCTGATCCCAAGCCTGAAATTCCGTCGCGTAGAAGCGGTGATGGCCGGGATGGATATCACCCCGGAGCGTGAAAAGCAGGTGCTGTTTACCACCCCGTACTATGACAACTCCGCACTGTTTGTGGGTCAGCAGGGTAAATACACCAGCGTTGATCAACTGAAAGGCAAAAAAGTCGGCGTTCAGAACGGGACGACGCACCAGAAGTTCATTATGGATAAGCATCCGGAAATCACCACAGTTCCGTATGACAGCTACCAGAACGCAAAACTGGATCTGCAAAACGGTCGTATCGACAGCGTATTCGGTGACACCGCTGTGGTCACCGAATGGCTGAAAGATAACCCGAAACTGGCGGCAGTGGGCGACAAAGTGACCGACAAAGATTACTTCGGTACTGGCCTCGGCATTGCGGTACGTCAGGGCAACACTGAACTGCAGCAGAAATTCAACACTGCGCTGGAAAAAGTGAAGAAAGATGGCACTTACGAAACCATCTACAACAAATGGTTCCAGAAGTAATTCCTGATGAATGAATTTTTTCCTTTAGCAAGCGCCGCCGGGATGACTGTCGGCCTTGCCGTTTGTGCATTGATTGTCGGACTGGCGCTGGCGATGTTCTTTGCGGTATGGGAGTCAGCAAAATGGCGTCCTGTCGCGTGGGCGGGCTCGGCGCTGGTGACGATTCTGCGCGGCCTGCCAGAAATTCTGGTGGTGCTGTTTATCTATTTTGGCTCCTCGCAGTTACTGCTGACGCTTGCGGATGGCTTCACCATCAATCTTGGGTTCGTGCAGATCCCGGTGCAGATGGACATTGAGAACTTCGACGTTAGCCCGTTCCTTTGTGGTGTTATCGCTCTGTCGCTGCTGTATGCCGCCTATGCTTCGCAAACTCTGCGTGGCGCACTGAAAGCAGTGCCGGTGGGTCAGTGGGAATCGGGTCAGGCGCTGGGGCTGTCGAAATCGGCTATCTTTTTCCGTCTGGTGATGCCGCAGATGTGGCGTCATGCGCTGCCCGGTCTCGGCAACCAGTGGCTGGTACTGCTGAAAGATACCGCGCTGGTCAGTTTGATTAGTGTGAATGATTTAATGCTGCAAACCAAAAGCATCGCCACCCGTACCCAGGAACCGTTTACCTGGTACATTGTGGCGGCGGCGATTTACCTGGTGATTACTCTGTTGAGTCAGTACATTCTCAAACGCATTGACCTGCGCGCGACACGTTTTGAGCGGAGGCCCAGCTAATGTTTGAGTATTTACCCGAACTGATGAAAGGGCTGCACACCAGCCTGACGCTGACGGTTGCCTCGCTGATTGTGGCGCTGATTCTGGCGTTGATTTTTACCATCATCCTGACGCTAAAAACGCCGGTGCTGGTGTGGCTGGTGCGTGGTTATATCACGCTGTTTACCGGTACGCCGCTGCTGGTGCAGATCTTCCTGATTTATTACGGGCCGGGCCAGTTCCCGACGTTGCAGGAGTATCCGGCGCTGTGGCATTTGCTGTCAGAACCGTGGTTATGCGCGCTGATTGCGTTGTCGCTGAACAGTGCGGCTTATACCACGCAGCTGTTTTACGGTGCAATTCGTGCGATCCCGGAAGGTCAATGGCAATCCTGTAGCGCCCTGGGGATGAGCAAAAAAGACACGCTGGCGATCCTGCTGCCGTATGCCTTTAAACGCTCGCTCTCTTCTTATTCCAACGAAGTGGTGCTGGTGTTCAAAAGTACCTCTCTGGCATACACCATTACGTTGATGGAAGTGATGGGTTACAGCCAGTTGCTGTACGGACGCACCTACGATGTGATGGTATTTGGCGCGGCGGGGATTATTTACCTCGTCGTTAACGGCCTGCTGACGTTGATGATGCGTTTGATCGAGCGTAAAGCGCTGGCGTTTGAGCGACGGAATTAATATGGCTTCGTGCTGATGCCGGATGCGGCGTAAATGCCTTATCCGGCCTACATTAGCTGGATGATTTGTAGGTCTGATAAGACGCGCCAGCGTCGCATCAGACACCAGCACAGAACACACATAGTGCATAAATTCTTATAATGAAGACGGGCAACCCACTAAGTTATCCGTCTTTTTTTATTCTATTTAAATTATTTAATCATATTTATTGCATATAAATTCACTTAATGGCATTGTTATCCCATGCCGCAGACACGGCCAAAAATCATAAGATTGACAGACGGGAGTTCCATCATGAAAAAGTTAGTTCTTGCCGCTTTACTTGCTTCCTTTACTTTCGGTGCTTCTGCCGCAGAGAAGATCAACTTCGGCGTCTCTGCCACTTATCCGCCATTCGAATCGATGGATGCAAACAACCAGATCGTCGGCTTTGATATCGATCTGGCAAAGGCGTTATGCAAACAAATGCAGGCAGAATGTACTTTTACTAATCACGCTTTCGACAGCCTGATCCCGTCACTGAAATTCAGAAAATATGACGCCGTTATCTCCGGTATGGATATCACGCCGGAGCGTAGCAAGCAGGTATCGTTTACCACGCCCTACTATGAAAACTCAGCCGTCGTGATTGCCAAAAAAGATACCTATAAGACTTTTGCCGACCTGAAAGGTAAACGCATTGGGATGGAAAACGGCACCACCCACCAGAAATATATTCAGGATCAGCATCCGGAAGTGAAAACTGTCTCCTATGACAGTTATCAGAATGCCTTTATCGACCTGAAAAATGGCCGTATTGATGGGGTATTTGGTGACACAGCGGTGGTAAACGAATGGCTGAAAACCAATCCGCAACTGGGCGTTGCGACTGAGAAAGTGACCGATCCGCAGTACTTCGGCACCGGCCTGGGTATCGCTGTTCGTCCGGATAACAAAGCTCTGCTGGAAAAACTGAATAACGCGCTGGCAGCAATTAAAGCTGACGGTACATATCAGAAAATCAATGACCAGTGGTTCCAACAATAAGCCGCAGCGTCAGATTACTGACTGCGTGCTCGTTGTTCATGCCGGATGCGGCGTAAACGCCTTATCCGGCCTACAAATACGTTAAAACTCAATATATTGCAACTTCATGTAGGCCTGATAAGCGTAGCGCATCAGGCAATGTGAACCGCCGTTGAGGCTTTTTTATTGCTTCACCAGCAGCGTCAGCACTTCATAATGCGCGGTGTGGGGGAACATATCGAAAAGCTGTACCCGCTCAATGCGATATCCTGGCAGTTCGCGGATATCTTTCGCCATCGTTTGAGCGTTACAGCTGGAGTAGATAATAAAACGTGGTGCCATCGTTGCGAGATAATCACACAGCGGTTTACCAATGCCGCGACGCGGTGGATTAACCAGTACCAGCTCCGGCACTTCGCCCTGAGCGGTGGCAAACTGAGTGGAATCCAGCGCCTGAAATTGCAGACGCGTTAAGCCCAGTTCAGCGGCTGATTGCTTCGCACAGGCAATGGCTTCTGGCGCAATTTCGATCCCGGTTAACTGCATGTCAGGCGTCGCGCAGTGTAAACCAAAGCCCCCCACGCCACAGAACAGATCCCACATATGTTTAACCGGCAGCTGCCGTACCCAGTCGCGCGCGGTAGCGTACAGCTGGCTGGCGACCGCCGGATTAGTCTGGAAGAAACTTTGCGGGCGGATCCACAGCGGCACATCGTTAAAACGCTCTGCCAGCGACTGTTGTTCCGTCAGGTAGATCTCCGTCTCCCCTTCCATAATCGCCATATGTACCGGCTGAATGTTGACGGTAATGACTTTCAGCTGCGGCAATTGTGCCTGTAACCACGGCAATGCCTTACGCAGTTGTGCCAGTTTGGTTTCGGAACGCAACACAAAGCGCAGCATCATGCCGCCATCGCTCTGACTTTCGGTCAGCAGAATGTATTTCAGTTCGCCACGCTTACGCGCCACGTTGTAGGGCGTTAGCCCCGCACGGGCGATAAACGGTTTTAGCGCCGCAAAAACGGGCGCAAATGAGGCAGGATAAAGCGGGCAATCGCAAAGATCTTCCGGCGTGCCGTCGCGATGCAGCATTCCGAGCAGTGGTTTTTCAACGCTGCCACTCACCACCATTTTGGCTTTATTACGAAACCCTTGTTCCGGGCCAGACATCGGCGCGCACCATTCCTCAACCGGAAAATCGGCCAGCAGATTTTTAAGATCGGCGGTTTTAGCGGAGAGTTGCTGTGGAATCGGCTGCGTTATCCACTGACAGGAACGACAGCGACCCGCGTCGTAAAGTGCGCACTGCATACATTGACCTTCACATCATCAGGGGCGACGATTATACACATTATTGCAACTGGAAGAACCGCCGACTGGTCGAGGGAACGAACAGCAGCATCAGGATGAGCATATCCGGCAGCTTCTGCAGCATCAGGCTATGGAAGATTTCACGTTTTGATTCACCGGGAATGCTGAACAACTCCGGATAACCATAACCCAGCGAAGCAGCCCACAAGTAACTGGCAGCCGTGATTTGTGTCAGCAGATACAGCCAGCGCGCCCAGCGACGCCCTTTCACCAGCGAAAACGCACACCAGATCTCAATAAAAACCAGCGCCAGACTGCTTAAAAAGACCAGCGTTAAACTCCAGGTTTGTACGCTGCGATGAATGAACTCGCCAATACCGCGCACGCCTAATGTATTGAAAATCATCAACACGTCGAGGCCACGGATCATAATAATGGCGAGCGCCGCCACCTGCACCAGCGCAGGCACATTCAGGCGAGCATGTGATGAAGATGTTTTCTTAAAAAATCCCAACGGTTCGTCTTCCATGAAAACAATGCCGCGACATGCGCGGCATTATGTAGCCAGGTTGGCAAATTTTAGTGTCTTCAGCCACGTCTTGCACGCTGGATATCGCGTATCCGCTGCTTTTCTGCACGCGCCATCAGATACCAGGCGATAAATCCGACAATTCCGACCGCACCGAGAATTAACGTTGCAAGGGCGTTAATTTCTGGATTCACCCCCATCCGCACGCTGGAGAAGACCAGCATCGGTAATGTGGTGGCTCCCGGCCCGGAAACAAAGCTGGCAATCACCAGATCATCAAGCGACAAAGTAAAAGCCAGTAACCAGCCAGAAATGATCGCGGGCATGATCATCGGTAGCGTAATGACGAAAAACACTTTCAGCGGCGTCGCACCGAGATCCATCGCCGCTTCTTCTATCGAGCGATCAAGTTCCCGCAGGCGCGACGAAATAACGACTGCCACATAAGCCGTACAGAAAGTGACATGCGCAAGCCAGATGGTGAGCATACCGCGGTCCGCAGGCCAGCCAATGGCATGAGCAAGCGCGACGAATAACAACAACAGCGACAAGCCCGTGATCACATCAGGCATTACCAGCGGCGCGGTGATCATAAAGGCAAAACCATTTGATCCGCGAAACCTGCCAAAGCGCACCAGCACCACCGCCGCAATTGTCCCGAGGATCGCCGCCGCCGTCGCCGCACAGGCCGCAATTGTCAGGCTTAAACCAACCGCACTCATCATTGCGTCATCGCGCAATAACTCACCGTACCAACGCGTTGACCAGCCCGCCCACACCGTCACCAGCTTCGAGCTGTTAAATGAATAGATAACCAGCATCAGCATTGGCGCATAAAGAAAGGTGAAGCCCAGCAGCAAAATCACAATCCGCCAGGGCGAACGAACGACCGGTAAATTATTCATCCGTGTTCTCCCACACTTTTTTGCTGATACTTGTGGAACCACATAATAGGCACGATTAGCAACAACAGCATGATAATCGCCACTGCAGAGGCTACTGGCCAGTCACGGTTATTGAAGAACTCCTGCCACAGCACGCGCCCGATCATGATGCTATCCGGACCGCCGAGCAGTTCCGGGATCACAAACTCGCCCACAGCCGGGATAAACACCAGCATCGACCCGGCAATAATCCCACCTTTAGTCAGCGGCACGATCACAGTAAAGAACGTTTTCAGCGGTCGTGCACCGAGATCCAGTGCCGCTTCCACCAGCGAATAATCAATACGCATCAACGCGGTGTAGATCGGCAGCACCATAAACGGCACATAGGCGTAAACAATGCCAATATAGACCGCCAGGTTGGTATGCAGAATGGTCAGCGGTTGATCGATAACGCCCAGCCACAGCAGGAAGTTATTCAGTACGCCATTGTTTTTTAATATTCCCATCCAGGCATAAACGCGGATCAGAAACGAGGTCCACGACGGCAGGATCACCAGCAGCAATAAGATATTGCGGGTTGAGGGTTTACTGTGCGCCACCGCCCACGCCAGCGGGTAGCCAAGCAATAAGCAGCAGATGGTCGAAATCGCCGCCACCTGTAACGACTGGAGATAAGCATCGAAATAGAGCGGATCGTCGGTCAATTGCAGGAAATTACCAAGATTGAGGGTGATTGACAGTTGCCCGTCGGCCCACTCCATCAGTTCGGTATAAGGCGGAATGGCTCGCGCCATCTCTGCAAGGCTTATTTTAAAGACAATCAGAAATGGCAGCAGGAATAGCAAAATTAACCAGATATACGGCAGCGCAATCACCAGTTTGCGCCCGTGCTTCATCTGCCACTGCGTAAGCCACTGTTTTAACCCGCCCGGCTGGACAGGAGGTTCAAGTGTACTCATCTTTGCTCCTTAAACCGTCAGCACCACACAACTGTCCACTTCCCAACATAAACGAACTTCATCACCCCAGGTCGGTAGCCCTTTGCGGTGACGATGCGCGTTTTGTAGCTGGGCGCTAATCATCTGCCCGCTTTTCAGACGAACGTGATACACCGAAAGATCGCCGAGATAGGCAATGTGTATCACCTCCCCCACCGCGAAGTTACAACCATTGGCGGGCGGCTCCTCGCAAAGCATGATTTTTTCCGGTCGCAGCGCCACATGTACCGGCACGTTATCGACCACTGACGCCAGCGGATCGACTTTCAGCGGATGGACCAGCCCCGGTGAATCGAGCAACAGGCCGTCTTCCTGACGCTCTTTTAGTAGCCCTTCAAAGACGTTGACTGAACCAATAAACTCGGCGCTGTAGCGGGTAGTCGGATGCTCGTAAATCTCTTCCGGCTCGCCAATCTGAACAAATTTCCCGCGATTCATAATGGCGATACGCCCCGCCATAGTCATCGCCTCTTCCTGATCGTGAGTAACCATTACGCAGGTCACGCCGACACGCTCCAGAATATCCACCACTTCAAGCTGCATCCGGTCACGCAATTTTTTATCCAGCGCGCCCATCGGCTCATCGAGCAGTAATAGTTTCGGGCGTTTGGCGAGGCTTCGGGCCAGGGCCACACGCTGGCGTTGGCCACCGGAAAGCTGATGCGGTTTGCGTTTGGCGAACTCCTGCATATGTACCAGCCCGAGCATCTCGTTGACCCGGCTGGCAATTTCCGCTTTTGGCAATTTGTCCTGCTTCAGGCCAAAGGCGATGTTCTGTTCCACGGTCATATGCGGAAACAACGCGTAAGACTGAAACATCATATTGATGGGGCGTAGATAAGGAGGAACCCGTGACAGGTCGACGCCATCAAGCATAATCTGCCCGGCAGAAGGTTGTTCAAAACCTGCCAGCATACGTAGCAGTGTGGACTTGCCACAGCCGGATGCGCCCAGCAGTGCAAAGATTTCGCCTTTATAAATGGTCAGACTGACATCATCGACCGCATGTTGACCATCGTAAGATTTAGTCAAATTGCGGATTTCTAATAGTGGTGTCAGCGACTTACGACTTTTCGCCTGCGGGCGAGGGATAGCGTCATTCACGGCTGCTCTCCGGCATTGAATGTGAGCAAGCGCACCATGATGGTGCGAATTGCCGGCGGGTGTGGTGCACCCGTCCGGCATCTACAACAGCAGATTATTTTCCGCTCTTCACTTTGGTCCAGGCGCGAGTGCGCACTCGATCGATTTTTGGATCCTGCACTTGTAGTGTGAACATTTTGGCGCGAACGTCCGCAGGCGGGTAAATTCCTGGGTTATCACGGACTTCCGCACTCACCAGCGGCGTGGCTGCTTTATTGGCGTTAGCATAGAACACATGGTCGGAGATATGCGCTACTACATCCGGACGCAGCAGGTAATTCAGGAACTGATACGCTTCGTCTTTATTTTTGGCATCCGCAGGCATGGCGAATACATCAAAGAATGCCATCGCCCCTTCTTTCGGAATCGAGAAAGAGACATTCACACCGTTTTTCGCTTCTTTCGCGCGGTTAGACGCCTGCCACACATCGCCCGCCCAGCCAATAGCGACGCAAATATCGCCGTTTGCCAGATCGTTAATGTATTGAGATGAATGGAAATAACGAATATTTGGACGCAGCTTTAACAGCAGATCGGTTGCCGGGCCAGTGTAATCATCCGCTTTGGTGCTGTTGGGATCTTTGCCGAGATAATTCAGCACGGTGGCAAACACTTCTTCCGGCGCATCGAGGAACGAGACTCCGCAGCTTTTCAGTTTTTCCAGATTTTCAGGTTTGAGGATCAAGTCCCAGCTATCGACTGGCGCGTTTTCGCCCAGTACCGCTTTGACTTTATCGACGTTATAGCCAATCCCGGTGGTCGCCCACATATACGGCATGGCAAATTTATTGTCGGGATCGTGTTTTGCCACCAGCTTCAGCAGTTCTGGATCGAGATTCTTCCATTCTGGCAATTTGCTTTTATCCAACGGCTGGAATACACCAGCAGTCAGCTGGCGTTCAAGAAAACTGGCTGATGGAACGACAAGATCAAAGCCGGTGCTCCCCGCCATTAACTTGCCTTCCAATACTTCGTTGGAATCGAAAACATCGTAGACGACTTTTATACCCGTCTCTTTTTCAAAATTTGCCACTGTATCTGGAGCGATATAATCAGACCAGTTATAGATGTGGAGTGTTTTTTGTTCAGCCGCGAGCGTGCCGACAGAGACGGCCATCAGAGCACCTGCAACCAGACCCGATAGCCATTTTTTATTTAAGGCGGTCATATCTCTTTCCTTCTGAAAGTTCGTTAACAAACGAACAAAAGTTGTCACACTGAAAGATATGCAATAAACGTGCATATTTTTTATCGGCGCGGCGCAAGAAAAGAGAACTCTCTCCCGGCCAGCATTGCTCGCTATATAAAAGCCTTGCAAGAATAACTTTAGCCAGGGTTTGAAACTATAGCTGTAATTAAAAAACAGTATTTAACAAATTTTTATGCGCATTTGCTCTATGTGATAAAGCAAATTCGGCATAAGACAAGTGAAAAAATCTTTAATGGAAGGTTAAATTTAGCAGGAAATATTATAATGCGCAGTCACTGCGGCAGCGACTGCGTGCTCAAAAAGAGTTATCAATGAAGGAAATAGTTTTCGGTAACGTTATTTTGCCCTTCATCGTCAGTCGGCAACAGTAGTTGATGGGCATTGGCTTCAAGGATGACCATCGAAATCTGCTCTTCACTCTGGCGTACAAACCATGCAAACTGTTCATAGGTTACGCCCTGCATAACGGATAAAGACTGGCAAACCACCAGCTTTGGCAGATTATCATCCTGCATATCAAGAAATGCTTTCACAGTCAGCGAACTGGCATTGATGGCCGACAAATCCGCCGCCAGCGGCAACACGGCTGAAGGTCTGACTTCCGCCATGGCAGAAAACAGGATCGTGTTATCAATCAGGTCGATTTTGGCATCAAAGACACCGTCGAAATTCTGCATATGCGGCAGATGTAGCGCCTGACAGTTATCACATTCAAAAAAACTCATCCCCAGGTCATCGAGCCATTGACGCAACGTATCCAGACCAGGAACGACCAGCGATGTCATAATTTTGTACAACCTCTTCCGATAAAAAGACTGGCACAGCTTACGCAAAAAGCGCAGGCAAAACCATGATCAGTCACGTTATTGCGACTAACCACCAGTTTTTAAGCAATATTCTGCCGTGGCGTGGCGCTCAATCCAACGGATCATTTTACCCGCGATGTCGATACCGGTGGTTTTCTCTATTCCTTCCAGACCGGGCGACGCATTCACCTCCATCACTAACGGTCCGCGATTTGCACGCAGAATATCCACACCAGCAACATCCAGCGCCATCGTTCGCGCGGCTTTTATGGCAATTTCACGCTCCTGCGGGGTAATACTGGCAATGCTTGCCGCACCACCGCGATGCAAATTGGAACGAAAATCGCCCTCTTTCGCCTGCCGTTCAATTGCCGCGACCACTTCATCGCCAACGACCAGACAACGGATGTCGCGGCCTCTTGCTTCTTTTATATATTCCTGCACCAGAATATGCGCATTAAGACCGCGAAAAGCGTCAATTACGCTTTCTGCTGCCTGACGCGTCTCCGCAAGCACCACTCCAATCCCCTGCGTGCCTTCGACCAACTTGACCACCAGCGGCGCACCACCGACCATCTCGATTAAGTCGCTGGTATCATCCGGCGAATGCGCCATGCCTGTTACAGGCAGGTCAATGCCCTGTCGCGCTAACAGTTGCATGGAGCGCAATTTGTCACGCGCTCGGGCAATCGCGACCGACTCATTGAGCGGATAACTCCCCAGCATTTCGAACTGGCGTAGCGCCGCCGTCCCATAAAAGGTAATGGCGGTGCCAATACGCGGGATCACTGCGTCAAAATGGGGGAGTTTGCGGCCTTTATAGTGAATGGAAGACGCCGCTGGATTAATGTTCATGTAGCAAGAAAGCGGATCGAGAATTTCAACCAGGTGACCACGCTGTATAGCGGCTTCACGCAGCCGCTTACACGAATAGAGCGTTCCATCCCGGGACAATATGGCAATTTTCACCCTGCACCTCTCTGTCAGACCTGGTCAAAAGCCCGCGTATAATACATCGGCGTTACGGTTTTAGCGCGTCGCCCAACCTTGTTTATGCAAATAATCGAGAATAAAAGGACGGCTTTCTTTAATGATTGTCCGACGAATATGGTCGCTCCAGGTATCCCGACGATTATTGCTGCCACGGGTGAGATAATATTCCGCCAGTTGCTCGTCATACTGCGCCAGAGCGTCTTTATCCAGCGGTTGATAGCTGTTTTCATGCACTACAATAGAGGCCGGTAAACGCGGCTTGAGATCCGGATTATCCGCAGGCCAGCCAAGGCACAGCCCGAACAGCGGCAGAACATGCTTTGGTAACTTCAGCAGTTCTGTCACTGCTTCGATATTATTGCGCAGTCCACCAATATATACTCCGCCCAACCCCAGCGATTCCGCTGCAGTTAACGCATTTTGCGCCATCATTGCCGTATCAACGACACCGAGCAACAGTTGTTCCGCCAGGCCAAGTTGTGCATCCGGACAGATCTGTAAATGACGGTTAAAGTCGGCACAGAACACCCAGAACTCCGCCGCTTGCGCCACATGTTTTTGCCCGCCGGTCAGCGTTACCAGTTCTTCACGCAGCGTTCTATCGGTAATGCGAATAATGCTACTGCATTGCAAAAAACTAGAACTGGAAGTCGCTCGGGCGCTGTTGATAATCGCCTCACGCTGCGCCTCAGAAATGGGGTCATCAGTGAAATGGCGAATGGAGC
The DNA here is from genome assembly GCF_005843885.1 of Escherichia sp. E4742. Taxonomy (NCBI): domain Bacteria; kingdom Pseudomonadati; phylum Pseudomonadota; class Gammaproteobacteria; order Enterobacterales; family Enterobacteriaceae; genus Escherichia; species Escherichia sp. E4742. The sequence continues at coordinate 3,905,284 of NZ_CP040443.1, read as the reverse complement.
GATGGCCACAAATAAGTTCAATGGTTGGCGTCATTATCTTTTTCTCTTTCTGAACGTGAAGATTCCAGTGGGCGGTTCATCAGTTGTGGGGCAAGCCGTTTTGCCACCTGAAGAATAACCACCACCGCAGCGGGAAGCATGAGCAAAACACCGAGAAAAATCATCAGAATTTGTATCTCTGGCATCGAAAACGGCACCGGAAGCGAAAGGTAATGGCTTAACGACAGCAGCACCGTCACCAGTAACATCATGCCGATGAATTCCAGTATCAACACGCTTTTAGGTAATTTACCGATCGCGCGCATAAGCTTCCCTCTGCAAAGTGAATTGCTATTTTAAAACCTTTCGTTGCGTTGTGCTTAACAGTTATAGCTTTAAGCAATCAATGCAACAGGTTAAACCTACTTTCAGCGAATAAATTTTGGCGTAATCATGGCGGACATAAACAGATGAGGAGAGAAACAATGCAAACCGTTATTTTTGGTCGTCCGGGTTGCCCTTACTGCGTGCGTGCTAAAGAGTTGGCAGACAAACTGAGTAATGAACGCGATGACTTTGAATATCAGTATGTTGATATTCGTGCAGAAGGGATTAGCAAAGAAGATTTACAACAGAAAGCGGGTAAACCAGTAGAAACCGTACCGCAGATTTTTGTCGATCAGCAACACATCGGCGGCTATACCGATTTTGCTGCCTGGGTGAAAGAGAATCTTGAAGCCTGATTGCCGGATAAGCCCTCTCTGTTTGAGGGCTTTATTGATTTTTTCTGTGCTGTGACTTGAACAAACTACTAATAAACAAGAAACACAACGCCCCCAACGCACACCAGAAGACGGCGCTCAATAACCACGCCAGCTCTTGCCAGAATGAGCGTGTTGGTGAAAAAAACAGACGCATAATTAACATAGAACACGGTGCCGCCAGCATTGCGCCAAACAGCGGTTTAAGAACTTCTCTACGCTGCGAAAAAAAGCTGGCAACCGCCCCAGGAAGAATGAAAAACAGCAAGCCGATTTCAGGATGCCCGGCAGCCCGAAAAGCGCCTTTCATTTGCGTCGCCAGGAACAGGCACACTACAATGAAGAGGACAAAACAGCAGATTGCCCCCGCCCAACGTTGTTTATGTTTCACTCGCTCCTCCTGACACTGCCTCTATCGAACACATTTTCGCCACTATGGCGTTCAGTAAGATAAAGCCGCTTCGCATTCCATGCTAATATAGGCCAACGCAATTTTTATAGCCGTTGGTACTTAATGTGATTACACTAGTAAAATATATTGTTTCTTTACTATTGCTTATGTGCGCTGAATGAATCCGCGCCCTGATTTCAGGTAAAAACATTATCTTAAATTACCATTTCTTTCAACAGCTTACTCGTAAACAAGAAGTTAGTCTCCGTGAATATAAACGTCGCCGAATTGTTAAATGGGAATTACATTCTGTTATTATTTGTAGTCCTTGCGCTTGGACTATGTCTAGGAAAATTACGACTTGGTTCAATCCAACTGGGTAATTCCATTGGCGTTTTAGTCGTATCGTTACTATTAGGGCAACAACATTTCAGCATTAACACCGACGCGCTTAATCTTGGCTTTATGTTGTTTATTTTCTGCGTCGGGGTCGAAGCCGGACCCAACTTTTTTTCCATTTTTTTCCGCGATGGGAAAAATTACCTAATGTTAGCTCTGGTGATGGTTAGCAGTGCGCTGGTGATCGCCTTAGGGTTGGGTAAGCTGTTTGGCTGGGATATCGGTCTGACGGCCGGTATGTTGGCTGGCTCCATGACATCGACACCGGTTCTGGTCGGTGCTGGCGACACATTACGCCATTCTGGTATGGAAAGCGGACAGCTCTCCACAGCACTGGATAATCTAAGCCTTGGGTATGCGTTAACTTATTTAATTGGCCTGGTGAGTTTAATTGTCGGTGCACGTTATTTACCGAAGTTGCAACATCAGGATTTACAGACCAGCGCCCAACAAATCGCTCGCGAACGTGGCCTGGACACCGATGCCAGCCGAAAAGTTTATTTGCCGGTGATCCGCGCCTACCGTGTCGGCCCGGAGCTGGTGGCCTGGACCGACGGCAAAAATCTGCGTGAATTGGGTATTTATCGTCAAACTGGTTGCTACATTGAACGTATTCGTCGTAACGGGATTCTGGCAAATCCGGATGGCGACGCCGTGCTGCAAATGGGCGATGAGATAGCGTTAGTGGGATATCCAGACGCCCATGCCCGCCTCGATCCCAGCTTCCGTAACGGTAAAGAAGTTTTTGATCGTGACCTTCTCGACATGCGTATCGTCACTGAAGAGGTCGTCGTCAAAAACCATAACGCGGTAGGTAAACGTCTGGCACAACTGAAGTTGACCGATCACGGTTGCTTCCTTAACCGCGTCATCCGCAGCCAGATTGAGATGCCAATTGATGACAACGTTGTGCTTAATAAAGGTGATGTTTTGCAGGTGAGCGGCGATGCCCGTCGCGTGAAAACCATTGCTGACCGCATCGGCTTTATCTCGATTCACAGCCAGGTCACAGACCTGCTGGCATTCTGCGCGTTCTTTGTTATTGGCCTGATGATCGGGATGATCACCTTCCAGTTCAGTACATTTAGCTTCGGCATGGGTAACGCTGCTGGCTTGTTATTCGCCGGCATTATGTTGGGCTTTATGCGCGCTAACCACCCGACCTTCGGTTACATTCCGCAGGGGGCGTTAAGCATGGTGAAAGAATTCGGCTTGATGGTGTTTATGGCAGGCGTTGGTTTAAGCGCCGGTAGCGGCATTAATAACGGCCTGGGCGCGATCGGTGGTCAGATGTTAATTGCCGGATTGATTGTCAGTCTGGTGCCGGTGGTTATCTGCTTCCTGTTCGGCGCTTATGTACTGCGTATGAACCGCGCACTCCTGTTCGGCGCGATGATGGGGGCACGTACTTGTGCTCCGGCAATGGAGATCATCAGCGACACCGCACGCAGTAACATCCCAGCCTTAGGTTATGCGGGTACTTATGCAATAGCTAACGTACTGCTAACGCTGGCCGGGACAATCATTGTCATGGTATGGCCAGGACTCGGATAAAACTGAAGTTGCCCTGAAAATGAAATTTTTTTGTACAATCGGCGAACTTTTCTTTGGGGCATCAGTCTTAATTAGTGCCACTGCTTTTCTTTGATGTCCCCATTTTGTGGAGCCCATCAACCCCGCCATTTCGGTTCAAGGTTGATGGGTTTTTTGTTGCCTGAAATTTATCTCCAGCCCTGCCACTCGTGCCACCATCCGTAAAATCTCCTCGCGCGATAGCGGCTTACGGTCAGTGACAAAATGCAGCGTCATCCCTTCAATAAAAGCATCCAGAGCCCGGGCAGTTCCGGGTTCAAACCATTGTTCGAGCGTTTGCTGACTGCGCTGCATCCAGTTTTGCATTACCGTTTTTAATAGCGGTTTTCGACTGGCCAGCGCGTAGAGTTGATACATCAGTTCCATGTTGTCCGGCGTTGCAACCTGTGAGCTGTAGATCATATCGGTGATAGCCTGGCATGCGCCTGGAGCATCACTAACATCGCTAAAAAATGCCTGATATTGCCGGGACATGATCTCAGTAAAACTGCTGAACGCCTCCAGCAATAGCTCATCAATTCCTGAAAAATAGTAGGTCATCGACCCTAACGGTACCCCGGCAAGGGTAGCTATTTTACGGTGCGTCACGGCATGTATTCCGTAAAGTTTCACCGCCTCGAGAGTGGCCTGGATGATTTTTTCTCGCCGTTGTGGATCGTTAGCGCGACGCATGTCATTTCCTCTTTTTACAATTGTGTACAAATGTACACAACCTTGCTAAGGTTGTCTTTCATCTTCTTTTTTTGACGTGATCTATGGCCGCAAATTCTTCACGTAATGCCTTGAAACGCCGTACCTGGGCGTTGTTTATGTTCTTCTTTTTACCGGGGCTGCTAATGGCGTCCTGGGCAACCCGTACGCCAGCTATTCGCGACATTCTTTCTGTCTCGACTGCTGAAATGGGCGGTGTACTCTTTGGCCTGTCGATTGGTTCAATGAGCGGAATTCTCTGCTCGGCGTGGTTAGTAAAACGCTTTGGGACGCGTAATGTCATCCTGGTCACCATGTCCTGCGCATTGATCGGGATGATGATACTAAGTCTGGCACTCTGGCTGACATCGCCCCTGCTCTTTGCCGTTGGTCTTGGCGTTTTTGGCGCCAGTTTTGGTTCCGCTGAAGTTGCGATAAACGTTGAAGGTGCTGCCGTTGAGCGAGAAATGAATAAAACGGTTTTGCCGATGATGCATGGCTTCTACAGTCTCGGTACGCTGGCGGGGGCTGGTGTAGGGATGGCGCTGACGGCCTTTGGAGTTCCGGCAACTGTTCACATTTTGCTGGCGGCGCTGGTGGGCATCGCGCCTATTTATATCGCTATTCAGGCAATCCCTGACGGTACGGGAAAAAATGCTGCCGATGGCACGCAGCATAGTGAAAAAGGGGTTCCTTTTTATCGCGATATTCAGTTGCTATTAATTGGTGTCGTGGTGCTGGCAATGGCTTTTGCAGAAGGATCTGCCAACGACTGGTTACCCTTATTAATGGTTGATGGCCACGGATTTAGCCCAACGTCCGGCTCATTGATATACGCAGGTTTCACATTGGGGATGACCGTTGGACGTTTTACCGGCGGCTGGTTTATTGATCGCTACAGCCGCGTTGCCGTGGTACGTGCCAGTGCACTAATGGGTGCGTTGGGTATCGGGCTGATTATTTTTGTTGATAGCGCCTGGGTCGCCGGGGTATCTGTCGTTCTTTGGGGACTGGGTGCCTCGCTGGGCTTCCCGCTGACCATTTCAGCCGCCAGTGATACCGGCCCCGATGCGCCAACCCGTGTCAGCGTAGTGGCCACGACCGGTTATCTGGCTTTCCTCGTCGGGCCGCCTCTTCTGGGCTATCTCGGCGAACATTATGGATTACGTAGTGCAATGCTGGTTGTACTGGCGCTGGTTATTCTCGCGGCTATCGTCGCAAAAGCCGTCGCCAAACCCGATACAAAAACGCAGACTGCGATGGAGAATAGTTGATGGGCATTAAATTAATTGCGGTAGACATGGACGGTACTTTCTTAAGCGATCAAAAAACCTATAACCGCGAGCGGTTTATGGCCCAATATCAGCAGATGAAAGCACAAGGTATTCGCTTTGTGGTTGCCAGCGGGAATCAATATTATCAGTTGATCTCATTCTTCCCCGAAATTGCTGATGAAATTGCTTTTGTGGCGGAAAATGGCGGCTGGGTAGTGAGCGAAGGCAAAGATGTTTTTAATGGCGAGCTATCGAAAGATGCTTTTGCCACTGTCGTGGCGCATTTGCTGACGCGCCCGGAAGTGGAGATTATTGCCTGCGGTAAAAATAGCGCCTATACCCTCAAAAAATATGACGATGCCATGAAAACTGTGGCGGAAATGTATTATCACCGTCTGGAATACGTCGATAACTTTGACAACTTAGAAGATATCTTCTTCAAGTTTGGCCTGAATCTTTCCGATGAACTGATTCCACAAGTGCAGAAAGCATTACATGAAGCCATCGGCGATGTTATGGTGCCAGTGCATACCGGCAACGGCAGCATCGATTTAATCATCCCCGGCGTGCATAAAGCCAATGGCCTGCGTCAACTCCAGAAATTATGGGGAATAGACGACAGCGAAGTCGTGGTCTTTGGCGATGGCGGTAATGATATTGAGATGCTGCGTCAGGCAGGGTACAGCTTCGCAATGGAAAATGCCGGCAGCGCGGTTGTTGCAGCGGCGAAATATCGTGCAGGTTCCAATAACCGTGAAGGCGTACTGGACGTGATTGATAAAGTTCTTAAACACGAAGCGCCATTTAATCAATAAAACGGCAGCACGCCCGGCAACACAACGCCTGAATGAAGGCTGCATAATTCGCAGAAATTAACCCACCGGATTATTTCAGGCGAAATGATTATGAAGAATTATGTTTTGCTGGGCGCGTTTCTCATGAGCTTTACCGGTGCAACGATGGCGCAAAGCGTTACCGTCGATGTGCCGAGTGGATACAAAGTGGTAGTGGTCCCTGATTCTGTCAGCGTTCCACAAGCTGTCAGTGTCGCTACTGTGCCGCAAACCGTCTATGTGGCTCCTGCTCCAGCTTACCGTCCACATCCGTATGTTCGTCACCTTGCCAGCGTTGGCGAAGGGATGGTTATCGAACATCAGATCGATGACCATCACCATTAATTCGAAAATGCCTGATTGCGTTGTGCAATCAGGCATTTTTTTACCCTTCGTGTGAATTTCCTACCTGTTTATCTTTTAAAAAGATAAACATCAGCAGCAGCCACAAAATTCCGTTAGCAAGGTTGAAGAGATTAAACAGACCGTTGCCGCCGTTCAGATACGCGTGTTTACTGATCTCAATACCGACAGTGAAAATCAGCATTTGCAACATCCCCATCGCCGCCGAGACAGTACCTTTACTCATATCGCTGGCAAACAGGGTTAATCGCACCAGTCCCGCATTCGCCAGACCAATACCGAAAGCATAAATACTTAACCCGGCGGTCATCCATAAATACGCGTGCGATGAGATGACCGTTGCCGCAGCGGCGACCAACAGACCAATCATAATCGGCCAACCGCCCATAATGATCAGCGAACGTACGGTGCGACGCGAGGTCAGTCGCGCCAACAGTAGGTTCCCCGCAATTAATGCGCCGAAAATGGGAACTTGCAGCAAACCATATTCATAGCTGCTCAACTGCTCGCCGGTTATGATAATAATCGGCGACTGGGCAATCCACGCCAGCAACGGCAGACTAACAAACCCCAGTGCCAGCGCCCCCGCAACAAAGCGACCATTCTTCAGCACCAGCTTGTAGTCACGACCGAGCTCTTTCAGCGACAGTTTCTCGCCTATACGCGTGGCGGTTTCTGGCATGGCACGTTGCAGGCCGAAGAAGGAGATCGTTGCCAATGCGGCAAATAATACAAACATCCCTTCCCAGGGCAGCACATGGATCCACGCCGCGCCCACCAACGGGCCGAGTAGCGGAGCAATCAGCGCCACGTTCGCCATCAGCGCGGTGATCTTGATACAAACCGCCTCTTCGAAGGACTCCTGAATTGCGGCGTAACCAACAGCGCCAATGAAACAGAGGCTTATGCCCTGCAAGAAGCGCAACAGCGTGAATTGTTCAATGTTTTGCGCCAGTAATATCGCCAGACAAGTGATGATAAACCACACTACGCCCGCCAGCATCACCGGACGGCGACCAATACGATCCGACAATGGCCCCAGCAGCCACTGTAAAAACATCCCACCCGCAAGGTACGCGGTCATCGAGGTAGGAACCCAATCAATGCCCGCCTGGTACTGTTCCACCACGGCCAACATACCGGGCTGAATCATATCGTTACCGATATAGGTTGAGAATTCGTAGAGCACCAGACAGAGAGGGAAAAGTAATGCCTGACGTCCAAGTCTGGCACCATTAGCTAATCTATTTTGCATGCAATTTCTTCGCCAATAATAATCGCGCAAAGTTTAATAAAAGCGCGGCTAACGAGAAAGCAATTTTTGCCCCTTAAGCACATTCTTACATTAATCGGCGATTAGACTCTCTTTTTTTAAGCTTTATTTAACTACCGCGCGTTACCATTACTTCACGGAATACGGGCCGCTTATGAGAAATAAGACGATGCCGCTTTACCCTGTTTACCATGCACCTTATTCTCACCGCCTTGCCTGACGGCTCCCCATTAAACACCTTATGAGTCTGGAAGTTATGCTGGAAAATCTCAATTACTCATTATTCTCTCTAATTAATGCCACGCCAGATTCTTCTCCGTGGATGATCTCGTTGGCGATTTTTATTGCCAAAGATTTGATTACTGTGGTGCCGCTACTGGCCGGGGTACTTTGGCTGTGGGGACGTACGGCGCAACGGCAGATAGTGATAAAAATAGCGATCGCACTGGCTGTAAGTCTGTTTGTTTCCTGGGGGATGGGTCATTTATTTCCGCATGACCGCCCGTTTGTCGAGAATATCGGCTATAACTTCCTGCACCATGCGGCGGATGACTCTTTCCCGAGCGATCACGGCACGGTGATCTTCACCTTCGCTCTGGCATTTTTAATCTGGCATCGTTTGTGGTCCGGATCGCTTCTCATGGTGCTGGCCGTAATTATTGCCTGGTCGCGGGTCTACCTTGGCGTCCACTGGCCGCTGGACATGCTCGGTGGATTGTTGGCGGGAATGATTGGTTGCCTTAGCGCCCAGATTATCTGGCAAGCTGCGGGGGCGATGCTCTACCAGCGACTGCAATTGTGGTATCGCTTCTGTTTCGCCTTACCGATCCGTAAAGGCTGGGTGCGTGGCTGATTTCGGATAAAAAGTGTAATATCAGGCGGCTCGCTTCAATAACTATTCAGAGGGAATATGGAAACACGTCGCGAAGAGCGCATCGGGCAATTACTCCAGGAATTAAAACGCAGCGATAAGTTACATCTGAAGGACGCCGCCGCCCTACTTGGGGTTTCAGAGATGACGATTCGTCGCGACCTGAATAACAACAGCGCCCCCGTCGTATTACTCGGCGGCTATATCGTTCTCGAACCACGCAGCGCCAGCCATTACCTGCTAAGCGACCAAAAATCCCGTCTGGTGGAAGAAAAACGCCGCGCTGCGAAACTGGCCGCAACGTTGGTAGAACCCGGTCAGACCCTCTTTTTTGACTGCGGCACCACTACGCCCTGGATTATTGAAGCGATTGATAATGAAATCCCTTTCACCGCCGTTTGTTATTCACTAAATACCTTTCTGGCGCTGCAAGAGAAACCACATTGCCGGGCGTTTCTTAGTGGTGGAGAATTTCACGCCAGCAACGCCATCTTCAAACCCATCGATTTTCAGTTGACGTTGAATAATTTCTGTCCAGATATCGCTTTTTATTCCGCTGCCGGAGTGCATATCAGTAAAGGTGCTACCTGTTTTAATCTTGAGGAACTGCCGGTAAAACACTGGGCTATGTCGATGGCGCAAAAGCATGTTCTGGTTGTCGACCACAGTAAGTTTGGCAAGGTACGTCCGGCACGCATGAGCGACCTGAAACGCTTTGATATTGTGGTAAGCGATCGTTGCCCGGAAGATGAGTATGTGAAGTATGCGCAGACGCAGCGTATTAAGTTGATGTATTAATGACGCATAACCGGATGACGTTTCCGCGCCATCCGGTCATCAGAAGATTAAGAGAACCAGCTACCGAACCACTGATGGAATTTCATCATCACGAAGTCCCATATCCGACCAAAGAACCCGCCTTCTTCCACATTTTCCATCACGATCAACGGGCGCTGTTCAATAGATTTACCATTAAGCTGGAAATCAATGGTGCCGACAACCTGACCTTTTTTCAGCGGCGCGGTGAGCTGCGGTTCCGTTAACGTATAACTCGCTTTCAGGTTTTTCAGTTGCCCGCGAGGAATGGTCACTGATCCCCCTTCGCCTGCGCCGAGATTCACTTCACTCTTATCACCGAACCAGACGCGCTGGGTCACAAAGGTGGCATCAGGTTTAATTGGTGTCACGGTTTCAAAGAAGCGGAAGCCCCAGGTCAGTAATTTCTCAGACTCATTAAAACGGATGCGGTCAGTTTTTGCCCCCAGCACCACGGAGATCAAACGCATGTCGCCCTGGGTCGCGGAGGCCACCAGGTTGTAACCGGCTCCTGCCGTAGTACCGGTCTTCATGCCATCGACATTGACATTACTACTCCACAGCAGACGGTTACGGTTAGGCTGGCGAATCTTGTTGAAGGTAAATTCCTTCTCTTTATGAATGGCGTACTCTTCCGGTACATCGTGGATTAACGCTTTGCCCAGCAAGGCCATATCGCGTGCGGTACTGAACTGCCCCGGTGCGTCGAGGCCGTGCACCGTCTGGAAGGTGGTGTTGGTCAGGCCCAATTTTTTAGCGTAACCATTCATCAAGCCAATAAATGACTCCTGACTGCCCGCGACGTAATCTGCCAGTGCAATACAGGCATCATTACCGGACTGAATAATCACACCTTTGTTTAAATCCGCCACCGAAACCTGATCGCCCGGTTTGAGGAACATCACCGATGAACCGCGCAGCGCCGGATTGCCCGTTGCCCAGGCATCTTTACCGACCGTCACCATATCGGTGAGTTTGATCTTATCGGCCTTGAGCGCCTGCCCAACCACATAACTGGTCATGATTTTGGTCAGACTGGCTGGGTCCAGTTTCTCATCCGCATTACCTTCAGCCAGCACTTTTCCGCTGGCGTAATCCATTAAAATCCATGCACGCGCATCCACGCTCGGCGCGTCAACGGTTTGTTCCGCCGCGAATGCCGTTGGGGCAAAAAGGAATAAAAATGCAGAACCCGCTGCAAGACCACGAAGGAGAGAGGAGTATTGCGTCATAAATGCCACCCGAGTATCCATTCAAAATAAATACGTTATATCGCCGTATGATAAGTTCGGTGATTAATAACGCACACACAAACTTAAAGAAACCGTAAGTTGGTAAAGTTTTTAAAGTTTATGCAATATCCTGCCGCTTCGCTGCTTCTGGCGTCATTTTTTTGCCAACTGTTGCTTAAAAGTTAACTTTACTCCACCATCAGAGTCCTGTTCAGCCTGTGGCTGCCTGTGCAAAAAGGGGTGAGTATGATTACGCTGTGGGGCCGGAATAATTCAACCAACGTAAAAAAAGTGTTGCTGACGCTCGAAGAACTGGATCTACCTTATGAGCAAATTCTCGCGGGCCGTGAGTTTGGAGTAAACCACGATGCCGACTTTCTGGCGATGAATCCCAACGGGCTGGTGCCACTGTTGCGCGACGACGAAAGTGATTTAATTCTCTGGGAATCGAACGCCATTGTCCGCTACCTGGCTGCACAGTACGGGCAAAACCGCTTGTGGATCGACTCGCCAGCACGTCGTGCAGAAGCGGAAAAATGGATGGACTGGGCAAACCAGACGTTCAGTAATGCCCATCGCGGGATCCTGATGGGATTGGTCAGAACACCACCGGAAGAGCGCGACCAGGCCGCCATTGATGCCAGTTGCAAGGAATGCGACGCTCTGTTTGCCCTTCTTGATGCGGAATTGGCAAAAGTGAAATGGTTCTCTGGTGATAAATTTGGCGTGGGTGATATCGCTATTGCACCGTTTATCTACAATTTGTTTAACGTCGGTCTGACCTGGACACCGCGTCCAAATCTGGAACGCTGGTATCAACAGCTCACCGAACGCCCCGCAGTGCGTAAAGTGGTGATGATCCCCGTTAGCTAATTATTACGTGGACTTACTTTCAGTAATTCGCCATTGGACTCGTCGGTCAATACGTACAAATAACCGTCGGGCCCAGTGCGAACATCACGAATTCGCTGCCCTCTGTCCGTTAATATGCGGCCATCTTCTGTCACTTTGTTACCGTTGACGCTCATCACGATGACATCTTTGTCTTTTAACGCGCCAATAAATAATTTTTGCTGCCACTGGGGGAATTTGTCGCTGTTATAGAAGGCCATACCGCTCACGGCAGGCGAATCTTTCCAGTAGAAAATCGGTTGTTCGGTTCCGGCAACGATTTCCCCTTTCGCTTCCGGTATTTTAAGTCCCGAGTAATTGATGCCCCAGGTAGCCAGCGGCCAACCGTAGTTTTTGCCTTTTTCCGGGATATTAATTTCATCACCACCGCGCGGACCATGCTCATTCAGCCACAGCGCATTGCTCCACGGATTCATCGCCATCCCTTGCGGATTACGAATGCCGTAAGACCAGATCTCGGCGCGCGCACCGGATTCATTTACAAAAGGATTATCATCTGGAATCTCGCCCTGGTCGGTCAGGCGCACTAATTTACCCTGCAATTTATCCAGATCCTGCGCCGTCGGGCGCTGATTGTTTTCCCCCAGACCAATAAACAAATAACCTTTGCCGTCAAACACCAACCGTCCACCAAAATGGTTACCGGTAGAAAGCTTAGGCATCTGACGAAAAACGGTGCGGAAATCCGTTATTTTTGTCAGATCATCGCTCAAACGGCCATAACCTACGGCAGTACCGACTTTGTCATCATCTCCCTGTTCTGAATAACTTAACCAGATGCGGCGAGACTGGGCAAAATCAGGCGCTAAAGCTACATCCAACAAACCTCCCTGCCCGTGCGCCCAGACTTCCGGCACACCAGCCAGCGACGAAGATAATCCTTTTCCTTCTTGCCAGTGGCGTAACTCGCCACCGCGCAGCGTGATTAACATACCGTGATTATCGGGTAAAAAGGTCAGCGCCCAGGGATGGTCGAGTTTATCTTGCAATACTTCGACATTTACCGTTGCAGGCGCCGCCCAGAGAGCGGAAGAAACACAGAGAAAGGGCACAAGGAAAAGGGATTGTCGATGCATAACGCCTCCGGATTGACTCTGGCTTAAAGCGTAGTCAGTGGAGGAGATGACAAATTCATTTTTACAAAAACTTAAACATGAAGGGGGAGATGCTTTCTCCCCCTTAGTTTTCAGGCCTGCTCAAGCATGGTGTGCTTTTCAAGGCTCTGGATACTCAGCGTTAAGCTCATCAGACAATTTTCAAGCTTATCGGCGTTGACGGTAATAACAGTCGGGCAATCATGATGCCCGCTCATCAAACATACTGCGGCTGTCGCTAATGCTTCTTCAGCATGATGAAGAGCACTCCACTCTTCCTGATCCAGATGAAGATTCAACCGCAGCGATTTATCGTGCAGTTCGCGATTCAGTTTAAAAAAGTTATCTCGTAGATGATTGCTTTCGCTGACGGACATGTATCCTTTGGCCTTCCTCAGTTGCACATATGCGGCGAGGTCAACTCTTGCATCGATCAACCGGTTAAGCAGATCGCTTCGCTGTCTGTCAACGAACATACTTCGATCCTCCTCTTTGCAGCCTTTGTGCAATTAAATAGTATGGCTACTTTTTGTACAAAATGCTGTCAGGGATCAATACTTCACATCTTATTAATAAGAATTTACATTATTGCTCTTTCCAGCACCTCACATCCCCACGGCGCCAGTTCTAAGTCTTGTGAACAAGCCTTGCCCGTTTCTGCCACTCGCCACGCTCCAGGAAGCACAACATTTTGTACATGAGCAGTGTAGTTTTGTACAAAAATCCATTCCTGATTGCCGTCTGTCCGACGCGTTGCAATAACGCCAGCAGGAAGTTCAGTAGCAAGTGCTTTTGGGAGATGAAGTGTGTTGATCAACATCGCGGCAAACGCTTGATGAAATGACGCATCATTACGCGAAGCCACATAGAAAGCACGACCTTGTCCGACGTGATTTACCGTTAACGCAGGTGTACCCGCATAAAAATCCTCACCATAGCGCGCCAGAACCTGAGCACCTTCGGCGTGAATAACCGCACATAATTCCCGTGCCTGCCATTGCCCCTGCAGTCCATATGCATTCGGCTCGCAGATAACTTTGTTATGCTGATAATCATTAAGACTATCAATCTCTTCAGCCCATACGCCCATCAGGTCACGCAACGGGCCAGGGAACCCCCCCAGGTGACATAAATCGGTTTCATTGACAATCCCGGACCAGTAAGTGGTGACAAAATTGCCACCAGCTTCGACATAGGCACGAGCACGAGCAGCAAATCCATCGCGAACCATATAGAGCATTGGGGCGATAACTAGCTGATAACCCGTAAGATCACAATCAGCATTGATAATATCGACCGCCACGCCCTGCTCCCAGAAAGGTCGGTAATGCTCCACTACCGTTTGTTCGTAGTGGATACCGCAATTGCGCGGTCCGGCAGCATCATTGACCGCCCAGCGGTTCTCCCAGTCGAAAATAATGGCAACTTTTGCCTGCGTTTTCGTCCCAACCAATTGTTTAAGATGAGCCAGCCGTTGCCCCAGTTGTATGACTTCGCGCCCGGTACGCGTCTCCAGATGACCGACGTGATCAACCACCGCACCATGAAACTTCTCCACGGCACCACGACTCTTACGCCACTGAAAATAGTGCACGCCGTCTGCGCCGTGAGCGACGGCCTGTAAGGAAGAAAGAATATTCATTCCCGGCTTTTTCAATTTGCTGGTTGGCTGCCAGCTTGTCTGGCTGGGCGTGGATTCCATCAGAATAAACGGTTTATTTTTCAAGGTACGCATCAGGTCGTGATACATCGCTGTTTTACAGGCTACAGCGCGTTCATCTTCCTGTTTGTGCCACATGGGGTAGCTATCCCAACTCACAAAATCAACCACTTCGGCTAATGCCCAGTAGTTGTAGTCATTGAAATACCACATAAAATTGGTCGTCGCAGGTAAATCAGGGCGTTCAGCTTTTAACGGCGCGATTTCCATTTGATAGAACTCTTTTACCTGCGATGTGACAAAGCGCCGCCAGTCAAGATTCAAACCGTGGTTGGACATTTCACCTATTGGGGAAGGAGATTCAATTTGTGACCAGTCACTGTATGTATGGCTCCAGAAGCCAGTCCACCATGCCTGATTAAGCGCCTCAAGAGTGGTGTAACGCGTCTGCAACCAACGGCGAAACGCCTGTTGGCATCCATTACAATGACACTCTCCGCCATACTCATTACTGATATGCCATCCCAGAACCGCCGGATGATTGGCGTATCGCTGCGCCAGCTTACGGTTAATTTGCGTCACTTTATCTTTATACACTGGCGAAGAAAGGCAGTGATTATGGCGACCACCGTGAAGCATTTTCTCGCGTGAGGCGCTAACTCTCAGAACCTCTGGATAACGAGCAGCAAGCCAGGCGGGTTTGGCTCCGCTTGGTGTTGCGAGGAAGACAGAGATCCCACCAGCATGAAGTTTATCCAGCACCTCATCCAGCCAGTCAAAGCGATACTCACCCTCTGTGGGTTCCAGTATTGACCAGCTAAAAATGCCCACCGACATGGTGTTACAACCAGCCTGTTGCATCATGGCGATATCTTTCTCCAGAATCCCAGGGACATGTAACCATTGCTCCGGATTGTAATCAGCTCCATGAAGTAACCATGGGGCTCTGGGGATGATCGGTGGGTACTTGTCCATGCTGGCTCCTGAATTGTTTTAAACAGACAAAAAATGTTATTCGTTCACAATACTGTCATCTAGTAATTTATTGCTTCGTTATGCAAGGAATGTCCGGCAGGAATGTGATCAAGTACGCGTTTTTTCCCTTCAAACAAGTTCGTCGGTTCAACTTACCGGCACTGAGACAGGAGAGCGTGATACGTATGACATTCACTGCGGTATACTGTGACAAATCTTTTAGCCGGGGCGAATATGAAAACCAAAGCTGCAACCCTTGCCGATGTTGCTCGTCATGCCAATGTTTCCTATCAGACAGTGTCGAGGGTGCTTAACAATTCAGCGAACGTGTCTGCTAAAACACGTCAAAAAATTGAACAAGCCATTGCCGAACTGAAGTACGTTCCAAATCGCGTAGCTCAACAGTTGGTAGGGAAAGAGAGCAAAACGGTCGGGCTGGTTACAACTTCACTTGCCCTACATGCCCCCTCGCAAATTGCGGCAGCAGTGAAAAAATATGCCGGAGAACAGGGATATCAGGTGCTGATATCCATGATTGACGATGTTGATATTAAAGGTATTCAGGCTGCAATTAATGACTTAAAAGCACAACGGGTAACAAAGATCATTATCAACGCACCGCTGGAAACGGCATTGGCTGAAACACTGGTTGCTGAAAACAGCGATGTATTATGTTTGTTTCTCGACGTGGACCCTTATAGCCCGGTATTTAACGTCACCTTTAATCCCGCAGAAGGTGCACGCGCCAGCGTGAAATATCTTTACGATTTGGGGCATCGTCAATTTTGCCTGATCTCTGGCCCAGAAAACTCAGTACCCGCGCGGCTACGGCTCAATACCTGGCGCGATACCCTAGCCTCACTCCAACTGACGCCGCTGGCCATTCATTACGGTAGTTGGGACGCTCAAAGCGGCTATCTGGCGACGTTACAGATGCTACGTGAAACGCCACAGGCGACTGCTCTTCTGATAGCGAACGACCAGATGGCGTTGGGAGCGTTAAGCGCCTTACATCAACAAAAACGTAAAATCCCGCAAGATATTTCTGTCATTGGCTATGACGACACCTATGAGAGTGCGTTTTTTGAACCTTCGCTAACGACCGTCGCAATCGACTTTGATTTACAAGGGAAAATTGCCGTTCAACAAATTTTACAGCCGGACGATGAACACGCGATGCTCCGCTCTTCAACCATCCTTCCCAGTCGCCTGGTCGTGCGTAACTCTGCTGGTCCCCTGCACTCACCACAGACTGATCTGATGAATATTGCTGAACACCTTCGCACACTGGCAGATGAGCTAACACGAAAGGCATAAAAGTAATACGTTCTCATAAAAAGATTTAGTGATCTGTTTCGCTAAATCTTTTTTATTATTAGCAATAATTGTGATGTAAATCTCAAACATTCATTTAACACATTGCCTAATCATCGCGGTCAGGGTCAGAGTAAAAATGAAATTGTTAACGTATGACATTTCCGGAGATGCATACCAAAACAATAACCAGTAAGCACAGCGAATGCCTGTGCCAACGGTAAATGACCCAACGCCAGTGATTGAGGATATGGCTATGTTATTGCCCGGTAAACGTAATTATATTTTGCTCAGTATTTTCGATTTTCTGTACCTCTTCGCCTGGTCGGCAACGATGGCATTTTTTGTCATATGGACGACACAGCATCTGGAAATTACCGCCACACGCACAGGATTGCTTTATTCCGTTAATGCTTTCATTGCGTTATTAATGCAGCCGTTCTTCGGTTTCATCTCCGATAAATTTGGTCTTAAGAAACAACTCATCTGGATCCTCGTCGCATTATTACTTCCCGTAGGCCCATTCTTTATTTATGTGTATGCCCCGCTTCTGGTTCATAACTTCTGGCTGGGCGCTGTTTTGGGTGGCGTTTACCTGGGGATCATTTTTAATTCTGGCTGTGGCGTTCTGGATTCCTGGATAGATAAAGTTTCGCGCCGTTATCATTTTGAATATGGTCGCGTAAGAATGTGGGGCTCTCTGGGATGGGCTGCCGCCGCGTGGATTGTGGGTAAATACATTGATACCAGCCCTAATCTCTCTTTCTGGCTGGCAAGCTGTGCCATTGTGATCGCCGCAATCTGCTTTATGTTTACCAAAATTGAACTGACCGAGGCGGAAATTGAAAAAACCAATTCGCTGAAAGCTATCCATGCGCTTGAACTGGCGAAAAATAGTCAGTTCTGGTTTTTATTGATGTTCACTCTGTTCGTAACGCAAATTTATGACACCTACGATCAACAATTCGCACAATATTTTTCGCTGCAATTTCCGACGCCAGAAGAAGGCAATCGCTGGTACGGGATTCTGGCTTCTGTCCAGGTCTGTGGAGAAACCTTATTTCTCTGTCTGATGCCGTGGTTTGTTAACCGCACTGGCGCAAAATGGGCATTAGTGATTGCCGGAACCATTATGTCGTTACGCATTGCTGGTTCTGCAATCCAACTAGGACCTGTGTGGATTGCGGCCGTTAAAATGATGCACGCCATCGAAAAACCACTGATCCTGGTGTCTGTGTTTAAATTTATCGCGGCTAACTTTGATCATAAACTCTCTTCGACGGTATACCTGCTGGTGCTTTTTGTGGCATCCATCGCCACGGCAATCTATTCCCCCATTGCCGGCTATCTGTATGACACCATTGGCTTTGCTGAAACCTATCTAATCCTGGGGGCGATTGCCGGTTGCTTCACGCTTATTTCGGTCTTTACGCTGCGGGACAAATCCAGCAGCCAGCCTGCGAAGTCGCTAACTGAAAACCCAGTAGCATAATAACCATTTACGCCCCGATATTTGGGGCGTTTTCCTCGCCTGTTAACCAGATTACGATACAAATTTTATCCAGAACTCTGTAGAATCCCTGCCCTGACCTTTCCTGTAACTGAATATTTTTTAAGCTATGAGCAAAGTAACTCCCCAGCCGAAAATCGGCTTTGTTTCCCTCGGCTGCCCGAAAAACCTTGTCGATTCGGAGCGCATTCTGACCGAACTGCGAACTGAAGGTTATGACGTAGTACCGAGCTATGACGACGCGGATATGGTGATCGTTAACACCTGCGGCTTTATTGACAGCGCGGTGCAAGAATCTCTGGAAGCCATTGGCGAAGCGTTGAATGAAAACGGCAAGGTGATTGTGACTGGTTGCCTGGGGGCAAAAGAAGATCAGATCCGCGAAGTCCACCCGAAAGTGCTGGAAATCACCGGGCCTCATAGCTACGAGCAGGTTCTGGAGCACGTTCATCACTACGTGCCAAAACCGAAACACAATCCGTTCCTGAGCCTGGTGCCGGAACAGGGTGTTAAGTTGACCCCACGTCATTATGCCTATCTGAAGATTTCCGAAGGTTGTAACCACCGCTGCACCTTCTGCATTATTCCTTCAATGCGCGGCGATCTGGTGAGCCGCCCGATTGGCGAAGTATTAAGCGAAGCGAAACGTCTGGTTGATGCGGGCGTTAAAGAGATTCTGGTGATTTCCCAGGATACTTCCGCCTATGGCGTAGATGTTAAACACCGTACTGGCTTCCACAACGGCGAGCCGGTAAAAACCAGCATGGTCAGCCTGTGCGAACAGTTATCGAAACTGGGGATCTGGACACGTCTGCACTACGTTTACCCTTATCCGCACGTGGACGACGTCATCCCGCTGATGGCTGAAGGCAAAATCCTGCCATATCTGGATATTCCGCTGCAGCATGCCAGCCCACGTATTCTCAAACTGATGAAGCGCCCGGGTTCGGTGGATCGCCAACTGGCACGTATCAAAAAATGGCGTGAAATCTGCCCAGAACTGACCCTGCGTTCAACCTTTATTGTCGGCTTCCCTGGCGAGACGGAAGAAGATTTCCAGATGCTGCTCGACTTCCTGAAAGAAGCACGTCTGGATCGCGTTGGCTGCTTTAAATACAGCCCGGTTGAAGGCGCAGATGCCAATGCTCTGCCGGACCAGGTCCCGGAAGAAGTGAAAGAAGAACGCTGGAATCGCTTCATGCAACTGCAACAACAGATTTCCGCCGAGCGCCTGCAGGAGAAAGTTGGCCGTGAAATTCTGGTGATCATCGACGAAGTGGATGAAGAAGGCGCGATTGGCCGCAGTATGGCTGATGCGCCAGAAATCGACGGCGCGGTCTATCTCAACGGTGAAACCAACGTTAAGCCGGGCGACATCCTGCGTGTGAAAGTCGAGCATGCCGATGAGTACGATTTGTGGGGTAGTCGGGTTTAATTAATGCCAGGCCGGGCAAATTTATTTTCCCGGCCTGCGAATAAACATTATTGCCAGCTAATCTGCGCCCTGCCGTTTTTCTTGCTCTTATACAGTCGCTCATCTGCCAGCATTTTCAGCCGTTCAACGGTGGTACATTCATTTGAATGCGCTACGCCGATGCTGGTGCTTAAATTAATGCTCCCCACCTGGAAATGAACGATTTCTTTTAAGATCGATAGCAACTCTTCCAGCGTTCCGCCAGTATAAATCACCGCAAATTCGTCGCCGCCAAAACGATAGACTTTACCTTTATCCACCGGAATTTGTGATTTAAGGATTTTCACAACCTTAATCAACACTTCATCGCCCAACAAATGGCCAAAGGTGTCGTTAATGTTCTTGAATTTATCGACGTCAAACAAGCACAAATATCCGCCTTTTTCCGGCAAGGCTTTTAAGTCTTCGTCAAAGGATTTTCTACCCATCGCTTTGGTCAGGTCGTCAAGAAACGCTGAGTTATACATACTGTAGAGTTTTTTGACATCCGCCGCCGAGAAGAAAAGCCCACCGTCCAGCACGCGGTCAAAATGGTTATTAATAATGGCTTCTTTTTCAACAATGCCCCGATTGATCACTCTGCGTACCAGATAGAGACAGCTGGCCCCTGATATAGCTGCCACCAATGCTGCAAAGAAGATGATCAACGTACATACCTGAAAATAAACGTCTTTTTTATAGGCAAACACATACAATCCTGTCGGTAAATAGGAGAAGTGCTCCATCGCTTCCGAAACAGTGAAGATGGCATTTTTGGCGTTATATTCATCACCAGTAACTGGTTTGCCATTCTTAAAAAGTGAGAACATCAGGTTATCGCTGTCCATTGCCAGTGATTTTGACAGTAAAGAAAAGCGCTCCAGCCCAAGCAAAAATATCAGACTGCGATTATGGCTAACCGGGTAGAGATAATAGACGAAGGTTTTACCGTCAAAAGAGATAAACCCCGTATTCTTAACATGCCGATACTTAACCACCTGCATAATATTTGCACAATAGTTATTCTCGTATTCCTTTACCTGAATACATTCATCACTGGAAATCAGATAAGGACCAACATCATACAAATAAGAAGGAGAAATCGAATCGGCATAGGCTGTGCGTAAGCCAACCAGCAATTGTTCTTCCGTAGGATTTAGCGTATTGATGAGATCAATTGCCACACTACGCCGATATTCAGCAATATTTGCCACCGCAAAAGCAGTATCAATAACGGACTGTTTCAGGCCATACACCCGTTCTTTCACCATTTGAGTGTAGATCCCGCAGGCAACTGCCGAAATCATAATAAAAATCAGCAGACTGACTGTAAGTACGAATTTATTGATTCTGGACATACCTAAACTACTCTTTTACTAACTTTCCACTTTTATCCCAGGCAGAGAATGGCATAGGCTTCTGGTACAGATACCCTTGGGCCTGAACACAGCCTAATTTCATTAATTCACGCGCAACCTCTTCGCTCTCAACACCTTCTGCAATCACCGGAATCTGGTTATAGCGTGCCAGGTCGAAGATAATGCGTACAATTTTTCCCGCGGTGCCGAAAATATCGCCGGTAAATTGTGAATCTACTTTTATGCTGTCAGGGTTAATTTCATAAAAACGTTTCAGGTTTGACAGCCCTGTGCCAAAGTCATCAATCGATATCCCTACCCCTTGTTTACGCAGTTGTGCAATATTGAGATAAAAATGTTCATTAATTCGTTCGATCACTGTTTCAGTGATCTCAATACAGATACTATTCGCCTGCAGATCATGCTCTTTCATGATAGTTGTAAAATGCTCATGAAAGTGTGGTTCGTTTAGCTGCCAGGGCGAAACATTAATATGCAGTAAGAAACCGTCCTTCAGGGCCGCACGCTGGCTAAAATGCTTGAATTCACCCATCGCGGTTTTAATAATTTGATAGCCAAGCTCATTGATAAACCCAATATCTTCAGCAATCGTAACAAACTTCAGCGGTGAGATTATTCCTCGTTCCGCAGAGATCCAGCGGCATAATGCTTCTGCGCCGACAATGTCTCTGGTTTTCATATCAACAATCGGTTGATAGACTAAAAATAGTTCGCCTATTTCCATTGCATGGCGAATATTACGCGCAATCCAGATATTCTCTTCAATTTCGTTGAGTTTCGCGTCATCACAGAAAATAAACTCAGAGAACATATGGTCACGGACACTGGAAATCGCCAGTTTCAGCTTTTCGGCATAACTCCAGGCGTTTTCACCCTTCAACGGTTCACAAATGGCAGATTTGTGTATGCGCAGATTGCGATAACCAAAGCTGCTGTCGAAATCATTTACCATCGCTATTTTGCGGGTAAAGGTCTGTACATTTTCCCGGCATAATAATAAATAGAGATCGGCATTGAATGTCACTATATCGCAGCATTGCGCATATTTCTCGGCAATTCGCTGACACAGTTTCCTGACGATTTTATTGCGTTCCTCGACGCCAAACACAGCTTCGACGGCTTCCAGCCCGCACAGTTTGATGATCCCGACAGCCAGATACTGGCTATTATTAGATTCAATAATCGCCATGTTTTTGATAAATCCACTCTCCTGATCGTAGGAGATTAGCGAGAGCAGTTTATTCGAACGTTCAACTTCGGCGTCTTTCATTTCCGCTATGGAATTTTTGATGCTGATAATCTCTTTCGCATCGCCTTCACGGATTTTCAATGCCTGCATTTGTTCAGAAGAATCGGGCAAAAATTCCAGCGTATTGACCAGTTCTGTCATTTCGGAAAATTGTCGACGAAACACACGCGTGGTCATTAAATAAACCAGCAGCAATACGATAATAATAAACACAAATGGTAGATAAAAGAATTTATCTGATGCGTTAAATAAATTCCCCGTAGGATAATAAAAATATATTTCGAACAACGCGTTATTTGGAACTTCCGATGTTCTTGCAATATATTCCGTGTCGATAGAATCAATAATATTATAATTACCTTCGCTATTGTAAATAATCAGTTTTTCGCGAGCGAGTTGGTTTTTGGCGATGATCTCATGGCCTTGTTTCAAAAACAGCACTTCATCATTCGAACTGATTTGATCAAGATATTCATTCAGATAGCGCCAGTTTAAGTCGACATGAATCTTATTAACCGCCAGTAAGTCACGGTCTTTGCCATTAATTCGTAGGGTAAAAGAGATACACTTTTTCCCAGGGCGATCAAAGCAGTTGTAGGCCGGATTCCAGCTACTACCCGAGTCGTCTGATGCCGCCGACCAGGGCCGCTGGGACGGGTTAAAGTCGGCAAAGATGACGCGTCCTGCCTCATCGACAAGTGGCCCATTTACTTTTTCCTGATGGTAAACAAGGATTTTATCATTCGCCCGACGGGTAAAGAGATAATATTTTTCATCATCCAGCACCAATCCTACCGTATCCAGAAATGGCATCATTTCCATTTTCAGAATGACGGCACGTTTAATCTCCTCACTGTTTTTCAATAAATACAGCGAATCCTTTAACGTTAAGGCAGCACGCTCAATATCTTTAAAAAAATAACCTACATTTTTTTGAATAAGTTCAAAGCGGCTATCGGCACGTTTTACCGCCCTTTCCGATACCAACTGATAGTTAATGATGAAAAAAAGACCAATAAATGACAGCGTAGCCAACAAAAATAAAATAATCAGTCTTATCTTTATTTTTTCGTATAAACTAAGCATGTTAATACACGTAACAAAATAACTATCAGTACGCTACTTCGCTGCATAAATAGACTTTTACAGCAGCATATTTACCCAATTACCTGATTCTACAAAATCGGCAGAAAGTTACAACATTTGCGTATAGCAATAATTTCCTATGACGCCATTACATTTTTAAGCAATATTCTGCCGTGGCTATGCTTTAATTTTCGGGTCCAGCGCGTCGCGTAAGCCATCGCCCAGCAAGTTGAAAGCTAACACGGTCAGGAAGATAGCGAGTGCCGGGAAAACCGCCACATGCGGCGCGATGACCATATCCGCTCGCGCTTCATTGAGCATAGCCCCCCATTCTGGTGTCGGCGGCTGCGCCCCCAGGCCAAGAAATGAAAGGCTGGCAGCCGAGATGATCGAAGTGCCAATACGCATTGTGAAAAAGACGACAATGGAAGAGACAGTCCCGGGCAAGATATGGCGCAACAAGATGGTCATGTCGCTGGCACCAATACTGCGCGCCGATTCAATAAAAGTTTGCTGTTTCAACACCAGCGTGTTGCCACGAACCAGACGGGCAAAAGCCGGAATGGAAAAGATGGCGACTGCGATAATTACGTTGGCAATACCGCTTCCTAACACCGCAACGACAGCAATCGCCAGTAATATGCCAGGGAAGGCAAACAGCACATCGCAAATACGCATAATCAATCGGTCCCACCAGCCTTCGTAATATCCCGCCAGTAAACCCAATAGCGTACCGATCGCCGCGCCAATAAAGACAGCAAACACACCCGCCGCCAGCGAGATTTGCGCGCCGACCAGGACACGGCTGAAAATATCACGCCCCAGCGAGTCGACACCAAACCAGTGTTGCAAAGAAGGTCCGTTATTCAGGTTGTCATAATCGAAATAATTTTCGGCATCATAGGGGGCGATCCAACGGGCAAAAATTGCCACCACAATCAGCAAAATGACGAACAGTGCGGCGGCCATCGCCATATGCTGACGGCGAAAACGTCGCCAGAACTCATGCCACGGTGTACGTACCTGGTCAGGTTTTATCAGTGGCATAGCGTTTAACACTGCCTGGCGTCGCCAGTTAAATAGTCGCATCCTTACTTGTACCTGATAGCCGGGTTAATGGCGGCATAAAGCACATCCACCACTAAGTTGATAAGAATAAACTCCAGCGAGAAGAGCAGAATTTCTGCCTGAATCACCGGGTAATCACGCATTTCTACCGAATCGACCAGTAAACGCCCAAGTCCGGGCCAGTTAAATACTTTCTCCACCACGATAGAGCCACCGAGCAAAAAGCCAAACTGCAATCCCATCATGGTGACCACAGGGATCATGGCGTTGCGTAAACCATGCTTGAGGACAACCCAGGTTTCGCTTACCCCTTTCGCCCTCGCGGTACGCATATAATCTTCATTTAAAACGTCAACAAACGAGGCGCGGGTAAAACGCGCCATCACTGCCGCCACCGCCGCGCCGAGCGTCAGAGAAGGTAATATGTAGTGCTGCCAACTGTCTGCACCTACGGTAGGCAACCAGCCAAGTTCAACAGAGAAAACCTGAATCAGCAGTATTCCGAGCGCAAATGCCGGAAATGAAATCCCTGATACCGCGATGGTCATACTTAATCGATCCGGCCAACGGTTACGCCAGACGGCAGCGATAATACCCGCCGCCATGCCGAACAGCACCGCCCATGTCATACTGGTAATGGTCAACCACAGCGTAGGCATGAAACGGCTGGCGATCTCCTCGGCAACCGGACGACGCGACACCATCGACAGACCAAAATCCCCCTGCACAGCATTGCTGATATAGTGCCAGAACTGCTGATACAGCGGCTGATCCAGACCCAGTTGCTGACGCACCAGTTCGATGACCTGCGCATCGGCTTCTGGACCGGCAATCAATCGCGCCGGGTCGCCGGGTAGCATATGGACAAACAAAAACACCAGCACCGAGACGATAAACAGTGTCGGAATCAGCCCCAGCAAGCGTTTGATAACGTAATTAAGCATTCCTCTCCCTGCATTGCTTATTGCAAATCCGCATCTTCAAAGCTAAAGCCAGTGTCTGGCATAATCCAAAAACCGCTCAGTTTTTTGCTGTGTGCCGACACCAGTTTTTCTACCACCAGCGGGATCCACGGCGACTCTTGCCAGATGGTATCCTGCGCCGCCTTATACAAGCGCGCCTTTTCCGCCGGATCGTTGGTTTTCAGCGCCTTGGCAAGCTCGTCATCCACCTGCTTATTGCTGTAAAACGCAGTATTAAACAGCGTCGGTGGCCAGTTCTGCGAGGCGAACAGCGGCGAGAGCGCCCAGTCAGCTTCACCGGTCGAGGCCGACCAGCCAGTATAGAACATTCGCACGCCGCTCTCTTTTTGCCCTTTACCTTCAACTTCAGCCGCCCGCTGCCCGGCATCCATCGCCGTCACCTGGGCTTTAATCCCCACCTGCGCTAGCTGTTGCTGAGTAAATTGCAGCACTTTCTGCGCGGTACTGTGATTATGTGATGACCACAATGTGGTACTGAAACCGTTGGGATATCCCGCCTCTTTTAATAGTTCGCGCGCTTTAGCCGGATCGTAAGGCCACGGTTTATAACTTTGCGCGTAGGCAATACTCGGTGGCACCACACCAGTGGCAGGAACTGCATACCCCGCGAAGGCCACTTTCACCAGTGCCTGACGATTGATGGCGTAATTCAGCGCCTCACGCACTTTTGGGTTATCGAATGGTTTCTGCGTCACGTTCATACTGATATAACGCTGCATAATCGACGGGCTGGCCATCAGCTCGATATTTTTGTTCTTGTCCAGTAGCGCAGCTTGTTCATAAGGGATAGGGAAAGCAAACTGCGCTTCACCGGTTTGCAGCATTGCCGCGCGGGTGTTGTTATCCGCCACCGGACGCCAGGTGATGCTGTCCAGTTTGGGCAAGCCTGGCTGCCAGTAACCCGCGAATTTTTTAACCTTCACAAAATCGGTCTGGTTCCAGGTATCCAGTTCATACGGTCCAGTTCCGACCGGATGAAAACCAATCTCCTTGCCATATTTTTCCAGCGCCGCCGATGAAATCATCGCGGTCGCCGGGTGAGCGAGGATGTTAATAAACGCGGAGAACGGTTGCTTGAGCGTAATCTTCACCGTTGTCGGATCGACCGCATCAGTTTTGGCAATATTTTTGTACAGGTTATAGCGTTTTAGATGATTTGCCGGATCGCTGGCTCGGTCCAGATTCGCTTTTACCGCCGCCGCGTTGAAGTCGGTGCCGTCCTGAAACTTAATCCCTTCACGCAATTTCACGGTATAAATGAGGCCGTCACTGGAGACGGTATAACTCTCCGCCAGCACATTTTTCAGCTTCATCTCTTTATCCAGACCGAACAGCCCCTGGTAAAACGATTTCGCCACGGCCTGTGACAACGTGTCATTCGCGTCATACGGGTCGAGGGTGGTGAAGTTCGATCCCACCGCCACAACCACATCTTTGGCAGCGAATGCACAAGGTGCCATCAACGCTGCGGCAATACCCAGCGCCACTAACCCACTACGGTGTACAGCTCTTGCCATTTGATTCTCCGCCTGAATGTTATCTACGCATGAATGCGTATTCTGATTGTGGTTGTGCGACGTAATGCCCCGGCCCGACGCATTGCAACGAGACGGCTGCAACTTCTTCGCCACGCTGATGAATATTGCTGGGAAGATCGTCCGATAGCAGTACGCGCTGTGGCCGCAGTCGGGACGGTTCAGCAACCGGAACTGCCGCCAGTAATTTACGCGTATAAGGGTGCTGCGGATTTTCAAAGACCGCGCGCCGTGGACCAATTTCAACGATTTGCCCGAGATACATCACCGCCACACGATGACTGATCCGCTCAACCACGGCCATATCGTGAGAGATAAACAGATACGCAATACCGAAATCACGCTGGAGGTCGAGCAACAAGTTGATAATCTGCCCGCGAATAGAAACATCCAGCGCCGACACGGCTTCATCGGCAATAATGACTTTGGGATTCAACGCCAGCGCACGGGCAATACAGATACGCTGACGCTGGCCGCCGGAAAACTCATGCGGGTAGCGCCACGCATGTTCGGGTAACAGACCAACGCGTTCCAGTAGCCACGCAACGCGTGCAGCGGCTTCGTTACCCTGCAATAAACCATGAACACGCAGCGGTTCGATAATCGAATCACCGATGGTCTGACGCGGGTCCAGAGAGGCGTAGGGGTCCTGAAAAATAAACTGAATATCGCGGCGCAATGCCTGGAGTTTGCCGGGTGACAGAGTATCGATTCGCTGACCGTTGAAGATAATTTCGCCGCCCTGGCTTTCAACCAGGCGCAACAGCGCCCGTCCGGTGGTGGATTTGCCACTCCCGGACTCTCCCACCAGCGACAACGTTTCGCCCGGCCAGAGATCAAAACTGACCTTCTCAACCGCATGCACTTCTCGCGTAACGCGATTCAGTAAGCCACTACGTAAAGGGAAACGGGTCACCAGATTACGCACCTGTAAAACAGGGTCACCATCAACCACCGTTTTCTGCTCGACAGGTCGTTCCTGTTTAGCCGGATGTTCAAGCGATATCAGCGGGAAACGGAGAGGATAATCTTGCCCTTTCATCGCCCCCAACTGCGGCACGGCAGCCAACAGCGCGCGGGTATAAGGATGCTGTGGCGCATGAAAAATCTGTTCAACGCTGCCCGTTTCGACCGCTTCGCCCTGATACATCACCAGCACCCGATCGGCAATCTCTGCCACCACGCCCATGTCGTGAGTGATAAAAATGACGCCCATCGACATCTCTTTTTGCAATACTTTGATTAATTGCAGGATCTGCGCCTGAATCGTAACATCCAGTGCGGTGGTCGGTTCATCGGCTATCAGCACCGCAGGGCGACATGACAGCGCCATGGCAATCATCACCCGCTGGCGCATCCCACCAGAGAGTTGATGCGGATAACGGGAAAGAATGGTTTGGGCTTCCGGGATGCGAACCTGATCCAGCATCCGCTTCGCCTCTACCATCGCCTGTTCACGACTGGCGTTCTGATGCAGACGGATAGACTCAGCAATCTGTTCACCCACGGTAAATACCGGATTTAGCGACGTCATTGGCTCCTGGAAAATCATCGCCATATCCGCACCGCGTATATGCTGCATTTGCCGGGAGTTCTGCTCACTAAGCTCAATCACCTCACGACTGCGGCGCCGCAACAGCATTTTATCGCACTGCACCAGCCCCCCCGCCTGTTCTAACAGACGCATCAACGCCAGTGCTGTGACTGACTTGCCGGAACCGGATTCTCCAACAATTGCCAGCGTCTCGCCACGTCGCAGGGCGAAAGAGAGACCACGAACCGCAGCCACTTTCTGCTGGTCCTGCATAAAGGCAATGTTAAGATTATCGACCGCCAGGACATCACCGGCATCAAGTTCATCACTGTGTGGCAACGGTGTCCCCTTTTTCGCGGTAGATACCAGTGGTTGGTGTATCGCCTGCGTAGCCCCAGGCGCGATACATTCCTTCTGTGTTAAACGGTAGTGCGACGTTACCTTCGTGGTCGATAGCGATTAAGCCACCGCTGCCGCCAAGCGCAGGGAGTTTTTCCATCACCACCCGCTCGCAGGCTTCCGCGAGGCTTAGACCGCCATAATCCATTAACGCGCCGATGTCATACGCCGCCAGCGCGCGGATGAAGACTTCGCCCGTACCGGTACAAGAAACCGCCACACTGGCGTTATTGGCGTAGCATCCGGCACCCACTAAGGGACTATCGCCCACTCGTCCGGGTAATTTATTGGTCATTCCGCCCGTGGACGTGGCTGCCGCCAGATTGCCGTGTAAATCCAAAGCCACGGCCCCCACCGTACCCATTTTTTGTTTTTCATCCAGCGGAGCGCCGCTATGGTCGAGGACGGTTTCCCCTTCCTCACGCGCCGCCAGCAGCTGTTCATAACGCAAAGGCGTGGAGAAAATATCCGGCGAGACGCGCTCCATGCCATGAGCAAAAGCAAAGTTTTCTGCGCCCTCGCCAATCATCATCACATGCGGGCTTTGCTCCATCACCAGACGAGCAGCAAGAATTGGGTTGCGCAGATGGCTAATGCCCGCCACCGCCCCCGCTTTCAGTGTGTTGCCATCCATCACGCAGGCGTCCAGTTCATGCGTTTCATCACGCGTAAAGACGGCGCCAATTCCGGCGTTAAAGAGCGGACACTCTTCCAGCAAGCGCACCGCTTCTGTCACCACATCCAGCGCGCTTTCACCCGCTTCGAGCATTTGCTGTCCGGTTTCAACAATGGCAGACAGCGCCTCAATGTAGCGTAATTCCTGTTGCAGACTCATCTGTGCGCGGCTAATTGCGCCTGCGCCGCCGTGGATTGCAATGACTGCTTTGCCCATAGTCTTCGTCCATTAAGGGTGGCTCGCCACTTTTGCTATAAATATCAGAATTTTTATGAATTACTCATTCAATTTTTGAATATAGAAAGATGTATATGGCATGTAAAGGCGAGCGCCTGCTCTACGACCGAGGTGGCATACAGTCTGTGATGTTTTTCTGACATAATAGGCAAATTCGATTTTGCCTCCGCAGGAGTGTTTTCATGGAATTTACCACCGGATTGATGTCGCTCGACACCGCGCTTAATGAGATGCTTTCTCGCGTTACCCCACTGACCGCCCAGGAAACGCTGCCACTGGTACAGTGTTTTGGCCGTATTCTGGCGAGCGATGTGGTTTCGCCGCTGGATGTCCCAGGGTTTGATAACTCCGCAATGGACGGTTACGCGGTACGTTTGGCCGATATCACCTCCGGACAACCGCTGCCCGTTGCCGGGAAGTCGTTTGCCGGTCAGCCTTACCATGGCGAGTGGCCCGCTGGCACCTGCATCCGCATTATGACTGGCGCACCAGTACCGGAAGGCTGCGAAGCGGTGGTGATGCAGGAACAGACTGAACAAACGGACAATGGCGTGCGTTTTACTGCTGAAGTGCGCAGCGGGCAAAATATTCGCCGTCGCGGTGAAGATATCTCTGCAGGTGCGGTTGTTTTCCCGGCGGGGACTCGCCTGACTACCGCTGAACTGCCAGTAATTGCTTCGCTAGGGATTGCCGAAGTTCCGGTGATTCGTAAAGTGCGTGTAGCGCTTTTTTCTACCGGTGATGAACTCCAGTTGCCCGGTCAGCCGCTGGGCGACGGGCAAATTTACGATACCAACCGCCTCGCGGTGCATTTGATGTTAGAACAGCTGGGTTGTGAAGTAATCAACTTAGGGATTATTCGCGACGATCCGCATGCCCTGCGCGCCGCATTTATTGAAGCCGACAGCCAGGCGGATGTGGTGATCAGTTCCGGTGGTGTTTCGGTTGGTGAGGCGGATTACACCAAAACCATTCTCGAAGAACTGGGCGAAATTGCTTTCTGGAAACTGGCGATTAAACCGGGCAAACCGTTCGCGTTTGGTAAACTCTCTAATGGCTGGTTTTGCGGCCTGCCGGGCAATCCGGTTTCTGCAACGCTGACCTTCTATCAATTGGTGCAACCTTTGCTGGCCAAATTAAGCGGCAATACCGCCAGTGGCCTGCCCGCGCGCCAGCGCGTACGCACAGCATCGCATCTCAAGAAATCCCCTGGACGTCTTGATTTCCAGCGCGGCGTGCTGCAACGCAACGCCGACGGCGAGCTGGAAGTCACGACCACCGGGCATCAGGGTTCACATATATTTAGCTCCTTTAGCCTCGGCAACTGCTTTATCGTGCTGGAGCGCGATCGCGGCAATGTTGAAGCGGGCGAATGGGTGGAAGTCGAGCCATTTAACGCGTTGTTCGGAGGCCTGTAATGGCGGAACTCAGCGATCAGGAGATGCTGCGCTACAATCGGCAAATCATCCTGCGTGGTTTTGATTTTGACGGCCAGGAGGCGCTAAAAGATTCTCGTGTGCTGGTAGTGGGCTTGGGCGGCCTCGGCTGTGCGGCCTCGCAATATCTGGCAAGCGCGGGCGTCGGTAACCTGACGCTGCTCGACTTCGACACGGTTTCGCTCTCAAATTTGCAGCGTCAGACGCTGCACAGTGATGCTACGGTCGGGCAACCGAAGGTAGAATCAGCCCGTGACGCACTGGCGCGGATCAATCCACATATTGCGATTACGCCGGTAAACGCGTTGCTTGATGATGCTGAACTGGCTGCGTTGATTGCTGAACACAATCTGGTGCTCGACTGTACGGATAACGTTGCGGTACGTAATCAACTGAACGCTGGCTGTTTTGCCGCGAAGGTGCCGCTGGTTTCCGGCGCGGCAATTCGTATGGAAGGGCAAATCACGGTCTTTACTTATCAAGACGGTGAGCCGTGCTATCGCTGCCTTAGCCGTTTGTTTGGCGAGAACGCGCTAACCTGCGTGGAAGCGGGCGTAATGGCACCGTTGATTGGGGTGATTGGTTCGTTGCAGGCAATGGAAGCGATCAAACTGCTGGTAGGTTATGGCAAACCCTCCAGCGGTAAAATCGTAATGTACGATGCGATGACCTGTCAGTTTCGCGAAATGAAACTGATGCGTAATCCAGGGTGTGAGGTGTGCGGGCATTAATTGCCAGCTCCAGGCCTGATAAGATGCGGCAAGCGTCGCATCAGGCATTTGCTCCTGACGCCAGATGCGGCGTGAACGCCTTATCTGGCCTACGGTTCGGGCACACATTTTCAGGCCTGATAAGACGCGGCAGGCATCGGTGCACTCTGCCACGTCATCAGCAATTTATGAGGATGACAAGCGCCCTGTTAAATCGACGTTCTGCCAAACGCCCCCTGCCAGTCCTGCTCAAACTTCGCCACTGCGGCATCAACTGCCGGATAGCTAATCATCTGTTGCGCGACATCCAACGGCAGTGTGATTGATTCACATCCTGCCAATAAGCAGTCCAGCGCCTGACGCGGGGTTTTGAAACTCGCTGCCAGCACTTTCGCCTGTGGCGCATGCATTTTCAGTAACTGGTGTAAGTCGGTCACCGTCTGAATACCACTTCCGCCCTGGGCATCAATTCGGTTGACGTAAGGCGCAACATACTCAGCACCCGCCAGCGCCGACAGCAGCCCTTGCGCCGCGCCATACACCGCCGTACCCAGCGTCGGAATCCCTTCCGCGTTTAATAGCTTAATCGCTGCCAGCCCCTC
This sequence comes from Escherichia sp. E4742, assembly GCF_005843885.1. NCBI lineage: Bacteria > Pseudomonadati > Pseudomonadota > Gammaproteobacteria > Enterobacterales > Enterobacteriaceae > Escherichia > Escherichia sp. E4742. The sequence goes on along the minus strand of NZ_CP040443.1, from coordinate 3,872,997 downwards.
GGCAGTCACAGGTACTTTAACCACGATATCCGCAATAATAGAACGCAGTTTACGCGCATCATTCACCATACCTTCAGCAGTAGTAGACATGACCTGCGCAAACAAACGCCCCTGTCCGCCCATCGCCTCATGTAACTCAGGAAGTAAAACTTCCAGAGGCTTCTTACCTGCCGCCACAATACTTGGGTTAGTGGTCACACCCGCCAACGGAAAAACACGAGCCAGTGCCTTCACTGCGGCGACGTCTGAAGTATCCAGATACAGTTCCATAGTCATCCTCTAAATCTACTTTTGTATGAAATCAGACTATCACGAAAAAACTCTCTGAACAGTTGATGCACATCAATCTAACTTTCATTCGAAAGTATTTTAATGTTTGAACGAAAAAGAGGGGCATCTATGATTTTCAACATTCAGCGCTATTCGACCCACGACGGTCCCGGTATCCGCACGGTAGTTTTCCTTAAAGGGTGCTCGCTGGGCTGCCGCTGGTGTCAGAACCCGGAAAGCCGCGCCCGCACGCAGGACCTGCTATATGACGCGCGTCTGTGTCTGGAAGGCTGCGAACTATGCTCAAAAACCGCTCCAGAAGTGATTGAGCGCGCGCTGAATGGTTTAGTCATTCACAGGGAAAAGTTAACGCCTGAACATCTGACGGCGCTAACCGACTGCTGCCCGACACAGGCGTTAACCGTGTGCGGTGAAGTGAAAAGCGTTGAGGAGATCATGGCGATCGTTCTGCGTGATAAACCGTTTTACGATCGCAGCGGCGGCGGCTTAACGCTCTCTGGCGGAGAACCCTTTATGCAGCCGGAAATGGCGACGGCGCTACTGCAAGCCAGCCACGAGGCCGGAATTCATACTGCGGTAGAAACCTGTCTGCATGTGCCGTGGAAATATATTGCTCCTTCTCTGCCCTATATCGATCTGTTTCTTGCCGATTTAAAACACGTTGCCGACGTGCCGTTTAAACAGTGGACCGACGGTAATGCCGCGAGAGTACTGGATAACCTGAAAAAACTCGCGGCGGCGGGTAAAAAAATCATTATTCGCGTACCGCTGATTCAAGGCTTTAATGCCGATGAAGCTGCTGTGAAAGCCATTACTGATTTTGCCGCCAGTGAACTGCACGTTAACGAAATCCATTTCCTGCCCTACCACACGCTGGGCATCAACAAATATCACTTACTTAATCTGCCCTATGACGCCCCGGAAAAACCGCTTGATGCGCCAGAACTGCTCGACTTTGCCCAGCAGTATGCCTGCCAGAAAGGGTTAACCGCGACCTTACGAGGATAACAATCATGACAACACTGAAACTGGACACGCTCAGCGACCGCATTAAAGCGCACAAAAATGCGCTGGTGCATATTGTGAAACCGCCGGTCTGTACCGAGCGCGCACAGCACTATACTGAGATGTATCAACAACATCTCGACAAGCCAATCCCGGTACGTCGCGCGCTGGCGCTGGCGCACCACCTGGCTAATCGCACCATCTGGATCAAACACGATGAGTTAATCATCGGCAACCAGGCCAGTGAAGTCCGTGCCGCGCCGATCTTCCCGGAATATACCGTCTCCTGGATCGAAAAAGAGATTGATGATCTGGCGGATCGTCCGGGTGCTGGTTTTGCGGTGAGCGAAGAGAACAAACGTGTTCTGCATGAAGTGTGCCCGTGGTGGCGCGGTCAGACCGTGCAGGATCGTTGCTATGGCATGTTTACCGATGAGCAAAAAGGCCTGCTGGCGACCGGCATCATTAAAGCAGAAGGCAATATGACTTCCGGCGACGCGCACCTGGCAGTCAATTTCCCGCTGCTGTTGGAAAAAGGGCTTGATGGTCTGCGCGAGAAAGTGGCGGAGCGTCGCTCGCGTATCAACCTGACAGTACTGGAAGATTTGCACGGCGAGCAGTTCCTGAAAGCGATTGATATCGTACTGGTGGCAGTCAGTGAACACATTGAACGTTTCGCTGCTCTGGCGCGTGAAATGGCCGCCACCGAATCCCGCGAAAGTCGTCGTGATGAACTGCTGGCGATGGCAGAAAACTGCGACCTCATCGCCCACCAGCCGCCGCAGACTTTCTGGCAGGCGCTGCAACTGTGCTACTTCATCCAGTTGATTTTGCAGATCGAATCTAACGGTCACTCGGTGTCGTTTGGTCGTATGGATCAGTATCTCTATCCGTACTATCGCCGCGACGTTGAACTCAACCAGACGCTGGATCGCGAACACGCTATCGAGATGCTGCATAGCTGCTGGCTGAAACTGCTGGAAGTGAACAAGATCCGCTCCGGCTCACACTCAAAAGCCTCTGCGGGAAGTCCGCTGTATCAGAACGTCACCATTGGTGGGCAAAACCTGGTTGATGGTCAGCCGATGGATGCGGTGAATCCACTCTCTTACGCGATCCTCGAATCCTGCGGTCGCCTGCGTTCGACTCAGCCTAACCTCAGCGTGCGCTACCATGCGGGAATGAGCAACGATTTCCTCGATGCCTGTGTGCAGGTGATCCGCTGCGGCTTCGGGATGCCTGCGTTCAACAACGACGAAATCGTCATCCCGGAGTTTATTAAACTCGGTATTGAACCGCAGGACGCTTACGACTACGCAGCGATTGGTTGTATCGAAACCGCAGTCGGCGGTAAATGGGGCTATCGCTGCACCGGCATGAGCTTTATCAACTTCGCCCGCGTGATGCTGGCGGCGCTGGAAGGTGGTCGTGATGCCACCAGCGGCAAAGTGTTCCTGCCACAAGAAAAAGCGTTGTCAGCGGGTAACTTCAACAACTTCGATGAAGTCATGGACGCGTGGGATACGCAAATCCGTTACTACACCCGCAAATCAATCGAAATCGAATATGTCGTCGACACCATGCTGGAAGAGAACGTGCACGATATTCTCTGCTCGGCGCTGGTGGATGACTGTATTGAGCGAGCGAAAAGTATCAAGCAAGGCGGCGCGAAATATGACTGGGTATCTGGCCTGCAGGTCGGTATTGCTAACCTCGGCAACAGCCTGGCGGCAGTGAAGAAACTGGTATTTGAACAGGGCACGATTGGTCAGCAACAACTGGCTGCTGCACTGGCGGAAGATTTCGATGGTCTGACTCACGAGCAGTTGCGTCAGCGTCTGATTAACGGCGCGCCGAAGTACGGCAATGATGACGATAGCGTCGATACGCTGCTGGCTCGTGCTTATCAGACCTATATCGACGAACTGAAGCAGTACCATAACCCGCGCTACGGTCGTGGCCCGATCGGCGGCAATTATTACGCAGGTACATCATCTATTTCCGCCAACGTACCATTCGGCGCGCAGACTATGGCAACGCCGGACGGACGTAAAGCGCATACCCCGCTGGCAGAAGGCGCAAGCCCGGCCTCCGGCACCGACCATCTCGGCCCAACGGCGGTCATTGGCTCGGTGGGTAAACTGCCTACCGCAGCGATTCTCGGCGGTGTGTTGCTCAACCAGAAACTGAACCCGGCGACGCTGGAGAACGAATCTGACAAGCAGAAACTGATGATCCTGCTGCGCACCTTCTTCGAAGTGCATAAAGGCTGGCACATTCAGTACAACATCGTTTCCCGCGAAACATTGCTGGAAGCGAAAAAACATCCGGATCAATACCGCGATCTGGTGGTGCGTGTAGCAGGTTATTCCGCCTTCTTCACCGCGCTCTCTCCAGACGCACAGGACGATATCATCGCACGTACCGAACATATGCTGTAACTCTTCCGCCCGGCGGCTACCGTCGCCGGGCTATATCATTCACAGTATCAATTTCTCGCTCAATTACATTCGAAATAAATTTGTGCCCTGCGTCACATTGTTATTACACTGTGGCGGTTTGCATTCATTGCCAGGAGCACTTCTATGAGCGTAAAAGTTATCGTCACAGACATGGACGGTACTTTTCTAAACGACGCCAAAACGTACAATCATGAGCGTTTTATGGCGCAGTATCAGGAACTTAAAAAACGCGGTATTGAGTTCGTTGTCGCCAGTGGTAATCAGTATTATCAGCTTATTTCCTTCTTTCCTGAGCTAAAGGATGAAATCTCATTTGTCGCAGAAAACGGCGCGCTGGTTTACGAACATGGCAAACAGTTGTTTCACGGCGAGTTGACCCGGCATGAATCGCAAATTGTCATTGGTGAACTGCTGAAAGATAAACAGCTAAACTTTGTCGCCTGTGGTCTGCAAAGCGCCTATATCAGCGAGAATGCGCCAGAAGCTTTTGTCGCCCTGATGGCAAAACACTACCATCGACTGAAACCTGTAAAGGATTACCAGGACATTGACGATGTACTGTTCAAGTTTTCGCTCAACCTGCCGGATGAACAAATCCCGTTAGTGATAGACAAACTGCACATTGCACTCGACGGCATTATGAAACCGGTGACCAGTGGTTTTGGGTTTATTGACCTGATTATACCTGGCCTGCATAAAGCGAACGGTATTTCACGGTTGATAAAACGCTGGGATTTGTCGCCGCAAAATGTGGTGGCAATTGGTGACAGCGGTAACGACGCCGAAATGTTAAAAATGGCGCATTACTCTTTTGCAATGGGCAATGCTGCTGAAAGTATTAAACAAATCGCTCATTACGCTACGGATGACAATAATCATGAAGGCGCGCTGAATGTAATTCAGGCGGTGCTGGATAACATCGCTCCTTTCAATAGTTGATCTTCCCCCGGGCCGGAGTGACCACTTCGGCCTCTCGCCTTTTTGCTCGCTTTGTGCGGTAACTCAAGATCTTTATCTTGCGTTAACTTATTTTTAACCTAAAGTATCAATCGTAATCATTTTACTTTCGAACGAAAGATGAGAGGTTGATATGACTTTTTCCTGTGAGACGCTGCCCACAGATGCGAAAGCGGCTATCCGAGAAATGAAAGCTGCGCTGCGGGAACAGCTCGGTGATGTACAACAGGTTTTCGATACACTCTCTGCAAAAATCGAAACGCGTGTTGCTGAAATCGATGCCCTAAAAGCGCAAGGGTTGCCGGTTTGGCCGGAAGTTTCTTATAGCGATATTGCCGCAGGTACAGTAAGCGATGTCACTCGCAATGAAATTAAACGTCGCGGCTGTGCAGTAATAAAAGGTCATTTCCCTCGCGAGCAGGCGCTGGCGTGGGATCGTGCCATGCTCGATTATCTCGATATCAATCATTTTGATGATGTTTATAAAGGCCCTGGCGACAGTTTTTTCGGCTCACTGGAGGCTTCTCGTCCCGAAATCTATCCCATTTACTGGTCACAAGCACAGATGCAAGCGCGGCAGAGCGAAAATATGGCTGCTGTGCAATCTTTCCTGAACCGCCTGTGGAAGTCTGAAAGCAACGGCAAACAGTGGTTTGATCCTGATATCAGTGTGATTTACCCGGACAGGATCCGTCGCCGTCCTCCAGGTACTACATCTAAAGGTCTGGGCGCACATACCGATTCTGGTGCGCTGGAACGGTGGTTATTGCCCGCTTATCAGCGCGTTTTTGCCAATGTGTTCAATGGTAATTTCGATGATTACGATCCCTGGGATGCTGCACACCGGACCGATGTCGAAGAGTACACGGTGGATAACACGACCAAGTGCTCAGTGTTCCGCACGTTTCAAGGCTGGACTGCGCTTTCTGATATGTTATCGGGTCAGGGATTGTTGCATGTGGTGCCTATCCCGGAAGCGATGGCGTATGTTTTATTGCGCCCGCTGCTGGATGACGTACCAGACGATGAACTGTGCGGGGTTGCTCCTGGCAAAGTTCTGCCCATTTCAGAGAAATGGCATCCACTACTGATTAAAGCGCTGACATCCATTCCCGCGATAACAGCAGGGGATTCCGTCTGGTGGCACTGCGATGTGATTCACTCCGTCGCGCCAGTAGACAATCAACAGGGTTGGGGCAACGTGATGTATATCCCTGCTGCGCCAATGTGCGAGAAAAATCGGGCTTATGCACACAAAGTCAAAATGGCGCTGGAAAAAGGCGCATCACCGGGCGACTTCCCGCGGGAAGATTATGAAGCAAACTGGGAAGGCCGCTTCACACTGGATGATCTGAACATTCACGGTAAGCGCGCACTGGGCATGGACGTGTAAGAGTTGATGGATTATTGGAAGTGAGGTTAAGAAAGTATGTTGCTCAGATTGCTGACAAAGTGCGCTTTGTTAATACCGGATGCGGCCTACAAAGTCTTGCAGATTCAATATATTGCAGGGACTGCGTAGGCCTGATAAGCGTAGCGCATCAGGCAACTTTACTTTGTCATCAGCTCCCGTCACCCCGACTGTATCGGGGTGACGGGCAATAACTTACTCGATCCCTCTGCTACGCAGATAATCTTCGTAATTACCGCTAAAGTCGATCACGCGTTCCGGGGTGATTTCCAGAATGCGGGTCGCCAGGGAGCTTACAAACTCACGGTCGTGAGAAACAAAGATCAGCGTACCCTGATACAGTTCCAGCGCCATGTTCAGTGACTCGATGGATTCCATATCCAGGTGGTTGGTCGGTTCGTCCATGATCAGAATGTTCGGTTTCTGCATCATTAACTTACCAAACAGCATCCGCCCTTTTTCCCCACCGGAAAGCACTTTCGCAGGCTTTTTGATGTCGTCCTGGCTGAACAGTAAACGACCAAGAATGCTGCGTACCGCCTGCTCATCATCGCCTTCCTGCTTCCACTGACTCATCCATTCGAACACGGTCAGATCATTTTCGAACTCATATTCGTGGTCCTGGGCATAGTAACCAATGCGCGCGTTCTCAGACCATTTTACGGTGCCGCTGTCCGGTTGCAGATCGCCCACCAGCGTTTTCAGCAGCGTTGATTTACCGACGCCGTTGGTACCCAATACCGCAAGTTTTTCACCGACTTCCAGCAGCAGGTTGAGATTTTTAAACAGCGGACCGTTATCAAAACCTTTAGTCAGACCTTCCACTTCCAGCGCGTTACGGAACAGTTTCTTATCCTGTTCAAAACGAATGAACGGGTTCTGACGACTGGAGGCTTTTACCTCTTCCAGTTTGATTTTATCAATCTGACGCGCGCGAGAAGTCGCCTGGCGAGATTTCGAGGCGTTGGCGCTAAAGCGGCTAACGAAGGATTGCAGCTCAGCAATCTGCGCTTTCTTCTTGGCGTTATCGGCCAGCAAACGTTCACGCGCCTGGGTCGCGGCCGTCATGTACTCATCGTAGTTGCCCGGATAAACGCGCAGTTCGCCGTAGTCCAGATCCGCCATGTGGGTACAAACCATGTTGAGGAAGTGACGGTCGTGCGAAATGATAATCATGGTACTGTCACGCTCGTTCAGCACCTGCTCCAGCCAGCGAATGGTGTCGATGTCCAGGTTGTTGGTCGGTTCGTCGAGCAGGAGAATGTCCGGATCTGCAAACAGCGCCTGCGCCAGCAGCACACGCAGCTTCCAGCCAGGAGCAACTTCACTCATCGGGCCGTAGTGTTGTTCCAGTGGAATACCGACGCCAAGCAACAATTCCCCCGCACGCGATTCTGCAGAGTAACCGTCCATTTCGCCGTATTTCACTTCCAGATCGGCCACTTTGTAGCCATCTTCTTCGCTCATTTCCGGCAAAGCATAGATGCGGTCGCGCTCTTGCTTCACTTCCCACAACTCTTTATGCCCCATGATCACCGTATCCAGCACGGTGTACTCTTCAAAGGCAAATTGATCCTGGCGCAGCTTACCAATGCGCTCATTCGGATCGAGGGAAACGTTGCCCAGCGTCGGCTCAAGGTCGCCGCCGAGGATTTTCATAAAGGTGGATTTACCACTACCGTTCGCGCCAATCAGGCCGTAACGGTTGCCGCCGCCAAATTTGACGGAAATGTTTTCAAACAACGGCTTACTGCCGAACTGCATGGTGACGTTACTGGAAACTAACACAGGCGTATCCTGAAAAGAGATATGACAAACCGCGTATTATGCCATAAGTCTGAAAGAAGATCCCGCCCCCCGCTTAAGGTCTACACTCTTCCCAAAGGCAAAAAATGTGATTTAGTACACATCTGATTTCACTGTTAGCTGGAATGAACATATAATGCGCTTCCAATACTCTAATATTCTCAACCTAATGGCCTGCCAGGCACTAAATCTCGCTTAACATGAATATGAAATTGAAAACATTATTCGCAGCGGCCTTCGCTGTTGTCGGCTTTTGCAGTACCGCCTCTGCGGTAACTTATCCTCTGCCAACCGACGGGAGTCGCCTGGTTGGTCAGAATCAGGTGATCACTATCCCTGAAGGTAACACTCAGCCGCTGGAGTATTTTGCTGCCGAGTACCAGATGGGTCTTTCCAACATGATGGAAGCTAACCCTGGTGTGGATACCTTCCTGCCGAAAGGCGGCACTGTACTGAACATTCCACAGCAGTTGATCCTGCCAGATACCGTGCATGAAGGTATCGTCATTAACAGCGCAGAGATGCGTTTGTACTACTACCCGAAAGGGACCAACACCGTTATCGTGTTGCCGATCGGGATTGGTCAGTTAGGTAAAGACACACCTATCAACTGGACCACCAAAGTAGAGCGTAAGAAAGCTGGCCCGACCTGGACACCGACCGCCAAAATGCACGCCGAGTACCGCGCAGCAGGCGAACCGCTTCCGGCTGTCGTTCCGGCTGGCCCGGATAACCCGATGGGGCTGTATGCACTGTACATCGGTCGCCTGTACGCTATCCACGGCACCAACGCTAACTTCGGTATCGGTCTGCGCGTAAGCCACGGCTGTGTGCGTCTGCGTAACGAAGACATTAAATTCCTGTTCGAGAAAGTGCCAGTCGGTACTCGCGTGCAGTTTATTGATGAGCCGGTAAAAGCGACTACCGAGCCAGACGGCAGCCGTTATATTGAAGTCCATAACCCGCTGTCTACCACCGAAGCCCAGTTTGAAGGTCAGGAAATTGTACCGATTACTCTGACGAAGAGCGTGCAGACAGTGACTGGTCAGCCAGATGTTGACCAAGCTGTTCTGGATCAGGCTATTCAAAACCGTTCCGGGATGCCGGTTCGTCTGAATTAATCTTTAAAACTTAAAGCAAAGGCGGACTCATAATCCGCCTGATGCGCTACGCTTATCAGGCCTACGCGGAACCTGCGATATATTGATTTTGTAGGCCGGATAAGGCGTTTAAGCCGCATCCGGCATAAGCAAAGCGCACATTGCCAACAATCAGAGGCGGACTCATAATCCGCCTTTTTTATTCGTCAGACCTTACCCCGCCGGGATCATAACCAACAAAACATATCCCACCAGCGCCGCCCACAACAGCATTGGTATTGAATAGAGATGGAAACGCCACCAGATACGGCGATCGTTCGCCATCCGTAGCGCAATCAAATTTGCCAGCGATCCGGGTAATAAACCAAAGCCACCTACGTTTACCGCCCATGCCAGTAGTAAAGACGGTGGCACATAATTCAGCAGCAAAATCGTGCCCGGCACGTTACTGATTACCTGCGATAAACCAATCGCCGTCAGCCATAATTCAGGTTCAGATAAATGACTCACGTTGCTCAACACGCCCTGTAATACCGGAAGTTGAGTCAGTAAATGGACGTCGATAAACATCGCCATAAACACCAGCAGCAACGTCCAGTCCACGCTCAGCACCACGCGACGCGCCAGCAGCGCAAAGCCCGCCGCCACAATCACCAGCCCCCACAGCTCTTGCTTAAACTCCAGCGCCATAAGGAAGACGATATACAGCCCCAGACAACTCCATACCAGCCGAGGTTTCCACTCCGGCATCTGCGAACCAGTATGGTATTGCAGCGCCTTTCCAGGGAAACAACACCAACACAGCAGCAGTAGTGTCAGCATCATCGCACCAGCCAGCGGGACCATTTGGGCAATAAAACCGACAAACGAAAGATCAGAGCGTCCCCAGATTAGGATATTTTGCGGATTGCCAATCGGCGTCAGCAACGATCCGGCATTCACCGCCAGTGCCTCGAAAATAATCAGCCGATTAACCGGGATCTCACACAGTCTTTTTAGCGTGATGGTCAGCGGAACAACAATAAACAGCGCGACGTCGTTGGTCAGAAAGGTAGAAAGCAGCGCTGCTGCCAGCACCATAAACATCGCCAGTCGACGCTCAGTAGCAAAACGGCGCACCATTTTGCGCCCAAGCACATCAAAATAACCGCTTAACTCGACGCCTTTGGTCAGCAGCATCAAGCCACTTAAGGTGATGATGGTGTGCCAGTCAATAGCGCCAGGCCAGGACTTAGGTGTGAAAGGAACGAAAAAACTTAATCCGATGCCAACGAGAATTAATAACTGAAAAAAGCGATCGCCTTGCAGCGTGCGTAAAAAAGGCAGACTCATTTGGCACCGTGTTTCTGGGTAAACAAACGAAAGGCGTCCAGCGTCTCTTCACTGACATGGTGCTCCATGCCTTCCGCGTCGCGACGGGCGATTTCCGGGCTAACGCCCAATACCAGCAAGAAGTTTTCAACTATCTGATGCCGCTCGCGGCTTTCCTGTGCCAGCTTCTCTCCTTCCGCCGTTAAAAACACGCCACGCCAGGGGATCATTTCAATCAATCCCATTGTTGCCAGTCGCTTAAGCATTTTAGCCACCGTAGGTTGAGAGACTCCCAGACGGGCGGCCATATCAACCTGGCGCGCTTCTCCCACCTCCATCATCAGGTCAGAAATCAGCTCAACGTAATCGTCGATAAGTTCACGGCGATGTGCCTCTCTGACCTGGCGGAATCCTTCAACGTGCTCTTCGACGTTCACTAACTGCGTCACTTTTTTTGCTGTTGGCGTACCTGCGCGACGACTCATTGTGCTTCCTCATTATGGTGACGCATGGATAGCGTTCTCATTTCGTGCGCACATTGTAAACCAGAGTTGCGAAGGCACAAAAATTTAACGTTTTAGCAATAGCTATATAATATAGCCTGTGCTATATCTGTATGTAATGCAATCATCCCTCATGGATCGACGGGATTAGCAAGTCAGGAGGTCTTATGAATGAGTTCAAGAGGTGTATGCGCGTGTTTAGTCACTCTCCCTTTAAAGTACGGTTAATGCTGCTCTCGATGTTGTGCGATATGGTCAACAACAAACCGCAGCAAGATAAACCTTCCGATAAATAGCGGCGTCGCGGTACGCCGCTTTACTCCTGCTTTATTGCAGGCATAGATTGTTCTGGATTGAAAAACCCCACTTTTTATCGGATTTGCTATTCTCTTCGCAAAAGATTTGTTCCTCAGTAGTTGACCTGAACGGCAGCTCGCTCTATCTTCTTGCAGCCCTGCGTATATTGCGGCTCGCAGATGCGGACCCTTCCCCCTCTTCACGCACTCTTGCAGGTATTGACCCTTGACGCCAGGGTAAGCACATGGCGTTTGTTACGATAGTGGCATATGAACTTAACCCTTAAAGAATCGCTTGTTTCCCGTAGCCGGGTTTTTAGCCCGTGGACTGCGTTCTACTTTTTACAGTCGCTATTGATTAACCTTGGTTTAGGTTATCCCTTTAGTTTCCTCTATACCGTCGCTTTTACTGCCATTTTGCTTTTGCTATGGCGGATGTTGCCGCGCGTGCAAAAAACCTTAATAGGTGTCTGTTCGCTGGTGGCGGCCTGTTATTTTCCTTTTGCTCAGGCGTACGGTGCGCCTAACTTCAATACATTGCTGGCGCTGCATTCCACCAATATGGAAGAGTCGACCGAAATTCTTACGATCTTCCCGTGGTATAGCTATCTGGTCGGCTTATTTATTTTTGCGCTCGGCGTGATTGCTATCAGGCGGAAAAAAGAGGATGAAAAAGCACGCTGGAATAAATTCGACAGCCTGTGTCTGGTATTCAGCGTGGTGACATTTTTTGTCGCTCCGGTTCAAAACCTGGCCTGGGGCGGCGTATTTAAATTGAAGGATACTGGCTATCCGGTATTTCGTTTCGCTAAGGATGTCATCGTTAACAATAACGAGGTGATTGAAGAGCAAGAACGGATGGCGAAACTTTCCGGAATGAAAGATACCTGGACAGTCACTGCGGTTAAACCAAAATATCACACTTATGTGGTGGTCATTGGCGAAAGCGCGCGGCGCGACGCTCTCGGTGCCTTTGGCGGTCACTGGAACAACACCCCGTTTGCCAGCAGCGTTAACGGTCTGATTTTCGCTGATTACATTGCTGCCAGTGGCTCCACGCAAAAATCGCTTGGCTTAACGCTTAACCGCGTAGTCGATGGCAAACCACAGTTTCAGGATAACTTTGTGACCCTGGCAAACCGAGCAGGATTCCAGACCTGGTGGTTTTCTAATCAGGGGCAAATAGGCGAATACGATACGGCTATCGCCAGCATCGCTAAACGTGCAGATGAAGTGCACTTCCTGAAAAACGGTAATTTTGAAGCAGATAAGAACGCTAAAGACGAAGAACTACTGACAATGACCGCTCAGGTATTGGCGGAAGAACACTCGCAGCCGCAACTGATTGTTTTGCATCTGATGGGCTCACATCCGCAGGCCTGCGACCGGACACAAGGCAAATACGAAACCTTTGTGCAATCGAAAGAGACGTCGTGCTATCTCTACACCATGACGCAAACGGACGATTTACTGCGCAAACTGTACGACCAGTTACGCAACAGCGGCAGCAGTTTCTCCATGGTTTATTTTTCAGACCACGGTTTAGCCTTTAAAGAACGCGGAAAAGAAGTGCAATACCTGGCCCACGATGATAAATATCAGCAGAATTTCCAGGTGCCTTTTATGGTCATTTCCAGCGACGATAAAGCGCATCGGGTGATTAAAGCCCGCCGTTCAGCCAATGATTTCTTAGGTTTTTTCTCACAGTGGACGGGGATTAAAGCGCAGGAAATCAACATCAACTACCCGTTTATTTCCGAGAAGAAAGCCGGGCCAATATACATCACCAACTTCCAGTTACAGAAGGTGGATTACAACCATCTCGGAACCGATATATTCGATCCCAAATCTTAAGATAAAAAAATCCGCCCCGAGAGGCGGATTTTTTATATCACCGAAGTGATTAGAAGCGGTAACCAACACCGGCAATCCAGGTGCCTACGTCAACGTTACGAATACGGCTCTGCTCGTAAGAGAAGTCCAGCGCAACGTTTTCGATTGGGTTGAACTGCAGACCCGCACCGTAGGAGAAGCCGTAGTCGCTGGTGTCATGTTTGTAGGTCGGGTATTCAGTGGTCTGGAATTTACCATAGCCCACGCCCACTACACCGTAGATGCTTGCCCAGTCGTTAATACGGTAAGCCGGACCAGCAGTGATGCCGTAGTACTGGGTTTTGTTGTAGTCACCAGAGCTTGCAGTACGGCTTTTCTCGGTGTAAGTGAAAGAACCGATCACACCCAGCGGGCTGTTGTCTTCTTCATAGCGGTATTTCAGGTTGAAACCGCCCATTTTGTTCATTTTGCCCTGAGCGTCACTCTGAGCGTAACCGCCAGTTACGGTAGAAGTAGCAGCTACGGAAGTACCTGCGGTGAAAGCCAGAACTGCGGCCAGTGCTGAAAGACATGCAATTTTTTTCATAACCACCTCAAATGTGATTCAAATAAGTCCTAAGCTTTAAATATATCAAAAATTAATGGGAAACTCTTCGCGATTTGTGATGTCTAACGGGCCATTTCATGTAACAGAACGTTTCCACATGCCGCTATCCATCTAAATTTAAATCATTTTTTCAGTGAACTGCGTAAGTATTACGCATATTTTCACTGCCGTTCATCCAGATTATTCCTAATCACCAAGCTGATGAATCAATCAATCCTGGCGCATTTTAGTCAAAACGGGGAAAAAATTTTCAACAAATGCTCAACCAGTTTTAGTTATATCCAGTACACTCCTCGCTTTACCTGACTATACAAATTTATGGGGGAACGGATGCCAGGGACATTACGTAAAATGCCGGTCTGGTTACCGATAGTCATATTGCTCGTTGCCATGGCGTCTATTCAGGGTGGAGCTTCATTAGCAAAGTCGCTTTTTCCATTGGTTGGCGCACCGGGCGTGACTGCACTGCGTCTGGCGCTGGGAACACTGATTCTTATCGCATTCTTTAAACCGTGGCGACTGCGGTTTGCCAAAGAACAGCGCTTGCCGCTGTTGTTTTACGGCATCTCACTGGGTGGAATGAACTATCTTTTTTATCTTTCTATTCAGACCGTACCGCTTGGGATTGCGGTGGCGCTGGAGTTCACCGGGCCACTGGCAGTGGCGCTGTTCTCTTCTCGTCGCCCCGTAGACTTTGTTTGGGTTGTGCTGGTGGTACTCGGCCTGTGGTTCCTGCTGCCGCTGGGGCAGGATGTTTCGCATGTCGACCTAACCGGCTGTGCGCTGGCGCTCGGTGCCGGTGCTTGTTGGGCTATCTACATATTAAGTGGGCAACGCGCCGGTGCGGAACACGGCCCGGCGACGGTGGCTATCGGTTCGCTGATTGCGGCGCTTATTTTCGTGCCGATTGGCGCATTCCAGGCTGGAGAGGCGCTCTGGCACTGGTCGGTTGTTCCATTGGGTCTGGCTGTCGCTATCCTCTCTACCGCTCTGCCCTATTCGCTTGAGATGATTGCCCTCACCCGTCTGCCGACCCGGACATTTGGTACGCTAATGAGTATGGAACCTGCACTGGCTGCCGTTTCCGGAATGATTTTCCTCGGTGAGACATTGGCGCCAATACAACTGCTGGCCCTCGGCGCGATTATTGCCGCCTCAATGGGCTCAACGCTGACAGCGCGCAAAGAGACGAAAATTAAAGAATTAGATATTAATTAAACCTACCTTTCTGCATGGTTATGCATAACCATGCAGAATATTACACGACTCCTCATCCCTTCCTTTTTTATATATCTTGTTATCCCAAAACCTATTCTCTGTGAATAGTTCGCGTAAAAAAGAAAATAAGAATCGTCTCCAGCAATATACATAACTATGTGAATTTATATAGTTTTTATTTTTCACGCTTGTTACCGCTATTAGTGTGATAGGGACAGCCAGAATAGCGGAACACCAGGGCGGTGCTATACTTAGTCTCGTTAATTACTGGGACACAACATCAAGAGGATATGAAATTATGAGTACCGCTAAATTAGTCAAAGCAAAAGCGACCAATCTGCTTTATACCCGCAACGATGTCTCTGATAGCGAGAAGAAAGCGACAGTTGAGTTGCTGAATCGCCAGGTTATCCAGTTTATTGATCTCTCTTTGATTACCAAACAAGCGCACTGGAACATGCGCGGCGCTAACTTCATTGCCGTACATGAGATGCTGGATGGTTTCCGTACCGCACTGACCGATCACCTGGATACTATGGCAGAGCGCGCAGTGCAGCTGGGTGGCGTTGCCCTTGGTACCACTCAAGTTATTAACAGCAAAACCCCGCTGAAAAGCTACCCGCTGGACATCCACAGCGTTCAGGATCACCTGAAAGAGCTGGCTGACCGTTACGCGATTGTTGCCAACGACGTGCGCAAAGCGATTGGCGAAGCGAAAGATGACGACACCGCAGATATCCTGACCGCCGCTTCCCGCGACCTGGATAAATTCTTGTGGTTTATCGAATCTAATATCGAATAAATCCATCTCAGATGGTGCAAAACTTAAGTAAGCGATAAAAGCGGCTTCCTGACAGGAGGCCGTTTTGTATTGCTGCCCGCCTCTACGCACTTTTTTAGTGCAACTCATCGCCTTCTCCGTCGGTCAAAGTAAAATACTTGTATCAACAACATCACACAATCGTTACATAAAGATTGTTTTTTCATCAGAATTTACGCTAAATAACCTATGTGTTGAGTGCACTATTTTTGCGCACCACTTTGGCGCCCCAATATGGTGCAGACCGGAGATGTTGCCCCATAAATTGTGCAACCCGTTTTTACTGCTCCTATAAAAATCAAAGAGTTGTAAAACTGGCACGATTTTTTCATATACGTAAATGTCACGCAGGGGATCGTCCCGTGGATAGAAAAAAGGAAATGCTATGAAGTCTGTATTAAAAGTTTCACTGGCTGCACTGACCCTGGCTTTTGCGGTTTCTTCTCATGCCGCGGATAAAAAACTGGTTGTGGCGACGGATACCGCCTTCGTTCCGTTTGAATTTAAACAGGGCGACAAATACGTTGGTTTTGATGTGGATCTGTGGGCTGCTATCGCCAAAGAACTGAAGCTGGATTACGAACTGAAACCAATGGATTTCAGCGGCATCATCCCAGCACTGCAAACCAAAAACATCGATCTGGCGCTGGCGGGCATTACCATTACCGACGAGCGTAAAAAAGCGATCGATTTCTCTGACGGCTACTACAAAAGCGGCCTGTTAGTGATGGTGAAAGCCAACAATAACGATGTGAAAAGCGTGAAAGATCTCGATGGTAAAGTGGTTGCTGTGAAGAGCGGCACCGGCTCCGTTGATTACGCAAAAGCAAACATCAAAACTAAAGATCTGCGTCAGTTCCCGAACATCGATAACGCCTATATGGAACTGGGTACCAACCGCGCAGACGCCGTCCTGCACGACACACCAAACATTCTGTACTTCATCAAAACCGCCGGTAACGGTCAGTTCAAAGCGGTAGGTGACTCTCTGGAAGCACAGCAATACGGTATTGCGTTCCCGAAAGGTAGCGACGAGCTGCGTGACAAAATCAACGGCGCGTTGAAAACCCTGCGCGAGAACGGCACATACAACGAAATCTACAAAAAATGGTTCGGTACTGAACCGAAATAATGATTGCCTTTAATTTATGGCCCGGTGGCCTTTTGCATACCGGGCCAGCGTTTCGCCCCGCCAGCCTTCTGGCTCGGGTATTTACACCACGGTAACAGGAACAACATATGCAGTTTGACTGGAGTGCCATCTGGCCTGCCATTCCGCTTCTGATTGAAGGCGCCAAAATGACCCTGTGGATTTCGGTCCTCGGTCTGGCTGGCGGCCTGGTTATCGGACTGGCGGCAGGTTTTGCACGCACCTTCGGTGGTTGGATAGCCAACCACGTCGCGCTGGTCTTTATTGAAGTGATCCGCGGCACACCTATCGTCGTCCAGGTGATGTTTATCTACTTCGCCCTGCCGATGGCGTTTAACGACTTACGCATCGACCCGTTTACTGCGGCGGTGGTCACCATCATGATCAACTCCGGCGCGTACATTGCGGAAATCACGCGTGGAGCGGTGCTGTCAATCCACAAAGGTTTTCGTGAAGCAGGACTGGCGCTCGGCCTTTCACGTTGGGAAACCATTCGCTACGTCATTTTACCGCTGGCACTGCGTCGTATGCTGCCGCCACTGGGTAACCAGTGGATCATCAGCATTAAAGATACATCGCTGTTTATTGTTATCGGCGTGGCAGAACTGACCCGTCAGGGGCAAGAAATTATTGCTGGTAACTTCCGCGCCCTTGAGATCTGGAGCGCCGTGGCGGTGTTCTATCTGATTATTACCCTGGTGCTGAGCTTTATTCTGCGTCGTCTGGAAAGAAGGATGAAAATCCTGTGATTGAATTTAAAAACGTCTCCAAGCACTTTGGCCCAACCCAGGTGCTGCACAATATCGATTTGAATATTGCCCAGGGCGAAGTCGTGGTGATTATCGGGCCGTCCGGTTCCGGTAAATCGACTCTGCTGCGCTGCATCAACAAACTGGAAGAGATAACCTCCGGCGATCTGATTGTCGATGGTCTGAAGGTTAACGATCCGAAAGTTGACGAGCGCCTGATTCGCCAGGAAGCGGGTATGGTGTTCCAGCAGTTTTACCTTTTCCCGCATCTGACGGCGCTGGAAAACGTCATGTTTGGTCCGCTACGCGTGCGTGGCGCGAACAAAGAAGAGGCGGAAAAACTGGCACGTGAACTGCTGGCGAAAGTCGGTCTGGCAGAACGTGCACACCACTACCCTTCCGAACTTTCTGGTGGTCAGCAGCAGCGTGTAGCGATTGCCCGCGCGCTGGCGGTGAAGCCGAAAATGATGCTGTTTGATGAGCCGACTTCCGCTCTTGACCCGGAATTGCGCCATGAAGTGCTGAAGGTTATGCAGGATCTGGCTGAAGAAGGGATGACGATGGTGATCGTGACCCACGAAATCGGTTTTGCCGAGAAAGTAGCTTCGCGCCTGATCTTTATCGACAAAGGACGGATTGCGGAAGATGGCGATCCGCAGGCGTTGATCAAGAATCCGCCGAGCCAGCGCTTGCAGGAATTTTTACAGCACGTCTCTTAATAAGACACATTGCCTGATGCGCTACGCCTATCAGGCCTACAGGATATATGGCAACTTATTAAAATTGCATGAACTTGTAGGACGGATAAGGGGTTCACGCCGCATCCGGCAAAAAGCCCGCACGTTGTCAGCAACCTGCTTAATATCCCTTCCTCCCTTTCACCCGAAAGGGAGGCACACCAGATTCCTCTCATTTAAAATCGCCCCTCCCCCAGCATCTATACTTATCTTTTTGCTCTGTTTTCTCACTGGAGGAGTCATGCGGTGGATCCTGTTCATCCTCTTCTGCCTACTGGGCGCACCTGCCCACGCGGTATCCATACCCGGCGTTACAACCACAACGACAACGGACTCAACGACTGAACCGGCCCCGGAACCGGATATCGAACAAAAAAAAGCGGCCTATGGCGCACTGGCGGATGTGCTGGATAACGACACCTCACGTAAAGAGTTGATCGACCAGTTGCGCACCGTCGCCGCCACGCCTCCTGCTGAACCGGTACCGAAGATCGTGCCGCCGACGCTGGTTGAAGAGCAAACCGTGCTGCAAAAAGTCACCGAAGTCAGCCGCCATTATGGTGAAGCCCTTTCCGCCCGCTTCGGGCAACTTTATCGCAATATTACTGGCTCCCCGCATAAGCCGTTTAATCCACAAACCTTCAGCAATGCGCTGACCCATTTTTCAATATTAGCGGTTTTAGTGTTTGGTTTTTACTGGCTGATTCGCCTGTGCGCGCTGCCGCTGTATCGCAAAATGGGCCAGTGGGCGCGGCAAAAAAATCGTGAGCGCAGTAACTGGTTGCAGCTTCCGGCGATGATTATCGGAGCGTTTATTATCGACCTGCTGTTACTGGCGCTGACATTATTTGTCGGCCAGGTATTAAGCGACAACCTGAATGCGGGCAGTCGCACCATCGCTTTCCAACAAAGTTTGTTTCTCAACGCCTTTGCCCTGATTGAATTTTTCAAAGCCGTACTACGCCTGATTTTTTGCCCAAACGTGGCGGAGCTGCGCCCGTTCACGATTCAGGACGAGAGCGCCCGTTACTGGAGTCGCCGCCTTAGCTGGTTAAGCAGTTTGATAGGTTATGGCCTGATTGTGGCAGTGCCGATTATCTCTAATCAGGTGAATGTACAAATTGGCGCGCTGGCGAACGTCATCATTATGCTGTGCATGACCGTCTGGGCGTTGTTCCTGATCTTTCGTAATAAAAAAGAGATTACCCAGCATTTGCTCAACTTTGCGGAGCATTCGCTGGCCTTTTTCAGCCTGTTTATCCGCGCCTTTGCGCTGGTGTGGCACTGGCTGGCAAGCGCCTATTTTATCGTGCTGTTTTTCTTTTCGTTGTTCGATCCAGGAAACAGCCTGAAATTTATGATGGGCGCAACGGTGCGCAGCCTGGCGATTATTGGTATCGCGGCGTTTGTTTCCGGTATGTTTTCCCGTTGGCTGGCGAAAACCATCACTCTCTCGCCACATACTCAACGTAACTATCCGGAGCTGCAAAAACGGCTGAATGGCTGGCTTTCGGCGGCGCTGAAAACGGCGCGTATTCTGACAGTCAGCGTGGCGGTAATGTTGCTGTTGAGCGCATGGGGATTGTTCGATTTCTGGAACTGGCTGCAAAACGGCGCGGGGCAGAAAACCGTGGATATCCTGATCCGTATCGCACTCATTCTTTTCTTCTCGGCGGTTGGCTGGACGGTGCTCGCCAGTTTGATCGAAAACCGGCTGGCTTCGGATATTCATGGCCGCCCGCTACCCAGCGCCCGCACGCGTACCCTGCTGACGCTGTTTCGCAACGCGCTGGCGGTGATTATCAGTACCATCACCATCATGATTGTGTTGTCGGAAATCGGCGTCAATATCGCGCCATTGCTGGCAGGTGCCGGGGCATTAGGTCTGGCTATCTCGTTTGGTTCGCAAACGCTGGTGAAAGATATTATCACCGGGGTATTTATTCAGTTTGAAAACGGCATGAACACTGGAGATTTGGTTACTATCGGGCCGTTGACCGGCACTGTTGAACGGATGTCGATTCGCTCCGTGGGCGTGCGTCAGGATACCGGGGCGTATCACATCATTCCGTGGTCTTCGATAACCACCTTTGCTAACTTCGTCCGCGGCATTGGTTCGGTGGTGGCAAATTACGATGTTGATCGCCATGAAGATGCTGATAAAGCCAATCAGGCACTGAAAGATGCGGTAGCGGAATTGATGGAAAACGAAGAAATTCGCGGGCTGATTATTGGTGAACCGAACTTTGCCGGGATTGTCGGCTTAAGCAATACCGCATTTACACTGCGTGTTTCGTTCACCACCCTGCCACTCAAACAGTGGACGGTACGCTTTGCCCTCGACAGCCAGGTGAAAAAGCATTTCGACCTAGCAGGTGTTCGCGCGCCAGTGCAGACTTATCAGGTGCTTCCTGCTCCGGGCGCGGCCCCGGCAGAACCGCTGCCGCCGGGGGAGCCAACGCTTTAACGCTGGCGATTGACAAAACGGCGACGCTGTTCGTCGTTCATAAAGGTCCAGGCAATAAAGCGACTCTGCTTTTGCCCCTGGGCCATCTCTTTTTTGACCACTTTCACCGCGCCAACATCCGTCAGAGCACGATACAACGGCGGTAAGTTTTCACCACGAGATACCAGCGAGGTAAACCACATCACCTGCTTCGCGAAGCCTTTGCTCTCTTCAATCATCTTTTTGATAAAGGCGACTTCACCGCCTTCACACCACAACTCCTGTTGCTGACCACCAAAGTTCAGTGCATCGTCTTTGTTCAGCCCAAGGTTACGGCGTTTACGCTCACTACCTGCCCGTGCCGCAGCGGCGGAATCGTGGAATGGCGGGTTACACAAGGTCGCGTCGTATTGCTCGTTTTTGTGGATGATACCGTTAAAAATCGCCCCGCTCTGTTTTTGCCGACGCAGACGAATGGCGCGGTTAAGCCCCGGATTAGCACTGATGATCGCCTGCGCACTGCTTAACGCCTGGCTGCTGGTTTCGCTGCCGGTAAAACGCCAGCCATATTCATGTACGCCAATCAGCGGGTAAATACAGTTCGCACCAACGCCGATATCCAGAATGCTGGCATTAGCTGGAATTGTTCCGCTTGCTTCAGCCAGTAAATCGGCAAGGTGATGAATATAATCCGCCCGGCCCGGTACTGGCGGGCAGAGAAAACCGTCCGGGATATCCCAGTTCGCTACGGCGTAAAAATGGGCCAGCAACGCCTTATTGAGCGCTTTCACCGCCAGCGGATTGGCAAAGTCTACGCTTTGCTCCCCGGCGGGTGTAAGCGTGAGGAATTGCTTGAGTTCAGGATTGACCTGACAAAGTGTGGCGAGATCGTAGCGGCTGTGATGACGGTTGCGCGGATGCAACCCCGGTTTCTGGGCGGACATAGCATTCTCCTTTAAGCAGCGGCGTAAGATACCCGCATAACGCGACAGGGTAAATATCTGGCTGCGTTTATCATTTCGAAAGACCTTAACATGACTATGGCTTATAGCAATTCACCATAAAAATCAGCATCATGCATGTCATTGATTTGTCTTATTTTGTAAAAATATATCGTTCAAAAAATAAGCACATCTCTGTCAATTTTTTGCGTCATTTGCATCGCACAGGCGACCTACACTTATCAGGCACTACTCGTTGTATTTCTGAGGATGTCATTATGAAAAAGTGCCTCGCACTACTGATTGCCACCGTCCTGAGCGGAATCACCTTCACGGCTTATGCCGCGCAGCCTCTGAGTAACCAGGACAGCGGTCAGCTACGGCCCGCCGGTACCGTTTCAGCAACTGGCGCATCAAACCTAAGCGATCTGGAGGATAAACTGGCAGAAAAAGCGCGCGAACAAGGCGCGAAAGGTTATGTCATTAATTCCGCAGGCGGAAATGACCAGATGTTCGGTACTGCAACCATCTACAAATAACCCCACCAACGTAACTGCATTCGCCTCTGGATGCAGTTTTCGCCTGTTTTGTAATCAAAAAACATCAAATATGAACGCAATGTAAATAAATGTATTTCTTTTTCGCGTAATGGGTGATAGAAAATCGCGCCAAGTGATAATGCTTATCAAAATTATTATCACTTTCACGAACACTATTACGGGATTAACAGTGGCATCGCATCTGCAGAGATGCTTTCTCGTGACAGTGAAAACTTAAACATATAAGAAAAAGTCACCTGCTAAATGGAAAACAATCGCAATTTCCCTGCCAGACAATTTCATTCGCTCACGTTCTTTGCCGGTCTTTGTATTGGCATCACGCCTGTGGCACAGGTACTCGCCGCCGAAGGACAAACTAACGCGGATGACACGCTGGTTGTCGAAGCATCAACGCCTTCGCTTTATGCGCCACAACAATCTGCCGATCCGAAATTCTCGCGTCCGGTAGCGGATACGACCCGCACGATGACGGTGATTTCCGAACAGGTGATTAAAGATCAGGGCGCGACTAACCTTACCGACGCACTCAAAAACGTCCCCGGCGTAGGCGCATTTTTTGCTGGTGAGAACGGTAACTCCACCACTGGCGACGCCATTTATATGCGCGGTGCCGACACCTCTAACAGTATTTATATTGATGGCATTCGCGATATCGGCAGCGTCTCGCGCGACACCTTCAATACTGAGCAGGTCGAAGTGATTAAAGGGCCGTCCGGCACCGACTACGGGCGCAGCGCGCCGACGGGCTCGATCAATATGATCAGCAAGCAGCCGCGCAATGATTCCGGCATTGACGCCTCCGCCAGTATTGGCAGCGCCTGGTTCCGCCGCGGCACGCTGGACGTCAATCAGGTGATTGGCGATACCTCCGCGGTGCGTCTGAATGTGATGGGCGAAAAAACGCACGATGCCGGACGCGACAAAGTCAAAAATGAGCGTTACGGCGTCGCCCCTTCTGTAGCTTTTGGCCTTGGCACAGCGAATCGTTTGTATCTTAATTATCTGCATGTCACCCAGCACAACACGCCAGACGGCGGTATTCCGACCATCGGTTTGCCCGGCTATTCCGCCCCATCTGCGGGAACGGCGGCACTGAATCATTCCGGAAAAGTAGATACGCATAACTTTTATGGCACGGATTCCGATTACGACGATTCGACCACCGATACCGCCACCATGCGTTTTGAACACGACATCAACGATAACACCACCATTCGCAATACTACGCGTTGGTCGCGCGTGAAGCAGGATTACCTGATGACGGCGATTATGGGTGGGGCGTCGAATATTACCCAGCCCACCAGCGATGTGAATAGTTGGACCTGGTCACGTACGGCGAACACCAAAGATGTGAGTAATAAAATTCTCACCAACCAGACCAACCTGACTACCACATTTTATACCGGCTCTATCGGTCATGATGTTAGTACTGGCGTGGAATTTACCCGTGAAACGCAGACCAACTACGGCGTTAATCCGGTGACGTTACCGGCGGTGAATATTTATCATCCTGACAGCAGCATTCATCCCGGCGGCCTGACGCGCAATGGCGCAAACGCCAATGGTCAGACGGATACCTTCGCAATTTATGCCTTCGATACGCTGCAAATCACCCGTGATTTTGAGCTGAACGGCGGAGTTCGGCTGGACAATTATCATACTGAATACGACAGTGCTACCGCCTGCGGCGGCAGTGGACGCGGCGCAGTCACCTGCCCTGCTGGCGTGGCAAACGGTTCTCCGGTCACCACCGTCGACACTGCCAAGTCGGGCAATCTGGTCAACTGGAAAGCCGGGGCGCTGTATCACCTGACGGAAAACGGCAATGTCTATATTAACTATGCCATTTCCCAACAACCACCAGGCGGCAGTAATTTCGCCCTTGCGCAGTCTGGCAGCGGTAACAGTGCCAGCCGCACCGACTTTAAACCGCAAAAAGCCAACACCACTGAGATTGGCACCAAATGGCAGGTGCTGGATAAACGCCTGTTGCTTACCGCCGCGCTGTTCCGTACTGATATCGAAAATGAAGTTGAGCAAAACGATGACGGGACTTACTCACAATACGGTAAGAAACGCGTCGAAGGCTATGAGATATCCGTGGCCGGGAATATCACGCCCGCGTGGCAGGTGATTGGCGGCTACACCCAGCAAAAAGCGACCATAAAAAATGGCGCGGATGTGGCTCAGGATGGTTCATCATCTCTGCCATATACGCCGGAACACGCCTTTACCTTATGGAGCCAATATCAGGCAACTGATGATATTTCCGTTGGCGCGGGCGCGCGTTACATCGGCAGTATGCATAAAGGTTCAGACGGCGCGGTGGGAACGCCAGCGTTTACCGAAGGTTATTGGGTCGCCGATGCCAAACTGGGATATCGGGTTAATCGCAATCTCGACTTCCAGCTAAACGTCTACAACCTGTTTGATACCGATTACGTCGCCTCGATCAACAAGAGCGGCTATCGTTATCACCCGGGCGAACCAAGAACGTTCCTGCTCACCGCCAATATGCATTTCTGATTCAGATGTGGGGTGCAGGGCTCACTAATGTTGATGGCGAGAACAGGACTGCCTGATGCGCTGCGCTTATCAGGCCTACGTGAACTCTGCAATATATTGAATTTGCATGCTTTTGTAGGCCGGATAAGGCGTTTGCGCCGCATCCGGCATGACTGTTAAAAATCGGTGTGGGGCGTAGGCCCCACTTTTTGGAGAACCTATATGATGTACCACATTCCCGGCGTGTTATCGCCACAGGACGTCGCGCGTTTTCTTGAACAACTGGAACAAGCCGAATGGGTTGATGGACGCGTCACCACCGGCGCACAAGGCGCACAAGTTAAGAACAATCAGCAAGTTGATATCCGCAGCGCCCTGTACGCCGAATTGCAAAATGAGGTGCTGAACGCGGTTAACCAACATGCTTTGTTCTTTGCCGCTGCCTTGCCGCGTACCCTTTCCACGCCACTGTTTAATCGCTATCAGAACAATGAAACCTATGGTTTTCATGTGGATGGTGCAGTACGCAGTCACCCGCAAAACGGCTGGATGCGCACTGACCTTTCTGCCACGCTGTTTTTGAGCGATCCACAAAGCTACGACGGCGGCGAACTGGTCGTTAATGACACCTTCGGACAACATCGGGTAAAACTTCCGGCAGGCGATCTGGTGTTATACCCCTCCAGCAGCCTGCACTGCGTGACACCCGTAACCCGCGGCGTGCGAGTGGCATCATTTATGTGGATCCAGTCGATGATCCGCGATGATAAAAAGCGCGCCATGCTGTTTGAACTGGACAACAATATTCAGTCGCTGAAAAGCCGCTACGGTGAAAGTGAAGAGATCCTGTCGCTGCTCAATCTTTATCATAATCTGCTGCGGGAATGGTCGGAGATCTGATGCTTGAACTGCCCGAGTTCGATCCTATATTAGCTACACTTAACTGTACAAGCATTGATATGGGGAGGACGATATGGCATCCGGTTGGGCTAACGATGACGCCGTCAACGAACAGATCAACAGTACAATTGAAGATGCGATCGCTCGCGCTCGGGGTGAAATTCCGCGTGGCGAAAGCCTGTATGAATGTGAAGAGTGTGGCACCCCCATCCCGCAGGCCCGTCGGGAAGCCATTCCTGGCGTGCGCTTATGCATTCATTGTCAGCAGGAGAAAGATTTACAAAAACCAGCTTATACAGGATATAATCGCAGAGGTTCGAAAGACAGCCAGTTACGTTAACTGCAACAGGCGGAATGTATAGCGAGTATAATTTGTATTTTGCGTGGCATTCCGTGCCTTTAACGCTGCCGTGACTACCATGCGATATAAAACGGGTCCATAAGTACAACAAATAAATGGTTTATCAATATGTTAGATATCAATCAATTTATTTGAACAAGGCGGTCAATTCTCTTCGATTTTATCTCTCGTAAAAAAACGTGATACTCATCACATCGACGAAACAACGTCACTTAAACAAAAATCACCTGCGAGAGATTAATTATGAAAACTATCAATACTGTTGTTGCTGCTATGGCTCTTTCAACTCTGTCATTTGGCGTATTTGCCGCGGAACCGGTAACGGCATCCCAGGCACAGAGCATGAACAAAATCGGCGTAGTTTCTGCCGATGGCGCATCCACCCTCGATGCCCTGGAAGCGAAACTGGCTGAGAAAGCTGCAGCTGCTGGGGCTAGTGGATACAGCATTACTTCCGCCACCAACAACAATAAATTAAGCGGAACTGCGGTTATCTATAAGTAATTCGTAAGTAGGATAAGACGTTTACACTGCATCCGACAACAGATGCCTGATGCGACGCTACCCCGTCTTGTCAGGCCTACAAAATCCGAACCGTTGGTCGGATATGGCGTTTACGCTACATCCAGCAAAAGTATTTCCCTGTCTGTTTGCCGACAGACGCATATGCTCTAACCCTCATTGATCCTATGTTACCCTTGTTTGCCCGTCCGACACTGGACGGGCTTTTTTTTAGCTGGCTAACTGCTGACAGAAAGCCTGCAACGTCTCTTCCGGCATACCAACCTGTCGCGCCGCATCACAAATGGCCTGCCAGCTTCCCGCATCCAATGGGATCCCCAACTCCTGCCGTTCGCGACGCGTGTTCACTTCCCACTCACCCGGTAGCAAAATCGGCTTATCTTCATCATGCGGCGAAGCTTTCACCCACTCGGCAAAGGCTTCGGTCTGCGCGCTACAATCCGGCGCACCGAACAGTTCCGGGTTGATGATGATAGTGGTCATGCAGTTAAGAATGGCATCGGGACTGGTTTGTAACGTTTCCTGATGCGTCGTTTTACCGCCAGAAAGCGCTCCGCCAAGAATTTCACACATCGCCGCCAAGGCGTAGCCTTTATGTTCGGCAAAGGTCAACAACGAACCCAACGGCGACTCCTGCATGACCGCCGGATTTGTCGTCGGGACGCCGTTAACATCAATCAGGCAGCCTGGCGGCACGGGGACACCTTTATGCCAGGCGACGCGAGTTTTACCAAATGCGATGGCGCTGGTGGCGTAATCAAGCAACAGTGGGAAATTATCTTTACGTGGGAAAATCACACAGAACGGATTGGTGCCAAAGCGGCTGTCGCGGCCGTGGAACGGTGCAACCATTGGAATACCGACCACGTTAACAAAGTGAATAGAGACAAACCCCGCCGCCGCGCACTGTTCCGCCCAATAACCGATTCGGCCGATATGATGCGAGTTATGTAGCGCCACGGCAGCAATGCCGTGCTGATGCGCTTTCTCAATCCCCAGCGCCATCGCTTCGTGTGCCGCCACCTGACCAAATGCGCGATCGCCATCAAGCGTGACCACAGCCCCCGCCTCTTTGATAATTTTGGCATGATGGTTGATTTGCAAAGAACCCAGGCGCCAGGAATGCACATAGCTTGGGATCATGCCAATACCATGTGAATCATGCCCAGCCAGATTTGCCGCGATTAAATGATCGGCAACTAATTTTGCTTCCTGTTCCTCGCTCCCCATCTGACGAAATACAGCCTGAATAAAACGGTGTAGCGTCTGCGCATAAAAGCGATGACCACTTTCCATAGTTAACTCCTGTTTATGTTATATGCCTGTTGCTTTTTTATGCTGCGCGCCAGACGCGGGAAGGTCAATAAAGATGCAGGAATTTCATATTGCGGTGGGGTAAAGGCCGGATGACAGTGCTCATCCGGCGGAGAGAAAAATTAAAATGCCTGATTAACGCGCGCCAGGCCGTCGCTAATGGTTGCCACTTCGCCCACCGCCAGCAGGCAGCAAGCCATCTGGATTTTTAGTGACTGGGGAATCGGTTCGTTGCCAGCCAGGCAACGTTCAATCCACTGCGCCGTGGTTTCCGGGTCTTTGGCTTGTGGCAGTAGCTCGCTGCCAGCAGTGTCCTGTTTTTCATACAGCACCCGCATCCCTTCACGGTCGATCAGATTGATTTGCGGGCAGCGTTGCGGATTAGCATAAACTTCACCTTCAGTGCCATGCATTAACAGCGCTCGTCCGCCAATATCGCTAAAGAACTTCGCGACGCGTCCAATGTATTCCGGATGTGAAACGCTGGAAAGACGCAGCGCCTCACCTTCGGCAAATGGCGTCGCCAGTTTCGCCAGGGTATGCGCACTGTTACGCACACCCATCCGCCAGCGCATCGCCAGTTGTTTTTCCAGCGGCGGGCAAAACGCGCCCACAGGCATAAACACCGGTTGATGTTCGTCGAGCTTCGCCTGCGCCTGCCCGCCGTGCAACGTTGACGTAATACCCATCAGTTCGAAAATGGTTTCTGTCAGCACGCGGGTTGGATCTTCGCTAACCCCGTGAACCACCACAGGAAAACCGAGTTTATGCAGCAGAATCGCCAACAACGGCGTCAGGTTGGCCTGTTTACGCGCGCCGTTGTAACTGGGGATGACGATGGGCATCGGCTTGCCTGCTGGCGGCGTCAGCTTGATGGTGTGATTTTGCATGGCTTCGTAAAAGCCGAGCATCTCTGCTTCCCCTTCCCCTTTGATACGCAGCGCAATCAATACGCCGCCCAACTCAAGGTCAGGGACTTCACCGTTGAGCATATGGGCATACAGACCGCGCGCAGTATCCCGGTCTAAATCGCGCGCGTGGTTTTTCCCGCGCCCGATCTCTTTAATGATTTTGCGATAGTCCATTTACGACTCCTTACCTGACTCACATCATTAACGCCGCCGACGACGTGGGGATTTCGCTTTTTCTTTCTTTTTAACTATACCTTCAGGGACTTCCGGTTGCTCAATCGGAAATACCGGTAATGCATCCAGTAGTCGCTTGCCATAGTTTTTGGTCAGCAAGCGTTTATCGTAAATCACCACTTCCCCCCAGCAGCTGTGGCTTCGGATCAAACGCCCGACCTGCTGGATCAGGTTAAACGAGGCGCTCGGCAGGCTTTGCACCTCAAACGGATAGCGATTGAGGCTTTTCAGCCACTCCCCTTCGGTGATCACCACCGGGCTGTCAATAGGTGGAAAGGCAATTTTATGGATATGCACCTGACTTAGCAGCTCGCCCTTTAAATCCAGCCCTTCGGCAAAAGACTGTAAGCCCACCAGTACGCTGCGCTCACCGTTGGCGACGCGTTTGCGATGCAGTTCAACTAAGCGATAGCGAGGCTGATCGCCCTGCACCAGCAACATCAACCGTAAATCCGTCACATAGTCGAGAAACCGCTGCATCGCACGCCCGCTGGCAAACAGTACCAACATACCGAGGTGTTTTTTGCTCTCCACCTGCTCACGGAAGAACGCCGCCATTTCAGCAATGTGCTGTTCTTCGTTGTCAATGGAAGGCTCAAAGCGCATCCGGGGAATAACAATTTTGCCCTGTTCGCAGTGGTTGAAGGGGGAATCCAGCGCCACAAAGCGGTCGCCCGCTTTCTCTTTCAGCCCGCTCATCTCCTGCAAACGCGAAAAACTGTTCAGCGATCGCAAGGTCGCGGAGGTGACAATAATGTGCGGAATACTGCGCCACAGCAGCCTTTCCAGTTGATCGCTAACGCGGATCCCCACGCAGTGAAACCAGAGATGCAGCTGCCCGTCGCGTTCTTCCCGCGTCGCCCATTTGGTCACTGGCGCACCGGAAGATTGCGCCAGCGAAGCCAGCCGCCAGAGTTTGCTTTGCGCCTCAAACATCCCCAGCGCGCGGTTCATCTGCAAAATCAAACGGTGCAGACGCACAATATCGTGGCTGCCGGTTTTCTCACTTAAATCGTTAAGAAATAACTCCGCCAGACCACGCAGCATCTCGGTGAGTTTCGCCAGCCGCTGGCAGATCTCCAGCACTTCATCAGGCAGTTCGCCCATCGCAAAACGGTGCTCTGCCTCCTGCCCGGCAGGCATGTAGAGATTGAGAATGTTGTTTAACGAGGCGATAAGCTCATACAACTCTTCACAATGCGCATTCAAACGCTCAGGGATCGCCAGCGGTGGGATCGTCTTCGGGCGAAACTGCTCCATGCAGGTAGCGACCAGTTTGGTGAACAAGTCCAGCTGTAGCCGATACCACGGTGCGGTGATTTCGGCGCTCATCTCCAGCGCATCCCGCGCCACGTCCGGCAGGTGATGACCTTCGTCCAGCACCAGCAGCAGATTTTTCGGGTCAGGTAATACGGCTTCGCTTTCCATCGCCGCCATCACCAGCGCATGGTTTGCCACCACCACTTCTGCTTCCTGAATCTCCCGACGGGCAACAAAAAACGGGCATTCGCGATAGTAATAACAGTTGCGGTTAAGACAACTGGCCTTATCGGTACTCAAACGACGCCAGAGATCATCATCAATGGCGATATCAGTATGATCGCGCAGACCATCCCATTTATAAGTGTCGAGATCGCCCTTCAGCTTCGCACAACGTTTTTGTTCTTCCTGATTGTTCGGCGTCAGCTCGTCGTCAAGAAACGCCAGCAGATCCTGTTGCGTGGGTTCAGTACTGGCGAGCGCCGTCAGATTACGCGGACAAACGTAGCGCCCACGCCCAAAAGCGGCGGTAAATTTGAGATCGGGAATGATCTTTTTCAGCAGCGGTAAATCTTTACTGTAGATCTGATCCTGCAACGCCACGTTGGCGGTACTCACCACCAGCGTTTTTTGCTCTTCGCGGGCAATGGCGATGCCGGGAATCAAATAGGAGAGCGTTTTCCCAACGCCGGTGGGGGCTTCAATCGCCAGATGCCGCCCTTCTTCTCCGGCCAGCGTTTTGGCGACGTCCGCAATCATCTGCCGCTGCGGCGCACGGGGAATAAAGTCGGGGATCTGTTCCTGAAGCGCCTTATACCAGGCGGCGATTTGCGCTTTAAGCGCGGCGGTTAATGCCATGAGAAAACCTGAAATACTGTATAAACAGCCAATATTGTGGCATTTTTCGGTTTTCAGGGGTAATGGTTTTTCTGTTTCTGGAAAGCGGCTCGCAATAACAACCAACATAATGCGGTTTAATGCCCGTTCGAACACAAAGGACCCAACACGTCATGCAAGACACCACCATAAATTTCTACAACACCGGCGATGACTACGGTGATTTTTCTAACTTTGCCGCCTGGCCCATTAAGGTTGACGGGAAAACCTGGCCCACCTCAGAACACTATTTCCAGGCACAAAAATTCCTTGATGAAAAATACCGCGAAGAGATCCGTCGGGTTTCTTCCCCCATGGTCGCCGCACGCTTGGGTCGCGATCGTTCTAAGCCTCTGCGTAAAAACTGGGAGTCGGTCAAAGAACAGGTGATGCGTAAAGCTCTTCGCGCTAAATTCGAACAGCATGCAGAACTGCGCGTGCTCTTACTGGCAACAGCGTCCGCAAAACTGGTTGAGCATACGGAAAATGATGCTTACTGGGGAGACGGTGGTAATGGTAAGGGCAAGAATCGACTGGGCTACCTTTTAATGGAGTTGCGCGAACAATTGGCTATAGAAAAGTAACGTCTCGGGTGGCTTATGGGCGGTAAAACAGAGAAATCTTTTTTCCGCGTTCTCAAATTGCTGACAAGTGCTTGTTGTGAAATGCCGGATGCGGCGAAAACGCCTTATCCGACCTACAAAAGCATGGAAATTCAATATATTGCAGATTTCACGTAGGCCTGATAAGCGTAGCGCATCAGGCAGTTTTGCGTTTGTCATCAGCCTGATGCCGGGCATAGCCCGGCATCAAAAGATTACTGCGCAGCGGCAGGTTTACGCGGACGGCGACGACGTTGTTGTTCGCCTGCCGGTTTGGCATCGCCGAGGCGACGAGATGGTTTTTCTGCAGGTTTCGCGCTTGCAGATTTTGCGCCACCTTCCCCACGGCGAGGTTGCTGTTGACTGCGACCACCACCTTGCCCACGACCGCCGCCGCCACGTTGCTGGCGACCATTCTGGATTGGTTCCGCTTTGATTGACGGGTCCGGCTCATAGCCAGGAATCGCAATGCGCGGGATCTCTTTTTTCAGCAGTTTTTCGATATCACGCAGCAGTTTGTGTTCATCAACACATACCAGCGACAACGCTTCACCGGTAGCTGCCGCGCGACCGGTACGCCCGATACGGTGGACATAATCTTCCGGTACGTTTGGCAGTTCATAGTTGACGACGTGCGGCAACTCTTCGATATCCAGACCGCGCGCAGCGATGTCAGTTGCCACCAGTACACGAATATCGCCCGATTTAAAATCGGCCAGCGCGCGAGTACGTGCACCTTGCGATT